>JAWLGK010000007.1:0-142936 GCA_041685115.1 Gammaproteobacteria bacterium | reverse complement strand
ACTCCGCGCCGATGATAGTGTGAGGTCTCCTCATGCGAAAGTAGGTCACTGCCAGGCGCTATCCCCAAAAACCCCGACCCAACGGTCGGGGTTTTTTTTCGTCTGTCGCCGGCGCACGGTTTCGGTGCATCGCCTCGGCCAAAACCCTTCGCCTACGAGGGGAGCCGTTGTAGGATCCGGCACCGTCGGCGAACAGACCGACTCGGCGTATCACCGCGGCCAAGGCCCTTCGCCCACAGTGTGGGCTCCTACGAGGCGGGCCGTGGTAGGAGCCGACACCGTCGGCGAACAACGCCGCTCCATTGCTCTCAGCATTACCCGGGCCTACACTCGTGACCAGTGCGCGTGACCAGGACAATAGGCATGCCCTCGGAACAGGTTTCCAAATCGCAATTCAAGGCAAAAGCATTGGAATATTTGCGTCAGGTTGAGGCCACAGGCGAGTCCGTCGTGATCACCGATAATGGGCGTCCGACCATCGAGGTGCGCCGATTCCGCGCAGATCAGCGCTCCCCTCTTGAACGTCTGCGAGGGAGCGTCATCGAGTACAAGTCACCCATGGAGCCCATCGGCGAGAATGACTGGGAATCTCTGGCGTGATCGTCTTGGACACCCACGTCCTTGTGTGGTGGGTCAACGGCACGGGACTGTCGGCCGCAGCGAAATCCGCCATCGAAAGAGAAAACCAGAACGAAGAAGGCCTCATCCTGATCTCTTCCATCTCCGCGTGGGAAATCGCGATGCTCGTGCACAAAGGTCGGCTCATCCTCGCCGCGAATGTGGATGACTGGCTCGCCACGGCCCAGGAGATTGATGGTGTCCGGTTCGTACCGGTGGACAACGATGTCGCCATTCAGTCGGTTCGGCTCCCGGGAGAGTTTCATCTTGATCCAGCGGACCGCATGATCGTTGCTTTGGCCAGACACATGGCTGCACCGCTGGTAACAGCGGATGAAAAAATCAGGTCTTATAAACACCTCAAAACAATCTGGTGACGACGCGTGGAGTGGCTCCGCGGCCAAAGAGAGCCGCATTAACCACGGGGGACACGGGGAATTTCAACCTCTCCTGTGGGAGCGGCCTCAGGCCGCGATATGCCGATTGGGCGTTAAGCTGAATGTGCCTTCAAGCCGTAGGTCACGTTGCGCAGCTACGTGACGTTCTTCCGGCCGTGCTGTCACGTAGGCGCTGTGCGCCAACGTGACCTACGCCGGCAGGAAGAGTGAAAAGCATTAACCACGGGCGACACGTGGGAACACGGGGAAATTCAGCATCGTAGCCCGGATGAAGCGCAGCGGAATCCGGGGAATGCGGTGGCGAAAGATCCCGCATTTCGCTCCGCTCCATGCGGGCTACGGTTCGGAGGCGACGGATATTTTGACGCTTCGACTCCATGCCGAATATCTTTGTGCCACAACGTGACCGACGGCCGACCGAGAGCGCGTCACGCGATTGGCTCGGCATGATCCGAGACAAATGACCTGCGATTCTTGCCCCAGCGTGTAGCGCGACCTCCCGGTTTACGCCCCGAGGTTCGGTACATCTGGTCTGCCGGGCCCTCTCTTTGTGGCATAAAAGCCACATTCGTCCCGTCACTGTTGTATTCAGGAAAATAGGGTGTTGCATTGTGGCGCGGCTGGCACTAGAGTAACGCCCGGCTACTTGGAAGCAACAATCCGAGACCAAGAAAACATCTCAACGAGGAGACGGAATAAATGAAGAAGACTCTGCTTGCTCTGGCCGTTGCCGGCGTTGTTGCCGCTCCTGCCGCGATGGCCGAAGTGACCGTGTACGGTCTGGCTCATGTTTCTGTGGACAATGTCAGTGCTGATGCTGGCGACAACACGCTGAACGTAACCAGCCGTGCCTCCCGCGTCGGTGTTAAGGCGGCCGAAGACCTCGGTGGTGGCCTGACGGCCGTTGCTCAGATGGAGTGGCAGGTCGATATGGCTGACGACCTCGGCCCCGGTCCTGACTTCGATTCTCAGCAAAACATCACCGCCCGTAACCAGATCGTGGGCTTGGCTGGTGGATTCGGCACCATCGCCCTCGGCCGTCACGACACGCCGTACAAGATGTCCACCGGCAAGCTGGACGTCTTCTCGGATACTGCTGCTGACTACAACAAGGTAATCGGCTCCCCGGCTGGGCTTGAAAACCGCGGCGAAGATGTGATCGCGTACTTGTCGCCGGATTTCAACGGCCTTTCAATCCAGGCTGCGGTCGTTACGGCCGAAATCCCCGAACTCACCGCGACACCTGCCCAGACTTCGGGTGATGATGCGGATGCAGTGGACGCAATGTCGGTGGCTGTTCAGTACAATGCCGGCCCGCTGTTCGTCGCGGTTGCGTACGAATCATTCGAGGATGATGTAGCCACCGGCCTGGCGACGTTGGATGAGGACGATGGCAGCGCCGGTATCGACGTGAACAAAGGGCATAGTGGCGTGCGCGCTGGCGTTGGCTACGATGCAGGCGTAGCGAAGGTTGGGTTTGTGTACGAAACAGCGTCTGACGTTGGCCGTACTGATGACGACTACGACGCATGGCTGTTGAACGCTGCCATCCCCGTCGGCGGCAACAACACTGTCATCGCTGAGTACGGCGTGGGCGAGTTCGACAAGGCCAACAAGGAAACGACCCTTATGGCTATCGGCGTCTCTCATAGCTTCAGCAAGTCCAGCAGCGCCTATGTTGCCTATGGCAATGTTGAAGTCGACGCTGCTACCACGACCGACACGGACATCCTGACCGCCGGTCTGGTTGTCAAGTTCTAATCGAACCTGACAGTAGCTCCAAAAGAAACGGGCGCCTCGGGCGCCCGTTTTTTTAGTGGCACCATACGAGCCGCCGGCGCGGCTTGCCCGGTCGGACGCTAATACTCGCTCGCACCCAGATTGAAGGTGCCGACGCTGCCATACCAATGATGCCGCAGCGGCCACGGCTCCACGTCGTCGATGTCCGCTTCCTCGAACGCGCTGAACTCGGCCGTATCCAGCGCACCATCCTTGTTCTCGTCGAACTTGTACCAGTACTGGGAGAGCGCCGTCTCGTCCTTGGTCTCGTCCACGCTCACATAGCCATCCATATTGGTGTCCAGCTCGTCGAAGTCGGCGTCGATGTCCACGGCGAACACGCTGCCCACCCCAAACGCCAACGCCCCGGACAGCAACCAAGCGAACCTTCTCATGGCAATACCTCCTCTTGTCCCGCGGGGAACATGCAGAAGTTCTCTCGCCTCTTGATCGTTAATCTAGAAGTGCGCCGGGGGGTGTCAAGCATACTCAAAGGCTTATTGATCCCGGTTTCGTCGATCGGGTTAGCGCACGCCGCGTAAGAGCGCGAGAAGCCCCCTCCCGCCGTAGCCCGGATGGAGCGAAGCGGAATCCGGGGTTCTTCAACCGCCGTATTCCCAGGACTTCGCTTCGCGTCACCCGGGCTTCAACTGCCCCAGTCGCACACGTCAGCTTGGCGATGTATGTCACCCGGAAGAAAGCTTGCGCGAAGACTTATAAAGACTTATTGCCTGCCGGCAGCTAAGCTAAGGATGGCTGCATGCACCGTATTTTCTGGCAACCGAAGGCCCGTAAGCAGGCGATGAAGATCAAGGATCGACGCGCGCAAATCGCCGTTGCTGATGCAGTGGATACGCTGAAGAACTTCCCTGAGTGCCGGAACGTCAAGACTCTGACCAATCATGAGAATGGCTATCGACTGAGGGTTGGACGCTACCGGGTGCTGTTCGACGTGAATCAAGAGATCCGCATCATTGATGTCCAAGAGGTAAAGGAACGTGACGACCAGACCTATTAACGTGCAGACCATCCTGCAAAACGGCCGTCCTGCGTTCGTGGTTATCCCCTATGATGAATATCTGAAATTGGTACCCAATGTCGCAGCTGACGACAGCGTGCCGCATGAGGTTATGCGGTATGTGCTGCGCGAGGGATTTTCTCTTGCACGTGCTTGGCGCGAGCATTTGGGACTTTCCCAGCAAGAGGTCGCCAGACGGATAGGGATAACCCAGGCGGCACTTGCCCAAATCGAAGCCGCCAAGCGGCCGCGCAAAGCGACACTGGAAAAGCTCGCAAAGGCGCTGGGCATCACTGCAACGCAACTAATCTAGCCAGCAAATTCCGTCGCTGCTGGATTCGACCTCCCTCACAAGGTGCCTCACGGCCTGACCATAGGGCGGCCTGCGCCCGCCGTTGACGCTTGCCGAGCCAGCTCCGCAGCCGTATACGTGTGCGTGCGAGCACCTCGGGCCGTGTGGCTTCCCTCCATTCGCGGCCTGAGGCCGCTCCGGGAAGGGCGGTGTTCCAGGCGTGCTCCCGTGCGCGTGTCAGGATTCGGCAGCCGGGCATGATAGAATGCCTCCCCGTTTGACCTCCCTGGTGCGACTCGCCTGATGACCGCTCCCAGCGCCGCGCGTATCCGCGAAATTCCCTACAACTACACGTCTTTTTCTGACCGGGAAATCGTCATCCGCTTTCTCGGCGAGGACAACTGGGCGCTGCTGAACCGCCTGCGCGGCGAGCGCGTGACCGGGCGTTCTGCGCGCATGTTGTTCGAGGTGCTGGGCGACATGTGGGTCATCGTCCGCAATCCGTTCATCCAGGACGACCTCATCGAAAACGCCAGGCGCTGGGCCTCGCTGATGCACGCCCTGCACCATCGCCTGGACCAGATCGTGGCGCGCGCCGACGGCAATCAGGCGGCGCTGGACCTGGCCGGCGCGGCCCGCGAGGCGGTGCGCGAATTCGAGGCCTGGCTGCCGCGCATGAAGGACCGCCGCAAGCAGGCGCTGAAGCGCTTCGCCCGCGTGACCCGCCGTGACAACATCCGCTTCGACGGGCTCTCGCGCGTTTCGCACGTCACCGATGCCTCCGACTGGCGCGTGGAATACCCGCTGGTGGTGCTGACCCCCGACACGGAAGAGGAGATCGCCGGGCTGGTGCGGGTGTGCGTGGAACTGGGCCTGACCATCGTCCCGCGCGGCGGCGGCACCGGTTACACCGGCGGCGCGGTGCCGCTGGTGCAGGACAGCGCCGTGATCAACACGGAAAAGCTGGAATTCCTCGGCCCGGTCGAGCCCATGGTGCTCCCGGGCGCGGGTGACCTTCGGGTCGCCACCGTGCGCACCGGCGCCGGCGTGGTCACACGGCGCGTGTCGGACATGGCCAACGCCAACGGCCTGGTGTTTGCCGTGGACCCCACCTCGCAGGACGCCTCCTGCATCGGCGGCAACATCGCCATGAACGCCGGCGGCAAGAAGGCCGTGATGTGGGGCACCACCCTGGACAACCTGGTGTCCTGGCGCATGGTGACGCCGGAGGCGCAGTGGCTCGAGGTGGAACGCCTGAACCACAACCTCGGCAAGATCCACGACCTGCCCTTCGGCGAGTTCCGCATCACCCGCTACGGGGCCGACGGCACGACGCCCGTGGGCGAGCCGGAGCTGCTGCGTATCCCCGGGCCTGAGCTGCGCAAGAGCGGCCTGGGCAAGGACGTCACCAATAAATTTCTCGGCGGTCTGCCCGGTGTACAGAAGGAAGGCTGCGACGGCATCATCACCTCGGCGCGTTTCGTGCTGCACCGCATGCCGCCGCACATCCGCACGGTATGCCTGGAGTTCTTCGGCGCCGACCTGCGCCGCGCGGTGCCGGCCATCGTGGAGACCAAGGACTACCTGGACGCCAATCCGGGCGTGGGCCTGCTCGGCCTCGAACACCTGGATGAGCGTTACATCGCCGCGGTGAAGTATTCCACCAAGGCGCCACGCCCCGATCTGCCCAAGATGCTGTTGCTGGTGGACATCGGCGGCGAGGACGAGGCCAAGGTCGCGGAGGCGGCTTCCACCGTGGTGCGCATGGCCAATGCACGCGGTGCAGAGGGCTTCATCGCCGCCAGCCCCGAGGCGCGCAAGCGTTTCTGGGCGGATCGTTCGCGCACCGCGGCCATCGCCGCCCACACCAACGCCTTCAAGATCAACGAAGACGTGGTCATTCCGCTGGCGCGCCTCGGTGAATACAGCGAGGGCATCGAGCGCATCAACATCGAGCAGTCCACCCGCAACAAGCTGAAGATGATCGAAGCGGTACTCGATTATCTCGGCGCCGAGCTGGCCGAACTGCGCGTGGAGAGCTTCGAGGCGGGCGAGGAAAGCCGCGCCATCTGGGAGGCCAAGCGCGTCGCCGCGCGCGAGCTGCTGGAGCAGACACGGGCGCGCTGGCTGGCCGTCCTCGAACACCTGGACACGCCCGCCGAACAGGTGCGCGAGCTCCTTGGCGAACGCGCGGTGGAGCAGCTGCAGCCGGGCGACACGGTGTTCTCCCTGTTGCAGCGCCGCGACCTGCGCATCTCCTACCGCCGCGAAGTGGAGCGGCCGCTGAAGGAGATCTTCACCGGCCGCGACCTGCAGGGCGTGCGCGAGCGCCTCGACGCCATTCACGGCCGGCTGCGCGCCGGCCGCCTGTTCGTGGCCACGCACATGCATGCCGGCGACGGCAACGTGCACACCAACATCCCGGTGCACTCCAGCGACTACGAGATGCTGCACGAGGCCGAGCGCGTGGTGGAGCGCGTGATGGCCCTGGCCGAATCCCTGGGCGGCGTCATCTCCGGCGAACACGGCATCGGCATCACCAAGATGCAGTTCCTCGATGCAGCCCACGTGACGGCCTTCGCCGACTACAAGCGCACGGTGGACCCGGAAGGGCGCTTCAACAAGGGCAAGTTGCTGCCGGGCTCCGGTCTGCAGAATGCCTACACGCCGTCGCTGCGTCTGCTCCAGCAGGAGGCCATCATCCTGGAGGCCAGCGAACTGGATGCGCTCAACACCGCGGTGAAGGACTGCCTGCGCTGCGGCAAGTGCAAGCCCGTGTGCACCACCCACGTGCCGCGCGCCAACCTGCTCTATTCGCCGCGCAACAAGATCCTCGCCACCGGCCTCATCCTCGAGGCCTTCCTGTACGAGGAACAGACCCGCCGCGGCATTTCCGTGCGTCACTTCGACGAGATGAACGACGTGGCCGATCATTGCACGGTGTGCCACCGCTGCGTGGTGCCGTGCCCGGTGAACATCGACTTCGGCAACGTCTCCATCGCCATGCGCAACGTGTTGCGCGCGCGCGGACAGAAGCGCACCAGCGTGTTCACGCGCCTGTCCATGGCGTTCCTGAACATCACCGACCCGCGCACCGTGAAGGCCATGCGCAAGCTGCTCATCGAGTGGAGCTACGGCGCCCAGCGCCTCGGCTACCGAGCCGCAAGCCTGCTCGGCCTGGCGCGGCGCAAGCGCGTCCCGGCCAGCACCACGGGCAAGATGCCGCTCACCGCACAGGTGATTAACTTCGTCGCCAAGCCCATGCCCGGCAACATGCCAGCGCAGACCAGCCGCGCACTGCTGGGCCTGGAGGACGACAAGGTGGTGCCCATCCTGCGCGACCCGGCCAAGGTCAGTGAGGATTCCGAGGCGGTGTTCTACTTCCCGGGCTGCGGCTCCGAGCGCCTGTTCAGCCAGGTGGGCCTCGCCACACTGGCCATGCTCTACGAGCAGGGCGTGCAGACCGTGCTGCCGCCGGGCTACCTGTGCTGCGGTTATCCGCAGACAGCGAACGGCGACGAGATCACCGGCAAGCGCATTTCCGCCAGCAACCAGGTGCTGTTCCACCGCGTGGCCAACACGCTGAACTACCTGGACATCAAGACCGTAATCGTCTCCTGCGGCACCTGCATGGACCAGCTGCTCAAGTACCGCTTCGAGCAAATCTTTCCGGGCTGCCGGCTGCTCGACATCCACGAATACCTCATGGAAAAGGGCGTGAAGCTGGACGGTGCCCAGGGCGTGCAATACCTCTACCACGACCCGTGCCACGCACCCATGAAGCAGTACGCACCGCTCAAGGTCGCCTCGACGCTGGTGGGCGCCAAAGTGGAATTGTCCGACCGCTGCTGTGGTGAGGCGGGGACATTCGCCGTGTCTCGCCCCGATATCGCCACCCAGGTGCGCTTCCGTAAACAGGAAGAATTGCACAAGGGCATCCGTGCGCTCACCGGCGAGGACAAGGCAAAGAACGGCAACGTGAAGATCCTCACCGCCTGCCCCGCCTGCCAGCAGGGGCTGTCGCGTTACACGGACGACACGGGGCTCGAGGCCGATTACATCGTTATCGAACTGGCCAATCGTCTGCTTGGCAACGACTGGCAGCGGCAGTTCGTGGAAAAGGCGAAGCAAGGCGGCGTGGAGCGGGTGCTGTTGTAGCCACGCCCGCGGCACCAGCGAAAATATCGCCACCCGCGTAGGAGCCCACCCCGTGGGCGAATGGCTGTTGGATCCAGCCGTCCACTCCCGTTGCATGTGTAAGCTAAAAGGGCCCAACGGCCGCACCGCTCACCGCCGTGTGGTCACCTCGCGTCAACTAAGGACAGGAGCAACCATGTATCTCAAGCACCAGCCCAGCGGTGATCTGGTCGAGGTCCTCGACATTACCTCCCTGATCGATCCCTACCGTGCCAAGCTCGCCGGCCGCTTTCATGCCGGCGAGGAACTGCAGGATCCCGCCAACTTCACCAAGGCCGAACTCATCTTCCCCTCCGGTGAATCGCTGCCGCGCTGCTGGGTGGACCCGACCTATCGCGGTTAGCGCGATTGGGGGATGTCGTCGTAGGTCACGTTGCGAAGCTACGTGACACTCCACCCAACCGGCTGTCACGTAGACGCTGCGCGTCAACGTGACCTACGGCACGGTCACCGCGCGCGGGATCAGAACAGTCGTTGTAGGTCACGTTGCGAAGCTACGTGACACTCCACCCAACCGGGGCTGTCACGTAGACGCTGCGCGTCAACGTGACTTACGGCACGGCCGCCGCGGGCGGGATCAGAACAGTCGTCGTACGTCACGTTGCGAAGCTACGTGACACTCCACCCAACCGGGGCTGTCACGTAGACGCTGCGCGTCAACGTGACTTACGGCACGGCCGCCGCGGGCGGGATCAGAACAGTCGTCGTAGCACGTTGCGAAGCTACGTGACACTCCACCCAACCGGGGCTGTCACGTAGACGCTGCGCGTCAACGTGACCTACGGCACGGCCGCCGCGGGCGGGATCAGAACAGTCGTCGTAGCACGTTGCGAAGCTACGTGACACTCCACCCAACCGGGGCTGTCACGTAGACGCTGCGCGTCAACGTGACCTACGGCACGGCCGCCGCGGGCGGGATCAGAACAGTCGTCGTAGCACGTTGCGAAGCTACGTGACACTCCACCCAACTGGGGCTGTCACGTAGACGCTGCGCGTCAACGTGATCTACGGCACGGCCGCCGCGGGCGGGATCAGAACAGCCCGATCTGGCCGTCCAGCGCCGGCGGCGTAAACAGCCCGGTCTCCAGCGGCGGTGCGCCGGGGAAGCCAAGCCGTTCGTAGGCGATCTTGAAACGGTTGCCCATGAGTTCTGCGTAGATGCCGCAGCCGCGCATGCGTCTGCCGAAGCCGCTGGCGTATTCGCGGCCGCCGTGGAACTCACGCAGGCGGGCGAGCACGTGGGCGGCGCTGTCGGGGTAGTGTGCTTCCAGCCAACCCTCGAAAAGTGCCTTCAGTTCCAGCGGCAGTCGCAGCATCTGATAGCCGGCATCCACGGCGCCGGCTGCGCGCCCTTTTTCCAACAGCCCTTCCAGTTCGGCATCCGTGAGCACCGGGATCACCGGCGCCACCAGGATGGATACGGGAAGCCCCGCCGCGGACAGGCGTGCGATGGTATCGAGCCGGCGTTCCGGCCGGCTGGCGCGCGGCTCCAGCCGGCGCGCCAGTTCGGCGTCGAGGGTGGTGAGCGAGATGGCCACGTCCACGAGGCCCTGGGCGCCCATGGGGGCGAGCAGATCCAGGTCGCGTTCGATGAGTGTTGACTTGGTGATCAGCGAAACCGGATGACGTGCATCGGCCAGCACCTCCAGCAGGGAACGGGTGATGCGGTGGGTGCGTTCGATTGGTTGATAGGCATCCGTGTTGACGCCGATGCCGATGGGCGCCGGACGGTAGCTGCGCACGGCCAGTTCCTTGCGCAGCAACAGCGCCGCGTCGGGCTTGCAGAACAGCCGCGTTTCGAAATCCAGCCCGGGGGAGAGATCGAACCTTGCGTGGCTTGGCCGTGCATAGCAGTAGATGCAACCGTGCTCGCAGCCACGGTAAGGATTGATGGAGCGATCGATGGGGATGTCCGGCGAGTCGTTGTAGGTGATGATGGAGCGCGCCGTGTCGATGCCGACGGTGGTGGGCAGCGGCGGCAACGGCGCGTCGAGACCGCCCCAGCCGTCGTCCACCGCTTCGTACCGCGTCGCGGCGTAGCGGTTCGCCGGATTGCAGGTCGCACCGCGCCCCTTGCGGGGCCGATCGGTCATGGCGTCACCGGCCTCGCTGGCGCCGCAGCTGCGCAGACTGGCGCTCGATGAGGTGACGTACCAACGCGTCCTTGTCCGACTCGGGTAGGCGCGTGAACAGTACGCCAATGCGAAAGCGGCTGTGTGCCGGTGCCTGGGGATCTTCCTCCGCGTGCACCACTTCGCCCAGCGCATGGATGCGCAGGTGCGACGGAAAGACCATCAGGTGCAGCTCCAGCTTCGTACCCAGCGTCAACGCTTGGTCACGCCACAGGCCCATGCCGCCGGCGCTCATGTTCACGCGTGTGTCCGGTGTGAGCGGTCGGCCGGCACGGGTGCCTTCCAGTTGCGAGGCGACCAGCTCGATCTTGCGATCCAACAAGGCGAGATAGTGCGCCACATCGGGGTCGGCCTTGCGGATGGTGATCAGCAGATTGCCCGCCTGCGCCGTCAGGTCGCGCAACTGACCCAACAGCGAGGACTCCTCCCGTTCGTCGACGGGTTGTGCCAGCAGGCGCTGGTATTCGTCCTCGGACAGCACCCGATATTCCAGGTGAACCTTGTCATCGATGCGAAAACTGTCGCGACGTTCGTTGGCCATGTTCAGCGCCTGAATAACCAGAAAATGAGGGACAGCAGCAGGCTTACCACGATGGAGGTGGTGATGGGGAAATAGAACCGGAATCCGTCACGCTGGATGGCGATATCGCCGGGCAGCCGGCCCAGCCCCAGCTTTTGCAGCAGGGGCCAGGCCAGGCCGATGACGACGATCACCAGGCCGAGGATGATCAGAAACCGGCCCATGGTCAGAGGGTGTTTACTCCGTTCGGGGTGCCGATCAAGACCACATCGGCAGGACGCATGGCGAACAGGCCATTGGTGACCACGCCGCTGATGTTGTTGATGGTCTGTTCCAGCTTCACCGGCTCCATGATGGCGAGATTGTGCACGTCCAGGATCACGTTGCCGTTGTCGGTGACGAAGCCTTCACGATAGACCGGGTCGCCGCCCAGCTTCACCAGTTCGCGGGCCACGTGGCTGCGCGCCATGGGGATGACTTCCACCGGCAGCGGGAACTTGCCCAGCACGTCCACCACCTTGGTCTCATCGACGATGCAGACGAACTGCTTGGACACCGCGGCCACGATCTTCTCGCGCGTTAGTGCGCCGCCGCCGCCCTTCACCAGATGATGGTGGCGGTTGGTCTCGTCGGCGCCGTCCACGTACACCTCGATGCTCGAGACGCTGTTCAGGTCGAACACCTCGATGCCGTGCTTGCGCAGGCGCTGGGCGCTGGCCTCGGAACTCGCCACGGTGCCGGTGATCTGGTGTTTGATTTCCGCGAGGAAGTCGATGAAGTAGTTGGCCGTGGAGCCGGTGCCGATGCCGACGATGGTGTCGGGCTTCACGTATTCCAGCGCAGCACGGGCGACGGCCTTTTTCATCTCGTCCTGGGTCATTTTTTTCTCCGTTTCTTTTGGCATGTGGATGCGCAGAAGTATAAGGCACGCCGTGTTTATGCCCTAGACGCATCCCGCCTAGCCCTGCACAGTGGTATGGTATGCAGCCATGACCGACCGGTATATCAAAGACATTCTGCGAGCCCGCGTCTACGACGTTGCCCGGGAAACGCCCCTCCACGAAGCCCCTTCCCTTTCCCGCCGCCTGGCCAACCGGGTGCTCATAAAGCGCGAAGATCTGCAGCCGGTGTTTTCCTTCAAGCTGCGCGGGGCGTACAACAAGATCGCCAATCTGCCCGAGGAACTGCGCCGGCGTGGGGTCATTGCCGCCTCGGCGGGCAACCATGCCCAGGGCGTGGCGCTGGCGGCGCGCGAGTTGGGCATCGAGGCGCTGATCGTCATGCCCAAGACCACGCCTGACATCAAGGTGCAGTCGGTGCGGCGGCTGGGCGCGCAGGCCGAATTGGCGGGCAACGCCTACGACGAAGCCTATGCCCATGCCATGACGCGGGTGGCGGAAAACGGGATGACCTTCATTCATCCCTACGACGACCCGGAGGTGATCGCCGGTCAGGGCACCATCGCCCGTGAAATCCTGCACCAGCACAAGGGGCCGCTGGACGCGATCTTCGTGCCCGTGGGCGGCGGCGGCTTGATCGCCGGCATCGCCGCCTACGTGAAATACCTGCGGCCGGAGGTGAAGGTTATCGGCGTGGAGCCGGACGACGCCGCATGCCTGTACCACGCCTTGCAGTCCGGCGAGCGCATCGTACTCGATCAGGTGGGAATCTTTGCCGACGGCGTGGCGGTGCGGCAGGTGGGCGAAGAGCCGTTCCGCATCGCACGGCAGTGCGTGGACGAGGTGATCCTGGTCAATACCGACGAGATCTGTGCCGCCATCAAGGACATCTTCGAGGACACCCGTTCCATCGCCGAACCTGCCGGCGCGTTGGCCATCGCCGGCCTAAAAAAATACGTGGAGCGCAGCGGCGCGCGCGACCAGACCCTGGTGGCCGTCGACAGCGGCGCCAACACCAATTTCGATCGCCTGCGCCACGTGGCGGAGCGGGCCGAGATCGGTGAGCACCGCGAGGCCCTGCTGGCGGTCACCATCCCGGAACGTCCGGGCAGTTTCCGCCGCTTCTGTGAGATCCTCGGCCAACGGGCCATCACCGAATTCAATTACCGTTACGCGGACCACGACGATGCCCACGTGTTCGTGGGCGTGCAGGTGCCGGCCGGCGACACGGAAAAGAACGAACTCATCAACCTGCTCACGGGCAACGGCTATCCGGTGGTCGACATGAGCGACAACGAGATGGCCAAGCTGCATGTGCGCTACATGGTCGGCGGGCGGGCCGGTGTGGCCAACGAGCGCCTGGTGCGCTTCGAATTCCCCGAGCGCCCGGGCGCGTTGCTGCGCTTCCTGAACCGCATGGGCAGGCAGTGGAACATCAGTCTGTTCCACTACCGTAACCACGGCGCCGACTATGGCCGTGTGCTGGCGGGTATCCAGGTCCCGCCGGAGGACGAGGGGGAGTTCCAGGACTTTTTGCGCCAACTCGGTTACGAGTGCGCCGACGAGACTGGCAATCCCGCCTACGCACTCTTCCTGCGGTGAAGAAGACGGAAACCACGAGCCCACCCTGTGGGCGAATGCCTTCCCCAACCGCCCGGCGGTTAACCACGAAACCGCGTTCGCCGACAGTGTCGGCTCCTACAAGGTTTCGACCACCACCTGTAGGAGCCCACCCCGTGGGCGAATGCCTTCCCCAACCGCCGGCGGTTAACCCGAAACCGCGTTCGCCGACAGTGTCGGCTCCTACAAGGCTTCGACCACCACCTGTAGGAGCCCACCCCGTGGGCGAATGTCTTTTCCAACCACCAGGCGGTTCCCGAAACCGCGTTCGCCGACAGTGTCGGCTCCTACGAGGTTTCGACCACCACCTGTAGGAGCCCACCCGTGGGTGAATGTCTTTTCCAACCACCTGGCGGTTCCCGAAACCGCATTCGCCGACAGTGTCGGCTCCTACAAGGCTTCGACCACCACCTGTAGGAGGCCACCCCGTGGGCGAATGTTTTCCAACCACCCGGCGGTCCCCGCCCCGGCCTTTCACACCATCTTCAGGATGCACTCCCACTGTCCGGCGGTCACCGGCATCACCGACAGCCGATTCCCGCGCCGCACCAGAGGCATATCGGTAAGTTTCGGATTGGCGCGCAGTTCATCCAGGGTCACGATGTGCTCGAATTTGCGGACGAAGCGCACATCCACCATGAACCAACGCGGGTTGTCGGCTGTGCTCTTAGGATCGAAGTATTTTGATTCCGGATCCCAGGCAGTGAAGTCCGGGTAGGCCTCGCGCGCCACCTCCGCGATGCCAACGATGCCCGGCGGCTGGGCGTTGGAGTGGTAGAAGAAAACGCGATCGCCCGTCTTCATTTCACGCATGAAGTTGCGCGCCTGGTAGTTGCGCACCCCGTCCCAATGCTCCGTCTGATCTGGGCGAGCGGCTAGGTCGTCGATGCCGAACACATCCGGTTCGGACTTCATCAGCCAGTAATGCATGGTCTTCCCGTGTGAAGCGGTTCACAAGACGGCGAGCATTCTAGCCTTGGTGGGTTTTTTTTGCGTTCAGGCATTGTTTTTTTTGATGCCCGTACAGTATATGTGGCCTTCGGGCCGCGCCGAATAAAGAACTAAAAGAGCAATTCACGCGGCAGGGAGGTCATGTATGAGAAAACGTAAGCCAGATGCCCTGATGCTGCTGGCCATGCTGATTGGTCTCGGTGTGCTCGCTACCGGCATCGTGCAGGGTGCGATGAGTGACACGGGGCCGCAGACCACGTTCAGCGCTCAGAAGTAATCAGCCGCGATTCGTCAAAGACTCCGGCTCGGCAAACCACCGCCGAGCGCGGGGTCTTTTTGCTTTATGAGGATAGGAGATACATGACCGCTGGCAGGGATGCCGCGCCTGCCATGAAAAAGCTGGAAGGCACCTGAAGCACGCCTCCGGGGCTGTGGATTCCCGGGCGAGTGTTCATCTGCGGGGCCCTTAACCCAAACATTCCCCGGGTTCTGCTGCGCTTCATCCGGACTACGGGTGTTGGAATACCCGCAGTCCCTGGTCCGTGATCACCCCATCGAGCGGCACGTCCCAGGGTTCGTGGGGTAGCGAGGCATGTTCCTGGAACTCATACGCCGCCCCGAGCAGCCGGGGCTTTCGCCAGGCGGCGCGCCGCACCAGGTAGGCGAGGGTGCGATCGTAGAAGCCGCCGCCCATGCCGAGACGGTTGCCCGCAGCATCGAACGCCACCAGCGGAGTCAGCACCAGATCGAGTGTCCACACCGGTCGCATGTCGCGCCAGCCGGCAACGGGTTCAGGGATACGGAAGGTATTCAGCGCAAGCGGTGCATCGGGCGTGTACGGGGCGAACCACAGACGGTTGTGGAAAGCCGGGGAGAGCACCGGAAGGTAGCAGCGCTTGCCCATGGCCAGGGCGCGCCGCAGCAGCGGGTTGAGGTCCACCTCGCCGTCATTGGGGAGATACAGGGCGAGATGGCGGCTGCGCAGGAACCACGGGTGACAGGCCAGGTGCGCGGCGAGCGACTTGGCTCGGACGCGCCGCTCATGCAGGCCGAGGGCACGCCGACGTTTGCGCATGGCGCGTCGGATCTGCTCGCGCGTTTCCACCGTTCGTAGTCTTGTCGGGAAGGGGAGAGGGCATCCTCCGCTTGTGCCGTCGGCGTTTTTGCTCTTGAACCTGAGGTTCAAGTGGGAACCGGTGTCAGGCCATCAGGCTTTCCGCTACGCGGCGGACATGCACACAGTACTGACGCTCAAGCTCCCGGGGTGCCGTTTTAAGGCTCAAGAGTACACCCACGCCTAACGAACACCGCAGAGGATGCCCTTGTTCGTGATTATACCTTCATTCCGTGCTCGTCCTGGGCGAGCACGGCATCGATTTTTTCCTGCATGGCCTTGAGGCGTGCATGCACCGCACCCTGGGCGGCCGGGTCGGTGGCCGCCACGCCGCCCGCGAGCAGCTCGTGGGCCATGTTGAGCGCCGCCATCACGGCGATGCGCTCGGTGCCGATGATCTTTCCCGTGTCGCGGATCTCGCGCATTTTGCGATCGAGTAGCTTGGCCGAGGCCTGCAGATCATTCAGCTCATGCGCGCGACAGCCGACCATGTATTCTTTCCCCATGATCTGCACGGTGACCTGCCTGATGTCGCTGCTCATGCTTCCCGCTCCATACCCTTGAGCCGTGAAATCATCGCCTCGACCCGCGAGCGTGCCAGTTCGGTGCGCTCCAGCAGGCGGGCCTTCTCCGCCGCAAGCTCGACGTTGTTAGCACGCAGCAGGCGGTTCTCGTCCTTGAGACGCTCGACGGT
This sequence comes from Gammaproteobacteria bacterium, assembly GCA_041685115.1. Classification (GTDB taxonomy): domain Bacteria; phylum Pseudomonadota; class Gammaproteobacteria; order Thiohalomonadales; family Thiohalomonadaceae; genus JALOAT01. Next base: position 126,704 of record JAWLGK010000007.1, on the reverse strand, counting down.
GCGGATAAGTTCGTCCACACGATGTTCGAGAAGTCTGAGATCCAATTCATCCATCGCAAAGGCTCGGGCCTAGAAAAAACAGGCGTTTTGGCGCGGGATGCCACTATAGAGCCGGCCCCCGGCGGCGGTCAACGGCACTGACGGCATGCCCCGGCCAATGCTAGCATTAACACGTTTCAAGCATTTACCCTCACCGTCCCAGGTAACTCCATGAACGATTCCGATAGGGCCCAACGCGTCGCCACGGCGCTCGACCAACTGGACTCGGCGTTGTCGCCCGCCGAGTGTCACGGCACCCTGGTGGGGCTGTTGAGTGCCAGCGGCAAAACGGATGTCGCCGGCTGGCTCGCCCACGTGGCGCCGGCGGCGGACCCGGCCGACCTCACCGCGCGGGAGGCCCGCCAGGTATTGCTGGACCTGTTCGGCGAGACCGTGGCGCAGTTGAACGATCCGGGGCTTGGCTTCGAGCCGCTGTTGCTGCCCGACGACGAACCTTTGAATGATCGTGTCGAGGCCCTGGGCGAATGGTGCCAGGGCTTTCTCATGGGCCTCAGTGAAGGCGGCATGAAGAACACCGACGACCTGCCCGGCGACGCGGGCGAGGTGATGCGCGACATGGTGAACCTCAGTCGGGCGGCGAGCTACAGCACCTCGGAAAGCGAGGAGGACGAGACTGCGTACACGGAACTGGTGGAATACGTGCGCACCGGCGTGTTGCTGCTGAACGAAGAGCTGAATCCCACCCAGGCGCCGCCGCGCGGCGACAGCACCCTGCATTAAACGGTGTTTCGAATCGTGAGCCACCTGGAACGAAACGCTCGCCAAGACGCAAAGAACGCCAAGGCTCAAGGCCAAAGGCGGAAACCTGGTTTCTCTCCCGGCCTTTCCTTGGCGTCCAGGCGAGAGGATTTGTGCTTCGCGGTTCGCAACACCTCATTCAGCCGGACACCTGGACAATGAACCCGAAGGAATTCGCGGCCCGACGCAAACGTCTGATGCACCTCATGGGTGCCGATGCCATCGCCATTCTGCCCACCGCGCCGGAACGCAAGCGTAACCGCGACGTAGATCACCCCTATCGTCCGGACAGCGATTTTCACTATCTCACGGGATTCCCGGAACCCGAGGCCGTGGCGGTGCTGGTGCCCGGGCGACCGCAGGGCGAGTTCATCCTGTTCTGCCGCGAGCGCGACCCGCTCATGGAGACCTGGCACGGCCGCCGCGCCGGGCTCGATGGCGCGCGCGAGCACCATGGCGCCGACGACGCTTTTCCCATTGCGGACATCGACGAGATCCTCCCGGGCCTGCTCGAAAACCGCGCCCGCGTGTTCTACACCATGGGCCTCAGCGCCGAGTTCGATCGCAAGGTGGTGGAATGGCTCAACCGGCTGCGCCAGCAGTCCCGCGCCGGCATCCACACCCCGGGCGAGTTCGTCGCGCTCGATCACTACCTGCACGACATGCGGCTCTACAAGAGCCGTGCAGAAGTCGCAGTCATGCGCAAGGCCGCGCAGATCACCGCGCGGGCCCACAAGCGGGCCATGCAGGCTTGCCGACCCGGTATGACCGAGTACCAGATCGAGGCAGAGATCCTGCACCAGTTCATGAGCGAGGGCGCGCGATCGCCGTCCTATCCGTCCATCGTGGCGGGGGGCGATAACGGCTGTATCCTGCACTACACGGAAAACAGCGACGTGCTGAACGACGGCGACCTGCTGCTCATCGATGCGGGCTGCGAACTGGAATGCTACGCCGCCGACATCACCCGCACCTTCCCGGTGAACGGCCGCTTCAGCGCCGCCCAGCGCGCCGTGTACGGCATCGTGCACGAGGCCAACCTGGCGGCCATCGATGAGGTGAAACCGGGCAATCACTGGAATCAGCCCCACGAAGCGGCCGTACGCGTGCTTACGGCGGGCCTGGTCAAACTCGGCCTGCTCAAGGGACGCGTGCCCAAGCTGATCAAGGACGAAGCCTACAAACGTTTTTATATGCACCGCACCGGCCACTGGCTCGGCATGGACGTGCACGACGTGGGCGACTACAAGGTGGGCGGCGAGTGGCGGGTGCTGGAACCAGGCATGGTGCTGACCATCGAACCCGGCCTCTACATCCCGCTGGGCAGCAAAGGCGTGGCGAAGAAGTGGCAGGGTATCGGCATCCGCGTGGAGGACGACGTGCTGGTCACCGCCAAGGGGCACGAGGTGCTCACGCGCGACGTACCGAAATCGGCGGATGACATCGAAGCATTGATGGCCTGATTGGGAAAGAAACAACACAGAGGCGCAGAGACGGCAGAGGAATGACAATGCATGCCGATCGGCCCTTTTCCGTTCTCTGTGTCCTCTGCGCCTCTGTGTTGGGCTGTGTTTTTGAAGATTGAACAGTGCAGCGAGGTATAGGCATGCAACCCGACTACGACCTTCTCATCATTGGCGGCGGTATGGTGGGCACGAGCCTGGTCCAGGCGCTGCGTGGTCTGCCCCTGCGCGTCGCCGTGGTGGAGGCGAGTGCACCGGGCGATGCGCACCCGAGCTTCGACGCCCGCGGCATCGCTCTGGCGCAGGGGTCGAAGCGCATCTTCGAAGGCCTGGGTCTGTGGCAGGCACTCGTGACCGAAGGGGCCACGGCCATCACGAATATCCACGTCTCCGACCGCGGCCGTTTCGGCAGCACTCGGCTGTCGGCGCGCGAAGAGGGCGTCGAGGCGCTGGGCTACGTGGCCGAGGCCAACGTGCTCGGGCGGGTGCTGGAAAAGGCCCTCGCCGAGGCGGAAAACGCCACTGTGCTGCGACCGGCCCATCTCACCGCACTGGAGATCGGCAACGAAGTCGTCAGCGCGCGCATCGATCACGATGGCGCGGCGCGTTCACTCACTGCGAGGCTCATCGTCGCCGCCGACGGTGGCCGCTCGGCAGTGCGCGCCCTGCTCGGCGAAAAGGCCCTGCGCCTCGGTTACGGCCAGACCGCCGTCATCGCCTACGTCACCACTGATCGCCCCCATGGCGGTTGGGCCTACGAGCGCTTCACCGACAGCGGTCCGCTGGCCCTGTTGCCGTGTAACGGCGCGCGCGGCAGCGACGAATCTGCCGCGGGTGAGCATCGCTGGTCGGTGGTGTACTCGGTGCGTGACGCGCAGGTGGAGGAGATGCTTGCTCTCTCGGACGAGCAATTCCTCGCACGCCTGCAGGAACGTTTCGGCCATCGTGCCGGCCGTTTTCTCTCCACCAGCCCGCGCCAGGCCTACCCGCTGGTGCTGAACTTCCTGCGCGATCACGTGCGCGCGCGCACCGTGTTCATCGGCAACGCCGCCCATGCCATTCATCCGGTGGGCGGGCAGGGCTTCAATCTGGGCCTGCGCGACGTGGCGGCCCTCGCCGAGGTGCTGGCCGACGCCGTGCAGCGGGGCGAGGATGTGGGCGCCGGCGCGGTGCTGGAGCGCTACGCCAAATGGCGCCGGCCCGACTACCTGCGAACCCTGGCCTTCACCGACGGCCTCGCCCGCACCTTCTCCAGCCGTTTCCCGCCGCTCGCCCTCGCGCGCGACCTGGGACTGCTGGGCATGGAGCTTTTCCCCGCCGCCAAGCACCTGTTCGCCGCCCAGGCCATGGGCCTGCTCGGCAAACAGCCGCGCTTGGCACGCGGGCTTGGTATTTGAAGTACAAGCAATAACACGGGGGACACGGGGAAGTTGTTGCTGTACAAAGCCGGGATATGTGTCACGCGCGCATATCAACCCGACTTGAATTCGACCGTCCTCCCGGTATTCCCCGTGTCCCCGTGGTTAAGGCTTTTTCCAGGAATTACTGCGATGCAGACGGATTACGACATTCTGGTGGTGGGCGGCGGCATGGTGGGGGCGACCTTCGCCTGCGCGCTGGGCGGGAGCCGGTATCGCATCGGCGTCATCGAGTCGGCCGCGGCCGATCTGAGCTGGCCACGCGAGGGTTATGATAACCGCGTCAGCGCCATCACCCGCGCCACCCAGAACGTGTTCCACAACGTGGGCGCCTGGGACAACATGGTGAAGCGCCGCGTGCAGCCCTATCGCGAAATGCACGTGTGGGACGCCACCGGCAGCGGCGCCATCCATTTCGATGCCGCCGATATCGGCGAGCCCGATCTCGGCTTCATCCTCGAAAACTCCGTGATTCTCGCCGGTCTGCTGGAACGGATGGGCGAGTTCGACAACATCGAACTGTTCTGTCCGGCGCAGGTGCGCGCACTCGACGTGGCGTCCGATCACGCCGCCATCGGTCTTGAAGACGGGCGCCGGCTCACCACCCGGCTGGTCATCGGCGCGGACGGCGCGCGTTCCTGGGTGCGCGATCAGGCCGGCATCGGCACCCACGGCTGGCGCTATGACCAGAGCGCGGTGGTGGCCATCGTGAAGACCTCGCTGCACCACGGCGAGGCCTGTTATCAGCGCTTCATGCCCACCGGCCCGCTGGCCTTTTTGGCCATGCCCGACGGGCTCAGCGCCATCGTCTGGTCCACCTCGCCCGAGCACGCCGAGGCGCTGCTCGCCATGGAGGAACGCGCGTTCCTCGACGCCTTGCAGACTGCCTTCGGTGACACCCTCGGCCGGATGGAATCCGCCGGCCCGCGCGGCGCCTGGCCGCTCATACTCCAGCATGCGGATGCCTACGCGCAGGCGCGCATCGCCCTCATGGGCAACGCGGCCCACGCCATCCATCCCCTGGCCGGCCAGGGCCTGAACCTGGGCGTGTCCGACGCCGCCGCGCTGGCGCAGGTGATTGAGGAGAGCGCCGGTGAAGACATCGGCAGCCTGCGCCTGCTGCGCCGTTACGAGCGCTGGCGCAAGGGTGACAATCTCAGCGTGATGGCCGCCATGGACGGTTTCAAGCGCCTGTTCAGCAACGACATCGTGCCCCTTGCCCTGGTGCGCAACCTGGGCCTGCGCCTGACCGATGCCGCGACGCCGGTGAAGAACTTCATGGTGCGCCGCGCCATGGGTCTGGGTGGGGATCTTCCGCGCCTGACGCGTCCGATGGTGTAGCCCGGGGAGCGCCGAGAGAAGAACTCTGTTTAATCATTGCCTTGCCGCCCGATAAAATCGTCCCTTCTCCCTCCGGGAGAAGGACAGGATGAGGGGATCTAAACCAAGCGCTTACGCGCCGAGCCCCGAGCATCCCCCGCTGTTCAGTCTTGTAGCTTTTCCAAGGGATTTACCACATGCACATGCTCAACCTGGCCGCCTTGCTGGTCACTCTCGCGGCGCTGTTCAGCTGGATCAATTACCGCTTCGTCCGCCTGCCGAGCACCATCGGCCTCATGCTCATCGCGCTGCTGCTGTCGCTTGCGGTGGTGGCCGCAGGGGCCCTGGGGCTGGCAGACCTGGAGCAACAGGCCGAGAGTCTGCTTGCCCAGATCGATTTCAGCACGGCGCTCATGCACGGCATGCTCAGCTTCCTGTTGTTCGCCGGCGCCCTGCACGTGAATCTCGCGGACCTGGCAAAACAGAAATGGGTGATCGGTACGCTGGCCAGCCTGGGCGTGGTGGTATCCACCTTCGTGGTGGGTGGGCTTACCTGGTGGGCGCTCGGTCTGGTGGGCATGGAACTGCCGCTCATCTATTGCCTGATCTTCGGCGCGCTCATCTCGCCCACGGACCCCATCGCCGTGCTCGGCATCCTCAAGTCCGCCAACGCGCCCAAGACCCTGGAGACCAAGATCGCCGGGGAGTCGTTGTTCAACGATGGTGTGGGCGTGGTGTTGTTCGTGGTGCTGGTGGGCGTCGCTACCACCGGCGACATGGGCGCCGCTGACATTGCCCTGCTGTTTGTCGAGGAGGCCGTGGGCGGCATTGTGTTCGGCGCGGCCATTGGCGGGTTGGTGTACTGGATGCTCCGCCAGGTGGACAGCTACCCGGTGGAGGTGCTGCTCACCCTCGCCCTGGTCATGGGTGGATATGCGCTCGCCACCGCGCTGCACGTGTCGGGCCCGATTACGGTGGTGGTGGCGGGCCTCATCATCGGCAATCACGGCCGCTATGCCATGTCCGAGACCACCCGCGAACACCTGGACACCTTCTGGGAGCTGGTCGACGAGATCCTCAACGCCGTGCTGTTCGTGCTCATCGGCCTGGAACTGCTGGTGCTGTCCTTCCGCGGCGAATATCTGCTGGCCGCGGCGCTGGTGATCCCCATCGTACTGTTCGCGCGCCTGCTGAGTGTGGGCCTGCCCCTCGGCCTCATGGCCCGCAACCGCGCCTTCACCCCGGGCGCCGTGCCCGTGCTCACCTGGGGCGGCCTGCGTGGTGGCGTGTCCGTGGCGCTGGCCCTGTCGCTCCCGGCCTCGCCCGAGCGCGAGGCCATCCTCGCCATCACCTACGTGGTGGTGGTTTTCTCGGTGCTGGTGCAAGGCCTCACCGTGGGGCCGGTGCTGCGTCGCTTCGTCGAGGCCTCGTCGTCGCCGCGATCGGCTACTGCGCCCATGCCCGCCGCCGAGCGGGCCTGATAACGGCCGACCGTAGGAGCCCACCCCGTGGGCGATTGCCTTCCCCAACCGCCCGGCGGGTCACCCGAAACCGCATTCGCCGACGCTGTCGGCTCCTACGGCGTATCGGGGATCTCCTCCCGGTGCGATGGGTTCCGCCCGGGCCTCCGATTCCCACACATTGTCAGCGGTTGAATTATCTATCCTCACAAACGAGAATGGTTCGCGTTAGCAATCGAAGCCTCCAGAAGGTACCGAGCCATGCGCAGCCTTTTCGTCCTGTCTTTATCTTTGTCTCTGATGTTGGCCACCGCGGTAACTGCAGCGGCCGAGCCTGCGGGCGAGGTGAACGTTTACTCCTCCCGCAAGGAAGATCTGATCCGCCCGCTGCTGGAGCGCTTCACGGCGCAGACCGGCGTCCGGGTCAACCTGGTCACGGGCAAGGATGACGCCCTGATCCAGCGCCTGGTGAGCGAGGGGGCGAACAGCCCGGCGGACCTGCTCATTACCGTGGACGCCGGGCGCTTGCACCGCGCCAAGGCGGCGGGGGTGCTGCAGCCGGTGGCGTCGGCGACCCTCGATGCGGCCATTCCGGCTTCGTACCGCGACCCGCAGAACCACTGGTTCGGCCTGTCCCTGCGCGCCCGGCCCATCTGGTACGTGAAGGACAAGGTGGACCCGAAGATCCTGACCAGCTACGCCGACCTTGCCGACCCGCGCTGGAAAAAACGCATCTGCGTACGCTCCTCCGACAATATCTACAACCAGTCCATGGCGGCCGCGATGATCGCCCATGACGGCGAAAAGGCCACCGCCGCCTGGGCGGAGGGGCTGGTGAAGAATTTCGCCCGCAAGCCCGCGGGCGGCGACCGTGACCAGATCAAGGCCGCTGCCGCCGGTCAGTGCGACATCGCCATCGCCAACACCTATTACGTGGGCGGCATGCTGACCGGCTCCGACGAGACGGACCACGCCGCGGCGGAGAAAATGGGCGTGATCTGGCCCGATCAGGACGGCCGCGGCGTGCACGTGAACGTGAGCGGCGTGGGTCTCACCGCGGCGGCCAAACACAAGGCCGAGGCCGTGCGCCTGATGGAGTTCCTGGTCAGTGATGAGGCCCAGCGCTGGTATGCGGAGGGCAATTTCGAATACCCGGTGAAGCCGGGCGTGCCGTGGAACGCCACGCTCGAAGGCTTTGGACGTTTCAAGGCCGATACGCTGTCCATGGGGAAACTGGGTGAGTTGAACGGCGCCGCCGTGCGGCTCATGGACCGTGCCGGCTGGAAGTGACCGCGCACCCGTGACCGCCGCCACCTTCATGCGTCTCGTCCTGCGCCCCAGCCCCTGGGGCCTCGGTGTGGGCGCGCTGGCCCTGGTGCTGGCGCTGCCGGTGCTGGTGGTGGTGGCGAACCTGGCCGAGCCGGCCGGCGAGGTGTGGACTCACCTCGCCGAGACCGTGCTTGCCGATTACGTCACCAACTCCCTGCTGCTCATGGCCGGCGTGGCCGCGGGCACGCTCTCCATGGGCGTGACCACGGCCTGGCTGGTGGCCATGTGCGAGTTCCCGGGCCGGCGGCTGTTCCAGTGGGCGCTGCTGCTGCCCATGGCCATGCCGGCCTACATCATCGCCTACACCTACACCGGCCTGCTGGACGTGGCCGGGCCGGTGCAGGTGCTGTTGCGCGAGACCTTCGGCTGGTCCTGGGGCGACTACTGGTTCCCCGAGGTACGCTCCCTGCCGGGGGCCGTGGCCATGCTGTCCTTCGTGCTCTACCCCTACGTCTACCTGCTGGCGCGCGCTGCCTTCCTGGAGCAGTCCGCCGGCGCGCTGGAGGCCGCCCGCACCCTGGGCGCGGGGGCTTGGCGCGGCTTCTTTGCAGTGGCCCTGCCGCTGGCCCGTCCCGCGGTGATCACGGGCCTGTCCTTGGCGCTCATGGAGACCCTGGCCGACTACGGCACGGTGCAGTACTTCGGCGTGGACACCTTCACCACGGGCATCTTCCGCACCTGGTTCGGCTTTGGAGACGCCGCCGCCGCCGCGCAGCTGGCGGCCGTGCTGCTCGGCTTCGTGTTCTTGCTGATCCTGCTGGAGCGCTGGTCGCGGCGGCAGGCACGTTACCATCAGGGCGGCGCGCGCCGCCGCGCCGCGCCTTTCCGCTTGCAGGGCGCCCGCGGCTGGCTTGCCGCAGGCGCCTGTCTCGCCCCGCTGGCCCTGGGTTTTCTGATCCCCGCCGCGCAGCTGGCGGCCTGGGCCTGGCAAACAGGCACGGCCCTGCTGGACGCACGTTTCCTCGAACTCACGCGCAACAGCCTGCTGCTCGCGGTGGCGGCGGCGCTCATGGTGCTGCTACTCGCCCTGGTGATGGCCTATGGCCGGCGCCTGCGGCCGTCGCCACTCATGCACGCGGCGGTGAGCGTGGCGGGCCTCGGCTACGCGGTGCCCGGCACGGTGATCGCCATCGGCGTCATGCTGCCCTTCGCCTGGCTGGATAACACCGTGGACGGCTGGGCGCGCGCCCAGCTGGGGCTGTCCACCGGCCTGTTGCTGTCGGGCACGCTGTTCGCCCTGCTGTTCGCCTACGCCGTGCGCTTCCTGGCGGTCTCGTTACAGACCGTGGAGGCCGGCCTCGGCCGCATCCGCCCGTCCATGGACGATGCCGCCCGCTCCCTCGGCCGCCGCCCGTGGCAGGTGCTGCGCGAGATCCACGCGCCGCTCATGGGCGGCACCCTGCTCACAGCGGTGCTGCTGGTGTTCGTGGACGTGCTGAAGGAACTGCCGGCCACGCTCATCCTGCGCCCTTTCAACTTCAACACCCTCGCGGTGCGCACCTACGAACTGGCCTCGGACGAGCGCCTGGCCGACGCCTCGGGCGCGGCGCTCGCCATCGTGCTGGCGGGCATCGTGCCGGTGGTGCTGTTGTCGCGGGCCATCGCCCGCACGGGAGAGAGACATGCGACTTGAAGTGGACACCGTCACCGTGGGTTACGGGGCAAAGCTTGTTGTGCAGGAGACCGGTTTCTGTCTCGAACCGGGCAGCCTGGGCTGTTTGCTCGGCCCGAGCGGCTGCGGCAAGACCACTTTGCTGCGTGCCGTGGCGGGCTTCGAGCCGGTGCGTGGGGGACGCATCCGCCTGGGCGGCGAGACCGTCAGCGAGCCGGGCTACACCCTGGCGCCGGAGCGGCGCGGAGTGGGCATGGTGTTCCAGGATTTCGCCCTGTTTCCGCACCTCTCCGTGGCCGACAACATGGGCTTCGGCCTGCGCGGTTGGGCCCGTGCCGAGCGCAAGGCGCGTGTCGAACGCCTGCTGGAACTCATCGGCCTGCCGGGGGCCGGCGCCATGTACCCGCACCAGCTCTCCGGCGGCCAGCAGCAGCGGGTCGCCCTGGGGCGCGCGCTGGCGCCGCGGCCGCGCCTGCTGTTGCTCGACGAGCCGTTCTCCGGCCTGGACGTGGAGCTGCGCGAGGGCCTGGCCCGCGAGGTGCGCGCCATCCTCCAGCAGGAGGGCACCACCGCACTCATGGTCACCCACGACCAACTGGAGGCCTTCGCCTGGGCCGACCAGATCGGCGTCATGCACGCCGGGCGCATCGTGCAATGGGACGCCGCCTACGACCTCTACCACCGGCCCGCCGACCGCTTCGTGGCCGATTTCATCGGTCAGGGCGTGCTGTTGCCGGGCACCGTGCGCGAGGGTCGGCGAGTGGAAACCGAACTGGGCCTGATCGGCGGTGACCTGCCGGTGGGGTGCCGTCCCGGCTGTGAGATGGAAGTGCTCATCCGCCCGGACGATGTGACCTTGGCCGAGTACGGCTTGCGGGCCGAGGTGATCGACCGCGCCTTCCGTGGTGCGGAATACCTCTACACCCTGCGCCTGCCCAGCGGCGCCCGGGTGCTGTGCCTCACCCACAGCCACAACGCCCATGCCGTGGGTGAGCAGGTACGCCTGCGGCTGGAGGCCGATCATCTGGTGATGTTCCCGCGCGCGGGGGCGGCGCAGGTAATGCTGCTCGCCTCATGATGGCGATGCCGCCGCGCCTGGTTTTCTGTAGGAGCCGACACTGTCGGCGAACGCGGTGTCCCCGCCGGCGGTTTGAAAGGGATTCGCCCGCGGTGTGGACCTCTACGGGGCGGTGCACCGCCTCTATTCTGGTGACCACTCCCCCGCCTCGGTTAGCATAAGCGGCGCCCATCCCGGGACACGGACAGCGGGGCGACGAAGGGCCAGACTTTCGTTGCCTCATCATTTCTTGCAGGAACGTGCATGGCCCGCAGCCCCTTTCCCATTCCCGTCTTCGACCACTCGGCCGAGCCCAACGCGGGCCGCATGCCGCCGTGGGTGCGCCAATCCCTGGCCGGCGGCGCCTACGCCGACACCGCGGCCGCGGTGCGCAGTGGGCGCTTGCATACGGTGTGCGAGGAGGCACGTTGCCCCAATCGCGGCGAGTGCTGGAGCAAGGGCACGGCGACCTTCATGCTGCTGGGCGACACCTGCACCCGCGCCTGCGGTTTCTGCGCGGTGAAGACCGGCCGCCCCGGGGCCCCCGACGCCGACGAGCCGCGCCGCGTGGCCGACGCCGTGGCGGCCCTGGGCCTGGATTACGTGGTGCTCACCTCGGTGAACCGCGATGACCTGCCGGACGGCGGCGCGGCTGTCTTCGCCGAGACCCTGCGGGAACTGCGCGCGCGCCAACCGCGGCTGGGCCTGGAGATCCTCACCCCCGATTTCCGCGGCGTGCAGGAGGCGGCGGTGGAACGCATCGTGGCCGCCGTGGACGGCGCACCGCTGGTGTTCGGCCACAATGTGGAGACCGTGCCGTCGCTGTACCGCAGCGTGCGCAAGGGCGCGAAATACGCGCGCTCACTGCGCCTGCTGGAACTGGCGGCGGCCCGGCCCGGCGTGGAGGCCAAGTCGGCCCTCATGCTCGGCCTGGGCGAGACGTTCGAGGAAGTGATTGCCGTGCTGCGTGACCTGCGCAGCGCCGGCGTGACCCGCCTGGCCCTTGGCCAATACCTGCGCCCGTCGCGCTATCATCTGCCGGTCCGCGAATACGTCCACCCCGACGCCTTCGCCCGCTACGAAGCCGAGGCCCGCGCCCTGGGCTTCGCCTGGATCAAGGCCGGCCCCATGGTGCGCAGTTCCTACCACGCGGAAGAAAAGAATTAACCACGGGGGACACGGGGGACACGGGGGGGAAGAAATGTTTGGTTGCGTTGCCTCATCCGCTGACTACGGGTGCGTGAACGTCCGGCGGGATGTACATGCATCGAACCCCGTGTTCCCCGTGTCCCCCGTGGTTATTCTTCTTCAATCAACAGGAGAAGCACGTGCCTAATCGCACACCGCTCTACGACGTGCATGTGGCGCTCGGCGCCAGGATGGTGGATTTCGCCGGCTGGGAGATGCCCATCCATTACGGTTCCCAGATCGAGGAACACCATGCGGTGCGTCGGGACGCGGGCATGTTCGACGTCTCGCACATGGGCATCGTGGACCTGCAGGGCGCGCGGGTGCGCGATTTCCTGCGCTATCTGCTGGCCAATGACGTGGCGCGGCTGCGCGAGCGGGGCAAGGCGCTCTACACCTGCATGCTCAATGAGAGTGGCGGGGTGATCGATGACCTCATCGTCTATTACATGGGCGACACCTGGTACCGCATCGTGGTGAACGCCGGCACGCGCGCCCGCGACCTGGCCTGGTTCCGCCGCCACGGCGACTCCTTCGGCGTGGCGATCGAGGAGCGCGACGACCTCGCCATGATCGCCGTGCAGGGTCCCAATGCCCGCGCCAAGGTGCACACCGTGCTCGGCGAGCGCGCTGCGGAAGTCAAGATGCTGGCTCGGTTCACCGCCGTCGAGGTGGGTCAGGACATGTTCATCGCCCGCACCGGCTACACCGGCGAGGACGGCTACGAGATCATGCTGCCCGCCGACGAGGTGGAGGACCTGTGGCATCGCCTGCAGGCCACGGACGTGGCGCCCTGCGGCCTCGGCGCGCGCGACACGCTGCGCCTGGAGGCGGGCATGGCGCTCTACGGCCAGGACATGGACGAGGACACCTCGCCCCTGGAGGCAGGCCTTGCCTGGACCGTGGCGTTTGAGCCGGACGATCGCGACTTCGTCGGCCGCGCGGCGCTGGAGGCGCAGCGTACCGCCGGCGTGGCGCGCGAACTGGTGGGCCTGGTGCTGGACGACAAAGGCGTGTTGCGCGCCCACCAGCGGGTGGTGATCGATGGCCGGGAAGGCGAGATCACCAGCGGGAGTTTCTCGCCCACCCTCGGGCGCGCTGTCGCCTTCGCACGCATGCCCACCGGCGTCCAGGGGAGCTGCCAGGTGGACGTACGCGGCAGGCTGCTCGCCGCACACATCGTCAAGCCGCCTTTCGTGCGCAACGGCCAGGCCGTGGTCGCGCCCTAATCATTGCAAAGAACAACAGGAGAAAAACCATGAGCAACGTTCCGGGCAACCTGAAATACGCCAAGAGTCATGAATGGGTGCGCGCCGAGTCCGACGGCAGCGTCACCGTAGGCATCACCGATCACGCCCAGCACCTGCTCGGCGACATGGTCTACGTGGAACTGCCGGACGTGGGCCGCGCGCTCACGGCGGGCAAGGAGTGCGCCGTGGTCGAGTCGGTGAAGGCCGCCTCCGACGTGTACGCGCCCATCGCCGGCGAAGTGCTCGCCGTGAACGACGCCGTCACCGCCGGCCCCGACCTGGTCAACAAGGACCCCTACGGCGAAGGCTGGCTGTTCCGCCTCAAGCCCGCCGACACCGCCGAACTCGACAAGCTGCTCGATGCGGCGGGCTACGAACGTGTAGTGGCCGACGAGAGTCATTAAAGGCAGAAAGCGTTAACACGGGGGACACGGGGAACACGGGGATAAGAACGGGTTTCACGTTCGTGGAGCATTCTTCAGCTTCCGAACCTTCGAAGCCCCGACGCGGGGTGTTACGTTTTTCGAGTTGTTTCTCCCCCGTGTTCAAGCTTTTCTCCACCAAGGCGAGTGAAGAAGATGCCGTTCATCCCGCACACTGAAGACGACGTCCGCGCGATGCTCGCGGCCATCGGGGTCGAGAGCATCGAGGCCTTGTTCGACGAGATCCCGCGCGGCTTGCGCGTGGGGGATCGCGCTGCGCTGCCCGCGGGCATGAACGAGATGGCGGTGAGTCGTTTGATGCACGAGCGCGCGCAGCGCGACGGCGCGCCTCTGTGTTTCATCGGCGCGGGCGCCTACGACCATCATGTGCCGGCGGCGGTGTGGGAGATCGTCACGCGCGGGGAATTCTATTCGGCCTACACGCCCTATCAGGCCGAGGCGAGCCAGGGCACGCTGCAACTCATCTACGAGTTCCAGAGCATGGTGTGCGCGCTCACTGCCATGGACGTGGCCAACGCCTCGCTCTACGACGGCGCCTCGGCCCTGGCCGAGGCGGTGCTCATGGCGGTGCGCGCCAACAAGAAATCCGACAGCCGGCGCGTGCTCATGCCGGCCACCGTGCATCCGGATTACCGCCGCGTGGTGCACAGCATCGTGCACAACCAGGGCATCGAACTGGTGGATGTGCCGTTCGATGAAAAGCGCGGTGCCGTGGACCCGTCCGCACTGGCCGCGTTCGCCGGGCAGGACTTCGCCGCGTTGGTGATCCCCCAGCCCAATTTCTTCGGCGTGCTGGAAGATGTGGATGCGCTCACCGATTGGGCGCACGCCAACGGCATGCTCGCCATCGCCCTGGTGAACCCGCTGGCCCTCGCCGTGCTCGCGCCGCCGGGCGAGTGGGGCGGCAAGGGCGCCGACATCGCGGTGGGCGAAGGCCAGCCTCTGGGCGTACCGCTGTCTTCCGGCGGCCCGTACTTCGGCTTCATGACCTGCCGCCAGGAACACGTGCGCCAGATGCCCGGCCGCATCGTCGGCCGCACCGTGGACGCGCAGGGCAGGCCCGGCTTCACCCTCACCCTGCAGGCGCGCGAGCAGCACATCCGCCGTTCCAAGGCCACGTCCAACATCTGCACCAACCAGGGCCTGCTGGCCGCCGCCGCCACGGTGCACATGGCGCTGATGGGACCGGCCGGGCTCGAGAACGCGGCGAGCGCATCGCACGCCAACACGCACCGCCTGGTGGAGAAACTCACGGCGCTGCCCGGTGTCGAGCGTGTGTTCGACGGTCCGGTGTTCCACGAGGCCGTGTTGCGCCTGCCACGTCCCGCCCGCGAGGTGCTCGCCGGGCTCGAAGCGCACAACATCCTCGGCGGATTCGACCTCGCGGCCGATCATCCGCAACTGGGCAACGCCCTGCTGGTGTGCGCCACCGAGCAGCGCGATATTGCGGATCAGGACGCCTACGCGCAGGCACTGCAACGCGTGCTCTCGTAGCCCGGATGAAGCGCAGCGGAATCCGGGGCCGTGGCAAGGAAGAGCACGGCCCAACGCAAAGGCGCAGAGGGTGCAGAGAACGCCAAGAAAATGCAGGTCGCGTAGCCCGGCCGCCTGTGGGAGCGAGCTCCCGCTCGCGAACGGCGCGGCGACAAATCGTGAGCAAGAGCTCACTTACCCCAGTGAAGCCCAACAGGCGGAATCCGGGGATACTGCCTTTTCGGGGAATCGAACGCGGCGCCCAGATCAAGGCGGCGCGATCCCCGGATTCCGCTTCGCTTCATACGGGCTACCATGAATTGGTCGACAACCAGAAAAGGGACGTTGGAATGATGCTGCGCAATGTGATGTTGAGCCTGATCCTGGCCATGCCGTTTTCGCAGGCCTTGGCGGCCGCGAGTGTGTCGGACTACCCCATGAAAGCCGAGCAGGTGGCCGAGAACGTGTACGCCGTGGTTACACCCGCCAAGGACTTCCCCAGCGCCGAGAACAAGGGCTGGAATTCCAATTCGGTTTTTGTGGTTACCCATGAGGGCGTGCTGGTGTTCGACACCGGCTCGTCCGAGATCATCGGCCAGGCGCTGCGCAACACCATCGCCGGCGTCACCGACAAGCCGGTGCGCTGGGTGATCAACTCCCACGCCCACGGCGACCATTGGCTGGGCAACGCAGCCTTCGTCGGTGACGGCATCGAGATCATCGCGTCCCAGGTGGCGCAGACGCGCATCCAGTCGGAAGGCCAGGAATGGGTGGAGCGCTTCAAGCGCATGACCGACGGCGCCACCGGCGATTCCGCCGTGGTCGTACCGAACCATGGCCTGCGCGAGCCGCTGGCACGCGAGTTCGGCGGCGTACGTGTGGAGGTGCTGTTCGCGGGCCACAGCCACTCGCCCGGCGATATCTTGTTCTGGCTGCCCAAGGAGCGCGTGCTGCTCGCCGGCGACGTGATGTACACGGGCCGCCCGCCGGCCACCTTCGATGCGGACGTGCAGCAATGGGCGCGTTTCCTTGCCGAGCTGGAGGCGCTCGAACCGGCCGTCGTGGTCCCCGGTCACGGCCCGGTGGGCAGGAAGAACGACGTTGCGAACCTGCGCGGCTATTTCGAGACCCTGTGGGCCGCCGTGAGCGAAGGTTATGACGAGGGCCTGCCCGATTTCGAGATCGCCCCGCGCGTCAAGGCGCGCATGGTGTCCTTCGAAAAGGACTTCCCGGGCATGGACGAGCGCCTGGGCGAATCGGTGTCCCACGTGTATTTGCAGGTGGAGCAGAGCGCGTTTTGATGTGTGCAGGAAAACCTGTACTGATGGCAGAGTGGTGAGGCGATGTTGATCTTCGAGCAATCCCGGTCCGGCCGCGTCAACGGCGCGCAACAGGCGATCCCCGGCGCACTTGATGACATCCCCGCGCGTTTTCGTCGCAAGGCGCGCGCGGCCCTGCCCGAGGTCTCGGAACTGCAGGCCGTGCGTCACTACACGCGGCTGTCGCAGAAGAATTTCTCCATCGACACCCAGTTCTACCCGCTCGGCTCCTGCACCATGAAGTACAACCCGCGCGGCGCGAACAGCCTCGCCATGCTGCCCGGCTTCCTGGGGCGCCATCCGCGCGCGCCCGAGCGTTTCAGCCAGGGCGTGATGGCCTGCCTGTATGAATTGCAGGAGATGCTCAAGGCGGTCACCGGCATGCAGGGCGTGTCACTCACGCCCATGGCCGGGGCGCAGGGCGAGTTCGCGGGCGTGGCCATGATCCGCGCCTATCACGATGCCCGCGGCGACGGCGCCCGCCACGAGATCCTGGTGCCCGATGCGGCCCACGGCACCAATCCGGCCACCGCGGTCATGTGCGGTTACGCCGTGCGCGAGATCCCCACCGATGCCAGCGGCGACGTGGACCTGGGGGCGCTGCGCGCCGCCGTGGGGCCGTACACCGCCGGCATCATGCTCACCAATCCTTCCACCTTGGGCGTGTTCGAGCGACGCATCGAGGAGATCGCGAACATCGTCCATGCCGCCGGCGGCCTGCTCTATTACGATGGCGCCAACCTGAACGCTATCCTGGGCAAGGTGCGGCCGGGCGATATGGGCTTCGACGTGGTGCATCTCAATCTGCACAAGACCTTTTCCACGCCTCACGGCGGCGGCGGCCCCGGTGCGGGCCCGGTGGCCGTGAATGAACGCCTGCTGCCCTTCCTGCCCGTGCCCGTGGTGGCGGAGGAGAACGGCGCTTATCGCTGGCTCACGGAAACGGAATGCCCTCAGAGCATCGGCCGGCTGTCGGCGCACATGGGCAACGTGGGCATACTGCTGCGCGCCTATGTATATGCGCGCATGCTCGGGCGCGAGGGCATGCAGCGCGTGGCCGAGTTCGCCACGCTCAACGCCAATTACCTGCTCGCGCGCCTCACCCAGGCAGGCTTCGAGCCGGCCTTCCCTGTGCGCCGCGCCACCCATGAATTCATCATCACCCTGAAGCGGTTGGCCAGGGAGCATGGCGTGTCCGCCATGGACGTGGCCAAGCGCCTGCTCGATCACGGCCATCACGCCCCCACCACCTATTTTCCGCAGCTGGTACCCGAGTGCTTCCTCATCGAGCCCACCGAAACCGAGAGTAAGGAGACCCTGGATGCCTTTGCCGACGCCATGATGGCCATCCTTGCGGAAGCGGGCGCGGACCCGGACACTGTGAAGACGGCGCCGCATACCCTGCCCGTGCGCCGCCTGGACGACGTGAAGGCCGCACGCGAACTGAACCTCCGCTGGAGACCCTGATGGAACACACCACCCCTATCAACAAGCCCGGGCATCGCGGGTTCATGCACGTGTTCAACGCCATGCTCTACTCCTTCAAGGGGCTGCGAGCCGCGTTGCGCTACGAGGAAGCCTTCCGCCTCGAACTGTTCGCCTGCCTAGCTATGCTGCCCCTGGCGCTGTGGCTCGGTGCGACCGGCGTCGAGAAGGCCTTGCTGGTAGGCAGCCTGCTGCTGGTGCTCATCGTGGAACTGCTCAATTCCGCTGTGGAGACCGTGGTGGATCGCGTCGGCACCGAATTCCACACGCTTTCCGGTCGTGCCAAGGACATCGGCTCCGCCGCGGTGTTCATGACCCTGCTCAACGTGGTCGCTGTCTGGGGCCTCGTGCTTTACGAGCGCTTCGTCTGAATCCTCCCTCCGACGCCGGTGCATCCGGCGCCCGCCGCTCCGCCTCGCCCCAACCTTTTTTGCGGGATTTCCTTGCGCATTCGGCAAAGTGGGACAAAATTCCCAATAACTGCCGAGCGAGATTTTTGCATCGACAGCTGAAGCAGACGCCGCCGGGATAGCGCGCGTCGGTTAAGGAAAACCAACCTGAGGCAAGGACGATGAACAGCAAAACCCAGTTGAGCACGGCGGTACTGCTGGCCCTGGCGGGGCTTGCGGGATGCGGCGGTGGTGGTGGCAGCGGTGCCACTGCACCGGGTGCGCGGGTCACGGGTGTGATCACCGAGTTGAGTCAGCCCGCGGCGGCAGGGGTGCTCGCAGGAGCGCCGTCCGGAGGCAATGCACGCATCATCGTGAATGACGTGGCCTACACGCTCGCCGACGACGTCCGCATCGAAGTGGAAGACACCGAAGGTACGGCCGCGGATCTGGCCGAAGGGCAGGTCGTTACCTTGCATTCCGCTACCGATGATCAGGGAAACAACCTGGCGACGGCGATCATCATGGATGACGAGGTCGAGGGCGTGGTATTCGCGCTGGATGCGGCTGCCGGGACCATGAACGTGATGGGGTTGAATGTCGAATTCAGCGCTAGCACCCGATTCGAATGGGACGATGACGAATTCACGCAGACCATCGATCGCGGTTACGTGGTCGAGGTGCACGGCTATCCTTTGGGCACTGGCATTATTGCGACGCGCATCGAGGTGAAAGCGCCGGACTGGACACTGTATGACGACGAATTTGAACTGAAGGGTGTCATCATCTCCGCGGCCACAGGTGCAATTGACGTGGCCGGCGCGGCAATCGGCATCGACAGCAACACCCAACTGGACGACATGCCCGCAGAGCGAGCGCAGTGGCCCGGCTTGTATGTGGAAGTGAAGACCGCCGCTGACAAGATCGATATCGACAATCACACCTTCACAGCCACTGAAATCGAGCTCGAGGATGATGACGACGCCCACGGCGAGGACGGCGACGAAATGGAAATCGAAGGCGTGCTGAGCGTGCAGGGAGATTCGGTGACGATCAGTGGCCGTGCCGTAAAGGTGAGCGAACGTATCTCCCGCGAGGTGCTTACGTCCTTCGATGCCAAGCTGGTGGAAGTGGAGGGCCACTTCGCCGATGGTGTGCTGGTCATCGATCACATCGAGCTTGAAGACGACGACTGATGCTCGTCGCCGTGACGGCGGTCGGTAACCCTTCTCCCGGCAGCGGTGCGCGACGGGAGAGGGCTTTTTCACCTAGGCCGAGTGGGCCGCTGATACCGCCACTGCGTCGGCCCTGGGCCGCGCGGTGGGTGGTGTAACTAGGCGCCATGCCCACGCCCCCGAATCCCAACCAGGCGCTCACGTCTGCCGTCCTGCGCATCCTGCGTCCGTTGGTGCGCATCCTCCTGCGTCATGGTGTTTCATTCGGTTCCTTCGCAGACCTCGCCAGGGCGGTGTTCGTGGATGTGGCGGCGCAGGACTTTGCCATCCCTGGTCGCAAGCAGAGCGTTTCGCGCATCGCGGTCCTTACCGGTCTCACCCGCAAGGACGTCGCCCGCCTGCGGGGCCTCGGCTCGCCCGAGGACGCATTGGCCGAACGGCGCTACAACCGCGCCGCACGCGTGGTGGCAGGCTGGGTGCGCGATGACCGCTTCAGCAGCGAGGCCGGACCGCGCGACCTGGCCTTCGAACGCGGGCCCGGCAGCTTCAGTGACCTGGTGCGCGCCTACAGCGGCGACGTTCCGCCACGCGCCATCTTCGACGAACTGCAACGCGTCGGCGTGGCCGAACGCATTGACGGCGAACGCGTGCGCCTGCGCCTGCGTGCCTTCGTGCCGCAGATCGGTGACGAAGACAAACTGCACATCCTCGGCACCGACGTGGCATTCCTGGTTTCCACCATCGACCACAACCTCAAGTGCAATCACGAGGCCGCACGTTTTCAGCGCAAGGTGAGCTACGACAATCTGCCCACGGAAATTATCCCGCAGTTCCAGGCCCTTTCCCGCGCAAAGGCGCAGGCGCTCATTGAGGAAATGGACCGCTGGCTGTCGCAGCACGACCGTGACATCAACCCGGAGGTGAAGGGCACCGGCCGCAAGCAGGCTGGACTCGGCATCTACTACTTTGAACAAGACGTGCCCGAGGAGAAATCCAGATGAGAACGGAGATCCTGAGCGGACTACCGCTGCTGGCGGTACTCCTCGCGGCATGCGGCGGAGGCCAGGTGGCCGGCGGCGGTACCGGCGGCACGGGCATGGTGGCGGTGCGCGGCCAGGTGGCTTCGATCACTCCGACGGCGACAGGTGTTCAGACGCTCGCCGGTGTGTCGGCGGGTGTGCAGAACATCGTCGTCAATGGCATTACCTACGACATGAGCGGCGCCTCGTACACCGGAACGCGCGGTATAAAACCGGGAATGGTGGTCACGCTGGTGGCAAGCAATAACGCGGGCTCCCGCGCGGCCAAGAGCGCCTCCTACATGGGCGAGCTGAAAGGGCCTGTGGACCACGTGCTGAACGATTCTGCCGCTGCGGCCGGTTCGTTCATCGCTATGGGGCATACGGTGTTCTGGGACGAACGCACGCAAAGAAACCATCTTGTACTAGAAGACCTCGCGCCACAGAGCTGTGTCGAAGTCAGCGGTTTTTCCATGGGTGACCAGCGAATTCACGCGACGTATGTGGTTGCGACAAGCGACTGCGACTCAGAAGTGGAAATCACGGGCTTCGTCACCGCAACCACACCTCAGTTGCAGTTGAATATGGCCCTGACGGTGGCGCGGCCGGCGGATTTCGATGAGGTGCTGAAGGAAGGGGTGGACGTGGTCACGGCCAAGGGCGTCTTTATCGCACCCGCATCGGTGGAGGCCACGTCCATCGAGAAAGCCAAGAGCATGGGCGAGATGGACCCCCGCGCGGGCGAGGCAGAGGTGGAAGGCCTCGTGAGCGGTGTGCAGATGTCAGGCGAAGGGACACCTGTGAGCTTCTTTGTGGCAGGGCAGCCGGTTCGGCTGACTCCCTTAACCGAGTATTCCGGCGGCATGGCGCAGCAAATCGCCAATGGCGTCCACTTGGAAGCTGAAGGAGCCTTGAAGCGCACCAGTGGCACCGGGCCCTTCTACATCGAAGCGGCCGAGATCGAATTCAAGGACGAGATCGAACTCGTCGCAGCCGTCGATAGCGTGAAGGGCGATACGCTGGCCTTCTTTGGCGACGCCATCGCCATCGACGTGACCGCCGCCACCCAATACGAGGACATCGCCCGGGCGGAAATCGGGGCCGGCACCTGCCTTGAAGTGCGTGCTCGGCAGGCTTCGGGTAACGCGATCGCCACTCAGGTAACGCGGAAGGGATGTGGTGGCGAGGTCGAACTTCAGGCCCCCGTCGCTGACATCGACAGGGCCACGGGGAGCTTCCGCATCTTGGGCATGCGCATCGACACCAACACGATCGATAAGTTCGAGTACGACGACCGACCTTTGGACAAAGCCCAGTTTCTCGAATTGTTGTCGGTCGGTGATCTGGTTGAGCTCGAACGCTCGACAGGACCGAATTGGGACAAAGCTGAACTGGACGATTGAACCGCGTAGCGTGATACACCCGTTGCCAGGTAGCCCGGATGAAGCGGAGCGGAATACGGGGAATGGCGCGGGTGAATCACGGGACAGGGACCCGGATTCCGCCTTGCTTCATCCGGGCCACGCGGTTCGACACCGGGACACGTGCGGCTTGCAAAGCGCGCCATGCGCTGGTTTAGTGTCGCCCTGATTTCAAGCCAGCGAGACCTGTCATGACCGCCCTCATCTGCGGCTCCTACGCCTACGACACCATCATGGTGTTCCGCGACCACTTCAAGAACCACATCCTTCCGGAGAAGGTGCACATCCTCAACGTGTCTTTCCTGGTGCCAGAGATGCGGCGCGAGTTTGGCGGCTGCGCCGGTAATATCGCCTATAACCTGAAGCTCCTTGGCGATGCGCCGCTGCCCATGGCGACGGTGGGCCAGGATTTCGATGCTTACCGGCAGTGGATGGACAAGTGCGGCATCGACGGACGCCACGTGAAGGTGATCGACAGTGCGTACACGGCGCAGGCCTTCATCACCACAGATATGGACGACAACCAGATCACCGCCTTTCATCCGGGCGCCATGAGTCACGCCCACGAGAACAGTGTGCATGATGCCGAGGGCGTCACCCTCGGTATTGTCGCCCCGGATGGGCGCGGCGGTATGGTGGAGCACGCCCGGCAGTTCGCGGAAGCGGGGATTCCGTTCATCTTCGATCCTGGTCAGGGTCTGCCGATGTTTTCCGGTGACGAACTGTTGCGCTTCATTGACCAGGCGAGCTGGGTCGCCGTGAACGATTACGAAGGTCAGTTACTGGAGCAGCGTACCGGTGTGGCCTTGCATGATCTGGCCGGGAAGGTGAAGGCATTGATCGTCACCAAGGGCGCCAAGGGTTCACACATCTACGCCGACGGGCATCGCATCGAGATTCCCAACGCCCCTGTGCGCGGCGTCGCGGACCCGACCGGCTGTGGCGACGCCTACCGGGCCGGGCTGCTGCACGGCCTCATGCATGGTTTGGATTGGGAGACCACGGGCCGCATCGCCTCGCTCATGGGCGCCATCAAGGTGGAACACCACGGCACCCAGAACCACCACTTCTCGGAGCACGAATTCAGGGCGCGCTTTTACGAGGCGTTTGCGTACCACCTCTGAGGTCCTGCTGTGGGAGGAAAAGTGACAGCGCAACGCGGAGGTCGCGGAGGCGCGGAGGCCGCGGAGGAAAAGAAAATCCGTTGAGCCTTGGTGAGAGCTCCGGTGCCGCGCCAGGCACTTCTGCCTGACGTTGCTGGCCCAGGCCGACTTACCTAGTGAGAGCTTCCTCCCCTCCGCGAGCTCCGCGTCCTCCGCTTTCAAACCCGTCTCTGGACAGAAGCGGCGCTTCGAGGTCAGAAGTCGCTGGCCCAGGCGGACTTGCGGCGGCGTAGTTTGGGCAAGACGAGTCCGAGCAGGATGCCGCCGCCGAGTACGCCGGCGCCGGATAGGAACCACTCGCGGTAGGAGTCGTCCTGCAGCTTGGCGTTGGTGGTGCGCAGGCGGTTGTTCTCGTCCTCCAGGCTGGCGAGCCGCACGCGCATGGCCTCGTTGTCCTCGTGCAGTTTGATGGGGCCGGCAGCGACCACACGGAGTTCGGCCAGCTCCTTTTGCACCTTCTCGTAATCCTTCTCGAGCTGCGCACGTGCCTTGCGGATCTCGGTGCGTTCGTTCTGGGCCGTGCCCAGTTGTTCCTTGAGTTTCTGCCGCTCGGTCTCGAGCGAGGCGATCTTCTTCTCGGCAGTCGCCAGCCGGTCACGGGCGATGGGCTGCTCGGTCAGGTACTGGAGGCGCACCCAGCCTTCGATACCCTTCGGATCGCGCGCGCGCACGAACTCGCCATCCACCTCAAGCACCTCGAGGCGCATGCCGCTCTCCAGGGTACTGAGAATCTTGTACTGATTACCCTGGCCCGTGCGTAGGGTCACGATCAGCTTGTCATCCACGTAAAGATAGTCGGCAGCATGGGCGAAACCGACGGCAAAAAGAAGCAGGAACGGAAGTACACGTTTCATGCGGTGCATCCAGGCAGATGGAACATACGGAATTGCGGATTGTATGCGATCCGGGCCTCCGGGCCGTGGCGGGCTTCACAGAACACTGGAGGCCTGTGCGTCCTCGCCCGGACCCGTGCCGAGCGACGCCGCTTCCGCCAGACTGGGGGTGGGCCGTCCGACGTGGAAGCCCTGCGCGTAGTCGATGCCGGCGAGGCGCACGTATTCCAGCACCTCTGCACTCTCCACGAACTCGGCGATGGAGAGGATGCCGAGTTCCTGGGCCAGCGCCGAGATGCTCTTCACGAAGGCGGCATCGCGTTGGTCGTTGGCCATGTTCACCACGAAGTCGCCCTCGATCTTCACATAGTCGATAGGGAAGCGCTTCAGATAGTGGAATGACGAAAAACCGGAGCCGAAATCGTCGATGGCGAGGCCGAAACCCGCGTTCTTGAGCTCATTCACGAATTTCTCGAGCAGGCCCATATTACGGACCGTGTCGCGCTCGGTGATCTCGAATACCACGCGTTGTGGCGCTATGCCGTATTGCTGCGACAATGCCTTCAGGTCGCGTACGAATTCGCCCATTACCAGGGCGCGTGGCGACAGGTTGAGGAAGATGAGACCGCGGTAGTCGTGCTGCACGACCTGCTCGAAGGTCTTCTCCATGACGATGGCATCGAGCTTGTGGATCAGGCCGAGCTTCTCGGTGATCTCGATGAACTCGTGGGCGCCGAGCAGGCCGTCGGGCAGGGCGAGACGGCTCAGCACCTCGATGGCCGTGACGGTGCCGTCGCCGGTGGCGACGATGGGCTGGAAGAACGGCACGATGCGCCGTTCCTCGATGGCGTTGGCAATGACCAGGCTCTTTTCGCCGATATTGCGGAAGATGTCCACCACGTCGTCGTTGGTGGGCAGGCCGATGCGGTTCTTGCCGTCGGATTTGGCCTTGTACATCATGTTGTCGGCGAACAGGAACAGGTCCTTGACGTCGGTGGCGTGATCCGGGAACAGCGCAATGCCGATGGAGATGGTGGCCTTCACCCGGCTGCCGTCCGGGGCTTCGAGACTCATCCGCGAAGCACTCTCCAGCACCCGCGTGCTGAGGGTTTCCGCAAGCGTGATGGCCGCCTCGGGCAGGATCAGCACGAACTCGTCACCGCCGTAGCGCGCGAAAATGTCGCCGGTGCGCAGCACACGCTGTACCGACAGGGCGAACTCCTGCAGGAACTTGTCACCGAAGGCGTGGCCGTAGGTGTCGTTGATGGACTTGAAATTGTCCAGGTCGATGACCAGCAGTGCGAACGAGTAGTTGTGGCGCTCGGCACGTTTGATCTCATAGCCGAGCAGCTCCCAAAACAGGCGCTGGTTGTACAGGTTGGTGAGCGGGTCGCGGGTGGCGTAGTACTCCAGGTCGCGCGTGTACTTGTAGATGGCCTTGACCGAGCCGACCACGTTCAGCAGCGTGGAAAGGATGCTCTCGGTGACCAGCAGGCGGGTCTGGTCCTTCACCAGGTCCGCATGCACGCCGATGCCTACGATGCCGCCGATCTTGGGGGTTTCAACGATGAGCGACTTGGTCTGCAGCTCCAGTTGCTCACGGCTGAGTGTGATCGGCTCGCCGGTGCCGGCCACATGGTGATGGAATTCCAGTGAGGCCAGGCTGCCGAAGGCCGGGTGGACCAGCAGGGCGGTGCGTATTGCCTGCTCCATGAGCTGGCGTGTGTTCGCTTCGGGTGGCCGGGCCCAGAACACCTCCAGATCGAACAGCTCATCGTCCACTTTGAAAATGGAGAACAGGCTGTAGGCTTCGATCACTTGATTGATATCGGTGAGCAGGAAACCCACGTATTCCCGCCAGTCGCGCACCACCTCGGAGGTGATGACGAATTTCTCCAACAGGCGGATCTCGAATTCCAGCAGGTCCTTGTCGACGGCGACGGAACGGAGCTTGTCGGCCAACTCGCCGACTTTCGCGAAAATGCTGTTGAACTCCGCAAAACCCAGGTCCGGACTGCTGCGCTCGATGTTGCGCAGGTCGGAAACCTTATTGATGCGTTCGATGTTCTGCTGAAGGAAATTGATGGACCCGTCCAGTTTGCGTTGGAAGAACCACACCGCGAGGAGGGCCGCAAGGATCGGGATGGGACTGACGAGCAGCAGCGCGAACAGCAGGTTATTGCGTGCCTGGGTGGTCAGTGCGCCCACGTCCTGACGCACGTCTATGACCCCCAGCACCTCGCCGGCGCTGGCGTTCACGTGACAGCGCAGGCATTCGTCACGTGCCACCAGTGGAAAGGTGTGTTGCAGGATGCCGTCGATTTCCTGGGTGACAGGCACGGCCTGCCCGAAGGTTTGCAGGACGGGGCCATCGATGTGGTTCTGCTCGATGGGACCAAACAGTTCGCTGACGCGATCACCACGGTAGATGTCGATGGAGTAGGGCGCGCCGGCGGAGGCCTGCTGTACCGAGCTGATGAACTCCTCCACCTGCGGCCGCGTCCAGCCCTGGCGCATCACCTGGAACATGGCGTTGAAGGTGCCCTGGGCGAGGGTCTCCGAGACCTCCACGGCATTCTCGCGGACCGCGTCGTCATAGACTCGCGTGATGGCCCCATACAACGTGGTGAACATCACCAGCGACACGCCCGCGGAAGCGAGCAGGATAAATCCTTTTATTGTTTTGGGTAGCGGCATGGCAATTGACGCAACGGTGGCAAGCGCAGGCAGCTTACCAGAAGCGCAGCCCTTGCAAACCCGCTGGCATCAAACAAATACGCGACCGCTCTTCAGCGCGGTGTCTCTTGAACACATCACCCGGAGAGGCAGAGGCCCTAACCGGCAGCCGTAAAGATTCACCCCTTCTCCCTCCGGGAGATGCATGGATGCAGGAGGTAGGCAATGCATGGAGCGAATTGCCGAAGGACAGGATGAGGGGATCAATAAGCTAACGGCCGCGCCTGAATTGATCCCCTCTCCCCAGCCCTCGGCAACCGCTCCCTGCGTTGCTCTCGACCGCTTGCTCCCGGCATGGTCTACCTCCCCCATCCATGGGGTCGTACCTCGCGCATCCATGCGCTCGTCTCCCAGAGGGAGAGGGGGCAAGAAGGGCTGGCTACAACGGCGAAATGTGACCAAGAGACAGCTCCCGGAGGGAGAGGGAGTGGCGCACAAGATGTGGCCAAGCGACAGCCTGAAGGAGAGGGGGTGTGTGTCAGAGCAGCGCGGTGAGGTGCTCCGGCGCGTGAATGGGCGGTAGGCAGCGGTCCGGCCCGCAGATGTAGGCCACCGGCGCTGGCTGCGCCACCTGTTCCGCCAGGGTACCTGGCAGATCGCTGGCGTCTTCCGGCACGACCAGCACGTGCCGGCCCGGGTCGAAATGCCGCGCGAGCACCGCCTGCCAGGCATCCAGGGCCGTGCCACTGCCGCGCAGCACGATGCTGGGACGGGGCGCCAGGTATTCGCGCAAGGCCAGCAGCACGCCGGCGTGGCCGGTGCTGTGGCGCTGCGCATGCGGCCAGGCGGCGCGCAGGGTGCGCTCTGCGGCATCGGTGAAGTCCAGCCGCCCTACCAGTCGACCCAGGCGCAACAGCGCGGAAGCGGCGACACCGTTACCGTTGGGCAGCGATTCGTCGCCGAAGGTCTTGGGGCGGTGGATGAGCCGCTCGTGATCGTCCGCGGTGAAGAAGAACCCGCCGTGGGATTCGTCCTCGAAGTGTTCGAGCAGCAGGTCCGCGAGGGCGATGGCGAAGGACAGGTCGCCGTCACGCCAGCGCGCCTCCAACTGGGCGAGGATGCCGTCGACCAGAAAGGCGTGGTCGTCGAGATACGCCGGCAGCAGGGCGATGTTGTCCTTCCAGGAGGCGAGCAGCCGGCCGTCGTCCAGCAAGTGGGTGCGCAGGAAGTCGAGGGCACGCTGCGCCGAGTGTACGAAGTCGTCGCGGCCGAGCAGGCGGCCGGCCACTGCCATGCCGCGCATCATGAGCCCGTTCCAGCCCGCCAGAATCTTCTCGTCGCGGCCGGGCGCGGGATGCTGTGTGCGGGCCTCTAACAGCGCCGCGCGGATGGCGGTTTCCCGCCCAGCCAGCGTGGCTGCGGGCAGGCCGAGCTGATCGGCCAGCTCCGCCAGTGCACGGCGCCGCTGCAGGTGCCAGCGCCCTTCGAAGTTGGCCGGTCCGTCGAGCCCGTAGAGCGCGGCGGCCAGCGGCACGTCCGCCGCCGGCAGCGCCGCTGTCAGTTCCTCGTACGACCAGCTGTAAAAGCGCCCCTCATGGCCCTCGCTGTCCGCGTCGAGGGTGGCGTAGTAGCCGCCCGCCGGTGCCTGCATTTCGCGCATCACCCATTCGGCGGTGCGCTCCGCCACCTCCCGGAACGACGCCTCGCCGGTGAAGCGCCAGGCCTCGGCGTAGAGCGGCAACAACAAGGCGTTGTCGTAGAGCATCTTTTCGAAATGCGGGATCTCCCAGCGGGCGTCCACCGCGTAGCGGAAAAAGCCGCCGCCCAGGTGATCGAACAGGCCGCCTGCGGCCATGGCGCGCAAGCTGTGCAGCGCCATGCGCGCGGCCTCGCCGTCGCCGGCGACGCCGAGGTGCAGCAGCAGCGCCAGTTCGGGGACGCGGGGAAATTTGGGCGCCTCACCGAAGCCGCCATAGCGCGGGTCGTAGCTGGCCGCCAGCGCCGTGCGTGCGGCGATCAGCGGGCGATCGTCCAGGCGGGCGGCGGTCTCGCCGTCGCCTGCCAGCTGCTGGAGCGCCGCGCGCACGGCCGCGTTCTGGTCGTCCAGGGCGTGGCGGTGGTCGTGATAGATCCCGCTGATGCGTTGCAGCACCGCGCTGAACGAGGGCAACCCGTAGCGCTGTTCGCGGGGAAAGTAGGTGCCGGCGAAAAAGGGCGTCTGATCCGGGGCGAGGAACACGGTGAGCGGCCAGCCTCCGGGGCGCCCGGCCAGTACCTGGTGCGCGAGCTGGTAGATGCGGTCCAGGTCCGGGCGCTCTTCGCGATCCACTTTCACGTTCACGAACAGGGCGTTCATGCGCCGCGCGGTGTCCCGGTCCTCGAAGGACTCGTGGGCCATGACGTGGCACCAGTGGCATGCCGAGTAGCCGATGGACAGCAGGATCGGCTTGTCCTCCCGGCGCGCCCGGTCCAACGCCTCCTCTCCCCAGGGATACCAATCCACCGGATTGGCTGCGTGTTGCTGGAGATAGGGGCTCGTCTCGCGGGCGAGGCGGTTGTGGTGGGCGCTCATGGGGATTCCAAAGTTGACTGATGATGTCAACTTTAGCGGGGCGGGGCCTTGCTGTGAACCGGGGCAGGCCCCTGCGGATGTATCCCGGGGAACTCCGCCGGTATACTGCCGGCCATGCTGCCTTATCCTTCTGTCGACCCGGTCGCGTTTTCCCTCGGTCCCGTCAAGGTCCATTGGTACGGCCTCATGTACCTGGTGGGCTTCGCCGCCGGCTGGTGGCTGTTGCGCCTGCGCGCGCGCCGCCCCGGCTCGGGCTGGCAGCCCCAGCAGATCGATGACCTGCTGTTCTACGCGGCCCTCGGCGTGATCCTCGGCGGCCGCATCGGCTACGTGCTGTTCTACAACTTCAGCGCCTTCCTGGCCGAGCCGCTCATGTTGATCCGCATCTGGGAGGGCGGCATGTCTTTCCACGGTGGCCTGCTCGGTGTGCTCGTCGCCCTGTGGTGGTATGCGCGCCGTGAGGGTCGGCGCTGGTTCGGCGTGGTGGATTTCCTTGCCCCGGTGGTGCCCATCGGCCTGGGCGCGGGCCGCATCGGCAATTTCATCAATGCGGAACTGTGGGGCAAGGTGACGGACGTGCCCTGGGCCATGGTGTTCCCGGGGGCCGGCCCGCTGCCGCGCCATCCTTCACAGCTGTATGAACTCCTGCTCGAAGGGGTGGTGTTGTTCGTCATCCTCTGGCTGTTATCACATAAGCCGCGCCCGGTGGGCGCGATCTCAGGCGTGTTCGCGTTGTGCTACGGTCTGTTCCGCTTCCTGGTGGAGTTCGTGCGCGAGCCCGATGCGCACCTGGGCTACCTGGCTTTTGGCTGGGTCACCATGGGTCAGGTGCTGTCGCTGCCCCTCATGGCCGTGGGCCTGTTCCTGCTGTGGCAGGCCTACGCTGCCCCCGATAACAAGAGAAGAGCCTCCTGATGCACGCCTATTTGCAGCTCATGCGCCACGTGCTCGAGCACGGCGCCCGCAAGGAAGACCGCACCGGCACCGGCACGCTCAGCGTGTTCGGTCACCAGATGCGCTTCGACCTGGCGCAGGGTTTTCCGGTGGTGACCACCAAGAAGCTGCACCTCAAGTCCATCATCCATGAACTGTTGTGGTTCCTGCGCGGCGACACCAACATCCGTTACCTGCACGAGCACGGCGTGACCATCTGGGACGAATGGGCCGACGAAAACGGCGAGCTGGGGCCGGTGTACGGCTATCAATGGCGGTCCTGGCCCACCCCGGACGGTCGCCACATCGACCAGATCAGCGAGGTGATCGAGCAGATCCGCACCAACCCGGATTCGCGTCGGCTCATGGTCTCGGCCTGGAACGTGGGCGAGATCGGCAAGATGAAACTGCCGCCCTGCCACGCCCTGTTCCAGTTCTATGTGGCCGACGGCAGGCTGTCCTGCCAGCTCTACCAGCGCAGCGCCGACATCTTCCTGGGCGTGCCCTTCAACATCGCCTCCTACGCGCTGCTGACCATGATGGTGGCGCAGGTGACGGGCCTCGCGCCGGGCGAGTTCATCCATACGCTCGGCGATGCCCACCTCTACGCCAACCATCTGGAGCAGGCGCGCACCCAACTCGCCCGTGAACCCTATGCGCTGCCGCGCATGCGGCTCAATCCGGCGGTGAAGTCCCTTTTCGATTTCCGCTTCGAGGACTTCACGTTGGAGGAGTACCAGTCCCATCCGCACATCAAGGCGCCGGTGGCGGTGTGATGGCGATGAAAACCGTTCAGCGTCGGGATGGCCAATCCGCATGATTTCGATCATCGTCGCCATGGCCGAGGACAACGTCATCGGCATCGAAAACCGCCTGCCGTGGAGTCTGCCCGAGGACATGAAGTGGTTCCGCCGCCACACCCTTGGCAAGACCGTGGTGATGGGACGCAGCACTTACGAATCGATCGGCAAGCCTCTGCCCGACCGCCGCAACGTAATCATCACGCGCGACCCGGCGTTCACCGCGCCGGGCTGCGTGGTGGTGCATTCGGTGGATGAGGCGCTCGCCGCGGCCGATAGCGGCGAAGTGATGGTGATCGGCGGGGCATCGGTCTATCGCCAGTTGCTGCCTCACGCCGATCGGCTTTATCTCAGCGATGTGCACGCGCACATCGATGGTGATGCATGGTTCCCAGCCATCGACCGGCGCGAGTGGCGCGAAACAGAACGCCACGAACATCCTGCCGATGGGCGCCACGCCCATGCGGTCAGCTTCATCGTCCTCGAACGCGTCCGACCGCCCGCGTGAGCCGCCTGCGCCGGTATGCCAGGGACAGTGGCAAGAAGAGCGAAACGGAAACCCTCCGGCTGCAAAACCGGATCGTCGGCTTTGCGCTGGCCGCCATCCTGATCACCGGCCTCGCCGTGGGCATGGCCACGGCCGTTCCCGCCTTCAAGTCCGCCAAGGCCGCCGTGGAATCCGCGGTCGACTATAACGTCCGCCTGCAGGGCATGGCGCTGGATCAGTTCACCACGCGGCTGGCGGACATGGTGTCGCAGGTGACGAGCCGCACGGCCATCCGCGACAAGCTCGACGACTACGTGCACGGTCGCGTCACCCTCGACGAACTGCGCGGCTTCACCCGGCCGAAACTCGCCGATGCCCTGGCGCAGCATCCAGAGGCGCTCGGCATCCTGCGCCTTGGGCCGGGCGGTGAGACCCTGGTGTCCGTGGGCGAGCTCCCGCCCGTACCGGCCTGGCCCCGGCCCGACGGCCGCGCCCCGCTGCTTGCGCCACCCGTTCACCACAACGGCGAAAGCTACCTGCTCGCGGCGGCGGCTATTCGCAACATAGGCGGCGAACGTATCGGCACCGACGTGGTGGTGTTCCGCGACGAGCAGTTTCACCGCGTCCTGGGCGACCTCGACGAACTTCTGCCCAGCGCAGCCATTTATGTGACCGCTCCCGGCGGGCACTCCTTCAGGCATGCCAGAGGCAGCCTGGTACCGGAACAACTCCCCGCTGAACTGCGCGGCCTGGTGGGTGAGGCGCAACGGGGCGTAGTGCGCACCGACAAGTGGCTCACCTTCAGTGCGCTGTTTGCGGATGGCTGGCTGCTGACGGTGAACGTTCCGGGTAGTGTCGTGTTCGCGCCTGCGCTGGAGGAACTGTTGCTGCCGGCATTGACGGTGCTCATCATGCTGCTCGCCGCCTCGCTCGGCACCAACCGGTTGTTG
The DNA here is from genome assembly GCA_041685115.1 of Gammaproteobacteria bacterium. Taxonomy (GTDB): domain Bacteria; phylum Pseudomonadota; class Gammaproteobacteria; order Thiohalomonadales; family Thiohalomonadaceae; genus JALOAT01. Next base: position 94,671 of record JAWLGK010000007.1, on the reverse strand, counting down.
CGTCCGCTTGCGGCGCGCGCCGTGCGGCTGGCCAGACGCCTGCAATCGACGGGGGCGGAGCAGCGTGCCCTGCTCGAATACGCGCACAGCTTCATATTCCGTGTCACCGCTGGTCAGCTCGGCTTCGTCTCACCCAACGTCACGGAAGTGCTCGGCTGTCGGCCCGAAGAACTGGCTGGCGAGATCTCGGAACGTCTCATCGCGCCGGTACGCCATGTGGCCGCCGAGGGTGAGATCCCGCCTTATCACCTGCGTACCTCCCATGTGGACGGCCGGCCGGTCATCCTCGAGGTCAATGCCCACACGACACGCAACGCGGAAGGGCATCTGCAGGTGCTCGGCGTCGCGCGTGACGTGACCGCGCGCATCAAGGCGCAGGAGGCCCTGCGCGCCAGCGAGGAGCGGCTGCGCACCCTCATCAACGCCGGCCCGGACCTGATCTGTTTTAAAGACGGCGAGGGACGGTGCCTGGAAGTGAACAGTGCGGGACTGGCGCTGCTGGGGCTCAGCGAGGCCGACTGCCTGGGCCGTCGCAATGCCGAACTCCTGGCCCGGGTGCCCGCGCCGCTCGCCGAGGTGTTGCAGCGCTTGGCCGCCCATGACGAGCAGGCCTGGCAGGCGCGCACACCGCTGCGGCTGGAAGAGGTCGTGCCGGACACACGCGGCGACGAGCGCGTATTCGATACCATCCGTGTGCCGCTGTTCGATACCGACGACACCCGGCGCGGCCTGCTGATACTGGGCCGCGACGTCACCGAACACATGCGTGCCGAGCGTGAACTGGCGCGCTCCGCGGCGGAGTGGACCTCTGCCATGGATTTTCTCGAGGACGCGGTGTTCCTGCTCGATCTCGAACGTCGTGTCATCCGGGCCAACCGGGCCGCCTGCCGCTTCGTCGACAGCACGCCCGAGCGGCTGGTCGGGCGTCCGCTCTCCGAGCTCATCCATCCGCTCGGGGTGCCGCAGCCTTGCAGCCTTTGTGAGGCCATGACGGAGCTGCGCGACGCGTTCATCACCCTGGAGCTGGATCATCCAGGCAACTCGTTCGGCCGGCCCATCGAGGTCATGGTCAAGGTGGTCTCGGACAGCGACGGCCGGGCGGTGCGCTGCCTGGTGGGCATCCACGACCTGTCGCGTACCCGCCGCACCGAAGAGGAATTGCGGCTCGCGGCGACCGTTTTCGAAGGCAGTCACGAGGGCGTGGTGATCACCGATGCGGAGCGTCGCGTGCTGCGTGTGAATACGGCGTTCACTCAGATCACCGGGGTCGACACCAGCGCGGCCCTCGGCCGTACGGTGGAGGACATCCTCTGCGTGGATCCGGCAGAGCATGCCCGCCAGCAGTACATCCGGGACACCGTGGCCGAGCAGGGGTTATGGCAGGGCGAGGCCTGGTACCGGCGCAAGACCGGAGAGATTTTTCCGGCCTGGCACCGCATCAGCGTCGTGCACGATCACCGCGGTCAGGTGTTGCACTACATCAATCTGTTCACCGACATCACCGAGAAGAAGCTGTCGGAAGAACGTATTCACCACCTTGCGCACTATGACGTGCTTACGGAGCTGCCGAACCGGCTTTTGTTCAACGACCGGCTGACCCACTCCATGGAAAGGGCACAGCGCGCCGGCGGCAAGGTAGGCCTGCTGTTCATGGACATCGATCACTTCAAGAACGTGAACGATACCCTTGGCCATCAGTGCGGCGACAGTCTCCTGCAAATCGTCGCCGAGCGCCTGCGCGGCGCGGTTCGCGAAGAGGACACCGTGGCGCGTCTCGGTGGCGATGAGTTCACCGTGGTGCTGGAAGGTCTTGCCGACGTGCAGGACGCCGGTACGGTGGCTGCCAAGATCCTTACCGCCATATCCCAGCCCATCAACCTGCACGGGCACGAATTGTTCGTGCGGGCGAGCATCGGTATCAGCATCTTCCCGGAGGACGGGCGCGACGTGCAGGTGCTGGTGCGCAATGCTGACGCCGCCATGTACCGCGCCAAGGAACAGGGACGCAACACCTATCAGTTCTACACCCCGGAGCTGACCCGCGCCTCCATCGAGCGGCTCGATCTGGAAAACGCCCTGCGTCGTGCCCTGGAGCGCAACGAGCTGTTCCTGCACTACCAGCCGCAGGTGGCTATCCCGTCCGGCCGCATCGTCGGCGCCGAGGCGCTGCTGCGCTGGAATCACCCCATCAGGGGCGCGATCCCGCCGAGCGTGTTCGTGCCGCTCGCGGAGGATGCCGGTCTCATGGGAGCCATCGGCACCTGGGTCATCGAGGCCGCGTGCATGCAGTTACGCACCTGGCGCGATCAGGGGGTGCCGCTGCGGCGCATGGCCGTGAACCTGTCCGGCCAGCAGATCATCCGTGGCGGGCTGGTGGAGGCGGTGCGCGACATCCTCGAACGCACGGGCGTGGACCCGGTGGACCTGGAACTGGAGATTACCGAGACCTTCGTGATGGCCCATCTGAGTGATGGCCTGGAGACGCTGCACGCCCTCAAGGGGCTCGGCATCACGCTGGCCATCGACGATTTCGGTACGGGCTACTCATCGCTGTCATACCTCAAGCGCCTGCCTATCGATCGCCTGAAGATCGACCGCTCGTTTGTCAAAGATATACCGGCCGATCGCGACGACATGGCCATCGCCGCCACCATCATCGCCATGGCGCACAATTTGGATTTGCAGGTGATCGCCGAAGGCGTCGAGCACACGGCACAGCTGGATTTCCTGTGCCGTCACCGCTGCGACGAGGTACAGGGCTATCTCTACGGCAAGCCGGTTTCCGCCGAGGCGTTCCGCGCCCTCTTCCATACCAAAGTGCGCGTCGAAGCCGCGGAGGCTTCAGGGTAACCGTCCCCCGGCAGTGCAACGCAGAGGGCGCGGAGTTAGACGTGTAGAAAGGGAAGCTGCGCCACATCACCCGGATGATGCACGCGCGCCATGTCGATCCCGCTTCGCATCGCGAATGCTACGTGACAACTTCGGCGGTATCACCGCGATATCACGTAGCTTCGCAACGTGACCAATTGGGCTGCAATGACGGGAAGTCAGGAATGCGCGGGCGGGACGCCGCTTTCATCTCCGCGTCCTCCGCGTCTCCGCGTGCTCTGCGTTTGATCGCGGACGAAGGCTCCCCGTATTCAGGACGTGATCCCCTCAGGTGTCGGTGCGCAGCCGGTCCAGATTCGCAAGTACCTGCTCTGTGGGCTCGTCCAGGCTGTGCAGAAGTTCCTGCGCCTCCGCAGCTTCTCCGGCGGCGTGGAGTTCCACGATACGCCGGGCCGTGGCATGGATCTGGCGATGTGGTTCCTCGATGGCGCGGAACTCCGGGCGATCGCCGAACAGCGCCTTACCGGCATTGTCGTACCACTTGCCGAACCGGCAGGAGTGGTGATCGGTGACTTCCTCGGGACGCATCTGCGTGCGGCCGAGCAGCAGCTCGGCGAGACGCTTTTTCCACAACACGTGGTCTGACTTGGCGACCATCACGGCCTGGTCCGGGATCTGGAAGGCCTCGAGGATGCGCAGCTGGTTGCCGACCAGGCCGTTCATCTTCTCGATGGCGTCCACGGTCCGGTAGGCCTCCTGGGTGTTGCCGGTGGCCAGGGTGGCGATGACCTGGATGCTGTTGACGATGTCTTCGGTGGCCTGCTGCTGTTCGCCGACTGCTTCGGCGATCTGGCGGATCTGCCGCGTGGCCATACCGATGCCCTCGCGGATGGCATCGAAGGCGTCGCGCGTGCGATCGGTCGCGGTACGGCCGCTTTCCACGCGGGCCACGCTGGTCTGCATGGAGGCGATGACCTCGGCGATCTGTTTCTGGATGGCGCCGATGGTGGCATCGATCTCGCGCGTGGCGGCCGTACTGCGTGCGGCCAGGTTGCGCACCTCGTCGGCGACCACCGCGAAACCGCGCCCGTGCTCACCGGCGCGTGCCGCCTCGATGGCCGCGTTGAGCGCGAGCAGGTTGGTCTGCTCGGCGATGCCGCCGATGACCCCGCTGATCTCGCCAATGCGCTGGGACGATTTGCCCAGTGCCTCTACCTGAGCGGCGGCGGCACTCACCGCATCGGTCAGCTGTGCCATGGAGGTGGTGGTCTCACCGACACGCAGTTCCCCTTCGTGCACCACCTCCGCTGCACTCTGCGCAGCGCTGTCCGCCTCGCCCGCGCTGTGGGCGATACCCGACAGGGACGCGGCGATTTGGTTACTCGCCTCGGAAATGCTGCGCACGTGGTCTTCTTCCTGCTCCACGTTGAATACCACCTTGGCGGCGGCGGTGACCGTCTCGAAACTCGATGCGGCCACGTTCACGGTGTTGTCGAGCACGCGCGTCATCATGCCGCGGTTGGCGTCGATGGAGTGGTTGACGTCCTCGAGCATGCGCCCGAACTCGCCGCGGTAGCGGTGTTCGATGCGCGCGGTGAGGTCGCCCTCGGCGACCCGCCGCAGCACCCGGCCCACCATGTCCAGCGGCGCGAGCAGGCCGCGCATGAAAAGCCCGAGCAGGATCACGTCGAACACCAGCAGCGCGGCGACCCAGGCGAGTATGCCCGGCCCGACACGCTGCTCGGCGAGCAGGTGGCCCCACAGGACCACATAAGGTGAACCGATGAGCGTCGCCAGTACGGCGATGTTGAAACCCAGTGAACGTTGAGGCAACAGCATGGCATTCCCCCTTTGTCCGGGACCCAGCGGCCCCGGCCTTTCCATGTGCTCCGGCCCTGGGCGCCGGCGGTGGCAGTATAACGCGGGGTGTTGTGTGGAAATCTACCCGTGGCCCGGCGTGCAGGCGCCGGCGCAGGGCAGGGATGTGACGGGCGCCGCAGGATGGTCCAGGCGAGCGGCGGTGAGCGCGCCGCCCCACAGGCAGCCGGTGTCGATGCAGAGCACGTCGGGGCCGCGGTGCAGACCGAGGGTGGACCAGTGGCCGAAGACGATGCGCTGCCCGGCGCTCTGCCGCCCGGGCACCTCGTACCAGGGCAGCAGGCCCGGCATGCGTGCACCGGGTGCGCCCTTGTGGGTCAGGCTGAGGGCGCCGTCCGCGGTGCAGTAGCGCAGCCGCGTGAGGCAGTTCACCGCAAAACGCAGGCGCTCCCAGCCGCGCAGCTCCGGGTCCCAGCGGTGCGGCTCGTTGCCGTACATGTGGTCGATGAAGGCGGGGAAGTCGGGGCCGCGCAGGGCGGTCTCCACCTCGGCGGCGCAGGCCTGTGCCGTGGCGAGGTCCCACTGGGGCGGCAGGCCCGCGTGCACCAGCGTCCAGCCCAGCGCCGCGTCATGATGCAGCAGTGGCCGGTGACGCAGCCAGTCGAGGAGTTCGTCACGATCGGGCGCGGCGAGGATGGGGCCGAGGGTGCCGTTGGAGGTGAAGTGGCGATGCTTGCCAAGCCACACAGCCAGCAGGTGCAGGTCGTGATTGCCGAGCACGGTGATTGCGGCCTCGCCGAGGCCGCGCACGAAGCGCAGCACCTCCAGGGATTTGGGGCCGCGGTTCACCAGGTCGCCGCACAGCCACAGCCGGTCGTGCGCAGGGTCGAAGCCGAGGCGATCGAGCAGGACGCGCAATTCGTCGTAGCAGCCCTGGAGGTCACCGATAGCGTAGACGGCCATGAGTGCATCGTTTCCCGAAGAGTTTCCGGCATTTTATCAGGCGTCGCATGGGAGCCGCGCTTGCCGGTAATATCCGCCCATGACACACGCCCTGGAGGTCATCACCGCGGCCGAGGCCGGCACCCTGTTCGGCTTGTTCCGTGCACGGCTGCGCCGCAGCCCGCACGCCGTCGCCTACGGCGATTACGACCGCAGTGGTGCGGTATGGGTCACCACCACCTGGACACAACTGGCCGCGCGCGTGGCGCGCTGGCAGCAGGCCCTGGCGGGCGAGGGCCTCGCCCCGGGGGATCGCGTCGCCGTGTCGTTGCGTAACGGCGCGGATTGGGTGGCCTTCGATCTCGCTGCCCTCGGCCTCGGGCTTGTCACCGTGCCGCTCTACACCGACGACCGCCCGGACAACGTCGGCTTCATCCTTGCGGATGCGCAGGCGTCACTGCTGTTGGTGCAGGATGGGGTGCGCTACCGGCGCCTCGCCCCCGCCCTCGTTCACGGCGCGCTGCGACGTATTCTGGTGTTGGAATCGCGCCCGGAGGATGAGCCCATTGCCGATCCGCGCGTGCGTCGGGTGGCGGACTGGCTGCCCACTGAGGGCGAGCTGCGTCACAGGGCCGACGATCCGCACGCACTCGCCACGCTGGTGTACACATCGGGCACCACCGGCAGCCCCAAGGGCGTGATGCTGAGTCATCACAACATCCTCGCGGTGGTGGAGAGCGGGCTGCAGGCGGTGGACGTTTTCCCGGACGATCGGTTCCTCTCCTTCCTGCCCCTGTCCCATGCCTTCGAGCGTTCGGTGGGCTATTACCTGCCCATGGCGGCCGGCGCCCAGGTGGTGTTCGCGCGCTCGGTGGCCATGCTCGCCGACGACCTGGCCGGGCAGCGGCCCACCGTGCTCACGGCGGTGCCGCGCATCTTCGAGCGCATCCACGCGCGTCTCACCGCGCAGCTCGCCGCGGCCGCGCCCCTGAAGCGCAGACTCTTCGAGGCCACCGTGCGCATCGGCTGGTCGCGGTTTTTGTGCGCGCAGCACCGTGGTCCCTGGCGCGTCTCCCATGTGCTGTGGCCGTGGCTCGATGCGCTGGTGGCGCGCAAGGTGCGCGCGCGCCTGGGCGGACGGCTGCGTCTGGTGGTGAGCGGCGGCGCGCCGCTCGCGGCGGAGGTGGCGCGGGTGTTCATCGGCCTCGGCGTGCCGGTGTTGCAGGGCTACGGGCTCACCGAGACGGCCCCGCAGCTGAGCGTGAACCGCCTGGACGACAACGACCCGGCCAGCGTGGGCCGGCCGCTGCCCGGCGTGCAGGTGCGCCTCGGCGAGCACCAGGAACTGCTGGTGCGCGGTCCGGGCGTCACGCGCGGCTACTGGAACAATCCGGCCGCCACCGCCGCGCTGCTGCGCGATGGCTGGCTGCACACCGGCGATCAGGTGCGCCTGGCCCATGGGCGCATCTACATCACCGGGCGCATCAAGGACATCCTGGTGCTCTCCAACGGCGAGAAGGTGCCGCCGGCGGAGATGGAACTGGCCATTGCGCTCGATCCCCTGTTCGAGCAGGTGATGGTGGTCGGTGAGGGCCGGCCCTTCCTGGCCGCGGTGATCGTCGTCAATGAAGACCTCTGGCGCGCCTTCGCCGGCGAGCGCGGGCTCGACCCGGAGGACCCATCGAGCCTCGCCGACAAGCGCGTGCTGCACGAGGTGGCGCAACGGGTGCAGCGGCAGTTGCACGCCTTTCCCGCTTGGGCCAAGGTGCGGCGCGTGCATCTCAGCCGCGAGCCCATGACGGTGGACAACGGCCTGCTCACGCCCACCCTCAAGATGCGCCGCGCAGCCGTGCAGGCGCGTTACCTGCACGAGCTGGAGGCCATTTTCACCGACCCGCTGGCCGGCGGCGCAGAACCGGCGTCGCGCGCGGCCCGGCGGCACTGAAACACACTCGGCCTGCCGCTCTATCCTTCAACGTAAGGCCACAGGATGCTTACCATGGATGTCGAAAACCTCCAGTCCGCCAAGAACATCACCACCGTGGTGTATGCCCTGCAGGCGCTCGGCTTCGTATTCGGTATCACCTTCGTGGTGGCGGTGGTGCTCAATTACATCAAGCGTGAGGACGTGCGCGGCACCTGGCTCGAGTCCCACTTCCGCTGGCAGATCCGCACCTTCTGGTACGGCCTGCTGTGGAGCGCCCTCGGCACCCTCCTCGCCATCATCCTCGTCGGCTGGTTCATCTGGGCCGCGGCGGTGGTGTGGGTGATCTACCGCGTCGCCAAGGGCTGGCTGCGGCTCTCGGAAGGCAAGGAGATGTACGTCTGAGCGAGTGGGTGCCGTTGCCGGGTGCATAACGCGGAGGACGCAGAGGCGCGGAGGACGCGGAGAATGATGGGGTGGAGGGGGGTTGTTTGCCCTGTCGCGGGCAACCTCCTGTGGGAGCCGGCTTCTACTGCGCCATCGCGGGCTGAGCCCGTTCGTACCCGTTCCATCCTCTGTGATCTCTGCGCCTCTGTGCCTCTGTGTTGGGCTTTAAATCTCCGCGTCCTCCGCGCCTCTGCGGCCTCCGCGTTACGTTCACCGGCACTTGCGTAGTTCGATGTGGCGGAACCAGCCGCGTGCCAGGGCCGGTTCGTCGCGCTCCAGGCACAGGGACGGGCAGTATGCCAGCACCTGTTCGAACACCACGTCGGTGCGCGTCGCGAAGCGGCGGCTCAGCAGGTTGATGGCGCGCCGCAGTGGCGCGCGTTGCCCGGGGCGCAGGAATTTGTCGAGGATCAACAACCGGCCGCCGGGTCGCAGCACCCGCGCGGCCTCGCCGAGGGCGCGTTCGGGGTGGGGCACCACGGCCAGGATCAGATGCATCACCACCGCATCGAAGCTCGCATCCCCGTAGGGCAAGGCCATCACATCGCCCTCGTGCAGTGCCACATCCTCACGCACCCTTGCACGGCCCTCCGCGCGCCGCAGCATGGCGGGGGTGAGGTCGATGCCCGTATAACGCGGGCCACACGGCAGGTGCGGGATGTCCAGGCCGCTGCCGATGCCTGCGAGCAGCACGTCCCCTTCACCGGGCAACCGCGCCAGGCTGATCCGTCGCGGTCGCTCACTCACCCGTGCCACCACAAGGTCGTACACGGGTGCGAAGAATGTGTAGCTGTGGCGCAGATTCATGGTGTGCAGGAGTGTACGAGTCCGGTCGGCCGTGCGCCATGCGCGCAGCGACGGCGATTCCCTTGGATGGCAACGCGGAGGGCGCGGAGGCGCGGAGGTCGCGGAGAAAGAACGGATGAAGGTGGGCCGCTCATTCCTGTGGGAGCGAGCTTCTGCTCGCGACAGCGCGGCCTGCAAATCGCGCTGTAGGAGCCCACCCCGTGGGCGAATGGTCTTGCGAACCGCTGACGGTCATCGGATCCCGTTCGCCGACGGTGTCGGCTCCTGCAACGGCATCAAGAACCACCCGTAGGAGCCCACCCCGTGGGCGAATTGCCTCTCCAACCGCTGGCGGTCGTCGGAGCCCCGTTCGCCGACGGTGTCGGCTCCTGCAACGGCATCAAGAACCACCCGTAGGAGCCCACCCCGTGGGCGAATTGCCTGTCCAACCGCTGGCGGTCATCGGAACCCCGTTCGCCGACGGTCATTCCCCTGTGTTTTCTTCCTAATGCAGGACCCGCGGCGTCGACAGGGTGAACGGTGCGATCTGCGCGTCGAATTCGCTGCCATCGTCGGTGCGCATGCGGTAGCGGCCGTGCATGGAGCCGACCGGGGTCTCGAGTACGGTGCCGCTGGTATAGCGGAATTCCTCGCCGGGCTTCAGGTAAGGCTGTTCGCCCACCACGCCCTCGCCGCGCACCTCCTGTTCGCGGCCGTGGCCGTCGGTGATGATCCAGTGGCGCGTGAGCAGTTGCGCGGCGGTCTTGCCGGTGTTGCGGATGGTCACCGTGTAGGCGAACACGAAGCGCTCGTCGTCGGGCTGCGAGTGCTCCTCCACGTACATGCTCTTCACCTTCACTTCGATACAGCTGTTGCTGTCGTCCATGAGCAAACTCCTTTAAAGACGCCGGGCGGCGAGCGCGGCGCCGAGCAGGCCAACCTTGGGATCGGTGATCACGTAAACGGGCATGGCCTGGGTGAGATGGCTCATGCGGCCCTTGCGGTTGAAGGCGGTCATGAAGCGGCCGTCCTTCAGCAGGGGCAGGACCTTCGGCGCGATGCCGCCGGCGATGAACACGCCGCCGCGTGCCAGGGCAGCGAGGGCGAGGTTGCCGGCCACGCTGCCGTAGGCGTCAGCGAACAGGGCCATGGTGCGCTCGGCGATCGGATGGTGGCGATCGCTGGCCGCCGCGGCGGCCACGGCGGCGGGGATGTCCGGGGCGTTGAGCAGCGGGTCGTCGGCCACGCCCTCGCGCTCCAGGAAAAAGCGGAAGATGTCCTCGATGCCCATGCCGGACACCACCCGCTCGTAGGACACGCGCTCATGCTGGCGGCGCAGCCAGGCGAGCAGGTCGTCCTGATCCTCGTCGGTGGGCGCGAAGTCCATGTGCCCGGCCTCGGTGGGAAATACCTCGTAATGCCCGCCGAGCCGGTGCAGGAAGGCGACCCCCAGACCGGTGCCGGCGCCGATGACCACGCGCGAGCCGCCGAGCTCCTGCGGTACGTCCTGCAGGGCGTCCAGGGCGTCGCGCTCCAGGCCCTCAATGCCGTAGCCCACCGCCTGGAAGTCGTTGATGAGGCGCACGCGCGCCAGGCCGAGCACCTTGGCCAGTTCATCGGAGTCGAGCCGCCACGGCAGATTGGTGAGGCTGGCCTGCTGGTGCGCCGCATCACCGGTGACCGGGCCGGCCACGCCGAAGCAGGCGCGCTCGATGCCGAGCCGTCCCTGGGAGGCGAGGAATTCGTAGGCCATGGGCGCGAGGCCGGGGTAGGCGCGGCTGTCAAAGCGCTGCTCCGCGAGCACCCGCGGCGTGCCATTGTCGAATTCGGCGATCTGCAGCAGGGTCTTGGTGCCGCCGATGTCGCCCGCGAGCACGTGCACGATGGGGCCGCTCATGGGCAGTTCTCCGAATCAATGTGCCGGGCGGCGGCCGCATCCAGGAACCATTCCTGTTCACCTTGCGGCCGCAGGCGCTGCACGGGCAGGGGTTCTGCGTCGACGGGTTCGCAAAGGGCTTGGCGCACCACGTCGGCCTTGCCGGCGCCGGCCACCATCAGCATCACGTGGCGGGCGTGCTCCAGCACCGGGAAGGTGAGGCTGATGCGCCAGGCGTCGAGCCGGGGCACGAATACCGCCGTGGCCGTGGCGGTGCGCTCGTCCAGGGCGGCCGTGCCCGGGAACAGCGAGGCGACATGGCCGTCGGGCCCCAGGCCGAGGAGTACCAGGTCGAAGCATGGGAGGCCCTGCGCATGGGGCAGGGTCTCGTCCAGGGTACGGGCGTAGGCGGCGGCGGCGTCAGCGGGCGGCTGCTCGCCGGCCATGCGATGCACCTGGTCCTGCGGTATGCCCACCGGCGCGAGCAGCCGCTCATGGGCCATGCGGAAGTTGCTGTCCGGGTGGTCGGCCGGCACGCAGCGTTCGTCGCCGAACCAGGCGTGGGTACGCGACCAGTCGACGCGCTGCGCCCATTCGCGACTCGCCAGCTGGCGATACAGTCCCGCGGGGGTGCTGCCGCCGGAGAGCGCCACGTGGAAGCCGCCGCGGGCGGCGATGGCCTCACCGGCGATATCGGCGAAGCGCTCGGCGCAAGCGCGGTACAGCGCCGTTTCGTCCTGGAGGATGTGGAGCCGGGGTCTTGTCATGGGGTGCATTGTTCGCACGGTTCTTGTGACTCCAGCGCCTCGGCGGGTCGCAGGGAGCGGGTGGCGAAGCCAAGCGCTGCCGGGAGTTGCTGCATGGCCCGGAGGTTGACGAGCCTGCGGGCGCGGAATGCACGCCCCGGGGCCGAGGAATCCTGAGCTTAGTCACCAGCGCCTGCCGCTTCAACCGTGCGGTTAGGCGCGCAGGCGAAAAGATGGTGTTTCTGTGGCGTCAATGAGGCCGTGGCGCAGCAGCCAGGCCCGCGCGTCCTGCGCGTCGTTTTCGAACCAGGCGCGTGCGGAGCCCAGGCGGTAGGTGTAACCCCAGGCATCCATGTCGGCCATCATGCGCTCCCGTCCCACGCCCGGGATGCAGTCTGCCAGCAGGATTTGCAGGTAGTTGACCCCGTTTTCCTCGTCGTAGTCGCCGCCGGCGTCCGTGTGCAGGCGCGCGCGGCGCTCCTCGTCGATGCAGATGAGGTGACAGCCTTCATGCAGGGCCGAGTGCACAGGCGTATCGCCGCGCACGTACACGGCGCGGCCGATGATGCCGGCCTCCGGATCGCCGAACCAGGAGCCGGGGATGGGTTCCCCATCGGGGACTTCGATAAGTGCGACGCCGTAGCGGGCGAACAGCGCCCGCAGCGGGGCGGCGCCCAGCTGGGCACAGGTGAGGACAAGGGGCATTTGAGCGTTAGCGGTTATGCGTCAGGCCGCAAGGTTAAAGCATCGGGGCACGCGCCGTTAAGCGCGTACGCCCCTCAACGGCTGCCGTTACTGATTTCACGCACTACGACGCGCACCTTGTCGCCTACCTCGATGATGTCCGGATCCTCGATGCGGCTGTCGGCGGCGAGTTGAGGGTAGGCCCATGGGTCGTTCAGGTAGCGCGTGGCGATGTCCCACAGCGTGTCACCCCGCACCACGGTGTGCACTGAGACCGTCTCGCGCACCGTGGGGGTGGGCGGCGCCTCGGCCCGCCCCGTGGATGCCGGCACTTCCGAGGCCGGCGCATGGCGCTCCACCACTACGTCCACGCCCTCCTCGGTGGCCTCGATGCGGACGCTGGATTCCACCTCACTGGCCGGTGGCGGCAGGGGCGAGGCCTCGGGCGGGAGCGCGGCGATGGGGGGAACGGTTTCCTGCGGCGGTGCCGGTGGCGGCGCGACGGGTGCCACGGATGCCTCGGGCAGGGTCGGCTCGATCTCAGCCATCGGCGGCAGCGCCGGCGCACGGACCTCGCGGGGTGGGCTGAGTACGAAAGGCAGCGCCACCACCACGCCCGCCACCAGGGCGGCGAGGACCGCATAGGGTAGCAGGCGGGTGCGTGCCGACGTGGCGCGTTCAAGCGCCCTGGGCGCCGCGGGCGCCGGGCCTGGGTCGTGCGCTGGCTTCGGGGCGGGAGACGGGGCCGGCGCCGTCGATGCAGGGTGGGTGAGTACTTCCTTCGCGGGTGTGGCCGGTGGACGCGGCGGGGACGTCTTGTCGACGGCCGGCTTGCGGCTGAGTGTGGAGGCGCCGGACCGTGGCGTCGGTGCGGGTTTGGCACTGACGGGGGCGGTGGGCGCGCGCGCCGGGCGACTGGCGGCGGCGCGCGGAGTGGTGCGGGCAGTGTCGGCAGCGGGCGTGGGAATGGTGGCCGGGGGGGGCGGCGCGGAGCGTGCCGCTGGGGGCGCACGATCCCGTCCCTCGCTGATCACCTTGCCGAGCGCCTCGTGCAAGGGCACATGGGGCGCGGGTGGTGGCGCCTCCGGCTCGGCCGGTGCGGGCTGCGCCAGCTGCCGCAGTGCAGGTCCTGCCTCTGCGAGGGCGTAGAGCGCCTCGAAATCCGTGAGCAGCGCCAAACGCTCGCCGTGGAGCAGGGCGCCTTGGAAGGTACGCAAGGGCAGCCCCGGAGGCAGCGGTGCGGCGCGGGCCTCCGGGGAGGCGAAGCCCGGCACCTCGTCCACCACGAAGCCGCGCAACGCGCCGGCGGCGCGGGCCAGCACCAACCGTCCGTCGCCGGCCTCGAGGCCCAGCTTGCGGCGCAGGTCCACCAGGGCCACGGTGCCGTTACCGTGGTGGAACACGCCGGGTTCGTCGGTGCGGGCCCCGGGCAGGGCGGTGACGTGGGCGGGCATGGCCAGGATGCCCTCGGAGGCGAGGGCGGGCACGCCGAACACCACCTGTCCGACCCGGATGAGGAGTCGCTGTTCGCTGTGATTCGTCATCCGACCTCCCTGTTGGGCTGACGCCGGGGTCAGCCGACAGTGTTCGCCAGGGCCGCGAATTCGGCCAGGCTCAGGGTCTCCGCGCGGCGGCCCGGATCGATGTCCAGCGCCGTCATGGCCTCGGCGTCCACCAGCCCGCGCAGGGTGTTGCGCAGGGTCTTGCGCCGCTGGCTGAAAGCCTGCGCCACCACACGGGCGAAGACTGCCTCATCGTTCACCTTTACGGGCGGTGCGGTGTGCGGCACCAGTCGCACCACCGCCGAATCCACCTTCGGCACCGGGTGGAACGCACCGGGGGGGACCGTGAACAGCCGTTCCACCCGGCAGTAATACTGCACCATCACACCCAGTCTGCCGTAATCGGCGCTGTCCGGCGCGGCGGCGAGGCGATCGATCACCTCTTTCTGCAGCATGAAGTGCATGTCGCGGATGACCGGCGCCTGCTCGATGAGATGAAAGATGAGCGGCGTGGAGATGTTGTAGGGCAGGTTGCCGACCACGCGCAGGCGCTCCTCGCCCTGCACGAGATTGCGGAAATCGAAGCGCAGGGCGTCGGCCTGATGCACGCGCAGCTCACCGGCGCCGGCGAACTGCTCATGCAGGCGCGGGATCAGGTCGCGGTCCAGTTCGACCACGTCCAGGGCGCCGAGCGCCTCCAGCAGCGGACCGGTGAGGGCGCCGAGCCCCGGGCCGATCTCCACCAGATGATCGCCGGGCTGCGGATTGATGGCGCGCACGATGCGGTCGATCACCGTGTGATCGCGCAGGAAATTCTGGCCGAAGCGTTTGCGGGCTTGATGCTGCATGGGCACGGGTTCCGAGGGTGTAGCGCGAATTATGGCCGAGTCGCTCTTCCGGTGATACGTAACGCAGAGGGCGCGGAGGCGCGGAGAAATCCAAGAACAGAGGGTGAAGCATATCCGCGGCCGGTGCCAGGTGCGATCCAAGGGCAGGGCCCGTCCCGGGCCAAACGGGATGATGCCCGTGGGGTACCGGTGCGGCCGCGGGGCTTGTACATCTCCCTTTCTCTGCGCCCTCCGCGCCTCCGCGTCCTCCGCGTTTCACCATCCCCGGCGAAGCCGGTCACGTGCGCGGAGGGAGCTGGGCCAGGGCGACTTCGATGGCGTATTCCAGGCTGCCGGTGTCGGCGCGGCCGGTGCCGGCCAAGTCCAGGGCGGTGCCGTGGTCCACGGAGGTGCGGATGATGGGCAGGCCGAGGGTGACGTTGACGGCGTGACCGAAACCCTTGTGCTTGAGCACCGGCAGGCCCTGGTCGTGGTACATGGCGAGCACCGCATCGGCCCCGTCCAGCTGGGCGGGCACGAAGGCGGTGTCCGCGGGCAGTGGCCCGACCAGATCGAGGCCCGCGCCGCGCAGCCGCACCAGCACCGGTTCCATCACCTCGATCTCTTCACGGCCCAGGTGGCCGCCCTCGCCGGCGTGGGGATTGAGGCCGCACACCAGGATGCGCGGGCGGGTCAGGCGGAAGCGCCCGCTCAGGTCGCGGTGCAGGATGGTGATGACCTCCTCCAGCAGGGCCGGGGTGATGGCGTCGGCCACAGCGCGCAGGGGCAGGTGGGTGGTGGCCAGCGCCACCCGCAGGCCGGGTGTGGCGAGCATCATCACCACCCGCGGCGTGCCGGTGCGCGCGGCGAGGAATTCGGTGTGACCCGTGAAGGGCACGCCCGCATCGTTGATCACGCCCTTGTGCACCGGGCCGGTGACCAGCGCGGCGAACTCGCCTCTCATGCAGCCGTCCACGGCGCGGGCGAGGGTATCGAGTACGTAGGCTGCATTGCGCGGGTCGAGGCTGCCGGCCGTCGCAGGGGCCGCGAGCCTCACGGGCAGCACCGTCAACTCGCCGGCGCGGCCGGGTGCGGGCGCGCGGGCCGGATCGAACGGGCGCAGCCTGAGCGGCAGGCCCAGCTGCGCGGCGCGCGCGGTGAGCAGGTCCGGGTCGGCGATGGCGACCAGCTCGGCATGCTGCGGACGCTGGGCGAGCTGCACGCACAGGTCCGGTCCGATGCCGGCCGGTTCGCCGGGCGTCAGCGCCAGGCGGACGGCTGAATCGGGCGTTGTCATGGATTTTTCTTCCACACCCTGCCGAGGATCCCTCATCCCTCGAGCCGGTATTCCACGTAGGCCTCGTCGCGGATCTGGCGCAGCCAGCTCTCGGTCTCTTCCTCCAGCTTGCGCTGGCGCAGTGCCTCGCTGGCACGCGCGCGCCGGTATCCCTCGGTGTTGTCGTGGTCGCGGACCTCCAGCGGTTGCACGATGTGCCAGCCGAATTGGGTGCGGAAGGGTTCGCTGATGCGCCCGACAGGGGTCTTGAACATCATCTCCTCGAACTCCGGCACCATCTGGCCGGGGCTGGCCCAGCCGAGGTCGCCGCCGTTGGCGCCCGAGCCCTTGTCCTCGGAATGCACGCGGGCGATCTGGGCGAAGTCGTCGCCGCCGAGGATGCGCTGGCGCAGGCGCTCCAGGCGCGCGCGGGCCTCGGCGTCGGAGGTGATCTCGTTGGGTCGGATGAGGATGTGGCGGGCGTGCACCTGCTTGATGATGCGCTTCTCCTCGCCGCGCACGCCCAGCAGCTTGATGATATGGAAACCGCTCGGGCTGCGGATCAGGTCGCTGACCTCGCCCTCGCTCATGCGCACCGCGGCGTCGGCGAACAGGGTGGGCAACTGGCCGCCCTTGCGCCAGCCCAGGTCGCCGCCTTCGAGGGCCTGCTGACTGTCGGAGTGGGCGATGGCCATCTGGCGGAAGTCGGCGCCGAGCCGCAGCTGCGCGAGCACCCGTGCGGCCTCGTCGCGGGCGAGCTGGATCTGTTCGGGGTTGGGCGCCTCGGGCACGGCGATGAGGATGTGCGCCAGGCGAAATTCTTTTTGCAGATCGGTGCGCGCCGCGGCGGAGGCGAGGTAGGTGTCCACCTCCTGGGGCGTCACGTTCACGCGGTTGTTCACGTGGCGGGCGCGCAGGCGCGAGATGAGGATCTCCTTGCGGATGTCCTCGCGAAATTCCGTGTAGTCCACGCCGTCGCGGGCCAGCACCTGACGGAACTGTTCCGGCGACAGACGGTTCTCCGCGGCGATGTTGGCCACCACCTGGTTGACCGCCTCGTCTTCCACACGCAGCCCCGCCTCGGCGGCGAGCTTGAGCTGGATGCGCTCCAGGATCAGGCGTTCGAGCACCTGGCGGGTGAGGACCTCGCGCGGCGGCGCCGGGGTTTTTTCTTTGCTGATCTGCTGCAGGACCAGGTTGGTGCGCGCCTCCAGCTCCTGGGCGGTGACCACGTCGTCGTTGACGATGGCGACCACACGGTTGAGCTCGATGACCCGGGCGGACGCCGTGCCTGCGAGCAGGAACAGGGCGGCCGCAATCAAATGGCGGTGTTTCATTGGTATCCCACGATCCCTTCTTCGACCACGTTCTCCAGGGTGCGGCCCATGCTGGCCAGGCCCTTGAGTTCAAAGGTGAACCATATGCTGCGGTCCGATTCCGTGTCGCCCGCGGCGGTGAGCACCGGGCGGTCGCGCGATATCAGGCGCACGGCCCAGCAACAGCTTTCGTATTCGATGCCGACCACGCTCTCGAGGGTGCGTTCGGCCACCTCGTCATAGTACCAGCGCCCGAGGGCATGCCAGTTGCGCGTGATGGGCCAGAGCACCATCAGGTCGCGGTTCTTCACGTCGCCGCCTTCGCGCACGCGGTAGGCCGCGTCGATGATGTGCAGCCGGTCCGGACTGTAGCGGATGCGCGCTGCCGATTCCTCGGTTTCCGAGACGCGGGGATTCCAGCGCGTGTTGGCGGAGATCTCCAGGGCATCGACGGGGCGGGCGGCCAGTTCCGCGGCCATGTCGGAATAATCGTCGTCCACGAGCGCTTCGCCCGGCAGGCGCACGCGCCGGTCCTGGAAATAGAACGTCTGACCCACGCTCGCCCGCACCAGTTCGCGGCCGGAGGCCTCGCCGAGGAAACGGGTGGTGAGCGCGGTGGTGAGCTGGTTGGCGTCGCCCACCCGGTCGGGGCCGGTGTAGCGGTTTTCGCGAAACAGCTGCGCGAACGAGAAGGTGGTCGGCGTGGTGTCGAACACCGGCAGATCGTCCTGGTCGCGATGGGGCACGTACAGGTAATAGAGCCGCGGTTCGAGGGTCTGCAATAACGGCTCGCCCGCGATGCTCAACTCCCGTTCGAAGAACAGGCCGGTATCGAGGCTCGCCAGCGGCAGCGAGCGCACCGGTTCGTCGTCGCCCGCCGCACCGTCAAGGAGATACTGGGTGTGGCGTGCGGCCAGGCGCGGCGTGAAGAACCAGTAGTCGCCCTCCAGGGGGGCGCTGATGCCCGGATACAGGTCCACACGTTGGCCCGTGGGTTGGCGCGCGTCGTGATCGAACTGCGCGTATTCGGCACGGAAGTCGTAGCGCAGCAGACCGAGGCCGCCCGCGCCCGAGGCGAGCAACTGCGGGCGTAACTGATAGGGCTCGGCGCCCGGGACGAGCGGCTGGAAGTCCTGCACGCGACCGAGGAAACGCCAGGCGTTTGCCTGATAGGAGAGGTCGAAGCGCCGTTCCAGGTGGGTGGAGCTGGCGCCGGCCAGGGAGCCGTCGATGTCGTCCAGGTAGTCGTCGTCCGAGACCTCGTTGTAATCGAGGGCCATGTTCCAGCGCGGCGCCAGCCGCTGGGAATGGCGCAGTACAAGATGGCTGCGGTCGTCGCCGTACAGATCGTCGTCCGGCAGGTAGTCGAGCATCACCAGGCTCGAACTGTCCGCGGTGAGCTGGCGGTACTCGGTCATGAGCATGGAGCCGCGCTTGCTGATGACGCGCGGGGTGAGGGTGGCGTCGCGGTTGGGCGCGATGTTCCAGTACCAGGGCGCCTGGATGTCGGTGCCGTTGCGCTCGGAGCTGCCGTAGGTCGGGGCGAGAAAACCCGATTTGCGGCCCTCCAGCGGAAAGTTCAGATAGGGCAGGTAGAGGGCAGGCACGCCGCCGAGGCGCAGGGTCACGTGATAGGCCTCGCCGGTGTTGGTGGCCCGGTCCAGCTCGATGCGGCTCGCCCCCAGGGCCCAGCTGTCCGTCCCTTCGGGGCAGGTGGTGTAGGTGGCGTCTTGCAGCTCCGTCCAGTCGTTGCCTTCGAAGCGCATGCGCTCGGCGGTGCCGCGGGCATGCGCGTCCGGGACGTAATAGCGCGCGTCGTCGAGCTCGCCCTTGTCGGCGGCGAAGTCGAGGCGAGCCTCGCGCCCCTGCAAGGTGATGGCCTCGGCCTGCAGTTCCACCTCACCGGTGGCGGTGACCACGTCCGCGGCGGTGTCGTAGCGGGCCTGCTCGGCCAGCAGGCGCTTGCCGTCGCGCTCCGCGACCACGTTGCCCTCGAACACGCTCAACTCGCGACCCCGCTCACCCTCCATGTAGGCCTGATCAGCGGTCACCAGCGTGCCTCCCGTGGAGGCCGGCGGCAGGGGCGCGCGTTCCGGGGCGGGCGGGCACAGGCGCCACGGGTCACCCAGGGCCTGCTGGGCGTGGCCGTGCCCGGCCCAGGCGACGAGCAGGGCCAGGAGGAACCTGGCTTTGGCAATGGGAGAGGCGGGCACGAGGTCGGGGCGGGGATTCTGTTGAAAACGCGGTAACATCGCACAGTTTACCGCCCGCATCAAACCGCGACGCAGGTCATGACTTCGCCGCAGGGGCGCGGGTACACTCTCGCCACTCCAACGAAAAACGGATAAAGAAAAAGCCATGCGCAAGTCCCTGTTCCTGGTATGCGCCCTCGCGGCGCCGGCACTCCATGCGGCGGATATCGATCGGCTCCAAAACCTCGACCAGGCGCAGTTCCTGCGCTTTTCCCAGGACATGGGTGCGGCGCTCAGCTACAAGGCCATGCTGCCGGCCGAGCCCCTCGGCATTACGGGCTTCGACGTCGGCGTGGAGGTCACCGCCACTGACCTGGACAACCCGGAACTGCTGCATGATGTGACGGGTGATGATGACCTGGACACCGTGGTGATCCCCAAGCTGCACGCCCACAAGGGCCTGCCCTTCGATCTGGACGTGGGGCTCTTTTATGCCTCCGTGCCCGGATCCAACATCACCCTGACCGGCGCCGAGCTGCGCTATGCCTTCATCGACGGCGGCATGGTCATGCCGGCGCTGGCCGTGCGCGGCACCTGGTCGCGGCTCGGCGGCGTGGACCAGCTGGACATGGAGACCAAGGGTCTGGAACTCACCGTGTCGAAGGGCTTTGCCATGATCACCCCATACGCCGGCGTGGGCCGGGTGTGGGTGGACAGCGACCCCAACGACGTGCCGGCCCTCGAGTCGGAAAGCTTCTCGCTCGGCAAGTATTACGTAGGCGCCAATCTCGCCCTGGGCCTGGTGAGCGTGGCCGTGGAGGCCGACCGCACCGGCGACGCGCAGACCATCGGCGCCAAGCTCGCCCTGCGCTTCTGAAGCCTGAGGGCGGGTTTTAGACGCGGAGGGCGCGGAGGCGCGGAGGACGCAGAGAAAAAACCTGTAGGGTCAAAGTCATTTGAAATCGCAACATGCGCATCATCTGTAGGCTGGGCCAGTGCATGGGCTCAGGGTTTGAACGCGGAGGGCGCAGGGCACGCAGAGAAAGATAAGGTTCCTGGCGGAAACGTCCGGGTCCACACTCCCAATTCTCTGTTGCCTCTGCGCCTCTGCATCGGGTTTCTGGAGCTGCCGCCCGCCGCCGTATTTTTGCTATATGGGCGCATGGAGGGGCCAACCCCGCCCGCGCGGCGGCGCTTCGGCGCCGCCGCACGTGGGCAAGGCCCCGCCGCCTGAGGTCTCTATCGGGTCACCAGCCACAGCAGGCCGAACAGCACCGGCTGGTGGGCGAGGTAGATGAGCAGGCTGTGCCTGCCCGCGAAGGCCAGCACCCGCACCACCCCGTGCCCGCTTTCCCGTCGTGCCCAGGCCGGCACTTCCTTCTGTCCGTAGAGCCACCACCCCAGTCCCAGTCCGAGCAGTACCACCCCGAACCAGGGCAGCAGCGGCACGTAGTCCTCGGTGACGGGCTTGTGGGTCATGAGGCCGAACCACTGCCACGTCGGCTGATCGAAAAACGGGTGCGCCGCCGTGATACCCAGCAGCACCAGCGCCGCACCCAGCGCCAGATTGATGCGGCCGAGGCGCCGGAAGGCCAGGCCCAGCAGGCTCGCCAGGGCAATGAAATGCAGTACGCCGAAGAAGATCCAGCTGCGCGGAAACACCAGGTAACTGCCGCCGCTCACCGCCAAGGCCGCCACCGCGATGAGCCCCTCCCGGCGCCAGAACCGTGGCCAGCACACGCCGCCCTGGGTGGCCAGGTACAGGCTGACGCCCGCGGTGAGCAGGAACAAGGTGACGATGAGGCTGCGCGCGCCGACCCAGAGCGGGTCCCGGTACATGTCGGTGTGCAGCAGACCGAAGTAGGCCAGGTCGAAGCAGAGGTGGTAGGCGATCATCAACGCGATGGCGCCGCCGCGCACCACGTCGACGGCCTGATAGCGTCCGGCGCCCGGGAGGTCGGCGCGCCGCAGGTCGGGTTCTGTTGCGGGTTTCATGGGACGCATTCTAACCATTGCGCCTGCCTCAGCATGGGGCGGTGGATGTCCGCAAGCGCGACGCCGTTCTCACCCCGCTCGTGAGGGGTGCCGGGACGCGCGTACATCGCGGAATTCCTTGCGCCAGATGATGCAGGTACGCAAGTGCCCTCGCGTATAATCGCCACGTTTCCCCTAGAGGCCCCTTCCTTGTCCGCACGCGTCGCACAAATCACCCGCTGGCTGCGCCAGGACCTCGGGTTCCCCGAGTTCGAGCTGACGCCGGCGTCCTCGGACGCCAGCTTCCGGCGCTATTTCCGCATCGCCTTCAACGGCGAGACGCGCATCGTCATGGACGCGCCGCCCGGCAAGGAGGACATCGGCCCCTTCATCAAGGTGGCGCGCCTGATGGCGGACATCGGGCTGCACGTGCCGAGCATCCTCGAAGAAAATCACGCCGAAGGCTTTCTGCTCCTCAGTGACCTCGGCACCGAACAGTATCTGCCCCATCTGAACGAGCAGAGCGTGGGCCGTTTATACCTCGACGCCCTCGATGCCCTGGCCACGCTGCAGGCCCGCGGCCCGCGCGGCGACGAACTGCCGCCTTACGACCGCGCCCTGCTGTTGCGTGAGATGGAACTGTTCCGCGAGTGGTTCCTGGGCCGCCACCTGCGCCTGCCGCTCACCCAGGAAGACCACCAGTTGCTCAACCGCAGCTTCGACGTGCTGAGCGAATCGGCGCTGGAACAACCGCGCGTCACGGTGCACCGCGATTATCACTCACGCAACCTGATGGTGAGCGAGCCGAACCCCGGTATCCTCGACTTCCAGGACGCGGTGATCGGCCCCGTCACCTACGACCTGGTCTCGCTGTTGAAGGACTGCTACATCGACTGGCCGCGCAATTGGGTGGAGCAGTGGGCGCTCAGTTTTCACGACACCCTGCTGGAGGCCGGTATCACCGACATGCGCGACCAGGGCGAATTCCTGCGCTGGTTCGATCTCATGGGCGTGCAGCGACACCTCAAGGCCATCGGCATTTTCGCCCGCCTCAACATCCGCGACGGCAAGCCGGGTTACCTGAACGACATCCCGCGCACCCTCGGCTACGTGCGTGAGGTGAGTGCGCGTTACGCCGACCTGCGCCCGCTGAGCGAATTCATCGAAGCGCAGGTGGTGCCGCTGGTGCCGAACTGAGCCGCGGAGCGTACGACATGCGGACCAGAATCGATGCCATCACCGGTGCCGTCGGCCGACGCACCCTCGGGCTGGTCCTTTATCCCGTCGATCTCGCCGCCTTCATCCTGCGCACGTTTCAAGACTGGCGCCAGCACAATCGTCGCTATAACCGCGCAGCGGCCAGTTCTCTGTTGGCCCAGCTGATCTTCACCGGCGTGGACGCCCTGCCGACCATTGCGCTCATCGGCGTGGCGGTTGGATTTGGCCTGGTGGCGCAGCTCATCTCGCTCATGGACGTGTTCGGCGGCGCGCGCGAAATGGTGGTGGTGCTCTCGCAGATCGTGGCCTTGGAGATGGGTCCGCTGCTCACCGCCATCCTCATCATCGGCCGTTCCTCGTCGGCCATCGCCGTGGAACTCGGCTACATGAAGCTGAACAAGGAAGTGGAGGGGCTCTGGCTGCTTGGCGTGAACACCAACGCGTTGCTGGTGGCGCCGCGCCTGCTCGCCACGGCGGTCGCCCAGTTGTCGCTCGCGGTGTTCTTTACGGTGATCGCCGTGATCTCGGGGGTGGTCTTCGCGGCGGCGTTTCTTGCGCCGAGCTACATCAACTTCCTGACGGAGCTTACCCTGGCCTTCACGCCCATCGACCTCATCCTTTTTGTGGCCAAGAACCTCCTGTTCGGCATCATCGCCGGTGCCGCCGCGTGCCATCACGGCTTGCAGGTGGAGCGCTCGCCAACGGAGATCCCGCAGCAGACCCAGCGTTCCATTGTCAGCGCCATCAGCCTCATTTTCGTGGCCGATGGCCTGTTCGCGGTGATGCGCCTATGACCGTATTACAGGCCTCAGCCCTGGTCGCCGCAGAAGGCCTGGCGCCGTTACACATGCAACTGGCTGGCGGCGCGACGATCGGTCTGGTCGGCGGCGATCCGCAACTGCGCAGCGCCTACCTGCGCACCCTGGCCGGTGCGCAGTACCCGAAGGGCGGCGAGGTGGAGCTGCTTGGCTTCAAACTCTCGGCGCTCGATGACCGCCGCTGGCTTGCGCTGCGCTGTGCGGTGGGCCTGGTGACGCGCGAGGCGCCGCTGGTGTCGTCCCTGGGCGTGTTCCGCAACGTGACGCTGCCGGCCATGTATCATGGCCTTGGCACGCGCGGGGAAATCGCCAAACGTGCGCGCACCTGGCTAGAGCGGCTGGGTTTCGAGGGGGCGGCGGAGCTGTTGCCGGCGTTTCTGCCTGAGCGCGAGCGCAAGATAGCGGCCTTGGCGCGCGCGCTCATGCTGTCGCCGAAGCTGCTGTTCGTGGATGACCCGCTCTACGGTCTGCCCGCGTCCCAGGCGCAACCTATCGCGCAGGCACTGTACGAATGCTGTCGCGAGCTGGATTGCACGCTGGTGTATGCCACGGATGATGGCAATTTCATGCGTCTGCACGCCGAGCAGATCCTGTTTATCGCACCACCGGCGCCGCGGCTGTTTGCCTCGTGGCAGGCATTTCATGATGCGCCGGACGACGAGGTGCAACGCTACGTGTCCGAATTCCGTTCGGAAGCGAGGGCCTTCGATTAAATGGAAGAATCCAAACCGCGCGTTCATTACATCCATCGCATGAGCTACTCCCGCCAGGAGCGGCTGGTGGGCGCGTTCGTGTTGCTGGCCCTCGCCATCATCGTGGGTCTGGGTTTCGCCAGCAGCCGCTTTTTGCACCTGTTCGAGAGCAGCGTAACCTTTAACGCCAACCTGCGTAGCGCAGAGGGCATCACCACCGAGACGGTGGTGAAGATCTCCGGCCTGGAGGTGGGGCGCGTGGCCGACATCCGCATCGCTCCCGACAACCGTATCCACGTGGCCATCGACGTGCGCGAGAAATACCATGACCTGGTGCGCACCGATTCCAAGGCGGCGATCAGCAAGTTGTCCATGCTGGGCAAGGCCACCATCGAGATCACCGCCGGCTCGCCCGGCGCGCCTGTGCTTCCCGCCAACGCCACGCTGCGGGTGGAGGAGCCCATGTCCATGGACCAGCTCATCGCTGAGCTCACGCCGGTGATGGAGAACGTGAAGAAGACCCTCGAACGCGTGGCGCAGGTCGCCCAGGTGGTGGAACCGCAACGGATTGCGCGGTCGTTGCAGGACCTGGAGGCGACGGCCGGCCACATGCGCACCGTCAGCGAACGTATCGCCTCGGGCAGGGGGCCGGTCGGTGCGGTATTGGGTTCACCCGAAATGGAAGCGAGCCTGCGTGATTCCGCCGATCAACTCCAGCGGGTGATCACCGACCTGCGCGCACGGCTCGCGGAAGTGGCGCCGGTGATCGCCGACGCCAAAGGCATCACCCACGACACCCGCCGTATCACCGACGACCTCCCGGAACTGGTCACGCGCATGCGCCTGCTCACGGAGCAGACCGAACGCACCATGGAGAGCGTGATGAATACCTGGCCCATTTCCGCTTCCACGCCGCCGCCGGGCCCGGTCGAACTGGGGTTGCAGAACGTCCGATGAGAAACGCGATTGTCGTCCTGCTCGCCGCCGCCTTGCTCGCGGGCTGCGCGGGAAGCCCACCGCAGACCGCACCGGCCAGCGTGCGTAGCGCCGAGCGTTATTTGCGCAACGGCGTGCAGGCCTTCCACGACAGCGACTATGCGGGCGCCGCCGCACTGTTCGGCAAGGCCCACGGCCTCTATCGCAGTCTCGACCACGGCGAGGGCATGGCCCTTGCCGCGATTAATCTCGCTGAGACGGCGCTGCTCATGGGCAGCTACGCGCGCGCCGATACCCAGATCCGTGCGGCTGACGCTATGGTCACGGCGCGCGGCCTGCAAGCGCGTTTCGGTACGCGTCTTGCCCTGCTCGAAGCCACGGCCGCCTACGGCCTCGACGACAAGGAGCGCGCACTCGCGCGTCTTGCGCCGCTGCTGCCCGCCTTCGCGGCCGACCATCGGCCCACCAGTCCCGTTCAGGGTGACGTCGGTGTCGCGGCCGTGGTCCTGCGCACGCGCATGGCTTTCGATGCAGCTGAGGGCGAATCGAACTGGATGTACCGCCTGGAAAACGTCGTGCGCAAGGACGCGCCCGATGACGCCATGGTGCGCGCCCGTCTGTGGCGCTTCCAGGGGCTGCTCGCTCAGCGCGCCGGTGACAACGCGCTCGCCCGCGAACGCTTCGAAGCGGCCCTCGCACTCTATCGTCAACACGCCAACCGCCCGGGTACTGCCGCGGTGCTGTACGAGTTCGGCCAACTGGCCGTGGCCATGCAGCAATGGGGCGAGGCGCAGGACTATCTGGAACGCGCGCTCTACATCCATACCTGGATCCTCGATCGGCCCGGCGCCGTCCTGTCCTTGCAGGCGCTGGCGGAAGTGCACCAGGCCACCGGCGCCGAGGGGCAGGCCCGCGTCGCTGCGCACTGGACCGACGCCTTGCGGGGAAACGGCGCGGTGAACTGGCCCGAGCTCCGCGATCAGGTCATCCCCGCGCCCTGACGGAGAAGAAACGGCCCGCCTTACGCGCGTTCAGTCGCTTGGCCTGTGCGCGAGCGCGGCGGCGATCGCCCGGTGGTAGGCCTCGAGCCCCGCGCTCACCGTGACCGGATATGGCGGGTCGGCCGGTGCCAAGGCGCGCACGCGGGCCGGTAGTCGCGCGATGCGGGCGCGCGTCGCTTCGCGCAGGGCCGACAAGTCCGCAGGCGCCGGGGCGAGGGGCGTGCCGCCTTCCATCACCTTTTCAAGCAGTGGGCGGCCGGGCAGCTGTTCATCCCAGCGGCCGATGAAGTCGGCCACGTCCTCTTCCCCTTCGCGCACCCGGAAGACCTGTTTACGCCCGGGCAGGATGGGTTTGCCCGAGGACAACTTCAGGCGTCCCACAGCGGCGTATTCGGCGAGCTTGTAGGCGATGTCCAGGTCCGGCACGTCGTCCGACACCCCCATGCTGGTGCCCACGCCGAAGGCGTCGATGGGCGCGCCCGCGGCGAGTAGCTGTGCGATGGCGTCCTCGTCCAGGCCGCCACTGGCGAAAATCGCCACCTGATGCAGGCCCGCCGCGTCCAGCAGCGCGCGGCTCGCGCGGGCGAGCGCGGCCAGATCGCCGGAGTCGAGGCGGACGGCGCGCACGTTGAAGCGCGGCCCCAGGCGTTCGGCCAGGGCAATCACGCTGCGCACGCCTTCGAGCGTGTCGTAGGTGTCCACCAGCAGTACGGTGCCGGGATGGCGCCGCGCGTAGGCCGCGAAGGCGCCCATTTCATCGGCATGTGCCTGCACGTAGCTGTGCGCCATGGTGCCGGCCACCGGCACACCGAGGTCGCGGCCGGCGAGCACGTTGGACGTGGAGCCCACGCCGGCGACGGCAAAGGCGCGCGCACCCTTCAGCCCCGCGTCGATGCCGTGCATGCGCCTGAGACCGAAGTCGACCACCGGATGGCCCTGTGCCGCCGCCACCACGCGGGCCGCCTTTGAGGCGAGCAGGGTTTGGAGGTGGATCTGGTTCATCACCAGGGTCTCGATCCACTGGGCCTCGGGCAGGGGCGCGACCACCTCCAGGATGGGCTCGTTGGCGAACACCGGCGTGCCCTCGGGCACGGCGTAGACGTCACCCGTGAAACGCAGGTCTGCCAGCTGCGCCAAAAAACCCGGCGAGAACCTGTCGAGGGAGGCGAGGTAGTCCAGG
Source organism: Gammaproteobacteria bacterium (assembly GCA_041685115.1). Classification (GTDB taxonomy): domain Bacteria; phylum Pseudomonadota; class Gammaproteobacteria; order Thiohalomonadales; family Thiohalomonadaceae; genus JALOAT01. The sequence continues at coordinate 67,687 of JAWLGK010000007.1, read as the reverse complement.
TCGCGTGCGCCAAAGCGCAGCTGTTGGAGCTGGGCGAGCACCGTGTCCAGGCCGCAGGCGAGCAGGAAGTTGCGGCGCTTCGGCAGGCGGCGCACGAACAGCGTGAACACGGCGCGCTGGGTCATGCCCTCCTCGAAATAGGCCTGCAGCATGGCCAGCTCGTAGAGGTCGGTGAACAGCGCCAGGTCAGGACCCGGTTCGGAAGCGACTCCGTGGTTTTGCGCGCGCATGGTGCGACGTCCCTGCGCCGGTGGTTCAGGCGGTCCGTTGGCTCAAAAACCGCACATAGCGCCGCCGTCGTCCTGTGTATGCACGAAAACGGCCACGCCGCCCCATGAAACATAGGCCACGCCGCACGAACGGCGCCGGTATCAGGCGCGCGGTCGGCCGCGGCGCAATGCCCAGCTTGCGGCGATGAGGGCGGTGAGGAAGGAGACCAGCGACCAATTGGCCAACGACAGGCCAAGGATCACCAGGGCGTTGTCGGCACAAAAGCCCGTGGCGAGGAACAGCGACGGCGCCTGCTGACCCAGCCAGTCCACCAGGCGTTCGAGCAGGCTCGGGTCCGCCGCCAGGCAAGACACGCTCGCGGGCGGCTGCGCCTGCAGCCAGCTCTGGTAGGCGGCGGTCGCCGCACCGCCGAGCCCCAGCAGGACGACCAGGCTGCCGGCCACGCGGTCAGCGCGGGTGAACGCGGCCAGCGCCCCGAGCGCCGCCATGAGCATGAACAGCAGGCGCTGGAAGATGCACAGGTGGCACGGGTGCAGCCCCAGCCAGTCGGTGAGCAGGAGGCTGCCTGCCGCCAGCGCGGCACTGCCGAGCCCGATGGCCAGCCAGGTGTAAGACGTCTTGGACATACGCATTGGGGAACGGGGTGACGAGGTGGGAAGGTACCGCACTTATGGACCATAACGGAACAGCGGCGGTTCGCCGCGGTGCGTGTCATCGGTCATGCTTTGAAGCATGGACGATGCCCCTCGCCTTTGGACCGTGGGTCACTCGACCGCCCCTGTGGAGGCCTTCGTCGCGCTGCTGCACGCCCATGCCATCGAGTTGCTCGTCGACGTGCGCAGTTTTCCCTCGTCGCGCCGCCACCCCCAGTTCAACCGCGACGCCCTGCGCACCGCCCTCGCCGATGCCGGCATCGACTACGTCCACCTGCCCGCCCTCGGCGGCCGCCGCGCGGCCCGGCCGGATTCACACAACACCGCCTGGCGCAACGCCGGCTTCCGCGGTTACGCCGATTACATGGAAACCGACGAATTCGCCGCCGGCATGGCGGAGCTCATGGCCCTGGCGCACACCCGGCGCACCGCCATCATGTGCGCGGAGCAGCTGTGGTGGCGCTGCCATCGCTCGCTCGTCGCGGACTGGCTGAAGGTGCGTGGCTGGGAGGTGCTGCACATCCTGAATGCGCAGCAGGTCCAGTCCCACCCCTGGACCCGGGCGGCACGGGTGGAGCTCGGCGTTCTGTCGTACACCTCGCTTTAGGTCACGTCCCGGGATCACTCACCTGGCGGCCAGCGCTCGTCCATGCTCTAGGCATGGAGTACGACCTCGCCATCATCGGCGGTGGCATCGCGGGCCTGTCCCTGGCGCACGGGGCAGTACAGCGCGGCTGGCGCACGGTGCTGTTCGAGGCCGAGCCGCGCTTGGGTGGGGCGCTGCATACCTGTCGCCACGAGGGTTTCTGGTTCGAACTTGGCGCCCATACGCTGTTCAATTCCTACGCGACGGTCCTTGGTCTCATGGACGCCGGCGGCCTGACCGGGCAGGTGGTGCGGCGCCGGCCGCTGGCGTTCCGGCTCTGGAGCGATGAAGGCGACGCGTCCATCGCGGCGCGTCTGCGCTATCCCGAATTGCTGCGCCATGTATGGAGGGCGCCTTTGTTGCGGCGTGCCGACCACAGCGCGATGGAATACTTCGGCGCGCTGGTTGGGCCGCGCAATTTCGCCGAGGTGGTCGGCCCGGCGCTCGATGCGGTGATTTGCCAGCCTGCGCGGGATTTTCCCGCCGACGTGCTGTTTCAGCGCAAGCCGCGGCGCAAGCGGGTGCCGCGCAGCTTCGTGCTGCCCGGGGGCATGACCACCCTGACGGAGACGCTGGCCGCGGCGCCCGGGCTGGAGGCCCTGCCCGGGCAACCGGTCACCCGACTGGCCTGCGTTGGCAGCGGCTTCGACGTGTTTACCGCGCAGGGCGACTGGCGGGCAGACCGCATCGCCTTCGCCATCCCGCCGCAGCAGGCGGCGGCTCTGCTCGTGGACGTGCGACCCGGCCTGTCGGAGCAGCTCAGCCATATCGGCGTGGCGCGGGTCGAGTCCATGGGCGTGGTGGTGCGTGCCCGCGACGTGCACCTACGCCCGGTGGCGGGCCTGATCGGCCGCGGACAGCCGTTCTTTTCCATGGTTTCCCGCGACGTGGTGCCGGGCGGGGAGTGGCGCGGCTTCACCTTTCATTTCCGCCCCGGCGCCCTCGGCCACGAGGACAAACTTGTCGTCGCGGCGCGGGTACTCGGCACGTCACCGACGGGTTTCGGGCACGTGGCCCTGGCCGGACACGTGCTGCCCACGCTACGCAAGGGGCACGCTCAGCTGCGTGGTCGCCTGGATGCGCTGCTTGCGCGTTCGCCGGTGCTGCTGACGGGCAACTACTTCGACGGCGTCTCCATCGAGGCCTGCGCCAGCCGCTCCATGGCCGAGTTGAACCGCGACCACGGCTGAACACCGCCTCGCATCGATTGCTGTCGCTTGGTCACATCATTTCGAGGAGAGACAGAAGCTTGCGTACCTTCTCCCTCCGGGAGACGACTGCATGGATGCAGGAGGTAGGCAATGCATGGAGCGAATTGGAAGGACAGGACGAGGGGATCGATAAACCAACAGCCGCACCTGAATTGATCCCCTCTCCCCAGCCTCGGCAACCGCTCCCTGCGTTGCTCTCGACCGCTTGCTCCCGGCACGGTCTACCTCCCCCATCCATGGGGTCGTACCTCGCGCATCCATGCGCTCGTCTCGACCAAGAGACAGCCTCGATTGGGAGAAGCGCCGATATTCATGTTCTCGGCGCAGACAGGATCTGACGCGTTGGTTCGCCTGGATCCGGCTTGTGCCGGAACAATGAACAACGCTTTCCGCACGCCCCCCTACTTCATCACCCCGGCGAAGGCCGGGGTCCATCCCAGAACGAACCTGGATACGTGCGCCAAAATGACGAATTCTGGTGCCGGACGCTTCCGCGCACCGATGCATGCATGATGCGGGTGCGGCGGGTTACAGTGGCCCGGTGGGGATTCTGGAACACAGCCTATGAAATCGCTCTCTCAACGTGTCGCCATCACCCTGGCAGTCATCGGTATGGTGACCCTGGCCGCGCTCGGCACGGTGGATCGCCACGGCTTCGACTACACGGAACAGGGCCTGCGCCGGGCCCTGGTGACCTTCGCAGTGGCGCGGGGCCTCAACGGCGTGATCTCGGTGGCGCAGGGTACGGAGGTGGCGGTGCAGCCGGCCGGTGTCGGGGTGAACTTTGCACCCGGGCAGATCCTGGATCCCGTCAACGACCTGGTGGAGCAGTTTTCCTGGGTGATGCTGGCGAGCGCCACCTCGCTTGGCCTGCAACGCCTGCTCATCGAGGTGTTCGCCACGCCGATCGTTTCCCTGCTGCTGGGTGCGCTCGCGCTGGTGCTGCTGATGTTCCTGTGGAGGCCGCGGCTGTCCGCCTCGCCCTGGCGGAACCGGCTGCTGCGTTTGACGCTCGCCATGGCATTGCTGCGCTTCGCGGTGCCCGCGGTGGCCTTTGGCAGCGAGGGGATTTATGCATTGTTCCTGGCCGAGCGCTATGAGGCGTCCACTCAGGCCATCGGGCAGGCCGCCGACGCCATCGCTCGTATCAACAGCGGCACGGCAGCCCACCTGGAACCGCCCGCGGATGAATCGGTGGTGGACAAGGCGAAGCGCTGGTATGACGCGGCGGCGGCCGCAGTGGACGTGGGCGCCTACGTGGAGCGCTACCAGGCGGCAGCGGCGGACGTGAGCGAGCAGATCGTCAACCTGACCGTGGTGTTCGTGGTGCAGACGGTCGCGTTGCCGCTGCTGTTTCTGTGGGGCGTGATCAAGGCCTTCCGGCGGCTGCTGGACGCAGCGCCGGATCAGCGGGATACGAGATAGCGCATGGCGCCGCGCACGTCGGAATGGCGTGGCAGTTTGGTGCGCAGGACTTCCGCGAGCAGGGTGTCGAGGGTGTCGTCGGCGGGGCGGCCGATGCGGCGCTGGCGCAGGTACAGGCGCAGGCTCGACCAGTCAGCCAGCCAAGTCTCCACCATGTCGTCGAGCAGCGACGGGTGCTTTTCGGTTCGTTTGTCCATGTTGGTTTTCCTCTGAGCTAGTTTCCTTTCGTCTATTACATGATAGGTCCGTGGTCGCATTCCTGAAGTGAAGGCGGTCACGAACGGTGCGTTGCATTGTCGAGCCTGCGTGTTACGGCGCTGTGAACGATCCCGCGGTTGCAGGACGAGGCTCGCGCTCCTATTGAATCGGTTCCGTGCAAAAAGTTCAGTACCTCCGCCGGGTTTTCGCCGAGGAATAGGAGAACCTCGGGGGCGGGCGGCATGCGGGCGGCACAGCTGCCATGCTTTGCAGATTACCGTCGCGTGTGCGACACGCTTGGGAGGAGCGTCGTGATAGTCAGTCCCTCGGCCGATGACGTGCAGCGCCTGCTGCGGCAGGTGCAGGAGCCTTCACTGGGTGCGGACGTGGTGGAGCTGGGCCTGGTGTACGAGGTATGGATCGGCGAGGCCGGTTACATCCATGTGAATATGACCAGTCCGCGGCCCGGTTCGGCCGCCGCCGACGCGCTGGCCTTGCAGGTGCGCGACACGCTGCGGGCGGCGCTCCCGGAGGCCAGCCAGGTGGAGGTGTCGGTGCTCGCGGAGCCGCGCTGGGAACCGGCGATGATGTCCGACGCGATGCGCCGTCGGCTTGCTCCGTCGGAGTGAAGTCCTTGCCCTGGGCGCCACGCCGTCGGCCTCCGTGGGTGCTGCTTCTCGTGGCGCTGTTGGCCGGTTGTGCCGGCGCACCGCAGACACGTGAGCTCCTGACCGGGCCGCCCGCGCAGTTGCCGGTGCACTCGGAAATCGCCGCAACACCATTTTTCCCCCAGGAGACCTTCCAGTGCGGTCCGGCCGCCCTGGCGATGGTGTTGACCCACGCCGGCGCCGCGGTCCACCCGGACGCCCTGACGCCGCAGGTCTTCATCCCGGGCCGAGCGGGCAGTTTGCAGCCGGAGCTCATCGCCGCCGCGCGCCGCCAGGGGCAGCTGCCCTACGTGCTGGCGCCGCGCCTTTCGGACCTGCTCGCGGAAGTGAGCGCCGGCCACCCGGTGCTGGTGCTGCAGAACCTGGCCCTGGACTGGTATCCGCGCTGGCATTACGCGGTGGTGGTGGGGTTCGACCTGAGCGAGCAGGTGGTTGTGCTGCGCTCGGGCCGGGAACGGCGTCGCGTGGTGGCCATGGACACCTTCGAGCGAACCTGGGCGCGCGGCGGACGCTGGGCATTGGTCACCCTGCCGCCCGCGCAGGTCCCGAAGACCGCCACGGCCGAGGCGTTCCTGCGCAGCGTGGCGGCCTTCGAGCAGCTCGGCCAAGTCGCCCTCGCGCGCACGGCCTATCGAGCCGCCGCGGCGCGCTGGCCCGCCAACGCCACCGCCTGGCTGGCCCTCGGCAATGCGGAGTACGGCCTCCGGGCGTTCACCGCGGCGGAACAGGCCTGGCGCCGGGCCTTGTCCCTCGCCCCCGACTATCCCCCCGCCCTCAACAATCTCGCGCAACTGCTCGCCGAGCAGGGGCGCGCCGCGGAGGCGCTGCCGCTGGCCGAGCGCGCCGTGGTGCTGGACGGTGGACCTGTTTATCTGGATACCCTCAACGCCGTGCGCCGAACCGCCCGTCAGCCGTTGCCGGATAGCTGAGAGCAACGCAGGCGTTCAGCGACGGAAGCGGAACTTCAGCACCAGCACCAAGACGGCGAGCACCAGGGTGATGCCGTTGGCGACGATGACGGGCAGGGCGTTCAGGGCGATGCCGTACAGCAGCCACAGCAACACGCCGGTGCTGAACAGCAGGAACATGATGGTGGAGATGTCGTCGGCGGAGCGCGTCCGCCAGATCTTCACCACCTGGGGAACGAAGGCGAGCGTGGTGAGGCTGCCGGCGACGAGGCCGAGGGTGGTGGTAATGTCCATGGCGCCTTTTCGAAGCGTGCGCCAAGGGTAGTCGATCAGTGCAGGATGCGGTCGGCGTTGTGTTCGGTGCCTTCCACTTCCTTCATCTTGCTTTCCCACACCCGAAAGGCGTTCACGAACATGATGGCCGCCTGGAACGGGTCGGAGAAATGCTTGGGGTTGTACATGGACCAGAAGCGCTGACCCAGGTCGAACTCGCCGACACCGTGGGCGATGCTGCCGTCGGCCGGTTCGAAGTGAAATTCACCGGCGGTATCTTCGTGCAGTTCCACCAGGAAATTACAGGCACTGCTGACCAGATATTCCAGTGCTACGAGTTCTTGCCGCTTTGGCTTTCTGTCCATCATGCCCTCCGGGGGTGGAGCGCATGCTAGGTCCGGCCCGCCAGTGCGTCCCTGCACTGTCTCACAGTTTCGGGGGCTAGTTGGCCGCTTCGGGCACCGCGCGTGAGCGGCGTCGCTTGTGGGCGACGAGATTGAGCGCCTCGACGCCCGTGGAGAAGGCGATCGCGAAATAGAGATAACCCTTCGGCACGTGGAAGCCAGCACCCTCGGCCACCAGCGCCATGCCCACCAGGATGAGGAAGCTGAGCGCCAGCATCTTGATGGAGATGTGCTCGTTGATGAAGCGGCTGAGCGGCTCGGCGGCGAAGATCATGATGATCACCGCGATGATGATGGCCGCAGCCATCACGGGCAGGTGCTGGGCCATGCCCACGGCGGTGATGACGCTGTCCAGGGAGAACACGATATCGAGGATGGCGATCTGCACGATCACCCAGCCGAAGCTGCTCACCTTCACTTCACGCATTTCTTCTTCCACGCCTTCCACGGTGGCGTGGATCTCCGTGGTGCCCTTGGCGAGCAGGAACAGGCCACCCGCCAGCAGCACGATGTCACGCAGCGAGACCGGGTGTTCGCCCAGGTGGAACAGCGGCGCCGTGACGCCCGCCAGCCAGGCGATGGTGGCCAGCAGCATGAGGCGCGTGACCACGGCCAGGGCGAGGCCGCCGCGACGCGCCGCCGCCTGCTGATGGGCAGGCAGGCGCGAGGAAATGATGGAAATGAACACCAGGTTGTCGATGCCGAGCACGATCTCCAGTGCGGTAAGCGTGAGAAGGCTGGCCCAGATCTGCGGGTCGAGAAGGAATTCCATGGGTCTTGAGGAGAAAGGGGCAGGGCACCCGGGGGCGCAATTATGCCACGGGCATCAGGCGCCGAAACGTTCGCCCGGACGTGCCGTGAGCAGACGGCGGGCGAACGTCGCCGTGGCCGCATCGCCCTCGCGCGGCGCCCAGGGGGCGAAGTCCTTGTCGCAGGTGGCCTGATAGGGGCCGGGCTTCAGCTCCAGCAGCACCGTCCCGGGAACGAGCGCGGCGATGGTGTGCCACACGCCTGGCGCGATCTCCAGGCCGCGCAGCGGACCCTCCGCCGCCACCTGCTCACGGCCGAGCACGCTGCCGCCCTCGTCGAAGGTGAGCACCACGGCGGCGCCCGACAGGGTCACGAACAGCTCCCACTTGGGCGGCTCGGTGTGACGATGCGGGCGCACGTAGCTGCCCGGTTCGATGGCGTTCAGAAAACGCTGCACCGGGTCGTCCGGGCCCGCATGCAGGTTCTCGTTGGCGCGACCGCGCGCCGCGCCGCGGGCGCGTGCGGTGAGCTGGTCGAACAGGGGCGAATCGAGGCGTTTCAGCATGGGGGCGAAGCATAGCACCGGCTTGACACCTCTCCGATGCCCGGGCCAAATGTAGGCCTTTTCCGACAAACCTTCCGCGGGAAATCCTCTATGCGACGCCTTCCCGGCCGCGCCCCGGCGCTCTGGCCCGTCATCTGCCTTGTTGTGCCCGGCATGGCCTCTGCGGCCGGGTTCGCCCTCAGCGACAAGAGCGTCAGCTCGCTGGGCTACGCCTTCGCCGGCACCGCGGCCTTCGCCGAGGACCCCTCCAGCCTGTACAACAATCCGGCGGGCCTCGCGCACCTGGACGGTCGTCGACTGTCCCTGGCGGCGCACGTGATCCACAGCGAGGCCACGTACCATGACCGCGCCTCGAACGTAGCCGGCCCGGATTCGACCGACATCAGCAGCACCACCCTCGCGCCCAACCTCTATTACGTCAACGCCCTCACCCCGGACCTGCGCCTGGGCCTCGGCATCTACGCGCCGTTTGGCACCCTTTCCGATTACGCCGCCGGCTGGCGCGGCCGTTACCACTCCCTGTACACCGACCTGAAGACCGTGAACCTGAGTCCTGCCGTGGCCTGGCGGGTGAACGACAGTCTGTCGTTGGGTGTGACCATTGATGCGCAGTATCTCGATGCACGCCTGGAGCAGGCGGTGGACTTCGGGCTCATCTGCGTGGGTCAGCTGGGGGGGCCTACCTGCAATGGGTTGGGGTTGCAGCCGGGACAGGACGACGGGACCCAGACGCTCAACGGCGACAACCTGGCCTACGGCTACAGCCTGGGCATCAGCTGGGATGCGGGCGATGCAACACGCTTCGGTGCGTCGTACCACTCCGACGTGCGCCACGACATTGAGGGCGAGTCGGATTTCTCCGGTGTCCCGGCGCCTTTTTCCGGCGTCTTCAGTGACAGCGGCGGCCGTGTGACGCTGCACCTGCCCGAGGTGGTGAGCCTCGGTCTCGCGCACCGTGCCACGCCCACGCTGACCCTGCTCGCCGACGCCACCTGGACGCGCTGGAGCCGCTTCCAGGAACTGCGTGTGAGCTTCGACAACGGTCTCGATGATGCGGTCTCGCGCCAGAACTGGCAGGACGTGTGGCGCTTTGGGCTCGGCTTGGCCTGGGACGTGAACGAACGCTGGCGCCTGCGCCTTGGCGTGTCCGACGAAGAGGGCGCCGTGCCCGACAAGGAACACCGCGCGCCGCGTTCGCCGGACGGGCCACGCCGCTTGTACGCGCTGGGCTTCAATTACGCGCCGTCCGACGATTTTTCCCTCGATGCGAGCTACGCACGGGTGGTGCTGCCCGACATGGATATCCTGGCCGTCGATGCGTTCGACCATCGCCTCGACGGCGAATACGAGGCGTGGAGCGAACTGCTCAGCGTGCAAGGCAACTGGCGTTTCTGACGGGAATTTTTCCATCAGCACGGGCGAAGACTACGGCCCGGACCATAATTGTTTCAGGGGGAACGGCAAGCGTTCTGTCCGTGGGGTGACGATTGTGGAAACCCGCTTTCACAGTGTCCCGGCCCTGAAAGTGATGGACTCGGTGGTCGCGGCCAAGCACTACAACCGCGTCCGTCTCGCCCTGGCGCGGTTGGACAATCCGTTGCGTTTTCCGCTGCCGCACCTGCGCGGGCTCGACATGCTGCTGACCGACGAGGCCTGGGTCTGCGTGGACCGCACCCTCGATGATCTGCCCGTGCTCGCCTGGACCGACTTCCAGGTGCACGGACGCCTCGCCCTGCACGCGCCCGTTTCCTGCCGCTTGCGCTTCTTTCACGCCTACGCCGGGCTCATCGTCGGTACGCTGTTGCAGGACGTGGCGGTGATCCTCGCCGAGCGTCTGGTACGCGCCCAGCGGCCTTTGAAAAAGCGCGTCACGCCCCTCCCGCTTATCCGCCGTTGACCAGGCTTTACCCCCGGGCTATGCGTTACCGAAACCGGGGCGCGCATCATGATCCGACTACCCGATGCACCGATCCTGTCCAGCCACAGCGCCTCGGTCGACGCGTTCGAGTACAACCTCATCCATCTCGCCCTGGTGCGTTTCGGCGCCCCGCAGTTGGTGCGCCTGGGCGCACGCGACCTCGATATCCTCCTGGAGCACGACCTCTGGTTGTGCAGTGACCGTCGCCTCGACGACATGCCGCTGATGGCGTGGACCCGCTTTGCCCGCGGCGAGCGGCGTGGCCCCTACGCCCCGGTGCGCTGCCAGATCATCTGCTATCACGCCTACGCCCGCGTGGTCGGCCGCCAGGCAATGGCCGAGGTGGCCCGGCGCCTCGACGAGGCATTGCGCGAGGATGCGCGTGGCCGCACCCGGGTGCTGCGTTGGCGGGTGAGGCGTGACGGGTGAGCGTTGCCCGGGCCTCGCGCTCGCCGCACGGCGTGTAGGCCTCCGGTAGGAGCGGCCTCAGGCCGCGATTCCCGACGCGTCCCATCGAGCAACTGTCCGCGGCCCGCGGTCGCCCCTTGCGCGGAGCTTTTGCCGGTTCTCCACGCATTACAGGCTCTTATCGTGCCAATCAAAAAGCGTGACTTCACGTTATGCAGGCCCTGTCCAATACTTCGTGCCAAGCCCGAGAGAAACAGTCGGGCTTGTGGAAACCACACAGTTTTCAGGCACTAAGCGAGGACACACGCATGGCGAAGACCTACAACGCGGGCGTCAAGGAATACCGCGAAACCTACTGGATGCCGAACTACACCCCGGCGGATACCGACCTCCTGGCCTGCTTCAAGATCACGCCCCAGCCCGGTGTGCCCCGCGAGGAGGCCGCCGCCGCGGTGGCCGCCGAGTCGTCCACCGGCACCTGGACCACGGTGTGGACCGACCTGCTCACCGACCTCGATTACTACAAGGGCCGCGCCTACGCCATCGAGGACGTGCCGGGCGACGACGAGTCCTTCTACGCCTTCATCGCCTATCCCATCGACCTGTTCGAGGAAGGTTCGGTGGTGAACGTGTTCACCTCGCTGGTGGGCAACGTGTTCGGCTTCAAGGCCGTGCGCCACCTGCGCCTGGAGGACGTGCGCTTCCCCATCGCCTACGTGATGACCTGCGGCGGCCCGCCCCACGGCATCCAGGTGGAGCGCGACAAGATGAACAAGTACGGCCGTCCGCTGCTGGGCTGCACCATCAAGCCCAAGCTGGGGCTGTCCGCCAAGAACTACGGGCGCGCCGTCTACGAATGCCTGCGCGGTGGCCTGGACTTCACCAAGGACGACGAGAACGTGAACTCCCAGCCGTTCATGCGCTGGCGCCAGCGTTTCGAATTCGTCATGGAGGCGGTGCACAAGGCGGAGAAGGAGACCGGCGAACGCAAGGGCCATTACCTGAACGTCACCGCGCCAACGCCGGAAGAGATGTACAAGCGCGCGGCGTTCGCCAAGGAGCTGGGCGCGCCCATCATCATGCATGACTACATTACCGGCGGCTTCTGCGCCAACACGGGCCTGGCCAACTGGTGCCGCGACAACGGCGTGCTGCTGCACATCCACCGCGCCATGCATGCGGTGCTCGATCGCCACCCCAAGCACGGCATCCACTTCCGCGTGCTCGCCAAGATCCTGCGCCTGTCCGGCGGCGATCACCTGCACTCCGGCACCGTGGTCGGCAAGCTCGAAGGTGATCGGCACGCGACCCTCGGCTGGATCGATCTCATGCGCGATCGCTACATCAAGGAGGACCGCGCCCGCGGCATCTTCTTCGATCAGGACTGGGGCTCCATGCCCGGCGTGATGCCGGTGGCCTCCGGCGGCATCCACGTGTGGCACATGCCCGCGCTGGTGAACATCTTCGGCGACGACTCCGTGCTGCAGTTCGGCGGCGGCACCCTCGGCCATCCCTGGGGCAATGCCGCCGGCGCCGCCGCCAACCGCGTCGCCCTCGAGGCCTGCGTGGAAGCGCGCAACAACGGCCGCGAACTGGAGAAGGAAGGCAAGGAAATCCTCACCACCGCCGCCAAGGAAAGCTCCGAGCTGAAGATGGCCATGGAGACCTGGAAGGAAATCAAATTCGAGTTCGACACCGTGGACAAGCTGGACGTCGCGCACAAGTGAAGAAGACCACGGGGGACACGGGGAAAGACAGGATTCACTCGCATGGCCTCCCGTTCTCTGCGTCGTGTTCCCCGTGGTTAATCCCCGACAATCCGAGGAAGAATGGAATGAGCGAGATGAAAGATTACGAGAGCAGCCTGGGCGATCCGGCGAGCCGGAAGTTCGAGACCTTTTCCTACCTGCCGGCCATGGACGCCAGGCAGATCCGCAGCCAGGTGGAATACATCGTGAAGAACGGCTGGAACCCTGCGGTGGAACACACCGCACCGGAGAACGCCTTCGATCACTACTGGTACATGTGGAAGCTGCCCATGTTCGGCGAGACCGACGTGGACCGCATCCTCGCCGAGGCGGAGGCGTGCCACAAGGCGCACCCGACCCATCACGTGCGGCTCATCGGCTACGACAACTACAAGCAATCGCAGGGCACGGCCATGGTGGTCTACCGCGGCCCCATGAAGGCGGCGTAGTCAGTGCACCCGCAGGTCACGTTGGCGCGCAGCACCTACGTGACGAAGCACCGGGAGACGTCACGTAGCTTCGCAACGTGACCTACGGCGAGAGCGAACGTCGGTCACGTTGGCGCGCAGCGCCTACGTGACGAAGCACCGGGAGACGTCACGTAGCTTCGCAACGTGACCTACGGCGAGAGCGAACGTCGGTCACGTTGGTGTCGACGCGCCTACGTGACGCACCACCGGGAGACGTCACGTAGCTTCGCAACGTGACCCCCGGCGAGACCGAACGTAGGTCACGTTGGCGCGCAGCGCCTACGTGACGAAGCACCGGGAGACGTCACGTAGCTTCGCAACGTGACCTACGGCGAGAGCGAACGTCGGTCACGTTGGTGTCGACGCGCCTACGTGACGCACCACCGGGAGACGTCACGTAGCTTCGCAACGTGACCCCCGGCGAGACCGAACGTAGGTCACGTTGGCGCGCAGCGCCTACGTGACGAAGCACCGGGAGACGTCACGTAGCTTCGCAACGTGACCTACGGCGAGAGCGAACGTCGGTCACGTTGGCGCGACGCGCCTACGTGACGCACCACCGGGATACGTCACGTAGCTTCGCAACGTGACCTACGGCGAGAGCGAACGCAGGTCACGTTGGCGCGACGCGCCTACGTGACGAACCACCGGAAGATGTCACGTGGCCTCGCAACGTGACCTACGGCGAGAGCGAACGTAGGTCACGTTGGCGCGCAGCGCCTACGTGACGAACCGTCGGAAGACGTCACGTAGCTTCGCAACCTGACCTACGGGACCGACAGCAGGTCGAGCGTGCACGCTCATCCGTCACGTCGGCACCACTGACGTTCAGGTGACAGCGCCCACGGCAGAGCATGCCCACACACCGGCAACGAGCCCTGCGCAAAAACGGTATTTCAGGAGGTATGGCCATGTCGGTACTGTCATCCAAAGCAGCACTCAACGAAATCAACCCATTCCTGATTGAGCAGGAGCCGTACTACCGAGCCGTCGGTAACGAGGACGCCATGTACGAAGCCGCCTACGCGGCGCGCATGCCGGTCATGCTCAAAGGTCCGACCGGCTGCGGCAAATCGCGCTTCGTGGAATACATGGCCTGGAAGCTCGGCCGTCCGCTCATCACCGTCGCGTGCAATGAGGACATGACCGCTTCCGATCTGGTCGGGCGTTACCTGCTGGATGCCAGCGGCACGCGCTGGCAGGACGGTCCGCTAACCCTGGCCGCGCGCATCGGCGCCGTCTGTTATCTCGATGAGGTGGTCGAGGCGCGCCAGGACACCACGGTGGTGATCCATCCGCTGACCGATCACCGTCGTACGCTGCCGTTGGACAAGAAAGGCGAGCTGGTGCATGCCCATCCCGATTTCCAACTGGTGATCTCCTACAACCCCGGCTACCAAAACCTGATGAAAGACCTGAAGCCGTCCACCAAGCAACGCTTCGGCGCCCTGGACTTCAGTTATCCCGATGCCGAGGTGGAGGCCGACATCGTCGCGCACGAAACCGGCATCGATCAGGCCACAGCGAGCAAGCTGGTGCAGGTCGCCCACCGCGCCCGCAACCTCAAGGGCCACGGCCTGGACGAAGGCATCTCCACGCGCCTGCTGGTCTACGCCGGCAACCTCATCGCACAAGGCATCGACCCCCGCGCCGCCTGCACCATGACCCTGGTCCGCCCCATCACCGACGACCCGGACATGCGCGAAACCCTGGACCAGGCGGTGGCGACGTATTTCTAGGCGGGGATAAACGCGGAGAACGCGGAGAACGCGGAGGCGCAGAGGGCGCGGAGAAATGCATGATGTGAATGTGGGCGCCTCGACAACGCTCGGCGCACCTCAAAAACATTTCTTTTCCTCCGCGTCCTCCGCGCCTCCGCGACCTCTGCGTCTAATACGGGACAAATGCGATGGCACTAAACCTGGACGACTACCGCGAATTGCTCGAACAAGCCGATCCGCATGTGCGCGATACGCTGGAGGCGCATTTTGCGGAGGCGGCGCGGGTGATGTCGCCGCGTGGGTTGCAGAACTGGCTGGAGGGCGCGCGGGCGCTGTGCCGTCTCGGCCGTGGCAAGGCGCTGGTGATCCACTACGTGGAGGCGACACCCGCGGTGGCCAAGGAAGTGGGCGAGGATGCGGTTCCGGAAGCGGTGACCCACGCCATGAAGCTGGCCTCCATGGTCAGTGGCGAGGTGATCGCGCTCATGTTCGCGAGCCTGCCCGTGGCGGCGCGGTGCCTCGGTGATCTGGAACTCTTCAAGCAATACCTGGCACTGGTGCACCAGTTGTCGGCCAAGGCCCCGCGCGGCCTGCGGCCCATGCTCGGGCGGCTGGACGAACTGCTCGGCAAACTCACCTTGGGCGGCCTGCGTCGCTGGGCGCTGTGGGGCGTGCAGGCGCACGGCCGCGATTTCCCGACGCTCGCAAAGTACCTCGCCCTGGAGACCGCCGATTCCCTCGCCGTGCTGCAAAGCGAACGCCGCGGCAGCTTGTTCGTGGACAACCAGCGCAAGCTGAACTTCTACCTGCGCGCCCTGTGGGGCCGCGACTTCTTCCTGCGCCCCACCTCCGGCGACGTGGAGACGCGCGAGGGTTATCGGCCCTACATCGAGAACCGAGTCATCCACCTGCCGGATGCGTATGACGATTGGCACGGCCTTTCCGGCAAGGACCTCTACCGCGCCGCCGCCACCCACGCCGCCGCCCACCTGGCGTACACGCGCAAACCACTTTCCGCCGAGGCCTTGTCACCGGCACAGATGTTCCTCATCGGCCTGGTGGAAGACGCGCGCGTGGAGGCCCTCGCCATGCGGCAGTTCCCCGGCCTGCAATCGCTGTGGCTTGGCTTCCACGAGGTCATCGTCGGCGGGGAGGCCGGCCGCGATCCCACCGTGCTGGCCCTGGAGTACACCGCACGGGCACTGTTGGACGACAGCTATGTGGATCACGAGCCGTGGGTCAACGAAACCGCCGCCAGCTTCCGCGCCGAGTTCGCCTCGCGCGGCGAAGACAATCAGCTGAGCTGGGACCTCGGTATCGCGCTGTTCAACCGGCTGGCAAAACGGCTGCCCAGCCTGCGCATCCTCGAAACCTTCGCGGTCCCTTACCGGGACGACAACCGCTACGTGTGGGCCTTCGACGAGGCCGCCTGGCAGGAAGCGGAATACGTGAGCACCAGCGCGCGCCAGACCCGCCGCAAGGTCAACGTCATGGAGATGGTGAACGAGCTCGACAACGAACTGGCGGGCGACGACGCACAGGAGATCTGGACCCTGGAGACCGAGTTCTTCCGCGACGGTGATCCGGAAGGTGTTTCCATGAACCGGCTCGAAGGCAAGGAACCGGTCAGCGAGCCGTTCCACTATCCGGAGTGGGACTACCAGGTGCAACTGCATCGCCCTGATTGGGTCACGGTGCTGGAACGCCGTCAGCCCAGGGGCGACCCGACGATCATCGATGCCACCCTGCTCGAATACCGGTCCATCGCTTCCCGCCTCAAGCACCTCATCGACGCCGTGCAGCCCCAGGGCGTGATCCGTCAGCGCCGACAGGAAGACGGCGAAGAGCTCGATCTCGACGCCGCCATACGTGCCTTGCTGGACCTGCGCATGGGCCAGGACCCGGACCCGCGTGTGGCCATCCGCCTGCAACGCAAGACACGGGATCTGTCCGTACTGCTCTTGCTGGATCTTTCGCAGTCCACCAACGAAACACCGACGGGCAGCGACCGCAGCGTACTGGCGCTGGCGCGCGAGGCCGTCACGTTGCTGGCCTGGGCGTTGGACGCCATCGGCGATCCCTTCGCCGTGCACGGCTTCGCCTCGGACGGGCGGCATGACGTGCAGTATTACCGCCTCAAGGATTTCGATCAGGACTGGGATGGCGACGTCAAGGCGCGGCTTGCCGGGATGCAAGGCGGACTATCGACGCGCATGGGCGCGGCGCTGCGCCATGCTGGTACTCATCTGTTGCACCAGCCACAGCAGAAAAAACTCATCCTGCTGGTCACCGACGGCGAGCCCGCTGACATCGATGTGCGCGATCCACAATACCTGCGCCACGACACCCGGCGCGCCGTAGGGGAATTGGCGACACGTGGCGTGACCACCTACTGTCTTACCCTGGACCCGCAGGCGGATCGCTACGTCTCACGCCTGTTCGGGCCCAGGCACTACACCGTGCTCGATCACGTGCAGCGCCTGCCTGAACGCCTGCCCGCCCTGTTCATGAGCCTGACGCGCTGAGTGTCCGCCTGAGCAGGTAGTGGGGAAGGCGCGCGGATTTGCCGGGAAATTGACCGTCATCATGCCCCTGTCTATACATCCCAAGGTCCCCGGGAGGTTTGTATGAAGCCAGGTCTGCCGAATGTCCCTGTCATCAAGTCCTTTCCGGCAACGGTGGATGCGGCGCAGTACAACCGCGTCCGCCTGGTGCTCGCCCGCAGCGGCGCACCGCACGAACTGGTGCTCGGCGCGCGGGGGCTGGCCGTGTCGCTGGATCGCCGCGCCTGGGTACTGACCGACCGGCACCTTGAAGACCTGCCGCTGATGGCCTGGACCCATTTCGATACCAAGCGCCGTACCGGACTGCATTCACCCATTCAATGCAGCATCCTGCTCTACCACGCCTATGCGCAGGTGGTGCGGCGCAACGTGCTCGCCGAGGTGGACCGGCGCCTGCAGGCCCTGCTCCTCGGGCAACGGGTGTCGGGCCCGCCGGCACAACTGGTGCCGTTCCGCCGGACACCCTCAGATGTATAAATAATCCTTTATAAACACCATTAAAATATCGAAGTGGCCTTATAAACCCAACGCGTATATTCTTTCCCACAACAAGCGCAGGGCCCCTCGCAGACCGGGCCGGCCCGATGCAAGCCGATTTCCTTTTACGTCAAACAAGGGTGGAATCAATGGACCAGTCGAACCGCTACGCGCGCCTTGACCTCAAGGAAGCTGATCTCATCAAGGGCGGCCGCCACGTGCTGTGCGCCTACGTCATGAAGCCCAAGGCCGGCTACGACTACCTGTCGACCGCCGCGCACTTCGCCGCCGAGTCCTCCACTGGTACCAACGTGGAAGTGTGCACCACCGACGACTTCACCCGCGGCGTCGACGCCCTGGTGTACGAGATCGACGAGGCCAAGGAGCTGACGAAGATCGCGTACCCCATCGAGCTGTTCGACCGCAACATCATCGACGGCCGCGCCATGCTCGCGTCCTTCCTCACCCTGACCATCGGCAACAACCAGGGCATGGGCGACGTCGAGTACGCCAAGATGTACGACTTCTACGTGCCGCCCAAGTACCTGCAGCTGTTCGATGGCCCCGCCATGAACATCGAAGACATGTGGCGCGTGCTCGGCCGTCCCATGGTCAACGGCGGCATGGTGGTGGGCACCATCATCAAGCCCAAGCTCGGCCTGCGTCCCAAGCCCTTCGCTGATGCCTGCCACCAGTTCTGGCTCGGCGGCGACTTCATCAAGAACGACGAGCCGCAGGGCAACCAGGTGTTCGCGCCCCTGAAGGAAACCATGCGCCTGGTGGCCGACGCCATGAAGCGCGCCCAGGACGAGACCGGCGAGGCCAAGCTGTTCTCCGCCAACATCACCGCCGACGACCCGTTCGAGATGATCGCCCGCGGCGAATACATCCTCGAGACCTTCGCCGAGAACGCCTCGCACGTGGCGTTCCTGGTGGACGGCTACGTGGCCGGCCCGACCGCGGTCACCACCTGCCGCCGCTACTTCCCCAACCAGTTCCTGCACTACCACCGTGCGGGTCACGGCGCCGTCACCTCGCCGTCCGCGAAGCGCGGCTACACCGCCTTCGTGCACTGCAAGATGAGCCGCCTGTCCGGTGCTTCCGGTATCCACACCGGCACCATGGGCTACGGCAAGATGGAAGGCGACGCCAAGGACAAGAACATCGCCTACATGCTGGAGCGTGACAGCGCCGACGGCCCCTACTACCACCAGGAATGGTTGGGCATGAAGGCCACCACGCCCATCATCTCCGGCGGCATGAACGCCCTGCGCCTGCCCGGTTTCTTCGACAACCTGGGCCACTCCAACGTGATCCAGACCTCCGGCGGCGGCGCCTTCGGTCACAAGGACGGCGGCACTGCTGGCGCCAAGTCCCTGCGTCAGGCCCAGGACGCGTGGCAGAAGGGCATCAACCTGGTCGACTACGCGAAGGAGCACCCGGAACTCAAGGGCGCCTTCGAGAGCTTCCAGGCCGACGCCGACAAGATCTACCCGGGCTGGCGCGACGCCCTGGGCGTCAAGGCCACCGCCCACAAGTAAGTAACTCCTCGTTTTAGCTTCACCTTGGTCAGAGCCCCCGTGCGAACGGGGGCTTTTTTTTTGGTTCTTCACACCTTCCCGGGAAAAGCGACGCAAAAACGGGTCAAAGCACAGCGGTGCAAGTCGACAGAATCATCGGGTGTTGACGCCGAATGGCGAGGCGTGGCCTGTTTTACCCTTCGGCACCTCTGGCCCGATGCTGCCCAGGGGCATATCCGAGTTCAAAACCAGTGGGGTCAGATTCCACTGATCGAGAGATCACTTGGACAGCCCCATCAATTTCAAATGACTCTGACCCTGAGGAAGAAAACGTAGGTCACGTTGGCGCGATAGCGGCTACGTGACAGGGCGTGGCACAGAACTAGGCATGTCACGTAGCTATCGCAACGTGACCTACGACAGGCAGACTGCGGATTCTCGCGCATTCGTGGGGATTCCTCAGACTCTGACCCACTGGTTATTCGGCGGGGGTGGCCTCTGGCTTGACGCCTCAGGCGGGCGCACTATCGTCGCCATCAGATCATCGGAAGGGACAGTCGCATGGCAAGGATTCGCCAACCGTATTTTCTTCTTCTCCTCGCTGTTTTCCTCGCACCATCGTGGGCGGCGGAGGGCCCTGCCCTCATGCTCGCCACGACCTGGCAGAAAGCTGCCGATCCTGGCGGCTGGTGGATGAGCGAAAAGTTCGACGGGGTGCGCGGGTACTGGGATGGTCAGCGCATGTTCACGCGCCAGGGGGAAGCGATCGCCATTCCCGATCGCCTGCGCACAGCTTTGCCGGACTTCCCCCTCGACGGCGAGCTATGGATCGGACGCGGGCGCTTCCAGGAGACGCTGGCGACCGTGCGGGATGCGCAACCCGGTGCGGGGTGGGAGTCCGTCCAGTATCTGGTGTTTGACGCGCCGGCCCACCCAGGGCCGTTCGAGGCGCGCCTGGCCCGGGTGGAAGCCTGGCTTCGCGAGCACCCCTCGGCCCACGTCCGCGTCGTGGAACAGGTCCGTTGCACCGGCAGGCCTCACCTGGCGGCCTTTCTCGCCGAGGTGGAGCGTCAGGGCGGGGAGGGCGTGATGCTGCGCGCACCCGGTTCGCCCTACACCGCCGGCCGCAGTGAGCACTTGCGCAAGCACAAGTCCTTCGACGACACGGAGGCCGTGGTGCGCGGTTATAACCCGGGCAAGGGTAAATACACCGGCTTGGTCGGCTCGCTGCGGGTGGAACTGCCGGACGGCACGCGCTTCTCGGTAGGTTCCGGCCTGACGGACCACGACCGGCGCAATCCGCCGCCCATCGGCAGCACCATCACGTTCAAACACCACGGCTGGACCGACGCCGGCAAGCCGCGCTTTCCGGTGTTCTGGCGTATCCGCGAGCGGCAGGCATCCCCAGGGGAGTGAGTGGTGCTTATTCACTCCCCTTGTTCGGATAAGTAGAACCTTATCCCACAAATCAAAACCCCTGACTGGCCGAGTCCCGGGACCCGGGTAAACTACCGTGCAAATTACTCGGAATTGGCGCGGGGATGAACATGGTCGAGATCGGACAATACAAGGTCAAAAAGGCGCCTTACTACGAGGTGCAGGGTGACGAGGTGGCGATCTACGAGGCCGCCTATGCGGAGCGCCTGCCCATGATGCTCAAGGGGCCCACCGGCTGCGGCAAGTCGCGTTTCGTGGAATACATGGCCTGGAAGCTCGACCGGCCGCTCATTTCCGTGGCCTGCAACGAGGACATGACCGCCTCCGACCTGGTGGGCCGCTTCCTGCTCGACAAGGACGGCACGCGCTGGGCCGACGGTCCGCTCACCCTGGCCGCGCGCCTGGGGGCCATCTGCTACCTGGACGAGGTGGTCGAGGCCCGTCAGGACACCACCGTGGTCATTCACCCGCTCACCGACTATCGCCGCACCCTGCCGCTGGACAAGAAGGGCGAGCTGGTCGAGGCCCACCCGGATTTCCAGTTGGTGATCTCCTACAACCCCGGCTACCAGAGCCTGATGAAGGACCTCAAGCAGTCCACCAAGCAGCGCTTCGCGGCCCTGGAATTCGATTACGCGAAGGCCGGGACCGAGGCCCTCATCATCGGCAAGGAGACCGGTATAGACACCGCCACGGCGGAAAAGCTGGTGCAGATCGGCGCCCGCGCCCGTGCCCTCAAGGGCCACGGCCTCGCCGAAGGCATCTCCACGCGCCTGCTGGTCTACGCCGCACGCCTCATCCAGCGCGGCGTCGCCCCGCGCACCGCCTGCCGCACGGCCCTGGTGCGGCCCATCACCGACGACGCCGACATCCGCGACACCCTGGAACACGCCATCGACGTGATCTTTTTGTGAGTGGCGCAACGCAGAGGACGCGGAGACGCGGAGGGCGCGGAGATGCAAAAAGTGTTTCTTGCGTGTGCATCGCGGCGTGCCGGTTGCACCAAAGACCCATTCCTCCGCGTCCTCCGCGTCTCCGCGAACTCCGCGTTTCGTAACGTGAGAATTACATGGAACTGACCGCCTACCGCGAACGCCTGCGCTGCAATGTGGCGCGCGTCGACGAGATATTTCCTGCGGCCCTGACCGAGGCGGCGCAGGTGTTTTCGCCGGCGGGGCTGGAGGCCTACCTGGATGCGGCGTCGGCCATCTGCGGCATGGGGCGCGGGCAGGACTTGCCGGTGCTGTTCCTGGAGGGCATGCCCGAGGTGGCGCGCCACTGCGGCGAGGCGATCACCGACGAGGTGGTCGCCATGGTCCGCCTGCTGTCGCGCACCAGCAACGCCAAGGCCATTGCACCGTTTCTCACCACCTTGCCTGCGGTCGCGGTGCGGCTGCGCGGCCGCGAGCTGATGGACGTCTGGTTCGGCGTGGTGAGCCGCATGGCACAGACCGCCAGCGAGGGCCTGATGCCGTTGCTCGCGCACGTGGAGCACCTGCTCGGCGACCTCACCATCGGTGCGCTGGAGACCTGGGTGGGACAGGGCCTCAAGGCCTACGAAAACCAGCCCTGGCGTTACGGCGACTGGTTCAGCCTGCAGGGGGCGGATAGCCGCGCCGCCTTGCAGCGCCTGCGCCACGGCACCCTGTTCATCGACAACGAGGCGCGCATCGCCCACACCCTGCGTGCCCTGTGGGATTCGGAAGAAGGCTGCCACCCGTATTCCTCCGCCTTCGACATCCTGCGCAAGCCGCTGCCCTACCTGGACTCGACCGGCTTCCATGTACCGGATGTCTACCATGACATGAACGGCATCCGCGGCATCGATCGCTATCGCGCGCTGCTCGCCCACCTGGCCGCGCACCGCACCTGGACACGGCCCTTCATTGCCGACAACTTCAACCGCTACCAGCAACTCGCCATCGAGACCTTCGAGGATGCGCGCGTGGAGTGGTTGGCCATGCAGCGCTATCCGGGGCTGCGGCGACTCTGGCTGGCGCTGCATCCGCTGCCGGTTGAGGGCGACTGCCCGTCCGGCTGGTCCTGCCTGCGCCACAAGCTCGCCATGCTCTCGCGCGCCTTGCTCGATCCGGAGCATCCCTACACGGATACGATCTTGCGCGATTTCGTCGCGCGCTTTCGCGCACGCATGGCGCAGGACCCCCACGATGCGCGGCTGGTGACAGACCTCGCGACGGCCTACATCGTCGCCGTACATCACGTGGACTTCCGCTCGCCCAAGGTGTGGTTCGACGACACCGAGGTCTCGTACCGCGACGACAACCGTTTCATGTGGATCTTCCTGGAAGACACCGATGACGAAGACGACTTCCACTCGGACCACAACGTCTCCAACCCGCGCGAGGCCGACAGCGAGCAGCCGCCGCTGTTCGTACGCCACCAGCGCGAATGGGACGTGGACGAGCAGCGTTACAAGCACGATTTCGTCACCGTGCAGGAACACATCGCCCCGGACGGCGATCCGCGCCGCATCGACCAACTGCTCGAACGCCACAGGCCGCTCGCCAAGCAGCTCAAGCGCATCGTGGACCTGCTCAAACCGCAGCAACACACGCGCATCCGTTATCAGGAGGAGGGCAGCGAACTGGACCTCGACGTGGCGGTGCGCGCCATGGTGGATCACCGCGCCGGCGTCACGCCCGACCCGCGCATCCACATGCGCCACGTCACCGCCGGACGCGACATCGCCGTGCTGCTGTTGCTCGACCTCTCGGAGTCCATCAATCAGGTGCCGGACGGGGGCGGGCACTCCATCCTGCAACTCTCCCAGGAGGCCGCCTCGCTGCTCGGCTGGGCCATCGACGCCCTGGGCGATGCCTTCGCCATCGGCGGCTTCGCCTCCAACACGCGTCACGAAGTGCACTACCTGCACTTCAAGGGCTTCAACGAAGCCTGGGGCGACGGCCCCAAGGCGCGGCTGGCCGCCATGCAGGGCGGGCTGTCCACGCGCATGGGCGCGGCGGTGCGCACGGCGGGCCACTATCTTTCCAAACGCAGTGATGCGCGCAAGCTGCTGCTGTTGCTTACCGACGGCGAGCCCCACGACGTGGACGTGGAAGACCCGGCCTATTTGCGCGCCGATGCCCGGAAGGCCGTGGAGGAACTGGCGGGCAAGGGCGTGGCCACCTATTGCATCAGCCTCGATCCGCACGCCGATGGCTACGTGTCCGAGATCTTCGGCGCGGCCAACTACACCATCATCGATCACATCGAGCGGCTGCCCGAACGCCTGCCACGGCTGTTTATGGCGCTGACGAAATAGCGAGGAGGCCCCGTGCGTGTCTTCATGGTCGTGGCTGCATTGATGGCCTTGCCGGGCTGTGATGGCGGGGTGACGGCGGGCGTCCCGCCGGAAGTGATGCGCCTGAAGGACGCCGCGCTCATCGCCCGCGGTGGCGAGGTCTTCGCGCAGCACTGCGCAACCTGTCACGGCGCCCGCGCGGAGGGTGCGCCCGATTGGCGTCGCCGCGATGCGGAGGGCTTCTTCCCGCCACCGCCCCTGGACGACTCGGCCCATGCCTGGCACCACCCGCTGCCGAACCTGCGCGCCATGATCCGCGACGGCAGCGCGCCGGGCCAGGGCCGCATGCCGGCCTGGGGCACGCAGCTCTCCGACCAGGACATCGACGCGGCCATCGCCTGGATCCAGTCCCTGTGGTCGCCCGAGGTGTATGCGGCCTGGCTGGAGATGGACCGGCGCGCGCGTCTGCCGTGACCAGTCGCCACTAAACTGAAGGGGCGTACACGCAAGCAAGGAGACGAACCATGAAAAAGATTTACGCATGGCCGACAGGGTTACTGGGGCTGCTGTTCGCCGCCACCATGGGCGCGGCCTCGGCGCAGCCTTGCCCCGGCGCAGGTTGGGGCATGGGGCCGGGGATGATGGGCGGTCCCGGCTACGGCATGGGGCCGGGAATGATGGGCGGTGGTCCCGGCTACGGCATGGGACACGGCATGATGGGCGGCATGGGTCCGGGCTGGGGCATGGGTCCCGGCATGATGGGGCCGGGTTATGGCGCCGGCCCGTGGGGGCTGGCGGGGCTCGACCTCACCGATGACCAGCAAAAGGCCATCAACAAGATCATGGACGACCACCGCAAGCGCCAGTACGAGCTGTTTGGCAAGCTGTCGGACCAGCAGGCCCGCCTGCGCGATCAGTATCAACGGGAGAAATGGGACGCCGACGCCATCAACAAGATCTACGACCAGATAGCCGATGTGCGCCGCCAGATGATCCGTTCCCGCGTGGAGATGCGTAACCAGATCTTCGAACGCCTCACACCGGAACAGCGGAAACAGTTCCGCCGCGGTTGGGTGGAGTGAAATAAGACGTAGCCCGGATGGAGCGAAGCGGAATCCGGGACCTTCCGCCGGGATCCCCGGATTCCGCTTTGCGTCATACGGCTACGGTCCTTCGTTATCCGGCGAAAGCCGGGGTCCATCTTGCGCATTCGTAGCGGGATTGGACGACAACGACCTCCGGGTGTAACTTGGGCGTCCCGCTGATTTGCCCGGTCGCCGTCATGATGCTGCCCGTCGATTCGCCTTTCCATCCGGACAACACCGAAGCCTATCGCCGCTGGCGTGATGAAAAGCTCGCCGGCTATCCGCAGCGCGTCGAAGAACTCTTCGTGGAATTCGCCGACCCCTTGCGGTTGAGCGATGCCGAATACGCCGCCGCGCTCGCGCTGGTGCGCAAGACCAACATGGCCATCTACCTGACCCCGCGCGCGGGTGATCCGGGCAAGGCCATCCCGCGTGCCATCGGCAGGCGCTTCGGCCTGGAGCGACTCGACCACAATTTCCTCGCCGACGATGACGCCATCACCTCTATCACGGTGAATCCCGAGGGCGAGCATCCGAATTTCATTCCGTACACCAACCGCTCCATCAAGTGGCACACCGATGGGTACTACACCGTGGGCGAGGAGAAGATCCGCGCCATGGTGCTGCACTGCGTGACCAACGCCGTGGAAGGCGGTGAAAATGCCCTGCTCGATCACGAGATCGCCTACATCCTGCTCCGCGAGCACGACCCCGAGATGATCCGCGCGCTCATGGCCCCCGCCATCATGACCATCCCCGCACGCGAGGACGACGACGGCATCGCGCGCCCGGAAGTGACCGGCCCGGTGTTTTCCCTCGACAAGGCCGGCAAGCTGCACATGCGCTACACCGCGCGCAAGCGCAACATCGCCTGGAAGGACGACCCCGCCAGCCGCGCGGCCGTGGCCTGCCTGGAGCAGGTACTCGACAGCGATTCGCCCTACGTATTCCGCGCCAAACTCCCGGACGGCGCCGGCCTGCTGTGCAACAACGTGCTCCACGACCGCGCCGGTTTCACCGACACCCCGGGCCACAAGCGCCTGCTCTACCGCGCGCGCTATTTTGATCGCGTCGCGGCGAGTTAGCGGCGGCTGGCCCAACACAGAGGCGCAGAGACGGTTTCTTCCTTCCGGGCACCCGTCGATCCTCTGTGTTCTTTGCGGCCTCTGCGCCTCTGCGTTGGGTTTTCTCTTCCTGCCACTATCCTTGTAGGGACCTCCAGGGAGAGCGGCGCGATGATCTTCAGGCAATTGTTCGAGCCGGATTCGAGTACCTACACCTATCTACTCGGGTGCCGGCGCACGCGCCAGGCGGTGCTCATCGATCCCGTGCTCGATACGGTGCACCGTGACCTGGAGGTGTTGCGCGAGGAGCAGCTGACCCTCGCCTGCACCCTCGACAGCCACATCCACGCCGACCACCTCTCCGGGGCGGCCAAACTCAAGGCCATCACCGGCTGCTGCATCGCCTACCCGGAACCGGAGGCGCCGGAGTGCGCCGACATACGCCTGCGCGATGGCCAGGTGTTCGACGTGGGTGACGTATCCATCGAGGCGGTATTCGCACCGGGCCATACCTCGCATCACTTCTGCTACGTGGTCGATGACGGCACCCACAAGCTGGCCTTCACCGGCGACGTGCTGCTCATCGACGCCTGCGGTCGCACCGACTTCCAGTCGGGCGATGCGGCGGCGTTGTACAGGTCCATCCACGAGCGCCTGTTCACGCTGCCCGACGAGACGCTGGTCTATCCGGGGCACGATTACGAAGGACGTTTCGTCTCCAGCATCGCCCAGGAAAAAAAGCGCAACCCACGCCTCGGCGGCGGCAAGACGCTCGCGGAATTTGTGACCCTCATGAATGCCCTCGATCTGCCATATCCGCGCAAGATCGATTTCGCCGTACCCGGCAACCGCCAATGCGGTCAGTGTCCGCCCAACGTACCCGAGCAGTATCGCGCACCCTGCGACACGCACGAACAAGGCTGAATGCCCGTGCACGCGCCGCCTCGGGCCGAGAATGTCGTCGGCTCTGGCGTAGGGAATCGCGGGCTCAGCCCGCTCCTATGGAAGAATTTCTCCATCGCGAAGGCGCGGCCTCAGGCCGCGATACCTGCTCGAAAATCACCTGCTCACTAGGAGTTTTTCTGTTTGATTACAGGCAGGTAGGTCCGTGTCGCTTGACCGATATCAAGGCTGGCCACAGGCCGGTCCGGCATGCTTCCGCCACCTGACTAGCGGAGTGATAACCATGGGTTGCCTGACCGATTTTCTGCGCGAGGATCACGCGCGCTGCGACGATCTCTACCTTGCGGCCGAGCGCCATGCCGTCGACGGTGATATTCCCGAGGCAGGCTCCGCGTTCTCTGCTTTCACGCAGGCCATCGTGCATCACTTTGCCATGGAGGAGAACGTACTGTTTCCGGCCTTCGAGGAGGCCTCGGGTAACACCCAAGGGCCCACCGCGGTGATGCGCCACGAGCACACGCAGATGCGTGACATGTTCGAGGCCATGCACATCACGCTCACCCGGCAGGACACCGACCAGTTCCTCGCCCTGGCCGACACCCTGCTGGTGCTCATGCAGCAGCACAACGCCAAGGAGGAACGCATCCTCTATCCCATGACCGACCGCATCCTCGCCGATCCGCAGGCCGTACTCGCCAACATGCAGGCCCATGGCTGAACACGTTCTCGATGTGAGTGAACTGGAACCACCCGAGCCGCTGGTACGCACCCTGGAGGCGGCCGAGGCACTGGCGCCAGGCGATTACCTGCGCATGCTGCATCGCCGTGACCCGTGCCTGCTGCCGGACAATCTGCGCCGCCGCGGGTTCTGTTTTCAACAGCGCCCCGGGGTACGTACGGCCGTGGAGGTGTTCATCTGGCGCGAGGGCGATGCCCTGGGCGAGCGGGCGGCGCGACAGGCGTGTGACGGACCATGAACACCGCGCGCCTGTCCCTCAGCCAGACGCCGCCGCTCACCGTGCCGGCGCCCTACCTGCTTGCGGCGCCGTGGTTCGTGGTAGCCGCCGGGCTCTGGCTGGCGTTGGCACCGGAGGCCTTCGCCGGCCGCTGGTCACCGGCGCTGCTCGGTGCGACGCACCTGATCACCCTCGGCTTTCTGGGCATGGCCATGCTCGGCGCCTTCCAACAATTGCTGCCGGTCTTGCTTGGGGTGCCGCTCGGACGGCCCCGCGCCCTGGCGTGGAGTGTGTTTCTGCCGCTCGCCCTGGGTACCCTGCTGTTGGCGACGGGCCTGGGACTGACCCAGAAGACGTTGCTCTTGGGGGCCCTGGGTCTG
This sequence comes from Gammaproteobacteria bacterium, assembly GCA_041685115.1. GTDB lineage: Bacteria > Pseudomonadota > Gammaproteobacteria > Thiohalomonadales > Thiohalomonadaceae > JALOAT01. Next base: position 39,842 of record JAWLGK010000007.1, on the reverse strand, counting down.
CTCGGTGCGGCGATGGGCGTGTTCCTGTGGACGGGAGGGCGGGCGTTGTTACGCGCACCCACCGTGCCGGGAACCACGCCCGCCATGCGCGCCGCGCTGCTGGCCCTGGCGGTGACGGTGACGCTCGGGCTGCACCTGGCCGGCGGCCACGCAGGCGGCGGTGTGGCCCGGCAGCTGACCGACGTGCACCTCGCCTGGGGATTGGTGGGCTGGGTCGTCCTGCTGGTGGCAGGAGTGGCCTACCAGGTGGTGCCCATGTTCCAGATCACCCCCGAGTACCCGCGCGCGCTGGTGCGCTGGCTGGTTCCGGTGCTGCTCGGCGCCTTGGTGTCATGGTCCGTCGCCCGCGCGCTGATGCCGGCGTGGGCCGCGGCCCCGGCCTGGCTCGCCGCCCTCGCGCTGGTAGCGTTTGCGGTCATCACGCTCCGCTTGCAGATGCGCCGGCGGAGGCGCCTGCCGGACGTGACCGTGGGGTTCTGGCGTCTCGGCATGTTTTGCCTGCTGGGCGCCGTGGCCCTGTGGCTTGCCCGCCCCTGGGCCGGGGCATATGAGCTGCTGGTAGGGGTGCTGTTCGTGGCCGGTTTCGCCATGTCGGTGGTGAGCGGCATGCTCTACAAGATCCTGCCTTTCCTGGTCTGGCTGCACCTCAACAACCGCCTGCACGAACACCCTCCCGGCCAGCGCGGCCGGATCCCGACCATGAAGCAGATCATCGGCGAGGTGGCGGCGCGTCGGCAGTTCCGAGCCCATGCCCTGGCGGTGGCGCTGCTGTGCGCCGCGAGTGTGTGGCCGGTAGTGGCGCGCCCGGCGGGCCTTGCCCTGGCGCTGTCCGGCGTGCTCCTGGGGGTCAACCTGGCGGGTGCCATTGGCGTTTATCGGCGTACCCGGGCGGGCACTCATCCAGTCCCTTTGAGATAGGGTCCTCCGGTGACCCATCGTCTAGCCTGACGTTTCACGATTTGCGAATACTCTTATGAACCCGATGATTGAGCGCTGGTTCGGGCGGTTGGGCGTCGAACAGATCCTGACGAGTCACGGTGAACGGCTGATTTCCGCCACGGGTGGTTTCGTGGCCATACTGGCGGTGGTCGCCATCAGCCACTGGACCCTCGACGCCCACGGCGCCATGGCGCTGATAGCCTCCATGGGCGCCACCGCCGTGCTCATCTTCGCCGTGCCGCATGGCACCTTGTCCCAGCCCTGGCCGGTGCTCGGTGGCCATGCCATTTCGGCGACCCTCGGCGTGGCCTGCGCCACCTGGATCGGCGACCCCGTGCTGGCAGCCCCCCTGGCGGTCGGCCTCGCCATCGCGGCCATGCACTACCTGCGCTGCCTGCATCCGCCCGGCGGCGCCACCGCGCTGACCGCGGTGATCGGTGGCGATGTGGTGCATGCCATGGGGTTTCAATTCGTTTTCACGCCGGTGCTGCTCAATGTCGCGGTGCTGCTCGCTTACGGCATCGCCTTCAATGCCCCGTTTTCCTGGCGCCGCTACCCGGCGTCGCTGGCGCCGCGCCGTCGCGCCGCAGCAGAACCGGAAGGCCTCGGCAGCGCCGACCTGGAATGGGCCTTGCGGCAGATGGATTCCTACATCGATGTGAGTGGCGAGGACCTCAAACGCCTCATCACCCTGGCCCAGCAACATGCCCGGGCCGAGTGCATGGAGGCGCAGGCAGTCGCGCCGGGCGGTTGCTATTCCAACGGCCAATTCGGCGAGCGCTGGCAGGTGCGCAAGGTGGTGAGCGATCTGGGCGGCGAGGAAGGCTGTGGGCGTGTGGTCTACCGGGTGGTGGCCGGCGACGGGCGTGGCGGGTCGAGCACGTGCACCCGCGAGGAATTCGCGTGTTGGGCGCGCTATTCGGTGGTAAGGCACGAGAACTGCTGGATCCGCGCCGCCCCCCAATCCGCATAACCGCACCGGCCCAATCGGGCCGGCGCGGGGCCGGCCTCTCGTCCCCGGCGAAAGCCGGAATCCATTCTTCACGAGGAATGGACCCCGGCTTTCACCGGGGTGACGGATAAGTTCCGCTGGGGGGGACGGACAAATTTGCGGGACGACGACCAAGGCCGTCGGTTGAGGCTCAGGCGGTGGCGAGTGTTTCCTCGTGCGGGTCCTTGCCGGTGAGCAGGAAGTAAAGCAAATCGTGCACCGAGCGCATCTGGTCGCCGAAGGGCAGGGACTCGGAGCCGCGGAAGAACAGGCCCTTTTCCACGTTGCCGTGAACCGCGGCCTCCAACTGGGTGTCGATACAGAACTGACCGGAGGAACTGTCGCCGTCCTTCAGCCCGCAATGGGTCAGGCATTCGAAGCTCACGGCGCAGGTGCCTTTCTCTGGGGTGGCGCGGGCGCGCACCTTCTCCTCGCGCGCCAGGTATTTCTTCAGCCACGGCGTCAGCACGGCGCGGCAGGGCAGGCCGGCGGTGCTCATGAAGGTGACGATGTCTTCCGCGCGCGCTTCCAGCAGCACCTTCTTGAAGTTGACGTGGGCGTCGCCTTCCTCGGTGACCGCGAACGGGGTGCCGATCTGCACGCCACTCGCTCCCATGCCGAAGAGGTCCTTGATCTTCTGGAAGGAGTTGACGCCGCCCGCCGGGATGAGCGGGATGTGATCGATCTTCAGTTGCTCGAACACCTGGCGGATCTCGCCGAGCACGCGCTTGAAGTCGAACCTGGGATCGTTGATGTCCTCGGGCTTTGGCGCACCCAGGTGGCCGCCCGCGTAGCGCGGGTGCTCGATGACGATGGCGTCGGGCAGGATGCCCTTGCGCATCCAGCGCTTCAGCACCGCGCGCACGCCGCGCTCCTCGGACAGGATGGGAATGAGCGCCACCTTGTCCTCGTAGCCCTTGATCATCTCGGGCAGATCGAGCGGCAGACCGGCGCCCATGATGATGGCGTCGGCGCCGCTCTCGCAGGACTGCTTCACCATGTCCGCGTGGCGATCCACCGCCTTCATCACGTTGACCGCGATGAAGCCCTCGGGGGCGATGTTACGGGCCGCCTTGATCTCCCGATCGAGCGCCTCCAGATTGGCCGAGTCGATGAGATTGCGATCCTTGGTGCGATGGGTGCGCTCCATGAGATCGGGATGGTGGACCCGCAGATCGATGCTTGCGATGGTGCCCATGGCGCCTTCGCGGGCGACCGCGCCCGCGAGCCGGTGTGCAGAGATGCCGACTCCCATTCCTCCCTGGATGACGGGCAGCAATTCGCGTCCGCGAATCTTTAGTAGGGGGAAAGGGATCGAGAACATTCGCCACCTGACGGTCAAAAGGAGGCAGTATCATACATGAAGGCACGTCCCCAAGCGCCACCCACAGCACTGAGCCCATCCATGCATTCGTCCCGACCCGTTCCGCCTCCCGAGCCCACCCTGAGCTACGAGTTGCACGGCAATCTCTACCTGAACATCACCTGGCACTGCACCCTGCGCTGTGCCTTTTGCCCCAAGTTCAATGGGGAATGGGAGGTGCAGGGTTACGATCTGCGCCTGCGCCGCGAGCCGTCGGTGACCGAACTGCTTGAGGCCATTGGCGATCCGGCGCCCTACCAGGAGATCGTCTTCTGTGGCCTGGGTGAGCCCACACTCCGCCTTGACGTCTTGATCGAGGTGGCCGCGGCCATGAAAAAGGCCGGCAAGCGGGTGCGCGTGAACACGGACGGACTGGCCAACCTGGTACACGGCCGCGACGTCACGCCGGAGTTGGCGCGGGTGGTGGACGCGGTATCCATTTCCCTCAACGCCCAGGACGAGGCCACCTACGTGCGCCACACCCGTCCCAAGCGCGCAGGGGCCTTCGCCGCATTGCAGGACTTCGCCGCCCGCGCCCGCGATGCGGGCATGGAAGTGACCCTGTCCGCCATCGACGGCCTGGACGGCGTGGACATTGAGGCCTGCCAACGCATCGCCCGCGACCTGGGCGTGAAGTTCCGCCGGCGGGTGCTGGACGCGGTGGGGTGAAGAGAAAAGGATTCAACACGGGGAATTAGAGCATCGGTTCTTCCCCCCCCGTGTTCCCCGTGTCCCCTGTGGTTAATAGCTTTTTCCAAAGGTTTGATTAAGAGACTGAGCAAATGGAACAGACGTACCGGCTTTCCATCGGTGGCATGAGTTGCGCAGGCTGCGTGGCGGCGGTGGAAGACGCCTTGCGTGCGGCCCCGGGGGTGACCGAGGCCACCGTGAATCTCGCCGAGCGTACCGCGCAGGTGCGCAGCACGGCGGATGTGGAGGCTGTCATCAAGGCGGTCGCCGCGGCCGGCTATGAGGCCGCCGAGCTGAAGAGCCTGGAAACCGAGCAATCGGAAAGGGAGGCGCAGGAGGCGGCGTGGTACCGCAAGCTGCTGCGCAAATCGGCTGTGGCTGCGGCCATCGGTTTTCCCCTCATGATTGCCGAGATGTCGGGTTGGCTCCCCACCATTCAGGAATCACAGGCATTCTGGGTGGCGGCGGGCATGGTGACGTTGGCGGTGATGATCTACTCGGGCGGCCGCTTCTTCACCGGCGCCTGGAAGTCCTTCACGCGTCATAACGCCAATATGGACACCCTCATCGCCATGGGCACGGGTGCGGCGTGGCTGTATTCCATGGCGGTGGTGTTCGCACCCGACGCGGTTCCGGTGCTCGCGCAACACGCCTATTTCGAGGCGGCGACCATGATCATCGCCCTGATCAACTTCGGCGCTGCCCTGGAGACCCGCGCCCGCGGTAAGACCTCCGAGGCCATCCGCCGCCTCATCGGCCTGCAGCCGAAGACCGCCCGCGTGGTGCGCAATGGCCAGGAGTTGGACGTGCCCATCGCCGAGGTGGGCCTGGACGAGACCTTGCGCGTGCGCCCCGGTGAGCGCATCCCCGTGGATGGCGTGATCATGGAAGGCCATTCGCTGGTGGACGAGTCCATGGTCAGCGGTGAACCCATTCCCGTGGCGAAGCAGTGCAGTGACGAGGTGGTGGGCGGCACGGTCAACGGCAACGGCACTTTCCTCTACCGCGCCACGCGCATCGGCAAGGACACGGTGCTGGCGCAGATCATCGCCATGGTGCGCCAGGCGCAGGCCAGCAAGCCCGCCATCGGCCGGTTGGTGGACCGCGTCGCCGGGGTGTTCGTACCCACGGTGCTGATCATCGCCGTGATCACCTTCCTGCTCTGGTACAACCTGGGACCCGACCCGCGCGTGTCGTACGCCATTGTGGCCACCATGACCGTACTGATCATCGCCTGCCCGTGCGCGCTCGGTCTCGCCACGCCCATTTCCATCATGGTCGGCGTGGGCAAGGCCGCGGAGCATGGCGTGCTGATCCGCAACGGCGATGCCTTGCAGCAGGCCGGGCGCCTTACCACCGTGGTACTCGACAAGACCGGCACCGTGACCGAAGGCAAGCCGCGCGTTACGGCCCTCGTCACCGTGAATCTGTTCGACGAAGCGCAGGCGCTCGCCATCGCCGCTGCGCTCGAGACCGGCTCGGAGCACCCGCTCGCCGCCGCGGTGATCGCCGCCGCCCGCGAGCGTGGGCTGGCGCTGCCCAAGGTGGAGCGCTTCGAGGCCGTGTCGGGACGTGGTGTGCGTGCGCAGGTCGACGGCCGCACGGCGCTGCTCGGCAACCAGCGCTTCCTGGAGGAAAACGGCATCAACGTGATGGCCCAACAGGCCGACGCAGAACGCCTTGCTGCCGAGGCGAGCACGCCCGTGTATCTGGCCGTGGACGGGGCAGTGGCCGCGCTGCTCGGTATCTCCGATCCGGCCAAGGCCGATTCCTACGAGGCCATCGCGCGCCTGCATGCGGAAGGCATGAAGGTGGTAATGATTACCGGCGACCACCGCACCACCGCTGAGGCCGTGGCACGACGGATGGGTATCGACGAGGTGTTCGCGGAGGTGTTGCCGCAGCACAAGGCTGAGAAGGTGGCCGAGTTGCAGGGGCGCGGCGAAACCGTCGGCATGGTGGGCGATGGCATCAACGATGCGCCCGCCCTGGCGCGCGCCGACGTGGGCTTCGCCATCGGCGGCGGCACCGACATCGCCATCGAAAGCGCCGACGTGACCTTGATGCGTGGCTCGCTGCACGGCGTGGCCGACGCCATCGCGGTATCCAGGGCCACCGTGCGCAACATCAAGCAGAACCTGTTTGGCGCCTTCGTCTACAACACCCTGGGTATTCCCGTTGCCGCAGGCGCGCTCTATCCGTTGCTTGGCCTGCTGCTCAATCCCATGATCGCCGGCGCGGCCATGGCCCTGTCCTCGGTGACCGTGGTCAGCAACGCCAACCGCCTGCGGCATTTCCGCGCCGCCCGGGAGCTTCGTTCATGATAGTGAATCTCATCGGCCTCACGCTCATCGCCTTCATCCTCTGGTGGTTCTGGCTGTCACGTAAGTAATCGTCCCGCTTGTAGGCGGTTAGGCCTGCCGTTAGCATCATGCGATTCCGCGTGGGGGAAGTCGCATGAACTGGTGGGGCAAACTGATTGCAGGGACGCTGGGATTCGTACTCGGCGGCCCGCTCGGTGCCGTGCTCGGGCTGGTGCTCGGCCACCAGCTCGACAAGGGCGTGGCGCGCCTCACCGGAAACTCCCCGGACGACCACGCTCGTGTGCAGCTGGCCTTTTTCTCCGCCACCTTTTCCGTGATGGGCCGGGTCGCCAAGGTGGATGGGCGTGTGTGCGAGGACGAGATCGGCTTCGCACGCTCGGTCATGGAGCGCATGGCGCTCAGTGAAGAGCAACGTCGCGTCGCCATCGGGCTGTTCAACGAAGGCAAGTCACCCGACTTCGACCTGGACGGCGCCTTGGCCCAGTTCCGACGCGAAGCCCGCCATCGCTTGCACCTACTGCAGATGTTCATGGAAGTCCAACTGCAGGCGGCCTATGCGGACGGCACCCTGAATGATGTCGAGCGCAGCCTGCTGCTGCACGTCTGCGAGGCGCTGGGCATCAGCCGGCATCACTTCGATCACCTCGAGGCGCTGGTGCGCTTCGCACGTGATTTCGGCAGCAGCGCCCCGCCGCGTCAGGCCGCATCGGACCAGCGGCTCGCCGAGGCCTACCGTATCCTCGACGTGAAGCGCGATGCCGCCGACGCCGAGGTGAAAAAGGCCTACCGCCGCCTGATGAACCAGCACCACCCTGACAAACTGGTGGCCAAGGGTCTGCCCGAAGAGATGGTCCGCCTCGCCACCGAGAAGACCCAGGAGATCAAGCGCGCCTACGAGGCAGTCAAGGCGGCGCGAGGCATGCGTTGAGATGGTGCACCCACCGCGCTTCGTCACCCCGGCGAAAGCCGGGGGCCATTTCCGGTGCGAAGATGAGTTCCGGCTTTCGCCGGAATGATGAGTTCTGTTGCCGGTCACGTTGCGAAGCTACGTGACGTTCTTCCTGTCGCGTTGTCACGTAGCCGCTGCGCGCCAACGTGACCTACGGCGCTTGTGGCCATCGTCACCTGCGGCACTCACAGCCCACGCCACCTCGGCAAAAGCCGGGGGCCATTTCGGGTGCGAAATGGATTCCGGCTTTCGCCGGAATGACAAATTCTATGTCGTCGGCGTAGGTCACGTTGCGCAGCTACGTGACGTTCTTCCTGCCGCGTTGTCACGTAGCCGCTGCGCGCCAACGTGACCTACGGCGCGTGTGGCGATCGTTACCTGCGGTACTCACAGCCCACCCACCTCGGCAAAAGCCGGGGTCCATTTCGGGTGCGAAGATGGATTCCGGCCTTCGTCGGAATGACAAATTCTATGTCGTCGGCGTAGGTCACGTTGCGCAGCTACGTGACGTTCTTCCTGCCGCGTTGTCACGTAGGCGCTGCGCGTCAACGTGACCTACGGCGCTTGTGGCCATCGTCACCTGCGGCATTCACAGCCCACGCCACCCCGGCAAAAGCCGGGGGCCATTTCCGGTGCGAAGATGGAATCCGGCTTTCGCCGGAATGACAAATTCTATGTTGTCGGCGTAGGTCACGTTGCGCAGCTACGTGACGTTCTTCCTGCCGCGTTGTCACGTAGCCGCTGCGCGCCAACGTGACCTACGGCGCTTGTGGCCATCGTCACCTGCGGCATTCACAGCCCACGCCGCCTCGGCAAAAGCCGGGGTCCATTTCCGGTGCGAAGATGGATTCCGGCCTTCGCCGGAATGACAAATTCTATGTTGTCGGCGTAGGTCACGTTGCGCAGCTACGTGACGTTCTTCCTGCCGCGTTGTCACGTAGCCGCTGCGTGCCAACGTGACCTACGCGCCGTCCAACCTCCTGGCGACAGAACGTAGGGGAACCCGGGATTGCGGTGGTCGATTAACCCGGATTCCGCTGCGCTTCATCCGGGCTACTTGGTGCGAGGCGGGAGTCACGCGAGCGGCTGGCCCGGGTCGATGAATTCGCCCTCGGCGTAGTCCACGTCCAGCTCCGCGAGGCGGGCCAGGGTGGCTTCGTCGTTGACCTCGGTGGCGATGAGGCGCAGGCGCATGATGCGGCCGATGCGGCTGATGGTCTCGGCGATGACCCGTTCCACCGGGTTGTCATGCAGGCTGTGCACCACGGTCCCTTCCATCTTGAGGAAATCCACCGGCAACTGGGTGAGGTGCGCAAAGGAGGTGCGGCCGTAGCCGAAGTTCTCGATGCCGATGCGGCAGCCGAGTTCCTTGAGGGCCACCATGAGCTGCGATACGCCGGTGAAGTTGCCCATCAGGTCCGACTCGTCCACCACGAAGCACAGCGCCTCCGGTGCGGCGCCGCTGCGCTCGAATTGCTGCCGGGCAAATTCCAGGAACTGTCCCTGGGTGAGGGTCTGCCCCGAAAGGCTGACGCCGTACACGGCGCCGGTCGCTTGTGTCTTGGCCAGTACCGCAAGCAAGGTGCTCAGCTTCCACTCGTCCACGCGCGCCAGCAGCCGGTAGCGCTGCGCCGTGGGCAGGAAGGCGGAGGGTGGCAGCAGTTCACCCTGATCGCCACGCAGCCGCAGGCTCACCTGGCGGAACTCGGGTGCGTCCGCGTCCTTGGTGAGACGGCGGGCGTGATGCTCGAACAATACGAAGCGGTCCTGGTCCATGCCTTCGCGCAGGCGCGCGAGCCAGGTGCTCGTGGCGGCCGGTTCGGCGCTGGTCTCGGCTTCAGGCTGGAAGACGTGCACGCGGTTGCGGCCTTCGCTCTTGGCCGTGTAGCAGGCGGCGTCTGCCTGGCGCAGCACGTCATCGGTGCTGCCGCTCTCGGCCGTCACCGGTACCAGCCCGATGCTGACGCCCAGCTCGAAGCTGCGGTCCTGCCAAACGAAACGGTAGGCGCTGATGTCTTCGCGGATGTGCTCGGCGACGCGTTCGGCCGCCTCCAGGGAGCAGGCGTACAGCAGGATGGCGAATTCGTCGCCGCCGAGCCGCGCGAGGATGTCGCCGGCGCGCAGCAGGTTCTGCAGCCGCGTGGCCACCTGGCGCAGCACTTCGTCGCCCGCGCCATGCCCGCAGGTGTCGTTGATGATCTTGAACTTGTCGAGGTCCAAATAACCGAGCACATGCTGCTTGTGCTCGTCCCGCGCGGTGACCAGGGCCTGCTCCAGGCGCGCCTGGAACTCGCGGCGGTTGTACAGGCCCGTGAGCGCATCGTACTTGGCCTGCAAGGAAATCTGCCGCTCCACCGCACGGGTTTCCGAGACGTCGCGGAACACCACCACGGCGCCGACGATGTGCTGTTCGCGATCGCGGATGGGCGTGGCGGTGATGTGCAGCCCGAATTCGCGCTGGTCGGTGCTGACCAGCACGGCGCGGCGGGTGATGCTGATCACGCGGCCGAGGCGTAGCGCCCTTTCCACCGGGTCCTTGAGCGGTTCGCGGGTCTCCTCGTCCAGGAGCTTGAACACCTGCGTGACCGGCATGCCCTGAACGTCTTCCTTCATCCAGCCCGTGAGGCGCTCGGCGACCGGGTTGATGTAGTCGACGATGCCCTGCGCGCTGGTGGTGATGACGCCGTCACCAATGGATTCCAGCGTGACCTGCGCACGCTCCTTGGCCTCGGCGAGCGCCTGCTCGGCGCGCTTGCGGCCGGAGATGTCGACCAGGAAGGTGGCGGTATGGGATGGCTCGCCGTCGCTGGTGAGTTCCGCCACGTTGGCGAGCAGGGTAAGGGTTTCGCCGTTACGGCGGGCCACGCTGATCTCCCCGCCGCCCACCGGCGCGCCCGGCGTGCTCGGCCGGATGTCGCGCCAGACCGCTTCGGGCAACAGTTCGAACAACGAACGGCCGATGCTGTGCTGGGCATCGGCGCCGAACAGCCGCGTAAAGCCGGGGTTCACGGAGCGGATCACGTGGCCGGCATCGGCGATACAGACCGCCACCGGCGCGTCGTCGAGGATAGTGCGCAGCCGCGCCTCTGCATGCATCAGCGCCTCGACCTGCGCGTGACGGGCGGTGACGTCGCGGATCTGCGCGGCAAAATGGGTGACGCGTCCACCGGTGTCGGTAAGCGGCGTGAGCGACAGCTCGTTCCAAAACAATTCGCCGTCCTTGCGTCGATTGTGCAACAGCACGTGGCAGGGCTTGCCGGCTTCAATGGCCTCGGTCAATTCACGCACGCCCTCCTGAGCGCGGTCGTCGCCGTGCAAAAAGCGCGGATTGCGCCCGAGCAGCTCGTCGAGGGCATACCCGGTGATGCGGGCCGCCGCGGGATTGGCATGGATGACGGCGTTGTCCTGCGCTGCGTCGGTGATCAGCAGGCCATCACCGGACAGCTCGGCGCTGCGGCCGAGCAGGCGCAGCGCGGTTTCCTCACGCTTGCGCTGGGTGATGTCCCACAGGGTCCACACGCGGCCGAGCGGTTCCTCGCCCGGCGGCCCGGGCAACGGCGTGGAATGCCACAGTACGTCGACCAGGTGTCCGCGCCGGGCGAGACGCTGGGTTTCCATTTCGAAGGGGTCGGCGGTGGCGTGATCCCGGGCGAGTTCCTCCTGGCGCCAGGGCGGCACCAGGCGCTCCACCGGTTTGCCCACCAGTTCGCCGCGCGGATAGCCGAACAGCTGTGCGGCGGCGGCATTGGCGAAACTCACCACCCCGCGCGGGTTCACCACCAGCAGGGCAATGCCGCTGTACTGGGCGGCCTGTTCGTCCGAGGTGTGGTCCTCGGTGGCGAGGCTCGGCTCGACGGCCGGACGGGGCAGAGCGGGGTGTTCCTCGCGCAACAGCTCCTTGAGCAGGGGCGAGAGCGGCGGCACGGTGGAGCGTTGCAGACGCCGCAGCTTCTGGCCCATCCAGAGGTTGGCCATGACCACGAACAGCACCAGGCCGGCGTTCAGCAGGATCCACGGGATGCGCAGGGCGCGCCAGTAGGGCGCGGCGAGGGCGGCGGTATCGAACACCACCAGCAGGCGGCCGTCGTTGTCCGGCAGCAGCGCGCGCGCCTCCAGTTGTGGGCCGGTCATGAGACCGGCGAACCACGCCGGGGCGCGCGCCGTATCCAGCACGGATAGCTGCACCCGGATGCGCTCGCCGGTCGCGTCGGTGAACAGCACGGCGGCGGCATGGGCGGGCGCCGTCTGGGCGAGCATCTCCTCGGGCGGGGCATTCCGCGGCAAGGCCGCCGCGACCCGCTCGGCATAGCCCCGGGCCTGGCCGCGGGCATGATCATCCAGAAGCAGGAGGCCGTCGGACATGCTCCATACCAGGAGCACACCGTTCAGGAGCAGCAGAGCGGTGAGCAGGATGAGGAGCGTGCGAATACCTGGAATGGGTGTCGACATGAAATCGCTTTCATTGCACCAGCCTTACTTCGCCGGCGCTTGCATGGAGCACAGTGACATCAGCGCCGCCAATCTGCAAGCCCAAGAGTTTTGTGAGAGGACTCAATAAATTGTCTATCAAAGGTGAGAGCAGGTCGTGGGTCAGGGAGCTGAGTAGGGCGTTGACCAGGCTAGTGACTCCCAACGTATCCAACAGGGGGAGGGAAACGGAAAGTTGAAGGGCGTTTAAACCGGATGCACCCACACTGCTGTCGTCTGGCATGCTGGATGGGAATGGGCCAGTGAACGTCCGCTCGTATTCGCCGCCGGCCAACTCGGTGTTGACTCCCAGTAGGGGAATGTTCTTCTTGCCGAAGAGTATCGTGTTGACTGTAAGTGAGCCGTTCAGCGTGACTCGTGCGGCATCGGTTTCCATTCCCACCCGGACGCGTGCCCGTGACGAGGGTGTCGGCGGCTCGACGGCCTCAAGCCACGCTTTGCCCCCAGCACCTTCGATAGTGATATCCAGATTAATCAGATTAAGAACCGATGCCTTGACCGTGATCTCTGTTTGTGCAACCTCGGCGCTGGTGTAGCAGTCATCAGGGGCGCACCCGAGTGGACCCGGCGGTCCCGCTCCAATTTGCGGCGGAGTGCCGACCTTGAGGTCCAGCGTGAGATCGAGTCCCGGAACTCCGCCAAGTCCCAGGGGCGCCAAGGTGTCATCCAGATCCACCTGGACGCCGGCCACGTCTCCAGCGGTAGCAAGCTGAGCGGATGCCATGATGAGGTCGGCGACATTTACCTGTACCGCCGCGCCGGCGCTGTCGGTGGCAAGCCCAAGGAGATCCCCGAGCCGGATGTTGCCGGGTATGTTGAGCAAGTGATCGTTGAGTGCGATGGCGGCCAGTCTTGCGCTCTCATCATCTTTCCTGCCCTCGAGGATGGTGATGCTCTCGCTGATTAATTCGCCAAGGGTGATTTCTTCGCGCAGCAGGTTGTCCACCGACCCGACATGGAGTGCCGCAGCCAACTCGCCGAGTTCCACGTTGGCGCCGACGAGTGCCTTGTAATCCAGAACTCCGAGTTTCAACTCGGTGCCCAACATAGACCCCAGCAAGGCGTTCAGAAGTGTGGCTTCGCGGCTGCTGTCCACTCTCAATAACGCGGTGCCCAGGCTGAACGTGGCGGTGCTCACCTGATGCGCCACCGCCTGGGCGGAGAGAATCACGTCACCCGGAAGCAGTCCTGCGGCCACCAGGCTGCGCGGTACCTTGCGGGTGGCGGTGACTCGCACCGCGTGGTGCGCCGGAGCGGTCGGACCCGGCCCCAAGGCGAAGCCGCGCAGCCCACCAGCGTGTAGCAGGTGTCCAATATCAATGGCGCCGGCCTCGGTCGCGAGGTTACCCGCGTAACCGTTTTTCACCGCAGCAGCCTGCGCGGCGGCGGCTACCTCGCCGATTTGTCCCTCCACCGCCAGCACACGCGCCCCCGCCATCGCCGCCGCATCCGCCGCGGCCTGCAAGCGCTGCTTTTCCAGAACGATGCGCCCGATATCCAGGGCGAGGGCGACGATCAGCACCGACACCACCAGGGTGGCAGCGGCGATGATGCTGATGGCGCCGCGCTGGCGGTGCATGGCTTTAACGGCCGGTCATGCTGCGGTCTTCGAAGTGCTCGGGGATGGGCGCTTCGAAGCTCTTGAGATAGCGCTGGTAGGCGCGCGCCTTGGCCTCGCCCGGCATGGGGCTCGGCTTGCCGGCGTAGTTGCCGGCGCGCTGGATCTCCAGCCAGGCGGCGGTGTCGCTACCGCGCTCATCCGCGCGGGTTGGCGCCGGCTCGTTGGCCGCGGGTGCGGCGTGCGCACCCGCGAGGGGCAACAGGCAGGCGAGCAGCACGAGGGTCGGGCGGTTCATGGTTTGGCCTCCGGGCGTTTTTGTTGGCGACGCAACTGTTCTGCATCGCTGCGCAGCCGTTTCATGTCGCTGGACGGCAGGCCGACCCGCTCGGCGAGCGCCTCGGCCTCGTCCTCCTCTCCGGCGACCAGCAGCGCCAGCAGCAGGTTGGCCGTGGCGCGTTCGCCGCCGCCCAGTTCCCAGGCGGTCTGGAACTGGTGACGGGCCTCGCGGGTGTGGCCCGTGAGCAGCAGCGCGTAGCCGTGGTCGTTGCGGATGCGTGGATCCGTCGGACGCTCGCGCTCGGCCGCAGCGAACTGTCGCAAGGCCTCCGCGGTGCGGCCGGCATCCACTTCCAGGCGCGCCAGCCCGTGATAGCCGAGTCCCGCCAGGCAGCTCGTGGTGAGGCCTTGGAACAGCGCGCGCGCCTGCGCGGGATCACCGGCTCGTCGCAGCGACTCGGCGCGCAGGAAGCGGGCGCGCGGCAACTGGGCGCCGGCCTCGCCGAGCGCATCCAGGTGGGCGAGGGCGGCGTGATAAAGCCCCTGGCGCTGCATGTCCTCGATGAGTTGCAGGTGCAGCACCACTTCGTGTGGTGCGCGTTCCTCGCCGCAGCGCGCCTCGCCGCGTCCGGGAAAGGCGAGGTCCGCCGCCATGGGCGCGTCCTCGGGGCGTACGTTGGGCGCACCGCAACCGGCCAGCAGGAGCGCCGCGGCAATGAGACCCAGCGGGCCGGCCGCGGTGCGTGTCCAGGAAAAACGCCGCGCTTGCGTCATGTCAGCCTCCGAAGCCGGTCAGCATCTTCAAAATCGAGAGAAACCCCGGTCCCGCCAGGAATACCAGCAGGGCCGGAAACAGGAACACCACCATGACGATGGTCATGGACCCCGAGAGCTTGCTGACGCGCTCCTGCAGGTCGGTGCGGCGGCGCTCGTCGAGCAGTTCGATGAAGGCCTTGATCGGCTGCTGGATGCCGCCGCCGTAGCGGTCGATCTGCCGCAGCATGGTGACCAGGTCGGTGAGGTCCTGCACGTCGAGCAGCCGCGCCACGGCGGCCAGCGTCTCCGAGCGATCGGCGCCACGGCTCACCTGGCGCATGACCGGGCGCAGCTCGGCGGCGAGGTTCGGGATCATGTCGGCGTGTTCGGTGGCCACGGTGAGCAGCGCCTGATCGAGGCCGAGGCCCGCATCGAACAGCACCTTCAACACCTGGGCGAGCAGCGGCACTTCCTCACGCATGGCGCGCTGGCGGCGGGTGGCCAGTGCCCGCAGCACATAACGCGGCGCCAGAAAGGCCAGCGCAGGGGCGGCGAAAAACGCCAGCAGCGTGCGCATGGAAAAGCCATGGCCGCCGCCCAGCCAGAGCACGAATACCAGCAGCACGGCGGCCGCGGGCAGCACCAGTTGCAGGCCGAAGTACATCGCCTGGTCCTGCTGCCGATGCCAGCCGGCGCGTGCGAGTAGCCGGTTGACCTCGGGGTCTTCGCCGTGGCTGCTGAGCCACGCGCCGCCCAGCCGCGCCAGGTGGCCCGCCAGGCCGTGCAATTCCGTGTGGCGCTGTTCCGCGCCCATGCCGAGCGCGCCGCGCAGGCGCATGCGCAGCGCGCGGCGCCGCTGGTCCGCGCGCAGCGCCAGGGCGAGCAACCCCAGACTGAGCAGCAGTGACGCGGTACCGAGGGCGTAGAGCAGAGCGGTCATGTCAGAACGCCCGCATCATGCGCCAGAGGATCAGCGCACCCAGGCTCTGGGCGCCGAGCCCGAAGCCGAGGATGGTGCGTCCGGTCGGGTCCTGCCAGAGCACGCTCAGGTAATCGGGGCTGGTGAGCAGCGTGAACAGGCCGATGGCCACCGGGGTGAGCCCGAGCACCCAGGCGGACATGCGCGTCTCGCCGGTGAGCGAACGGAATTCGCGCCGCGCCGCCTCGCTGCGGCGGATCATGGTGACCACGCTCTTCAGCAGTTCCTGGATGCTGGAGCCGTAACGCCGGTTTACGGCCACTGCCAGGGTGAGCACGCGCAGCTCCTGGATTTCGTAGGTGCGCGCGCTCTGTTCAAGGGCCTCTTCCAAGGCGCCGCCGAGGCGGATCTCGCGCACCACGCGTTCCAGCGCGCCGCGCAGCGGAGCCTGTGACTCGAGGGTCGCCGTGGTGAAGGCGCTGTCGAGGGTGTTGCCGGTGCTCACCGCGCGCCAGAGGTGATCGATGAATACCGGCAACTGCTCGATCATGAGCCGCCGCCGGGCCGAGGCGCGGCGCAACAGCAGCAGGTACATGCCGCCGAGCAGCAGCAGCGGGTAGAGCAACAGACCGAAGGTCCCTTGCAGCAGGGCACCGACCAGCGCTGCAATGGCCATCGCGCCGGCGGTCATCCATGCCTGCCAAGGCGCCGGGACAATGCCGGCGCGCCACAGCAGGGCGACGACCTGTTGTGCCAGCCGGTTTTCCGTGCGCCGCCGGGCCTGTGGCGAGTGGGTGTCGCCGCCGATGAGCCCGCGCAGGCGCAGCAACAGCGCATCGCGGCGCTTGCGGCGCAGCTCCATCATCCCTACGGCGGCGAAGCACAGCGCGGCGGAGACGACGGCGGCGAAAATGGCAAGGCTGCTAAATGACATAGCGACTCGCGACGAAGGGCGCCGATTGTGACTCTTCGGCCTGCAACTGACGTTGCAGTTTCGGGTTGTGTGGCTTCAGCTCGGTCTGCATGAATTCCTGGTGCGTGGTGTCATAGCGGAACAGCTCCTGCATCAGGTAGTTGTTGTCGGCCATGCCGGTCACCTCGTGGATGTGCAGCACCTTGCGCTCGCCGCCCGCCAGCCGGCCCACCTGCACGATGAGCTCGATGGCCGCGGCCACCTGCTGGCGCAGGGTGAATTCGCTGCCGCCGTAGCCGGCGAAACCGGCCAGCATCTCCAGGCGGCTGAGCGCGTCGCGCGGGCTGTTGGCGTGCAGTGTGCCCATGGAGCCCTCGTGGCCGGTGCTCATGGCCTGCAACATGTCGAGCATTTCCGGGCCGCGCACCTCGCCGACGATGATGCGGTCGGGCCGCATGCGCAGGGCATTGCGCAACAGCGCGCGCATGTTCACTTCGCCCTGGCCCTCCAGGTTGGGCGGACGGGATTCCAGGCGCACCACGTGCGGGTGATCGAGCGACAGCTCGGCCGCGTCCTCGATGGTGACGATGCGTTCTTCCGGCGGGATGTAGCCGGACAGCACGTTCAACAGCGTTGTCTTGCCGGCGCCGCTGGCGCCGATGACGAGCAGGTTGCAGCGCGCGCGCACCGCGGCGCGCAGCAGCTTGAGCATGGGCTCGTTCAGGGTGCCGTAGGTGAGCAGGTCGCCGGCACGCAGCGGTTCTTTGCGGAACTTGCGGATGGACAGGCTGGGGCCGTCCAGCGCCAGCGGCGGGACGATGGCGTTGACACGGCCGCCGTCGGGCAGGCGTGCGTCCACCATGGGCGAGGTCTCGTCCAGGCGGCGCCCGAGCGGGGCGAGGATGCGGTGGATGATGCGCAGCACGTGGGCGTCGTCGATGAAGCGCAGCGGCGTCTTGAGCAGCTTGCCGCGGCGTTCCACGTAGATCTGCGTGGCACCGTTCACCAGGATGTCGTTGACGTCCTCATCCTCGATGAGGCGCTGGATGGGGCCGAAACCGAGCAGCTCGTCGATCATGTCGCCGACCAGCGTTTCCACCTCACGGCGATTGATGGCCAGGCGCTGGTCGGCGATGAAGAAATGGATCTTCGCCTC
Organism: Gammaproteobacteria bacterium; assembly: GCA_041685115.1. GTDB lineage: Bacteria > Pseudomonadota > Gammaproteobacteria > Thiohalomonadales > Thiohalomonadaceae > JALOAT01. The sequence goes on along the minus strand of JAWLGK010000007.1, from coordinate 22,517 downwards.
CACGTAGTCACGCACCTGGTCTTGCGACCAGTCGCCTGGATTGACGTTTTCCTCCTCCACCGTGTTGAGCAGGAAACGGTGTAGACGGCCCTTGAGCGACTGGTACTGTTCGCTCTGTTGCAGGTCGTCGTGCGCGTTCGAGGTCAGGATGTCCATGGCGGAGGTCTCAGCCCAGCAGCCGGTTCAGCAGCCCGCGCCAGCCGTCGCTGTGCTCGGCCGGTCTGTGCTCGATTCCGGTCAGTTGCGCGGCAAGGGCGCGCACCGCCTTGCTGTAGGGGTCGTTGCCGGCGATCTCGAAGATGCTGCGTCCCGCGTTGAGGGCCTTCAGTCGCACCATGCCGCTGGCGGGTAGGGCGTGCTGTAACGTCAGTCCGAGCAATTCGGCGATATCGCTGCATTCAAGGCCCACGTCGGGGGAATAGCGGTCCACGATGAGCCCGATGCCGTCGGTGGGATAATCGCGGGCCGACAGGAAATCGAGCAGCTGCTTGCTGGCGTGGCAGCTCGGCACCGATTGCTCGACGACCAGGAACACCTCATCGGACTTGCCGAGGATCAGACGCACGAAATCAGAAGGCGTGACGCCGCCCAGGTGAATGACGATGCGGCTGAAATAGGCGCGCAGGATGTTCAGCAGGATCATCACGTCGGCGGAGGTGACCGCTTCCATCTCCTTGGGGTCGTCCGGCAAGGACAGGATGGTGAGGCCGCTCTTGTGGGTGGTGAAGGCGGTACGGATGAGGGTCTGGTCGAAGCGGCGTACGCTGCGGATCGCGTCCACGAAGCTGTAGGTGGACTTGAGGCCGAGGATCAACAGGGAATCGGCGGGCGGCATGCCGAGGTCGAGCAACAGTACGCGGCCTTCTTCCTCCTGTTCGAGCAGCGCGAGCGCGGTATGCACCGCCAGGGTGGTGATGCCTTCGTAGGGGCGCGCCGAGAGGAAGGAAAACACCTGCGAGCGCGGCGCCACGGGCGCCGCGTCCTGCGGACTTTTCTCGTCCAGGCGGTAGACCAGGGCGAGCACGTCGCGCGGGTTGCTGCCCACGCGCAGGAAATCGCGTGCGCCCGCGCGCATGGCCGACAACAGCAGGGTGTTGTCGATGCTGTCGCTGATGGCGACGATGCCCAGCATGGGCTTGGCCGCGAGCAGGCCCTCGATGAGGGCGGTGTGGGAACGTTTCTCGCCGCCGCCCAGTTGCACGAACACCAGGTTCGCGGCGGTGGCGTCGATGAGTTGCAGCACGCGCTCCACGGTGTCCTGGTCGGCGACCACGACCTCCCGTTCCTTGTCCAGGGCATCCATCAGCCACTGGACGTAATCCTCGCGTTGGGTGACGACGACGACGCTGGCCATGGGGGCTCCTAACGGGATGCTTTGTCGTTGAGCCGGTCGAAACGGCCGGTTTCCAGGAACAGCAGATCGGCGAAGCCGGGCTGATAGCGACCGAAACCCTCGCCGGGCAGCGCCGGCGTGGGCGCACCGCGCGCCATGGCGCGCACCAGGTGCGGCGTCACCACCATGATGAGTTCCTTGTCTTCGCGCTGCACGCGCGTGGATTTGAAGAACGCGCCGATGATGGGCAGGTCGCCCAGGAACGGCACCTTGTCCACGGCGGCGATGTTGTTGCGGCTGATGAGGCCGCTGATGACGAAGCTCTCGCCCTCGGCGAGCTGGATGGTGGTCTCGGTGCGGCGCACGCGGAAGCCCGGCACGGACACGCCGGCGGTGGCCACCGCCGTGTTAGGGTCGAGCTCGCTCACCTCGGGCGCCACTTTCAACACGATGCGGTTGGCATCGAGCACCGTGGGCGTGAGCATGAGGCGCACGCCGAAATCACGGTATTCGATGCTGATGTTGCCGTTGTCAGCGGCCACCGGAATGGGCACTTCGCCGCCGGCGAGGAAGGTGGCGGTCTGGCCGTTCATGACCGTCAGGCTCGGCTCGGCCAGGGTGTAGGCGAAGCCATTGTTCTCCAGCACGCTGACGACGCCGAGCAGGCCCTTTTTGGCGTTGCCCGCCACCAGGTTGAAGGCTTGCGCGATGGGCAGGAAACCGCTGCTGCTTTCCAGGGTGAAGCCGGAGCCGCCGAAGCCTTCGGCGCCCGCCGTGGACGAGGTGACGCCCGACAGGCTGCCCGGCGCGCCGATGGCGAGGGTGGTGTTGCCGGTGTTCTTGCCGAGCATCATGCCCGACTGCATGAGCGCCTGGCGGCTCACCTCCACCACCTTGATGTCGGTCTGCACTTGGCTGCTCACCGCGTCGCGATTGGATGCGCCCGGCGCTTCCACAATGATGCGGTACTCCTCCACGGGCGCGCCCTTGGGCCACAGGCGAAACTGGGTCTCGCCCAGTTGCTTGCCGACCACCAGGAGTTCGCGGGCCGAGAGCAGCTCCACGTCGGCCACCTCGGGGTTGGCCACGGCCAGCCGCGCCACGCCGCCCGGGCGCGTCATCAGGTGATGACCGCCGGCCTCCACGCGCAGCACGCCGGGTTCGGCGTGGAGCAATCCTTGCCACAACAGCAGGCAGAGCATCCCGGCCGTGCGCAGTGCATTGAGTCTTGTCATGGGAGGCCTCATTTCACGACGCGGCTTTTTTCGCCGGCGCGGTAGACGGTGACTTCCTCGCGGGTGCGCACGGGGGCGCGCACCACGGGTGTGCGGTCCAGATCACGCAGCAAGGCGGCGGGCAGCGGCGCGGCGGCGTCCGCCGGGCGCGCGCCGTGCAGGGCGAGGCGCAGGTCGCCGGCATTGGCGGCGAGCACCAGGCGTGACACGTCCTTGGTGGGCACGGCGAGCACTGCGGTGCGATCGCTGGCGCGTGCGGCCCCGGCGTCACCGCCGTAGGCGAGGACCCGCAGGCGCTCGAGCGCCACCTGGGCCTGCGACAGCTTCACCTGACGACCATCCGCGGGTACGTAAACCAGCACGTCCACGTAGTCGCCCGCGCCGATCAGTCCACCCACGCTGACCACCTCGTTGACCTTGATGGCGACGGCCCGTTCGTGCTCGCCGAGGGCCCGCGCCAGATCGCTGCCTTCACTGAAATGGTGCTGTGTGAGCGGCTCGCCGGTGCCGATGGTGGCCACCGGCGTGCGGCCAACCACGTCCTCCAGGCGGGTGAAGCCCTCGGCCGGCGCGATGGCCACGGGCACCAGTTTCACCGCCGCCTCGGTGATCGCCTGGCCTTGCGGCAAGGGCGTCAGCGCCACCACCGCCTTACTCCAATGGGACGGGCCTTGCAGGGATTCGGCCTCCAGGAGCTGTTGCCGCGCCTGCTGTTCACGGCTGGTCTGGAAGGCCAGATAGGCGAAAAGCAACGCCGCGACGGCGGTGACGACGGCGAACAGCTTGAGTTGTTGGCTGTTCATTCAAGGGCTCCTTCGAGTGACCTGGTTACAGGCGCAGCTTGGCCTGGCCAGTCAGGTCGGTGAATTCATCGAGTGACAGAAACCCCGCCAGCGTTGCCAGTGGGTGCGAGCTTTTGGGTAACGTGACACTCACATCCAGCCAGTAGACGCCGTCCGCAGTCGTGACTGCGGAGTCAACCTTGATAGCTGACTTGAGCGCTGGCGACATCCAGGCGAGGACGAGGTCCGCTTCGGCCTTGGCGCGCTCCCTTATCTTGCTTTCGTAGGCGGCGGGACTTGGGTAGGCATCCGGGTCCACGGCCAATCCCGCCCTGGCGGCGTTCTGGGCGGCGTGATTAAGGTTGTGTTGCAGGGTCAGGCTGACGCCGAAGAACATCAGGCCGAAGAACAACAGGAGAAAGATCGGAAACACCAACGCGAACTCGATGGCCGCGGCGCCGCGCTGGTTAGCGGTGCAGTCGGGGGTTCGGGTTGGGCGCCATGTCACGGCATCATTCCTCTCAGTAAATGCCGCCGGGAAGGTGCTCCATCACGACCACCGCGCTGGCGAACGCCAGTCCGTGGGCGGTGCCCCAGGGCACCACGCGCGGTGGGTCGCCCGGCCGCTGTGAGCGTTTGGCCTGCCAGCCCAAGGCTGCGAGCAGCAGCCCGCCGGCGCCGAGGGTCAGGAGCGAGGCCTTGGCCCCGCCCAGCAGGCCAAAGGCGACGCCCAGCTTCACATCGCCGCCGCCCACCCAGCGCCGTGTGTAGGCAGGCAGCAGGAAGAGCAGGAACAGTCCGGCGGCGAGCAGGCTGGAGAGGGGCGAAGTATCCAACGGACCCCGCCCCGCACTTGCCAGATAGATGACGGCAAGCACTACGGCCCCGAGTGTCAGCGCGTTGGGGAGGCTGCGAAACCGGGCGTCCAGAACGGCAACGGCCATCGCCCAAGCTACCACCACCGGGTATTCCCAGCTCACGGCCGAGTTTGCCGAAAGTTAGCTGCCCGCCGCGCCTGAGAGGGCCGTCTGAATTTTCTCAAGAACGCTCGTGATTTGGCCGCCAATAGGGGTGAGTGCGGTAGCGATCGCGGCGGCGATCAGACCTGCGATCAGCGCGTACTCGATGGCGCTGGCAGCTTCTTCATCACGGATAAAACGGCGAATCATGGCGCGCATGGGAAGGGTCTCCTGAAAATGTGAGCAGGTTCACAAAAACCTTCATCATCATTTCCTTATTCGCCCTCGGAAAGCAACACGGGTGGCATAAGAATATGCCGTATCGACAAGGACTTAGACGCGTTCTAGACGCTAGCCACGCCCGTCGCCCCCCGATGGCGTACGTCTCCCTCGTGCGGATTCTTCGCCTCTGCGAGACCAAAAAGTGTGAACTGGTTCACGGTTGCTAAAGGTCGTGACGAGGGGCTTGAAGGAAATCGCAATACCCCTGACGAGAGGGCGCAGGGGCGCACGCCATGGCAGCGGCGGGCGTGGCGTGGGCCCCGGCTTTCGCCGGAGTGACGGACAAGGCGGGTGTTTCGTTACATCGTCATTCCGGCGCAATCCGGAATCCATCTTCGCGGCGTCGGTGCGCCGCAGGCCGATCAGAAATAACGGCCACCGGCGGCGATGGCCGTGGTCAGCAGGCCGAGCAGCAGGTTGATGCCGACCACCTGGCGGATGCGCGCCAGGGCCTCGGCGGCGGCGGGCCATTGCCGCTCCGCCACGCGCCAGCTCAGGCGGCGATAGGGCACGACATAGAGCCAGGCGAACAGCGCCATCATGACCAGGCCGATGCCCAGCATGGCGTGCACGTGCCAGCCGACCTCCGCCATGCCGCCGTACACGGCGAAGATGATCCAGAAGCCGGTGGCGAGCAGCAGCGCGATGGCGGCCCAGACCACGGGGAAAAAGCGGTCGAAACAGCCTTTCCAGAGCACCAGGCGCTCGGGTGGTTCGAGCCGGCTGGCGGCTACCGGGCGCAGGATCTGATGGGCGAAGAACATGCCGCCGACCCAAAGGACGGCGGCGAGCAGGTGGAGGGTGATCGCGAGGCTCATGGCGGGCTCTCTTTTTCTGGTTATGCTGGAAGTGGAGCGGCGTAGTCGCCCATTATAGGCGCCGGCCTCGGCGCCGCCCCCTCCCATCGGGGTAAGTACCCCATGGGGCATGGGCGGGTAGAATCCCGAGTCCTTCACGGCGCCGAAGAGCGCAATACAATCAAGAACGAGGCAACCCCTATCATGGATTTCCAGATCGCCCCGTCCATCCTGTCAGCGGATTTCGCCCGTCTGGGCGAAGAAGTGGACAACGTGCTCAAGTCGGGCGCGGACATCGTCCATTTCGACGTGATGGACAACCACTACGTGCCCAACCTGACCATCGGCCCCCTGGTGTGCGAGGCCCTGCGCAAGCACGGCGTCACCGCGCCCATTGACGTGCACCTGATGGTGAAGCCGGTGGACCGCATCGTGCCCGACTTCGCCAAGGCCGGCGCCACCTACATCACCTTCCACCCGGAAGCCAGCGAGCACATCGACCGCACCGTCGGCCTCATCAAAGACAGCGGCTGCAAGGCCGGCCTGGTGTTCAACCCGGCCACGCCCATCGACGTGCTGGAATACGTGCTGCCCAAGCTCGACATGGTGCTGCTCATGTCCGTAAACCCGGGCTTCGGCGGCCAGAAGTTCATCCCCTACGTGCTCGAAAAGGCGCGCAAGGTGCGCAAGATGATCGCCGAGGGCGGTTACAACTGCCGCCTGGAGATCGACGGCGGCGTGGGCCCGGCCAACATCCGTGAAGTGGCCGAGGCCGGCGTCGACACCTTCGTGGCCGGCTCCGCCGTATTCGGCGCCGGCAAGGACAGCGATCCCAACCGCTACGACTCCGTCATCGCCGCCATGCGCGCGGAACTGGCGAAGGTCGGTAAGTAACCGGGTGAAACGCGGAGGACGCGGAGGCGCGGAGTACGCGGAGATGAACCCATGTGGCTTTCTCTGCGTGTAGCGCGTTGGGGTACCAGAAGGGATAAACGGAGAATGTGCGGAGACAAAATCATCTGTTGTCCTCCGCGTACTCCGCGCCTCCGCGTCCTCCGCGTTGTGACATGGGGGCGCGCCTCCGTGGCCTCTGCGTTATGACCAAGATGAAAAAACCGGAAATGATCCTGCTGGACCTGGACGGGACGCTGGTGGACAGCGTGCCGGACCTGGCCTTTTGTGTGGATGAGCTGATGCGGCGGCTTGGCCGGCCGCCGCGGGGCGAAGACAGGGTGCGGGACTGGGTGGGCAACGGCGTGGAGCGCCTGGTCAAGCGTGCCCTCACCGGCGACATGACCGCCGAGCCGGATCCGGCGCCGTTCGCCGAGGCCATAGCCATTTTCAACGAGCTTTACCTGGCCAACAGCGCGGTGCGCAGCCGGCTTTTTCCCGGCGTGAGGGACGGCCTCGAACGCTTGCGCGCCGCTGGCTGCAAACTCGGCTGCGTCACCAACAAGGCGGCGCGTTTCACGGGGCCGCTGCTGACGCAGTTGGGTATCGAAGACTTCTTCGGCATCGTGGTCAGCGGCGACACCACGCCCCACAAGAAGCCCCATCCCGGGCCCTTGCTCCATGCGGCCGATTTCTTTAAAGTCGGGCCGCAGCATTCGCTCATGGTCGGGGATTCCCGGCACGACGTGGAAGCCGCCCGCGCCGCCGCCTTCAAGGTGGTCTGCGTGAGCTACGGTTACAACCACGGCGAGGACATCCGCAGCGCCGCGCCCGACGCGGTGATCGATTCCCTGAACCAGTTACCGAACCTATTCGACTGACCTGCCCAACCATGGTGAACACCGCAACGACCCCGGAGCGCAAGGCATCGCAGCGATGGCGTGGCTGAGGCCGACCCTATCCGTGCACGTGCCTGTCTTCCTGTCGTAGGTGTAACCATGACTGCTGATCGCTTTACCGAGCTGGCCCGCCAGGGCTTCAACCGTATTCCCGTGACCCGCGAGGTCCTCGCCGACCTCGATACGCCGCTTTCCGTCTATCTCAAGCTGGCGGAAGGGCCGTATTCCTATCTGTTCGAATCCGTGCAGGGCGGCGAAAAATGGGGCCGCTATTCCATCATCGGCCTGCCGGCACGTACCGTGGTGCGCGTGCATGGGCACGAGGTGAGCGTGACGGAAAACGGCCGCGTGGTGGAGCGCGCCGAGGTGGCCGATCCACTCGCCTGGATCGAGACGTTCCAACAACGCTTCAAGGTGGTGGAGCAGCCGGGCATGCCGCGCTTCAACGGCGGCCTGGTGGGCTACTTCGGTTACGACACCATCCGCTACATCGAGCCGCGCCTCGCCAGGGCGGAGAAGCCCGACGCCATCGGCACGCCGGACATCCTGCTCATGGTTTCCGACGAGGTGCTGGTGTTCGACAACCTCGCCGGCAAGCTGTTCGTCATCGTGCTCGCCGATCCTGCCGCGCCCGATGCGCTCGATAACGCGAACGCACGCCTCGATGCGCTGGTGCGCCGGCTGCATGGCACCACCCCCCGCCACGCCCAGTCGCGCGCCGCCAAGGTGCGCGAGACCGACTTCGTCTCCGGCTTCACCCAGCAGGGCTTCGAGAGCGCCGTTGAGCGCGCGCGGCAGTACATCACGGACGGTGACATCATGCAGGTGGTGTTGTCGCAGCGCCTGTCCATTCCCTTCCGGGCCCGGCCGCTGGACCTTTACCGCGCCCTGCGCAGTGTGAATCCCTCACCGTACATGTATTACCTGGACCTCGAAGGCTTCCACGTGGTCGGCTCGTCGCCGGAGATCCTGGTCCGTCTGGAGGACGGCATGGTCACGGTGCGTCCCATCGCCGGCACCCGCAAGCGCGGCGCCAGCGAGGCCGAAGACCTGGCGCTCGAAGAGGATTTGCTCGCCGATCCGAAAGAATTGGCCGAACACCTCATGCTCATCGATCTCGGCCGCAACGACGTTGGCCGCATCGCTGAAACCGGCAGCGTGAAGCTCACCGACAAGATGGTCATCGAGCGCTACTCGCACGTGATGCACATCGTCTCCAATGTGGAAGGCCGCCTGAAACCGGGCATGAGCGCCATGGACGTGCTGCGCGCCACCTTCCCGGCCGGCACCGTCTCAGGTGCACCCAAGATCCGCGCCATGGAAATCATCGACGAACTGGAACCGGTGAAGCGCGGCGTCTATTCCGGCGCCGTGGGCTATCTCGCCTGGAACGGCAACATGGACACCGCCATCGCCATCCGCACCGCCGTGATCAAGGAAGGCCAGCTCCACATCCAGGCCGGCGCCGGCATCGTCTACGACTCCGTGCCCGAGAAGGAATGGGAAGAAACCATGAACAAGGGCCGCGCTGTGTTCCGGGCGGTGCAACTGGCCGAAGCGGGTCTGGACGGGGTGGCTGGGCACAAGTAAGGACAACGAAACGCAGAGGACGCGGAGGCGCGGAGGGCGCGGAGAATGGACAAGGATGTGAATGCCCTTGCTGGTGAAGTGATTGGTGCTGCCATCGAGGTGCATCGTTCGTTGGGTCCTGGTTTGCTTGAATCGGCTTATCAAGCAGCGCTTGAGCACGAGTTGAGCATACGAGGCTTGCGATGGTTGGCAGAGGTGCCGGTCGTGGCGAGTTACAAAGGTCGAGCACTCGATTGCGCGTATCGTCTGGATCTTCTCGTTGAGGGTCGCCTGGTGGTGGAACTCAAATCGGTTACGGAAGTCTTGCCGATCCACAAGGCGCAGCTGCTTACCTATCTGCGCTGGACGCGACTTTCGTTAGGACTGCTCATCAACTTCAACGTTTCGGTATTACACAAGGGGATCTGCCGCGTGGTGCTGAACCTCGATCCCCTCCGCGATCTCCGCGTCTCCGCGTCCTCCGCGTTGCGCGACGAGGGTTAAGTCCATGCTGTTGATGATCGATAACTACGATTCGTTTACCTACAACCTGGTGCAGTATCTGGGCGAGTTGGGTGCGGATGTGCAGGTGCACCGTAATGATCGGATCACGGTTGAGGAGATCGAGCGCCTGGCGCCCGATCACCTGATGATTTCGCCGGGGCCGTGCACGCCCAATGAGGCTGGGGTGTCGGTGGCGGCCATCGGGCATTTCGCCGGCAAGCTTCCGATCCTGGGTGTGTGCCTCGGGCATCAATCCATCGGTCAGGCCTTCGGCGGTCGTATCGTGCACGCGCGTGAGACCATGCACGGCAAGACATCTCCGGTGTACCACAAGGATGTGGGCGTGTTCGCCGGTCTGGCCAATCCCTTTCAGGCCACCCGCTACCACTCGCTGGTGATCGAAAAGGCGAGCTGCCCGGACGTGCTCGAAGTGACCGCCTGGACCCAGAACCCCGACGGCAGCGTGGACGAGATCATGGGCGTGCGCCACACGACCTTCAACATCGAAGGCGTGCAGTTTCACCCCGAATCCATCCTCACCCAACACGGCCACGACCTGCTCGCCAACTTCCTCAAGCTCCGCGGCGGCGTGCGATCGTGAAGAGAATCGAACGCAAAGACGCCAAGAACGCAAAGATCGAGGATTGTCGTTGATTATTCCTTTGCGTTCTTTGCGCCCTTTGCGCCCTTTGCGCCTTTGCGTTGGTTCTTTTGTCGATGACTAGCTCCGCCGACGCCCGGCGGATCGCTGTGCTGGTGGCGTTCATGTCCATGCTGGCGCCGTTCAGCATCGACACCTATCTGCCGTCGTTCCCGGACATCGCCCGGGAGTTCGGCGCGACGCATGTGCAGATGCAGCAGACCATGTCGCTGTATCTCATCAGCTTTGCGGTGATGACCCTGGCCTACGGCCCGCTTTCCGATGCCTTCGGCAGGCGCATCGTCAGTCTGTGGGCGGTGGGGCTTTATTGCTTGGCTTCGGTGGGTTGCGCCCTGTCCGGCAGCATCAGCGAGCTGATTGCGTTTCGCATCGCCCAGGGGCTCACGGCCAGTGCCGGCATCGTCGTGGGCCGCGCCGTGGTGCGGGACGTGTTCGCGGGGTCGCGGGCACAGAAGGTGATGTCCAACATCATGCTCATGTTCGCCCTGGCGCCCGCCGCCGCGCCGGTGATCGGCGGCTATCTGCACGATGCCTTCGGCTGGCGCTCGGTGTTCCTGTTCCTGGCGTTGGTGGGCAGTGCGCTGTGGCTGCTGGTCTACCGTCGCTTACCCGAGACGCTGCCGCGCGAGCACCGCCATTCCATTCATCCCGTGGTGGTGGGGCGTGCCTACGGTCGGGCCTTGAGCACAGGCGGTTTCATGGCGCTGGTGTGCATGGTTGCGCTGAACTTCGGTGGGATGTTCATGTATGTTGCCGGCGCACCGGTGTTGATCTACGAGCATCTGAACTTGGGCGCCGACGATTTCGCGGCGCTGTTCGTACCGCTGGTCGCCGGTATCATGCTCGGCGCCTACACGTCGGGCCGTCTGGCCGGCCGCACGGATATGCTGCACGCCGTGGGCCTCGGCTACACCTGCATGGCCTTGGCGGTGATGTTCAACCTTACCCAGGCCTACGGCTTTCCCGGGCATGCCCCGCTGGTGGTGGCGCCGATCACGCTTTATGCCTTCGGCAATGCCCTGGCCGCCCCAAGCCTGAGCCTGCTGGCGCTGGAATATTTCCCGCACAACCGCGGCATGGCCTCGGCCGCGCAGGGCTTCATGCACACGGCGTCGAACGCGGCGGTTGCCGGCGTGCTGGTGCCCGTGGTCGCCCATGCGGTGCCGAAAATGGCCCTGGGCATGATGAGCTTGCACCTGGCATCGCTGCTGTTGTGGCTGGGCTGGCTGCGGGCCACCCGGGCGAAAACTTGACCCCCGCGCGAAGCGGCGGGGAAAATCCCATCTTTCACAGAGCCGGACCACTTCCATGGACATGCAATCAGCCATCCGCGCCGTCACCGAGCGGCGCGACCTCACCAGCGACCAGATGCGTGCGGTGATGCGCCTGATCATGACCGGCGAAGCCACGCCCGCGCAGATCGGCGGCTTTCTCATCGGCCTGCGCATGAAGGGCGAGACCGTCGAGGAGATCGCCGCCGCTGCCGAGGTGATGCGCGAACTGGCCACACCCGTGGTCATCGACGGCGCGCATCTCATCGACACCTGCGGCACGGGCGGTGACGGCGCAGGTACTTTCAACGTCTCCACCACGGCATCCTTCGTGGTCGCCGCTGCGGGCGGGCGCGTGGCCAAGCACGGTAATCGCGCAGTCTCCGGCAAGTCGGGCAGCGCGGATGTGCTGGAGGCCGCCGGGGTGAAGCTGGATCTCACCCCCGAGCAGGTGGTGCGTTGTGTGGACGAGGTGGGGGTTGGCTTCATGTTCGCGCCACGCCATCACGGCGCCATGCGCCATGCGGTCGGTCCGCGTCGCGAGATGGGCGTGCGCACCATTTTCAACCTGCTCGGGCCCCTCACCAATCCAGCGCGCGCGCCAAACCAGGTCATCGGCGTGTTCAGCACCCACTGGCTGGAGCCGGTCGCGCAGGTGTTCGACCTGCTGGGCAGCAAGCACGTGCTGGTGGTGCACTCGGAGGATGGTCTGGACGAAATCAGCATCGGCGCGCCCACCCGCGTGGCCGAACTGCGCAACGGCACGGTGACCGTATCGGTGATCAGCCCCGAGCAATTCGCTCTGGAGCGCTGCCCGGTCGATGCCCTGGTGGTCGAAAACGCCGGGCAGTCGCTGGAAATCATGAACCAGGTGCTCGACGACCGGCCCGGCCCGGCGCGCGACATCGTGCTGCTGAATGCCGGCGCGGCCATCTACGCCGCCGGCCTCACACCGTCCTTGGCTGCGGGCGTCAAACGTGCCGACGAGGTGATCGCCAGCGGCGAAGCCCGCCGCCGCCTTGATTCCCTTGTGACTCTCACGAACAGCTTCTAACGCAGAGGTCGCGGAGGACTGGGACGGGTCAACGCGGAGGGCGCGGAGGCGCGGAGGGCGCGGAGAATGGAATTCGTTTTCTCGGCGCCTTGCACATTCTGTAGGGCTGTCCGTGAGTGCCACCGTGCCAGGGAGGACCAACGTGAAAATGGAAATGCCTTTCCTTCGCGTGCTCCGCGCCTCCGCGCCCTCCGCGTTTTTCCCGTTCTCCGCACTGTTACAGGTAACCCATGAACGACACTCCTGACGTATTGAAGAAGATCCTGCGGCGCAAGGCCGAGGAAGTGGCCGAGCGCGCGGCGCGGGTATCGATGTCGGAGTTGCGCGAGCGCGCTGGCGCGGCCGATGCCCCGCGCGGCTTTGCCGATGCCATCCGCTCGCGCGTGGCGGCGGGCAGGCCGGCGGTGATCGCTGAGGTGAAGAAGGCCTCGCCCAGCAAGGGTGTCATCCGGCCCGATTTCGACCCGGCGGCCATTGCCCGTTCCTATGAAGCCGGTGGCGCCGCGTGTCTTTCGGTGCTGACGGATGTGGATTTCTTCCAGGGGGCGGATGCCTACCTGCAGCAGGCCCGTGCGGCGTGTTCGCTGCCGGTGCTGCGCAAGGACTTCGTCATCGACCCCTATCAGGTGGTCGAGGCACGCGCCATCGGCGCCGACTGCATCCTGCTCATCGCCGCGGCGCTCAGTGATGCGCAAATGCAGGAATTGACCCAGGCGGCCAGGGAATTCGGGTTGGATGTGCTGGTCGAAGTGCACGACGGGGAGGAACTGGCGCGAGCGCTGCCGCTCGGCCTGCCGCTGGTGGGCATCAACAACCGCAACCTGCGCACCTTCGAGGTATCGCTCGCCACCACCCTGGACCTGTTGCCCGTCATCCCGGCCGACCGCACGGTGGTGACCGAGAGCGGCATTCTTGCCGCCGATGACGTGGCCCTGATGCGTGGCCGCGGCGTTCACGCCTTCCTGGTGGGCGAAGCCTTCATGCGCGCCCCCGAACCCGGCGAGCGCCTGCGGGAGTTGTTCGAAGCGAAGAAATAGCCACGGGGCACACGGGGAAGACTGAATACCCCCCGTGTGCCCCGTGTTTAGGCGTTACCTCCTCAGCGGGTGCCGAACACCACGATGGTCTTGCCGCTGACGGAGATGAGGTCCTGGTCTTCCAGGTTCTTCAGCACGCGGCCGGCCATTTCGCGGGAGCAGCCGACGATGCGGCCCAATTCCTGGCGGGTGATGCGGATCTGCATACCGTCCGGATGGGTCATGGCATCCGGCTGCTTGGAGAGCTCCAGCAGGGTGGCGGCGATGCGGCCGGTCACGTCCAGGAAGGCCAGATCGGAGACCTTGCGGCTGGTGTTGCGCAGGCGCGCGGCCATCTGGCCAGCCAGCTGGAAGAGGATTTCAGGATCTTCCTGTGCCAACTGGCGGAAATGGACGTAGCTGATCTCGGCGAGCTCGCATTCGCTGCGGGTGCGAACCCAGGCGCTGCGGGTGGCGTCGCTGAACAGCCCCATTTCACCGAAAAAATCGCCGGCATTCAGATAGGCGAGTACCATCTCGCGACCCTGCTCTTCCTCGATGAGCACGGAAACGGAACCTTTGACGATGTAATACAGCGTCTCAGGTTTGTCACCCGCGTAGATGATGTTTGTCTTGGATGGATACCTGCGGCGGTGGCAGTGGCCGAGGAACCGATCGATGGTCGGATTTCCCGTGCCTGCCTCCCTAACTACAATTCGTTGCGCCATCGTGGGTCCTGTAAGCATCGTTTTTCACCCAACCTATATCACCAGCCGCGAGTCTATCAACCTCACTGCGGCACGAGAATAACCGATAGTACTTAGATTTACTTCACAGGAGTTGTTATGAAGGCTCGTATCAAGTGGGTTCAGGAGGCGACTTTCCTCGGCGAATCAGCCAGTGGCCATGCGGTGGTGATGGACGGGCCTCCCGAGCACGGCGGTCGGAATCTCGGTGTCCGCCCCATGGAGATGCTGCTGCTCGGCATGGGTGGTTGCACGGCCTTCGACGTGGTGCATATCCTGCGCAAGGGGCGTCAGCCGGTCACCGACTGTGTGGCGGAGCTGACCGCCGAGCGGGCCGAGACCGACCCGAAGGTGTTCACGCGTATCCACGTGCACTTCGTTATCAAGGGCCGGGGCCTTGGTGAGGCCCATGTCCGGCGCGCGGTGGAGCTCTCGGCCGAAAAGTACTGCTCGGCATCTATCATGCTGGGCAAGGTGGCCCAAATCAGCCACGACTTCGAGATCGTCGAGGACTGACCCGGCGGGGCCAGGAAGTTGATTTGACCGATTTACCGCCCGGCCCCCGGTGTGGATAATACGCGCCCTCGGGAAAAGGCGGCGGGTATCCAAAGCATCGATTCCGGGCCGGTGGGAGTGCCCACCACGGAGTGGGTCCGGTCGGCAACTGCCGAAACCGGGCGTTTTGCTTTTTTAAAGTCCGGCAGATCCGGAGAGCCTGGGGAGACGTCCTACGTTGAGCACACTCAAGCTGCATGGGTTCAACAACCTCACCAAAACGCTGAGTTTCAACATCTACGACATCTGCTATACGCAGACCGAGGGGCAGCGCCGCCAGTACATCGAGTACATCGATGAAGAATACAACGCCGAGCGCCTGACCAAGATCCTCACGGACGTGGCCAACATCATCGGCGCCAACATCCTCAATATTGCGCGCCAGGACTATGACCCTCAGGGGGCGAGCGTGACCATGCTCATCTCAGAGGAGCCCGTGGTCTCGCAGGAGCTTTCCAACACTGAAGAGCCGGGACCGCTGCCCGAAGCCGTGGTCGCTCACCTGGACAAGAGCCACCTGACGGTGCACACCTATCCGGAGAGCCACCCGCACAATGGCATCAGTACCTTCCGGGCGGATATCGACGTGTCCACCTGTGGGCGTATTTCGCCGCTGAAGGCCCTGAACTACCTGATCCACTCCCTGGAGTCGGACATTGTCACCATGGATTACCGCGTGCGCGGCTTCACCCGCGACGTGAAGGGCACCAAGTTGTTCATCGATCACAAGATCAACTCGATCGAGAACTACCTGTCCAAGGACACCAAGGAGCGGTACCAGATGATCGACGTGAACGTCTATCAGGAGAACATCTTCCACACGAAGATGATGCTGAAGGACTTCGACCTCGACAATTACCTCTTCGGCGTGAAGGCCAAGGAGTTGAACCCGGAGGATGAAAAGGCCATCCGCCAGCGTTTGCAGCACGAAATGCTGGAGATCTTCTATGGCCGCAACATCCACAAACCGCCGGCCTGACACGCGGGGTCTGGGACAAAAAAGGGGCCGAACGCCAACCGTTCGGCCCCTTTTCTTTTCGCGGGATCAAATCCAGAAGGCGGTCTTGGTCATTACCTTGGCACTGAGCCGCATCAGCTTCTTCACGGGACCGGGCAAGGCGGCGCCACCTGCTGCCTGGGCGATATCGGCGTGGTGCATCTCATCCTCTTTCATTTGTTCGAGGATGGCCCGGGTCTTGTGGTCCTGTGCCGGCAATCGGGCGAGATGTTCGTCCAGGTGCCGGCAAACCTGATGCTCTGTTTCCACCACGAAACCCAGGCTCCACTTGTCTCCCGTGAACCCGGCCGCAGCGCCGATGGCCAGTGAGCCGAAATACCAGAATGGGTTGAGCCAGCTTACGTGGGTGCCCATCTCCTTGGCACGGCGCTCACACCACTCCAGGTGATCGTTTTCTTCCAGCGCCGCGCGTGCCATCTTGGCGCGGACCTGGGGCAGCTTGGCGGTGAGCGCCTGGCCCTGATAGAGACCCTGGGCCGACACTTCGCCCGCGTGATTGATGCGCATCAGTCGGCCGACCAGATCCCTTTCCTGGTCGGACATGGAGGCCTCCCCATGCGATTCGCCGGGATTGGGGCGCTCCGTGAGCAGCGGCTGGCCGAGCACGGTGCGCATGCCGGTGTCCACGTTGATGAGGACGTGGTCGAGGAAGGAATAGTGTCTCGCGTTCATGACTCAAGAACTTAAAGGGGTTTGGCGGTCAGGGCAAGTTGGCGCGCGAGCAGCGTCACCGGATGGATTACTTCCACCGTCAGGCCGCGCTCGCGGGCCCCGGCCGCCAGGTGCAGCGCACAGCCGATGTTGGTGGTGACCAGGTAACGGGCACCACTGGCGACGAGCGCGTCGAGCTTGGCGTCGCGCAGGGCCTCCGCGGTGGCGGGCTCCTGCAGCATGTGCAGGCCCGCGGCGCCGCAGCAGGTGCGGTTGTCGGGCAAGGCAATCAGCTCGAGCGCCGGGATGTGTGCCAGTACAACCTCCGCGGCATCCGGCTGGCAAAGCACGTTGGCCTGTGTGCAAGGCACGTGCACGGCGGCAGTGGCCGGCAGCGGCGCCGCGTTCGGCGCGTCCGCCCAACCCAGTCCGGCGAGAAAACCGGTGATCTCGCTCACCTTGGCGCTGAAGGCGGCCGCCTGGGGCGCCTCGAGCCACTGTTCATATTCGCGGAGCATGGCGGTGCACCCGCTCGCCACGCTGATGACGGCGTCGAGTCGCTGCAGATCGAAAGCGGCCAGGTTGTTGTGGGCAAGCCGCTCGAAGCCGACCCGATTGCCTTGCGCGTGATGAATGGCGCCACAGCAGGCCTGTGTGCTCGGCCTCTCCACATCGAAACCGAGCCTGGCGAGCACGTATTCGGCCGCCGCCAGCGCTTCGCCGTCCACCGCCTCGCCCGTGCAGCCGAGGAACAGGCCAACCCGGCCACGACGTCGTGCACCACCCGGGGATTCACGTTGTGGGAGCGGACGTTGGGGGCGCGCCTTGGCCAGCGCTGTCAGCCGGGCGGCGGCCGGTGAGAACGGTGTGGCCAATGCGGCCAGTGGCGAGGCCCCCAGCCGGACGGCCGCGCGCAGGAAAACAGCTCTGGAAAACAGGCCCGCAGTCGTCCGCGCTGCTGTGGACAGGTCGCGTTGCTCGGCCAGCAGCCGGCGAGCATGGCCGAGGATGAGCCCGTAACGGACCTCGGAGGGACACATGGCCTCACAGGCCCGGCAACCGAGGCAGTGATCCAGATGGGCGGAGAGGTTGTCGTCCACCGGCAGCTGTCCCCGCGCAAGCGCCTGAGCCAGGGCGATGCGTCCGCGCGGGGATTCGGCTTCGTTGCCGGTGTGCTGGTAGGTCGGACAGTGGGGCAGGCACATGCCGCACAGCACGCAGCGATCAGCTTCGCGGAGGAGGATCTGCGCAGAGGAGGGCGGGGCGTTCACAGGCCGCGCAGCATAGCAGGCGCGGGTTTCTCCATAAAGTCGGCCAATCGACTTGCCGAGCCATCGCATATAATCGCGGGCTGGCCCCCGGGGAATACGCATGTCGTACTATCGCTACCACGTCTTTTTCTGCACCAATCGCCGTGAGGAGGGCGGTTGCTGTGCCAACTTCCATGCCCAGGACATGCGTGACTACGCCAAGCAGCGGGTGAAGACACTGGGCATCGCGGGCAAGGGCGGGGTGCGCATCAACTCCGCGGGCTGCCTGGACCGGTGTGCGGAAGGTCCGGTGATCGTCGTATATCCGGAGGCGGTCTGGTACACCTACGTGGACAAGGACGACGTGGACGAGATCATTTCCGAACACCTCCAGCACGGCCGCGTGGTCGAACGTCTGCGTCTCTGAGCCCCGGGGCATCCATGGACGACTTCCACCTGGAGGAACTTCGCCGCCGGCACCGCTATGACGGGCTGGAAGAAGACATCTGTATCGGCGAGGAGCTCCTCATTCAGGGCCCGGCCGGTGCGCTGGAGGTGCTTACGTCGGGACCGGCTCGCTTCGACCCGAGTCTGCCCATCGCCATCATCTGCCATCCTCATCCCTTACACGGCGGCAGTCTCGCCAACAAGGTGGTGCACATCATGGCCGAGTCCTTCAATGCGCTGGGCCTGCTCAGCGTCACCTTCAATTTCCGCGGTGTCGGGCGCAGCCAGGGGCGGTTCAGCCGGGGCGAAGGTGAAGTGGGCGATCTGCTGGCGCTGGCGGAGTGGTTTCGTGGCCGATATCCCGAGGCGCCCCTGTGGTTGGCGGGTTTTTCTTTTGGCGCCTACGTGGCCGCGCGCGCGCATCGCCTTGCCGGCGCCGAGCGCCTGCTGCTGGTCGCACCCCCGGTGAACCTTTTCGACTTTTCGCCCCTGCCCGAAATCACCATCCCCTGGATGGTCATCCAGGGCGGCCGCGACGAAGTCACCGAACCCCAGGCGGTCGCCGCCTGGGTGCATGCCCGCCCGCGGCGTCCGGAATATTGCTGGATGGCCGATGCCGATCACTTCTTCCACGGCCGCATGAATCGCCTGCGCGAGGCCATTACCGGTGCGTGGCGCGATGCTGTCCCGCACCGGACGCCAGGGCTGTGCTGATGGCCATCGTCCAGGCCCGTGGCCTGACCAAGCGTTACGACGGCCGCACCGTGGTCGATGCGGTCGACCTGGATGTCCTTCCCGGCGAGTGCTTCGGCCTGCTGGGACCGAACGGCGCCGGCAAGACCACCACACTACGCATGTTGCTGGGCATGACACCTCCGGACGGAGGCCGTTTGGAGGTGATGGGATTTCCGGTCCCGGCCAGGGCGCGCGAAATGCATGAACGGCTCGGCGTGGTGCCGCAGCAGGACAGCCTCGATCCGGACTTTTCGGTGATCGAAAATCTGCGCACCTATGCCAGCTATTTCGGGCTGCGCGGCGACCGCCTGGAAGCGCGCATCGCAGACCTGTTGGGATTCGCCAACCTGGCGACGCGCGCGGACGCACGCATCCACGAGCTTTCCGGGGGCATGAAGCGGCGCCTGTCACTGGCCCGCGCTCTGGTGAACAGTCCACAACTGGTGGTACTTGACGAGCCTACCACCGGGCTCGATCCCCAGGCGCGCCAGGTCATCTGGCAGCGCCTGCGTTTGCTCATCGCCGAGAAGCGCACCCTGATTCTTACCACGCATTACATGGACGAGGCGCAGCGCCTGTGCGATCGCATCGCCATCATGGACCACGGCCGTATCCTGGATGTGGACGTCCCGTCCGCCCTGATCCGCCGGCACATTGAGCCGCACGTAGTGGAGGTGCATGGGGCCGGTGTGGAGGACTGGCTGGCGGCCCGGGGCGCACCGCTCGCGGAACGTACCGAGACGATCGGCGAAACAATTTTCTGTTACACGGGCGATTATGTGCCGCTGGTGGAGAGCCTGGGCAGCTTCCCGCGGCTGGAATATCTGCACCGCCCAGCGAATCTCGAGGACGTATTTCTCAAGCTCACCGGAAGGGATTTGCGCGAATGAGTGCGGCCCCAGAGCGCGTGACCGGCCTCATGGCCTCGTTGTTCGCCTTGCGCTGGATCGCCGTCTGGAAACGCCACGCACGAGTGTGGCGGAAGCTGGCTGGCCCGGCGCTGCTCGGAAACATCGGTGAACCGCTGCTTTATCTACTCGCCCTCGGTTATGGCCTGGGTAGCTTCATCGGCGAGCTGCAAGGCATGGGCTATGTAACTTTCCTCGCTTCAGGTCTGGTGTGCGCAAGCGCCATGAACACCGCGACATTCGAGGGCCTTTATTCGGCATACACCCGCATGGCCGTGCAGGAAACCTGGAACGCCATGCTCTACACGCCCCTCGATCTGGAGGACATCATGATCGGTGAGGCGGTGTGGGCAGCGAGCAAAAGTCTGCTGAGCGCGTCGGCGATCCTGCTGGTGGCCACGCTGCTTGGTGCCGTGCAGGGTCCACTCGCGATCGGTGTACTGCCGGTCGCCTTCCTCACCGGGTTGTGCTTCAGTGGGCTGGCCCTGGTGGTCACCGCAGTGGCACGTAACTACGACTTCTTCCTTTATTACTTCACCCTGTTCCTCACGCCGGTGCTGCTGCTCAGCGGCGTGTTTTTCCCCCTCGACGATATGCCCTCCGCCATACGGTTCGGTGCCGAGCTCTTTCCCCTCTCGCACGCCATCGCACTGGTACGCCCGTGGATGACGGGACAGCCGCTTGCCGATGGGGCTTGGGAGCACGTTGCCGTGCTTCTGGCGTACACCGTGGCGGCGCTGTCTTTGGCGACGCACCTCTGCCGCCGGCGCATCTTGCGCTAAATCCTTACCCGCACGCGCTTGACACTGCGTTTCGCATAAGTATATTAGGACCCACTGATTTGTGGCTAACGCCGCAAATCTGTACTCCTCCATCCTCCTTTGGTGGTTTGGCGCGGCCCTCCCCCCTTAATAGAGCCGCGCCATTTTTTTTATTCATCGCGCCGCTTGTTTCCGGCAAATGGTTTCTATACCATTACGCCTCTTTTTTCGCGGCCCGATTGGTTTGGAGCGATTTTTGGGATGAAGACTTTCAGCGCAAAGCCGGAGACCGTGAAGCGCGATTGGTTTGTGGTGGACGCCACCAACAAGACGCTCGGCCGTCTCGCCAGCGAAATCGCGCTCCGCCTCCGCGGCAAGCACAAGCCGGAGTTCACGCCGCATGTGGATACCGGTGACTACATCATTGTGATCAACGCCGAGAAGGTGCGCGTCACTGGCCGTAAGGCTGGCGACAAGCTCTACCACTGGCACACCGGTTTCCCCGGTGGTCACAAGTCGACCACTTTTGAAAAGCTGATCGAGCGTGCGCCCGAGCGCGTGCTCGAGATCGCAGTCAAAGGCATGCTGCCCAAGAACCCGCTGGGTCGGGCCATGTTCCGCAAGCTGAAGGTTTTCGCGGGCGCCGAGCATCCGCACGCCGCTCAGCAGCCGCAGGCGCTTGAGATTTAACGGGACTGATACGTATGGCAGAGAAGCAGGTCTACAGCACTATCGGTCGCCGCAAGACGGCGAGCGCCCGTGCATTCCTGGCACCCGGCAAGGGCGCTATCCAGATCAACGGCCGCGGGCTCGACGAGTACTTTGGTCGCGAAACCACGCGCATGATCGTTCGTCAGCCGCTCGAAACCACCGAGTTGGCCGATCGATTCGATGTCAAGGTCACCGTACGTGGCGGTGGCAATACCGGGCAGGCGGGTGCGATTCGCCACGCCATCGCCCGCGCACTGCTGGCCTATGACGGTGAGCTTCGCAAGCCGCTGCGCCAGAACGGTTACTTGACCCGCGACGCGCGTGAAGTCGAGCGCAAGAAAGTGGGTCTGCACAAGGCGCGCAAGCGTCCGCAGTACTCCAAGCGTTAATTGCTGTTCCGTGGGCAGGGACGCCCGCTGGAAATCACCGCGCTACTCGGATCCTTGCGCGGCGTGTTACTCCTGGGGGATCGTCTAGCGGCAGGACTGCGGATTCTGACTCCGCCAACCTAGGTTCGAATCCTAGTCCCCCAGCCAATTTAAGAGGCCATGCATTTGCGTGGCCTTTTTTCTTATGGGTCAGCCCCCCGTCGTGGCGGTAAGCTATCGCGGAGGAGGCCCCTGCCATGTTTCGCAATATCCTGATTGCCGTCGATCTCTCCGAGGTCTCTGCCGACGTCTGCGCGCGCGGTGTGGATGTCGCACGCCATTACGCGGCGGACGTGACGCTTCTGCACGTGGTGGAACCCATCATCATTGATCCTGTCTATGACGTATTGCCTGCGATACCGGTGGAACTCGAAGAGCGTCACCTGGAACACGCCAGGCAGGAGCTCGTCCAACTCGGCGACCGTTTTGGTGTCGAACGGGCACGGTGCCGGGTGGAAATGGGCACCACCAAGGCGGAAATCATCCGAATTGCCGAACATCTCCGCGCCGACTTGATTGTGGTGGCAAGCCATAGCCGCCGGGGCGTCGGTCGCCTGCTAGGTTCCACTGCCGCCTCGGTGTTGCACGCCGCCGCGTGCGATGTGCTGGCGGTCCACATGCGGGAATAGAGTCAATGGCGATGGCAAATCACCTTTCGATCTAAGCCATCGATGCGGGGACGGTCTATTCTTGTGTGCCTCGGAATGGAACGAGATTTTTCCGGCGGAGGCTTTACTTCAGAAAACAACTGGGTAGAATGCGCGCCTCCCGTCGCCCGAAGGACGACGGGGCGGAGAGCAAAGAAAGTGGAAAATCCGCTTGCTAATCTCTCCGGGCTGAGTAGAATGCGCAGCCTCCTGACCGCCTCCGGGTGTTTGGGGGAGGAGAGAAGGGAAGCGAAATTAGCGCTTGCTAATCTCTCCGAGATGAGTAGAATGCGCAGCCTCCTGACGGCCCACTGGGCTGGCGGGATGGAGAGAAAGAAAAGCGAAAACAACCGCTTGACAAACTCTCCGGGGCGAGTAGAATGCGCGCCTCTTCGCTGACAAAGCGA
>JAWLGK010000033.1:0-26538 GCA_041685115.1 Gammaproteobacteria bacterium | reverse complement strand
CGGGAACGGACACACCGCGCGCCAGCCATCGTGATAGATGGCGCGGTGGCCGAGCATTTCGAAGTACTGGGTGCGGTGACGTGATGCCGCGTCGGCGCTATCGAAGGTGTGGGCAAAGCTCACACCTTCGATGGGCGATTGTGTGTAGCCTCGGATGGTGTGAGGCGCTTCGATCGCCAACGCCTCCAGCACCGTCGGCAGCACATCGATGGCGTGTACGTACTGGTGGCGCACCTCGCCCTTGGTCTTGATCCCTTTGGGCCAGTGCACGATGAGCGGCTCGCTGGTGCCGCCCCGGTAGGTCTCGCGCTTCCAGCGCCGGAACGGTGTGTCCCCGGCGAAGGCCCAGCCGCGCGGATAATGGTTGAAATGCTTCGGACCGCCCAGTTCGTCGATGACCTTGAGATTCTCTTCCAGCGAGTCCGGCACGTTGTTGAAGAACTTGTTCTCGTTCATGGAACCACACGGCCCGCCCTCGGCGCTGGCGCCGTTGTCGGAGATGACCATCACCAGGGTGTTGTCGAGCTCGCCGAGCAGCGCCAGGTGATCGAGCATCCGGCCGATGTGATGATCGGTGTGTTCGAGAAAGCCGGCGTAGACCTCCATCATGCGCGCATACAGCCGGCGTTCTTCGGCGGAGAGCGCCTCCCAGTCCTGCACCTCGGCATCGAGCGGCGGCAGCACGGCATCCTGCGGCAGCAGTCCCCGTTCCTTCTGACGCTGGAAGGTGCGCTCGCGATAGACGCTCCAACCCTCGTCGAACTGCCCTGCGTAGCGATCCGCCCATTCCTTCGGCACGTGATGGGGCGCGTGCATGGCGCCGGTGGCGAAGTACAGGAAGAAGGGCTTGTCCGGCGCCGCCTGTTTGGCGTCGGTGACGAAGGCGATGGCCTTGTCGGCGAGGTCTTCCGTGAGGTGATAGCCGTCCTCCGGCGTTTTGGGCGGTACCACTTGATGGTTGTCGTAGACCAGGTCCGGGTAGTACTGGTGGGTGTCGCCCTTGAGAAAGCCGTAATAACGCTCGAAGCCGCGGCCCAGGGGCCAGCGGTCGTAAGGTCCGGCGGCGCTGCATTGTTCGAAGGGCGTGAGATGCCACTTGCCCAACGCATAGGTGTTGTAGCCGTTGAGCTGCAGGATCTCGGACAGGAAACCGTTCTCGAACGGGATCATGCCGTTTGATCCGGGGAACCCGGTCGCCATGTCGATCACGGCCGCGACGCCGTTGGAATGATGGTTGCGACCGGTGAGCAGGCAACTGCGGGTGGGCGAGCACAGCGGCGTGGTGTGGCAATTGCCGTAGCTGAGCCCGTTCGTGGCGAGCCGGTCGATGTTCGGCGTGCGGATGGGCGCGCCGTAGCAGCCGAGCTGGCCGTAGCCCATGTCGTCGAGCACCACGAGCATCACATTGGGTGCGCCCTTGTGCGCGCGGCGCAGGGCCGGCCACGCGGGCTCCGAGCGTTCGGCGGTGCGCCCGATGGTGCCGGGGAACGGTTCACCGGGCCGGTACTCCTTGATCGCCATGCGCGGCCTCCTCGGATGGCGTGCGATGCGCTGCTTACTGAAACACTAGCGGCCACAGGCCCCCCGCTCGCAGGCCACTTCCCTCGATTTGTATCGCAAAAACAGGGAAAGCCGCAGTCACTCACCGCTCGATACGAATCGTCTGCACCCCCTGCTCCACCTTTAGCGTTATCGCGCGCAGTTCCGAGGGAGCGGCGATGACGCTGATCTTGCCGTTGCGTTCCATGTAGGCGCGGCGGACCCGCGCCGGATCATCGTCGCGGATCTCGAGACGCAGGGCCTCGATCAAGTCCTCGTGCGTCAGACCCGCCGCGCGCAACCCCTTCTCGCAGATCTTTCCATCCTCGATGAGCAGCACGGGCCCGCCCTTCACCATCGGCCCGAGCCAACGGGTGCGCACGGCCACGAAGGCGAGCAGCCACTGCATGGCGAGCAGCACGGCGCCTGCCGCCAGGGTCGGCAGCAGGTCGGCCGAGCTGTTGATGGCCCGGCTCAGGATGGAGCCGAGCATGATGGCGACGATGATGTCGAAGGCGCTGGGCTTGGCCAGCAGGCGTCGGCTGGCCAGGCGCACGAGCATCAGGGCAGCGAGGTAGACGACAATGGTGCGCAGTACCATCTCGATCACGTCAACGTCGGCGATGTCCTTACCCAGGCCGAGCAGATCACCGAACGCTTCCCACGACGTCTCCAGCATCTCACGCCCCCCGTGCATCGCACCTAATCGATGCGTTTTGTTCCCCAGCTCTTCTTGCCCCCTCGCCCTCCGGGAGAAGGCTGGGGAGAGGGGATCAATTCAGGTGCGACCGTCGCCGGTTAATTCGCCCGAGCAGCTTCGTTCTATTCACACGTCCCTGTAGTTGCACTGGCAATGCGCCTGTTCAAGAATCCCGCGATCGGAAACAACACCGCAAAGCCCATCAGTGCGCTGAACACCACCATGGCGACGGTGTCGGGATGTTGGATCACCTGCGTGGCGACCACCGCCGCCGCGGAGATATTGCGCTGGGCGGTCGCAAGCCCCAGCACTTCCCGCGAGCACAAGCGCGGGCCGCCGAGGGCGAAGCCGATGACGAAGGCCCCGGCGATGACCGCGAAGGTGGCCAGGATCACGCGCACTTGCAGGATGCCCGCGAGGCCCGACAGATCACGCAAGATGGCCGCCAGCATGAGCGTAATCAGCGCGATGGTGGAAACTGTGCCGAGCAGTGGCCGCAGGCCGTGTGCCCGTTCCGGCCGCCATTTTCTGAACAGCAGCCCGAGCGACAATGGCAGCAGCATGGCCAGCACCAGCGGGCGCGCGATGGCCGCCGCACTGACGTGCGCTTCCGGCAATGCCAGCGGCACCACCAGGGGCATGTAGGCGATGGTCATGGGCAGCAGCAGCACCAGCAGTGATGCGCTCAGCGCCTCGTCCGCATCGGCGACCCCGCTGAGTTTGATGAGAAACGGCGCACCCGCGGCGGTCGCCACCAGGAACAGCCCGACGGCGATGGGCTCCGGCATGGGCAGCAGCCGCAATACGGCCAGTGCCAGCAGCGGCACCAGGACGAAGTTCGCGATCAGTGTCCGCGCCACGGCACTCGGCCTTCGCAGCGGTCGCAGGATCTCGCCGAGCGTGTAGCCGCAGCCCACGGAGAGCATGCTGCTCACCGCGAACAGCAGCACCGAAAGTCTGAGCAGCGCCGAAAGGAACTCGCTCATGATGCCGCCCCGGGCATGGGCGGGCGCGTCACGCAGCGAAAGCCCACGTGGCAGGCGGAGGTGTCTATGGGCTGGGGGAAACGTGCCGCGGGCCGATAGCGCCTGCAATAGTTGGGCGCGCACAGATGTGAGCCGCCCTTCAACACCTTGCGCGGGATACCCGGCTCGGCTAGGTCCTGACTCGCCGCCGAGTTGCCACCGCGCGGGTTGTGAGGAATGCAACAGGGCTTGGCGGCGTCGGCGGGATGGCGCGGCCGGTACCAGTCGTCGGTCCATTCCCAGACGTTGCCGATGACGTCGAACAGGCCGTAACCGTTGGGCGGAAAGACACCCACCGGCGAGGTACGCTCGTAGCCGTCCTGCCGCAGGTTCTGCCAGGGAAACTCGCCCTGCCAGACATTGGCCATGTGGCGACCGGCGGGTGTCAGTTGCGCGCCCCAGGCGAACTCCATACCGTCCAGACCGCCGCGCGCGGCGAACTCCCACTCGGCCTCGCTGGGCAGCGCCTTGCCGGCCCACGCCGCATAGGCCAGCGCATCCTCATGGGCGATGTGCACCACCGGATGGTCATCGAGGCCGCGCAGTTCACTGCCGGGGCCGTAGGGATGGCGCCAGTCGGCGCCGAAGATGAATTGCCACCAATTGCGGATGTCGCGCAGGTCCACGGGCCCCGGCGGTTTCACGAACACCAGCGAGCCCGGACGCAGCATCTCCGGCGGCGCACCGGGGTAGTCCTCGGCGCGTGGCGCGCGTTCGGCCAGAGTCACGTAGCCGGTCGCCGCGACGAAATTACTGAACTGGGCATTGGTGACCGGCATCCTGTCCATCCAGAAGCCGTCCACGTGAACCCGGTGCACCGGTGACTCCTCGATGTAATGGCGATCGGAACCCATCCGGAACACGCCACCCGGGATCCACAGCTGCGCGGGTTTGTCGTACCTCACTGTGGTTTGCGCTGCTGTCCCTCCTTCACCGCTCTTGCAAGATCATCATCCGAGAGGATCCTCGTATCGGGATCGCCCGCATGACCGTCACCCGGGCGAAAATGCAGGCCTTGCATGTACGGCGTCGGCTTCTTGCGGCGGTAGTCGGCATATTCCTTCGCGTAATAGGCCCGGGCTTCCGAGGCGCTTCGGCTACCGACGACGATGTCATGCATGAGATTCAGGGCAAGGAAGTTGGCCTCTTCGTCATGACACCGGGCCGACACCTCGCCCGCTGTACGGTCCACGATGACACTGCCGTCGAATTCGGCCAATGCCGCCACCTTGTCCACCGGCACGCGGTAATCGATGACGGATTCGACCGCATCGATGTGGGGGACCGGAAAGTTGTGCTCGTGGAACGCCCTCGATGCCACGAGCCGCTTCCAGGGCCCACGACGGTGCCAGGTCAGGTGCGTCTCGGTGACCTCATCAGGTTCACCGTATTTTGCAATCACGAGCCCGGCCGCCTCGCGCGCCGGTTCGGGCCAGTCTCGAATCTGTTGCGCCTCCCGTTCGTGCATCATGTCCTCCGCCGCAGTTGCTTCCGAGGAAACTACCCATCTTTTCCAACCGTGGCCGCTCTCGACATGCTGTCAAGTAACCGCACCCG
This sequence comes from Gammaproteobacteria bacterium, assembly GCA_041685115.1. Classification (GTDB taxonomy): domain Bacteria; phylum Pseudomonadota; class Gammaproteobacteria; order Thiohalomonadales; family Thiohalomonadaceae; genus JALOAT01. The sequence goes on along the minus strand of JAWLGK010000033.1, from coordinate 21,717 downwards.
TAACGGTTAGCGAAAAATGGCGCACGCCACCGAAGCCGAATCTAGCGACACCAGCTATGCTTTTTCCAACAGTTCCCCTGGAACCTCATCATCACTGCGAAACTACTAATCTTCCGCGCCGCGAGCGAACACGCCACGCGTAACTCTCCTTGCATAACCCCCAAGATCAGTGGTTGTAGGTTTGATGCAGCGCGAAGGAATGAATGGAGCAATCGCCACAATGTTCTCGGTCAACGATTATGTCTGTTACAGCACAGCGGGCGTCTGCCAGATCATTGATATGAAACACGCGAATTTCGGCAATGGAGAGGAACAGGAGTATTACGTCTTGAAGCCCCTGTCCTCTGACTCAATCATCTATGTCTCCACCGCCAATGCGTCCAGCATGGCAAACATGCGGCCGACCATGACCGATGGCGAGATTCTCGAGCTGATCCGCAGTGTCCCCGAGTGTTCCGGCATCTGGCCGAGCGACGAACACAGGCGTCACGATATTTTCCTCGCGAAACTGCAATCCGCAGATAGCCACGAGCTGGCGATGTTGATCACCAGCCTTCACCTCGAACAGAAGAGAAAAAGCGCAGCCGGCAAGAAGCTGCACGTGTCGGATGCCAAGGTCATGGCCGCGGCGGAGAAGTTGCTTCACGAAGAGATCGCGTTCGTCATGGGGATAAAAATGGAAGAGGTGGTGCCATTCATCCTGGAGCGCATCCATCCGAATTGACGTGTTGTCGCGGTATGCCGCCGGCCGATGATGGCGCGGAAGCATGCGCCGCGCACCCGGGCGGCATTCCCTCCGAAATCCCTGTCCCCTGCCCCCGCACCCATCAGTGGCGTAATGCCACCGGCAGGCGGCGGCCACGCTGGCGCTGTTACATCCGCCGCGCTTTTCGCGGCTTTTTTCCCGAAAAAAAGTTAACCTACTACACTTCACGAGAGCCCGTGGCCGCGAAAATCGTCGCTGCCGGCGGAGGCTCCTAAGCGAGGCAGACGTGGCAAAACCCAATTTCCAATTCGAAAAACGTCAGCGAGAGCTGGAGAAGAAGAAGAAAAAAGAGCAAAAACTTCAGCGAAAGGCCCAAAAGAAGAACCCTTCCCAGGTGGATGGCGAACAGCAGAACCCCGCCGAACCCGCCGACTAGCCGGCCGCGAGGCGCCAACAAGTGCGGCCTCCGCAGCCATATCAAGCTCAGCAGCGGCGAAAAAACGCACCAGCCGTGCACGCCCGGCGATGACAAAATCCAGTCCTTAACTGGCGCGAAGCGTGAGAAATGCTTCGTGCCCAGGTTCACAGGTTGCGGAGAAGCGGTTCTTCAGCCACCCACGAGGCAGAACGTAGTAGGCCAATAACAATCTGCACGTCCCGCCCAATCACCTGCTAGGCGCACCTCGGCGATACCCGCAGCGGCCTGCGGAACCGCCCACCGTCAGGATGGTCTCTAGAGTGACGACAAGATGTCGTCACGCATGCATCTGACCGGCTGCAAAGCCGATCCCCGCCGCCTTGGCACAAACGTCATCGCCACACAAACCTCCGGCGAGGTATTCCGAGATGACCGCAAGCCCGTTGAAGATCGTCGCTTCCCTGGTATTCATCGCCGCCATATTCGCTTTTTTCCTGCACCTGCAGCCTGCGGGTGAGACCCCGCCGGCCATCACAGCGTCTCCTGATCGCGTCTTCACGCTGACCACTGCCATGAGCGATGGCCATTGGGTATTTGTAGGGAAAGGTGGTGATATCGATGGTCAGATCAACCCATCGCTGCAGGTGGCCCATGGCGCCGTGGTGCAGGTCAATCTGGTCAATGGCGATGGCGCCACCCACGACATTGCGGTGCCCGCCTTCGATGCCAAATCCGCCATCATCGCCGGCAAGAACACCTCCACATCCGTGGTGTTTCGAGCCGACGAGGCCGGTGAGCATGAGTACATCTGCACATTGCCGGGACACGCGGCGGCCGGAATGAAAGGCCGCCTGAGCGTCGGAGCTTCAACCGGCCCGGAACAGGTACATGGCGTTGACGTCTCACAAGACCCGACGATGGTTGGAGAACCCGTCGGCCTGCGCGGCCGCCGTGCACTCACCTTCAATCTGAAGACCACCGAACGGCTTGGACAGCTCGATGACGGTACCCGCTATCGCTACTGGACTTTCGACGACAAGGTTCCCGGCCCGTTCCTGCGTGCACGCGTCGGCGACCGCATCACGGTGAATCTCAGCAATCCCGAGGACAGCAGGCAGGTCCATTCCGTGGATTTCCACGCCGTGACCGGCCCCGGCGGAGGCGCGGCAGTGACCCAGGCCGCACCAGGCGAAACCGAGAGTTTCACCTTCACCGCCTTGAAACCCGGACTGTACGTGTATCACTGCGCCACACCGATGGTCAGCCAGCACATCGCCAATGGCATGTACGGCCTCATCCTCATCGAACCCGCGGCCGGTCTGCCCGACGTGGACAGAGAGTTCTACGTGATGCAGGGGGAACTTTATACGACCCATCGGCGCGGTCATCAGGGCGAACAGGAATTCTCATTGGACAAACTGCTGGACGAGCAGCCGGAGTACTTCGTTTTCAACGGCGCGGTGAATGCGTTGAGCCGAACCCACAGGATGGAGGCCGAGGTCGGTGAAACCGTGCGCATCTACTTCGGCGTCGGCGGACCCAATGCCGCGTCGAGCTTCCATGTGATCGGCGAGATCTTCGACCAGGTATATGACCAGGGCTCGTTGACCGGCACACCGCTGACCGACGTGCAGACCACCCTGGTCGCGCCTGGCGGCGCCACGGTCGTGGAGTTCAAGGTGGATTACCCGGGCAAATACATGCTGGTAGATCACGCGCTCTCTCGGGTGGAAAAGGGACTGGTCGGCCTCCTGCACGTGAAGGGACCGGCCGATGCGGGAATTTTCCACCCCCAGGGGGCGTCGTAGCGCCGGCCGGATGGTGCTGCTTATCAGCCCACCAGGGAGCTACACCTCCGGGGCATCGTGCCCCGCAGGCGACGAACGGGCGCCGCCACTAAGCTGTAAAGGTGGTGACTGGAGGACACTCATGGGCGCCCCGTTTCCTGACAATACGCTGTCCATCGGTTCGACACCCCTCGTGCGGCTCAACCGTATGGTCCCGCCCGGCACCCGCGTCCTGGCGAAGATCGAAGGGCGCAATCCCGCATTCAGCGTGAAGGACCGCATCGGCGCGGCCATGGTGTCGGATGCCCAGGAGCGGGGCCTGTTGACGCCGGGCAAGGCACTACTGGAAGCGAGCAGCGGCAATACGGGCATCGCCCTCGCCTTCGTCGCAGCGGCGCGTGGTATCGCGTTGACATTGACCATGCCCGAGACCATGAGCCTCGAACGCCGCAAAGTACTCGCAATGTTCGGCGCGAACTTGATCCTGACGCCGGGAAGTCTGGGTATGCGCGGCGCCATCGCACGTGCTGAAGCGATCCTGGCTGATGCGCCCGACCGCTACTTCATGACGAAGCAGTTCTCCAACCCTGCCAATCCGGACATTCATGCACGCACCACCGGGCGTGAGATATGGGAAGACACCGATGGCAATGTGGATATTCTGGTGGCCGGCGTCGGCACGGGCGGAACGCTGACGGGCATATCACGTTTTTTCGAACACACGCAAAACAAGGCGTTGCATTCGGTGGCGGTGGAGCCCTTGTCCAGTCAGGTGATCGGCCCCGCGCTCGCCAGTACTCCGCCCATGCCCGGAGGCCACGCCATTCAGGGTATCGGCCCCGGATTCATTCCCCAAAATCTTGATCTAGCCCTGGTCGATCAGGTCGAGACGGTCAGCAACGAAGAAGCTGCCCGCTTCACCTTGCGCCTCATCCGCGAAGAAGGCATCTTGTGCGGCATATCAAGCGGCGCCGCCGCGGCAGTCGCCTGCCGTCTTGCGGCGCGCCCGGAATTTTCAGGCAAGACCTTGGTAGTCGTCTTGCCCGATGCGGGCGAACGTTATCTCTCCAGTGTGCTCTTTGCCGATGTCATGACGGGCGACACCGGCGAGTCGTTTTAGCTGGAGCCCACAGGGCCACGCGGGCCGCATTCGAACGGAAGGAACGGAGGCGCTTGGCGCATGCAAATAGAAGAAAAACACAATTACCACTTCGCCTTGCACCACCTCGGATTTCGACCGTTCTTCCTGGCCGGCGTTTTGTTTTCGGTGGCGGCGGTAGCCCTGTGGTTCTGGCTCTATCGTTCCGGGGCCGTGCTGCCCATGGGCGTGTTGCCTCCCATCACCTGGCACGCCCACGAAATGATCTACGGCTACACCCTGGCGGTGGTGGCCGGTTTTCTGTTGACCGCGGTATCCAACTGGACTGGCGTGCGAACCCTGAACGGTGCGCCGTTGATTGGCCTCGCGCTGGTATGGCTGGCGGCACGGTTGATGCCGTTTTTCGGCGATGCCGCGCTCGCCCCCATGGCCATTCTCGATCTGTTGTTTCTCACCGCGCTGAGCGCCGCGGTGCTCCATCCCATCGTGAAAGTACGTCAGTGGCCGCAGATCGGCGTGTGGTCGAAGTTGGCGCTGCTGCTGGTGAGCAACGCACTGTTCTATCTGGGCCTGTTCGGCGTACTGGAAAACGGGGTGCAGTGGGGGATCTACTCCGGCCTTTATCTGATCGTTTCCCTGATCCTCCTCATGCTGCGGCGGGTACTTCCCTTTTTCATCGAACGAGGCGTCGATGAAAAAATCACTTTGACCAACCGCACCTGGGTCGATGTGTCGAGCCTGGTGCTGATGCTGGCGTTCTGGCTGGTGGAGGTCTTCCTTGTCCTGCCCAGGATCTCGGCGTTACTCGCCGTTCTGTTGTTCCTGTTGCATGGCCTGCGGATGCTCGACTGGCACACGCCGGGGATCTGGCGCAAACCGCTGCTATGGGTGCTTTATCTCGGTTACGGTTGGGTAACCGCCGGCTTTGCGCTCATCGCCCTGGCCAAATTCGGCGCACTCAACCCATGGCTTGCCGTCCATGCCTTCGCCTACGGTGGCATCGGCATGGTGACGCTCGGCATGATGGCGCGGGTGTCCCTCGGCCACACCGGCCGCAACGTCTTTGAGCCGCCCGCGGTGATCACCCCCATGTTTCTGCTTCTGCTTGCCGGTGCGCTGGCGCGGGTGGTGGCGCCGCTTCTGGCGCCGCAGCTGTACTTGGTCTGGATGGAAGCGGCGCAACTGTTGTGGATCGTGGCATTCACCTTGTTCGCGATCGTGTACGCACCTTTCCTGGTCCTCCCCCGCATCGACGGTCGTTACGGCTGACGGCCCGGTGTCGCGCGCAGGGTCCGGCCGTGCCCACCGTCGCGCCGACTGCACCCACGTTGCATCACCGTCCGATGCGGCGCCGTTTGCATCTTTCTTCACCATCCGTCTTCAGGTAGGGTGCCTTGCGCAGACGTGGTTGAACGATCATCGCGACATTCCAGAACGAAAGAGGCACCCATGCACGGTTACAGCAACATGGCGAGGATCCTGATTCTGCTTGGTGCGTTTGCCTGCGTTGCACCCGTAGCCGCCGGGAATGCCGAGAGCGTGCCGCCGCCCTGGAAAGACCCTTTCACTGGCATGGAATTTATCTCCATCACGGGCGGGTGTTACCCAATGGGTGATACGTTCGGGGATGGCGACCACAATGAACGCCCGGTGCATGAGGTGTGCGTAGACGATTTCTACATCGGCAAGTATGAAGTCACCCAGGGGCAGTGGGCCCGGGTCATGGAGACCAATCCTTCTACCTTTGCCCGCGGCGACGACTACCCCGTGGAGAGCGTCATGCTCTCGGAGATCGAGGAATTCATTCGCCGCCTCAACCAGCAAGGCCAGGGCTTTTTTCGGCTGCCCACGGAGGCCGAATGGGAGTATGTCTGCCGCGGCGGCGGGCAACCGGTCCGCTACGGGACGGGCGGCGACGAACTGAGCCATGGAACTGCCAATTACGTTGGAGACGACGACGACCCGTGGCCGGAAACCGCACCTGTCGGCACGTTTCCGCCCAATCGTCTGGGCGTGCACGAGATGTCCGGCAATGTCTGGGAATGGGTGGCGGACGTCTACGCGTCCGACGGTTACGACAAACACACCCGTTTGAATCCGTTATTCACGGGCAGCGGCCCCAGCCGGCTGGTGCGCGGCGGCGCCTGGTCGCACGACGCGCACTTCGCGCGGTGCAGCAAGCGCCACATGCACTGCCGACCCAGTGTGCGCTACGACATCATCGGTTTTCGCCTGGTGCGCGAGGTGGCCGGACCCAGTACGCCAGCCGATTTAGCCTCAGGCGAATGAGCCTGGATGGCAGCCACCCAGGCCCGGCTGCCGCTCGCACGGACGGCCCGGGGGTCGTCTTCAGAGAATGGGAGAAGCGGGGAAGCCGTCCTGCTGGCAGGGGAAAGGCTATGGTAGACTACGAGGCCCCGTCCGATTGATAAGGCGGGATCACCTGTTCTGCCAAGGGTTTGCCGCTTACCGATGCGCTTTCACAATGCTGCCACGAGCACCAAGGCGCCCAGCACCCCCTGGTTCCGGCGCGCCTGTCCGCAGGTGCAGAGCCGGTGCATTTCCTGGGCCTCGGTGCTCGCTGTCTCGCTCCTGGCCCTGCTGATCATCGGCATTGCGGCCCTGCGCGGCCCCGCACATCCCATGCAGTTGGCGTGGCTCCTGGCCCTGGCCGGCGGCACCGGGCTCACCGCCCTCTTCTACATGGTCCGCACGGTCCGGCGCGAGCTGTTCCTACCCCTGGCCGAGGTGCGCGACTGGGCGCTGCGCATCCGTGGTGGCAACCTGGCGGTGCGCCTGCAAGAGCCCGCCGAAGGCACCTTCAAGACACTCGCCCAGGACATCAACAGTGTGGCCGATGCCCTCCAGGCGCTCTCCCTGGACATGGAAACGGCGGTCTGCAAGCAGACCGAACGCATCGAGCAGAAAAAGCGCTCGCTGCAGGTGCTGTACGACGTGGCCGCGAGCCTCAACGTCTCCCGCGACCTGAACGACCTGCTGGTGCGTTTTCTGCACACCATGCGCGATATCGTCGACGCCAAGGCGGGTACGGTGCGCATGCTCAACGAGCACAACCAGATGGAACTGGTGGCCAGCATCGGCCTCGATGACGAGGTCATCGAAAAGGAACGCATCGTGGCGGTACAGCGCTGCCTGTGCGGCAACGCCGTGTCCGAAGGCGAGGTGATGTTCCAGAACGACCTGCGCAACTGCGGGCATTTCGTCGGCAAACCCATGCTCGACAACGCGGACAGCCTGGAGATGATCGCGGTCCCGCTGCAATACCGCGGCGAGACCCTCGGCGTCTACAACCTGTTCGTGGAGAAATCCAGCTTCGAGCTGCGCGAGGATCTCAAGGCCCTGTTCACCTCGGTGGGCCGCCACCTGGGCATGGCTATCGAGAAGACGCGCCTCGACAGTGAGGCCAAGCGCCTGTTCATCATGCAGGAGCGCACCGCCCTCGCCAACGAGCTGCACGACTCCCTGGCCCAGACCCTCGCCAGCCTGCGTTTCCAGGTGAGCATGTTGCAGGAGACCATCGACGGCATCACCAAGGATGCCCTCAACGACGAGATCCAGCAGATCAAGTCCGGCCTGGACGATGCCTACGTGGAATTGCGCGAACTGCTCGCCCATTTCCGCGCCCCCATCAACACCCGCGGCCTGCTGCCGGCCCTGGAAGACCTCGTCAACAGCTTCCGCAAGCAGACCGGCATGTACGTGCTGCTGCAAACCGAATGGGATTCCGCGCGCCTGCCGGTCGACTTGGAGATCCAGGTGCTGCGCATCGTCCAGGAGGCGCTGGCCAACGTGCGCAAGCACAGCCAGGCGCAGACCGTGCGCGTCATGCTCAAGTCCGATCAGGACGGCAGCTATCGCGTGCTGGTGGAAGACGACGGCGTCGGCCTGCGCAAGCCGGCCTTCTCCGGCCATCCGGGCGAACACATCGGCCAATCCATCATGCAGGAGCGCGCCCGCCGCCTGGGCGGCGAACTGTGCATCGAAAGCGAAGCCGGCGAAGGCACCTGCACGTTGTTGACGTTCCGCTATCCCAATGAAGCCAAACCCCGGGAAGCGCAAAGAATCATTCCCTTGGTACGCAAGAGCTGACCATGCGTGTTTTGCTGATTGACGATCACGCCCTGTTCCGCAGCGGCCTGGAAACCTTGCTCGAGCGCCATGGTATCGACGTGGTAGCGGCGGTGGGTAACGGCGTTGAAGGCAAGGCCCTGGCCCAGCGCCTGGAGCCCGACATCATCCTGCTCGACATGCGCATGCCGGAGATGAACGGCCTGGAAGTGCTGCGCCTCATGCGCGAGGCCGAGCTCATCATGCCCATCGTCATGCTCACCACCAGCAACGAGGAGCGTGACCTGGTGGAATGCCTGCGTAGCGGCGCACAAGGCTACCTGCTCAAGGACATGGAGCCCGCCGATCTGGTCGCCGCCCTGCGCGAGATCAGCGAGGGCAAGACCGTGGTGGCGCCCGAACTCACCGCAGTGCTCGCCAAGGCCATTCAGGGCGACGGCAGCGAGGATCGCCCCGCCGCCAACCCCTTCGCCGACCTCACCCCGCGCGAACTGGAAATCCTCTGCCTGCTCGCCGAGGGACAGAGCAACAAGGTCATCGCGCGCAACCTCGGTATCTCCGACGGCACGGTCAAGCTGCACGTCAAAGCCGTGCTCCGCAAACTCGACGTGCACTCGCGCGTTGAAGCGGCTGTCATGGCCGTGGAAAAAAATCTCTGTATGAAGAACACCTGAGTTCTTTGCTCTTCGACGCAGGGAAGGCAGCCCTCTCGCCAAGGCACAGAGAACGCCAAGTAGCACCGCTGAAGAAGGAGTCTTCCTTCTCGGCGATCTTGGCGCCTTTGCGTCTGCGCCTCTCTGCACCTCTCTGCGTTGGGCCGTTTTTCCCTGGCGGCGGCAGCGGCGGAATCCCCGGATTGCGCTGCGCTTCATCCGGGCTACGCGTTTCTATGCTTGGGAAATGCGCAAGTGAGACGCGAGGCGGCCTGTGACAAGGTACGGAAAGGTCGTGGTGGTGACCGGCGCATCGGCCGGCGTCGGGCGTGCCACGGCGGTTGAATTCGCGCGCCGCGGCTGCGTGGTGGCGTTGCTCGCGCGCGGCGCTGCGGGCCTGGAAGGCGCCAGCGCGGATGTGAGGGCGGCGGGCGGAACGGCCCTCGCCATCGCCACCGACGTGGCGGACCCGGCTCAGGTAGAGCGCGCCGCCGACCAGGTCATTGCGCAATTCTGCGTCATCGACATCTGGGTCAACTGCGCCATGGCCACGGTCTTCTGCCCGGTGAAGGACCTGAAGGCTGACGACGTGCGGCGCGCCACCGAGGTCACTTATCTGGGCACGGTGTACGGCACACTCGCGGCGCTCGAACGCATGCGCCGCCAAGGCCGGGGCACCGTTGTGCAGGTCGGCTCCGCACTTGCCTATCGCGGCATCCCCTTGCAGGCCCCCTATTGCGGTGCCAAGTTCGCCATTCGCGGTTTCACCGACGCCCTACAAACTGAACTGCGCCACGATAAGTCTCCCGTCAAGGTGACCATGGTGCAACTCCCTGCGGTGAACACGCCGCAGTTCGACTGGGCGCGCAATTGCACCGGCCATGCGGCCATGCCCGTACCCGGTATTTCAGCCCGAAGTGGCCGCACGTGCCATCGTACATGCGGCGTTCCACCCACGCCGCGAGACCTGGATCGGCCTGCCGGCCGCCCAGGCGATCCTGGGCACCCGTTGGCTGCCCGGGCGCTGGCTCGACCGCTATCTCGCCACCCGCGGCTATCGCGGCCAGCTCCTGCCAACGGAACAGCCGGCCGGCCCCGGCAACCTCTATGGACCCTGGGAGCAGGACATGGGTGCCCACGGCCGCTTTGATGAAATTGCGAAACCGCGCAGCATGCAGGCCTGGTTCAGCCGTTGGCGGGGCACTAGCAGTGCAGCCGCCGCACTGGCGGCGGGCTATGCCCTGGCAAGACGGCGCGCCTCGCAACGGAGCAGACCGCCGCAGGCGCGACCGCATTGATGGCCTACAAAGGCCACGTGGATGCGACAAGCATCAGATCCGCTTCAGCAGGTGCGGAAACGCACGACCCGCATATGATCGCCGAACCGCTGGCGCTTTTTTTCGTACATGGCCGCATCGGCGCGCGCCAGCACGTCATCGAGCGAGCCGTCCTGAGCACGAAGCTCCGCAATGCCGATGCTCGCGGTGAACTGAAGGCCGTCGGCTGAGTGCTGCGCCAGGTGTGCCTCGATGCGCTGGGCAACGAACCCGGCCTCGGTCGCGGACTGCGCCGACAACAGGATGGCGAACTCGTCACCGCCCAGCCTTCCCAGCACATCCCCCCTGCGCACGCAGGCGCGGCAGGCGAGCGCCAGTGTGACGATGGCGTCGTCGCCAACGCCGTGCCCGAAGGTGTCGTTGATACCCTTCAGGCGATCCATATCGATGAGCAGCACCGACAGCGACTGCCCGCTGGCACGGGCGGCCGCCAGTGTCGCTTCGCCCACTTCGAAGAAATGGGTGCGGTTGGCCAGCCCGGTGAGTCCATCCTGGGTGGCGCGGCGGTGTAGTTCGGCGGTGCGCTCGGCGATGCGCTGCTCCAGACTCTCGTTCAGCTCACGCAGGCGCCGCTCTGCGGCGCGCCGTTCACTCACCAGGGCACCCACGACCAGGGTCGATACGCCCATGGCAACCACCATCAGCCCCACCCCGAGCAGCGGCCGTTCGGCGCCGAGCAGATGAAACGGGCCAGCCTCGGCGATGGTGCCGGTGATGGCGATCAGCGCCAGCAGTGAAAGCAGACCGGTCCCTGCGCGTACCGAGCAGCGCACCGTCAGCCACATGAGCGGCACCAACAGCAGGTATGGCAGCCCCGAAAACGGGTGAAAGTAGTCGCGGATGCCGAAGAACATGACAGCCGCAAGCAGCAGGGTGACCAGGACCACCGCACCGTTTTCGAGCCACTGGGCGCGGGTCAGCGAGACCTTGTGGTCCTGCCACCAAAGGAGCAGCGCCGGAGCGAACAGGAACGTGCCGCCCGCATCGGACAGGGTCCAGAGAAACCAGTGGGTAACGGCCTCGCTCGCGGCCACGGTGTTGCTCATCACCGCGAGCACCACCCCGCCGCTCGCTGCGATGAGCCCATGCAGCAGTGCGCCGAACAACACGAACCAGAGCACGTGGGGCAATTCGAAAAACGGCACCGTCGTTTTTGCCGTGCGGCGGATGAGCGCCGCACCGAATGCGGGACCGACTACGTTCGACACAGAGATCAGTGCGGCAAGCCCGGGGCTGGCGCCGAACAGCAGCCAATTGGCCGCAAAGGAGCCCAAATAGATGCCGGGCCACAGGCGCCGGCCGCCCATCAGCGCAGCGGCCAGGGCGATGCTCGCCGAGGGCCACAGCGGCGCCGGAAATACGCCGTGGGCCGCGAGGAAATTGAAGGTGGCATAGGCGAGCAGGAAGTAACTCGCAGCTATACCGAGATTGCGGGGCAGGTCGCGCATAGGCGCGGCATTTTGTCAGAACTGCTTGTGAATACCAATCGTTCTATGACCGACGCCGCACGAAGCATATCTCGTCGGTGCATGTGCGCAACACATCCACTGCAAGAGCGGCCTCAGCCGCGAACAGGGATTCGACAGACGCACAAAGTATCCCGCTTGAGGCCGCTCTTACGCGCTGGGAGTAGGCGGAACCGTGACCGCCGAGGGCGGCGCTGAGTGCAGCACATTCTTGCGGATGCGACCTATCACGTGCATTTCACAGGCACGGCAATCGAAGGTCAGGGTGAGTTTTTCGTTGCCGTTCACCAGGGTCATGGGCTCGGCGCGCACCTGGCCCTGCACGCCCTGTACGCCCTTGGCCTGCTTCGGGCAGAGGCTGAAGGAAAAGCGCAGGCAGTGCTTGGTGATCATCAGCGATACCTCGCCGCCCTGCTGATGGGCCTCGTAGGCGGCGTCGATCACGCGCACGCCGTGGCGTTCGTAGAAGGCCCGGGCCTTGTGGTTGTACACGTTGGCCAGGTAACTGAGCGAAGTCTCAGGGTATACCGCGGGCGGTTGCAGCGGCGCCTTGCGCGGCGGACGATGCCAGGCACGCAGGCGCCCCTCCTCGAGCCGGGCCACCGCCTCGCGCCGCATGGTGTTGATCACGGACGCAGGTACGAAGGGCACCGGCGCGAGCCGCAGCTGGATGTCGCGGACGGCAAACGGCGTATTGCCGAATTTGCCGAGACTGTCGCGCAGCGCCACCGCCGCACGCTCCGGCTGTTGCGCGGGTTCGAGTGCCAGCCGGGCCTCCGCAACGGCACTGCAACCGTCCGCATCGGTGAGGGTCAGGCGCAGACCCTCGGCCGCGGCCTCCAGACACACGTCCACCTCGATGCGGCGCTCGGCGGACTTTTTCAGCAGGGCCTGCTCCCAGGCCTGATCGCGGTTGCGAAACATCTGCGTGCCCGGTTTCAGCCCCGGCATGGCCCCAAGCCGCTCGTTGGGGTGGACGCGCCATACCGCACCCTTCGGCTCCACGCGATCGGCGCGCAGTCCGAGCACCTCACGCTTGCGCATGTAGCTGAGCCCGTCGCCGTTGTGCAACGACTCGCCCGCTTCCATCTCGAACCACGCGTCACCCACGCGGGTGACCGTGCCGATGGGCACGCCTCGGAACGTGGGTGCATCGAACGAGCCGATGTCGGCGCCGCGTCCGTTGACGAAATAGTCGGTCGCACCGCGGTGGAAGGTCTTGTCCGGGTGCGGCTTGAAGGTGAAGGTGCTGCGGCCGCTGGAGGCACGCGCCAGGTCCGGGCGCTCCTCAAGGATGGCATCGAGCAGCTGCCGGTAATGGGCGGTGATGTTCTTCACGTAGGGCGCCTCCTTGTAGCGCCCTTCAATCTTGAACGAGCGGATGCCGGCGTCCACCAGCGCACGCAGGTTGGCGCTCTGGTTGTTGTCCTTCATGGACAGCAGGTGTTTTTCAAAGGCCACCACCCTGCCCTGTTGATCGGTCAGGGTGTACGGCAAGCGGCACGCCTGCGAGCAGTCGCCGCGGTTGGCGCTGCGCCCGGTCTGCGCGTGACTGATGTAGCACTGACCCGAGAAGGCCACACAGATGGCGCCGTGGATGAAATATTCGAGGGTGGCATCGGTGGCGGCGTGCACGGCACGGATCTCCGGCAGCGACAGCTCGCGGGCGAGCACCAGTTGCGAGAAGCCCACGTCGCTGAGAAAGCGCGCCTTTTCCGGGGTGCGGATGTCCGCCTGGGTGCTGGCGTGCAACGCCATGGGCGGCAGATCCAGCTCCAGCAGGCCCATGTCCTGCACGATGAGCGCATCGACGCCCGCGTCATACAGCTGCCACACCAGCGCACGGGCCGGCTCCAGTTCATCGTCGTGGAGGATGGTGTTCAGGGTGGCGAACACCTGGGCATGGTAGCGGTGGGCAAACTCGGCGAGAGCCGCGATGTCGCTCACCGAATTGCCGGCGTTGGCCCGCGCACCGAACAGCGGGCCGCCGATGTATACCGCATCGGCCCCGTGCAGGATGGCCTCGCGGCCGATCTCGGCGGTCTTGGCCGGGGCAAGCAGTTCCAGGGAATCGGTAGGCACGGGCATGGGATGAAGATGAGAGCGGCGGGCGATGGCGGCGCCCTATTGTAGCGAAATCGCGGCGCCGCGGCCGTTCAGCCGATGAGCGGCTTGATGGAAAGCTCGAAATGCTGTTTCTGGCGCGGCGAGAGGCTGGCGAGATTGCCGTCGTTGGCAAGAAGCAGCTTCACTACGCCCATGGACACCACCGGGTCGAGCCCGTGCTGCTCGGCCAGCCGGGTGATCGCGGCCGGCGATTCGCTGGACAGGGTGTAGAGGGCTTTCAGGTTGATCATGGAATACGGCCTTGCGGGGCGGACGCCTATTGTGCACCCATGCCGAACCCGTTCAACGGCCGAAGTGTGAAAAATCCGAACCGGGCGAGATACCGAACACCGCCTGAAGATCGAATTCGCGGATCAGCCGGTCCACCACCTGTTGGCCGTGCTCGCGGTGCACCTCGCCGAGAATCAGCCGTACCCCGTTGCGGTTGTAACCGCCGCCGAAACGGGATTGCACTTCGATGAGTTGTCGCGCTTTTTCCAGGGTCATAGGTATTCCTCTCGCTCACTCCCAGCCAGTCCCGCCGGCTGGGAGTAACCCTAGCAAATACATCACGCAGCGAGACCCCACACGGCACTGCGCGCCTGACACGTAGCCCGGATGAAGCGCAGCGAAATCCGGGATCATCTTGGCTGATGGCCCCGAATCGAACCTGAACCGCGCAGCATCTCCGGCGCACCGGTCCAGGTTGAAACAACGGCTCAATCTTCCTTGCGCGGCTTCCTGGGCGGCGGCATGTCGCCGGGCGCGGTGTCCCGAGCGCCGGTGGGTACGCGGCGCTTGCCCTTGTTCTTCAGATCCCGGTGACGTTGCTTGGGCTTGGGGGCGGCAGACTTGGTCTTACGCTCCGGTTTCTTGCCCGCGGCCTTGCGCGGGCCTTCGAACTTCGCCTTCAGTCCCGGGACGACGCGGCGCTCCACCTCAAGGCGCAGATAGCGCTCGATGCTGGCCATGTTGTTCCAGTCCGCATGGCCCACCAGCGACACGGCCAGCCCGCGCTCGCCCGCGCGTCCGGTGCGTCCGGTGCGGTGCAGGTGGTCGTCGCCGCTGCGCGCCACATCGAAATTGATCACCAGTTGCACGCCCGGCACGTCCAGGCCGCGCGCCGCCACATCGGTGGCCACGAGCACGTTGATCTGGCCGTTGCGCAACAGCCCGAGCACGCGATTGCGCTCGCGCTGCTCGATGTCACCGTGGATCACGCCGGCGCGCACGCCCTGCGCTCGAAGCGCATCGCCGAGCCGCGTGGCGCCCTCGCGGGTGTTGGTGAACACCACCGCCTTTTCATACGGCTCGTTCTGCAACAGCCAGGTGGCCAGGGCGCGTTTGTGCTCCGGGCTGTCCGCCAGGATCACCTGCTGGTGGATCACCGCGGGCATGGCGCGGGCCGGGTCCACGGCCACGACCTCCGGGTCACGCAGCAACTGGTCGGTGAACGGCTTGAGGCCACGGTGATGGAGCGTGGCGGACAGGAGGATGGACTGACGTTCCGGTGCGCAGCGCGTGAGGATGCTGAGCACGTCCGGCGCAAAGCCCATGTCGAGCATGCGATCGGCCTCGTCCAGCACCAGCACCTCCAGATCACCCAACTCCGCCTCGCCGCGATCCAGGTGCTCCAGCAGGCGGCCGGGCGTGGCGATGAGGATCTCCGGGTTCTTGCGCAGCGTGGCGATCTGGTGGCGCGTGGGTGCGCCGCCGGTGATCACGCCCGCGCGCAGGCGCGTGTAACTGCCAAGCCTGAGGAATTCGTCGTGGATCTGCTGCGCCAGCTCGCGGGTCGGCACGATGATCAGCCCGCGCGTACCCGCCTCGGGGGGCGTGTCCGGGTTGTCGAGGAAGCGTGCCAGCATGGGCAGCAGGAACGCGGCGGTCTTGCCCGAGCCGGTGGCTGCCGAGACCAGCAGGTCGCGGCCCGCCAGCGCCGGCGGGATCGCCTGTACCTGAACGGGCGTGGGCTCGGCAAGCCCGAGTTTGTCGAGGGCGCGCGTGAGTTCGTAGGGGAGATCGAAGTCGGCAAAGGTCGTCATGGCGCGCAAGATACACCAATCGACCGGCGTCGCGGCAGCCTATCGCGCGCCGTGCCGCGAAACCTTATGGCGAGCGGGCAGCGCGATTGCCGAGGGTGCGACGGATGGCGCGCACAAAGGCCGGCAGGTCCGCGGGCTTGCGCGAGGTGATGAGGTTGTCGTCCACCACCACCTCGTCGTCGATGTAATCGGCCCCGGCGGCCTTCAGCTCGGCAGCCACCGCCGCATAGGACGTCGCCTTCTTGCCACGCAGCACGTCGGCGGACACCAGGATCTGCGGCCCGTGGCACACGGCCGCCACCGGTTTCTGCGCCGCCATGAAGTGACGCGCCAGGGACAGCACCTTCGGATCCTTGCGCAGCTTCGCCGGCGCCTTGCCGCCGGGCAGCACCAGCAGGTCGTACGCGGCCGCGTCGGTGCTGTCGATGTCGCCGTCGGCATTCACCACGGCCCCACGCTTGCCGTGAATGGCTTGGGCCCCGGGCGTCACCACGTCGACCGTGAACCCGTCTGCCCGCAGTTCATCCCGGGGCACGAGCAACTCCTGGTCCTCGAATCCGTCGCCACTGATGATCAACGCGTGCATGGGCTGTCTCCTTTGTGCAGGGATAGCAAACACGGCCCGGGATGCACGGCATGCCACTACACGCAGAAGCGCCTGCTGCAAATAGCGTTTGACAGCCGCAAAAGAGTCGTTAAAATTGCGCCCCTTCAAGCGGGAATAGCTCAGTTGGTAGAGCACAACCTTGCCAAGGTTGGGGTCGCGAGTTCGAGTCTCGTTTCCCGCTCCACTTTCCTCCTCACCGCCCGGTGAGCCGCAGGATCAATCCCTCCCCTTTCTTGCAGTAACACCCACAACGCCAGCCGTTGGCCCATGCCTTTGCGGCGCCCTGATGCCCTGCATAGACTCGGATAAAGAAGTGCCCGGCGTCGCGGTGCATTTCACTCAGCCGGATTGCGGAACGGAGGAGAGCCCATGGCATCCGAACTGTCGAAGCTGGATCGGGCGTTCGTCGAAAAGGCGGCCCAGGACGGCGTGGCCGAGATCGAAATGGCGAAGCTTGCCAGGAAAAAGGCGACCTCGACCGAGCTCCGGCACTTTGCCGACATGATGCTCAAGGAGCATGGCGAGACGAAGGACAAGCTGGCGAAGATGGCCGAGCAGTTGGGTCTGCGCCTGTCCACCGAGCCCTCGGGTGAACACCGCAAGATGCTGGACGACTTCGCCAATTATGACGGCGAGGAATTCGACAAACAGTTCATCTCCACCACGCTCGAGGAGCACGAAAAGGATATCGGTCTTTATCAGAGCGAATCCGAGCACGGTCACAACGAGGAACTGAAGCGTTACGCCGTGGAGATCACGCCCATCCTGAAAAAGCATCTCGACGCGGCCAAGTCCATGCACCACGGAATGTGAAGCCGGCCCGGGACGCCGATGGCTCATGAGCTTCCGCTGCCGGCGCACTTCGACGGCGCGGCCGTGTCCGGCGTCTGGCGGGTACCCTATGCCCAGCGCGCGCGTGATGCCGTGCAATGGACCGCAGTACACGGCGTGCGCCCGGCGGCGGAGGATCGCTTGCGCATCTGCCTGCTGCTGGTGGACGTACAGAACACCTTCTGCATCCCGGGATTCGAACTGTACGTGTCGGGCCGATCCGGGAGCGGTGCGGTGGATGACTGCCGACGGCTTTGCCGGTTCATCTACCGCAACCTGCATCTCATCACCCGCATCACGGCCACCCTCGACACCCACCTCGCCTATCAGATCTTCCACCCTGCCTTCCTGGTGGACGCGCACGGCCGCCATCCCGAACCCTACGCACGCGTCAGTGTGGAAGACGTCGAGGCCGGGCACTGGCGCTTCAACGCCGCATTGGCCGCGGAGCTCGGCATTTCAGCGACGTACGGCCAGCGTCATCTCCTCCATTACGTACGTGCCCTGCGCGCCAGCGGCAAGTACGACCTGACGGTGTGGCCCTATCACGCCATGCTCGGCGGCATCGGCCATGCGCTGGTGTCGTCAGTGGAGGAAGCGGTGTTCTTCCATGCCCATGCCCGCCGCGCAGTCACGGACTTTCGCGTCAAGGGGCGCCATCCGCTCACGGAACACTACTCGGTGCTCGGCCCGGAGGTCACCACCGGTCCCGACGGCGAGGCCATCGCCGTGCGCGACGAGGAACTCATCAACACCCTGCTGCGTTTCGATGCGGTGGTGGTCGCGGGACAGGCCAAGAGTCATTGCGTGGCCTGGACCATCGAGGATCTGCTGTCACAGATCCGCGCCGGCGACCCGTCCCTCGCGCGACGGGTATACCTGCTGGAGGATTGCAGTTCACCGGTGGTGGTGCCGGGCGTGGTGGACTACACCGAGCAGGCCGATGCGGCGTTCCAGCGCTTTCGCGATGCCGGCATGCACGTGGTGCGTTCCACCGACCCGCTTGCGCGCTGGGAAGGCCTCGACCTGCATCCATGAGCGTGCTCACGCTGTTCCTGTGCGGTGACGTGATGACCGGTCGCGGCATCGACCAGATCCTGCCCCATGCCGTGGAGCCCCGCCTCTACGAGCCCTGGATCACCGATGCGCGCGACTACGTGACCTTGGCCGAACAGGTGAACGGCCCGATCCCGCGGCCGGTGGATCTTGCCTATCCCTGGGGCGATGCCCTGGATGAGCTGGCCACGGCGGCGCCGCACGCGCGTATCGTGAATCTGGAGACCAGCGTCACCACATCCGCCCGGCCGTGGCCCGGCAAGGGCATCCACTATCACATGCACCCGGGCAACGTCGGCCTGCTGCGCGCCGCGCAGATCGATTGCTGCGTGCTCGCCAACAATCACGTACTCGACTGGGGGCGCGAAGGGCTGGAAGATACCCTCGCAGTGCTGCACGGCGCCGGCATTCAGACCACCGGCGCGGGCGAGAATGCGCGCGCGTCACAACGCCCGGCCATCCTCGACACGCCCGCCGGCCGCGTGCTGGTTTACAGCTGCGGCCACGCCAGCAGCGGCATTCCCGAGGACTGGGCCGCCACGGCACAGCGCTCCGGCGTCAACCTGCTCGCCGACCTGTCTGCCGCTACGGCGCGGCGCATCGGTGAACACTGCCGCGCCGTGCGTCGCCCCGGCGATCGGCTGGTGGTCTCCATCCATTGGGGCGAAAACTGGGGCTATCCCATCCCCGCAGCGCAGCGCGCCTTCGCCCATGCGCTCGTCGACCTGGCCGGTGCCGACCTGGTGCACGGCCACTCCTCCCATCACGTGCTGGGCATGGAGGTCTACCACGGCCGTCTGGTGCTGTACGGCTGCGGCGATCTCATCAACGACTACGAAGGCATCGGCGGCCATGCCGGCTATCGCGGCGAGCTGTCCTTGCTGTATTTCCCGCGCCTTCGCGATGACGGCGCCCTGGAGGCCCTACGCATGACGCCCATGCGTCTGCGCCGCATGCGCCTGGAGCGCGCCGATGCCGAGGCGGTGCAGTGGTTGCAACACACCCTCACCCGCGAGGGCGAGGGCCTCGGCAACCGCGTGGTGACCCTGCCCGACGGCGGCCTTGGGCTACGCTGGAGTTGAGTCGCCGCACCGTGCGAGGCACCGACGTGTTCGCCAGTCGTGAGCAGGCCGCAGAACGCATCGCCGAACAACTGGCCCGCTATCGCGGCCAGCACCCGTTGGTGCTCGCCATTCCGCGCGGCGGCGTGCCCATGGGACGGGTGGTGGCCGATGCGCTCGGCGGCGAGCTGGACGTGGTGCTGGTGCACAAGCTCGGCGCACCCGGCAATCCCGAATTCGCCATCGGCTCGGTGGACGAGAACGGCAAGGTGGTGCTTTCGCCGGCGGCCCACGCCTTGCACATTGATGAGGATTACGTGGCGCGGGAGAGCGCGCGGCAACTGGAGCGCCTGCGCGAGCGGCGGCTGCGCTACGGACGCGCGCCGGTGGATGCGCGCGGACGCCTCTGCATCGTGGTGGACGACGGCGTGGCCACGGGCGCCACCTTGATCGCCGCCCTGCGTGCGCTGCGCGCGCAAGGTCCGCGGCGGCTCATCGCCGCCATCGGCGTTGCGCCGGCCGAGACCGTCGCGCGCCTGGAGAAAGAAGTGGACGAACTGGTCTGCCTCGCGGCGCCCGCGGTGTTTTATGCGGTGAGCCAGTTCTTCGCGGAATTCGCCCAGGTGAGCGACGACGAGGTGATCGCCCTGCTGTCGCAAGGAGCGCCCGGATGAGCGAGGTTTTAATCGAGAGCCGCGGGGCGGCCCTGCCCGGCGACCTGGCGCTGCCTGTGCGCGCGCACGGCCTGGTGTTGTTCGCCCACGGTAGCGGCAGCAGCCGCTTCAGCGTGCGCAACCGCTTCGTGGCCGAGCAGCTCAACGGGCACGGCCTCACCACCTTGTTGTTCGATCTGCTCACGCCCCAGGAGCAGGTGGCGGACATGGCGACCGCGGCGCTGCGCTTTGACATCGCGCTGTTGACGGAGCGCCTCGCCGGCGCCGCCGATTGGGTGCACGCACAGCCGGCCACTGCGGCGCTGCCACTGGGGCTGTTCGGCGCCAGCACGGGTGCCGCCGCCACACTGAACGTGGCGGCCGCAAAACCCGCTTTGATCGGCGCAGTGGTGTCACGGGGCGGCCGGCCCGATCTGGCCGACGCGCTGCCGCTGGTGAAGGCCCCCACCCTGCTCATTGTCGGTGGCTTGGACGACGTCGTGCTCGAACTCAACCGCACGGCGGCCGCCGCCCTCGGCGGGCCGCACGAAACCGCCGTCGTGCCCGGCGCGAGCCATCTGTTCGAGGAGCCGGGCACGCTGGAACAGGTGGCGCGCCTCGCCGGCGAGTGGTTCGTGCGCCATCTCAAGGCCTGAGCATGCATGGGCCGCCCCTGGTGTTCGCCCTGGAGGCCACGCGCCCGTTGGGCGAACGCGTGTCCGCCGCCCTCGGCGGCGCCCTCGCGCTCCACGAGGAACGGGGCTTCGAAGACGGCGAACACAAATCGCGCCCGCTCACCAACGTGCGTGAGCGCGACGTCTATGTGCTCCAGTCCCTGCATGGGCTGGGCGGGCAGAGTGTCGACGCCAAGCTGCTGCGCCTGCTGTTCTTCATCGCCGCGCTGCGCACCAACGGCGCAACGCGGGTGACCGCCGTCGTGCCCTATCTCGGCTACAGCCGCAAGGACCGCCGCACCCAACCCAACGATCCGGTCACCACCCGCTACGTAGCCCAGTTGTTCGAGGCCGTGGACACCGATCGCATCCTCACCCTCGAAGTACACAACGTCGCCGCCTATCAGAACGCCTTCCGCTGCGCCGCCGAACACCTGGATTCCCACCACCTGTTCACCGGACCCGTGGCCGCCGCGGTGGGCGACGCCGAGGTCGTGGTGCTCTCGCCCGATGTGGGCGGCGTGAAGCGTGCGGACGGATTCCGGCGCGCACTGGAGGCGAAGCTCATGCGCCCGCTCGGCGCCGGCTTCATGGAAAAGCGCCGCAGCGGCGGGGTCGTGTCCGGCGAGCATCTGGTGGGCGAGGTGCAGGGCCGCACCGTGGTCATCGTTGATGACCTGGTCGCCGGTGGCACCACCGTGCGGCGCGCCGCCGAGGCGTGCGCCCGTGCAGGCGCGACGCGCATCATCGTCGCCGCGGCGCACGGTCTGTTCAGCGCTCAGGCGGTGGACACCCTGAATGCGGCCCCCCTGGATTCGCTGTTCGTTACCGACAGCGTTCCCGCGGATCTCGCACCGGCCGCATTGTGCAGCCGCCTCACGGTCATCGGCTGCGCCCCCGCCCTCGCCGACGCCATCCGACGCCTGCACATCGGCGAACCGTTGCCGGGTGACATCGGCGGGTGAAGGAAAGGTCCAACACAGAGGCACAGAGACAACAAAAGGGCAACGCACAAATCGCGGGCGGAAGCCCGCTCCCAGTGCGCTCGTGAAGGCGCGCACACAGCACGGTGAAAGTCCGTGTCGGGGTAAGCCAAGACCTCGTAGTCGAAGGTAACTGCGTCGCTGTG
>JAWLGK010000032.1:0-27619 GCA_041685115.1 Gammaproteobacteria bacterium | reverse complement strand
GCCTTTACCGCCTCGAACAGGCCGGCGTCTTCACCGGGATGACCGGCGGGCGCCATCCAGTTGGCGGACAGTTTGATATCGGAGAGTTTGCCGATGCGCGCCGCGGCGATGTTGGTGATGGCCTCGGCCACCGCCATGCGCGCCGACGCGGCGTGGTCCACCAACGCCACCGGCGTGCGCTCGCCCATGGCCATGGCCTCGCCGGTGTAGGTGTCGAAGCTGGTCGCCGTCACGGCGCAGTCCGCCACCGGCTCCTGCCAGGGGCCGACCATCTGGTCGCGGGTGATGAGGCCGGTGACGGTGCGATCGCCGATGGTAATGAGGAAGCGCTTGTCGGCGATGGTGGGCAGCTTCAGCAGCCGATAGGCCGCATCACGCAGGTCCACGCCGCGCGTGTCGAAATCGGGCTTCTGGAACGGCTTGTGCTGCACGTCGCGCAGCATCTTGGGCGGCTTGCCCAGCAGCACCTCCATGGGCATGTCCACGGGGGTGTTGTCGAAGTGCGCGTCGCCCACCACCAGCTGTTGCTCGTCGGTGGCCTCGCCGATCACCGCGTAGGGGCAGCGCTCGCGTTCGCAGATGGCGTTGAACTCCTCCATGCGCTCCGGCGCCACGGCGAGCACATAACGCTCCTGGGCCTCGTTGCACCAGATCTCCTTGGGCGACATGCCGGGCTCGTCGTTGGGGATGGTGCGCAGCTCGAAACGCGCGCCGCGACCGGCGTCGTTCACCAGTTCGGGCATGGCGTTGGACAGGCCGCCCGCGCCCACGTCATGGATGGAGATGATGGGATTGCCCTCGCCCTGCTGCCAGCAGCGATCGATCACCTCCTGGCAGCGGCGCTCCATTTCCGGATTGCTGCGCTGCACCGAGGCGAAGTCCAGGTCCTCGTGGCTGGTGCCCTGGGCCATGGAGGACGCGGCGCCGCCGCCCAGGCCGATGAGCATGGCCGGGCCGCCCAGCACGATGAGCTGCGCGCCGGGGGGAATCAGGTCCTTCTCCACGTGGATGGCGCAGATGTTGCCAAGGCCGCCGGCGATCATGATGGGCTTGTGATAGCCGCGCACCTCGTCGCCGTTCGGTCCCGGGACCTTCTCCTCGAAGGTGCGGAAATAGCCGTTGATGGACGGACGGCCGAATTCGTTGTTGAACGAGGCGGCGCCGATGGGGCCTTCCAGCATGATGTCCAGTGCGGAGACGATGCGCCCGGGCTTGCCGAAATCGGTCTCCCAGGGCTGCTCGAAACCGGGGATGCGCAGGTTCGACACGGAAAAGCCGGTGAGACCCGCCTTGGGCTTGCCGCCGCGGCCGGTGGCGCCCTCGTCGCGGATCTCGCCGCCGGAGCCGGTGGCCGCGCCCGGGTGCGGGGAAATGGCGGTGGGGTGGTTGTGGGTCTCCACCTTGATCAAGATGTGCACGGGCTCGGGGTGATACCCGTACTCGCCGCTCGCCGGGTCCGGGTAGAAGCGGCCCGCGACCGCACCTTCGAGCACCGCGGCGTTGTCCTTGTAGGCGGACAGCACGCCTTCCTTGTGGTGGTGGAAGGTGTTGCGGATCATCTTGAACAGGGAGTGGTCCTGTTTCTGGCCGTCGATGATCCAGTCGGCGTTGAAGATCTTGTGGCGGCAGTGCTCCGAGTTCGCCTGCGCGAACATCATCAGCTCCACGTCGGTGGGATTGCGGCCGAGCTTCTGGAAGTTCTCCACCAGATAATCGATCTCGTCCGGCGCCAGCGCCAGGCCCAGCTCGCCGTTGGCCGCCACCAGCGCGTCGCGTCCGCCACCGAGGATGTCCACGGTGGTGAGCGGCGCGGGCTCGGTGACCAGAAACAGGCCTTCCGCCTCTTCCAGGGTGAAAAACACCGCCTCGGTCATGCGATCGTGCAGCAGGGCAGTCACCGCAGTGAGCTCATCGTTGTCGAGCGGCGCGTCGCCGGCCTTGGCCGCATACCAGGCGATGCCACGCTCGACGCGATGGATGTGCTTGAGCCCGCAGTTGTGGGCGATGTCCGTGGCCTTGGTGGACCAGGGCGAAATGGTGCCCGGGCGCGGCGTCACCAGCAGCAACTGGCCGCGGGGATTCTCCACCTGGATGGTCGGACCATAGCTGAGCAGGCGTTCCAGCACTGCGGTTTCGTCGGCGGGCAGATTCCGCTCCAGGTCCGCGAAGTGCACGTATTCCGCATAGAGATGCTCCACCGCGGGCACGCGCTCACACACCTGGGCAAGCTTCTTGTCGAGACGGAACGGAGAAAGGGCGGGACTGCCGCGCAGGATCAGCATGATTCGGGCCTTGCGGAGGAGGGTTTCCGGAAACCGTCAATTCTACCGGACCTGGGAGAAAAGCGTTAACACGGGGGACACGGGGAACACGGGGGAAATCAATTCCGTTACCTGCTGTAGGAGCGGCCTCAGGCCGCGATTGGCGTGGTTGAAACGATGAATCGCCGCCTGAGGCCGCTCCTACAGGTGGTCAAGACGATATGGAATCCCCGTGTTCCCCGTGTCCCCCGTGTTCAAGCTTTTTCTCTAAAATCCGCCGCCATGACCCGCCCGCTCGTCGTTTTTCATTACCGCAAGACCGCCGGCCGCTACGCGCTCAACGTGCTCGCCGGGGCGCTGGAGGCCTGTGCGGACACGCAGGCGGTGGAGGTGGCGTTTCCCGAGACGGTGGAGGCCACGGCCGAGGTGCTGAACGGGGCGGCGGGGCGGCCGGTGCTGGTGGGGTGGTCGTTCTACTCGCCCCAGTTCGAGGCGGCGGCGGCGGACCTGACCCGGGTGCGGGAACTCGCCCCCACGGGCGCCGTGCACGTGGCGGGCGGCGTGCATGCCAGCGCCGAACCGGAACTCACCCTGCGCGCCGGCTTCGACCTGGCGGCGTTGGGCGACGGCGAACCCATCATCACCGAACTGGCACGGCGGCTCGGTACGGGCGAGCCCCTCGCCGAGGTGCCGGGTGTCGCCAGCCTGCAAGACGGCCGCCTGGTGCGGCGCGGGCGCGGCCAGGTGGAGGACCTGGACCACTGGCCCGCGGGCGCCCCCGGCGCCTTCCGCTTCGGCCCCATCGAGATCACCCGCGGCTGCATCTACGCCTGCCGCTTCTGCCAGACGCCCTTCTTCGGCAAGGCGCGCTTTCGCCATCGCAGCGTGGCGAACGTGCGCGCCTACACGGCGCTGATGCGCGCCGCGGGTGTGCGCGACTACCGCTTCATCACCCCCACCGCCCTGTCCTACGGCTCGTCCGACGCCTCCGTGAACCTGGATGCGGTGGAGGCCCTGCTCGCGGGCGTGCGCGAGACCGTGGGGCCGGAAGGGCGGATCTTCTTCGGTACCTTCCCCTCGGAGCTGCGCCCCGAACACGTCTCGCCCGCGGCGCTGGCGGTGATCAAGCGCTACGTGAACAACGACAACCTGATCATCGGCGGCCAGTCCGGCGCCCAGGCGGTGCTGGACCGCAGCGGCCGCGGTCACGACGTGGACTCGGTGCGCGCCGCCGTGCGCTATGCGGTGGAGGCCGGTTTCAAGGTCAACGTGGACTTCCTGTTCGGCCTGCCGGGCGAGACCGACGACGAGGTGCTCGCCTCGCTGCAACTGGCGGAAGAACTCGCCCGCCTCGGCGCCCGCATCCACGGCCACGCCTTCATGCCCCTGCCCGGCACCCCCTACAAGGACGCCCCGCCCGCGCGCCTGTCCGAGCAAACCACCCGCACCCTCGAAAGCCTCGCCTCCCGCGGCCAACTCTACGGCCCCTGGCAGACCCACGTGCAGCGCGCCGATCGTCTGGCGCGGCTGCGATCCGGGAAAGGCAAAAAGCTTTGACCACGGGGGACACGGGGAACACGGGGGAAGAAAATTCGTTGAGGAGGATCGTCTTGTGGGAGCGAGCTTCTGCTCGCGATAGCGCGTAGGTCACGTTGGCGCGCAGCGCCTACGTGACGGATCCGGCCCGAAGATGTCACGTAGCTTCGCAACGTGACCTACGACTTCCGCTCGCGACAGCCAGCGGAATCGCGAGCAGAAGCTCGCTCCCACAAATCTCCTGAGCAAACCTTTTTTCTTTCCCCGTGTTCCCCGTGTTCCCCGTGTTCCCCGTGTTCCCCGTGTTCCCCGTGTTCCCCGTGTTCCCCGTGTTCCCCGTGTTCCCCGTGTTCCCCGTGTTAATGCTTTTTCTTCGGACGGTCATTTACAATCGCCGGCATGAACGACACTGCCCTGCCCCGCTGCGGCCTGATACGCCGACTTGCCGCCATCGTGTATGACGCCATTTTGCTGTTCGGCGTGGTGTTCCTCGCCGGTGTGCTAATCCAGCCGCTCACCAAGGTGCTCAGCCCGGACAATCCGTTTTACACGCTGTATTTCTTCGCCGTGGTGTTCGCCTTTTTCGGCGGGTTCTGGACCCATGGCGGACAGACCCTGGGCATGCGCGCCTGGCGCGTGCGCGTGCAGCGCCCCGACGGCCAGACCATTACCTGGGGCCAGGCCGGGCTGCGTTATCTGGTGGCCATTCTGTCCTGGGCGGTGCTGGGCCTCGGCTTCCTCTGGTCCCTCGTCGACCGCGAAAAACGCACCTGGCACGACCTCGTCTCCGAAACCGTGCTGGTGGTGCTGCCGAAGGAGAAGAAAAAGCAGTAACCACGGGGAACACAGGGTGAAGAAGAGGCGGTCTTATGGGAGCGATTTCTGCTCGCGACCCGAGCAGTCGTAGGTCACGTTGCGAAGCTACGTGACATCTTCGGGCCGGATCTGTCACGTAGGCGCTGCGCGCCAACGTGACCTACGCGCGGGTGCATAAGTACGGCCTGAATGATAGTTCTTCTCCCCCTGTCCCCCGTGTTTGGCCTTTCTTCTTGCCGCTAAACCACCCGCCGCATCAACAGCCACCAGACCCCGAAAACCACCATGGTCGGGAGTACCGCGCTGAGGAAAGGGGGGAGTTCGTACACCACGCCGAAGCGGCTGAAGATGGCGTTGAACAGGTAGAAGCCGATGCCGATCAGCACGCCGACCATGATGCGCTGACCGATGCCCACCGAGCGCAGCGAACCGAACACGAACGGCAGTGCCATGAGCACCATGCCGGCGGTGGCAAAGGGCGTGATCACGCGGATCCAGAAGGCCAGTTCGTACTGTTTCGAATCCAGGTTGTTGCCGCGCAGGTAGACGACATACTGGTACAGGTCCCAGGCGGACAGGTTCTGGGGCGGCACTGCGGCCACACGGAATACATCCGGCGTGAGCCCCGCCTTCCAGTCGCGGGTCTTGTCGTGGCTCACGCGCACCGCGTCCGCGCCGATGTAACTGGTGCGTACATTGTGAAGCTGCCAGGTACGCCCCGTGTACTTGGCGCGCCCGGCGGCAATCGCCTCAACCAGCCGGTGCTGCCTGTCGAAACGGTAGATGCGCACATTGCTCGCGATGCCATCCGGCAGCAGACGACCGATGTTGATGTAGTTGATGTAGGTGTCGTCTTCGCGCACCCACACGCCGTCGTCCGCGCCGATGCTGATGTTCTTGGCCAGCTGGGTGACACGCTGCACCCGCGCCTGTTTTTCCAGCGGCGGCGCCAGCACCTCGCCCATGATCACCGCGAACAGCACCATGACGAGACCCACCTTGAACACCGACAGCGTGATACGGCGCACCGACACGCCGGCGGCGCGGATCACCGTAAGTTCGCTGGTGCTCGCCAGGGAGCCGAGGCCGAGCAGGGTGCCCAGCAGCGCGATCATGGGAAACAACTCGTAGATCTGGCGCGGGATGAGCATGGCCACATAGGCCACCGCGCTCGCAAAGGTGTAGGTGCCGCGGCCGACGTCTTCCATCTGGTCGACGAACGACATGAATACGTACACAGATAGCAGTACCAGCATGACCACGCCGCTGTGCGCCAACACCACGCGCGCGATGTAGCGGTCCAGTGTCTTCATGCCGCGGCCCCCCGTCGCCACCACGGTCGCCATGGACGTGGCATCTGCTCCTGGCGCCGCAACAGGAACAGCACCACGCCCAGCATGAGCAGATGCACCCACCACACGCCCAGCCAGGGTGACACCACCTCGCGATCCACCCATGAGGCGGCCATGCTGATGAGGTTGTGGTAGACGACGTACACGATCAAACCGGTGAACAGCTTCCCGTAGCGGCCCTGGCGTGGATTGGTGCGCGCCAGCGGCACTGCCAGCAGTCCGAGCAGCAGGGCAGAGATGGGCGTGGAGAGGCGCTCCTGGAGTTCGGCGGTCCGTCCGGGATTACCATCCAGCAAGGCTCGGGTCGGCAGCGAGCGCATGGCGCGGTTCGAGGCGATCACCGCGCGCTGGTCGATGCGCAGGCCGTGGGTGTCGAAGCGGATGATGCGGAAATCGGGATGGCCGGGGTGACCGTCGTAGCGATAACCGTCCTCCAGCACCAGATAGCGGTCGCCGGTTTCGGGATTCACTTCCTGTCGGCCGCGTGCCGCGGAGACGACCACCGGCACGCCCTCCTGGGTAACGCTTCTGGCAAACACAGTGCGCAGCGTCTTGCGATCGCGCGAGATCTCCTCCACGTAGATGAGATGCTCAGTGCTGCCGCCCATATTGAAACGACCCGCGACGATACCTTCGACTTCCGTACGCGCCTGAGCCTCGTCGAGCACCTGCTGGCTGCGCTCGTTGGCGTACGGGACGATGAACAGCGAGAGCGCTGCCGCCGCCATCCCCACCACCGTCGCCAGTGCGCCGACCGCGCGCAGGGTGTGCCGCGGGCGCACACCGCACGCGGCCAGCACCACCATCTCGCTGTCCTGGTACATGCGCCCCAGCGCCAGCAATACGGCCAGGAAGAAGGCCAGCGGCACCAGTACGGAAAGGTTCGCGATGCTCTTCAACGCAAAAAGCGTGAGTACCACCTGCTGCGGATAGGCGCCGCTGGCAGCCTCGGAGAGGACGCGCGCGAACGTGGCGCTCAGGATGATGAGCACCAACAGGAAGCCGACGCCCAGCAGCGCCATGCCGAGCTCGCGGAAAAAGTAACGATCGATGATCACGCGTGGTCCGCGCCGTTGAAGAGGCTGCCAAGTTTACGCTATAGATATCTGCGGAAAAACGGCGCTACTGCCCAAGAACAACCAAATACCGGAGCCGCTTCATGCAATTCCTCGCCAAGGCCGGTGCCGCCGACAAGCTGCGCACCGCCTGCCTCATCACCGCCGTGTTTGAGAACAAGAAGCTCAGCACGGGCGCTGCCGCCCTGGACAAGGCGAGCGGCGGCGCCATCACCGAGGCCCTCAAGAGCGGCGACCTGAAAGGCAAGGCCGGCCAGACGCTCATGCTGCGCAAGCCCGCCGGACTCGCCTGTGAACGCCTGCTGCTGGTGGGCGCGGGCAAGGAGGATGAGCTGGGCGATGCTGCTTATCGCAAACTCTGGCAGGGCGCCGTCAATGCCGTGAAGGGCACGGCGGCCAAGGAAGCCACGGCCCTGCTGCTGGAACTGCCGGTCAAGGGCCGCGATACCCGCTGGAAGGCGAGCCAGGCGGTGGAGGCGGCGAGCCAGGCACTGTACCTGTTCGACGAGACCAAGAGCGAGAAGAAGCCGGAGGACCGGCCCGTCCTCGCCAGGCTCACCCTGATCACCGCAAACGCCGCGGAGACCCGCGCCGCCGAACAGGGCATTCGCCAGGGCGAGGCTACCGCCGCGGGCGTGGCGCTGGCCCGCACCCTGGGCAACCTGCCGGGCAACATCTGCACCCCCACCTACCTCGGCGAGCAGGCCAAGGCCATCGGCCGCAAGTACAAGACCGTGAAGGTGAACGTGCTCGACGCCAAGGCCATGGAGAAGCTCGGCATGGGCGCACTGCTGTCCGTGGCCAAGGGCAGCCGCCAGCCGCCCCGGCTCATCGTCATGGAGTACAAACCGGCCGGGGCACGCAACAAGCCCGTGGTGCTGGTGGGCAAGGGCCTCACCTTCGACGCGGGCGGCATCTCCCTCAAGCCTGCGGCCGACATGGACCAGATGAAGTTCGACATGTGCGGCGGCGCCGGCGTGCTGGGCGCCATGCAGGCCATCGCCGAACTGGGACTGAAGCTGAACGTGGTGGCCGTGGTGCCCAGCTCCGAGAACCTGCCGGACGGCAATGCCAACAAGCCCGGCGATATCGTCACCGCCATGTCGGGGCAGACCATCGAGATCCTCAACACCGACGCCGAAGGCCGTCTCATTTTGTGTGACGCCCTCACCTACGCCAGGCGCTTCAACCCCGAGGTGGTCATCGACGTGGCCACACTCACCGGCGCCTGCGTGGTGGCCCTGGGCAAGCACGCCGCGGGCGTGCTCGGCAACGACCAGGACCTGGTGGACGGGCTGCTGGCCGCGGGCCAGACCTCCGGCGACCGCGCCTGGCAGCTGCCCCTGTGGGATGAATACCAGGAACAGCTCAAGAGCAACTTCGCCGACGTGGCCAACGTGGGCGGCCGGTATGCGGGCGCCATCACCGCCGCCTGCTTCCTGTCGCGCTTCACCAAGGACCTGCGCTGGGCCCACCTGGACGTGGCCGGCGTGGCCTGGGCCGAAGGCGGCGACAAGGGCGCCACCGGCCGCCCGGTGCCGCTGCTGGTGCAGTACCTGGTCGACCGCGCCGGAGCCTGAGCACTCCGTCGCAATACCCCAACGCGGAGTACGCGGAGGCGCGGAGATCGCAGAGAAACTCAACTGGTTTTCTCCGCGTCCTCTGCGCCTCCGCGGCCTCCGCGTTTAATTGCGAGTAATAACGATGACGCGCGTTGATTTTTACATCCTGGAGGACGAGGACGGCGATGCCCGCTGGCGCTTCGCCTGCCGGCTCACGGAGAAGGCCTATCAGCAGGGTCATCGCGTGTATCTGCACGTGGACACGCCCGAGCAGGCGGCGCGCCTCGACGACCTGCTGTGGACCTTCCGCGGCGGCAGCTTCATCCCACACACCGGCGGTGCCGCGAGCGATGACCCGGAGGCGCGGGTGCACGTGGGCCACGGGGACGACCCGCTCGACCACGCCGACGTACTGGTGAACCTGGGCGTGCAGGTACCGGCCTTCTTCAGCCGCTTCGAGCGCGTGGCCGAGGTCATCGACGGCGACGAACAGCAGCGCCAGCAGGGCCGCGAGCGCTACCGCTTCTACCGCGACCGCGGCTACGCCCTGGAATCCCACACCATCAAGTCCGGTAAGACGGCCAACACCTGAGGCGACGGTCCACTAATCCGGGCATAAAACGCGGAGGTCGCGGAGGCGCGGAGTACGCGGAGGAAAAAAGGGGTGTTTTGTCCTCCTCCGCGCCCTCCGAACCTCCGCGGCCTCCGCGTTTATCTGCAAACCGTGCTGCGTGCCCCTGGGGACATCGCCCTGCCCCGCCCTCCCCCAAGCCGCTATAATGGCCGACTTCATTTTCCGGCCCTTTTCCCGAGCATCCCCTCCATGGACAAGTCCTACAACCCCCACGACATCGAGCAACGCTGGTACGCGACCTGGGAGCAGAACAACTACTTCGCCCCGCAGGGTGGGGAAGCGGCCTACTGCATCATGATCCCGCCGCCCAACGTCACGGGCTCGCTGCACATGGGCCATGCCTTCCAGGACACCATCATGGACGGGCTCATCCGCTATCACCGCATGCGCGGCGAGAACACCCTGTGGCAGCCCGGCACCGACCACGCCGGCATCGCCACCCAGATGGTGGTGGAGCGCAAGCTGCTGGCAGAGGGCAGCAACCGCCGCGACCTGGGCCGTGAGAAATTCCTCGAGCGCGTGTGGGAGTGGAAGGCCGAATCG
Organism: Gammaproteobacteria bacterium; assembly: GCA_041685115.1. GTDB lineage: Bacteria > Pseudomonadota > Gammaproteobacteria > Thiohalomonadales > Thiohalomonadaceae > JALOAT01. The sequence continues at coordinate 17,839 of JAWLGK010000032.1, read as the reverse complement.
GGCGGCACCATCACCCGCCAGCTGCGCCGCATGGGCGCCTCCGCCGACTGGTCGCGCGAACGCTTCACCATGGACGAGGGCCTGTCCGCCGCGGTGAAGGAGGTGTTCGTGCGCCTGTACGAGGAAGACCTCATCTACCGCGGCAAGCGCCTGGTGAACTGGGACCCGGTGCTACTCACCGCCGTCTCCGACCTCGAAGTCATCAACGAGGAAGAGAACGGCTACATGTGGCACTTCCGTTATCCGCTGTCCGACGGCAGCGGTCACCTGGTGGTGGCCACCACCCGCCCCGAGACCATGCTGGGCGACAGCGCCGTGGCCGTGCATCCGGAGGACGAACGCTACAAGCACCTCATCGGCCGCACCGTCACCCTGCCGCTGGTGGGCCGCGAGATCCCCATCATCGCCGACGACTACGTGGACCCGGAATTCGGCACCGGCTGCGTGAAGATCACCCCCGCCCACGACTTCAACGACTACAAGGTGGGAAGCCGTCACAACCTGCCGCAGATCAACGTGTTCACGCCGGACGCGAAGATCAACGACGAAGCGCCGGTGCAATACCGCGGCCTGGACCGCTACGAGGCCCGCGACCAGATCGTGCGCGACCTGAAGGAACTGGACCTGCTGGAAAAGGTGCAGGACCACAAGCTCATGGTGCCGCGCGGCGACCGCACCCACTCGGTCATTGAGCCCTTCCTCACCGATCAGTGGTACGTGAAGGTGGGCCCGCTGGCCGAAGAGGCCATCAAGTGCGTGGAAGACGGCCGCGTGCGCTTTGTGCCGGACAGCTGGAAGAACACCTACTACGACTGGATGCGCAAAATCGAAGACTGGTGCATCAGCCGCCAGATCTGGTGGGGCCATCGCGTGCCGGCGTGGTATGACGAACAGGGCAACGTGTACGTGGGCCGCTCCGAGGCGGAGGTGCGCGAGAAGCACAAGCTCGGCTTCGACGTGGCGCTGCGCCAGGATGAGGACGTGCTCGACACCTGGTTCTCCTCCGCCCTGTGGCCCTTCTCGACCCTGGGCTGGCCCGAGCAGACGCCGGAACTGAAGGCCTTCTATCCCACCTCGGTGCTGGTCACCGGCTTCGACATCATCTTCTTCTGGGTCGCCCGCATGATCATGATGGGCCTGAAGTTCATGGGCGACGTGCCGTTCCGCGAGGTCTACATCCACGGCCTGGTGCGCGACGCCCACGGCCAGAAGATGTCCAAGTCCAAGGGCAACGTGCTCGATCCCATCGACCTCATCGACGGCATCGACCTGGAAACCCTGGTGAAAAAGCGCACCTCCGGCCTCATGCAGCCGGAGATGGCCAAGAAGATCGAAAAGCAGACGCGCGCCGAATTCCCGGAAGGCATCCGCGCCTACGGCACCGACGCCCTGCGCTTCACCTTCGCCGCCCTCGCCTCCACCGGCCGCGACATCAACTTCGACACCGGCCGCATCGAGGGCTACCGCAACTTCTGCAACAAGCTGTGGAACGCGGCGCGTTATGTGCTCATGAACACGGAAGGGAAGGACTGCGGGCAGGAAGGCGGCGATATCGAGCTGTCCGCTGCCGATCGCTGGATCCTCTCGCGCCTGCAACGCACCATCGCCACCACCACCGAGAACATCGATGCCTACCGCTTCGACCTGGCAGCGCAGGCCATCTACGAATTCACCTGGAACGAGTACTGCGACTGGTATCTGGAGCTGTCAAAGCCCGTACTCACGGGTTCCCACTCCGAGGCCCTGCAACGCGGCACGCGCAAGACCCTGGTGGAAGTGCTCGAGGCCCTGCTGCGCCTTGCCCACCCCATCATGCCGTACATCACCGAGGAGATCTGGCAGCGCGTAGCGCCGCTGGCCGGTGCGCGCGGTGACACCCTCATGCTGCAGCGCTATCCCGTGACCGACAACGCGCTCATCGACACCGCGGCGGAAACCGAGATGCAGTGGGTCATGGACTTCATCGTCGGCATCCGCAAGATCCGCTCCAGCATGAACATCGCCCCGGGCAAGCCGCTGCCGGTGATGCTCCAGAATGGCTCTGCCTCCGACAAGGCCAAACTGGATCGCAACGGCGCCTTCCTCGCCACCCTCGCCCGCACCGAGAGCATCACCTGGCTGGAACCGGGCAGCGAAGCCCCCGAGTCCGCCGTCTCCCTGGTGGGCGAGATGAAACTCTGCATCCCCCTGGCCGGCCTCATTGACAAGGACGCGGAACTGGCGCGCCTCGCCAAGGAGATCGCCAAGCTGCGGAACGATCTGCAACGCGGCGAAACCAAGCTGGCCAACCCCAACTTCGCCGAAAAGGCCAAACCCGAAGTGGTCGCGGGCGAGCGCAAGCGCGTGGAGGAAATACGCGGGGCGATTGCCAAGCTCGAAGAGCAGGTGGAGCGGATCGGCAAGCTGTAGCCTTCCTTGTGGGAGCGAGCTTCTGCTCGCGATTGGCGGGGTGGCGTTGCGGCGGTGTGTCGGACGGGTGACGACGTAGGTCACGTTGCGAAGCTACGTGACATCTTCGCAACATTCGCGTCGTGCGGTATTTCGAAGGCTGCGCTTCGCGCGAAGATTGATTAGACGGGGGTTTTCGCCCCCCTACGACGAGGTACTTTTCTTTGCGCGGCCAAAGAAAAGTACCCCAAAGAAAGGCCGCCCGAATGCCGCGCCGCCTTCGGCGGTGCCCTGCGCTCCGCAGTCCGAATCGGGGGTCCACGACGGGGCATCCTGCCCCGGCGTGGACGGCGCGCCATCCCTGGCGCGCCCCCTGCGGGCCTCATCCGATTCGGACTGCGGTGCTCGGCGCGGCATACGGGGTTTCAAGAATCCGTACGACGTCGTGACGCTCAGAAGGCGTCGAGCGGTACGTTCAGCTTTGTCCCGATGTGTTCTCATTTGGCGCGAAGCGCCTCTTGAGCGAGCAAAGCGAGCGGTCTTCGAACCCCGTATGGCTCGCCGAGCAACGGAGGCCAAGGCGGAAATGGCCCCGAAGGGGGCGAGACATCCGGGCGGGTGGCCGCGACGCGGGGCCGATGGGCCAGGTGCGGGAGCGGACACCAGGTGGCCCGGGTTCGCCTCCGTCAATCGCGGCCACTGGCCCGTCGCCGTCAAAGCCGCTTCACTCTCGCGCGCCGGGCCACCCTTCTTTTGGTTCCTTTTCTTTGGCCGCTCAAAGAAAAGGAACCCGGCGTAGGGGGACGGAATCCCCCGTCAAAAACATTCTTCGCGCACAGCGCATCCTTCGATTACCGTGGATTGTCACGTAGGCGCTCCGCGCCAACGTGACCTACGCCCCACTCGACCATCAACTCACCGTTTCCGCGCTATACCTCGCCAACAATCCCGTCCTCACCGCGTACCGATACACCCGCACGAAGAACCACCCCGCCCCCACCACGTACAACACCGCCAGCACCACGCCGAAGAACAGCGCCCAAGCCGAAAACGGTTCACCGGCCAGCAACGCACGCATCCCCTCGAAGACGTACGAGGGCGGCAGCGCGTAGGCCAGTACCCGCATCCACTCCGGCAGGGTGGCCAGCGGATAGAACACGCCGACGAAGGGCGATAACAACGCCGGGATGGGCCAGATGAGCCATTCCGCGGCCGGACCGAGGCGCAGCACGGTGGCGCTCGCGAACACCCCCAGGGCGATGCCGAACAGGAACAGCACCAACAGAAAGGGAATGAACGCCAGGCCGTAGGCGAAATAGGAAAGCCCGAACACGGCGCTCGCCAGTGCCAGCATCACGAACAGCGCCACGGTGCTGGTGACGATGCTGGAGACCACCAGCCCGCCCACGTATTCGCCCACGGAGATTGGCGTCGCAAACAGGTTGAGGAAATTGCGCGACCACACGTCCTCGAAAAAACTTGTGGTCACACCCTGCATGACACGGGTGAAGAAATCCCACAACAACACAGCACCGAGCAGCAGCGGCACGAAATCCAGTTCGGCGGCGGACACCTGGTTGAGGAAGCGCGTGATGTAACCCCACAGCACGATGTCGATGGCGACCCAGGCGAACAGCGGCAAAATGCGTGCGGGACTGCCGCGCATCAGGTAGAACTGGCGCAAGGCCACGGCGGCGATATGTTGAAGGTTCATGGCCTCACCCCGTCCCCAGCGCCAGCGGCTCCCGCGCCAGGGCGATGAACAGCTCTTCCAGGTTGGCCTTGCCGTGCTCGCCCGGCAGTGTCTTCGGATTGCCCTCCAGCAGGATCCGGCCGCGGGACAGGAACAGCACCCGATCGCACACCGCCTCCACCTCGTACATGTTGTGGGAGGTCCACAACACGCCGCAGGTGCCACGCGAGGCAAAATCGCGGATACGGTGGCGGATGTCATCGGCAGCGGACGGATCGAGCGAGGCCGTGGGTTCGTCCAGCAGCAACAGACGCGGGCTGTTCAGCATCGCCTTGGCAAGGGAGACGCGGGTCTGCTCGCCGGACGAGAGCACGCCGCACTTGGCGTCACGGAAGTGTCCGAGATCGTATTGCGCCAGCAGCGCGTCGATGCGCGCGGGAAGGTCGCGCACGTCGTAAAGCATGCCGAAGATGCGCAGGTTCTGGTAAACCGTGAGATTGCCGGGAAGCGGCGCATAGACCGCGGCAAAGTTGGTGCACGCCAGGGCGTCGGCACGAGCTTCCGCCAGCGGGATCCCTTCGATGCGTATGCTGCCCGCGGAGGGTTCGAGCACACCAAGCACCATGCTGATGATGGTGGTCTTGCCGGCGCCATTGGGCCCCAACAGGCCGACGATCTCGTTGCGTCTGACCGTGAATGACACATGATCGACGGCGCTGTGGCCGCCGTAGCTCTTGCACAGCCCGTCCACGGCAAGCACCGGACTTACTGCTTGCGGCATCTTTTTCCTTTTAAACGCGTGCCCGCACCCGCCCGTAAGCGTAGCCCGCACGCGGGCGGCCACTTTCCAACGACGGATGCACGCCGTAGCATGCGCCTGACGCTCCCGAACCTCCAACACCGTGGACGAATGCATTCCAACCGCCGCAATGCCGCTGCCGGAAAAAAAACCACCCGTAGGAGCCCACACCGTGGGCGAATGCCTTTCAACAGCCGCGCTTCGGTCCAGCTCGCATTCGCCGACAGTGTCGGCTCCTACAGAAGAACCATGCCATGATACTTGACACCCTCGCCAACGCCCTGCGCTACCACGCCCTGCACCACCGCTTTCCTGAAGCGTTCCGTTTCCTGAGCGAAACGGATCTTGCAGCCCTGCCGCAGGGCCGGCATGACATCGCGGGCGATGCATTGTTCGCCATCGTGTCGCGCGCCAACGGGCGCACGCGGGAAGAAGCGCCGCTGGAATGCCATCGCCGCTACATCGACATCCAGTTCATCATTGCCGGCAACGACGAGATGGGCTGGAAGCCGACCCGCGATTGTCTGCATCCACGAGGCGAATACAGCCAGGAGAAGGACATCCTCTTTTTCGCTGATGCGGCGGATAGCTGGGTGAAGACGCCTGCGGGCGGGTTCTGTATCTTTTTTCCCGAGGACGCCCATGCGCCGCTGGTTGGCACCGCGCCCATTCACAAGGTGGTGGTGAAGGTGGCGGTCTGAACCGGGGAAAACTGCCCCGTTTCCACGCCGCGACCTGAAGAAAATGTCGGCCCGGGCATCACGGCGCGCGGGTTTGTCGTGAAAACGTGACGCGTTCCACCCAGCGTCTGGGACGGCGGCCCTAGGGTACGGGCTTTTCGAACCCGGAGACCGCCCATGAGCTGGAAGGATACCTTCATCGAAGACTATGCGGGCCACCCGTTGCGCGTTGCGCTCAACGTGTTCATCGTCGCGGCCATCGGCATTCTGCTGGGCCATTACCTCTTCGGGCTGGAGATCTCCTCGCGGTTTCTCATCGGCGCCATGCTGCCGGCGCTGGGCGCCATGCTGGCGGCCAGCTACATGAAGGCGCAGCGCGGTCCGACAAGGCGCTGACGGCGCCCGCCTGCTCGCCATTTCCGCCAAAATCATCGCAAGGCTTGCTGTTCCGGGTCCGGGAGGGGAAAGGCCCGTCTAGACTTCGGGTTTTCACGGCCAGGGAGGCCTGCATGCTCGACACGTCGTATACCATCGTGCGCGCCATTCAACTCTCCGTCGCGCCCGTGTTCCTGCTCACCGGTATCGCGGCCATGCTCTCGGTGCTGAACTCGCGCCTGGCGCGCATCATCGATCGGCTGCGCTTTCTCGAACAGGCCCGCGCGTCCACCGGACTGGCGCAGAGCGGCGGTGAACCCGAGCTGAAACGGCTCACACGGCGCGCCGCACTCATGCACCGCGCCATCGCCCTGTCCACCTGTTCCGCACTGTGCATCTCGGCGGCCATCGCGGTGATCTTTCTCAGCTTCTTCTTCGGCGCGAAGACTTCGACCGCGGTGGCGTCGTTGTTCGTCACCGCCACGCTCTCGTTCATGGTGTCCCTGCTGCATTTCCTGCGCGAGATGCAGCTGGCCGCGCGCATGGTGCGGCCGGGGTTGGCGGCGGAGGTCCACGCGGAAGACGCGGTCTGATTCAGGCGGGTAACAGCCCGAACACGCGGGCGATGGTCATCAGCGCCTCGGCCTTGCGCTCGGGCAGCTCGTCCGCCCCGCCGGAGGCCCGCGCCAGCTGATTGCCCAGATAGAACAGTGACTGCTTGAACAGCAGCGCCTGGTCTCCGGGCAGGCGTGCATCCACGATGTCGCGCGTCTCGCTCAGCACGCGACCGGCGTCCTGCACACGCACCAGGACTTCCGAAAGCACCATGGAAAACTGCGGCGCCAGATCGGCCAGCAGGCGGTTGAGCAGCGCGCTCTTGTAACGCTGGGCGCCCGCGAGCACCTGCTGAAAGGCAGCGACCTCCGCGGGTTGCACCTTGCCGTCCGAGGCCGCGACGAACAGGAACACCACCAGGGGCGACTTGACCAGCACCTTCCATTCGCTTGGGCTAAAGCCGTAGGGGATCCCGTTCATGGCACGTCCCGGTGCGCCGCTTGCCCGCGCTGCGGTACCTGCACTTCCCGCAGCACGAAGGCACCGATGCCGAACAGCACCAGCAAGGACAGCAGCGAAAGGCGTGGATTGCCCGTGGCGAGGCTGGTCCAGCCCACCAGCATCGGCCCGAGGATGGCGGCGAACTTGCCCATGATGTTGAAGAAGCCGAAAAACTCCGCCGACTGCTCGGGCGGGATGAGGCGCGCGTAGAGCGAGCGGCTCAGGGACTGCACGCCGCCCTGGACCAGACCGATGACGATGGCGAGCAGATAGAACTCCCACTCGAACTGCATCTGGGTCGCCCAGATCACCACGCCGGTGTAGACCGCGAGCGCCAGGTAGATCCCCTTCTTCGGCCCGTGGTGCACGGCCAGGCGCCCGAACACCAGCGCCGCGGGGAAGCCGACGAATTGCACCAGCAGCAAGGCGACGATGAGGCTTTCCGAAGCGAAACCCAGGGCCAGGCCATAGTCCACCGCCATGCGGATGATGGTGTCCACGCCGTCGATGTAGAACCAATAGGCCACCAGGAACAAGGCCACCGGCCGCAGCAGGCGGATCTGCCGGAAGGTGCTGGCCAGCTGCTGGAGCCCGGCGCGCACCGACACCTTGCCCGCCCGCGCGCCGCGTTCACGTACCAGCAGGAACAGCGGAATCGAAAACACCAGCCACCACACCGCGACGGTCACAAATGACCAGCGCACCGCCTCCGTGGCATCGGCGAGACCGAATACGCCGGGCGCGAGGGTCATGGCCACGTTGATGGCGAACAGCAGGCCGCCACCCAGATAGCCCAGGGCGAAGCCGAAGGCCGACACGGAATCGATGCAGCCGCCGTTGGTGACGTCGAGCAACAGGGCGTCGTAAAAGATGAGGCTGCCGGCGAATCCGACCGTGGCGATCACGTACAGCGTCGCGGCGACCGGCCAGTCCCCCTGGCCGACGAAATAGAGCCCCGCCGTGGGCACGATACCGAACAGTGCAAACAGGCCCAGGAAGCGCTTGCGCGCCCCGCCGTGATCGGCGATGGCGCCGAGCAGCGGCGCGAACAGCACCACCAACAGGCTGGAGGAGGAATTGGCCACGCCCAGCCAGAACGTGCTCTCGGTGACCTCCGCGCCGATGCTCCAGTACTGTTTGAAAAAGACGGGAAAAAATCCCGCCATCACGGTGGTGGAAAAGGCCGAGTTGGCCCAGTCATAGAGGGCCCAGGCAAAAATACGGGAGCGGTCGGACGGCATGGGGCGGCACGATACCACGACTGCGCCGCCTCGGGTTGAAGTCCGCTAATGAACGCAAAAGGGCTGTGCTAAAGGGAAGGGAACGCGATCCCATCCGTCGCGCTGCAGATCAATCACCTCTCCCCAATTGCGTTCATTGGCGGACTCTCCATATCACGGCTGCCGCTTCAGTGCGTAGGTCACGTTGCGAAGCTACGTGACATTTCCGACCCGCGTCATGTCACGTAGCCGCTGCGCGGCAACGTGACCTACGGCCCATCAACTCCCGCGGGTTCAGTCAGGCTCGGCCAGGCGGCGGATGACCGTGCCGGCCAGCATGAGGCCGAACAGCGACGGCATGTAGCTGATGGTGCCGTTCACGGCGCGATCGCGGCCGGCGCCGGTGGGCTCGGGCGGCAGGGGCGGGCGGTTGGGTTCGTTGCTCGAGACGGCGAGCACGCCGCGGCCCACGCCGCGCCGACGCAGGTACTTGCGCATGGCGCGCGCCAGGGCGCAGCCCTCGGTGTCCATGAGGTCGCCGACCACGATGCGCGTCGGGTCCAGTTTGCCGCCCGCGCCCATGCTGGAGGCCACGGGGATCTCCATGCGCACCGCCGTCTCCACCAGGGCGGCCTTGCAGTTGAGGCTGTCGATGGCGTCGATGACGAAATCGAAGCCCGGCGCGAGGAGTTCTTCCACGTCTTCCGCACGGATGAACTCGGCGCGCGTGGTGAGCACGCACTGCGGGTTGATGTCGCGGATGCGCTCGGCCATTACGTCCACCTTCAGGCGCCCGACGGTGGAGTGCAGGGCCGGCAATTGCCGGTTCAGGTTCGAGGCGGCCACGGTATCGTGGTCGACCAGGGTGAGATGGCCCACGCCGGCGCGCGCCAGCGCCTCGGCGGCATAGGAGCCCACCCCGCCGAGGCCCGCCAGGAACACCCGCGCGCGGCGCAGGCGCTCCAGGCCTTCGTCGCCGAGGAGGATGTGGGTGCGTTGATACAGCGGGGCGATGTCGCTCATGGGTTCAGGTCGGTAACGGTAGGCCGAACACCGCGCAGGCGTTGGCCGTGGTCTGCGTGGCCACCCGCGCGGGGCTTTCGCCGCGCAGGGCCGCGATGGCTTCCAGGATGCCCGGCAGGTATTCCGGGCTGTTGCGCCCGCCCTTATACCATGCAGGCGCCAGGTCCGGCGCGTCCGTCTCCAGGACCACGGCCTCCAGCGGCAGTTCCTGCACCAGGCGGCGGATCCGCTGCGCCCGCTCGAAGGTGGCAACCCCGCCGAAGCCCAGCTTGAAGCCCAGGCCGATGAACTGCTCGGCCTGCTGGCGGCTGCCGTTGAAGGCGTGGGCGATGCCGCCCTTCACGCGGATACGCCGCAGCGTCGCCAGAATGGGATCGATGGCCTTGCGCACGTGCAGGATGACCGGCAGGTCCGCGTCGCGGGCGATCTTCAACTGGGCCTCGAACAGGGCCTGTTGGGCGGCGAGGTCCAGGCCCGGCACGAAGTGGTCCAGGCCGATCTCGCCGATGGCCACCGGCCGCTCCCGCGCCACCAGCGCCTTCAGCTCCTCCAGATGCCCGGGGCGGTGCACGTCCAGATAAACGGGATGCATGCCGAGAGCCGGATACAGCCCCGGATAACGGCGACACACCGCGAGCAGGTGCGCCCAGCCCGGCTGCACCACCCCAGGCACCACCTGCGCCACCACACCCGCCGCGCGCGCACGCGCCACCACTCCGTCGCGGTCGGCGGCAAATTCCTCAACATCGATGTGGCAATGGGTGTCTATCAGCATGGGCGGTTCGGCGAAGAAAGAAAAAGCATTGACCACGGGGAACACGGGGAAAGACAGGGGCTCCTCAGGGGGATCTTGTGGGAGCGAGCTTGTGCTCGCGATTCCGCCGGGCGTCGCGAGCACAAGCTCGCTCCCACAAACTCGTCAATGAATTTTCTTTCCCCCGTGGTCACCGCTTTCCCTCCGCCGGTACTTAGGCAACGACCCACCTTGTATACTTGGTCTGCGGCCCCATCATCTCCCATTCGGGCGCAAGCCCGCCATCCGTCAAGGACTTTCGTAATGAGCAATGCCCCTTCGGCCCATCCGGAATTCGAATTCGTGCGCAGCACGCCGGTGGCCTCGCTGAATCTGGAAGTGCAGGAATTCCGCCACAAGGGCACCGGCGCACCGCACTATCACCTCGCCACGCAGGACGACCAGAACGTGTTCCTGGTGGCCTTCCGCACCGTGCCCGAGGACTCCACCGGGGTGGCCCATATCCTGGAGCACACCGCCCTGTGCGGCTCGCAGCGTTTCCCGGTGCGCGACCCGTTCTTCATGATGACGCGCCGCTCGCTCAACACCTTCATGAACGCCTTCACCTCCAGCGACTGGACGGCCTACCCCTTCGCGAGTCGCAATCGCAAGGACTTCTACAACCTCATGGACGTCTACCTGGATGCGGTGTTCTTCCCGAACATCGACCCGCTGGACTTCGCCCAGGAAGGCCACCGTGTGGAGTTCGAGAAGCCGGATGATCCGTCGTCGAACCTGGTGTTCAAGGGCGTGGTATTCAACGAGATGAAGGGCGCCATGAGTTCGCCCGTCTCGGCCCTGTACCAGAGCCTCACCGAACACCTGTTTCCGACCGTCACCTACCACTGGAATTCCGGCGGCGATCCCGAACGCATCCCGGACCTCAGCCACGCACAGCTCAAGGCCTTCCACGCCCGGCACTATCACCCGTGCAACTCGGTGTTCATGACCTACGGCGACATCCCTGCCCATGAACACCAGGCCGTGTTTCACGACAAGGCGTTGAAGCGCTTCCAGCGCGAACCCATCCACATCCGTGTGCCGGACGAACAGCGCTACGCTGCGCCGGTACAGGTGACCGACAGCTACGCCACCGATGAACAGGACACCGCCGGCAAGACCCACGTGGTGCTCGGCTGGCTGCTCGGCCACAGCACGAACATCGAGGAGGTGCTGGAGGCCCATCTGCTCTCCGGCGTGCTGCTCGACAACGGTGCTTCGCCGCTGCGTCATGCCCTGGAGACCACCGAGCTCGGCAGCGCGCCCTCGCCCTTGTGCGGCCTGCAGGATTCCACTCACGAGATGCTCTTCGCTGCGGGACTGGAAGGTTCCGAACCCGAACACGCCGCCGCCGTGGAAGCCCTGATCCTGGACGTGCTCCGCGAGGTGGCCGACAAGGGTGCGGACAAGGCCATGGTGGAGGCGGTGCTGCACCAGCTGGAATTCAGCCAGCGTGAGGTGAGCGGCGACCACTATCCCTATGGCCTGAGCCTGATCCTCAACGCCCTGTCACCCGCCATTCACGACGCCGATCCCGTCGCCGCGCTCAATATCGATCCGGTGCTCGCCACCTTGCGCGCCCGCATCGAAGACCCGGATTACATTCGCGGCCTGGCGCGGCGCCTGCTCATCGACAACGACCATCGCGTGCGTCTGGTCATGGGGCCCGATCCGGACCTCGCCACACGCCGTCTCGCCGACGAGGCTGAGCGCCTGGCCCGCATCAAGGCGCAACTGGACGAGAACGAAACCCGGCGTATCATCGAGCAGGCGGCAGAACTCGCCGCACGCCAGGCGCGCAAGGACGATCCCGCCATCCTGCCCAAGGTCACGCTCGCGGACATCCCGGCGGACCTGCCCATCCCGGAAGGCGAGCAGCACAGCGTGGCCGGCATGCCGAGCACCTGGTTTTCACGCGGCACCAACGGCCTGGTCTACCAGGAACTGGTGGTCGACATGCCGGCCCTCGACGACGAGCTCACCATGGCGCTGCCCTTCTTCTGCAATGCGCTCAGCGAGGTGGGCAGCGGCGGACGTGACTACCTGACCACGCAGGCGTTGCAGGCCGCGGTCACCGGCGGTCTCGGCGCGCGTGCACTGGTGCGCGGCGCGGTGGACGACGTAACCCGCACCCGCGGCATGTTCGTGGTCTCGGGCAAGGCGCTGGCGCGCAATCACGCCGCGCTCAGCGGGTTGCTGCGTGAGACCTTCGAGAGCGCGCGCTTCGACGAGCTGAACCGCCTGCGCGAACTGGTCGCCCAGGAACGCCTGCACCGTGAGCAGGGCGTCACCAGCAACGGTCACGCCCTCGCCATGGCCGCCGCCACCAGCACCCTGAGTGCGGCAGCCGCGCTGTCGCACCGCTGGAACGGCCTGCGCGGGATCCAGACCTTCAAGGCCCTGGACGACGAACTGGACGACCCCAGCCGCCTCGATGCCTTCGCGGCGCGTCTGGAGCGCCTGCGGGACACGCTGCGCGACGCCCCGCGCCAGTTCCTGCTCATCGCCGAGCAAGAGCACCGCGATGCGATGGTGGATGCCATCGCTCAGCGCTGGCAAGGCATCGCGGCGCCGGTCACAGGCCAGACCTTCGAACCCGCGACCGTCAAAGCCGGTCAGGTGCGCCAGGCCTGGGCCACCAACACGCGGGTGAATTTCTGCGCACGCGCCTATGCGGCGGTGCCCCCCGAGCACCCGGATGCCGCCGCATTCATGGTGCTGGGCGGCTTCCTGCGCAACAACTTCCTGCACCGCGCCATCCGCGAACAGGGCGGCGCCTACGGCGGCGGCGCAAGCTGGGACGGCGACACCGGCGCGTTCCGTTTCTATTCCTATCGCGACCCGCGCCTGGCGGAAACCCTCGAAGATTTCGATCGCGCCGTGGACTGGTTGCTCACGGAAGACCACGAATGGCGTCTGGTGGAAGAGGCCATCCTCGGCGTCATCAGCGCCATCGACAAACCGGGCTCACCCGCGGGCGAGGCCAAGAAGGCCTTCCACGCCGCCCTGCACGGCCGCACCCCCGAGCAGCGCCGCCGCTTCCGCAAGCAGGTGCTGGAGGTACGTCAGCAAGACCTCAAGCGCGTCGCCGACACCTACCTCAAGCCCGACCGCGCCCACACGGCGGTGATCAGCAACGCCGCCACGCTGGAGAAGGCGGGACTCGGGCTGGAGGTCATCACGTTATAGGATCAGGTAACGCGGAGGGCGCGGAGGACGCAGAGAACAAAGAAGGGGTTGCCCGCTGGTGCGCAAGCCGATCACGCACACATAGGCAGCACTAACACGCTCAGCACACTTTTTAGTGTTTTCTCCGCGTCCTCCGCGCCTCCGCGCCCTCCGCGTTGTGACATACATGACAACCAAAGCACTCGAAATTCGCGGTCTGAAGAAGACCTACCGGCGTGGCGTCGATGCCTTGAAGGGCATCGACCTGGATGTGGAACAGGGGGATTTTTTCGCCCTGCTCGGTCCCAATGGTGCGGGCAAGTCCACCACCATCGGCATCATCACGGCGCTGGTGAATAAGACTGCCGGCACGGTGCGTGTGTTCGGCCACGACATCGATGGCGATGCCATGGGCGCGCGCCGGCTCATCGGCCTGGTGCCGCAGGAATTCAACTTCAACCAGTTCGAACCGGTCATCGAGGTGGTCGTCAACCAGGCCGGCTACTACGGCGTCGAGCGCCGCACCGCCATCCAGCGGGCCGAGCGCTATCTGCGTCAGCTGGGGCTCTGGGACAAACGCAGCACGGTCGCGCGTAACCTGTCCGGAGGTATGAAGCGCCGCCTCATGATCGCGCGCGCCCTGGTGCACGAGCCGAAGCTACTCATCCTGGACGAACCCACCGCGGGCGTGGATATCGAACTGCGCCGCTCCATGTGGCGATTCCTGCGCGAGGTGAACGGGCTCGGCACCACCATCATCCTCACCACCCATTATCTGGAAGAGGCCGAGAGCCTGTGCCGCAACGTGGCCATCATCGACGATGGTGAGATCGTCGAGAACACCAGCATGCGGGCGCTGCTCAACAAGCTGCATCAGGAGACGGTGGTGCTCGACCTCAAGTGTGCCCTTCCTGAACCGCCGCCGCTGGAAGGCTACGTGGCGCGCCTGACCGACCCGCACACCCTCGAAGTGGACGTCCAGCGTGACCAGGGTCTTAACCGCGTGTTCGAGCAACTCACACAGCAGGACATTGATATCCTCAGCATGCGCAACAAGGCCAACCGCCTGGAGGAACTCTTCCTGGCGCTGGTGGAAACCGAGAAGGAGTGAAGAAGGAAGAGAAAAGCTCAAACACGGGGGACACGGGGGACACGGGGGTAAGAAGAACTCTTGTTCGCAAAGGCTCTCTTGTAGGAGCGAGCTTCTGCTCGCGATTTCCAGCCGGTGGGGACCATAGGTTGTCGCGAGCCAAAGCTCGCTCCCACAACATCGCCTGAACAGTCTTTGCCTTCCCCGTGTCCCCCGTGGTTAATGCCTTTTCTTGCGGGCTTTCTGGAGAAATATGAACACGCATACGCTGCTCGTCGCCTACCGCACCATCGTGCTCAAGGAGGTGCGCCGTTTTTCGCGCATCTGGGTGCAGACCATCCTGCCGCCCGTGATCACCACGGCGCTGTACTTCATCATCTTCGGTCAGCTCATCGGCAGCCAGCTCTCCGACGTGCAGGGCTTCAGCTATATGGATTACATCGTGCCCGGCGTGATCCTCATGAGCGTGATCACCAATTCCTATGCGAACGTGGTGTCGTCCTTCTACTCTTCGAAGTTCGGCCGGTTCGTGGAGGAGATGCTCATTGCGCCCATTCCGAACTATGTGATCCTGCTCGGCTATCTGACCGGCGGCGTGGCGCGCGGCCTGGCGGTGGGTGCGGCGGTCACGGCGGTCGCCGCGTTCTTCACCGACATCCATGCCGAACACGTGGGCCTGTCGATACTCGTCGTCCTGCTCACGTCGTTCCTGTTTGCCCTGGGCGGCTTTATCAACGCCGTGTTCGCCAAGAGCTTCGACGACATCTCCATCATCCCCACCTTCGTGCTCACGCCGCTCACCTATTTGGGCGGGGTGTTCTATTCCGTGGACATGCTGCCGGGCTTCTGGCAACAGGTCTCGCACCTCAACCCCATTCTGTACATGGTCAATGCCTTCCGCCACGGCCTGCTGGGCGTCTCCGACGTGAGCGTCGGCACCGCCATCACCGTCACCCTCGCCTTCATCGCCGTGCTCTACGCCTACTGCCTCTGGCTCCTGCGCCGCGGCGTGGGCCTGCGCAGCTAGACCTGTATCGCAGTGCAGGTCACGGGTTGAAACGCGGAGGGCGCAGAGGCGCGGAGAACGCGGAGGAATCCACTAATGCCCTCCAGCCCACTCTTAGGGCAACTCTCCGTCGTGAAAGAAGCCTTTCTCCGCGTCCTCCGCGCCTCTGCGCCCTCCGCGTTGAACCCGGCGATTAGAGTGACTTCAAAGGCACGGCGCGGAGGATTTCTTCCACGGTGGTGAGGCCGGCAGCGACTTTTTGGGCGCCGTTGAGGCGCAGGGGTTTGAGGCCTTGGCGGATGGCTTCCTTGCGTAGCGCGTCCAGGTCGCAGGTGGGATTCACCAGCGTTTTTACGTTTTCCTTCATGAGCAGCATCTCGTAGATGCCGACCCGGCCCAGGTAACCGGTCTGCCGGCATTCCAGGCAGCCCACGGGTTGGTAGGCGGTCTTTGGTTCGTCGACACGCCACGGACTGACCAGGGATTGCCAGAGTGCGGAATCCACCGCACCGGGCTGCTTGCAATGGGGACACAAGGTGCGCACCAAGCGCTGGGCAAGCACACCGAGCACGGTGCCGTTGATGAGATAGGGCGGCACGCCGATCTCCAGCAGGCGCGTAATGGCGGAAGGGGCGTCGTTGGTGTGCAGGGTGGAGAACACCAGGTGACCGGTGAGCGCCGCCTGGATGGCCATTTCCGCGGTCTCCTGGTCGCGGATCTCACCGACCATGATGATGTCCGGGTCCTGACGTAGCAGCGTGCGTACGCCGCTGGCGAAATCCAGGCCGATGTTGTGCTGCACCTGCATCTGGTTGAAGGCCGGCTCGACCATCTCGATGGGGTCTTCCACCGTGCACACGTTCACTTCGGGTACGGCGAGCAGCTTGAGGGTGGAATACAGCGTGGTGGTCTTGCCCGAACCGGTGGGACCCGTAACCAGCACGATGCCGTGCGGCTGACTTATCAACGATTGCCAGGTGTCGACTTCCTGCGGCGTGAAGCCCAGGGCGCGGAAGTCCTTCACCAGCACGTCCGGATCGAAAATACGCATCACCATCTTTTCGCCGAAGGCGGTAGGCATGGTGGACAGGCGCAGCTCGATCTCGCTGCCTTCCGGCGTGCGGGTCTTGAGGCGGCCGTCCTGCGGCCGGCGCTTTTCCGCCAGGTCCATGCGACCGAGGATCTTCAGGCGGCTGGTGACGGCCACCATCACCGAGGCCGGCACTTGGTAGACCAGGTGCATGATGCCGTCGATGCGGAAGCGGATGTTGCCCTGATCGCGGCGCGGCTCCAGATGGATGTCGCTGGCGCGCTGGTCGAAGGCATAGTGCAGCAGCCAGTCCACGATGTTGACCACGTGCTGGTCGTTCGCATCCAGCTTCCCGGAACGGGACAGGTCGATCAGCTGCTCCAGATTCTGCACCCCACTGGGCGCAGCACTGGCGGTGCCCTGCTGGGCGCCGCGCACGGACTTGGAGAGTGTGTAGAACTCCACCAGGTAGCGGGCAATGTCGTCCGGATTGGCGAACACACGCGAAATGGGGCGTTGCAGGATACGGGACAGTTCCGTTTCCCACTCGCGCTCGAAGGGATCGGCGCAGGCGATGACCACGCGATCGGATCGGGCCTCCACCGCCAGGATGTTGTAGCGCCGCGCGTAGGCGTAGGACATGACCTCGGTCACGGCGGCCACGTCCACACGCAGGGGGTCGATGCTGTAGTAAGGCATGCCCACACGGGCGGCCAGCCACTGGCTCAGCACCTCGAGGGTCAGCAGACCATTGGGGGGGCGGGCACTGGAGAAATGCCGCTCGGCGATGACCGCCAGCGGATGGCGGCGATGGCTCGCCATGTTGCGCTTGAGCACGTCGGCACGTTCGCGCTCCAGCAGGCCATCCTCGGCCAGCCAGTCGAGCACCCGCGCCAATACCAGCCCGCCTTCAGTCTTCACTTCCGCCATGGAGGTTCCCTACACCAACGCGAGCCCCGATTCTCCCGCAAACGCGGTCCTGAGGCGAGTGCGTCAGTCTCGGGACGGAAAAAGCCAAACCACAGGGGACACGGGGAAAAGAACTCTTGTTCGGGTTCGGTAAGATTCTCTTGTGGGAGCGAGCTTCTGCTCGCGATTCGGGGCCGATGGAAACCCGGATGTCGCGAGCAGAAGCTCGCTCCCACAACATCCTCCGAACAATCCTTGCCTTCCCCGTGTTCCCCGTGTTCCCCGTGGCTTCGTGGTTAAGGCTTTTCTCTTCAATGCTCCCACGTGGCACGAAACCGGAGGTCGGTGCCAGATAGCCGTAGGTCACGTTGCGAAGCTACGTGACATTCCGCTCCCGGCTTGCACCGGCGGTCGTCACGTAGACGCTGCGCGTCAACGTGACCTACATACTTCTTCCCCCCGTGTTCCCCGTGGCCCCCGTGGTTAAGGCTTTTCTCTTCAATGCTCCCACGTGGCACGAAACCGGAGGTCGGTGCCAGATAGCCGTAGGTCACGTTGCGAAGCTACGTGACATTCCGCTCCCGGCTTGCACCGGCGGTCGTCACGTAG
>JAWLGK010000031.1:327-28273 GCA_041685115.1 Gammaproteobacteria bacterium | reverse complement strand
TACCATACGCGCCTTCACGATTCCCCGGTAGCTCAGTCGGTAGAGCAAGTGACTGTTAATCACTGGGTCGGCGGTTCGAGTCCGTCCCGGGGAGCCAGATAAAAAAGCCCGCTTTGCGGGCTTTTTTCGTTTCCGCCCGAGTGGCTTTCCCGCGGTTTTTCTGCGGGGGAAACGAGGCAAAGGCAATCGCCCAGGTGGCTGGGCTCCGACGGGTGATTGTGCCACCAGGAGCGGCCGCGGGCCGCGATGGTTTTCATCCCGCGGGCTGTGGATATGGATATGGATCCAGTGAAGCCATGGGTGCGCGAGCAAGCCGCGAAACGCTTGCTACACTCCGGGCGTTCTTCCTGCCGCGCTGTCACGTAGCCGCTGCGCGCCAACGTGACCTACGGCATTTCTTCAGGCAGTGATGCGGCTCTCCAGATCTTGCGGTTACGTTCAATGGCGACTCATTACGCCCTGCCCGTCGTGAACGGGCCCGTTTCCGTGTTTCCGCACATTATTTCCCGCGGCCCCGCTCGCGCTACACACCGCCGTCGGCGAAGCCGAGCACGGTGTCGCGCAGGTGCGCGCGCAGCAGGCGATCCACTTCGGCGAGCAGACGCTGGCGCGCCAACGCGGCATCGCGGGCCGAGGACTTGAGCGGAAAACGCGCGCTGCCCACCGCGGTGCCGGCGCCATCGAGCATGCGAAGCTCCAGGGTCCCGTTCGCCCACTGCCAACCGTCCGCCGTCGACGTCTCCAGCGCGAGATTGGCCACGAGCCGATAATCCGCCCGCTCCACCGGCGCGTTAACGAAGCCCGCATGGCGCACGGCGCCCTGCACCACGGTGACGAGGTTGCCGAAGGGATCTGCCTCCGTCTGCGCCGCGATGCGCAGCCGGCCGGCCAGTTCAACGAAATCCGCCTGCAAGCGCGCACGCTCATGCTGCGCCGGCACGCCGATGCCGGTCACGTCCAGCACGCGCAGGTCCTGTTGCAGGGCATCCCGTTGCGATTGCGCGCTCACCGCCCGGGAGGCCGCGCCGATGCGCACCAGCAGCGGCTCTTCGCTGCGCGCGCGGGCAATGGCGCGCGCAACGGCCCGGTCGAGGGTGGCGATCCCGTCGCGCAGGCGTTGGCCTTCGCTCACGCGATCGAGCACGGCGAGGGCATGGTAGTCGCCCGCCTCGTCGCGCCAGACCTCGGCGATGCGTACACCTTCCAGCACCCGCCGGGTCTGCGTATACACCCGCCTTTCCGCGGTGCTCTCGGAGCGCTGACGCGCCACGCCGTCCTCGCGGCTCAACTCGGCGCGCGCCACGTCCTCGGAGCGCTCGCTGACCTCGGTGGCGAACACCTTGGCCAACTCCGCGCGTGCGCGATCGCGGGCCTGCGCCGCGCTGGGCCCCTGCCCCTGGCCGAGCAGGTAACGCGCCTCGGGATACTGGGCACTGCGGCCATCCAGCCAATCCGGTGCGGAGTCACGCGTGCCCGCGGCGCAGCCCGAGAGCAGAAGGGCGATGATGATGACGGCCTTGTTCATGGGGACCTCGTGGGCAGAACGGAAGGAATCCAGTGGCGTGACACGACGGCCTTGCCGCCCTCCGCCACGTTCACGGTCAGGGTGCTGCTGTCGATCACCGCACCGGTCTCCGAGAGCAGTTCCATTAGCAAAGTGTGCATGCCCGCCGGGACCGGCACACGCGCCAGCTGGATCTCGCCCGGCAGGGTGAGCCAGGAGCGCGTATCGGCGCGTTCAGTGAGCAGCCCGGCCAGGTTGACCAGCAAGCCTGCGGCCTGATTCTCCCGGCGCGCGCCTTCGCTGGCGGCGAACTTGGCCACGACCCGGGCCATGCTGCGCGCGGTGATGGCCGGTATGCGCCCGGCGAGGGTGTGCACGGCGATGGCGCTCACGTCTTCCACGGTTTCCGTGCGCGCCTCGCGCCCGGCCACCGTGACCCGCGCCGCGGCCACCGGCGACGGGCGCGGCTGATACTCCGGCAAGGCGATGCTCACCACCTGCGGGGCCTGCGGTGGCACCAGCACGGCGCGCCGTTCCCGCTTGATGGGTGCAAGGCCGTTGTGCAGCAGGACGATCACCTCGCCGGCGTGCGCGGGTGGCGCCGCGCCATCGTCGCGGGCGAACGCCTCGCGGAACCGGCGGTGTTCATCATGGAGTCCGACGTGCGCCGTGAGCCGCAGCAGATCGTCCTTGAGCACCGACGGCACGGTGATGGGGTAGAGCTTGCCGTGGGCCTGGTAGGCCTGGTAGGCCTTGCGGTAGCTGATGAGCGCATCGCTCACCTCCCCGCGCAGCTCGTAGATGATGCCGGCGAGGTAACGGGAAAACGGATCCGTGGCCAGCGCACCGTCCGCGTCCTCGGCCAGCGCGCGCAGCGTGAGATCGACCTGCAGGGCCTCCACCCGTGCGGCCTCGTGTTCGCCGAGGTCCAGATAGTTGAGCGCCGCGTAGGCGTGCAGCAGGGCGCGTTCGAACGGCTCGCCCACGTAGGCGGTGGTGGCGTCGTTGATGAAGAAGCTGCCCGAGGTCTCGGTCACCGAGACGGCGGAGAGCTCATCGATGAGTTGCTTGGCCGCTTCGAAACTGGCGTTGCTCGCCCGGTGATCACCGGACAGGCGTTCGAGCATGGCCTGGTCGAGCAGGTGCAGCACCTGATCACGTGCCGGCGCGCTGCGACTGGCGTGCAGACGCAGCGCCTCATCGTAATGCCCGGCGGCCAGCTGCGCCTCGATGCCGCTGCGCGTGGCCGACCAGGTGCTGCAACCGGCCAACGCGAGCGTGATGAGCAGCGCCCCGGTGGCGCGGGCAAAGCGTGTGCGCCAGTCCATGGTCAGCGCGGAGACTTCAGAACCGCATGCCCGGCTTCTGCACCACCTTCTTGATCTTCTTCTGCCCTACCCAGACCTTGCGGTTGTCCGTGAGGCTGATGAGATTCATGTCCACCTGGTAGTAACGCACCGAGGTCTTGCCTTCCATGTCCATGATGGAATTGATGGAGCCGGTGAGCATGTAATCGGCGCCCAGTTCCTGGCCCATGGCCTTGCGGCTCGCCTCCGTGGCGTGCACGTCCTGGTCCTTGCGTTCCTCGCGGATGTCGCCGCGCTCATCGCGCGAGGCGACGAACTCCACGCGCCCGGAGTTGATCACCGCGCGCTCGATGTCCGCCACGAAGGTGTTCACGTTCACGTGCTCGTGGCTCAGGTTGCGCACCGTGCCGACGATCACCGCGGGCGTCGCGCGGTGCCGGCGCAGGTGATTGTCGACCCAGCCCCCCTCCAGCATCTGGCCGATCATCTCCTCCGAGACCAGGCGCGAGTCGGTGTCGTTCCAGTTGCCGCTGAGGTCGCGCACCTCCTCGGCGTCGATGCGGCTCACCTTGGTGGAACAGCCGGCCAGGGCGATGAACGCGGTCAGGGCGACCACGGCGAGTTGCTTGGCGTGAACACGAACACTCATCACTGCTTCTCCTGCACGAAACGGTCGAACAGATTGTCGGCGTTGGAATCGAGATACCGGCGCGCGTCCTGGTTCATGTCGCGGGCCGTGGCGAGGGTCGCCTTCACGCTGTTCATGTCCAGTTCGGCGAGGGAATACACCGTGCCGGAGCGCTTGTCCCGCCAGTGGGCGATGATGCGCGCGCCGGACAAATGAAGCTGTGTGCTGTTGCGGATTTGATTGGAGATCTGCTGCACGCTCACCTGGGATTCGCCGGCCACGGAGGCGTTGGCGTAATCGTCGGCGGCCAGGTCCATGTAGGAACTCAGCACACGGGCGATCTCCGCGCGTGCCCGGTTGTCGGCGGTGGCGATCTGCAGCGACGCGTCGCCCATGGCCGGGGCCTGGCCGACACCATGGAACAGGCGGCCGCCACGGTCGTTCAGGGCCTGGCTGCCTTCGTTCACCCAGTCCGGCGCGCCCCTCACGCCGAGGTCGCTTTCCACCACGGTCCGGCCGGCACAGGCGGCCAGCAGCACGACGGGGATCAGGGCCAACAAGGTGCGCAATCGCATGGCGTGTCTCCTCCTCACGGATGTCCTACGATACGCCCGCCGCCACGGGGGACCAACAGCTGCCGTGAGGGAGCGTGGCGGGTAAGCGAGGTCCGTCACAAACCGGGGCTGTTGGCCGCCAGGGCGCGCTGCCGCGAATCACTCCGGCCCTGCTGCACCGCCGCGGCCAGCTCCACGTAGACGTGGAATTCGTCGGCCACGCGGATGAGGCCGAACAGGGTGCCGTAGGGTTCGATGGCGAAATCGCTGAAGCGGAATGCCCCAGCCGCCGTCGCGCGCACCCGACGGTCGCCCAGGCGCACGGTCGCCGGCAGGCGCCGCTCCACCGTGCGGCCGCGGAGGGTCAGGGCGATGTCCACCTGCTGGGGAAAACTGTGGTCGCTCCAGGTGACCGCCTCGTCGACGATGCCCAGCACACGAGCGCGGAGGGTGGGATAGCCCACCGCATCCAGCTGACTCTCCGAGCGCAGGCGCTGGATGATGGCCTCCCGATCGTCTTCCGACAGCGACGGAAACAGCTTCTCCACCACGCCGAGCGCGCGCAGGCGCGGCCACAGCCGCTCCACCTGGGCCGGCGCATTCACCACCAGTGCCCCCACAGGCACCGCGAGCGTGAACCGGGCGCCGTCGAGGCGGTTGCCCTCGGCGACCAACTCGGCGTCGTAATGTTGCGCCGTGATGAGGTGGTCATGACCCGGCCCGACCGCATGGGTGACCACGGCGAAGTGCGTGGCGGTCTCGTCGATCTGGTAAAGCAGCGGCTCGGCGGCGCCGGGCACGGAAACGAGCCACAGCAGCGCGGCCAGGGTCGCGCGCACGCCATCCGTGAATTTTTCCGCGCGCGGTACGGCGCGTCCCGCCTGCCTGGCCACTGCTTCCCTGCCTCTCCCGCACCCGCGGTCTGCCCAGCAGGAGAAATGTAGAACATGGCCCACATGAGGTTTTTTCGTAGCCCGGATGAAGCGCAGCGGAATCCGGGAATCCGGGGAATCGAGGAGAAACCCGTGTAATCCAACCGGGTTCCGTGGCCTGTGTCAGGGCCGCTCCCGGATTCCGCTGCGCTTCATCCGGGCTATGCGGATCACGACATCGACTCAGGACCCGCTGCGCTGCACCACCTGGACCCCGTCCTGCACCGCTTCATCCGGATGGGTGACGACGAACTCGCCGGGTGCGAGGCCCTCGAGAATCTGTACGCTCAGGCCGCCACGCCGCCCGAGGGTCACCGCGCGGCGCTGGGCGACGCCCTCCTTCACCACGAAGGCCGCCCACCCGCCGCCCTGGCGGAACACGGCGCTGGCGGGCACCTGTAGCACGTCGTCCGCCTCCCACGCCACAAAGCGCGCCTCCACCCGATAGCCGTCGCCGAGGTCCCGCCACTGGGCGCGCGGCGCGGTGATGTCGACGATCACCCAGACCCGTTGTTCTTCCACGCCGAGCGCGGAGATCTTGGTAAACGCCGCCGGTTCGATGCGGCGCACGCGCGCCTCCAGCAGCTCGCCGCCGCCCCAGCGGTCCAGCAGCACGCGCATGCCCGGGGCCAGGCGCACCGCATCGGTGGACAGCACGTCCACCGCCACCTCCAGCTCGGCCGGGTCGCCGAGGGCCAGTAGCGGCGCCCCCGCCGTGACCGGGCCCGCGCTCTCGCGCTCCAGCGTGAGCACGGTGCCGTCCACCGGCGCGACCACCGGCACGCGGCCCTGGCTGGGCGCCTCGTCGGCCGCCGAGAGCACGGCCCGCACCGCCGCCAGGGAGGCGCGGGCACGCTCGGCCGCGGTGCGCGCCTGGTCGAAATCGCTGCGCGAGATATCGCCGCGCTCGTACAGCGGCCGCACCCGCGCCAACTCGGCACGGGCCAGTTCGTAGGCGGCCTCCGCCTCGGCCACCTGCGCCTCGGCCTGGGCGCGGGTGCGCGGGTCGAGGGGCTGGGACAGCGCCGGATTCACGTGCACCAGCACCTCGCCGCGCTGCACCGTATCGCCCACCTCCAGGCGTATGCGCTCCAGGGTGCCGGTGACCGGCGCCGCGACCACGTAGCGCTCGCGCACGCGGGTCCGGCCCTCCTGTTCGATGGTGACTTGCAGCGGCCCGCGGCCCACCTCGGCCAGGGATACCGGCACGGGTTCCGGCTGGAAACTCCACCACAGCAGCGCGACAACCAAAAGGCCGACAAGAAGGAGGACGATGCGCTTGCGCGTGGACATCCATTACTCCCGGGTTTTGAGGACGGCAACCAGGTCCAGATG
Organism: Gammaproteobacteria bacterium; assembly: GCA_041685115.1. Lineage (GTDB taxonomy): Bacteria > Pseudomonadota > Gammaproteobacteria > Thiohalomonadales > Thiohalomonadaceae > JALOAT01. Next base: position 22,013 of record JAWLGK010000031.1, on the reverse strand, counting down.
ATAAAGCTTGCGTGCCATGAGCAGCGCGGAGATCACCGCCGCGACCAGCACCACCACGGCAGAAAAACCGTAGGTGCTCGCTTCGATCACCAGCGGCACGCGGAACAGTTCCGAGGCGAAGGCCCGTGCCACCAGGGCACAAAAGCCGTAACCGATGGCAAAGCCCGCCGGCACGGCCAGGACGGTGAGCACCGCGAGTTCGCCGATGAGGATGTAGGCCACCTCGCCGCGGGTGAAGCCGAGCACGCGCAGGCTGGCCAGCTCGCGGCTGGTCTCGGAGAGGGTGATGCGCGCGGCGTTGTAGACCACGCCGAAGGCGATGCTGCCTGCGAGCAGGGTATTTACCAGGGCGAAGATGAGGATGGTCTCGGCCATGGTCTCGTTGAAGCTCTGGATGGCCACCTCGCGCTGACTGGTGCCGATTACCCGCGGGCGCTCGCGCAAGGCGCGGAAGACCTGCGTCTGGTAGGCCGGGTCCACCGCCAGGAAAGCCCCCGAGACCACCGGGCCTTCCTGCATGAGCCGGTTGAGGGCGTCGAGGCGCATGTAGGCCGACAGGCCGATGTACTCCGAAACCAGCCCGGCCACCTGCACCTGGCGCTCCGGCTGGGCGCCCTCCTGCACCGCCACGGTGACCCAGTCGCCCGGCCCCACGCCGAGCTTTTCCCCCAAATAATCCGTGAGCAGCAGCCCTTCGGCGGGAAACTCCACCGGCTGGAGGCGCGCGTCCAGAGTGCGGTGCAGCTCGCCCGCGTTCTCGAAGCCCTGGATGCCGGTGCGGTGGGTGCGATGGCCGGCGCGCAGCTCCACGGGCACCGCGCGGAACGGCTCGGCACGCAGCACCCCGGGCAGGTTCGCCAGCTCGAACACCGCCTCGCGCTCCGTGGCCTCCACGAAGGTGACCGTGAGGTCCTGGCGCTGGGCCAGGCCGAATTGCACGCCGATCATGTAATCGATGGAGTCTTCCTGGAAATTGCCGACCATGAGGATGGCCCCGGCCATGGCGATGCCCAGCACCGACAGCAGCGACTTGCCGGGCTTGCGCTCCAGGTGGCGCAGCACCATGCGGGTGGGCTGGTCGAACAGGCGGCGCAGCCCGGCGCGCTCGAACACCGAGGCACGGTACACCGCCGGCGGCTCCGGGCGCATGGCCTCGGCGGGCGGCAGGCGGCTCGCCTTGCACACCGCGGCGAGGGCGCCCACCAGGGCCGCGGCGGCGGTGATGCCCACGGCAGTCATCACCACCTCGGGCGCCAGCACGTAATGCAGGTAGGGAAAGCGGTAGAACTGCCGGTACAACTCGGCCAGGCCGCTGCCCAGCCAGGCCCCCAGAGCCACGCCGGGCAAGGCGCCCACCGCCACGATGAGCAACACCAGCCCCACGTAGTGCACGCCGATGGCGCCGTTGGTGTAGCCGAAGGCCTTAAGCACGGCCACCTGGTCGCGCTGCTGGTCCACGGTGCGCGCGATCACCACGTTGATGAGGAACGCGGCCACGGCCAGGAAGATCACCGGCACCACCCCGGCGCTGGAGCGCAGGCCTTCGATCTCCTGCTCCAGGTATTCGTGGGAGGTCTGGTCGTCACGGCCGATGGCGCCGGTGCTGCCGTAAGGGCGCAGCAGGTCATCGAGCCGATCGATCACCTCCTGCACCTGGGTGCCCTGTTCCAGGGTAAGCGCCACGTCGTTGAAGGCATCCTCGGTGTCCTGCGCGGCGGACAGCGGCTCCTCGCGCATCCACAGGATGGCGTAGCGTGCATAGTCCGGAAACAGGTCCCCCGGGCCGATCTGATAGACGTATTCCGCCGACAGGCCGATGCCCACCATGGTGAGGGTGCGGCGCCGGCCGTTGATGATGGCGCTCAGCCGGTCACCGGGCTGGAAGCCGTGCGCCTCGGCGAAGGGCTCGCTGACCACCACCTCGTCGGAGGCCCACGGCTCGGGCAGGCGGCCGCTGCGCACATACAGGCGATTGAGCCGCGACTCGCCCTGGTCCGGGATGGACACCATGAGTCCGCGGATGGGGTCGTCGAAGCCGGCCACCTCCAGGTTGGCCAGGGCGACGGTGCGGGTCTCCACCACGGCCACCCCCGGGATCTCGGCGATGCGCTCCTCCAGGCGCTTGGGCGCACGCTTGAGGGTGGCAAACACCTCGGCGAAGCGCGACTCCCGATAGAACGACGCCTGGGTGAGTTCGAGAGAATCGATGGTGCTGTAGGAGATGATCCAGGTCGCCACGCCGCCGGCGATGACCATGGCGATGGCGATGGCCTGGCCGCGCAGATGCCACAGGTCGCGCAGCAGCTTGCGCGTCAGGGCGCGCGGGGTCACCAGGACAGCTCCGCGGGCGGCACGCGGTATTCGTTCTCCTCCACGCCGGTGATGCGGCCGTCGGACAGGTGGATGACGCGATGGGCCATGGCGGCGATGGCGGCGTTATGGGTGATCACCACGGTGGTGGTGCCCAGTTCCTGGTTCACCCGCGCCAGGGCCTCCAACACCACGATGCCGGTCTTCGAGTCCAGCGCCCCGGTGGGCTCGTCGCACAGCAACACCGCGGGGCGTTTGGCGATGGCGCGGGCGATGGCCACGCGCTGCTGCTCGCCGCCGGAGAGCTGGGCTGGGAAATGGTCCAGGCGGTGTTTCAGTCCCACCAGCGCGAGGGCGTCCTCGGGGCTCATGGGCGTGCGGGCGATCTCGGTGACGATGGCCACGTTCTCGCGCGCCGTGAGGCTGGGGATGAGGTTGTAGAACTGGAACACGAAACCCACGAAGTGGCGGCGGTATTCGGTGAGCGCCGCGTCCGAGGCATGGGTCAGTTCCTGCTGGCCGTAGAACACCCGGCCCTCGGTGGCCGTGTCCAGACCGCCGAGGATGTTCAACAGGGTGGACTTGCCCCCGCCCGAGGCCCCCAGCAGCACCACGAACTCGCCGCTATAGAAGGTCACGTCCACCCCGCGCAGGGCATGGATGGCCACCTCGCCCACACGGTAGATCTTGGTCAGTCCCTCGGTGCGGAAAACCGCTTCGCGCTCAGCCATGGGTGCCTCATTGATGCCTGCGCGAATGCTAACAGCACACGCGCACCGGGGCACGCCGCCGCGGCCGGGTGTTTTCGTGCGTGGGAGTGAGCTTCCGCTCGCGATTTCCGGGCGACGGCCTCCTGGGGGTTGTGGCGAGCAGAAGCTCGCTCCCACAAACCGGGGGGCACAGTGGCGGGCGGTCTCAGGCCACGGTGGTTTTCACCCGCCGCGCAACGCCTCCATTTCCCAGAGCCCGGGGTAACGGGTAACGAAGCCGGTCTCCGCGACTTGCAGCGTCGCGGCATAACCGATGTCCGGGGCGCGATAGTCGTAGGCGTCGGGGCCGACGCGCTGGTAGTGCTGTTCCAGGCGCATCAGGCCGCCGTGCGGGATGTCCAGCCAGGCGGCCGGTGCGTCTGCCGCCTCCCCCACGGCCAGATCGAGGCGACGCAGCGGGATGAGGTTGGTGGCTGGGGTGAAGTTCAGGTCCAGATCGACGCAGCCGGCGCCGACCGGCTGCTCGACACCATTCAGCTGCCAGCGCCCGTCCGCCAGGGCCACCATGCGCAGGTCCAGGGTGCGTGTCCCGAGGCACCCGGTCACGCGGCCGCAGCGGGTCAGCCAAGGGGCCTCGCCCGACACCTCGTAGCTGAGCCAGCACGGCATGCCGGCCAGCACCAGGACCGCCGTACCTTCGAGGCGCCAGCCCTTGGCAGTCAGCCACAAGCCGCAGGCATCGTGACCCGGCACGTCCAGCCGGCGCCATACCAGCAGATACGCCGGACCGTTGCCGTCCTCAGCCATAGGGTTCATGGCTGCGGGGCGCCTGGGGAACCTGCTCGTCCAGGGACTTGCGATAGCGCAGGCAGCCGCTCAGGAATTCAGGCCAATCAGGCACGATGGGCAAAGGATCGGTCTTCTCCGGCAACAGACCCCAGAGCTGCGGGTGGTGCCAGCACAGTTCATGCCTGCTGCTGTCACGGTGGGCACGGACCCCGGCGCGCAGCTTCTTTACCTCCGCAATCAACTGTTCCCGCGTCATAGCCTCCAGGTCTTCGTCCATGTGCTCCCCCTCATTCGTCGCCCGGGCCGGGCTGCCTTGAGCGTAGTGAAGCGGGACCCCGGCGTTTGATCATGTTTGCGCGAATTGTTATTGTACAAAACTGTTTGAGCCGGCCAGGGGCCGGAAAGGGAACATGAGCATGGTGCAGCACCCGGCCACGCCGCCCGAGGCGGAAGCACCGACGCCGGTGTCGCGCGAGCAGACCTTGCGCACCGTGGTGCAGTACCTGCGTGTAATTTTCCGTTCCATCCAGGAGCACTCGCGCTGGGTGGAAAAGCAGTGCGGCGTGAGCGCCGCGCAGCTGTGGGCCATGTGGGAGCTGTTCGCCGAGCCGGGCCTGCCCGTCTCCCAGCTGTCCCGGGCCCTGTCAGTGCATCAGTCCACCGCCAGCAACATGCTGGACAAGCTGGAGAAAAAAGGACTGGTGCGCCGCGAGCGCAGCGGCCCCGACCAGCGCGTGGTGCGCCTGTTCCTCACCCCGGAAGGGGTCTCCTTGCTCGCCCAGGCACCGCGGCCGGCACAGGGCGCCTTGACCGACGCCCTGCAACAACTGCCGGACCAGACGACCCGGGATCTCGAGGCCGGGCTGGCCGCCCTGCTGGCGGTCATGCGGGTGAAGGACGAGAAGGCCGCCATGCATCCCTTGTCGGAGCCCTAGGAAAGCTCCGAACAAAGCCATCCTGGCTTTCTCATGCGGCACATCCATGTGCTGCGGGAAACGCCGATTAAATCAGCGTTTCCCTGGCCGGCCACCGGCGGGGCGGAGATGTCCGCCCACACCAACCCGGCTGTGCGCGTCGAGCCGATCCTCGGCGTCCGTGCCTGCCCGCCGGATTCGGCGGCGCCCAGTGCGCCACCGGCACGCGCGCCTGCGCCTGCCCACAAGAAGGAGGATCCATGCCCAGTCCAATGATGTTCTTCTGCACGCCCCAAAAGGCCTACATGCTCACCGACGCCTGCCGCACCTTGCGCAGCCGCCCCATGGGCAAGACGCCGGGCGGCGTGAATGCACGCCCGCAGGTGTGCGAACAATGCACCCTCGCCAGCCGCGTGGATGCCCGCAAGGTCCCCACGGTCACCCTCGCAGCGTTCCTGGACGGCCGCATGCCCGCCGCCGAGGGGAACTGAAAGTGCCGTCCTTCTCGCCTTATCGCGTCCGGGAGCCGGCAGCGTGCGCGGAAAATCCGGGGGGTTTCAGGGTATTCACCGCACGCACACTGGAGCAGATCCCGCAGCTGGCCAGCCTGCCGGAGGAGCTGCGCTTCGCCATGCGCGTGGTGGCGCAGGTGCTCCCGTTCCGCGTCAACCGGTATGTCATCGACGAACTGATCGACTGGTCGCGAGTGCCCGACGACCCCATCTTCCAGCTCACCTTTCCGCAGCCGGGCATGCTCAGGCCGGACGACTTCGTACGCATGGCGGACCTGCTCCGTCGGGGTGCCGATGCCGAGGCCGTGAGCGCTCTCGCCCGCGAACTGCGCGAGCACCTGAACCCCCATCCCGCGGGCCAGCAGTCGCTCAACGTGCCGCGCCTCGACAACGAGCCGCTGGCGGGCATGCAGCACAAGTATCGCGAGACCGTGCTGTTCTTCCCGAGCCAGGGCCAGACCTGCCATTCCTACTGCACGTTCTGCTTCCGCTGGGCGCAGTTCGTGGGCGACAAGGCCCTGCGTTTCTCGGCCCACGAGGCGGACCGGTTGCACGCCTATCTGGCACGCCACCCGCAGGTATCGGACCTGCTGGTGACCGGTGGCGATCCGCTGGTGATGAAGGCGCGCACCCTCGCCGATTATCTGCTACCGCTTCGCCAGCCGCAGTTCGAACACGTGCAGAACCTGCGCATCGGCACCAAGGCGTTGTCGTTCTGGCCCCACCGTTTCGTCAGCGATCCGGATGCCGACGATCTGCTGCGTGTATTCGAACGTCTCGTTGTCGCGGGTAAGCACGTGGCCATCATGGCCCACTACAACCACTGGCAGGAACTGGAAACAGCCACCGCGCGCGAGGCACTGCGGCGCGTACGCGACACGGGCGTGGTGATCCGCACCCAGTCGCCGCTCGTCGCCCACATCAACGACAGCGCCGACGTGTGGGCGCGCCTGTGGCGCACCCAGGTGCGTCTCGGCCTGGTGCCTTACTACATGTTCGTGGAACGCGACACCGGCGCGCAGCACTACTTCGAAGTGCCACTGGCGCGCGCGGCCGGGATCTACCGCGACGCCATCCAGCGTGTCTCCGGCCTGGCCCGTACCGCGCGTGGACCGTCCATGAGCGCCGGGCCCGGCAAGGTGGAAATCCAGGGCATTTCGGAAGTGGCCGGCGAACAGGTGTTCCAGCTGCGCTTCCTGCAGGGCCGTAATCCCGACTGGGTGCAGCGTCCGTTCTACGCGCGCTTCGATCCCACGGCCACCTGGTTCGACCAGTTGCGCCCGGCATTCGGCGAAGCACGCTTCTTTTTCGAGGACGAATACGAGGCCATGCAGGCGGCGGCCGGCGCAGCGTAAACACACCGCAACAGACAGGTTTCACCGGCGTCACGCGCCGCCACGCCGCGAACGGCGCCCGGACAAGGAGTCACGCGTGCAGGATCAGCATCAAACAATGGCACCGGCACGGCCGGTCATCTTCGGTGAAGTGCTTTTCGACCATCTCCCGGACGGGCGGGCCGTGCTCGGTGGCGCGCCGTTCAACGTGGCCTGGCACCTGCAAGGCCTCGGGCTCCGCCCGCTCCTGGTGAGCCGTATCGGCGACGATGCACAAGGTGACCAGGTGCTGGCCACGATGCAGGCCTGGGGCATGGACACCGGCGGTGTCCAGCGCGACCCGCAACGCCCCACCGGTGCGGTGCAGGTGACACTGGAAAACGGCATCCCGGGTTTTCACATCCTGCCGGATCAGGCCTACGACCACATCGACCCGGCAGAAGCCACCCGCGTGTGTCTGGCCGCCCCCGCACCGCATCTCCTCTATCACGGCACGCTGGCCGTGCGCAGTGAAACCAGCAAAGAAGCCTTGGCCGGTCTGCGCGCCCTGGGTTTGCCCGCCTTTATCGACGTGAACCTGCGCTCGCCCTGGTGGGAGCGCCAACAGGTACTCGGCCTGCTGCGCGGCGCGCGTTGGCTGAAGCTGAGCGGTGACGAGTTGGATGCGCTCGGCGACGAGCGCGAGGCCCTGGCCACCAAGGCACACGTCATGCGAGCACGCTACGGCCTGGACCTGTTGGTCGTCACGGAAGGCGAAGCCGGCGCGCAGATATTCACACCGCACGGCCGATGTACCCAGGCCGCCGTTCCTGCCGAACCGCTCGCCGACACCATCGGCGCCGGCGATGCGTTCACCGCCGTCTGCCTGCTCGGGATCATCCAGGGTTGGCCGATCACTGATACGGTGGCACGGGCCGCCGAGCTGGCGGCCCGGATCTGCATGCGTCCCGGCGCCACCCATGCGGACCCCGGCCTGTACACCGACCTGCTCACGAGGTGGGCGGCATGAGCGGCGGGCTGTATGTGGTGCTGGTCAGCATCCACGGCCTGATCCGCGGCCGCGACCTGGAGCTGGGCCGCGATGCGGACACCGGCGGCCAAACCCGCTATGTGGTGGAGCTGGCGCGCGCCCTCGCGGCACATCCGGCCATCGATCGCGTGGACCTGCTTACCCGGCGCGTTCTCGACCCGAAGGTTTCACCCGACTACGCCGAGCCCGAGGAAATCCTCGCCCCCGGCGCGCGCATCGTGCGCCTCGCCTGCGGTCCGCGCCGCTACCTGCGCAAGGAAGTATTGTGGCCCTACCTGGACAGCTTCACCGATGCAGCGCTGCAACACGTACGCCGGGTCGGCCGCGTGCCCGATTGGGTGCACAGCCATTACGCCGACGCCGGCTACGTGGGTGCACGCCTTTCCGCCCTGCTCGGCGTGCCGCTCATTCACACCGGCCATTCCCTCGGTCGCGTGAAGCGCAGCCGCCTGCTCGATCAAGGCCAGAAACAGACTGCCATCGAGGCGCACTACAACCTCAGCCAACGTATCGAGGCTGAGGAAATCGCCCTCGACAGTGCGGCGCGCGTCGTGGCTTCCACCTCCCAGGAAGTGGCCGAGCAATACAGCCTCTACGAGAATTACCAGCCCAAGCGCATGGTGGTCATCCCGCCGGGCACCGACATCGGACGCTTCCGCCCGCCGACACGCCACGATCCCGAACCGCCCATCCAACGCGAGCTGGAACGCTTCCTGCGCGAACCGCGCAAGCCCATGATCCTCGCGGTGTCGCGTGCGGACCCGCGCAAGAACATAGCTACACTGCTCAGTGCCTACGGGGAGAGCGAGGAACTGCGAGCCCGTGCCAACCTGGTTCTGGTTGCGGGTAACCGCGATGACCTCGCCCATCTGGAACGCGGCCCCCGCGAGGTGCTCACCCACGTGCTGACGCTGGTGGACCGCTACGATCTCTACGGACACGTGGCCTATCCAAAACGCCATCAGCCCGAGGACGTGCCCGACCTCTACCGCCTTGCCGCGCGCAGCCGCGGCGTGTTCGTCAACCCGGCCCTCACCGAGCCCTTCGGCCTGACCCTCATCGAAGCGGCGGCCAGCGGCCTGCCGGTGGTCGCCACCTGCGATGGCGGGCCGAGCGAAATCCTGCAACATTGCCGCCACGGCCTGCTGGTCGACCCGCTGGATCGCGACGCCATGATCAAGGCGCTGCATACCGCCCTCGGCGATCGGGAACGCTGGTCGCGCTGGTCACGCCAGGGCCAGCGCGGCGCGCAGTCCCATTATTCCTGGACCGGACACGTGCACCGCTACGTGCAGATGGTGCAGAAATTACTGGACAAGCCCAGGCCCACCGCGCGCCCCCACAGCGCCGGCACACGCACCCCCGACCCGGGCAGTATGGAGTGGTCCGGCAGCGCCTCCGGCCTGCACCAGCGCGGCCGCAGCCGTCTGCCCACCGTCGATCGCTTCGTCCTATGCGACATCGACAACACGCTCATCGGCGACGCCGACGGGCTCGCCGCCTTGCTCGATCGCCTGCACAGCGCCGGTCCCCGGGTCGGCTTCGGTGTGGCCACCGGCCGGCGCCTTGAGAGCGCGCTGGAGGCCCTCGAGGAATGGGAGGTGCCCATGCCCGACGTGCTCATCACCGGCGTCGGCGCCGAAATCCACTACGGCAACGGGCTGGTGGAAGACACGGGCTGGCGACGTCATATCGACTACCGCTGGAACCCCGAGGGCCTGCGTGCCGCCATGGGCGAACTGCCGGGTCTGCGTATGCAACCCCGTGAGGAACAGCGCCGCCACAAGCTCAGCTATTTCCTCGACCCTGACGAAGCCCCGACCCTCCGCGCGATCCGGCGCCACCTGCGCCACCACGACTTGCATGCCAATCTGATCTACTCCCACGGCGCCTATCTCGACCTGCTGCCCCTGCGCGCCTCCAAGGGCCTCGCCATGCGCTACATGGGCGGCAAATGGGGCCTGTCACCGGAGCGCTTCCTGGTGGCGGGCGACTCGGGTAACGACGGTGAAATGCTCTGCGGCAACACTCTCGGCGTGGTGGTGGGCAACTACAGCAGCGAGCTCGAGCGCCTGCGCGGCCGGCCACGCATCTACTTCGCCCGCGGCCGCTGCGCCCGGGGTGTGCTCGAAGGCATCGAACACTACGATTTTTTCGGTACCATCCGACCACCGGAAGAAGATGAAGACGATGCAGAATGCGCCGCATTGCGCAAGAAGGCCCTCTAAACCGCGCCGTTCCTTCGTCGTAGGTCACGTTGGCGCACAGCGCCTAAGTGTGAGTGCCGTAGGTCACGTTGGTGCGCAGCGCCTACGTGACAACGCAGAGGCCCGAAGCATGTCACGTAGCTTCGCAACGTGACCTACGCAACAGACGCGTCATTCCGGCGAAAGCCGGAATCCACCTTCATTTGGAATGGATCCCGGCTTTCGCCGGGGCGACGATAAGTGTGAGTGCCGTAGGTCACGTTGGCGCTTAGCGCCTACGTGACAACGCAGAGGCCCGAAGCATGTCACGTAGCTTCGCAACGTGACCTACGCAACAGACGCTTCATTCCGGCGAAAGCCGGAATCCATCTTCGCGTCTTGGTATGGACCCCGGCTTTCGCCGGGGCGACGATAAGTGTGAGTGCCGTAGGTCACGTTGGCACGCAGCGCCTACGTGACAGCCGCGGCCTGAAGCATGTCACGCTGCTTCACGTGACTCACCGCCGCCACAAGTATCCGACGAGGATTGTCATGATCGAAGCATTGACGGACGTACTGCGCGAGCACCGTGACGCGGTACACCTGTTACTACGCCGCTTTCTGCGCCAGGAGCGTCCCTTCCTGCTGCGTCCGGAATTGCTCGACGGCCTGCGCGAGTTCTGTGCTACGCCGGAAGGCGCAGGGCTGGAGCACAGCGCACTGGCGCGCCTCATCACCAATACGCAGGAGGCCGTGCTGGAATCCCCCTGGGTATTGCTGGCGGTGCGCCCTTCCCTGGCGCGCTGGAATTACCTGCGGTTTCACGCAGACACCATGACTCACGAGGAGATCTCCGTTTCCGAGTTCCTCGCCTTCAAGGAACGGCTGGTGGGTGAGCGCGGTGCGGCCGCGGACTGGATGCTGGAGGTGGACGTCGCCCCCTTCAACCGTGAATTCCCCCGTCTGCACGAGGCGCGCTCCATCGGCCGCGGTGTTGAGTTTCTGAACCGCCGCCTGTCCAATACCCTGTTTCATTCCGTCGGCAGCGGCGATCGGCTGTTGCTCGATTTTCTGCGCGTGCACAAGGTGCAGGGCATGCAGCTCATGTTGAACGAACGGCTCACCGATGTGTCGTCGCTGCGCCAGGCCTTGCGCCGCGCCGACGAATACCTGGCGAGCCAAGCGGAGGACGCGGGCTGGCCCGAGGTGGAGAAAACGCTGCGATACCTGGGCTTCGAGCAGGGCTGGGGCAATACCGTCGCGCGCATGCGCGACACCCTGGCCTTGCTCTCCGACATCCTCGAGGCCCCGGAGCCGGCGGCCGTGGAGCGCTTCCTCGGCCGCATTCCCATGATCTTCAACGTGGTGATCCTCTCCCCGCACGGATTCTTCGGCCAATCCAACGTGCTCGGCCTGCCGGATACCGGCGGCCAGGTGGTCTACATCCTCGATCAGGTACGCGCCCTGGAGCGCGAGATGCGCACGCGCCTGGCCGATCAGGGCATCGACATCGAACCGCGCATCCTGGTGGTCACGCGTCTCATCCCCGAGGCACGCGGCACCACCTGCGATCAGCGCAGCGAAGCCATCGCTGGTACGGAACACGCGCGCATCCTGCGCGTGCCGTTTCGCACCGAGAGCGGCGAGGTGCTGCCGCAATGGATCTCGCGTTTCGAGGTCTGGCCCTTCCTGGAGCGTTTCGCCATGGATGCCGAGACCGAGGTGCTGGCCGAACTCGGCATGCGCCCCGATCTCATCATCGGCAATTACTCCGACGGCAACCTGGTCGCGACGCTCATGGCCAGCCGGTTGCGCGTCACGCAATGCAACATCGCCCACGCGCTGGAAAAAACCAAATACCTGTATTCCGATCTGTACTGGCGCGACAACGAACCCCAGTACCACTTCTCATGCCAGTTCACCGCCGACCTCATCAGCATGAATGCGGCGGACTTCATCATCACCAGCACCTACCAGGAGATCGCCGGCAGCCACGACACGGTCGGTCAATATGAAAGCTACGGCGCCTTCACCATGCCCGGCCTCTACCGAGTAGTGAACGGCGTCGACGTGTTCGACCCGCGCTTCAACATCGTCTCGCCCGGCGCCGATGCGGACATCTATTTTCCCTATCACGAATCGGCGCGGCGCAGCACAGGCCTCGCAGACGAGGTCGCAGCACTCATTTACGGCGAGCCCGGGCCCACGGCGCGCGGCCGGCTTGCCGAACGCGGTCGTCCCCTGCTGTTCACCATGGCGCGCCTCGACCGCATCAAGAACGTCACCGGGCTGGTGCAGTGGTACGCGGAGTGCCCCGAGTTGCGGGCGAAGGCCGACCTGCTGGTCGTGGCGGGCTACGTGGATGCCGCGCACTCGCAGGACCGGGAAGAGCAGGAGCAGATCGCCCAGATGCACCAACTGATGGACGAGCACGGCCTGGACGGGCAGGTACGTTGGCTGGGCGTACAGCTGGACAAGAACCTGGTGGGCGAGCTGTACCGGTGCGTAGCGGATCGGAAAGGCGTATTCGTGCAGCCCGCGCTATTCGAGGCCTTCGGCCTCACTGTCATCGAGGCCATGACCTCCGGCCTGCCTACCTTCGCCACGCAGTATGGCGGCCCGCTGGAGATCATCGAAGACGGCCGCTCCGGCTTTCATCTGGATCCCAACGACGGCGCCAAAAGCGCCGCAGCCATCGCCGAATTCCTGACCCGCTGCGAACAAGACCCGTCGCAATGGACGCGCATGTCGGAGGCCGCCGTGCGCCGGGTGCAAAGCCGTTACACCTGGACCCTCTACGCCGAACGCCTCATGACCTTGTCGCGCGTGTACGGCTTCTGGAAATACGTCACCAACCTGGAACGCGCCGAACTGCGCCGCTACCTGGAGATGTTCTACGGCCTGGAATTCCGCCGCCTGGCCTCCAGCGTACCGGCCTGACAGGTGTTACTCCCCGCGGTACCGTGCGCGCCGACCGTTGGGATCTCTGCCAGTAGGAGCGGCCTCAGGCTGCGATTCCAGGACAAGAACACCCAACACAGAGCCACAGAGGCGCGGAGAACACAGAGGATTGGGATGCAGCGGGCTTACCGTGTTTCCCGACCTCTGCGCCTCTGGTTGAAATCGCTCAGTTCTTCCCGCACTCACGTACCGTGCGCGCCAGACCGATCCTCTCCGGTGAGAGTGCACCGATGCCCAACTCGCTGATCTCGATCACCGCTCCGCTCTGATGTGCAAGGATGATACGTTCGCCCGGGTTGAAGCCGCTGCCGGCCGCATGGCATTGTGCCAACGCCTGATTCAACGCTGTTCTTCCACGGGACTCTCTCGGGAAATCTGCTGCCCGAGCTCTTGGGCGAGCCCGATGAGAATTCCTTCAGGGCCGCGGATGTAGCAGAGCCTATAGATGTCCTGGTAATTCACGACTTCATCGACCACCGTCGCACCGAGCTTGCGGAGCCGGACCAGGGTGTCGTCGATGTCATCAACGGTGAACATCACGCGCAGGTATCCCAACGAGTTCACGGGGGCTGTGCGGTGATCGGCCGCGATGGCCGGAGCGTCGAAGCGCGAAAGCTCAACACGGCTGTGGCCGTCGGGGGTGCGCAGCATGGCGATCTCGACGCGCTGGCCGCGCACTCCGGTGACGCGGCCGGCCCATTCGCCCTCGATGGGCATGCGGTCTTCCAGGGTAAGGCCGAGTTCCGTGAAGAAAGCAATGGCGGCATCCATGTCTTCCACCACGATGCCGACGTTGTCCATGCGCTTGACTGTCAATGGTGCCTCCTTGGCGTCTCTCGCGGTGGGAACACCCATTACCGGACGCCCCCGCACAGACCCGGACATGCGGTACCGCATCCCGCCTTTCATCAGCGACACTGCAACTCAGCCGTGCGCTCGCCGGTGGTGCTGATTGGCCGTCAGGCGTCCGCTACCCGCATTCGTGTTGCGCTGTGGCCGCAGCGCTCGCGGATCTGGTTCCGCAGTGAGAGGAACTGCTCTGGGGGCGAGGGTTTGGCGAACCAATAACCCTGGATCAAATGGCAACCGCTGTGGCGCAGGAAATCCAGCTGTCCTTGTTCCTCCACCCCTTCTGCCGTAACGTCCAAGCGCAGGCTCTCGGCCATGGCGATGATGGCCTGGACGATGGCCTTGTCGCTGGCGTCGCCGAGATTGCTGACGAAGCTCTTGTCGATCTTCAACGCATCGATGGGAAAGCGCCGCAGGTAGCTGAGCGACGAATAGCCGGTGCCGAAGTCGTCCAGCGCGATTCGCACACCCCGCGCATGCAGCTTGTTCAGCAGCTCGGCGACGGCGGTCTCCGACTGGATGATGGTTGACTCGGTCAGCTCTACTTGAAGGCGTCGTGCCGGCAGTCCGACTTCGTCGAGGGTCTCCGCCACCCGGGTGGCCAGTTCCGCATCCTGGAACTGCACGCTGGAGAGATTCACCGACAGGGTCATGGCATCGAGCCCCGCCGCCATCCAGGCCTTGAGCTGATGGCAGGCCTCACGTAGTACCCAGACGCCGATGCCGCGTATCAATCCGGTCGCTTCTGCCACCGCCATGAAGGCATCCGGTGCGATGGTGCCACGCTCCGGGTGCTGCCACCGAAGGAGCGCCTCTGCACCGGCAATGTCTCCGCTTTCCAGATCCACGATAGGTTGATAGTGCAGGCGGAATTCGCCACGTTCGAGGGCCCGCCGCAGCTCTCCCTCCAGGGCAAGGCGCTCGGCGTAGTTGATGGCCATTGCCGGGGCATAAAATCGGGACGTGTTCTTGCCGGTACGCTTGGCCTCGTACATGGCGATGTCCGCATGCTTGATAAGCTCCTCCGCGTCTTCCCCATCGTCCGGATACAAGGCAATGCCGATACTGGTGGTCACCAGCACCTCATGGCCCTGCAAGTCGAGCGGTTGGGTGGCTGCATCCAGTATTCGGCGAGCAACCATACCGGCAGTCGTCCGCGACTTCACGAGCGGAAGGACACAGATGAATTCATCGCCGCCAAGCCGGGCGACGAGATCATGTTCTCCATTCGGCGTAACACCGGGACGTTTGCGGCTCGTGCGCAGGCAACTTTCCAGCCGCGCCGCCATCTCGCGCAGCAGCCGGTCCCCGGCATCGTGTCCGAGGGTGTCGTTTATGCGTTTGAAATTGTCGGTATCGAGCAACAGGAGCGCGAGCTTGTCGTTACGCAGCCGTGTTTGAGCAATCGCCTCGGGAAGAAATTCGTGAAACAGCGTTCGGTTGGGCACACCTGTCAGCTGATCGAAATAGGCGATCTGCCGCACGCGTTCGTTGGATGCGGCCAGATTTCTGCGCATGTCGTCAAACGCGGTGGCAAGTTCGCCCACCTCATCTTTGCGACCGATGAGAATGCGCCTTTCCAGGTTACCTTCGCCGATCTCATGGGCCGCCCGACTGAGTTCCTGGATGGGCCTTACCAGGACAAGGCGCACGAACAGAAACAGCAGTGATGCGGCAACTGCGATCGCCACCAAGGTAACCAAGGCGGCCCAAGTGCCCAAGGCCTTGCCATCGGCCAACACCTCGCTGACTGGCAACATCGCAAACAGCTTGACGTTCTCGAACACGCCCCTGGACAGGAGTATGGTCTCTGTTCCTTTTATCGGTGCGACAAAGGGCTGAGCGTGCCCCACTGTTTCATGATGCATGATCGCCGGTAAAGTGGCGCCCAGCCCGTCGAGTCTGTGATACAGCACGTGGCCGTGGTCGTCGGTGACGAACAACGAACCTTGTTTGCCAATGCGTTCCCCGTGAACCCGTGCCGCCATGAAATCGGGCCGCACGCCGATGACGAGATAACCCCGCAACGGGACCACCGTGGTAAGCGGGTCCTGGTCCGGCCCCCGGAGCCGAATCGGCGCACCGAGCAGGAAGGCGACCCGTCCGGTAACCTCGTCGTGCACGAAGGCGGCATGTTGCCCTTGCGCGGCCGAAAGGGCCGAAAAAAAGGCCTTGTCGAGGTCCGCGGACAGGCGCGGCTCGTCGAGCCGGTTACGCCTGCGTACGTCCTCCGTGCCATCGGGTAGCAAGACGCGGATTTCTGAATAGGCCGGGAAGGCCGCCTGATAGCTCGCGAACAATCGTAACAATGGCTTTTGCAGCACCGTGTAGCGCTGCTCCGCGTCCGGCGTCAGCAGATACTGCGACAGCAGACTCGCATTGGCGAACAGTTCCAGGTTCGCGCGAGCCGTCACCAGCGTGGTATCCACCTCGACCGCCGCCTGCGCCAGCTTCGCCTGCATTTCGGCCACGGTCCGCTGCTCGACGCTTCTCGCCATTTGACGGTAAGACAGCCAGCCGGTGACGAGCAGCGGTACGATCATCAGTGGCATCAGCACGGAGATGATCTTCGTCTGCAGTTTCATGGCGGGCCTACTGCGTGACCTCCGAAAACACCGTGTTGATCATGCGCAGCACCTTGGGCGGGCGATCAGGCATGAACCCGGAGCGTTCCAATACGGCCTTGGGCGGATAAATGGCAGCGTCTGCGAGGAATTCGGCAGGCAATAACCGCTCAGCACTTCGATTGGGCGTGGCGAAATGCAGGTAGGCCGCATTGCGCGCAGCGTTGGCGGGTTCAGACATGAAATCGATGAAGCGCAAGGCGAGGGCCTTGTTCTTCGTGGCGCGCAAGATGGCGAGGTTGTCCATCCACAGGTAGCTGCCCTCGTCCGGGACCACGTAACGGATGTCCGGATGATATTCACGCAGGGTGACCGCGTCGCCGTTGTAGATCATGGCGATCCACGCCTCGCCGGTGACGAGCGCAGAATCTTCGTTCACGGACACATAGGACCAGGCACCGACGTGAGGTGCCTGTGCCCGCACCAACTCCGCCGCATCGGCGATGTCCTGGGGATCGTTGCTGTCAGCGTGACGCCCGAGGGCCTTCAGCGCCATGCCGATCACCTCGCGGGAATCCTGGATCATGAGAATGCGGCCATGCAGGTCCGCCGTGGGCGAATACAATTGCCGCCAGCTCGTTATCGGCCTTTGCAGCAGATCGGCGCGGTAGGCGATGCCCACGGTTCCCCAGAGATAGGGCACACCGAAGGTGTTCTCGACACGGCTACTAAGCCAGCGCGGGTCCATGTGCCTGAGATTGGGAATCGCCTTCTCGGAGATCGGCTCGATCCAGCCGAAACGCGACAAGGCACGCAAAGAGGTATCGCTGGCGACCACGACGTCGAAGCCGATGCCATTGGCTTCGACCAGCATGTCGGTCAACAGCTCGTCGGTTTCGTAATAAACCTGTCGGACGCGGACACCGTTCCGTCGTTCGAACTCATGGATGAGTTCCGGGTCCACGTAGTCGGACCAGTTCAGGAACACCAACTCGCGCGCCATGGCAGGCGCCGCTGCATCCGCTGCGGCTTCACTGCGCATCGTGATAGACACGAACATGAGGGCGACAAGAAGACGCAGCATTTCCCGGGCGAACATCAGCATTCCCTTAAATTATTATCTTGTCGTCAGTAAGGAATAGTCCTACGGTCAGTGACACTAAATAAGAAACGGACGACACGCAACAGCCCGCCGTCGGTATTAAAGTTTTATCGCTCAGTGCTTGAGAAGAGTTTGCAATAAGCTCACCCCTGCGTCCGCCAAGTGCCATCGGGCTGACGACAGGCCGTGCCATACACGGTTTCTTTCTTGCCGCCGATGATGGCGTCCATGGTGTATTCGCGGCAGGGGCCGGTGGAGGTTTCCACGGTGCGGGTGGGGGTCATTTCATAGGCCACACCCGTGTCCGGGTTCTTCCAGGTGGACGACACGCCGGTGCGCACGGTCTCCAGCGTCTGCCCCGCCTTGAGCCGGTCCGTGTCGTCCATGGAGCGTCCCACCGCACCGCCGATGGCGGCGCCGGCCAGGGTGCCGGCAATGATGGCCGCGGTGCGACCGTCGCCTCCGCCCACTTCCGATCCCAGCAGGCCACCCAAGGCGCCGCCGATAACCATACCCGTCTGCTGCTTCGTGCCTTCGCCGGCGCAGCCACCGAGCAACACGAAACTGGCGAGAAACATCCCAAGAACGCGTGATTGGCGCATGCCGGCCGAGCCTCCACGATGACGCAGGTTGCCGGAAGTATAGCCACCGCCCCCTCCGGCCCACCGCCCGATGGTGTATATTTACACACCGCCCCAATAATCCGCTCATGCCTGCCTACGCCGAGCTGCATTGCCTGTCCAACTTCACCTTCCTGCGCGGCGCCTCGCACCCGGAGGAGCTGGTGGAGCGTGCGGCGGCACTGGGTTATACGGCGCTGGCCATCACCGACGAGTGCTCGCTGGCGGGCGTGGTGCGCGCCCATGGGGCGGCGAAGGAATGTGGGCTCAGGCTCATCATCGGCAGCGAACTGCGCCTGGCCGACGGCCCGACGGTGGTGGCGCTGGCGGCCACGGCAGAGGGTTATGCCGGCCTCTCCCGGCTCATCACGAAAGGCCGGCGGCGCGCGCCCAAAGGTGAGTACCACCTCACGCGCGCCGATCTGGAAGACGGTCTGCCCGGCTGCCTGTTGCTCTGGATTCCAGGACGGCAACCCGAGGCGGCGCACGGGCGCTGGCTGGCGCAACACTTCAGGGGACGCGCCTGGATTGCCGTCGAACTGCATCGCGAAAACGACGACGAACGCCTCGCCGCATTGATGGCCCTGGGCGCGCACCTCGGCTTGCCATTGGTGGCCGCGGGCGACGTGCACATGCACCTGCGTGCGCGCAAGCCGCTGCAGGACCTGGTCACCGCCATCCGCCTGGGCACGCCCATCGATCAGTGCGGCCATGCCCTGCATCCCAACGGCGAGCGCCATTTGCGTCCCCTCGCAAGGCTTGCGGCCATTTATCCACGCGAACTGCTCGAAGAGAGCACGCACATCGCCGCGCGCTGCGCCTTCACCCTGGACGCGCTGCGCTACCGCTATCCCGCGGAGCTGGTGCCCGAGGGCGAGACGCCCGCCTCCCATTTGCGTGCGCTCACCGAGGCCGGCGCCGCACGGCGTTACCCCAATGGCGTGCCCGACAAGGTGCGCGCGCTCATCGAGCATGAGCTGTCGCTCATCGCCGAGCTGAATTACGAGCCCTTCTTCCTCAGCGTGTACGACATCGTCGCCTTCGCGCGCTCGCGCGGCATCCTGTGCCAGGGGCGCGGTTCGGCGGCCAATTCGTCGGTGTGTTATTGCCTCGGCATCACCGAGGTGGACCCGTCGCGCATGGAGATGCTGTTCGAGCGTTTTATCTCCAAGGAGCGCAACGAGCCACCGGACATCGACGTGGACTTCGAGCACGAACGGCGCGAGGAGGTCATCCAGTACATCTACGGCAAGTACGGCCGTGAGCGCGCGGCGCTCGCCGCCACGGTGATCACCTATCGCCCGCGCAGTGCCATCCGCGATGTGGGCAAGGCGCTGGGGCTCGAACTGGAACAGGTGGAGCGCATGGCGAAGAACCACGCCTGGTGGGACGGCCGCCAGGTGCAGCGCGAGCGCCTGCGCGAGGAGGGCTTCGATCCGGACAGCCCCAAGCTGGCCATGCTCCTGAAACTGGTGGACGAACTCATCGGCATGCCGCGCCATCTCTCCCAGCACGTGGGCGGCTTCGTCATCGCCGACGGCGCGTTGTCGGAACTGGTGCCCATCGAAAACGCCGCCATGCCCGAGCGCACGGTGATCCAGTGGGACAAGGACGACCTGGACGCCCTCGGCCTGCTCAAGGTAGACGTGCTCGCACTCGGCATGCTCTCTGCCATCCGCCGCTGTCTGGCGCTGGTGTCACAATGGCGCGGCACGCCCATGGCGCTGGCCGACATCCCCGCCGAAGACCCGGCCACCTACGCCATGATCGGCAAGGCCGACACCGTGGGCGTGTTCCAGATCGAATCCCGCGCCCAGATGACCATGCTGCCGCGCCTGAAGCCACGGCGGTTCTACGACCTGGTGATCGAGGTGGCCATCATCCGCCCCGGTCCCATCCAGGGCGACATGGTGCATCCCTTTCTCGCGCGGCGTGAAGGTCGCGAGCCCATCACCTATCCCAGCGACGAGGTGAAGGACGTCCTGGAACGCACTATGGGCGTGCCCATTTTCCAGGAACAGGTGATCAAGCTGGCCATGGTGGCGGCGGGCTTCTCCGCCGGCGAGGCGGACCAGTTGCGCCGCGCCATCGGCTCATGGCGCAAACGCGATCACCTGGTGCGTTTTCGTGAGCGGCTGCTCGAAGGCATGTTGCAACGGGGTTACCAACCGGAGTTCGCCGACCAGATCTGGCGACAGATCGAAGGCTTCGGCGAATACGGCTTTCCCGAATCCCACGCCGCCAGCTTCGCCCTGCTTGCCTACGCCTCGGCCTGGCTCAAGTGTCACGAGCCCGCGGCGTTTCTGTGCGCGCTGCTCAACAGCTGGCCCATGGGTTTCTACGCACCAGCGCAGCTCATCCAGGACGCGCGCCGCCACGGCCTGGAGGTGCGCCCGGTGGACGTGACCGTGAGCGGCTGGGAATGCATGCTGGAGGAAGCGGCGGCGGTTTCGCGCCGCCATGCGCGGCCGCAACCGGCGGTACGCATCGGCCTGCGCTATGTGAAGGGGCTGTCGAAGGCCTCCGGCGCGCGTATCGAAGCGGCGCGAAGCGAGCGTGCCTTCACCGACCTGCGCGACTTCGCCCTGCGTACGGCGCTCGATCGGGGCGACATGGAGGCGCTGGCCGCCGCGGGCGCGCTCGTCTCATTGGCCGGTCACCGCCACGCGGCGCGCTGGCAGGTGCTCGGCATCGACACGCCACCGCCGCTGTTCGCCCAGGACCTGCCGGCGGTCACGCATGCCACGCCGCCCCTGCCGGTGCCTGGTCCTGGTGATGACGTGATCGCCGACTACGCCAGCCTCGGCTTCTCCCTGGGCCAACATCCCCTCGCCTTCCTGCGCCCGCGCCTGCGCCGCCTGGCCACCGCCGAACGCATCCAGACCCTGCCGAACGGCGCCTATGTACACACGGCCGGCTTGGTCACCATCCGCCAGCGCCCGGGCAGCGCGCAGGGTGTCATTTTCATCACCATGGAAGACGAGACCGGCGTGGTGAACGTGATCGTCTGGCCCAGCCTCATCGAAAAACAGCGCCGCATCGTGGTCGGTGCGCGCCTGCTCGGCGTGCGCGGCAAGGTACAGCGCGAGGGCGAGGTAATCCATGTGGTGGCGAGTCGTTTGGAAGACTACAGCGATTGGCTGGGCGAGCTCAGCACCAGCTCGCGGGATTTTCACTGAACCACATCCCGCGACACATTCCTGTAGGCGCCCACCCCGTGGGCGAATGCGCCGCTAGGTCGTACGCAAAGGCATTCGCCCACGTGTGGGCTCCTACGGGAAACATGCTTTTTCCGTAGGTCACGTTGGCGCGCAGCGCCTACGTGACATTCCTCGACCACGTCAGGTAGCGCTTCGCGCAACCTGACCTACACGATAACAAGGCGCGGAAGCTCGCTCCCACAACCCGCCCACGGTGTGGGCTCTACGGGAAACATGCTTTTTCCGTAGGTCACGTTGGCGCGCAGCGCCTACGTGACATTCTTCGACCACGTCAGGTAGCGCTGCGCGCAACCTGACCTACACGAGAACAAGGCGCGGAAGCTCGCTCCCACAACCCGCCCACGGTGTGGGCTCCTACGGGAAACATGCTTTTTCCGTAGGTCACGTTGGCGCGCAGCGCCTACGTGACATTCCTCGACCACGTCAGGTAGCGCTGCGCGCAACCTGACCTACACGAGAACAAGGCGCGGAAGCTCGCTCCCACAAACCCGCCCACGGTGTGGGCTCCTACGGGAAACATGCTTTTTCCGTAGGTCACGTTGGCGCGCAGCGCCTACGTGACATTCCTCGACCACGTCAGGTAG
>JAWLGK010000031.1:0-227 GCA_041685115.1 Gammaproteobacteria bacterium | reverse complement strand
CGCTGCGCGCAACCTGACCTACGCGGTGAATAAATTGCCCAGCGAGTCAGCGCGTCGCGAGCAGAAGCTCGCTCTCACAACCGACCTACGATGCCGAGGCGCATCTGCCACGGAAAACGCACATTCTTCTGATAGGGGTCGGAACGGGCTACCGCCCGCCCCGCCCTCCGAACCGTGCGTGCGGTTCTCCCGCACACGGCTCTCCAGTCGGTGGTTTCATCATCGTG
>JAWLGK010000006.1:0-162355 GCA_041685115.1 Gammaproteobacteria bacterium | reverse complement strand
CTCGCCATTCAACAACAAGACAATCTCGTTTTCGCCATCGTCCTCGATGTCGCCGTAACGGAGCGGATGATGATTCAGGCAGCCCGCATAGGGATGGTGCGCTGTGTATTCTATTCTTTGCTTCCACTCGCCTATTCCGACGTTCTCGTGATCGCGCACGATTTCCGGCACGCGATCAAGGTAGGGCCAGCGGGTGAGGGGCAAATTACCAAGATATTTTTTGTTAATCAGGTCCAGTTTTCCAAACACACCTCCCATTAAACTGTAATAACTCTCTTCCCCTGGAAGCAATATGTAAGCTTCCAAGCCATACACCCCCATTTTGATCATTTTGTTTGCGATCTCTTGATTCTGAAACCCGGATGGATATCGGGAATCTCCTTTCTCTAAAGAAAGTTCAAGTGCAGATGCTTCAGAGAGCGCAAGGAACAATGAGAACAAAACAGCCGTATGTTTTACGTTCTTACTCACAAGCTACTCTCCTTGCTTCGTTTGTTAATGCCAAATCCCGATATCCTTGCCAATTCAAAACTTGATTGGTCAAAGGATGTCGGCCCGGATTCACCCACTCCCTCTCCCCGTAAGCAAAGCACCAGGGCTGTCCATTGGCATCGGGTCCGCCGCGCCACACATAGCGTCTTAACTGCCCCGCCAGTACATCGGGCTTATTCCGCACCTTGATGGAGTACTTGCAGGAGTGGCACACGGCCAGGGTATTGCGCGTGCTGTCTGCTTGATAAACCATGTACTTCAGCAGTCGCGGCCAGCTTTTGGCGGTGAACAACGGGGCATTCCCGCTGCCATTGCCGTTGTAGTAGCCGATACCTTTTGCCAGCGCTTCGTAATCGTCTTCCCGGTCCGTGACTGCGAGCGGTTGCACGGTGTTGTCCGCGTTGTCGATGTAACCCACCAGATCATCCATGGGTTGGTTCACAGCGCCGTGATTGTATGCCAGCCTCAGCGGCGGATTGCCGCCACCATCGGCCACGAAGGCCTTGTGCAGTCCACCCTGGCAGCTTCGCCGATTGCCCCCTGAGGCGTTGCCGGATGCGGTATGAACCACCATGGTTCTCAGATTGTCTCTTGGGTGGTACAGATTGAGCTGAGCCTCGTCATGCGCCGCGCAAGGCGTGGGGCCAAACCGGTAGTGATACAGCAACTGACTGAAACTGAGGCTGCCATTTTCATCCGCGCCGCCCTCCACCATGCGGTAAGCCGTTGGCTGATAATGTTTTAGATTGTCACCCCAATGGATCGCGGTCTCTTCCTCTAGCCAGGCTGTCAACAATTCGCTCCTTTGGCGCGCGTTCGCGTCCAGTCCCGCCGCCTCCAGCACCCGATTGTAAGCGTCCTCCGTGAGCGTGGCCGGCACGGTCGTCCCGCTGCCGTCTTGCCAGAGGGAAACGGCATCGGCAATCCAGGTCGCCATGTCACCGGTCGTTCGGGTGAAGACACCCTGTCCCTGCAATTCGGCGTACGCGGCGGCGTGAAGCTGCCAATCCCGCTGGAGCCATTCCAGAGTCTGCTCATTAACGGTCCCTCGCGTGCTGTTCACGCGGGTTTCGTTCAGGACACCACGGGCCTGAAGATTACGCGCATTGAATCGCTTCACCATCAGCTCTGTCGATACGCCCTTTCCGTCATCTCCGCACGGCACGGTATAACTCAGGAATACATCCCGCTCTTGATTTTCCCCGTCCACGCAAGGCGCTGTTTGCGTGGTGCCACTTCGGACCGACTTAATCCTTGCCCCTTCAGCACCGGGGGAATGCGCCTGCGGACTTATCCCCAACTGCCACAATATCTGCTCCAGCATCGCTACATCGCTGCCTTCGAGGGGTTCTTCATCGTCCGGGCCCAATTCACGCCTCGCAAACCGCACCGGGATGTCTCGCACCTCCTCCTCGCCATCCCTGCGCACCACGACCACCCGCAAGGTGGTCAACAGGTTATCGGCGTTACTCCAGTCCGGTTGCCAGTAGAGGGTCACCGCGTCGGGCGTGGCGTTCTGGTCCATCGACGCGTCGCAAGCAGCGGCTTCGTCGTCCTCATCTTGGGTGAAGGCGGGATAGCAGCCGATATCGCGACTGCGGTCGTGCGGCAGGTTCCAGTGCCAGTGGCGCAAGGTCTCGCCCTCATTGGTGCGATAAGCGAGCTTGAGTCGGACACCGCCCAGGGTTCGGAACGCCAGGGTCTCCGACGGATCGTCTTCCGCCGTGGCGGTCAGGTCCACACGCACAGGCATCTCAGGAACCGGCAAGGCGTAGTGCACGTCGAGGTTAACCGCATTGAACGCATACTCCCAAAGCACATTCCCCGCATCCTGATTCACATACAGGCGCATGGTCAGGAAGTCCTCGGGGTCGAGGCTGGCGAGGTGGTCGAGGTTGTCGATGTGGATACTGCGGTCTTCGCCCAGTTGGACTTCCACTTCTTCCTCGCCCAGGGCGAATATCAAATCCTGCGGGCCGTCGATGGGGTCGAGGCGGGGAGATTCGGCTTCTATCAACGAATAGAGGACTTCGATGAGGTCGTCGGATGAGGCGACCACAGGGGTGGTCATATCGAGCAGGTTTTCCTTCGTTTCCTGCCCCTGCGGGTCTTTGCTCACCCGGTTGATTTCGTCGATTTCCAGGCTCAGGCGGCTGAACTGGTATTCCGGCCGGTACTGCCAAGCATAGGCCGGCAGGGGTTTGGTGGGCTCGATGGCGCCCGGGGTTTCCTGCTTCTCGCGCTTGAGGTCGCGGTAGGCGTTGTATTCCTGCCAATGGCTGTCTTCGTCGTACAGCGGCGTGAGGAAGGGCGTGAGGTAGCCCGGACGGCTGTCCAGGGGCGCGGCGGCTGTGCCGGTATCGAAGCTCGGGCCTTCGTTGAACTGGGTACCGCTCACGTGGATGTAGTAGTGCTCGGGCCGGGACGGGTTGTCCTTGAAATGCAGCACCTGCTTCTGCAGGCCCGGGCCGATGGGGAAGTTGGCCAGATCGCCGCCCTGTACGCCGCCGTCGGTGGCGGGGGCGAGGGTGTTTTCCGCCACCACTTTGGCCAGCCGGCCGGTGAGGCCGTATTGTCTGCCTTCCGCCGCACCCAGCCCTTCCGGCAAGGGCCGCCCGTCGTGGTCCAGCCATTCGGTGTACACGGTCACCAAGGCATCGCTCGTGAGGCTGGCGCCTTCGGCGCCGACCAGGTACTGGCGTTCCTCCCCCTGGGTGAGCCCCTGCTCGACCTCGTATTCGCGCTCGGCCCACACCCGCAGGTGGGGTGGGCGCATCACCAGCGCCGGCACCGGGAAGCTGAGCAGGCCGCCTTGGCTGGCGTCGGAGAGTTGCACCCGCTGGCTGCCCACGTAGCCCGTGTTGCGGTTGATGGCGATGAGCCGCACCCATTCGCCCGATTTGAGGTGGTCCGCCGCACGCTGTCGGTAAGGTTCGGTGAATTGGTTGCGGGTGGCCCAGTCGGTGAACGCGGATTCGCGCACGGTGCTGTTGGCCAGGTCGCTGTCCCGTGGTCCGCGCAGCATCAGCCGGTAGTACAGGCCTTCGTCCTTGCCCAGGCCGATGGCACCGCGTCCCTGCACTTCTGCCTCGCGCAGGCCACGCGTGTTTCGGTCTTGCCCGTCATCACGTCGTGCAGCGCCCGAATACCCTTCGCCTTGAGGATACCCGCCGTAGCAACGAGCATTTTCGGGTCCTTCCAAAGCTCGGTGGGGCGATTTACGTTTGGTTGTCCGCCAGGCGGTAGCGCTGGCTCAGGAAATGTTCGCGCGCCATGAGTTCGGCATCCCGGGCCAGATCATCGGCATGTTGCTGGCGATACTGCGCCAAGCGCTCCTGTTGAACCCGATGTTCATGGGCGCTGATGACTTGGAGCGTGTAAAACGGGAAGGCACCAGCGGACTTAATCCGCCTTCGTTTCTTTCCTATCCGAATCAAAGCGTGCGCATGATTCACTGTCAGCCATCGGAGCCTGCCAACCTGGAGTTCGGATATTCGATCAACGCCGGACGTGCCCGCACCGCAAAGCCCTCGGCGTGGTTTGCGGGCCGGTAACGCTGGACAAACAGCACACCTTTCTCGACGCCACGCTCCGCCCCTTCCACGAACACCGCATCCGACCGCTCACCTTCCAGGGTCACGTAGCCGTCATAGGCGTACGCGTAAGCCTCCATCGGCTCTTGTGCAAGCATGTGTTCCAGCATCCGCTCCGCCGCTTCCGGCCCTTCGGCCAACAGGCGGCGCAGCTGACGCTTTCCGTCCAATAATACGGCCACGAACGGGATTAGCGTCTCACCCGTGCTGACACACTCGATCCCGTAGTCCAGCGCCCAGAACACCAGTTCTGCGAACGGCTCCGAGGCTGAGACTTCGCCGAGCTTCAACATGGAACCTCCTTACAGCCACTCCCAACGAAACGCGATGAGGTCCTTGCGGGTGCCGGCGCGGACGGTCATGGTCTCCGCCCAGCCGTGCACACGCTTCACCATTTTGTCCAACATTGACGCAGCTTTGGCCCGGTCCAACTTGGCGCCGTCGACCTTCAGCACGATCCGGCCGTCGAATTTCCGGTTGCGTGCCTCCGACTTCCAAATCTGCCAGCCGTGCAGGCCGGCCGTGCGCTTGACGGCCAGTTCGCCGAAGCGCACCACGTCGTCAAGGCGGTCGTGTGAGACGGTGAGTACGTAGTATTCGGCCTTCCCGTCTTTCACCTTCTCGACCGCCACCGGCGGGCCTTGCTCGATCTCGATCGTGGGGTGCATGCCCCCTTCGCCCGGGGTCATTTCGAACAAGCCGTAGAGCGCGGTATTGAGTGCCATGTGGCCGGCGCGCACCGGGAAATAGACCTTTCCGTCGCGGACCATCGGCCACCGGGTCGCATCATCCATGCGGTCTAGCCGGAATTCCTCGGGCATGACGACATCCTGCACGACGGTCTTTCCGTCCAGAGTGAACAGGCGGAAGCGGTTGGAATGGACACTGAAAAAGTAGAGGTATTGGCCGTCTGTCCACAACGTACTTTCGAGGTTGCCGCATTCGAGGCCGGAATCGGCCGTCAGTAACCGCTCGCCTGTCGCAGCATCCAGCACAACCATTTCCTGGCCGTGCGCTACGTACACTTTGTCGCCTATCACCAAGCAGTTATCGACCATTCCCGCAAACACCTGCGACCAGACTAAATGGCCATCTTCTTTTGCCAGGGCGACGATTTCACCGTCTTTTCTGGGTAGCGAGTCCCGCTCCACGCCAATGCTGGCGATGACCAAGTCTCCGAACAGAAACGGCACTGCTGTACCACGCGCATATCTTTCCTTCGAGTGCGTAAAGCGCCAGATCAACTGCAGGTCGCTGTCGTACTTGGAGATAGTATCGCCCCGGGCATAAAGTTCACCATCGGCACATGCGACATAGTATTCATCAATAGGTATCCGGTGCTCTTTGCGTGTCTCCGGGTTGTAGCTTGCCAGAAATCCCTTGTCTTCTTCGTCGTAGATGCGCCCCAGATATACACCATCGCAACGTCTCGCGTAGTAGAGGTAGCGCCCAACCGCTTTTGCACCCTCCGGCACTGTCTCGCCTTCCAAGGAACGCAGTGTGATCCGGTTGGGTGGTTCTTCCCCTCTTGGCGTGTCTGCTGCCACCAGTAATTGTCCCTCGTATTCGACGAGCTTGATATCGTCGCGAAACTCGTCATGGTAGTACTTGAGCGACAACACGCCTTGAGCAAAGCCATAGACCTCGTTGGCCGCCCCAAGGACCCACTCATCTGCCCGCACTTTGTCGCCCAGACGCACCCAACTCAAAGCCGGATAGATCTTCATGTCAGATTTCGCTAATTTCCACAAATCTAGCCAAGTTACCATCGAGCATTTTCACAAGATCGTACAACGCGTCCTTATCAAGTTCCAAATGCTTCATTAATCCCTCCTGAATCGCGCCATTGGACTTCACCTCATCCACAATGATCTTTCTGATCGCATCTGCGCCTTGATATGTCACCCCGTCGCTTCCGACGATCTTAAGGTCCGCTGCCCGCGCATCGAACGACCAGCGCGTGCAGCAGTAATTTTCGCTGTGGAGTTGCAGGAGGTCCTTGTAAAGCTGCCCGGGCGGCTCGCCGGTCGGTGATGCAACGTTCTTGCGCAGACTCTCTACAAGATACTTCTTGATATTCTCCGCCGACCACGCCTTTTTCTCGATTTTGATGATTTGGCCGCCGACATTGACGATCAGGTCATAGTAGCGGTCGAACTCGCCGCCTTTCGTTACCACCTTACGAAGCGCCTCGATTTCGGCAACATCCGCCCCCCCGCTCAATGATCTCAAGTAACACATGCGTGGCGACGACACCGAGAGCGCCGTGCCGTCCTTGACCGGATTGCCGAACTGGTCCTTGATGTCGATCGCCAGGGCGATCTCGCCGAGGCCACCGGGGAAGGGCGGGGAGCCCGCGCTATTCTCACAGAACGAAAGACATCGGCGGGTTCGAACCGCTGGTGTCTTCGTTCATCTCCGAGTTGTCAAACAGCCGCCGTTATCCTTCAGCGTTCAGCGTTGCATGTGCTGACGCATTCGGTGCCCAGAACACGAGTTCCGCGAACGGGCTTCGAGGCAGAGATCTCGCCAAGCTGCAACATGCGCGATTCCTCGCTGCGCCTATAGCCATTCCCAGCGAAACGCGATGGGGTTCTTGCGGGTGCCGGCGCGGACGGTCATGGTCTCCGCCCAGCCGTGCACACGCTTCACCATTTTGTCCAACATTGACGCAGCTTTGGCCCGGTCCAACTTGGCGCCGTCGACCTTCAGCACGATCCGGCCGTCGAATTTCCGGTTGCGTGCCTCCGACTTCCAAATCTGCCAGCCGTGCAGGCCGGCCGTGCGCTTGACGGCCAGTTCGCCGAAGCGCACCACGTCGTCAAGGCGGTCGTGTGAGACGGTGAGTACGTAGTATTCGGCCTTCCCGTCTTTCACCTTCTCGACCGCCACCGGCGGGCCTTGCTCGATCTCGATCGTGGGGTGCATGCCCCCTTCGCCCGGGGTCATTTCGAACAAGCCGTAGAGCGCGGTATTGAGTGCCATGTGGCCGGCGCGCACCGGGAAATAGACCTTTCCGTCGCGGACCATCGGCCACCGGGTCGCATCATCCATGCGGTCTAGCCGGAATTCCTCGGGCATGACGACATCCTGCACGACGGTCTTTCCGTCCAGAGTGAACAGGCGGAAGCGGTTGGAATGGACACTGAAAAAGTAGAGGTATTGGCCGTCTGTCCACAACGTACTTTCGAGGTTGCCGCATTCGAGGCCGGAATCGGCCGTCAGTAACCGCTCGCCTGTCGCAGCATCCAGCACAACCATTTCCTGGCCGTGCGCTACGTACACTTTGTCGCCTATCACCAAGCAGTTATCGACCATTCCCGCAAACACCTGCGACCAGACTAAATGGCCATCTTCTTTTGCCAGGGCGACGATTTCACCGTCTTTTCTGGGTAGCGAGTCCCGCTCCACGCCAATGCTGGCGATGACCAAGTCTCCGAACAGAAACGGCACTGCTGTACCACGCGCATATCTTTCCTTCGAGTGCGTAAAGCGCCAGATCAACTGCAGGTCGCTGTCGTACTTGGAGATAGTATCGCCCCGGGCATAAAGTTCACCATCGGCACACGCGACGTAGATTTCGTCATAGAGGCGTCGCTGCTCTTTACCCGTTTCCGGGTCGTAGCTCGCCAGAAAGCGTTTTTCTTCTTCATCATAGATGCGCCCCAGATACAGCCCTCCACATAGCGCTTTATAGTAGAGATAGCGCGCAACCACCTCCGCCCCCGCGGGCACCGCATCATCGTCCAACCCCTGCAGCATGATCCGACTTGGTGATGATTCCTCTTTTGAAGTGGCCGCCGCCGCGAGTAGCTTCCCCTGGTACTCGACCAGCTCGACTTCGTCGTCAAACTCGTCGTGGTAGTACCTAATCGACAGTGTGCCATCTTTAAAGGCATAGACTTCGTTGGCGGCGCCGAAGATCCATTCCTCGGCGACATCACGACTTCCAAGTCGCACTGAACTCAAGGCGAGATAGATCTTCATGTCAGATTTCGCTGATTTCCACAAATTTAGCCAAGTTACCGTCGAGTTTTTTCAAAAGATCATCCAAGTCGTCCTTAGTAAGACCCAAATCCTGCCGCAACGCCTTCTGAATGACGCCATTGGACTTCACCTCATCCACGATGATCTTCCTGATCGCGTCCGCTCCTTTGCTTGCAGTTCCGTCGGCCCCGGCATACGTAAACTTATCCGCCCGCGCATCGAACGACCAGCGCGAGCAGCAGTAATTTTCGTTGTGGAGTTTCAACAGATAGCGGTAAAGCTGACCGGGCGGCTCGCCGGTCGGTGACGCGACGTTCTTGCGTAGACTCGCCTCAAGAAGCCACTTGATGTTTTCCGGCGCCCAGGCCTTCTTGTCGAGATCGATGAGTTGGTCTCCGCTTTTGATGACCAAGTCAGGGACTACCTTGAATTGGCCACCCTTCACCACGAAGTAGCGTTCAGCCTCGACGGCGGTAACCGTCGCGGCACGTTCGATAACCTCAAGCAACTGATGGGTGGCGCCGGACGACTTCTTGAACCCGCTATTGAAGTCCCTGAACACCTTCACAAGCCCTGTCTTGGCCGCCTCCGGCAGCTTGTCGATGTCGAGATTTCCGAGCTTCTCGAAGAACTTCAGTGTCCTCTCCCGGTCCGGACCCAACGCAGCCGCCCCAGCGAACCCGTTATGGTTGCGGAGCGCTCTCAGGGCATCTTCCTGCCCGATCACCCGCGCCACCATCAGGCCCCGCAGTGTACCCGACTCGTGCTTGATGTTTCCGAGCAAATCCGCCCCGTTCGCGACGGCTTGCTCCAGTTCCTTGATGGCGGCCGTGAACGCTTTGGCTCTTTGCGTGTTGCTTCCGATCGGAGGCGGGTCGTCCCTGACCTTCCGGAGCACCTCGATAAACTCCTTGACGGCCGTACTCGCCAATCCGGCCGGCACCGCCGCCACCGCTTCGCGGATCAGCAGCGCAAAGACTCTGTCCCAACCGTTTTGCGCGCTCTGCTCGAATTTCGGGTTGCTGACGAAGCCGAACGTGTACTCGACCCAGGCAACCAGGTCCTCTTCGTCCTCAATCGCGTCCATGACGAACTCTTTGAGCGTATCGCCTTCAAAGGCGATCAGCGCCGTAACCTGGATGAGAGGCATGATCTTACGCATGGCCTCCGCCTGCTTTTCCAGGCTGCCGGCCTTGAGGACATGCTTGTCGAGATACGGCACCAGCGACTTGACGAATTTGCTGGGCGCGCCGGCCACGCGGTACGCCTTGGGGAGGACGCGGGCCGCCGAGAACACGACGTCCGCCGTGACACCCAACCCACCGGCGGGCGTAAGCTCCAACAGGTTGGAGATGAGTCCAAGGCCCGCAAACGTGTAGATGGCCTGGTCGAACTTGCCGTCATCCCCGATGTGGTAGTGATACGAGTGGATGAGGAAGTCGCGGATATCGCCGACGGCAACCAGGCCGGATAGGAAGTCGCACGTCATGCCGGCGCCAGTCGTATTGTTACCCGTCGCAACGCCATGGAGGCAGTTTCCGCCGGTCAGAAGCAACGTGCCGTTGGCGTACACGATTTGGTAGAGCCCTTCGTAGAAGGTTCGCTCGGCAATGGCCACCGTCTTTGCCTTCCAGCCACTGGCCGTTTGATAGCGGATTTTTGCCTTCTCGATCTGCTCATTGATCCGGCACTGCAAGAGATGCGTCAGAAGCATTTCGCCCTTTGTCAGCAAACCGGTATCGTCAGAAAACACCGGATTGCACGATTGCAGCATTTCGGCGTAAGCGGCAGGAAACAGAAGATCGATGACGCCGCGCGGCCTCATCGGGGTGGCCGCCGCTGCGAACGCGGCGTCGTTCACCCGGATGCCGATCCGCGCGTAGCCGTCGGCCTGGACCACCGCCTGCCCGTCCAAGGCTTCGCCTGTCAGCGTCAGGAGGGGTTGCCTGCTCCAGTCAAAGAGCTGGAAGTCGGCCATATCTCCCTGGAGGCCGCTTCCGAGGCGGATCCCGTAGGAGGCCGTTGTCTTCGTCAGGGTGCCACTGCCTTGGGCGCTATAGACGGCGTCATTGACCTGAAGCGTCAGTTGGCCGGCCTGATAATGGGCGCCCACGGTCAGCCATTCGCCCCGCAGTACGGGTTCGCTGGCGACGGTATAGGTGCCCGTATCCGTCTTCACTTCGTAAACCAGGGCCCCATCGC
The DNA here is from genome assembly GCA_041685115.1 of Gammaproteobacteria bacterium. Taxonomy (GTDB): domain Bacteria; phylum Pseudomonadota; class Gammaproteobacteria; order Thiohalomonadales; family Thiohalomonadaceae; genus JALOAT01. The sequence goes on along the minus strand of JAWLGK010000006.1, from coordinate 152,081 downwards.
TTTGCAACAGCAGGCGCTGGCCCGACAGCGGGTAGTCCACCACGGTGGCGCTGCCCAATCCGGGCTTCAGCTTGACGGTGAAGCCCACGTGATCGGCGAAGCGGAGCGCATCGGTGTCCGGCGCCGTCACTGAGCCGCTGCCGTCGAAATGATAGGCCTTGCTCAGGTCGCCGTAGGCCGCCTGAACGATGGTGACGCCGGTGGCGCTCCCCGGATTCCCGCCGCGGCGGTCTTCCACCGTCCCGCCGGGTGACAGCGATTGCATCGGGTAATGCAGCACCGGCGTGATCGCCGGTTCGGCGTAGTCGCCGAGCGCAACGGCGACGCTTTCCCCGGGCGTGCCGGCGACCATCAGGGTCGTTTGATTGGTGTATTGCACCTCGGCGCCGCCGACGGCGAAGCTGCCAGGCGCGGTCACACCGCTCACGATCACCGGGTCCAACAGATAACCGTCGGGCTCGGCGTCGCGCACGTTCAGCGGCTGATGGGCGACGCGTTCGCCGACCCGGGCGAAGATCGTCGCCTCGCCGCGAAACTCGCCCGCGCTGAACGTGGTGCCGGCGCTTCCGCCTTGCACGGTGACGAAGTGGGCGGCCAGGCGCCCGCGGTGGTTGGTCAGGTGAATATCGAGACCGGTCAGATCGCCGTATCCGCTGCTGGCGGTCACCGTGACGGGTGTCTCCTGGCCGGTTGCCACTTCCCCCGCGACCTGGACGGTCAGGGAGACATCGTGGACCAGCACGCTTTGCGTGGCGGTCGCGCTGCCGGCGGTGATCTCGACGCTCTTGCTGCCGGCCGTGTTGGAGCCCTTCAGCCAAAGCGTCGCCTTGCCGTCCGTCGTGTAGGGATCTCCGGTGACGAACAGATCGTCCGCCGACACCGAGAGCGCCGTGCCGTCCTTAACCGGATTGCCGAACCGGTCCTTGATGTCGATCGCCAGGGCGATCTCGCCGAGGCCGCCAATGACCGTCTGCCCGGATTGGGTGATCTCGATGGTGTGCGGCTTGCCCGGTTCGATCTTGAACGTGGCCGTCGGGAAAGGACGTGGACCTGAGTCATTGAGCTTGGCATAGGCAGTGATGATTGCTCCCGCTTCTGTCGGAAGCGTTAGCTGAGCATTGAACACGCCGGCCGGGTTGGTTTGGGCAGGTGGTGAGATTATGCCGTCGCCATCGATTGACCATTGCACTTGATAGGCGCTATCACCAGAGTCGTCTCCGCTCAGAATCAACCCATGAATGTGTTGGGGCCCCGCGGCCGCATCGTCAGCGTCTATATAAAGATATGGATTGTCATTGGTCAGGAAACCCGGTAACAGTTCGAATGCGAGAAACGCATACTCCCACAACACATTCCCCGCATCCTGGTTCACATACAGCCGCATGGTCAGGAAGTCCTCGGGGTCGAGGCTGGCGAGGTGGTCGAGGTTGTCGATGTGGATGGTTCTGTCGGCCTTCAGTTCGACGCTCACCTCTTCCGCGCCCACGGCAAACACGAGCTCCTGCGGGCCGTCGATGGGGTCGAGGCGGCCGGCTTCGGCTTCTATCAATGAATAGAGGACTTCGATGAGGTCGTCGGATGAGGCGACCACAGGGGTGGTCATATCGAGCAGGTTTTCCTTCGTTTCCTCCCCCTCTTCGTCTTTGCTCACCCGGTTGATTTCGTCGATCTCCAGGCTCAGTCGGCTGAACTGATACTCGGGCCGGTAGTGCCAGGCATAGGCCGGCAGGGGTTTGGTGGGCTCGATGGCGTCCGGGTCTTCCTGCTTCTCGCGCTTGAGGTCGCGGTAGGCGTTGTATTCCTGCCAGTGGCTGTCTTCGTCGTACAGCGGGGTGAGGAACGGCGTGAGATAGCCCGGACGGCTGTCCAGGGGCGCGGCGGCTGTGCCGGTATCGAAGCTCGGGCCTTCGTTGAACTGGGTACCGCTCACGTGGATGTAGTAGTGCTCGGGCCGGGACGGGTTGTCCTTGAAATGCAGCACCTGCTTCTGCAGGCCCGGGCCGATGGGGAAGTTGGCCAGATCGCCGCCCTGTACGCCGCCGTCGGTGGCGGGGGCGAGGGTGTTTTCCGCCACCACTTTGGCCAGCCGGCCGGTGAGGCCGTATTGTCTGCCTTCCGCCGCACCCAGCCCTTCCGGCAAGGGCCGCCCGTCGTGGTCCAGCCATTCGGTGTACACGGTCACCTGCGCATCGGAGGTGAGGCTGGCGCCTTCGGCACCGACGAGGTACTGGCGTTCCTCCCCCTGGGTGAGCCCCTGCTCGACCTCGTATTCGCGCTCGGCCCACACCCGCAGATTGGGGGGACGCATCACCACCGGCGGCACCGGGAAGCTGAGCAGGCCGCCTTGGCTGGCGTCGGAGAGTTGCATCCGCTGGCTGCCCACGTAGCCCGTGTTGCGGTTGATGGCGATGAGCCGCACCCATTCTCCTGATTTGAGGTGGTCCGCGTCGCGCTGCCGGTAGGGTTGGGTGAATTGGTTGTAGGTGGCCCAGTCGGTGAACGCGGATTCGCGCACGGCGCTGATGTCCAGGTAGTTGTCCCGTGGTCCGCGCAGCATCAGCCGGTAGTACAGGCCTTCGTCCTTGCCCAGGCCGATGGCACTGCGTCCCTGCACTTCTGCCTCGCGCAGGCCGCGCCGCTCCAGGATGAGTTCGCCGGTGGCCTCGCGGAACACCAGCACGTCGGTGTTCTGCAGGTCTTCCTGGCTGATGCTCGCCAGCCACCCCGTGGGCCTCAGGGCCTTGGCTGTATCCGCCTGGCGGATGAGGTCCGGTGCGCCTTCGCGCTCGCCACGGCTGCTCAGGTACACCCCCTGGACGTCGCCCTCATCATCCGGGTGGAACACCTTGGCCAGCGTGCCGTCTTCCTGCGGCTCTTCGATGAGTTTGCCCAGCACCGCCTGGTCCGGCTGGCCATCGCCGTCGAAGTCGTAATACGTCTGCGCCACGGGTGTTTCATGATGACTGCGGTCGAAGATGGCGTATTCGGTTTTGTCTCCGATGCTCACCCCGCTGCCGTCCGGGTTTTGCAGGAAAATCTGTCCCGTCAGGAACATCACATCCACCCAGAAGTCCAGCTTCACGTCCGGCACAGCCATGCCGGCCAGGATGCCGATGGCACCCGCGTAATCCATCTGTGCGACCAGGTTCGGGGCCGGCGGGATGGCCAATATGCCGATGCACATGTCCCAGTCTTGCCGCCGTAGGTAATACGGCAGTATCGGCGCGCCCAGCGGGCTGAAGTTGGCGTAATACAGCTCGGCCCAGGCGTCGGTGGTGTATTCGAAGGTGAAGCCGGGGCACGGCGGCAGGCGGTAGGTGAAATGGTATTTGCCGTCTTCGCCGGTCACGTCCAAGCTACCGGGGAAACCGTCACTTACCGAGACCTTCACTCCGCTCACCGGACCGAAGATTTCATCTTCCGCCTCGCGGTTGTACCCGCCCATCAGGCTCTGCGCCTCATTGGCGTCGCCAAAGAACCCGGTGCGCGGACCAATGTGTCGCGGCGCCGCTGCAATCACCTGTCCCTCAGGGGTAAGCACCAGACTCTTCGTTCCTGACGGCGGGGTGTAGTCCTGGGTGAGGTCCACCGTAAAGGAGAGCAGCACCAGTTGCTTCGGCTCGGGCAGCAGGCGCGCGCTCTGGCCGCGCACCAGCACACTGTTGATGTCGGGCGGCAGGTCCGGCGGGGAAATCTCGGTCTGGTTGTCCGCCAGGCGATACTTCTGACCGAGGAATTGATCGCGCGACATCAGTTCCGCATCACGCGCCAGTCCTTGCGCGTGCTGCTCGCGGTAGAGGGTCAGCCTTTGCTGTTGGGCCAGGTACTCATGGGCGCTTAGGATGCGCAGCGTGTCCACTTTGTCCTGGTAGTCGCCCGGAATGGGCACCACACCTGCTTCCGAGCCGTCTTCGTTGTACTCCACCAAAATGGGCTGACCGTCGTCGTTCAGCACCACGGCGCGGGCCATCACGGCGCCTTTCTTGTAGGCGGTCGCGATGCCGGAGCCGTCGTTGATGGACACCGCATGGGCCGTCCCGCCGACGCTCAATAGAACAAGCAGCGCCATGAGGAATTTTCGCCAGGGGGCGAAGAAAAAGTGCTCTCGCCAAGGCGCAAAGGCGCCAAGAAAACGAAGAAGGTATTTTTTCTTGGCGTCTTTGCGCCTTGGCGAGAATACTTCTCCCTTGGCGTCTTGGCACCTTGGCGGGAGCACGTGTTTCAGAACTGTACTATTCATGTTTCTTCTGCCAGGCGATTGGCGGTGCGTGTGATTCCGTGCTTCATCAATGCTTCGCCAAAATTGAGCAAGTAGCCCAGTCGCATATCGGTGAGCCGCAGGTAAGTGAGGAGTTGTTTCTTGTGTGCGTTGCTGACCCTTTCAACGGACTTTATCTCCACGATCACCTTACCGCCAATGATCAGGTCGGCCCGAAAAGCGTCTTCGAATCTGACGCCACGGTATTCGATGGCGACGGGAACCTGCCGCAGTACCTGCAAACCTCGGCCGAGTAGCTCATGCGCAAGGATCGCCTCATACACCGACTCAAGCAGACCAGGGCCGAGTTCGCGGTGCACTTGAACGGCGACATCAACAATCTGTTTGCCGATTTCGTCCTCAGTCATAGCTGTCTTCCTTGTGTCTCTCGCCAAGGCGCAAAGAAGTCCAAGATTCCTCCTTGGCGTCTTCGCGCCTTGGCGAGAGTCATCTCCCCTCATCGCAACCATGAATGCTCTCGCCAAGGCGCCAAGGCGCAAAGAAGTCCAAGATTCCTCCTTGGCGTCTTTGCGCCTTGGCGAGAGTCATCTCCCCTCACGCAACCATGAACCTCTCGCCAAGGCGCCAAGGCGCAAAGAAGTCCAAGATTCCTCCTTGGCGTCTTTGCGCCTTGGCGAGAGTCATCTCCCCTCACCGCAGCGCTGCCAGCAGGTCGTGAAGGCTCTTGGTGCCTGCGGCGATTTCGCCGAGCAACGGCTGCAATGACGGCACTACCAGCGCGTACCCGATGTAATCGAGAGTTTGCAGCGGCACCTTGCCCACGCTTACGACCCTGTGGTTGTCGATACGGCCGATGCCGATGGGGCTGATCACTTCGCGCTCTGGGTCGAAGCCGACCAGCACCACATACTCGGTGTCCGGCAGGATGTACTCGTAACCGCCGGCCAGGGCCGGCATCTGTATGCCGATGCCGACCTTCCCTTCCACGCGGATCCCCCTCGGTTGGGTCGCGAAAGCCCAAAGGGGCTGCGCTCCCGGCAACACGGCCGTGCCCAATTGCTCGTATGGGAAGAACTGCACCTGCGCCTCGCCGCTGGTGCGCCCGTTGGCGAACAGCAGGCGTGCCTCGGAAAGGTCCAGTTGCAGTTCGTCGCCGGCGAGTCGCACGTCCGGTCGGCCGCTGGCAATCAACTGGAACGGCACTTCAGGATGGAGTTCCGTCAGGGTAAGCAGAGGCAGTTCGTTCCTGCGGCCCTCCTGCACATTCACCGAGCGCACCGCGGTACCGTAGCCGGGGCTGGCAAACTCTGGATTGATCACCAGTTGGTGACGGCCGCCGGAAATTTCGCGACCCGGCTGTTCCTGGAAGCCGAATGCGAAACCGCCGTCGCCATTGGTCACGGCCGTGCGTCCGGCCAGGGTCACCCTTATGCCCTTCAACGGCTGTCCGAACTGATCCTTCACGCCGCCCACGATGAACGTGGGCAACCGGCGCACCTTGAACAGGAACCGACCCAGCTCGTTGCCGTCGTAATTCACATCCACATAGATGTCGGCATGGAAACCGTAATGGCGCGACGGATAGAAACCGGCGCTCTGATTGCCTGGCAGTACCGACACAACGCCAGGCACGGGTTCCAGGTCGCGGTGGACCTCCTGCAACTGGTAACCTGCCGCGCGCAGGAAATCGACACCGGGCGGATCGTTGTTCACGTAGGTGTGACCATGCAGTGTTTCGCGCACTTGCACCATCAGCAGGGCGGGATCGATGGCACGGTTGAAATGCAATTCCACCGGCTGGTTGGGTTCTATGTTCCCCGCGCCGTTCTCCGGTTCGTGCCGCAGCAACTGCAACGCCACTTCCTCCTCGGCGACGACCTTCACCTGGCGCGAAACCGAGGCAATGAGATGCTGTGCCGCATCGTACAGCTCATAGACGATGATGTAGCTGCCGGCAGTTCCGGGCAATTGCAGTTCGCCGCTCGCCAGGGTGCCGCTGAGGGCGAGCGTAACGGGCTGGCCGCCGACGTGTGCCACTGCGCGCATGCCCTCGCTTGCAGAGGACAGGCGCGCAGCCACTTGCACCGCAACCGGCTCGCCGCGGCTGAGAAACTGAGCGCCTTCGCCAGGCAGCAACGGTGTCACACCCGCCTGCGCCTCGGAACGCAGCAGGTATTCGACGGCTGAACGGTTACCGCTCAGGTCGCGAGCCACAAAGTTCAGGGGCACGTCGGTGCCGGGGGGTATGGGCACGGCCACAGTGAAATCGTAGTGCCCTGCCATGCCACCCGGACGCACGCTGATCGGTTGGTCATTGAGGGAAACACTGGTCAGGTTGTCGTCGACCACGGTACCGCTCAACCGGTAAGGCGATTCCATGACCGGATTCACCGCAGGCAGCACGGCCAGGGATTGATTCAACAGAATCTCGGGGGCGTGACTGTCGCGGTGATAAGTAAGGTCCCGGACTGTAGTCTTTCCGAGCGTGTCGGTGGCCTGCAGACGTACGCTGACCGAGTCCTGCCCTTCCGGGAACACGATCAGATCGTCGAAATAATAATCGGTGCGGCTCGCGGTGACGCCATCATACGGGCGGCCGTCGATGGTCACGGTGGCCGGTCCACCCTGGCTCTGCACCCGTCCCTTCAGACGGAAGGCGGCATCGCTGAGCAGACTTCCGGGCACGGGCGCGATCACGTCGAGCACGGGCGCCGGAATGGACTCGGGGTCCTCGGGCGTATGATTCAGTGTCAGGGTGTGCTGGGCCGTCTTGTCGGGGGCCTGCACCTGGATCAGGAAGGTGTTGCTTCCCAGTTGCAGCGGTACGCCCTGGAGAGTGAAGCCGTACACGCCGTTCGTGCCGGTGCCGTTGAGGGTGGTTTGCCAGTCGCCCAGGGAAACGCGCACCGCTTCCGGCGGATGCTGTGTGCGCACTTCGCCGCTGATGGTGGTGGTGTCGCTGGTAATGACGGAACCGTCTGCGGGCGCGATGCCGCTGATTTCCAGCGGCGAAGTACGCGTAATGAGCCGGTGGACGGTCGTGGCGTTGCCGGACAGATCGCGGGCGACGATGGTAAGGCGATTGGCCTCCAGCGCGAGCGGAATCTCGGCCTGGAATGCTGTCCCCTGGATCTGGGCGGCAAATGAAGTGCCCGCGTAGCGATCCGAAGCGATCGTCACCGAGTCCATACCGCTGTAATACTGCACGGGATCGGACACCGTGCCTGTAATCAGCACAGACGGTGCTTCCACGTTTTGTCCGTCCGGGTTGTTGACGTGCAGGTTGGGAGGCGTTTCATCCGGCGGCGGGGTGAACACCAGGTTTACGGTATGGATTTTCGTGCCGTCGGGTGTGACGGCACGCAGTGCCACGGTGTTTGCACCGACCTGCAGGGTGAGTTGGGTTTGGAAACGATAGACACCCGGCCCCGCTTCGCTCAACGGCAGTTCCGCATCATTGAGATGGAAACGGACCTGTTCCAGGGGCCAATCAGTGTGGATTTCACCATTCACGGTGACATTCTCTTCCGACAACTCGGAACCACCGGGCGGTTGAACCGACACAAACCGTGCCGGGGAGATCCGGCGCACGGACAGTCCTGCGCTGCTGACGTTGCCGGAATGATCGCGCGCGATAATCTCAAGCGCATTATCCCCCAGTGCGAGCGGGATCTGCGCGGTGAATGTCTCAGCGCCAAGTGTGGCTGGAATCTCACCTGCATGGACTGAGCGCACCACCACCGACGCCACACCGCTGTAGTGTTGCACTGGGTCGGATACCGTCCCGGTAATCGATACCGAAGCCGCTTCCACGACCTGCCCATCCGGGTTGTTGATGTGCAGTACGGGCGGCGTCAGGTCCGGCGGCGGAGTGTAGACAATGGTCAGGCTCTGGGTTTCGGTGCCGTCGGGCGTAACCGCCCGCAACGGCACAGTGTTGGCGCCGACCTGCAAGGTCAGGCTGGTTCCGAATCGATAGACGCCAGCGCCGCTCTCGCTCAATGGCAGCTGCGTGTCGCCCACATGGAAACTGACCTGCGATAACGGCCAGGCCGTGTGGACTTCTCCGCTCAAGGCGACGGACGATTCGGCCACTTCCGAACCGTTCGGCGGTTGCACCGCAACAATGCGCGCCGGAGACATCCGCCGCACGGAGACGGTCACGCTCACGTTGTTTCCGGCGCGATCGGCGGCGATGACTTCCAAAGCGTTGTCGCCCAGTGCCAGCGGCACCTGAGCCGTGAAACTGTCGCCACTCAAGACTGCAGCAATTTCACCCGCATGGGTCGAGAGCACCTTCACCGAGGCCACGCCACTGCCGGGCAGCGGTTCAGTCACCGTGCCGGTGAGCACGACAGCCGCATCCTGGGTTTCATGCGGCGGCGGAATCACGTTCAACTGGGGCGGCGTCTCATCCGGCGTGGTGGACACTTCGCAGAGTTCACCAAAATCCGCATCCGTCGCGGCTTCGGGCATGTAGGTGATGCGGGAACCGGTGTGCAGCGTTACTGACTTGGCCGTAACCCCGCCATGGACGTGCGCCCGGTAGTCCAACGATGCCTTGCTATGGGCATAGACCAGCGCATGCGTCTCGCTGTTGGTTGAAAAGGTTACGTCGTCATACACGTAAAGCACCAGCCGAGCGGGATCGCTGGTATCGGCGTTGAGCATGGCCTGAAAAGGGATTCTCAGTGCATTCTTCACAAAGAGCCTGGCCGTGCCCTCCCCTACCACTTTCACCGAGGCCAGTGCATCGAGATCCAGTCGCTCGATCCAGTAATCGCCCGGAGCCAGTTTGAGAACACCGTTATAGCCCAATGACAACTTGCCAATACGATAGCCGCCCGTTTCGTGCTCAAGCGTCACCGTCGCCAGGGAAGCCACTTTGATTTCCTTGTACTCGGAAACCCCGTCCGCGCCCAATTTCGCCGAAGTCAGCCATGGGACCACTATTTTCTGATTAGACTTGGCTTTGCGGAACTCGCCTGCGTCCAAGGCTTCCACTGGGATTGTGAGGGCGCGACACTGCGTGACCCCGCAAGTTGGCGTGGGTGACTGACTCTTGATGGTTACCTTGGGTGTGTAGAGCACATCGCTGCGCGGTCCGATGAGCCGCGCGTCATAGTGAAATTCCACGCTACCCTCTTCGCCGTGGGTTTGTGCTGCATTGGGAAACGCGGCGCGGCACGCCGTGGACCGATCATGGGTTTCGAATACATCAGGAACGCCGTTGGCATCGTCGTCCACAGGCGTGTTGTGGGGATCGCGTGGATCCGTACCCGCTAGCACCTCGAAGTGATTTCCGATGCCGTCTCCGTCGATATCGATGTCCTGTTCATCCGGTATACCGTCGCCATCCATGTCGGGCAGGGGCGTCGACTCACCGCATATCCCTGTTAGATTGCCGCGTGAGGCTGCGTCGGCCTGGTAGTAAACCCGGGCCGAGGTGTCGAGCGTGGCGTTATGGAAGCTCGCAGCGCCATATAACCTCGCATCATACCCGAGCACGAGTTGCTGCCTGGCGTATACGATGGCAGCGACTTGTGCCGAGCCGTCGAGTTTCACGTTACCGCCGCTATAAATGAAAAGTCGCCCGGCTTCGCCCGGTGTGTTGCCGTCGCCCATATTGACCGATGACTGCCACGGGAATGTCACCTTGTTTTTTACGAAAATCCGCGCTGTTCCATTCCCCAGGACATTGATGCGCGCATTGCTATCCAGTGTCAGTTGCTCAAGCCAGTAATCTCCCGGAACGAGATTCAGGGCGGACGCATAGCCCAAGTGGAGCTTCTTGATACGGTAGGTGGAAAGTTGGGGGCTCACATCCAACCTGGCTTCGGCACCCACCGTTACGTTCCTGTAATGGGCCGTTTGATCCGCGCCCAATGTGGCTTTCTTGCGATAGCCAACCTGCACGTCCATCTTGCTCCCGCCGGCATCGATCTCCGGTTCCATTGTGCCGGCACTTCCGCCGCCGGCTACACACGCAGTGCTGCCGCAACTGGACACCAAGGACAACCAAGTATCTTTAACCTTGGCAACCATGAGCCGTTCACTGGGATTGTTCAGCAATTGCGCGTTCCAGCCGAAGCTGATCTGACCCTTCTTGTGATGACTTTGCATTCCGCCGGGAAAAAGCGCGTCACAGGATTGGGGCGTAGCTGCAGCAGCCGAGGAAAACACGATCGCGAGCAGCGCAGCCATGAGGCGCAGCCGGCGGCTGTGACCGGCGTTAGGCACGCGCGCGCTCAATCGTGAGTAGATTCCGCTGGCTTTTTCCGTACAACCCATACTCATGGATTTATCTCATACACTACCGCTTGCTCTGCCCTGCGATTCCTCTGGATGCGCGAACTGCACGATTGCTGATGTTATTCCTCATCGCAAGTATCCCCCGACAGCAGCTTGGCCACAGACCCCGCGAGCGCAAGCGAATCGAGCTGGTGAACGGCAGCGGCCGTATAACCGCAACCACTCATGCGCCACGCGTTATCCACATGGCTCATGAGTTTCCGGCTGGAACCGCGGTCCAGTGCACTGTCCGCGAGTGCGGTAACGGCCGCTTCGTAGTGCGATTCGCACATTGTGGCGCCATGGACCACTGGCACCATCACAAGCAGAGCAAGAACACCTGTTAAGCATCGATGAATCATAACGTCCTCTCATTGTTGTTTTTGGCACATCAAAACCGGTGTGCGTCACCATTCCCTGGTCAAGGTGTTGGGATGGGCCCGCGCGATACGGACAGGATTTCGACATCCGCTTCGCTCCTGGCGCGCTCCGATAACTGACGGACGGCCTTTTTGAGCTGCCGAGGCGCGAGCTTCTTGCGGATATCTGCGCTGACTTCGCTTAAGGGCTTCGGCGACGTACGCGTGACGTCGCGCAACCGTACCAGGTGCAATTGCCCATCGATGTAAATCACATCGGACGTGGCGCCCTTATCCAAGCGCTGCAGGGCCTCGTCGAGCTTTGGGTGCAACAGCCCCGTCTTGCTGCGTCCCTGCTGGTACTGCAGTCCATACTGTGCGGCCAGGCTTTTCGCAACCTTGGTCCAGTTCACCTCGCCGCGGATGGCCGGGATGGCATTGAGCAGCTTGTCACGTGCTGCTTCGTTCTGTTTGGCTGGAGCTTTCAGCAGTTCGAAATCCCGGAGAGCCTCTGCACCAAACTGCTCCGGATGTTCGCCATAGTACTGAGCCACCATCTCCGCCGTTACGGGTTCGGGCGCAGCGTGGCGCTGCAGGTACTCTTTGACGAACAGTTCCTCTTGGTAGGCACGCACCTTGCGACGAATACCCTCTATCTCCTCCTCAGACATTTCCTTGGCAACGGCCTGTTTCATTGCACGACTCGCGATGAGGCTGTCCAGGACCTTGTCACGCAGATCCTGACCGGCCAACATCAGGTCCACGGTGCTGAAGGTACGTTCCAGGGCAAGATCGACATCTTCATCGGTTATCGGTTCACCATTCACCTTGGCGAGCACCACCAATCCCGGTGCCATGCGCTCGGAACTCCCGTCAGTCAGGAGATAAGTCAACACCGACACCAACGCCAGAATGGCGACCGCCGCACCGGCTCCGGTCTTCGCAGTAAGCCGCATCACTTCTTGTCCTTGCGCTTTATTTTAATTCCGGCAAGGAGCCGCTCCGTCTCGGCCATCTTGGCTTCATTGCGCAGCTGATAACGAATCTCGCCTTCCACGGCCTCAAGGGGACGCTTGATTACCTGCGGCCCTTCCACCACCTTGGCCACGTGAAACCCGAAAGGAGTGAGGAACGGTTCGGACACATCCCCTGGCTGCATGGCAAACAGACGTCGGGAAAACTCCGGATTGACCGCGCCTTCGCGCAGCCAGCCCAGGTCGCCGCCCTTTTGCGAGGACACCTTGTCTTCGGAGTAGGACTTGGCGATCTTTGCAAAGTCCTCGCCGGCTTGCACCCGACTGAAAGCCTCATGGGCTCGCGTCAGTTTTTCCTGGCGCTCGGTTTCGCTCATCCTGGGATCGACGCGCAAGAGGATATGGCTGACACGGATACTCTTGGCTTCATACCGATCGGCATGTTTCGCGTAATGATTGCGCACGCCTTCATCACTGACCGACTCCTTCAAGTAGTCTTCAAAATAACGACCAATCAGCATCTGGCGCCGGAATTCCTCAAGTTCGACTCGCATGAGGTGTTTGTCCAGCCGTTCCGTTTTTTCGATTGCCGCCGTAAGGGCTTCGCGCCTGACGTATTCGTCCAGCGCACGTTCCACCCGCCCCGAGTCCTGGTCCGGGACACGCTTGAATTTCAGGTAAGCCTGAAACTCTGACTGGCTGATCTTGCGCCCGTCGACCGTGGCCACCGTGTCTGGATCGCTACAGCCGAAAAGCAGTGCCATTGCGCAAAGCACCGGCACCATCCACTTTGCATACTTCTTCACCGAGCTTCTCCCCTTTCCGTCTTTCAATGCACCTTCGTCGGTCGTTGCAACGACGTCGCAACCCTGGTTCTAAAAGCGTTGCGAAATACTGTTCACTGCGGCATCAATCCGGCATAGGCGGGCCGTGCCCGCCTCACCACGGCGCCCGCGGGGCGCCCTATGGCTGACCATGGTTTCTGAACAGTCAGTGCGGAATCTCGGTCGGTCCGCAATCACTGCCGTAATCTTCGCCGTGATCACTGACGTAGTACTCACCGCCTCCATAGAATTCGCAGGCATCGCGCGCCACCCTGGCGGTGACCGATCCGGCATCATTCGAGAGCGGGTTGTAGCCGGCGATGGCGTCTTCGAAGGCCAGCGGAGAGGCACCGACAAGCAGCTTGTAGATCCCAGCCTCCAGGTCGATGGTCATGGTACTGCCGTTGTTGGAATCGAGATACCGTAGGAGCTGGTTATCCTCAGTCACTAGGTACAGGACAGTCGATACGCCGGCGTCGATCTGGAATGACGGCGTCATGGGCTGCATGAGCATGAAGTCGACCGACACCACGTCATTGGCCATCAGCTCGCGCACTGCCTTGAAAGACGGGACCGGTGCGGGCAGCGGTGGGTGGGGCGGCGGCAGTTCTTGCAGCCATTGGAAGGTTGAAAGCTGCGGAACCTGCGTTTGCCCGTAATCGTCACTGCCCCAGCAACGCACGCCTGTATCCGACAGCGCGCAATTATGGTCGTGGCCCGCGGCAATCTGAGTGACATCCGTCAAGTCCGACGGCACCTCTATCTCCCGAGACGAATTCGATCCCCAGCAACGCACGCCATCATCGGTCAGTGCACAGGTATGGGTCTGCCCGGCAACGATACTTGCTGGATTGTGCAAGTCACCAGGAACCGAGGCCTGGCCGCTCCCGTTGCCCCCCCAACAGCGAACACCCGTATCGGTAAGTGCGCATACGTGCGAGCTTCCCACTGCAATTTGCGTCGGATTCACCAAATCTTGCGGTACGTTCAGTTGTCCGTTCCAATTGGCTCCCCAACAGCGCACGCCGATATCCGTGAGCGCGCAACTGAAATATTCGCCGACGGCAATAGCCGTGGGATTAACCAGGTTTCCTGGCACGTTGGTTTGACCATTGGAGTTATACCCCCAGCAACGTACGCCTGCGTCCGCGAGCGCACAGACATGGTAACCACCCACACTCACCGCCGAGGCATTCTGAAGGTCGATCGGCACATCGGTAACGCCATAGGAGTTGGAACCCCAGCAATACACTTGGCCGTCTTCGATGGCACAGCCGAACCAACTGTTGGCATCCATGGAAGTCGGCCGTTGAAGTGCCACCGGCAGGCCCGTCAGCCCATCCCGTTCATCCCCACCCCAACAAACTGGGTGTCCTGTTTCCAGAACCGTGCACGTCGTGTTTCCTCCGGCGTACACATGCAACGGATTTACTAACTCGAAATTGTTGGTAGTGAAGTCGGGTGCATCCCATCCCCAGCAGCGTACGCCCTCTTTTGTCAGCGCACAGCTGTAGTAGTCACCGACCGTAATCGCCATCGGCTCGACCAGGTCGTCGGGCACGTCGGTCTGCCCGTCACCGTTATCACCCCAGCACTGTATACCCTCGTCTGTCATGGCGCAGCCATGGTTATCGCTGATGGCGATGGTAGACGGTGCAATCAGATCGTCTGGAGGATTCTTGCTGCTCCAGCCACCCCAGCAGCGAACGCCCGTATCGTCTAACGCACAGGTCCTATAACCGCCTGAAGCCAGTGCTCTCGGGTTGCTCAGGTCCCAGGGGACCTCCGTCTGGTAATAGTTGTTACGTCCCCAGCACCGCACCGTGGCATTGGACAAGGCACAGGTATGATAGGCACCGGCAACAACAGCAAGCGGATTCAGGACATCGGCCGGGACGTCTATTTGGCCGTACTGGTTATCCCCCCAGCAGTGGATGCCCGTGTCCGTCAGGGCGCACGCGTGCTGTTCTCCCACTGCAATAGATGATGGTCCAGACAGTTGGCTTGGCGCGTTGTCCCGCAACACCGCGCTTTCGCCCCAGCAACGCACCCCGTCATCGGCCAACGCACAGGTGTTTGCAGAGCGGGCTCCAACCGCCTTGACGTTCAGCAGGTCACCCGGGACATTCGCTTGACCTGTCCAATTGCGCCCGCGACAACGCAGCCCCTGGTCGGCAATGGCGCAGGCGTGCGTCGAACCCGACGCCAGCGCCCACGCGAGCGGCTCTGCGGTGACGGCCACTATCAAGGTCGCGCGCTTGCTGAGATTCTTTTCGACCAAGGTGACTTCGAGTTGCGCCGTGCCTTCGGTGTGAGGCGTGAACTCGCCGTCGGCGCTTACCGTAACCACGTCAGGATCGCTGACACCGAAGACCAGCATCTCGTGGCGCCCACTGATGTCCAGATCGGCGATGGTCACCTCGCCGTGGACAAAGGTGGCGGTCACTTGGAGACGGAAGGACGACGGCTCGGTCCCCAGGTGATGAATAGCGAACGGCGGCGTCACTTTGATGGCTGTGATGTAGGCGGTATCCACATGGGCATCGGCCGGATCGGTGGGGTCGGAACCGGAGGCCCACTCCACGAAATCGGGAACACCGTCGCCGTCGGTGTCCGGATTCAGCGGATCGGTACCGTGGATGTGGGTCTCGTCGTAGTCGCTGAAGCCATCCCCGTCGCTGTCCAGGTGCCGCGTCAGCCATTCGAAGCTGAAGGGGCGATAGGTCGGAACCACGCTTTCGCCATAGTAACCACCCCAGCAGCGCACACCCGCATCCGTCAACGCACAGGTGTGTTCAATGCCCGCGGCGAGCTGCGTGACTTGCCCAAGATCGGCTGGAACCGAAGACTGACCGCCCCAATCGTCGCCCCAGCAACGTACACCGGCTTCGGTCAGGGCACAGGTGTGGGCGGCGCCGACGACTATGCCGCTGGGATTCAACAGGTCACCGGGGACGGAGGTCTGGCCCGACCAGTCCGCGCCCCAGCAACGGACACCGTCGTCTGTCAGGGCGCAGGCGTGCGCATACCCGACAGCGATACTCTTGGGGTTAGCCAGATCCTGGGGAACGGATGTTTGACCATTCCAGTTGGCCCCCCAGCAACGCACACCGGCCTCGGTCAGGGCACAACTGAAATCACCACCGGCGGCAACGGTCGTGGGATTGACCAGGTCGGCCGGCACGTTGGTCTGCCCGTATCCGTTGTCTCCCCAGCAGCGCACGCCGGTATCCGCCAGCGCGCACACGTGGCTGTAGCCTCCGGCGATTTCCGTGGGATTGGCGAGACCCGGTGTTCCGTACCCCCAATCACCCCAGCACGTGACTTCACCGTTTTCCAGGGCACAGGAGAAGTCATAGCCCAACGCCATGGACGTCGGACGGGACACGTTGGCAGGCACATCCAACCTCCCTCCCGCATTATCGCCCCAGCAGCGTGTGCCGCTCTCCATGACGGCGCAGGTATTCGAACCGCCGGCAAACACGCGCTGTGGATCGATGACGTCGAAATTCAGTTTTTCCAAATCGGGCAGGGCGCCCCAGCAGCGCACGCCCTGTTGGGTCAGTGCGCAACTGAAATCCTCGCCAACGGCAATGGCGGCCGGTGCGACCAAATCGTCCGGAACCTGGGTCTCACCGATCCAGTCCTCACCCCAGCAACGCACGCCCTCGTCGGTAAGGGCACAGGTGTGGTGCCAACTTATCGCGACTTGCGATAGCCCGGGTGCATGCCGCGGCGGTTCGATATCGGACCATGTGTCGCCCCAGCAACGCACCCCCACATCGTCTACGGCGCAGCTTCGACCTTCCGCAGACACTATGGCCCTCGGGTTGACGAGATCCGCCGGGACCTCGGTCTGGCCGTAATCGTTGTTACCCCAGCAGCGCACCTCGCCGCCCGCCAGCGTACAGGTGTGGGAAGAACCCGCGGAGAGCGCGGTGGGCAGGCCGAGGTCCGCCGGCACATCGAGCTGGCCGTCAGCGTTATCGCCCCAGCAACGGACGCCAGCATCGGTCAGGGCGCAAGCATGCTCGCCGCCGGTTGTTACCGCTGAAGGATTCAGCAGGTCCGTGGGCACCTCGCGCACCCCTTCTGCCTCACCCCAGCAGCGCACCCCTGTACGGCCCAATGCGCACGTGTTGCCGTCACCGGCGCTGACGGACTTCGGTTCCAGCAGATCCTCGGGGATCTCCGTCTGCCCCGCCCAGTTACCACCCCAGCAGCGCAGACCCTGATCGGCGATGACGCAGGCGTGAGCCCATCCGGCAGAGAGCGCCGAAGCGAGGACCGGCCCGCCGGCATCGATTACGCTCAGGCTCACACGCTGGCGGAGGTTCTTCTCGATGAAGATCACCTCCAACTCGGCGCTGCCCTCCGCGTGGGGCGTGAACTCGCCGTCGAAGCTCGCAGTGACGACGCCTGGGTCGCTGGTGCGGAACTCCAGCAGTTCGTAGCGCCGGCTGATGTCCACGTTCGTGAACGTCTGGCTGTCATGGACGAAGGTCGCCTTCACCTGCATGCGGAACGGGGACGGATCCTCACCCAGGCGGTGGGTAATCGATGCGGGCGTCACCTGGATGGCCGTGACGTAGAAGGGATCCACGCCGGCATCCATCGGATCGGTCGGGTCGGATTCGGAAATCACCTCGACGTAGTCGGGGATACCGTCGCCGTCGGTATCGGGGCTCAGGGGATCCGTGCCGTGGATGTAGACCTCGTCGTAGTCGCTGAGGCCGTCGCCATCACTGTCCCAGTGATCGAGGCGCAGGCCCCGGGCGGCCTTCTCAGCATTGGTCATGCCGTCGCCATTGAGATCGTCCAGGCCGTCCAGGATGCCGTTGCCGTCGGAGTCGGCATTGGCGGGGTCGAGGCCCTCGTAGGCGAACTCCAGGGAGTTGCTGAGGCCGTCGCCGTCGAAGTCGCCATCGGCTTGCAACACACGCAGGGTGATCTCGTTGGCGAGCCAAACCACATTGCCCATGCCGTCCAGGCCGGAAATCACGATTCCGATCGGGGTGCCGTCGTCCAGGCCCGTGCCGGTGTGGAGGGGGATGTCGATACGCGCGTCACTCCACGAAAAGGCGCTGGTGTGCGGCTGGCCACCCGCCGGTGTGATGGTCACGCGGCCCTGGTAAACCGCCGAAGGGTCGAGTCCTTCCTCCAGTTCGAGTGCGAGGCTATGGCGGGTTCCCTCCAGCACGAACGCGTAATCCGGGACTAGGAGGCGTGCGCGGGGAGCGCAGACCGGCAGCGTCTGCTTGAGCACCGGGTCGTCGGCGGCCACGCCGCGCAGGCTCGAATCCGCTGTGCTTACGGCATAGCAGCGGCCCAGCACCAGCGGTGCATCCGGCGTGAATACCGTCGTCATCTCGTCCACGTCGAAGCGGCCGGCCACAACCTCACCGTCGAGGCTTAGCACCGCAGGGGCCGACGGCGCGGCTTCATCCCAAACGACAGGCTCGTTGTAGTGCAGGATGATCGGGTTGAGCACGCTGTCCACCACCGGCGCCACGACGGCATGTGTCACGGCCGGATACGGCTTGAGGAAATCCAGTGCGAGTGTGCCGTAGCCGGCAAGATCCACCAGTGCCGGTTGGGTGGCAATGCCGGTGACCGTGACGCGTTCGATCTGATCGGTGCTCACCGTAAACGTGCCGTAGCCATGCACCAGGGAAATGCCCGCGGACTGGCCGCCGCCCTCGATCACCGCGGTGCCGTCGACCACCGCATCGAGGACGACGTTCGCCGGCGTGCGACTGCCCAGTGGATCCAGTTCGCGCACCCGGTTGTAGTACTTGTCCACCAAAGTGGCGCCAACGGTCACGATCTCGCCTGCTTCCAGCCGCTGCGGGTCGCCCAGCGGCAGGTTGGTGCGCGAACGTGCCTCCATGCGGACCATGAACGGATCGGCGGCCACCACCTCGATGCCGAAGGAACCGGCGAGGCTCATCGGGCCGCTGCCGCTGAAGTCATAGGCCGTTTGCACTCCGGTAAACGGCGCGGGCATTTCCAGCAGGACCTTGTAACCGCCCGCCGTCTGGATGGCGGCCACCGGCACCTGGGCGCGGCCGCCTTGCATGCGGACGGTTGCCATTTCGCCGCCCTCGGCAAGAGGTTGCACGGTTATCCCGTTGACAAAGCCGAAATGGAAGCCGGCATGGGGCAGACGCACGTTGACCAGCGTCTGCGAGTCGTACTCGACCCAGTTGCCGCCCACGTCGCGCGCGATGACATCCAGCAGGAAGGTCTCGCCCGCCTTCACCCGACCCACGTGAGCGAACTGCAGCTCGCGGGTTTCGCCGGCCGACACCCGGATACCCATGGCCGTGCCGATGACCGGGTTACTGCCGGTGAGTCGTGCGCCCAGTCGGTAGCGTCCGGCGGTCAGTGCGGAATCGAGATGCAGCAGCGCCAGGCCGTCGCTGCCGGAGAGGGTCTCACCCAGCACCTGTTCAGGGGCAGGCGTGCCATCGTCACCGATCGGCTGAAGGCTCCAGGTCACCGGTTGGAAGGGTACGCGGCGACCGCGTTTGTCCAACACCTCCACCTGATAGGCCGCCTGCTCGCCCGCCGCAATCTGCACCTGATTCAGGGCGGCGCTCTCATGGAAGAAGCGCAGTTCGTTGGGGCGGTGCCACAACTGCACCGTGAAGTCGCCGGTCTCGTCCGACTGGCCAAGGTGGTCGGTGAGGCGCAGGCGGAAGCGGTATGTGTTATCCGCGGTGTCGTCCGACGGCATGGCCAACGCATGGTTCAAGGGACGTGCGAGCGTGGTGTGTTCGAGGCGCGTCTGTTTGCCGGTGGACGGATGGGTCTCGACGACGGTCACGACCACAGGATCGTCACCCTCATTGGCCTGCATGAAGCCATGGATCACAAGCTTGCCCTTTTCGCCATAGAACGCCGTCGCCGGGTGTTCCACCACCAGTTTCGAAACATCCGGTACGCGGTCGGCGATGACCGCAACCGGCAATGCAGTTTCAGATACCTGGCCAGCCTCGTCGGTCACACGGAGAATCAGGGGTTCATCAACGCTATCGGGCACGCGCTCGGTGCGGCGGTCGCGCAGTGTTACTTCAGTCGACAGCGACTTGGGCTGACCCGTCAGGGGGACGGCTTGCGTAAAGCCGTTCCATACCACTTCGGCCTTTTCCAGACCCACATCATCAACCGCATTCAGATTGACCCTGAAACGGCCCCGTTCCAACACCTGGAGCGGGCTCACGCTCAGGTCCTGAACGACGGGCGCCAGATCTTCGACGATGGTGTAGCTCACCGTTTGTTCGCTGCGGTTGCCGGCCTTGTCCTTCACTTCCAGGTGATAAGTCATGACCTGGTCTTTGCCTGCGCCTCGCTCGCTGACCTGCAGCACACCGTCCTCGAACAGCGCCGCGATGATGAGGCCGTTGCGCCGCAGGATGGCGGATTCGACGCCGCTCTCAGTGTCGCCGAGGTTCACCGAGAAGGTATAGGGATGTTCAGCGACGATCTCGCCGGCGCCCTTCATGGGCCCCACGATGGTAAACGGCTGGATCACCGGCGCGATGTCGTCCACAACGCGGGTGAAACGCACGGGCGCCGACTCGGTAAGATTGCCGAAGGCATCCACCGCACGCACCTTCAGGTATTTCCCGCTGTCTTCCACGCCATAGTCGCGGTGAATGACGTACTCCGGCCCGTAATGCTTGCCGATGATGCGGTACGGCCCTTCGGCGCTGTCGGCCTCGTAATACTCCACTTGGTGGACCGGCTGCGAGCTGTTCCTGACTTCGGCGCGAATTTCCAGCGGCTTCGGCACGTAGGTATCCACGTCTGTCCTGGGATGGCTAATCACCGCCTCGAAGGCGTTGCCGGGCAAGTCCTCGCCTTGCAGCAGCACGCGGCGCTTGCCGGAACGCACCACCAGGCCATCCAGGGTTTCCACCTCGGCAACCAGATCGAACGGCTGGCCGTTGCGCAGGTTGGGCGGAACCAGGGTATCGACGGCGAAAGGCGCCTCCGCGGTACCGCCGAGCAGGGCGTCATTGACGTAATAACGAACTGCGTTCACACGCCAGGGTGCGCTCAGTGCGACGGCCATGCGTTCACCCTGCACGAACACCGCTCCGGTGGTCGGCGACTGCAGTGACGCGTTGACGCCATGCAAGCGTCCGTTCATATCGACGATGCGTACGCCAAAGTCGCCGAGACCTATCGCCAAATGGCCGTGGTCATACGCCAAAGCCGTCACTTCCTGGTTGAGTGGAATACTCAAATCACCGGCGGTAAACGAAAGCCCATCCACCGCGCGGGCCTCGCTGCGCTCGGCCGTACGATGAGCTACCCACAAATAACCGTCCGCATAGTGCAGCGCATCGACCGCCTGGCTGCCGGGCAGGTCGAGGGTGGTGTCTTCGTAGGTGGTGAGATCCAGGCGGTGGATGGTGGTGCCCACACTGAAGAACAGGTGATCGCCCGATGTCGTCAGGTGACGGATGATGTCCGAGGCGCCGTCCAGCAGACTCTCCACCGACACCAGGAAGCTGTTGAGCGGCAGTTCCCCGGGGACGATGCGATACAGCCGGCGGTTACCCGTGCTGGCGAAAATGGTCTCGCCATGGGCCGTCATGGCCACGACGGTTTCGCCTGCCGGCAGCGAGACCACCCCCTGCACGTCGAAATTGTCCTTGCTGGCCAGGTGGATCCGGTGACCCGAGCTCGCTGCCACTTTGCCGGCGGTCACGGCAATTTCCCCGAGTATCAGGTCATTGAACACGACCGTACCGGGCGGAGATGCCTGCTCGTGCAGATCTCTGGCATCGATGGCCACTAGCTTGCGCAGGGCGCCATGGCCCACGTAGGCGCGTTCGTTGTCCAGCAGCACGCGATCGACCGCCAGTGTGTAGCCCTTGTCCGGATAGGCTTTGGTGCGCCAGGCACCGAGTTCACGGCTGTAATAGAGCGCACCATAGTGGGCCGCTGCGGCCAGCACGCGACCATTTGCCGCCGCCAGGTCGACCACCCGGCCGCGTGGGACCTCCGTCGTGTGGACCGTAACGGGATCGCCGGCGGCCTGTTCCAGCCGCATGACACTGCCGGCCGCATCACCAAGCCAGAGATCGCCGCGGAACAGTCGTGCACGGGCCAGGGTCCCCGCCAGCGCGTGCCTGAATTCGCCCACTTTTTCCACGCTGTAGGGGTTGGTCACGTCAACCACCTGCACGCCGCCCGCCACCGACAGCGCGACCAGATAGCGCTCCAGGGCGATGAGCCGTTCCGCGCGCACCACGGCCTCTCCATGGCTCCGCACCCGCGCCTGGGTATCCACCGAGTACAGGCGCCCGCTTTCGCTGGCCACGAACCAGTGCGTGCCGATGCGGGCCATGGCGGTTGCACCAGGAATGCTGGCGAACGATTCCACTGGTGCACGCAAAGCAGCATCGAAGCGGATTAATGAGTCGCTGCGCAGCACCACAAAGCCCTGTTCATCGGCGTGCACGTCCAGGGAGGTTTCGTCGCCGGCATAGGGTTTCGTACTTCCGTTCCTGGCCACCTCGTACAGTGGTGCCGGTGTGAGGGTGTTGCCGCTGACGCTGAACCCCTGGAGGCGGCCATCGACGATGGCCAACAGCCGATCGCCATGCAGAGCCAGATCGGTAATCCAGCCGTCAACGGCATGCCTGCTCAGTACCATGAACTGCTCGGCGGGATCGATGATGACGAGTCCCTGGTCCCGCAGGGCGAGCAGCAGGCGGTCGCCCAGGCGCATCATGGCAGTCACCTCGGCATCCAGCGTGGTCTGCAATTGGCCGTCGTGGTTGCGCAGTTCGCGGCCCTGGGCGAGCCAGGCGAGCTCGACGTCCGGCAGCATGGCGTCGAAAACCTTACCGGTCGCCACGTTCGCCAGGGTCATACCGGCAAGTACGTGGACGTCGTGGGAAACCCTTTCGCTGTTGCCGTCGCTATCGGTAACCACGCCCGTCACAGTGAAGCTGTCGAGCCCTTGTGATGGCACAACGAATTCGAGGGCCGATGTGCCAGACGCCAACAGATTGCCGGTGTCGTCCCATATCTCGATGCGCTGCTGGTATTGCTCCGCGTCAGGAACTTCCATGCGGTACTGCACCGTGCTGCCGGCGAAAACCGTGGAACTCGTGCCACTCAGGCGCGGCGTGGGCACGATCAGGCGCGGGTAGATCTGCACCTGCACTTCGCGCTCACTGAAGCGGTACTGCCCACCCCAATAACCGCGCACGCGGATGCGGTAGTTGTCCTTGCTTTCCACCTTGGGCAGGCGCAGGTCGAACTGACCATCGGTTTCCGTCAGCAGTACCCGACTGACCTGCGTGCCGTTGAAATCGAACAACGCCGCTTCGGCATAACGGAACGCCTCACCCGAGGTGTCCTCCAGACGATATTGCACCGTTAGCCGATCCCCCGCCCGGAATGCGGCGTTGTTGAGCGGCGCCAGTATGGTCACCGCCGCCGCTTCGGCGTCGTTGGGCATCACGGACAGTGTGCGCTGGAACTGGGGCTCGCCCTGCACCTCATGCTGCCATGCCAGATCGGCTACGCCGACGGGCACCGCCAGCCACTGGAAGGCTTGGCCACCGTTGAGCGCCATGGGGCGCGCCGGACCGGCGACGGAAAACGCCTCGTCAGCAATGCGCGCATGGGACTCCGCCGTGCTCACGACCGGTATCGTGGCGCCGCCCACACGGCTCGCGCCTTCCTCCGGCCCCAAGGTCTGGGTGGCGCTCAGCGGCGAGTTGTCTACCGCAATCATCTGCTCCACACGATGACTGTGGGTGACGGCGACAAGCTTCAGGGTGTCCGTGGCCAGGCTCGCACGCGGTACCCGCCACTGCGGCTCGCCATCGAGATATTCGCGCCAGGCAGCGACGGGTTGGCCTGCAGCGCTTTGCACGAAGATCTGCAACGCGCCAAAGGACGCTGGCGAGACGCTAGGCGCGAGGCCGATGGCGTGCGGCAGGGCCTCGCTCGCCACATTCAGCGCGAAACCTTCTTCGGCCGTAGCCACGGGGCGGAACCGGATGGCGGCCACGCCGTCTTCCATGGCGTCGAAATACAGCCGCTGCGGTGCCACCACCAGGTGTTCGCCCGGCGCGGGCAGGATGCCGACCACATCCCCCTGGTGCATCGCGAACCACTGCCACTGTTCATCCATGCGGACACGCAGCCAGATCAGCGTGCCGTCACGCTGAACCTGCCCGACTTCGCCCGGCAGCGCCAAAGCGGCCGGCGACAGAGGCAGCAGGCTGCCGTCTTCCAGCAAACGGTGCTCACGCAGTTCATTGCCGCGCCAGCTGAACAGGCTGTCCCCTTGGACGTGGAAGCCCTGCTGTCCGTCCAGCGCCACGAAGAAGTCGCGCCGCACCGACGGCAGGTCCTCGACCTGCACGCTGAAGCGGTAGAGGCCGGCGTCGGTCAGGGCGTAGAACCGGTTGCCGTCCACTTGTGTAGCGAGCACGGGATCGCGCAGCGTCTGACCGGCCACCGGCACCAGTTCATCGCCCGCCATGACTGCTGCGGCCACTGTCTGGCCATAGCCAAGCCACAGTACGTCGCCGTTGGCGCCAAGCAGGTCGCCAGCGACCGGCCAGCTTGCATCCGCACCCACTATGCCACCGGTGCCGAGCGGATAGCGCCGGACATACCGTTGCCCATCCTCGCGGGTCTCGAGCAACAGGGCGCTGCCACTGAAATGCATGGAAAGGATCTCGCCTTCCTCCGCTTCCGCAACGACCGCGTCCGCGTCCGCGTGTTGCAGACGGTAGCCGCCGGCACGCTTGTTCAGCGCGACCAGAAGTTCCTGCGTCCGGGGCGCGCCCGGAATGACCACGAGGCCGACCGGCACCTCGCCGGCATCGGCGGCATGCAGGTAATCCACTGGCGCTTCGCCGGTGAAATACGGGATCTTGCCGACGGTGTGAAGCGTGTGCTTTTCGTGACCCGAGCGGTCACGCAACACGGTTTCAACGGCGGCGCTCGCGCCGTCGGCCGAGACTTCCACTTTCAGCGTTTCTCCCAAGGGCGCGCTCACCGCAGCAAGCGCCTCCCCGGGATCGCGGAACAGCACCTCCGATGCCGGCGCGAAGTCCTGCATCTCTTCGGGAATGTGCGTTGTGATCCACAACGCCGAGCCGGTCAGCGCCTCTCTGGCGGGCAACAGCGAGGCGACGACTTCCTCGGCGATGCCTTGATCGTCCACCACATTGAGGAACTTGTACGCTTTGAGATTGGCCTTCTGCACCCGCGCCAGCACCACGATGTTTTCGTCCACGCTGGGGATGGCCGCCGTGACGAACTGGCGCTCGGGACCATCGGCGGTCCTGGCGATGTGAATTCCGCTCTCGGGCGCCGCTTCCACGCCGCCGATATCGAAGAACAGTTCAGCGTCGGGCACGTTGCGCAGCAACACCTCGAAGCGCACTTCCTCCCCTTCGTGGAAGCTGTCGCCGTTGGCAGGCGACAGAATCTCCACCTTGGGCGCACCCGCCTCGGCGTCGTAGGGATACAGGCGAACGGTCTGGACCGCGCTTATGTTGTTGTTGGGGTCGACGGCGCGCGCCGAGACGGTCACGCCGCCGGCGAGGTCGTCCGCGGTGGCGACAAAGGCGTAGCGCGTCGGGTCGGCCAATATCTCCCATGGGCCGTCGTTACGCTGAACTTCCACGCGCTCGATGCCGTATTTGTCAAAGGCCTTGAGGATCACGTCGGTGCGCTCGCCGATGGCCACGAAATCACCATCGGCCGGGGAGACGATCTCCAGAGTCGGCGGGGTGCGGTCGAGATAAAGCGTGTAAGCCTGGTCGAACACCTTGGTGAAATCGAAGCCGTAGTTCACCTTGAGCCGCGTATTCATCTCAACCGGCTCAACGGGTGCGCCGGCGGGCAGGAGGTCACGGATCTTCGGATTGAGGAACGAGCCGAACACCGTGCCCTCGGCGGGGTTGTAATTGCCGCTGACATCGGCCGGGTTGCCGTTCTGGATCTTGTCGATACTGATCTGTGCCGCGGACACCATGTCGATATCGCCCGTGAGGCGGAAATGCACCTCGGAGCGGACCGATTCTTCCGGCTCGGCGGGCTGGGTATGGAAGCTCTCCAGTTCGATGATCGGATCGCGCAAGGACGCCCTGAACACCTGGTCGGCACTGTTAGCGCCATCGGACGCCATCACCCGAACTTCGAAATAGGCATCGGTGGTCTGCGCATCGAAGGTGATAATGCCGTCGAGCGCCTCCAGCGCGGCCGTGTCCGGTGCACCGAAATTCGTCGAGCGACGGTAACTGAAGGCGATCTCGTGCGCGGCCTTGTAGTTGTCGATCGCGGAAAGCCGGAATTGGTAGGACCGGCCGCGCGTAAGCATCATGGCCTCATTGACTTCAAGGCCGTCGCCAACGCGAACCAGGCGTACCCCTTGCGGCGGCAGGGTGTCCTTGGCGGTAAAGCTGGATGCGTGCACGCCGTCCTCCACCAGCGAACTGGACGGATTAGCAACGACTGCGTTGTCCGCAAGGTCTGAAATACCGTCGATACGTACCTGGTACGCTGCGTTGTGCTCCAGTGTCTGGCCGGACAGCAGGCGCAGGTGCAGAGAGGTCGGGGTGACATTGACCAGTTCGAAGCGTGCCGAAATGTCCTCGTCAGGGCGGCCGCTATAGTCCTTGAAGGTCTTGACCACCGTGAAGCCGCCGGCCTTGACGGGTTCGTTGAAACCAAGGCGCAGGGGTTCGAAATAGTCGAGCCCGGAGGAGGCTTGCAGCAACGGCGCCGTGTCGTCCACCGAGGTCAACAGCAGGGACTGGGCGGCCGACACCATCTCCTCGGTTTCGGTGCGCACGATGACCAGCTGATACCGCTTGCCCGGGATAGTCTCGGGTGAGGTATCGACGATGAGCCTGTCGGAATCGAAGCGATGCTTCAGCCGGTTGCCGGCATTCGGGACGAAGCCTTCATCATAGGGCAGCAGGTGCACCGAAAGATTGCCCTCGAGCCCAAGCCCTTCCACGGTGATGCGATTACCGCCGCTGTCGCTAACGGCCTTGTCGCCACCTTTGAGGTTGTCGGTGCGGATGTCGTGAACCTGGATGGCCTGCGTGATCAACACCGCCGCGGGCGAGGTCACCCGAGCGGCGCCGACGCCCTGCGACAGTTCAAGGGATTTCAGTCCCGGGACCGGTATGGCGGCGCTGAACGACAGCTCGGTGCCCGCGGCGTTGACCGTGAACTGGGACGGGTTGAGGACCAGTTCGCCAAGGCGCAACTGGTCGGCAAGATGCAACTGCTGGCCCCTGACGCGGTACTGTGTGGGACGGTCGGTTATGCTGTTGCCCGGCGTTACCGACAACACGCGCATGGGCGCCAGGCCGAACAACGGTTCTGTCCCAATCTCCCAAGGCAGATCGATAGTAACCGCGGCACCATTGATGTTGGACTCCGGACTGTTGAACAGGGAAACACCATAGCGCTCACCGAGCGAATAGGCCTCCCCGAATACCTGGAACCGCAGTTCGCGCCCGATCAGATCGGTGCTGCCGTTCAGGCGGCGGCCGTCGCCCGCGTTCACCACGTCGACCAGTACCTCTTCCCAGTTAGCCGCCGCTCCCGCGATGCCCAGTGCGAGAGCGCCGCTTTCGCTGCCGATACGCTGCGGCGCGAGGCGCCATACGTTATTGAACGGGATCTTCAGGTTGTAATAGCCACCATCGTTCCACTCCAGCAGATCGCCGTTGAAGATGAGTTTCTTAACTCGCTCGGCATTCGGCGCGCGAATGTCGCTGAGCGCGACGGTCAGCAGTTGCTGGCCGTTGTGGTTGAGGTCCAGAACACGCAGGTGATCCTCGTCTCTGATAACCACCAGTTCGCCGTTTGCCACCGCATCGTCCTGGGTGATCAACGCCTTGCCGATCAGCGGCATGCGTCCCTGCTTGAGTGCCACCAGATTGAGCAGCTCCAGTTCCGTGGGCGAACGCAGCAACAAGCGCTGGCCGTTCAGCGATGCTGCCTGGGGAGAAATCAGGCTGTGCGCATAGACATGGGCGACCTCGTCGAGACTGCCGTAGCGGCGGAAATCCACACGACCGTCGTAAAGCACCAGCGCGCCGTCCTCATCGAAGGCCACATCGACCAGAGGGGCTGCCCCCATGTCGACCACCTCCACGTTGGAGCCGAGCACTGCGCCTTGATACAGTCGATTACCGCCCTGCCCGACCCAGTTGTCGCCGTGCAAGGCAATCCGGTCGATTTGATGGCTCGCGGAATTGTCGAAGCGGTTGACCTCGACCGGCGCGTACGGATTGGTGAGGTCGTAGAAGTGGATGACAGGTCGGCCCTCGTCCACCAGGAAAGCCAGGGTGTGGGCGTTGAGCGCCGTATCCAGGATCGGACGGTTCAGGCCGCCCTTGGCGAGCAGCAACGGGATCTCGCTCTCCAGCGTTCCCAGCAATTCCCAGCTCGACTGCCCCTGATCATTGGTGAACGTCACCAGCAAATGGTCATTGCGCACCATGCCTTGGATATTCGCGAGGCGCTGAAGCCCCCCCAGTTCCACGTGCAGTTCAGTGTTCTCGGTTCCATCAATCGACGGTGCGAGATTGCTGGCCACCACGTGAAGCTGACCCAAGGTGTTGTCGGGCAGACGGAAGCTCAGACGTTCCGAAGAGGCCAGACGGATCTCGGCAGCAGGCCGGCCGTTGACGGTGATGGCTGTAAGCGGACTGAAACCACGTCCCTCGATGGCGACCATTTCGCCCGAATTGAACAGGAAACGCTTGCGGCTGGCGTCGAATTCGCCGGCCACTGAGTCGTAGGCACCGATCGCCTCAATCACCGGATCGGCAATGTAGGTAAAGGCAGCGTGGCGGCTGTCGGCGAGATCGCCGTTGCGTACTTGCAGACCGACCACCCGGTTGTCCACAGGCGTATCCGCCAATGCGGGGATCCGGAAGCGCAACTCGTGCTCGTCGACCCGCATGATCTCTGTGGCATCGATTTCCATGCCGCCGAGGAACACCCGTGTGTACTCGGAGAAGCCCTCGCCGAAGAGGGTGGCCCAGTCGCCACCTCGCCAACTGGCGAAGGCGGGCCGGAATTCGCCGATAACCGGCCGTGCGTGCTGAGACGCGATGAAGCGGAAGCTGTAATCAGCACCGAGGGCCTGACCGTGCAGGTCTTGTACCGCGCCGGACACGGTCACACGGTATCGCCGGCCGTCCTCGAAGGGATTGGTCGGGCGGAAGATCAGCCGCGTACCGTCGTTGTTCACTTCGGCGCTGACCAGACCCGCCAGCTTGGCGCCGTCCCGGGTAACGCTCAGCAGCTCGTCCTTGTGGGTATACACATGCTGCGGATCCAGCAGACGATTGAACTGCAGCTCGATGGCGGCGCCGGCGGGAAGCACCCCTTCCGGGTCAGGGCTCTGTTCCGTGATCACCAGAAGGTCATTGACGATGGTGTTGAGTCGGCCGCCCAAGTGGTTTATGTCAGCCGGATCGTCCACGGGATTCTCGATGGCTTCACCCTGGTAGTACGGGAAGGACGATCCCGCGTACAGCGCGCGTGGATGGAAGGCGATGGCCGAGACATTGCCTGTAAGCGAGAAATAGTGTTTCAGAGCGACGGCGGCCTTGTAGCGGCCTTCCAGCCAGGGCGAGATATCGAACAACTGCACGTCGCCCTGGCCGCTCGCCACGTAAAGCGTCTGGCCACGCACCAGCATCTGCCCGGCATAGATGTCGCCGTTGCGTACCAGATAGGCCAGATTGAGCGAAGCCACGGGCACCGCGCCCCGGTCTGGATCGGTGTGGTAGAGCACCACTGAGCCCGTGGCGCCGGTCGACACCAGGATCAAGTCGTTCTTGACCAGAATCCCGCGGGGCCTGAAGCGGTTGCCACCCTGGTCAACCGTGTCGAAGCTGCGCACCTGACGGTACTCACCCGAGACCAGTTCCACTTCGACGATGCGGCGGGAATCGGTCATCACGATCCAGAGGCTGTCGCCCACCACCTCGATGGCATGGGAGGTGCCTTGCAGGCTGATGCGGTCGATGAGCGCCACTTCCCTGAGCTGTCGCTCGGCAGTGATTTGGTAAATGGACACGCCGCCCACGTGCGACACGTACATCAGGTCGTCGTTCAGGGCGATGTCGCGGATGGTCGAACCCAGGTTCAACTGGTTGATGAGGAGCGGGTCGGCGGCCAAGGTCAGATCGAAGTGGTATACCTGTTCGCCGCCGGCGGCGAACAGATTGTTGCCGATGGCCTTGAGAGCCACGAAGCCCTGGGTGCCGAGCCCGCCGGTGACGTCGAAATGGTAGGGCTTGGTCTCGTCCGCGAACGCCTTCTCAACGATGACCGGGCGCACCGGATCGGATACGTCTGCCACCACCAGTCGCGCCACGTTGGAGCGTAGCCGCTTCGCCAGTTTTCCATCGCGCGCGATGACGTCGTACTCGCCGCCGGTCGCCGCGTAGAGAATCTGGTCGCGCAACAGAATCGCCGCCACTGGGCTGGGCTTGTCGGCTTCGAGGTCTACCGATCCCGTTTCGCGTCCTGCATAGAAATATTCGACCGGGGCCGTTGCGGTTTCCCCAGGGAACATCCGACTCTCGGCGGTGACACCGGCAAAACCGAAGCTACCCGATGGTGCCCGCACCTGCACGTGGTTGCCGCTCAGCACGCGCAGGTCGCCTGCGATTCGGCCGCCGAACTTGATCACCGTCTGATGACTGAAGCCGCGGCCGTAGACATCCACGAAGTTGCCGCCTTGGGGCGGGCCGCGCACCGGATTGATATCCTCGATCACCACCCGCGGCAGGATCACCATGGCGCCCTGCTTCACGTACGACAGGTCGCCCTTGACGATGCGTACCGGCAGGGCCGCCATGGAGGTGCTCAGGAACAGGTTGGGGACATCGATTTCCAGCCGATCGTCGGCGATGTGGCGAATGGCGGACGGGGATACCGCCGTTTCTCCAAGGAACAGCTGGACGGCAGAGGAGTCGCTGCCGAAGCCGATGCCTTCGATCACTGCCTGTTCGGTGCCGTCCGCGTGGAAATAGTGCGGGCCCAGTTCGGTTTCGGACTTCCGGGTAATCCGTTCAATGGACGGGCGAATACCTTCACCCAGGTCGTAGGATGCGGCCACGGGCATCCGCAGGGCCACGCCCGTAATGGCGCGCATTGCGGCGGTCGCGGTGATATGGACACGGCTCTGAGACACGTTTTCGCCGAAGGCCACCGTCACGTAGCCGCCCGCCAGGGTGTTCACACCCTCCACGGTGAAGTCGCTTTCCGGGAGCGGTTCGCCCGACTCGGAAGTCACGTGGATCGCGGTGCGCAGGTGCGCTTCATCGGTGTTGATCAAGTCGCTGAACTGGATACGTACCGTCTCGCCGCTGCCGATGCGGCTGCCAGGAACAGGCGAGAAGCCGGTGACTGTCAATCCGGGCGTGCGGCTATCCACCAGGCCTTCGGCACCGGCGATGAACAAACTGCCGCCATTGGCAATGATTTCCGCGCCTTTTCCATCAATGGCATCCCAGTAACCCGCCTGATAGGACCCGTCCTGCTGGAGCACATGGGTCACCCGCTCGCTCATGGTCGTCACGGTGATCTGGCCGTGCTGTACCAGCAAGGAGGCATCCAGACCCGTCACGACGCCGCGTTCCAGGGCCTGGATCCGGTACTGGGTGCGATCGGGCAGCGCGTCGAAGACCACCAGATGTAGCTGGCCGGCGCGATTCAGCAGCACGTATAACTTGCCATCGAGCCACTGCACGTCCAGCGGCTGCCCCAGCAGATCGTCATTGAAGACGATGGCGTCATAACCGACGGGCGGGCTGAGTTCGTCGTCCGCGAGATCGAAGAAGCGTATGAAGCCGCCGCCCAGGTCGTCCGCGACCGCCATGGCGAGAATCCGCGAGGACGGATCGTAGGCCACGTCGGTGGCACTGTGGCCCGGGACCGGGAAGGCATTGAGCAGCAGCGGCTGGTCGAGGCTGGTCACGTCCACCACCAGCAGGCCCTCGCTGCCTGCCGCAAGGAAGGCGCTGTTGCCCACCACCTGGACGCCGGTAACCGGCGAGTTCGTGCGCAACTGGGAGAGGCGCACCGGGTTTTCCCAGATTCCGATATCGAAGATTTCAAGCCCGCCGGTCATCAGGATGCGGTTCGTTTCCGTGGGCTTCGCTCCCGACTTGACGCCGACGAACAGGATGTCGCCCACGGTCTGCGCACCACCGATCACCTGGGGCGGGTAGTTGGGCAGCCCGATGGGGCGTCCCGGGTTCAAGGTGTACGAAATGGCGCCGACCCGCAATTCGCGGCCACTCATCAACAAATGGACGTCGTAGACCTTGGGCTCCAGGGCCGTGGGCAGACGGAAGGTGAATTTCCGCAGGGTATCCACGTCGTCCTTGAGGTCGACCACCACAATGCCGTCCTCGGCGCTGAGGGTATGCATCACGTGACCGTCGGCCGAACGCAGCAGCACCTTGCTGCCCGGCAGGATCACGTCACGGGACGCCGATACAGTGACCTGATAACCGCCTTCCACATCGGCGGTCTCCGGCACGACGGTGAATTCGGCCTGAGCAAGTTCGTCGCCAGTGACCACGCCACCGAGGAAGTCCACCCCGAGCTCATTGTCACGCAGACGCAAATGATGCTGGCCGGTCCCAAGCGGCAGCATGTCCAGCGCATTGGCGGGGATTTCCAGCATCTGCCCGTCGATCCAGGTCACAGGCACAGGGTACTGGTCCACGAAGAGCTGCAGTTCCGGTGAATTGCGGAAGTTTTCGCCGCGAATACGGATGGCCTGCTGTTCGCCACGATGATAGGCACCGTTTTCCACCGCATGAATGACCGGCTGCAACGCCGCTTCCTGGGCGACACGCAGATGCTGGACGAAAGGTGCCCACTGCCCGGAGCCGCGCAGGTTGCGTGCCTTCTGAACCAGCACCTCGTAGGCCACACCGCCTGCTTTCACGAACTGCAGGACGAACTGCGTGGCGGCTCCGTTCTCCAGCGTGTCTGCATTGACGGTGACCGGGATCTCGGCACCGCTGTCCAGGCGCCGCACACGCACCGCGCCCTCCGCCTGCAGCGACGCCAGCGTCACCGGCTCATTGAAGGTCACCTGGAAATCCTGGTGGAACGGCAGGGTGCCGTTCTCCGGCACGCTGCCCGCAATCACGATGGATGCGGGCAGTTGCAGAGTCCGCAGACCACCGTCGCCGCCGGCGGCAATGACGCGGTCCTTGAAGTAGTCCACCGCTTCGATCGACTCCACGTTGCCCGCGGACACCACTTTCGGCGCCATGGGATCCGCCAGGTCCAGCACCACCAGCCCAGTGCGCGCAGAAACGAAAAGCAGGTTGCCGAACAGCTTCAGGCGCACGGCGCTGCCGGCAAGGGCTTGCAGGCGCTGGTCGAGGGCAACCCGTACCCGCGCCTCTGCCCGTTCCGTATGCACGATGTCGAGGCCTGCGGAGCCGAGGGCGGCGATCAGGTAATCACCGTAACGCACCACATCGTGAACGGCTGTTTCGAACTCGAATTGGCGGCTCACGTGGGGATCGAACAGGTTGACCGCGGTGACGGTGTCGGTGCCGTCGGCTCTGAGACGCGCCGCCGTCGTGGTGCGCATGGTGGACACGCACAGTCCCCCGCCCCAGACGGCCCCACTGGCCGAGTTGCCGCCATACAGCCAACCGTCCTCGTAATAAAGCGTGGCCCCACCCTTCAGCAGGTTGAGTTCCCCCGTGTCCACCGGATCCGAGGGGTCACTCAGATTGGCGCTCAGCACACCTTGCGCCGGGCCCGGATGGACCCCTGACAGACAGTCGTCGAGGGGATACGGCGGATCGCCGCTGCCCGAACCCCGCGAACCGAACAGGGCGTATCCCTGTTTGGCGAGATCCTGGATGATGCCGCGCTCGACGAAGGCCTCGCTGAGAACCTGCAAGCCGTTTTGCTCGTCCATGTTGAGGCGTGCGACACCACCGTGGCCATTCGCCACGTAGAGGCGCTTGCGCAGGATGCCGTCTTCCCACTCCTGTGCCGGCTGAAGGCGGATGGAGTCCACCGATGTCGGCACGTAAGTACCGCCGAGCCGCTCCAGTTCCCGTTTTTCCGCGTCGCTCAGGGAATCATCCATGGCCTCTTTGGCCATCAGCTTGTGTAGTTTGGTGAAGCGCCTCAGTTCCGCGGCGCCCCGTTCGCCGCTGGGCAGGCTACCCACGCCGCCCACCAGCAAGGGGTTATGTGCCTCCTGGACGTCATAGGACAGCGCGCGCCAGGATTCCGGTACGGGATACCCCAGGGTCTTCGCTGAATCCAGCAGTTGAGCCAGGTCGAAGGTGTCGTGGAAATAGCCGGCGGCGGTCATGGCCACCCCGGTCTCCTGATCCACCGTGACGTCGATGGGTTGCGCCCTGGAAGCCTGGGTGGTGGCCAGTTGCCTGAGGCCATAACCGAAGCCCTCCGCTTCCGGCAGTTCGGCGGTGCGCCCGTAGCGATCCTTGACGTACACCGCCTTGCGGCCGGGCGTGCCCAGCGGGGTCACGATGACCATGGTGGTGCTGGAGAGTACCTCGACGTCGTGGACCGGTCCGGAACCGACGCTGACCGTGAGGCCGTTCATTACCGTATTGCCCGGCTCGAAGCCTTCGCCGCGGACGGTAACGCGGGTTCCGCCCTGCAGCGGCCCCCATTGGGGTTCGACGGACAGCAGACGCACCGGTGCGTCCACCTGCAAACCGCCGTACAGCGTGGTCTCTTCCCAGATGCCATTCTGCTCGACACGGGCCGTGACGTCATACTGGCCGGGCGCACTGATGGCGGGCACCGTGGCACGGACGATGGCGAAGCGGTTGTCTTCTTCGCTGCGCTCGATGGCATCGATGGTCAGCGGCCGCGAGCCGGCGTAGAGCTGCACGCGCTGGGGATCGACGGGCGCACCCGCCATGGACACGGTGATCGGGTAATCCTGCGCGACGGGGATCCTGCGCGGCACCACGGAGTCGATGCTGATCGCATCCGGCCGCGAGCCGCGATATACCAGTTCAATGCGTTGTGTGCTCCGCAGCCTATAGAGCGTCAGATGCACCGGTCCGCTCGCCTGCTGCAAGGGCTTGGCTGCGGTGACGCCCGCCTCGGCCACGATGCGCAGACTATCGCCTGGATTCAGCGGCAACGGCTCGTCCAGATAGACAATGGCGTCGTTGTTGACGATCTCCACGCGGCTGCCCAGCAGCTTGCCGCCTGCATCTTCCGCGTAGAAGAACTGTGCATTGCCGGGGAACTGGTCGATGGCCTTGTTGAAGCGCAGTCGTACCTTGAGCCGGCCTTCGGTATCACGGTCCAGGATGCCGCCAGTCGGATCCACGCTGTGGAGTTTCAGCAAGACGTCAGGGGACTCCTGCACCACGCCTTTGTCGGTGGTATTGAAGCCGGCGCCCATGGCCGAATAAGCGGTAGCTTCCACCACCTGGATGGTGGCCCCACCGAACCGTGCGTGGCCCCCAACCGCCACAGGCTGGCGCGGATCGGTCACATCCACCGAAAGCAGGCCCCTGCTGCCCAGCGCCAGGTAAACCGTGTTGCCATTGAAGGCAAGGTCGTAGACGTAGCCGACGGTGTTCACGCGGGACAGCACGCGGGGGCGATCCAGATCCGATACGTCGACGATCACCAGACCGCCGTCGCCGGCCGCCAGATAGGCGATCCGTCCGTTGACCACGACCTTGGAGGCCGGGATGTCCAACGAACCACGCAGCCGCAGCCCCATTTCGGGATGGCGTTCGATCAAATGGAAACCGCCGCCGCCGTGGGTCTCCTTCTCCGTCAGCATCAATGTGGCGAAATCGTAGTCGCCGCCCACCACGGCATAGGTCGCATCGTGTCCCGCCGGCCGTGGGACCCGCGCCACATCCAACGCCCGCTTGTTCTGCGGCAACGCAAGATTGTCGGCAAGATAAGCCTTGGTGTGCAGGTAGGCGTCCACCACACCGAGGCCCTTCTCCGCCATGGCCACCAGTGTCTGGTTGTTCTCGACGACCAGACCTTTCGCGTAGGCGGCGTCCAGCGCCAGGCTGCGCACCACGGTGCTGCTGCGCATGTCGACGCTGTCGACGGCGATGATGAACAGACGGCCATCGCTCACCACCCCGTCTCCGTCCATGCGCGCGGCTGTCACGAACAGCCGATCCTTGTTTCGTTCGAAGTTGGCCTCCACGCCCAAGGCGGCGAAACCGCCCGGCAGGGGAATGCGTGCGACTATGCGATCATCCTGACCGTCGTCGTTGTTATCCACCAGTTCCAGCAGGTCATCTGCATTGGCGACGTTTTCATCGTCGCCGATCACGGTGGAGGAATCGATGTTGTAGATCACCACGCCGTCCCGACCGGCGGCGGCCACCAGCCAGGTGCCGCTCGGGTCGATGTCGATGTCGTAAAAGCGCTGTCCTTTGGCGCCTTCGATCTGGGCCTTGACAGGTTGGAGATACTGGAAGCCCTGGGGCAGCACCGCGAACTGCCCGTTGTCCAGTTCGATGCGTACCTCCGCCCAGCCCAGCTGCCCGGGCGTGGTGACGAATTCCATCGCGTCAGGGCTGATCACCTTCACCTGATTGGCCGGTACTTCCGTGTCGTTCAGGTAGACGCGGGTGCGCAGGGTGCCGCTCTGGAAGCCCTTGCCGGTCACCGTCACGCGGGTACCGCCGTTGACGCTCCCCGACGCCGGTTCCAGAGTGTTCACCACCAGCGGCTCCACATACTGAATCGCGCCGAGGCGGCTGCTGCGACGCCCATCACTTTCGATGACAGTGAGTTCGGCCGCCCCGGGATAATGCGGCGGCGCCGTGAGGGTATAGCGCACTTCCCCTTCACCCAAGTCTTCCTGGGCGACGATGTCGGCGGGTTCGCCGGAGACCAGGAAGCTCGGGCTACCGCCGTGGCGCAGGACCACGTTCAATTCGCCGCCGTCCACCGTCACCGCCGAGGGCGTGACTTGCACGATCTCCGGCGCCGGGCCGAAGCCCTGTCCGGTGGCGAAATGAATGACATGATTGAACAGGCCTGCCGTACGGCGGCTGCCCAGTTCGGGTTTCAATTCGAGGCGGTACTTCGCAGCGGCGTCCAGCGGTGCGGAAGGCGTAACGAGCAGCACGCGCGGATCATCGACATCGCTGGCGATGCCGATTTCCACCGCGGCGCCTTGCGCCGTGCCGTCGTCATGCAGCAAGGCAAGATAGCGGGACAAATACGCCAGTTCCGATTCACCGTCGGGGATGGGGATGGGCTGGGTGAATACCAGACGGACCACCGTGTCGCGCGCCACGCCCAGTGCATCCTGCGCGGGGAAATGGCTGACGAGATCCGGCGTCAGGGTGTCCACCAGTTTCAGATCGGTACGATCCCTGGCGCCCGGCGGCACGGTGGCGAGCAGGACGACACCGTCATCCGTGTAGTGCAGCGGGACCCCGGAAATATCGGTGGACTCATAAACCGGAATGCTATCCCGGAGGGGCACGCACCAGGCGACACGCACCGCATCGATGACCTCGACCAGTTCGGGACGGCTGGTGTCAACCAGATTCAGGAAATAACTTTCGAACCTTTCCTTGATATCAGGGATGCTGCACTTTTCGCGGCGAACCTGCGCAACGATGGTGCCGACCGCATCCACGCCAGCCGGACTACCGGGCAAGCGGAAGCCGTTGTCGACGTAGCGCCCGGTCACGCGCGCGTTGTCGGGATTTGAGACATCGCGTAGTTCCAGGCCACTGCCGCTGAACGCCAGGGTGTTGCGCGTCGCCACCGGCGTCTTGGTACCGTCGTACCCATTTGCGGGCAGGGGCTGTGCGCCAAGCTGGGGAAGACTCGGCTTGGCGAGGTCGAACGGTAGATTGTAAAGGGCCACATCGCGATCGCTGCCAATGACGGCCGTCACGTGCAGCACATGGCCCGACACTGCAATGTCGGTGACCTCGAGTTCCTCGCGCACGCCGTTGATCAGCGCTTCTTTGACCGTGTGCACCACAGTGGGCTTGAGCGGGTTGGCCAGGCTCAACACCACCACGCCCTCTTCACCGGCATTCACTATCAGCAGGCCGTCCTTGACCGCCAGCCCCTTCGGCGCCTTTTTGAGCGGCAATGGCAGGCTGTACAGAATGTCACGATCCTTGGCGCTGTCGTCCGGCGCCAGTTCGCCGGGCAGGCGATCCTCCCGGTCGTAAACCAGGAGCCATACCTGGTTCTCGTACAGGGTATCGATGTTGGGGAATTCGTAGCCTTTGGCGGTGACATACAGGTGGTTTTCGCCCAGTACCAGTGCCGAAGGATTCAGATCCTGGGGCAGATCGTAATAGCCGAGTCCGTGCATGGGCGCCGCTTCGTTCAGCCGGTCGCGCTGGTAATGCACCAAACTGATCCAACCCGGCGTGACGAAATGACGCAGTTCTTCCTCGTGCATGATCTCACTTGGCATGGGGCCGGGCCGCGACCATTCCACATCCTCATCACGCCCCACCCTTACTGGCGCCCCAAGGACATAGAACAGATTAAGCCGGATGTCGGATGCCAAACCGACGATCTTGCCCGGGGGCAGCTTGAGCGGATCGGGGACGTGCAAAGGC
The DNA here is from genome assembly GCA_041685115.1 of Gammaproteobacteria bacterium. GTDB lineage: Bacteria > Pseudomonadota > Gammaproteobacteria > Thiohalomonadales > Thiohalomonadaceae > JALOAT01. The sequence continues at coordinate 113,771 of JAWLGK010000006.1, read as the reverse complement.
GGAAGGCCTTGGTCGATGCGCTTCAGCTCTTTGCGTAACTGGTCGTAACTGAAAGGTTTCTCGTTCTCCAGCGCGCGATTCACGCCCAGGCGGCCCATGAACAAGGCCTTGGGCAGAATGGCACGACGTTCCTGGGGATCGCTGAGTTCCAGGTCGATGAAGCCGCGGAACTGTTCGCCGAAGCCGGGTACGCGCCAGCTCATGCGCTGTGCGCTGTCGAGCTTCAGGTGGTCCTGGTCGATGGGCTGTTCGATGGCCTGGTCGAAACGTCCCGTAGGATAGGCGCGCAGCACCACGCCCTTATGGAAGCCGTAACCGACGATGTCGACCAGGTCGCCGATGCCCGACTGGTCCACCCGCACCACTGCCGGCGTCACATGGGAGATGTGCAGCATATCCAGATAGGTGAAGCCACCGAGCACACGGTGCGTCAGGCCGGCGTCATTGGTCACCTGAACCGCGGCGGGACCGGCGTAATGCGGCAGTGTGGTGACCCGGATGCGGTCGTAGGGATCTTCGCCATCCGCGGGCAACACTTCGTCCACCACCACGCTCTGACCGCCGATATGCACCTGCGGGCTGGCGCCAAAGTGGTGGCCACGGATCACCACTTCGGTGCCGCCATCAATGCCGCCCGCGTTGGGTGCGATAGTGACGATCTCCGGAGGCAGGGCGTCACCGGCGGCGGACGTGAAGAAGGAGAACCGGTAATCCCGGGCCAGGGCGTAGCCGGTCAGCGGCGCCAAACCTTCGCGTACCACCACTGTGTATTCCATGCCCGGTACCAGCGCCTCTCCCGGCGTCAGGCGCAGGAAGCGATAGGCCGGTTCGCCGTCACGCTGCCCGAACGCCATGTCGAAGTCGGTGCTGATCTCTTCACCCAGCAAATACTCGCCGGCGCCGTCAGGCAGCACGCCGCCCCGGTATACCCGCAGGTAGCGGGTCAGATCCGTGTCGGGAGGCAACACGGCGGAAAGCTCGATCTCGATTTGCGCGAGATCGGTGGGCACCTGCATCGCCGCTGCGGCGGGTTGATGATCGACCACCGCCAATTCAGTCAGCTCGATCCGGTTGATGCCCCGGCGACCTGCCGCTGCCTGCATGGCGCCACGGGCGAGCGTCAGGTCGCGCACCGCGAAGTTGGCGACCTCGGCATCGCGATCCACCATCACCGGGATCGTGGCATCCAGGGTCGTGTCGTCGATCTTCTCCAGATCGATGATTTCCACCACGGACTGCGCAGGCGTGTCCTCCTGGTCGGCATAGAGCACGCTCGCGTAGGCCAGATTGCCGGCGACATTCACCGCATACACACCCTTGGAGACCAGATCGGAGCGCGCCGGCCGCAGTTCGATCACCCGTTTCAGCGTCGGATGGTGGGGATCCGAGATGTCGATTTCGTTGAGCTGCGAAATCTGGCCGTCTCCGGCCATGTCGGTCACATAGAGTCTGTTGCCGACAATCTGCAGGCGATTGGCCACACCGAGAGTATCGATGACGGCAACGATAGGCAGCGACGGATCTTCGATATCCGCCACGACCACACCTTCGTGCGATGCAGCGATGAAGGCGTACTTGTCCTTGATCTTCACGTCGCGGGCGTAGCCGTTCGGCTTGATGTAGCCGATGCGGAACGGAGCACCGGGATTGGCGATGTCGATGACCTGAACACCACCGTGGCCATTGGCCACCAGGGCCAGGCTGTCCTTGCGGTCCAGACCATAAACCTGGATGTAGGGTAAATCGATGCGCCCCACCATCTGATAGGCAAGCCCGAACTGACCATCGCCGTTACGGATGGAGAAAATCAGCAGTTCGCCCTCGCGGTTCCCCAGATGGATACCGCCCGTTTCAGGATCTTTCTCGATCTCGCTTTCCAGCGCGCTTGTGAAGGAGTTCGGATACCCGTCGGGTTGAGCGTAGTCAGGCGGTACGCCCTGCTTGCCCGCCATGACCAGATTGGCGTCTGCATGCAATGCGGAAATCGTACCAGTGAAGATCTCGCTCGCTTCGTTCAGCAGTTCGGAATAGACGAACACATCACCGGACTCGTTCTGCTCGGCCGCCATGTCCGCCAGGAACAGGCCGGTACATACGGGACAGTGCTTCGGCGCGACGACGGTGTAGTCGGTGCCCAGGCCCTCCTCGACCTTGATGGGATCGATGGTGGACCAGGCGCCGATCATGGCGCCGGTGCGGTCCGGCGCTTTGTACTGCGATACTGCGTTGTAGTAGACGGTCTTTGCAGCCGCCTTGGCATTGGCTGCGGGTTGCAGGAAACGCCTCTCCGTGACGGGCATGCCTACTTCGTGGAGCGACTCCGACTTCGCCTGATGATTAGGCGTTTTCACCACCGTGGTGACACGGACCCGCTCGTTGCGGTGACCGCCACGGCGAAGGATGCGCCCGTCGGCGAACTTGGCCCAGTAGATGTAGTAGTGGTTGTCGGGGTCGCTGACGGAAATCTCCGGCCTGACATTTTTGTCATCATTGCGGAACAGTGGGAGTTGGTTGGAGTCCAGGGTGACCCATTCACCCGTCTCGTCCTGATACTCCCGCGTCCAGGTCATGATGACCTGGCGGTCTTCCTCGACACCGATATCCGAAACCGCCGCCACTGCGATCACGGCCTCGCCGGTGGCGAGGATTTCCTTGTCCAGGGGGTAGATGACATCAAGCTTGGGTGCCACCGTGTCTTCCACCCGTCCGATATGAACGACCTGCGATTGGCCCTTCTGGCCGAGTACGTCGTAAGCCACGGCCTGGATCGCAAACCCTGCGACGTCGGGGGGCGGCTCGATGACAGCACGATAGACATGCTCCTGGCCACTGGCGCCCTTCGCGCTCTCGCTGGCGTAGGCGGTGTAAACGATGTCGCCGTTCAGGTGGAACTCGACCTTGTCGATGCCGCCGATGCCAAGGTCATCCAGCGCTTCCACCAGGATTTCCAGAACCTGCCCATCGATGATGACACTGTGATCGTTGGCGGGCTTGACGATTTTCGCTGTCGGTGGTTTGTCTGCCACGATCCTGATGATACGCGGCGCCGACAGCGTGGATTGGTTGCCGTCCACGTCCGTGGCACTGGCGCGGAAACCGATCACGTCACCTACCCGGTCCGCCGGGATCTGGACATGGAACTGGAACGGTGCCGCGGAATCGGTGCCCACCTTGTTGAATTCCAGGCTTTCGGCCTGAGGGCCGTCGCCCCGCCACAAGGTTGCCTCGCCCACGCCAGCCTCCGGATCGTTGGCGACGACGTTCACCACGATGCCCCGGCCGGCGGTCACTTCGCTCACCTGGCCCAGGTTGTAACCGCGTGCATCGAGGATCTGGATCTCCTGAACCTGAGGCGGCAGGTTGCGCACCAGCAGAACCGGCCTGTCCTCCGTCGAAACATTGCCGGCGCCATCGCGTGCGCTTGCCCGGAACAGCAGCGGCAGCTCGTGAGGCAGGTCTTCCCCCGCCGTTTGGGGCAGGTAAGCGGCGATCCGATCCACGACCAGGCTACCACTGTACGGCGGGGCCAACAGCAGGGCCTGACGCACCTCCTCCGCCTCGTCGAACACGCCGTCCTGGTTCTTGTCGGCGAACATCTGAACCTTCACCGAGGTGACACGCACGTTGTCGCGCACATCGAGGTCATAGGAGAGGCTGCGCTGTTCGGCGACAGTAGCGCCGCCCGCAACAGGCAGCCGGATGGCCAGCTCCGGCGCTTCCAGATCCTTGTCCACGTGGACAACGACCGGCTGCAGCGTTTCGGTCGAGCGTGGCACACCCTGGGGACGGGTCTCCGTCACGGAAGCGGTGAGCACCAAATCCGTTCCTGCCTGGCCAAATGGCACTTCCAACAGGAACTCGTAGGGATAGCTGGTATCGGTCAGACTGCGGTCCCCGCTCAGCAGGCCGGCCACGTTCAGCATCACCTTGTCGATGCCCACGTCATCGATGGCGTTCAGCTGCACGAGCAGATAATCGCCCTCGGTGATGCGATGGCCGTCTGTGGGCATACCGATGCTCACGCTCGGCGGCTCGTCACCGATGATTTCGACGCTGACAGATTCGGTGGCGATGTGCTTGTCCAGGTCACCGAAGGCGGCACCGTAGGTATCGATCGCCTCCACGTATACACGAACCCGGTTCCGTGCGGCATCGTCCGGATCGAACGGAGGCAATGGCACCATGAAGTTGAAGGGAGGCTGACGCAGGCGCAGGCTGTAGGTTTCCGTTTCCTGGCCCTCCGATCCGCGGTAGGCAACCAGACGCAGGGAGTCGATACCCACGTCGTCGTAGGCGTTGACATTCACATAGAGCGGCGTGTTTTCAACCTGCTTACTACCGTCCAGAGGCTTGATCACATCCACCACCGGGCGCTCGTCCACGCGCACCGGATAGCTGATTTCACGGCTGCGGGTATTGCCGGAATGGTCAAAGGCAACCACTTTGATCCATATGTCGAAGCGGACTCCATCCGATATCGTGAGTCCCGGGAAACGGCCGGCGAGTTCGGCCATGCGGGGAACGTGCACCATCTGGTGATATAGCGGCGTGTCGATGTTGTTCGTGGTGACCGGATCGGCATCGAGGTCAGGAATGCTGGCAATGGTCCGCAGAGCCCCTGTGTAAGGCAGCACTTCGTACGAAGTGTCCGCCTTCTTTACCCCGAAGGTGGTGTAAATCTCCAGACGCGCCACCTTGACGTTGTCATAGCCGCGCAATGCCAGTTCAAAATCCGAATACTCGGGCGGGCCGTAACCTACCGCCGGACGCACGATGGCGACCTCGGGATTGATTTCATCGGCGGCGCCAAAGAATTTGATTTCATCACGGCCGGCCGCGCCGTCGGAATCCTGCACCTGTGCTGTTAGTGTGATCTCCTCATTGAAGCGAATTAGCCCCGAGGGAACGGCGTAAACGAACGATGCCTGAGTCGCGTACGGGCTGTCCGGTCTACCGTACTCATCGGCGATCTGGACCGAATACTTGTGCTCGAAGGCATCGTAGATTTCATCGAACGCCTGGTTGATGACCGCGCTGCCCCCGGCAGCCTCATCGAGTTGTTGAAGCCTCTGTAACGCGATGCCGTTGGCGAACAATCGCAGGTTGCCATCACTCAGCTCACGGTCGTCAGCCGCCACCACACCCACTTTGATGCGGAATGTGCCGGCGACGATGTACTGCTGATCGGCGGGAGCCGTGATGCGAATTTCCGGTGCCACGTTGCTCTGGGGATGCACCAGGAAAGATCGGCGCGTCACCTGCCCCGTGTTGTCCTCCAACAACAATTCATATTCGGTGGGCTCCGACTGATGGAAGGGGATCTCCGCCGCTTCGTTGGGAATGGATTTCACCGGCGACCCGGGACAGGCGGGCTGGTTCACTGTCTTCTCGTATTCGACGGTTCGCGAACCATCGCGGTTGATCCGCGTGATGGTGTAACGCCGCAGCCCGGCATCGTCGTTCAGCGCCGCACTCAGGCGGAAGGACTCGCCCACTCGCACCCAGAATTCGCCGGAATTGAGCCTGGCCGCCTGATTCAGCACCTTGCGGTAGATACCGTTGACTTTGTAACTCGCGAACTCCCGCAAGGTAAGCTGTGGCGGCTCGTTGTCCGCGATGGGCAGCGCGATATGACCGGTGGCGGTACGACCCGCCCGATCCTGTGCCACCAGGGTCAAGGCCAGTTCCCCGGAACGGTAGGCGTCCGGTACATCGTAGGTGAACCGGTACTCCGCCCGGCCGAAGACGCCGCCCTGCTCACGCACCAAGCCGTTGTCGTCATACAGCTTGACGCTCTCCAGACCGAGACTGTTGTCGCCGATGGTCACGTTGACCGGGATGCGCGCTTCCCGCGTGGTGGGCGTTCCCCCTACCGGGGCGACGACCTTCAACGTGGGCGCATCATCATCGATCCCGATGCGGTCTACGCCCAGAGCCGCCAACGGTGCCATGGCACGCTGGACCGACAACCTGTCGGTCACTACGCCGAAGATCTGGAAGTCCTGCCCGGGCAGAGACGCGGGCACGATGAAGAAGCGGTTCTGACGCGTGGTCCGCTGCGTACTGCCTGCAAGCCTGCCCACGTGGATGAACCCGGGGCTGCCGTCCTGCCGCCCTGCATCAGCCAGATACAGGGTCGTGACGCTGTGCCCGCCGACGTTCTGCGCACGTCCCGCATCCGAGTACCTGAAACTGCCTGGAATACTCGCCCGCTCAATGTGCAGTGCCGACAGGAAGGTATTCACAAGGCTGCCGTCAGGAGTCGTGAATTCAGGACGAATCACCACGTCGGTAGCGTCGCCGGGAAGTCGGGTGTTGAGATTCAGGATGCCGCCGTCCGCCACCAGTTCTTGCGCCGAAATCCGCACTTTCGAGTACACGCCCATGCATTGATTGGCGGTGCGGTATTCCAGTTCGTAATGCGTCGTCAAACCCGCGAACGTGACACGAACCGAATCGATGGTAGTCAGCTCGCTCGCGGCACCGATCGCTTTTCCGCCGGCGAAGCGCCAATACTCTTTGCCATTGAAATACAGCGACCCACTGACGTCCTGAGCCTCGGGATAGTCGAACTCGATACGTTCCCGTTGTTCGAGTGCCGACCCCGCAGGCACATTTCCGCCTCGAACGGCACGCCCGTTTTCATGATCGTCCATCCCGCTCAACGAGGTAAAGACCGGGAAAAACTTGAGCTCGGCACCCAAGCCGACATAGTCATCCTTGGCCTCGAAGGTATAGAAGGCGGGCGAACCCTGAACGGGCGCCGTGTCCGGCTCCCTGGAAACCAATTGCACCTGTGGCGGCTGATCGGGTTTGACCTGTACTTTGTGGGAAGCCGTGGTGGAATTTCCGCTGGTATCTGCGGCCTCGATAACCAGGGTGAATTCCGCGCCCTGGGCACTCAATGGCATATAACGTTGCAGGTCGACGACGCCGTTCTCAGCGATTTGCACCGTCGCCTCGTTCAGACCCGAAGCGGCGAGTAAGACGCGCGTCTCGTGATCGATAAGGCTGACACGGTAACTCGCCACGGCGATGTTGTCGGCGATGGCCACGCCCAGATGAACCGCCTGCTGTTCATAGACCGTAGTTCCCGGGCTCGACACCTGGATAGTCGGCGCTTCCTCGTCGGCGCGGATGGTGATGTTGACAGGCGGCGAATCGGTGCTGTTCACGCCGTGATCGCTTGCGCGCACCTTGAATGCAAGCGTTTCGCCGGCACGATCCCGATACCCCGGAGGAATGCGTACGCGGGCATTGAAGGTCGTGTGGAAACGTTCGCCGGCCACTATGGAGCCGAAGGTGCCCGGGTTGGCGACGCGGATCTGCTCGACGCGATCCTTGCGGCCGAACACCTCCCACGTGAGGTTGATCTGCTCGCCATCCGCGGTCACGAAGTACGGTGAAATGTCGCGGATGTGCACGTTATCGATGCCGGTTCCAGCCACTTCGAAACTGCTGCCCGGGTACAGGGAAAGACTCCTGTCCGGCAAGCTCAGATTGATTGCGGGTGCCTCCTCGTCGTCCAGGACCTCGAGATCGAGCAAAGCCACGGCAACCTGGCCGCCGCTGTCAACCACGCGCACCCCGAGAGCGAGGCTTCCGTTGCTGGGCGCCCGCATACCGGCACTGAAATAGCCAGCCCCCGCGACCACGCTCTCCAACTGCGAGCCGGTGTACTCTTTGATGATGGTCTCCTGCTCACCTGCGCGCGTGAAGAAGCTGACGCGCTTGAGGCCGCGATCGTCGCTGGCCAGCGCATTGATGGTGAAGGATTCTCCTTCGAGATAGCGGGAGCCCGCGGCGGGATCGCGAATGCTGACGGTCGGGGGCTGATCGTTGGCGATGTCGAAGTGCCACTGCGTGGTGGCGCTGTTGCCGAAAACGTCTGTCGCGGTAAGCTCAAGCGCCAATTCGGATTTGTCCGCGGGCACCTTGTAGCTGAAGGAACCCGACGCATTTTTGGTGGAAAGGTCATTGCGAGAATGCAGCGTGCCGCCGCCGGTTCCGATTGCCACCGACCTCATGCGGCTGTCGTCCACGGCCCGCCACTGCACCGTTACCGTCTCACCTGCGTAGAGCGTGGAACCCTGTATGGGTGCCTGGATGCCTCCCAAGGGCGCGTTGGTATCCTTTTTGATGCTGATGTCACGCACGAATGTCGCTGAGGACTGCCCTTTCTGATCGAAGGCCAGCGCCTCGATCTGCAGCACTTGGTCATCGTTAGGCAGATTCAGCTCAGACAGCGTGACGGTGTCGGAGACCTGCACCATAGCCATCGGCGCCAGACCGTCGCCCGCCGTCTTCACGTGCGTTGCCAGGATCGCGCCGTCGACCTTGTAGCGTAGCTCCACCCGGTGGACCGCCCGATCGTCCTTGGCCAGAATATCGACTTTCACGGTGTCCAGCGGCAGATAATTGAGGTGATCCGTAACCAGCTCGGTCACGGCCGGCGCGAGATCCTTGCGCACACCGACGACGACCTCAACGCGCGACATGTTCCCCGCCTCGTCATAGGCTGTGACCGACACGGGGTAAGCATCGAACGGAGCACCTTCGATATCGGAAAATTCGGGTGCACGCACCAGGCGAAGTGCCGAATAGGCGCGTAAAGTCCCGGGAATCTGCTGCAACGGAAAATCGTCTCCACTGAGCACATCGGCGGCATTTCCAGTCAATACGTATTCGTTGCCGTCCTTGCGCACCCCGGACAGCTCCAGTCGCGTTACACCGACGTTGTCATACCCCGCGACCTTCAGTACGAACTCGCTGTCCTCGATCAACTCCGCAATATCTTTGCCCGCATGGCTTGCGTTCACCGGCGGCGATGCGAGATTGATGACCGGGGCTTCTTCGTCATGTCCGAGCGTGACTCGGACACTGTTGCTTTCGGCCCGCTGTCCGGCACTGTCGGTCGCAACGGCATGTATGACCAGCACCTGTTCGCGCTCTATGTCTTCAGGGGTTTCGTAGCTGAATGCGTAAGGCGCAGCGGCATCTGCCCCCACCAGAACGGAGTTGACATAGAAGTCCACCCGCGCGACGCCGAGATCATCCACCGCCGTCGCACGGAGGGGAATGGGAAGCCCGGATACAAACGACGCGCCCTCCACCGGATTTGCGAGCGCCACGGTGGGAGGCTGATCCCCTTTGACGCTGATTTTCAGCGTCTCGGAGTAAGCGACGCGGTCATGATAATCCACAACCTTGACGCGAAATCTCAGGGTGTCGCCCAGCTGTTCCGGATCGGGCTTATAGCGGAAACTGACAGTTCGGGTATGGGCAGCGAGGCTGTCAACGTTGTCTACGTCGTCCTTGATGATCTGACTGCTGATCAGGCCGTCATTGAGGTACAGTTCGACACGCGTGTTGAGCGGCAAGGTATCGTCGCCCACCTCGGCTGTGAGAGTGAGTTCCTGCCCCACCGTTAGGCTGGTCCCGGCGACCGGCTGTACGATACGAGCGGTCGGTTCGGTATTCTTTATGACCCGCAGCAACTTGGCTGGGGCATCCTCGTGGACGTCTGCGCTCACATGCAGACGCGCAGATACCGACATGCTGGTTTCCAAGGTCGAGACGGTCGGTACCTTGCTGGCGAACCGCCATAGTTCGAACATCTCCTCCTGCTCGCCCTCGAGCGTCGGCTTCTTGCGAACTTCAATCTGTGGGAAGCCGGACTCGCCCAGCTTCGTCCCGTCCAGGAAAAACTCTACGTGCGTGATACCGCTGCGTGGAAGTACGTCGGGCAGGACACCCAGTGAACTGGCAACCTGGAAAACCAGCGGTGTTTTCTCCACCGCCCTTAGACCGTCCGATGGAAGTTCGAAGCTGTAAGCCGGAACCTCCGCCTTGGGCTGCGACTTCACCTGCACGGAGTAATCGCTGCTGCGCGATTTCTGGCCCGCACTGTCCGTCGCGATAGCCGAAAGAAGGAGCGTCCTTCCTTCCAATTCTTCCGAAATTGGCAGCACCAGTTCATACGGCGTTGCGGCACGGCTGCCAATCACTGCGCCGTCAAGCAGGAATTGCACCTCGGCGATGCCCACGTCATCCAGCGCCACCGCCCTCAGTACCAGTTCCTGAGAAGGTTCGATGTGTGAGGGCACCTGAAGGCTCACTGTCGGCAGCGTGTCCTTCGCCGCCACGGCCACAGGCGTCAGAATCCCGGGCAGTTCCTTGAGGGAAACACTGATGAATGCCGGGCTGGTAGCAGGAATGACTGCCTTTGCCCTGATTTCCCCAAGACGGTTCGTTTCGAGGACCGCATCGTATGGGGAGGCGATACCGATGACGGGTGACCAATTGGTGGATATCTGGGCTCGGGTGCCGTCGTCGAAAACACCTTCGAGCTCCGGCAGTTTCTGGAAACGGTTGAGACCTTCCAGTTCGTAGGGCGTGTTTCCGTCGTAGTCCTTGAGCGCGAGGCCGACGAGATTTTTGCTGAAGTCCACCTCAACCGGAATCTGCACCGGCTCCAGGCCCGGATATTCGACCTCGATGCTGACGGCGGTTTCCCCCGTCTCCTGAAGTGCGTAAATGACGCCGCCGCCGGTGATGCCGACCAGATTCGGATGCGAGGACCTATAGGACACGCCATTGCCCTGCCCGGACAGATCCACCACTCCGCGGAACTGAAAATCCACTGCCGGGCGGATTACCGGCGTCTGCAGGATGTTATTGATGACGATGCGACTATTGGAAACGATCAGCGACTTCGCCTGCTCCTGGATGCTGTCGCCGGTGAATGCAACTTTCGACAGCGACGTCTGGTTACCCGAGGCATCCACTGCAAAGGCGTCGACCAGAACGATCACGTCATGCGCGATGGCTTCGATGGGAAGCGCGCTGTCGATGGGCAGCGACAGCGCGTATTCGGTTTGGCTGTCACTGATCGGGTAGACACGTTCGGCCGTGGTGGTTTTCGCGAAGGCCTTGTGTTTTGCCTCGGCAATCACCCCCCCCGCGGCGCGGATATCGGAGGCACGTAGACCCGAGACATTGAAGCCCGTGTAGTGGATATCCGTGTCATCGGAGGCTTCGATGATTACAGTGAGCCGTTGCTGCTCTGAATCAACATCAGTGATTGCAACGTTCTTGAAACGGATTGAAGGGGGAACGTCGTCGTACGCGAACGTCTCGGAGTGCTCTACCACCGAACCATCGACTCTTGTCAGCCGTACGAGCGGCGACAAGCGATCAACACCGTTCAGAGAGAAATCAAAAAAACATGACTCGGGAGAGGAAATCTCGCGGCGGGCATCAGAACCGGCAAAGCTCTGCAAACTGCCTGCGACACCCGCCTGAATGGCGGCAAGGCTGCCGCAGTCGTCCACGGCAACGGTGTAGGTGGATTCCTGCTCCGACGAACCGAGAGGCGAACTGACACGTATATCGATGCCTGATGACAGTGCCGGCAGCATCAACAGCGCGGACAGCACGAGCCATCGTGCTCTGAACGCCGCGTTGTTGATGATTTGCTTGGACATCCTTGTCTAGACCAGCGCGCAACGCCCGGAACGCCTTCCTAGCTTGGGTTACTGGACAGAAAATGAAAAAACGAATTCAGACCGCACGGTACGAGTACCTACGATGCGCCCTGCGGGGGGACAGAAATTCGGGGTGTGCCATCGGGCACGACTGGCCGGTCGCGAGCCAATCCTGGAACGCAGTAATCATCAGGTCCAACGCAGTCGTTGGAATATCCATAATCCGGTCCTTCCGAGGATCGCCTGCTGTTCCATATTCCATGGCATGAGCCGTAGGCAGACGGCTCAGCTTCAAAAAGTGACGTAGTTATCACCAAATCTGCGACAAAACGCAACTGAGGATTTTCCTAACCTTGCGTTCTGATGCCATTTTCGGAAATTTCCTACAGAGGCGGGACGACTGTCATTCGCCTACCGAGGCCAACGAAACACCTTCTGGATGTCGCCTGGCGGCAAGCACAATACCCCGCTCAAGCACCGCGTCGTGCGCTTCACGCATGTGGTGACAGACATAACATCTGCGAAGCGGACCAGGACTCAGGGAGCGGATGTTCAGTGATTTGCGTTGATCCTGCCCCCACTCGGTCGCGCCGGGTGGGGTTCAGCAGGCCTCAACGAGCCGAAGAAGAGCTATTCCGGCGGCCGCCGAGCTGGTACTTCACCACCGCCGCATTGTGCTCCTCGAGGGTGGCGGAGAAGTAATGGCTGCCGTCACCGCGGGCGACGAAGTAGAGTTCGTCGCCGGGGGCGGGATGGAAGGCGGCATGGAGGGCCTCGCCGCCGGGCATGGCGATGGGGGTCGGCGGCAGGCCACGGATGCGGTAGGTGTTGTAGGGGGTGTGGTTTTCCAGGTCGCGTCGGCGCAGGTTGCCGTCGAAATCCAGTCCCAGGCCGTAGATGACGGTGGGATCGGTTTGCAGGCGCATGCGCTTTTGCAGCCGACGCACGAACACGCCGGCAATGGCCGGGCGCTCGCTGGCCAGCCCCGTCTCCTTCTCCACGATGGAGGCCATGATCAGGCCTTCATAGGCGCTGCGGTAGGGCAATCCTTCCTCACGACGCTCCCATTCGTAGGCGAGCCGCTCCTCCATGGCCCGGTAGGCGCGCTGGAGGAAGGCCACGTCGGTGAAGCCCTGGGGAAAACGGTAGGTATCCGGGTAAAACCGGCCCTCGGGGTGCACGCCGGGATAGCCGAGCCGCGACATGATCTCCGCATCGCTGAGCCCGGTAAGGGTCTGCTTCAGGCGCGGGTGGCGGGCGAGGGCATCGAGCACCTGCCGGAAGCTCCAGCCCTCCACGAGGGTCAGCGGAAACTGGGCGACCTTGCCCTCCACCAGTTGTTTCAGCAGGCCTTCGGGCGTGGTCCCCGGCGTCAGCTGATAGGTGCCGGCCTTGATACGGGCGGTGCTGCTGGTGATGCGCCCCATCCAGATCAGGTAGCGGCTGGATGCGAGCAGGCCCCGCCCTTCCAGGTCACGGCCGATGACCGCCAGCCCCTTGCCCGGCTCCACCACGTATTCGAGGCCGTCCTCGGGCAGCTCCATGGGCGTGGTGGCGAAATTGCGGTAATCGAGCCAGAACCAGCCCGCCACCAGGCTGCCCGCCAGGAGCGAGGCACCGAGCAGCTTGAACAGGATCACACGCATGCATGCGCCTCCCGCAGCCGCGCCAGCAATGCGGGGATCAGTGGCGGAATGGCGTAGCTGTGCTGCTCGAAGCGACGGACCGGCCACAGGCCGATGAGGCTGTTGGTAACGAACAGCCCATCGGCAGAGCACAGCTCGTCCAGGGCCACGGGCCGTTCATCACAGCGCACGCCCATGCGCTCGGCACAGGCGATCACCGCCTCCCGCATCACGCCGGCGACCCCGCAACGGTCGAGGCGCGGGGTGACCAGCGCCTCGCCCCTGATCAGGAAAACATTGCTCATGGTGCCTTCGATCACCTGGGATTCTTCGTCCAGCATCAGGCCTTCCTGCACCGCATCATCGGTCCACTCCCCGCGCGCCAGCACCTGTTCGAGCCGGGCAAGGTGCTTGAGTCCCGCCAAGTCCGGGTTGCTGCCGAGCCGTGTGCGGCACAACCGTAGCGTGGTGCCTTGGGTGCGGTGCATCTCCGGATAATCCGGCCACGGCAAGGCCGCCAGCACGCGCGTCGGCGGGCCCGCACCGTCAGGGCGGTAGCCCCGCCCCCCCGAACCACGGGTGAGGGTGATTTTCAGGACCTGTCGCTCGCGCCCACCGCACAACCGGCAGGCCTCGGCCTCGAATAGCTCGCGCGCCGGCATGGTGATGCCAAGCTTGGCACAACCCCGCGCCAGGCGTTCGAGGTGGCGGTCAAAGAGCAGCGGTTCGCCGTCTGCGACGGCGATGGTTTCAAACAAGCCATCGGCGTACTGAAACCCTCGGTCGGTGACCGGGATAACGTCGCTTGGCAGGCCGTTGACGAGATACACGAGGAAAGGCGCCGGGGCGCGGGAGGAAGCGGCCGTGACTTCAGTCACGGCCGCCTTGGTTTCACCGCAGCTTGCTGAAAATCAGCGTGCCGTTGGTGCCGCCGAAGCCGAAGGAGTTCGACATGGCGTGGTCGATCTTCATCTCACGTGCCGTGTGCGGCACATAGTCGAGATCGCAGCCTTCCGACGGGTTGTCGAGGTTGATGGTCGGCGGGGCCACCTGGTCGCGGATGGCCAGCACGCTGAACACCGCTTCCACGCCGCCGGCGGCACCCAGCAAGTGTCCGGTCATGGACTTGGTGGAGCTCATGGCCACCTGATAGGCCGCATCACCGAAGGTGCGCTTCACCGCGTCGGTCTCGCCCTTGTCGCCGGCAGGCGTGGACGTGCCGTGTGCGTTGATGTACTGCACCTGCACCGGGTCGATGCCGGCGTCACGCAGGGCATTGCGCATGCAGCGGCTCGCACCCTCGCCGCCTTCGGACGGCAGGGTCATGTGATAGGCGTCGCCGCTCATGCCGTAGCCCACCAGCTCCGCGTAGATGCGTGCACCGCGCTTCTTGGCGAACTCGTATTCTTCCAGCACCACCACACCGGCGCCGTCGGACAACACGAAGCCGTCGCGGTCCTTGTCCCACGGGCGGCTGGCCTTTTCCGGGTCGTCGTTGCGGGTGGACAGGGCGCGCGCCGAACCGAAACCACCCAGGCCGCAGGGCGAGGTGGCCATTTCGGCGCCACCGGCGATCATCACGTCCGCATCGCCGTAGGCGATCATGCGTGCAGCGTCGCCGATGGAATGGGTGCCCGTGGCACAGGCGGTGACGATAGCGATGTTCGGGCCCTTCATGCCGTACATGATCGACAGGTTGCCCGAGATCATGTTGATGATGTTGCTGGGCACGAAGAAGGGCGAAATCTTGCGCGGGCCGCCCTCCATGAAGGCTTCATGGCCCTTCTCGATACCGGGCAGACCGCCGATACCGGAGCCGATGGCCACGCCGATGCGCTCGGCGTTTTCTTCCGTAACCGCCAGGCCTGCATCTTCGATGGCCTCCTTGGCGGCGGCGATCCCGTAGTGGATGAAGGGATCCATTTTCTTGACGTCTTTGGGCGGAAAGTACTTCGCAGGATCGAAGCCTTTCACGGAGCCACCAAACCGCGTCGAAAAAGCGGAGACATCAAAGTGCGTGATGGGCGCGATGCCGCTTTTACCCGCCAGGATGTTTTCCCAGGATTCCTTCACGCTCAGGCCCACCGGGGACACCATTCCCAAGCCCGTGATGACAACGCGCCGCTTTGCCAAGAGACACTCCTCGATGATTGATTCAATAAACAAAAGGCCGCGACCACTCACGTGGTCCGGCGGCCTTTTTGACTTCTAACGTGGATCAGCCCGCCGAATGCGAATTGATGTAGTCGACGGCCTGCTGAACCGTGGTGATCTTCTCCGCCTCTTCGTCGGGGATCTCGGTCTCGAACTCTTCTTCGAGAGCCATGACGAGCTCCACGGTGTCAAGGGAATCCGCGCCGAGATCGTCGACGAAGGAAGAAGCCAGGTTCACTTCCTCTTCCTTAACCCCAAGCTGCTCGACAACGATCTTCTTGACGCGCTCTTCAACCGTACTCATGACGGATACTTCCTCCCAATGGAACAAGATTTTTGATGCGGCGGTATTTTAGTGAAATCCGCCCATGGACGCCAGATAAAACAACCGGTAAAAACAATTGCGCTATGCCATTGAAAAATTTCCTAAAAACGGCAATCACGCCATATACATTCCACCATTGACATGCAGCGTTTCACCGGTGATGTAGCCTGCTTCGGGTGAAGCGAGGAAGGCCACAGCGGCGGCGATTTCCTCCGGCTGACCAAGCCGGGCGAGCGGGATCTGCCCCAGCAGCGCCTGCTTGTGCTCGTCGGCGAGCGCACGAGTCATGTCGGTATCGATGAAACCCGGCGCCACCGTGTTCACGGTGATGCCGCGCGAACCCACTTCACGGGCCAGGGCCTTGGTGAAGCCCATGATGCCGGCCTTGGCGGCGGCATAGTTGGTCTGCCCGGCATTGCCCATGGCGCCCACCACCGAGGCGATGCTGATGATGCGGCCCTTACGGGCCTTGCTCATGCCGCGCACGCAGGCCTTGGACATGCGGTACACCGAGGACAGGTTGGTGTTGATGATGGCATCCCACTCCTCGTCCTTCATGCGCATGAGCAGGTTGTCGCGGGTGATGCCGGCGTTGTTCACCAGGATGGTCGGCGCGCCGAACTCGCCCTGGATGGCGGTCATCACCGCGTCGATGCTCTCCTGGCTGGCGACATCCAGCGCGATGCCCTTGCCCTTGATGCCCTGCTCGGCCAGGTAGGCGCTGATCTTCTCGGCACCGGCCTCGCTGGTGGCGGTGCCGATCACCGTGGCCCCCCGCTTGCCGAGCGCGATGGCCGTGGCCTGACCGATGCCCCGGCTGGCGCCGGTGACCAATGCGATTTCGTTTGCGAGCGACATGCTGTTCCTCCTTAGGCGTTTTCGTTCAGGGCCTGCGCCAGGCTGGCCGCATCGACGATGGCGCTTCCCGCCATGTCCTTTTCGATGCGCTTGTTCAGGCCCACGAGCACCTTGCCCGGGCCGCACTCCACCAGCTTGTCCACGCCGTCGGCACGCATGCGGCGGATGGTCTCCACCCAGCGCACCGGGCTGTACAGTTGGCGCACCAGGGCGTCACGGATGGCGACAGGCTCACCGGCCGCGACCACGTCCACGTTGTTCAGCACCGGAATGGACGGCGTCTTCACCTCGATGGCGGCGAGGCGCTCGGCCAGGCGATCGGCGGCAGGCTGCATGAGGCTGCAATGGGACGGCACGCTCACCGGCAGCAGCACGGCGCGCTTGGCGCCTGAGCCCTTGGCCAATTCCACGGCGCGCTGCACCGCGGCCGCTGCACCGGCCACCACCACCTGGCCCGGGGAATTGAAGTTCACGGCCGAGACCACCTCGCCCTGCGCGGCCTGGGCACACACCTCGACGACCTGCGCGTCCTCGAGACCGAGGATGGCGGCCATGGCACCCGCGCCTGCCGGCACCGCTTCCTGCATGAAACGGCCGCGGTCGGCCACCAGACGCACGGCATCGGAGAAACCCAGGGCACCGGCGCAGACCAGCGCCGTGTATTCACCCAGGCTGTGACCGGCCATGACCGCGGGCGTGTTGCCACCGCTTGCGAGCCAGGCACGCCAGGCGGCGACGCCGGCCGCCAGCATGGCGGGCTGAGTCACGTGGGTCTTGTTCAGTTCCTCCTCGGGACCGTTCGCCACCACCTGCCACAGGTCGTAACCGAGCGCCGCGGAGGCCTCTTCGAAGGTTGCACGCACCTCCGCATGGTGTGTCGCCAGGTCCGCGTACATGCCGACCGACTGGGATCCCTGGCCGGGAAATACAAAGGCAAGAGACATGTTGTTATTCACTCTCCGTTGTTTTCTGTTCTGGCTGTCATACCGGCGCCGCTCCCCCGGAACCGCCCGTAGGTCACGTTGCGAAGCTACGTGACATCTTCCAGCCGTGGTTGTGTCACGTAGCCGCTGCGCACCAACGTGACCCACGACATACGCACCGCAAGCCGTAGGTCACGTTGCGAAGCTACGTGACATCTTCCAGCCGTGGTTGTGTCACGTAGCCGCTGCGCGTCAACGTGACCTACGACACACGCACCGCAAGCCGTAGGTCACGTTGCGAAGCTACGTGACATCTTCATGCCACGGCTGTCACGGAGGCGCTGCGCGCCAACGTGACCTACGACGGCACAACCACTCAATACCTGATGAGCGCCGAGCCCCAGGTGAAGCCGCCGCCGAAAGCCTCCAACAGGATGGTCTCACCGCGTTGGATGCGGCCGTCTCGCACTGCCGCGTCGAGGGCGAGCGGTACGGAGGCGGCTGAGGTGTTGCCATGGGTGGCCACGGTGAGCACGACGCGTTCCATGGACATGCCGAGCTTCTTGGCAGTGGCTACGATGATGCGCGTATTGGCCTGATG
This sequence comes from Gammaproteobacteria bacterium, assembly GCA_041685115.1. Lineage (GTDB taxonomy): Bacteria > Pseudomonadota > Gammaproteobacteria > Thiohalomonadales > Thiohalomonadaceae > JALOAT01. The sequence goes on along the minus strand of JAWLGK010000006.1, from coordinate 95,799 downwards.
CGGCACCAGCCAGTCGATGTCGCTCTTTTGCAGGCCGTTGGTTTCCAGGGTCTCGTCGACGATGCGGCCGAGGGTGTTCACCGCCACCTTGAAGACTTCGTTGCCCTTCATCTCGATGAACTGGCGGCCCGATTGGGACACACCGCCGGGCACGTTGAGCAGCTCGTTGTACTGGCCGTCCGCATGCAGGTGGGTGGAGAGTATGCCGGGTTCATCGCTGGCCTCGATCACCACCGCGCCGGCGCCGTCGCCAAACAGCACGCAGGTGCCGCGGTCGGTCCAGTCCACGATGCGGGACAGGGTCTCGGCGCCGACCACCAGTGCGCGGCGCGCCGTGCCGGTGCGGATGAACTTGTCGGCGATGCCGAGCGCATAGACGAAACCGGTGCACACGGCCTGGATGTCGAAGGCGGCGGCGCCGTGAATGCCGAGGCGATTCTGTAGCAGACAGGCCGTACTCGGAAACACGCGATCGGGCGTGGTGGTAGCGACAATGACGAGGTCGATATCTGCCGGCCCCAGGTTCGCCGCTTCCATCACCCGGCGCGCGGCCTGCTCGGCCAGATCGGAGGTGGTCTGGTCCTCGGCGGCAATGTGCCGTTGCGTGATGCCGGTACGCTCACGGATCCATTGATCCGTGGTGTCCACCATGCGTTCGAGGTCCTGATTGGTCAGTATCTTCTCGGGCAGATAACCGCCGGTGCCGATGATGCGCGAGTATTTCAAACCGCATGCCTCTCTTGCAGTAGCGTCCCCAGCTGCTCGTTGATGAGTTCGGGGACGTTCTTCCTGGTTTCTATCACGGCTTCCTTGATGGCCTGGCTGAAGGCAAAGGCGTCGGCGCCGCCGTGGCTCTTGATGACGATGCCACGCAGGCCTACCAGGCTCGCGCCGTTGTAGGCGCGCGGGTCGATACGGGAACGGAACGCCTTCAGCACCGGCAGCGCAACCAATCCGGCCAGGCGTGTGAAGAGGTTCCTGTTGAACTCGGCCTTCATGTAGTGGCTGATCATCTTGGCCACGCCTTCGCTGGTCTTGAGGGCCACATTACCGACGAAGCCGTCGCACACCACCACGTCGACGGTGCCTTTGTAAATGTCGTCGCCTTCCACGAAGCCCACGTAATTGAGCTTGCTCGCGGCCAGCAGGCGGGCGGCCTCCTTGACCTGCTCGTTGCCTTTGATTTCCTCTTCGCCCACGTTGAGCAGGCCCACCGTCGGGCGTTCGAGGTTTTCCACGGCGCTGCACAGCACCGAGCCCATGACGGCGAATTCGTAGAGGTTGTCGGCGCCCGAATCCACGTTCGCACCCAGGTCGAGCACGTAGGAATGACCGCGAACGGTGGGCAGTGCGGTGATGATGGCGGGGCGATCGATGCCGGGCAGCGTCTTGAGCACGAACCGCGCGGTGGCCATGAGCGCGCCGGTGTTGCCCGCGCTCACGCAGGCCTTGGCCACACCGTCCTTCACCAGGTTGATGGCCACGCGCATGGACGAGTCCTTCTTGCCGCGCAGCGCCTGGGAGGGTGGTTCATCCATGCCCACGACCTGCGAGGCATGTTGAATGGACAGTCGCTCGCCCGGGGCCATGCCGTGGGCAGAGAGTTCGGCCATCAGCAATGCCTGGTCGCCGACCAGGATGAGCTTGATGTGGGGATATTCGGACAATGCGCGCTTGGCCGCGGGGATGACCACCTTGGGACCGTGGTCGCCCCCCATGGCATCAAGCGCTATGGAAGTCAGGGCTGTCATGAATTCTCACCGAGCCTGCACGCCGGAGTCACCGACGTAGGGCCAACGAACAACGGGCCGGTACCTGTACGGCCCGGCCCGTCGTCAGACCCGCGCGGCAGCCGTTTTTTTGACGGCTTTCCGGCAGCAGCGTCAGTTATTCGCCCTTGGTGTTCACGATCTTGCGGCCACGGTAGAAGCCATCCGGGCTCACGTGGTGACGCAGATGGGTCTCGCCGGTGGTGGACTCGGTGGAGAGCGCACGCGCCGTGAGGGCGTCGTGGGAGCGACGCATGCCACGCTTGGACGGCGTCTTGCGGTTCTGCTGTACGGCCATTGCTATTCCTCGTCAGGTACTTTTTTCGTTTTCAAACTCTTGAGGGCCGCAAACGGGTTCTCGCGCGGCGCCTCTGCCAAATCGTCATCTCCACCCTTGCCGGCGGGGCATAGCCCTTCCGGGTGCTTGGGCACGATGGGCAGCGATAGTATCAATTCGTCTTCCACGATGTCGCGCAGGAAAATGGGTTCCTCACCCACCACCAGGGGCTCGTAGTGTTCCGGCAGACGCTCGGCCACGGATTCGTGGGCTACCACGCCGAGGGCGAATTCGCTTTTCAGCGGCTGCCGGAAATCTTCCAGGCATCGCTGGCACTGCATGCCCACCTCAGCCGACAGGCTGCCGCGCAAATAGCGGATGCCTTCCGGGTCCACGCCGCACTGGATGTCCACGTGCACCGTGCCGCGGTCGTCGGTGAGCAGATCCACCAATCGGGTCATGGCCGCGACCGGGAGTTCTCCCCGCAGCATGCGACGCCCTTCCGCTAGGCGGACCGGGTCGATTTTGTCGGGCAAGCGGCCGTCTGACATAACCGGCGTATGATACGCATCGCCCTTGACGCTGTCAAAATGACACCCGCCTGGAAACGCGAAAATCCATCAAGTGGGTTGACACTGTAGGGGATTTCCGGGGATATTCGTCGCGGCGGCGACGGGTGTAATACCCTTCGCTTTTTTTATTGGTTCCCTCATCAGGCGCTCAGGAATTCCTTGCGTGATCAAGAAAATCCTCATCGCTAACCGCGGCGAAATCGCGGTCCGCATCGTCCGTGCCTGTGCTGAAATGGGTATCCGTTCCGTTGCGGTTTATGCCGAAGCGGACCGTCATGCCCTGCACGTGAAGAAAGCGGACGAGGCCTACAGTCTCGGGCCTGACACTGTCGCCGGCTATCTGAACGCCCATCGTCTCGTGAATCTCGCGGTCGCCACCGGCTGCGACGCACTGCATCCGGGCTACGGCTTCCTTTCCGAAAATGCCGAACTCGCGGAAATCTGCGCCCGGCGCCGTATCCGTTTTATCGGCCCGACGCCCGACGTGATCCGTCGCATGGGCGACAAGACCGCGGCCCGTCAGGCCATGATCGCCGCTGGTGTCCCTGTGACACCGGGCAGCGACGGCAACGTCTCGGGTCTTGAAGAAGCCCTGGCCGTAGCCGAACGCCTCGGCTATCCGGTCATGCTCAAGGCCACCTCCGGTGGCGGTGGCCGCGGCATCCGCCGCTGTGCCAGCGCCGACGAACTCTCCAAGAACTACGAGCGCGTCATCTCCGAGGCTACCAAGGCCTTCGGCAGTGCCGAGGTGTTCCTGGAGAAGTGCATCGACGATCCTCGCCACATCGAGGTGCAGATCCTGGCCGATCACCACGGCAACGTGATCCACCTCTACGAGCGCGACTGTTCCATTCAGCGACGCCACCAAAAACTCATCGAGATTGCCCCTTCTCCGCAGCTCACACCCGAGCAGCGCGAATACGTGGGCAACTTGGGGGTCATGGCAGCCCAAACCGTGGGTTACCGCAATGCAGGCACCGTAGAGTTCCTGCTGGATCACAGCGGTAACTTCTATTTCATGGAGATGAACACGCGCCTGCAGGTGGAGCATCCGATCACCGAGGAAATCACCGGCGTGGACATCGTGCAGGAGCAGATCCGCATTGCTGCCGATCTACCGCTGCGCTACACCCAAGCCGACATCCAGCCGCGTGGCTTTGCCATGGAATTCCGCATCAACGCGGAGGATCCCAAAAACGGTTTCCTGCCCAGTTTCGGCAAGATCACCCGTTATTTCGCCCCTGGCGGCCCCGGCGTACGCATCGACGGCGCCATCTATACGGGCTATGAAATCCCGCCCTACTACGATTCCATGTGCGCCAAGCTCATCGTGTGGGCGCTGGATTGGGAATCCCTGCTGGCACGCGCCGAGCGTTCACTGCGTGACATCGGTGTCTACGGTGTGAAAACCACCATGCCCTACCATCGCGAGATTCTGCGTTCACCGGAATTCCGCCAAGGAAACTTCACGACCAGCTTCGTGGAGGCCCATCCCGAGCTGACCGCCTACTCGGTGAGGCGTCCGCCCCGGGAACTCGCTGCCGCCATGGCAGCGGCACTCGCCGCCTCCATGGGCTTCTGACAAAACTCGTTTTCCGGCCAAGGTAATCGCCATGCCCAAAGTTCAGATCACCGAAACGGTGCTGCGCGACGCGCACCAGTCCCTGATCGCCACGCGGATGCGTACCGAGGACATGTTGCCCATTTGCGACAGACTCGATCGCGTGGGTTTCTGGTCGCTCGAAGTGTGGGGCGGCGCCACCTTCGACGCCTGCCTGCGTTTCCTGCGCGAAGATCCCTGGGACCGCCTGCGCGCGTTGCGCAAGGCACTGCCCAATACCAAGCTGCAAATGCTGCTGCGCGGGCAGAACCTGCTCGGCTATCGTCACTATTCCGATGACGTGGTACGTGCCTTCGTGAGCAAGGCCGCCGAGACCGGTATCGATGTGTTCCGCATCTTCGACGCCCTCAACGACACGCGCAACCTCCAGGTGGCCATCGAGAGCGTGAAGGCGTCTGGCAAGCACGCCCAGGGCGCGATCTCCTACACCACCAGCCCAGTGCACGGCATCGAACAGTTCGTCGCCATGGCGCACGAACTGGAGGGTATGGGTTGCGACAGTATCTGCATCAAGGACATGGCAGGTCTGCTCACGCCCATGGCCACCGCGGACCTGTTCAAGGCACTGCGCAGCGCCGTCAAGGTGCCGCTGCACCTGCACACCCACGACACGGCGGGGCTCGCCGCCATGTGCCACCTGAAGGCGATTGAAAACGGTTGCTCGCACATCGACACCGCCATCTCGTCCATGGCCGGCGGTACGTCCCATTCACCCACCGAAAGCATGGTCGCGGCCCTGCGCGGCACCGAGTACGACACCGGCCTCGATCTGGAACTGCTGCAGGAGATCGGCTTCTACTTCCACGACGTGCGCAAGAAATATCACCAGTTCGAGAGTGACTACACCGGCGTCGATACGCGTGTACAGGTGAATCAGGTGCCGGGCGGCATGATCTCGAATCTGGCCAATCAGCTGCGCGAGCAGGGCGCGCTGAAGAGCATGAACGACGTGCTGGCCGAGGTACCGCGCGTGCGCGAAGACCTGGGCTTCCCTCCCCTGGTCACACCCACCTCCCAGATCGTCGGCACCCAGGCGGTGCTCAACGTGCTCACGGGCACACGCTACAAGAACATCACCAACGAGGTGAGATTCTACCTGCAAGGCCGTTACGGCAAGGCGCCCGGTGCAGTGAATTCCATCGTGCGTCAGCAGGCCATCGGTACCGAAGAGGTGATCACCTGCCGTCCGGCCGATCTGTTGAATGCGGAACTGGACAATCTACGTGATCAGATCGGCAGTCTCGCGCGCAGCGAAGAGGACGTGCTCAGCTTTGCCATGTTCCCGGATGTGGCGCGCGAGTACTTCGAACAGCGCGCCGCCGGCACTCTCAAGCCCGAGGCCCTTGAGCCGCTGCCGAGTGAAAGTGGTGAAGTGCGCGCCGTGCCGACGGAATTCAGCGTCACGCTGCACGGTGAGACCTATCATATCCAGCTCACCGGCGCGGGCCACAAGTCGCGCGACAAACGCCCGTTCTATGTGACCGTGGACGGCATCCCCGAGGAGATCGACGTGGAGATCCTCCAGGAGATGTTCACGGAAAAGCAGAACGGCGGTACATCGGCCGCCAACGGCAAGCGCCCCCGCGCCACCAAGCCGGGGCACGTAACCACTTCCATGCCCGGCACCATTGTCGATGTGCTGGTACAGGTGGGGACCGCCGTGAAGGCAGGAGATCCGGTGCTGGTGACCGAGGCCATGAAGATGGAATCGGAAGTCCAGGCTCCCATGTCCGGCACGGTCGTCGCCGTGCACGTGCAGAAGGGCGATCGCGTGACCCCCGACGAGGCGCTGGTCGAGATCGAATGAGCAGGCCGCCGCTGGTCCTGGCGTCCACCTCGCCGTACCGGCGCGAGTTGCTGGCAAAGCTCGGTCTTCCCTTCCAGGTGGCGGCACCCGAGGTGGACGAGGGTGCCCTGCCCGGCGAATCACCGGAGTCGCTGGTGCGACGCCTGGCGGAAGCCAAGGCGCGCGCCGTGGCCGAGAGACACCCGGGCGCCCTGGTCATCGGTTCCGATCAGGTAGCGGTACTGGAAGGCCGGGTGCTCGGCAAACCGGGCGATCATGCCCGTGCCACCGCACAGCTGCGCGCCGCCTCCGGAAAGGCGGTGCAGTTCCTGACCGGGCTGTGCCTGTTCGACGGCCGCAATGGCACCGCGCAGGTGGACCTGGTGCCCTTCGGTGTGGTGTTCCGCACGCTCAGTGATGCGCAGATCGAAGGCTATCTCGCCCGCGAACGGCCGTACAACTGCGCCGGCAGCTTCAAATCGGAAGGCCTCGGCATCGCCCTCTTCGAACGCCTGGAGGGCCACGATCCCAACGCCCTCGTTGGGCTCCCCCTCATCCGCCTCGTGGATATGCTCGCAAAAGCCGGCGTGCCCGTCCTTTAGCCGAATACCTTTCCAACGCCGGCGGTCACCGAAACCGCGTTCGCCGACAGTGTCGGCTCCTACAACGCATCGAGAACCGCCCGTAGGAGCCCACACCGTGGGCGAATGGCTTTCCCAACCGCCGGCGGTTAACCGAAACCGCGTTCGCCGACAGTGTCGGCTCCTACAACGCATCGAGAACCGCCCGTAGGAGCCCACCCCGTGGGCGAATGGCTTTCCCAACCGCCGGCGGTTAACCGAAACCACGTTCGCCGACGGTGTCGGCTCCTACAACGCATCGAGAACCGCCCGTAGGAGCCCACCCCGTGGGCGAATGCCTTTCCAACCGCCGGCAGCCACCGAAACCGCGTTCGCCGACAGTGTCGGCTCCTACAACGCATCGAGAACCGCCCGTAGGAGCCCACCCCGTGGGCGAATGCCTTTCCAACCGCTGGCGCTGGCTTAACGCAGCTTCGGCAGCGCCTGCTCCGCCATGAGCTTCATGGCCGTGGCGCCGAAGCGCTCGAAGAAGCGGTCGAGGTAGGGCGGCTTTGCCGTGTAGTCCACGATGTCCTCGGCGCCGATGACCTCGCGGGCCACGTAAGCCGCACTGCCGAGCCCATCGACCAGCCCCAACTTCACGCCCTCCTCACCCGTCCAGACCAACCCGGAAAAGACCGACGCTTCATCCTTGAGGCGTTCGCCGCGGCCTTCCTTCACCGCGGTAATGAACTGGCGGTGCACGTCGTCAAGCAGGCCGCGGATATGCTCCACCTGCTGCGGCTGCTCGGGACTGAACGGATCCAGGAAGCCCTTGTTCTCGCCCGCGGTATAGAGCCGGCGCTCGATACCGAACTTGTCGAGGGTGCCCACGAAGCCGAAACCGTTCATGAGCACGCCAATGGAGCCGACGATGCTGGCGCGATTGACGTAGATGGCATCGGTCGCTGCCGCCACGTAATAACCGCCGGAGGCGCAAATATCGCCGACCACGGCATAGACCGGCGTGTCCGGATGGTCCTGGCGCAGGCGGCGGATCTCGTCGTAGATCTCGCCCGATTGCACCGGGCTGCCGCCCGGGCTGTTGATGCGCAGGATCACCCCCGCAACCTGGCCATTGCCGAAGGCGCTGCGCAGACTGCCGATGATCTGATCGGCACTCACGCCGCTGACGCCGTCGATGACCCCGTTGAGCTCCACCATGGCGGTATGGCGTCCACTCGGCTCGCCGCTGTCCCGGTCACCCACCAGCAAAACCAGCAGGGCGAACAGGTAGAGGAATCCGAGCGATTTGAACAGGATGCCCCAGCGCCTGGCGCGGCGCTGTTCGTTGATTACCGCGAAGGCCAGACGGTTGAGAATGTCCCGCTCGAAGTGCGGGCTGGTAACGCCTTGCTGGTTTTCTTGTTCGCTCATCGCCTTGCTTTCAGTGGGTCACCCGGCCCACCGTGGCCGGGCGCGTCTCGATCCAGGAGATCAGTTCGCGGATGTCGTCGATGCAGCCAAGGGGATCGTGCGCCAGCAGGCGCTCGACGGCGTGGACACCATAGCTCACCGCCAGGGCATGGGTGCCGGCGTTGCGCGCCAGTTCCATGTCGTACTCGGTGTCGCCCACCATCAGCGTCTCGTGCGGCTCGGCACCCAGCACATCCATGATTTCGAGCAGCATCTGCGGATGGGGCTTGGAGAAGGTCTCGTCCGCACAGCGCGTGGCATGGAACCACTTTCCGAGCCCCGTGTCAGCGAGTACGCGGTCGAGCCCGTTGCGGCCCTTGCCCGTGGCGACCGCCAGAAACAGGCCGCGCTCGGCCAGGTGGCGCACGGTTTCCTCGGCGCCCGCAAACAACGTGGACGGGGTGGCGTTCGCACCCAGGAAATGATGGCGGTAGCGCTCCACCAGCGCGGCATGGGTCTCGGGCGAGTGCTCGGGAAATAGCGACTGCATGGCCTCACCGAGGCCGAGGCCGATGATGTTCCGGTACTGCTCGTCACTGCGCGCGGTAATGCCCACGTCCATTACCGCCGCCCGCAGGCAAGCCACGATACGGGCCTGGGAGTCCATCAGGGTCCCGTCCCAGTCGAAGACGACCAGCTTGAATTCGCTCATGATTCCAGTTTGTCCAAAACAGCCGTCAGTTCCGGCGGAAGCGGGGCCGACACGCTGATGTCACGGGGCCGCTCCATGGGCAGGGTGAACTGGAGCGCGCTCGCGTGCAAAAACAGGCGCTTCAGCCCCAGGGCAGCCATGCGCCGGTTGAAATCCTCATCACCGTACTTGTCGTCACCGGCCAGCGGATGGCCCGCATGGGCCGCATGCACGCGCACCTGGTGGGTACGCCCGGTGATCAGGGTCACCCGCATTAGACTGGCCTCATGGTAGAGCGTCATGGGTTCGAAGATGCTGAGCGCCGGTTTACCCTCCGGGTCCACCCGCACCACGCGCTCCCCGGAGCTGAGCACATTCTTGCGCAGCGGCGCGCTCACCCGCCGGGTGCCGCCGCCCCAGCGCCCCTTGGTCAGGGCCAGGTACTGCTTCTCCATGCCGTTGGCGCGCAGCAGGGCCTGGAAGGCGCGCAAGGCGCTGCGCTTCTTGGCCACCACCAGGCAGCCGGAGGTGTCCCGATCCAGGCGATGACCCAGTTCCAGAAAGGGCGCCTCGGGGCGCAGCGCACGCAGCGCCTCGATGATTCCATAGCTCAGACCACTGCCGCCATGTACCGCGATACCGGTGGGTTTGTTCAGGATCAGCAGGGCATCGTCTTCGAACATGATGCTGCCTGCGATGAGCTCGAGCACCCGGGAACCCGGTTGGGCCGGCGGCGGCGCCTCACTGGTACGCACCGGCGGCACCCGCACCAGATCGCCCTGCTGGAGCCGGTAATCGGGCTTGATGCGTCCCTTGTTCACCCGCACCTCGCCCTTGCGGAGAATGCGGTAGATGTGGGTCTTGGGGACACCCTTGAGCTGGGTCATGAGGAAGTTGTCGATGCGCTGGCCGGCCTGGTGCTCACCAATCCTGACCTCCCGGACTACCGGGCGACATGGGGTTTCATTCATGGGGCGTATGATATCAGGACTCTCGGATGCGTTGATGCGCGATGGCGAGGCTGATAGACTTTTCCGCTGGCGCTCCGGGACTTGCGGAACTTTCCAAGGTCACGTCGAGGAGCTCCACGCCGCCCTGACACGTCGGCGAGATTGAACGGTAAGGTTTACGGCACCCGCACCGCGTGTGGCTTGGGTGCCATAACAAGCGCTCCCGCAGTCGATAATGTTCCTGCAGGACAGGGCTGACTGAGTGTGGCCACGGCGGTGCCGACCGGATATTCCCTCCTCGGCCGTCTCGATTTGGGTCCCTCAAACAAGCATCTGGCGAACCCGCGTCCGTGATCGGGCTGTGGTTGAGCGCCATAGAGACGGAAAAAACATGAAAAGAATGTTGTTCAACGCAACTCAGCCGGAAGAGTTGCGCGTGGCGCTCGTGGACGGGCAAAAGCTGTACGACCTCGACATCGAAAGCACCTCACGGGCCCAGAAAAAATCCAACATCTACAAAGGCCGCATCACCCGCGTCGAGCCCAGTCTCGAAGCCGCCTTCGTCGATTACGGCGCCCAACGTCACGGCTTCCTGCCGCTGAAGGAAATCTCCCGCACCTATTTCTCCCGCGACACCGAGTCGGGCGGCCGCGTCAACATCCGTGACGTGATCCGCGAAGGCCAGGAAGTGGTCGTGCAGGTGGAGAAGGAAGAGCGCGGCAACAAGGGCGCAGCCCTCACCACGTTCATCAGCCTGGCGGGGCGCTATCTGGTGCTCATGCCCAACAATCCGCGCGCCGGCGGTGTTTCGCGCCGAATCGAAGGCGAGGATCGCTCGGAGATGCGCGACATCATGGCGCAGCTCGATATCCCGGCGGACATGGGCCTCATCGTGCGCACCGCCGGCGTCGGCAAGAGCGCCGAAGAGCTGCAGTGGGATTTGGATTACCTGCTGCAGGTCTGGCGGGCCATCGACGAGGCCGCCCAGGGCCAGTCCGCGCCGTTCCTGATCTATCAGGAATCCAGCGTGGTCATCCGCGGCATCCGCGACTACCTGCGCAACGACATCGCCGAGATCCTCATCGACGAGCCGAGCATCTACGAGCAGGCTCGCGAGTTCATGAAGCAGGTGATGCCGCAGAATCTCAACAAGGTGAAGCTGTACCAGGACCGCGTCCCCCTCTTCACCCGCTACCAGATCGAAAGCCAGATCGAGACTGCCTTCCAGCGCGAGGTGCAGCTGCCTTCCGGCGGCGCCCTGGTCATCGACCACACGGAAGCGCTGATCTCCATCGACATCAACTCGGCGCGCGCCACCAAGGGCGGCGACATCGAGGAGACCGCCCTCAACACCAACCTGGAGGCGGCCGACGAGATCGCCCGCCAGTTGCGTCTGCGTGACCTGGGTGGCCTCATCGTCATCGATTTCATCGACATGACGCCCGCCAAGCACCAGCGCGAGGTGGAGAACCGTCTCAAGGAGGCGCTCAAGCAGGACCGCGCCCGCGTGCAGATCGGCCGCATTTCGCGCTTCGGCCTGCTGGAAATGTCGCGCCAGCGCCTGCGCCCCTCGCTCGGGGAGTCCAGCCAGGTGGTCTGTCCGCGCTGCAACGGCCAGGGCACCATCCGCGGCGTCGAATCCCTCGCCCTCTCCATCCTGCGCATCCTCGAAGAGGAGTCCATGAAGGAGAAGACCGGTAAGGTGGTCGCACGCACGCCGGTGGACGTCGCCTCCTTCCTGCTCAACGAAAAGCGCAGTGCCGTCGCCGAGATCGAAGCGCGCCACGGCGTGCGGGTGGTGCTGGTGCCGAGCCATCATCTCGAAACACCCAAGTTCGAAATCCAGCGCGTGCGCATCGACGACCTTGACGAGGCGACGGAGAAGTCCAGCTACCAGCTCATCGGCCAGCCCGAGGAAGTCATGGAAGGCCCGGCCGAGGCGCGTAAGGCCGCGATGGCGGCAGAACAGCCCGCCGTCCGATCCGTGGCCCCGCCGGTGCCCGTACCCGCCAGCCCCACCGCCGCGCACCCGAAGCCCGGCACAGGCTTGTTGCGCCGGCTCATCACCAGCCTGTTCGGAAACTCCCAGGCCGAAGCGGAGCCCCCGAAACCTGCCCCGCAATCGCGCCGCGAAGCGGGCCGGCCGGCGCCCGCCCGTGAGGCAACCGCCCAGCGCCGTAACGACGGCAACGGCCGTCGCCGTGGCGAAGGCGCCCGTGGCCGTCAGGAAAGCAGCGACAAGGCCGAGCGTCAGCCGCGCCAGGAACGCCGCGAACGTCCTGAACGTGCGGAACGCCCCGAGCGCCAGGAACGTGCGGCACGCCAGGAGCGTCAGGAACGTCCAGAGCGTGAAGAACGCAATGCGCGTCAGGAGCGTCAACCGCGCCAGGAACGCGCCCCACGCACGGAACGTGAGCGCCCTGCCCGTCCGGAACGGCAGGACGGCCGGGAGGCCGAACAGCTCCTGGCGCTCGCCGCGCCCATCGAACCTGGTGAAGCCGCGACCGAGACGGAGCTTGAAGGCCGCGCACCCGAGGCACAGGAGGGCGAACGCAGCAGCGGCAGCCGCCGCGGGCGCCGTGGTGGGCGCCGCCGTCGTCGTGCCCGTGACCAGTACACCGCCACCGACGCGGCCTCTAACGCGGCAGGTGACGAGTTCGAAGGCGAAGGTGCGGCCGGCAGCGAGGATCTGGAAATATCCCTGCTCGAACGCCAGCTGGCCCGCGCCGAGATGCCCGAGCGTACCGAGCCGCTCGGCAATCCGGTGATGGTCGAACCGGCACCGCGGGTGGTGACGCCAAGCGAACCGCCCATGGCAGACCTGTTCGCGGCAGCCCCCGTGGATATTCCAGATGGCACCGACGTGGCCCGTGAACAGCCCTCGGAAGCCATCGTCAGCGCCGAACCCGTCGCACCCGAGGCCACTACCCAGGAAGGGCCTGCGGACGAACCCTCCATCCCGGAAGGCCACGCAGAAGCCAGCGACGCCGAACCGTTCGAACAGCCCCCGGCTGAACCTGCGGTTGTGCCTGAAGTGGCGCCTGCCGTCCCGGAACAACCACCGGTTACCCTGCCGGAAGAACCGCTCACGCCACCCACGGAGCCGGTCCAGCAACGGACCGTACCGGAAGAACAGCACACCGCCGAAGCACCGGCCCAGGTGGAAAGCGGCGGCGACGAAAAACTGCGCTAGAGTCCGTTAAAAAAGAAGGGGAGCCTCGGCTCCCCTTCTTTTTGGCGTAACGCCCCGATTCTTCTGTAGGAGCCCGCCCCGTGGGCGATTCTCAATGGGCCTTTCGCCGACAGCGTCGCTCCTATGACCCAAGCCCTTGGATCCCCCTCTCCCCAGCCCTCAGCAACCGCTCCCTGCGTTGCTCTCGACCGCCGGCTCCCGGCGCGGTCTACCTCCCCCATCCATGGGGTCGTATCTCGCGCATCCATGCGCTCGTCTCCCGGAGCTCTCTCTTGGTCACACTTCACCGTTGTAGCCAGCCCCTCCCCCCTCCGGGCTGTCTTTTGGTCACATTTGGCCGTTGTAGCCAGCCCTTCTTGCTCCCTCTCCCTCCGGGAGAGGGCTGGGGAGAGGGGATCAATTCAGGTGCGGCTGTTGGTTTATTGATCCCCTCATCCTGTCCTTCTCCCGGAGGGAGAAGGGACGCAAGCTTATGTCTCTCCGAGAAATAGTACTAAGAGACAGCCCCCGGAGAGAGGGGGTGTGCGCGCAAGATATGGCCAAGAGACAGAATGGAGGGCGAGGGAGTGTACGGGGAAGACGTGACCAAGAGACAGGCTCACAGGTGCCGGCGACGAATCTCCTCCAGCAAGCCCCGCCCGGCCGACTCCACTAAATCGAAGACGTGGTCGAAGCCGTGCTGCCCACCGTAATACGGATCCGGCACCTCATCCTCACCGAGCTCCGCTGCAAATTCGAGGAACAGCCGCACCTTGTGCCGATGGTCCGCCGGGCAATCCCGCAGCAGCGCGGCGTGGTTCTGGTGATCCATCGCCAGGATGTAGTCGAAACGCTCGAAGTCGAGGTTCTCTACCTGGCGTGCCCGCTGCCCACTCAAATCCACCCCGCGGCGGAGCGCCGTCTCCTGCGCCCTGTGATCGGGCGGCTTGCCCACGTGATAGTTATGGGTACCCGCCGAATCAATACCGATAGTCGGCCTCAACCCAGCCTCGTCAACCAGGCGCTCGAACGCCCCCTGCGCCGTGGGCGAGCGGCAGATGTTGCCCATGCAAATAAATAAAACATTTACCTTTTTCATATAAAACAATCACTAATGCCCACATTCATCATTACGAAAGACCCGGAACAGAAACACAAGAACAACCAACCCTTCCATGGGTTCAGCCGGCTCCGGCATCCGGCAGATTCACTAACTGCCTGCTGCCGGGCGCTGTTTCACTTCCTCCTCCAGGCGGGCGCCTAGTACCTCCCTCGCCTTCGCCAGCTCGTATTTGTCCTGGAGGTTCATCCAGAACTCGGCTGTCGTGCCGAAATAGCGTCCAAGCCGCAGCGCCGTGTCTGCGGTGATGGCTCGCTTGCCCTGGACGATTTCATTGATGCGCCGCGGTGGCACACGGATATCCGTTGCCAGGCGGTACTGGGTGATTCCAAAGTCCTCCAGGAACTCGGCCAAGTGTTCCCCAGGATGAATTAGTTGGCCCACGATAGTCTCCTTCTCGGATCAGTGCTCATCCACGACCTCGACGTTGTACGCATGTCCGTCCCGCCACTCAAAACAAATCCGCCATTGCTCATTGATGCGGATACTGTGTTGACCGGCGCGGTCTCCTCTCAATGCCTCCAAATGGTGCGAGGGCGGTACCCGTAGATCCTCCAGCACCACGGCCGCATCAATGCGGTCGAGGCGCATCCGCGCGCGCCGCTGGATATCGGGCGGTAACCGGCGCGAGCCCTCACCCCTGGCCAGTTTCTCCGTATCCCTGTCCCGGTAGCCCTTGATCATGAGCGAACCATAACGCCCCTCGTTATGGCCGTCAAACCAGTAGGTTCAAGGGCGCTCACCTAACTATGCGCAATTGGTTGGATTGCCTGCACATCACGCCTACACCCATCAACAGCGGGTCAAGCCAGGAAGCGGGCCAGGCAGGACAACGAACGTGGTTCCGCTGACCGACGGCGGTTGGAAAAACCATTCGCCCACGGGGTGGGCTCCTACGGGTGGTTATCGGAACCTTGTAGGAGCCGACACCGTCGGCGAACGCGGTTTCGGTTAACCGCCGGTGGTTGGGAAAGCCATTCGCCCACGGTGTGGGCTCCTACGGGGGTTATCGGAACCTTGTAGGAGCCGACACCGTCGGCGAACGCGGGTTCGGTTCAAGCGCCGGCGGTTGGGAAAGCCATTCGCCCACGGGGTGGGCTCCTACGGGGGTTATCGGAACCTTGTAGGAGCCGACACCGTCGGCGAAAGGCGGATTCGGTTAACCGCCTGCGGTTGGAAAAACCATTCGCCCACGGGGTGGGCTCCTACAGGTGGTTTGCTATCCAGGTGTTTAGAGGCCGTGAAACCCTGCGGCCATGGTCTATCAGTCGACCGCCCGAGTCTCGACGAGCGATTGCGCCTAACGGGTGACATGTGACAATTTTGGGCACCCCTTGCCCACGCACGTCACTTCGCCGCCTGCATTGGACCCGGATGCGTGCGACACAGTTCACGCTACGTGACAAAAACGACCATTTAGGTACTCGAATTGCCCATGGCACAGAGTATGCTACCTCTCGCCTGAATCCTGCCCCTTCACCGGAACAGGCCACTTCAACAAAGGAGAGACTCCAAATGAAAAAGGCCCAGAAAGGCTTCACCCTCATCGAGCTGATGATCGTGGTCGCCATCATCGGCATCTTGGCCGCCATCGCGATCCCTTCATTCAATGAATATCGTTCGAAGGCCAATGACGGCACCGCCATCTCGGATGCTCGCAACATGAGCTCCGTCATGATTTCCATGATGCAGTAATACTGCACAAATACGAATTAAGGAGAAAATCATGAAAATGAAACCGCTTACCCTGGTCGCGGTCGTAGCTTCGTTCATGTTTTTTGGCCAAGCGCATGCGGCGACACAAAATGTCGATGGCACGCCTATTAGTAATGTCGACGATTGCCAGATGCTCACTGCCAATGTCACGGTTCGCCTTTCGGCAGGAGTTTCCGGCGCTTATAACTGCGACGATACGGCCAATCAGATGCTGTATTTCGGCACTTGTCACGAAGCTGGCAGCCGAGCGGATCGCGAGTACAAATGCAAAACCGCGGATATCGCCGCTGACTCAGGCCACCTCTGCTCAGGCAAGGCCGTCGATGATGTAGTTACCCTAACAGGTCGTGCTGCTTTCTTGGGAAATTCCAATGGTGGCGTGATTTCCGGTCTGAATCTCGACGCCGATGCATGCACGGATACGACCATTGCAACCCGTGTGACATCCTATAAGTCGGATATTGAAAGCGGTCAGTAATTCTAGGAAGAACTAACCTAACGGTTAAGTTCTAAAAAACCGTATGCGACGGTGGGGCTGGGTTTGCCCCACCGTTACGCTTTCGTTGGTCACCCCACAATTTGTGACTAACTTGCGCATGATTTTGCTGCCATGCCTCTGTTAACTGACCTGCTTGCCGGATTGCACCTCAGTATCCGCGCCCGCTTTGCGAGCATCTGCGCTTGGCTGCTCATAACTTTGCTCGTTACAGTCATGCTCGCCGGCCAGTTCAGTGCAAGACAACCGGCAACTGTGGCTTTAGACGTGGGTCTGTCCGTATTACGTTTTGCCCTCCCCTTGCTCGTAATTTTGTTAACCCAGGAGTTGTTCATTCACGAGTTCGAGCGAAAACTCTACCTCCACTCGTTCACCTACCCACGCGCCCGCGTCTGGTGGCTGCTGGGGCGTGTTACCGCCATCGTTTTAATGAGCATCGGCTTGATGCTGATCATGGGATTGACCTTGGCGGGGCTGACGTTACTGATCGGCAGCGCCTATGAACAGACAACGCCTATCAGTCTGGGACTACCCTACCTAAGTACCCTATTCTTTATTTCGATCGACTTATTGGTGGTGATCGCCATCGCCTCCTTGCTTGCCGTCACCGCCACCACACCAAGCTTTGTCCTGATTGGCACCATTGGTTTTGTACTGATTGCACGCAGCTATACGCCCATCATAGAACTGCTGCGCAACAGCCCCTCCGTAGTCTCCAGTTTCGCCGATCCACGTATCTATCAGGACTCACTCGGTCTGCTAGCGTTCGTCCTGCCAGATTTGGGCCGCCTCGATGTGCGAATGATCGCGCTCTATGACAAGATGGCGTTCCTTCCATCCGACTGGCTGATGCTGGTGACAGCAACCCTGGCCTATGTCGCCGCCTTACTTGGCTTATCCGTATGGGTGCTGAACAAACGCGAATTCAATTAGTGCCATGAGCCGTTTGCTTGCCCCTGGGATCACCATTACAGCGATAGCATTTTTTTGGCTGGCAGTGGCGCTGCTGCAAGGCTCCACTGCGATGCGACAGAATAGCCGTCCCGCACAGGTAGTCGTTACCGGCCCTATTCAGCTTCTGCTTTACGGTGGCGATCGCTATCTGGCCGCAAATGTCGAGACCATCCGAGCCGCAGCATCCGCACGGGACATCGACGCGCAAGAGTTCAGGTTACGTGCCCACACGGTGGTGTCACGCCTCAATCCCTGCCACGAGGATAACTACTGGATAGGCAATGCGGCTTTGAGCTGGGGCGGTGCTGAAGACGAGGGTTTTGAACTTTTGAAGAATGCCATGCACTGCCGTTACTGGGATGAGTGGCCTGCTTTTTTTTACGGTTTCAATCAGCATTTCTTCCTGCATGATCTTCCCGAGGCGCAACACGCACTCGAAATTGCCGCCGAGCGTTCCCCCACTAACGCGACGGCGTTTCGCACGTTTTCTACCATGGTCTCCATCGGTGATATCGATGACACGCGCATGGCCCTAAAGATGCTCCAACGCGAACGCGACCAGGCCAAGGACCCCGCCCTGCGGGAGATGCTCGAAAAGCGCGTGGTGCGCCTGACGGGGCTAATCCAATTGCGCGATGCCCAAACAACTTTTGAAGAACGATTCAACAAGCCGCTGACTCGCCCACAAGAACTGCTTGAAACCGGTCTGCTGGAGGATTTTCCAAATGACCCGTTAGGCCTGGGCTATGAATTTCGAGAACAAACCTTCCATCTTCGTAAGCTGAAGATCCAGTAAAGGTAGAAGCCATGACGGCATTGCTCCGGTTCATCTCCGTCAACAAGACTTTCCGCCAGCGTCGCAGATCAATTCAGGCACTACGAAATGTCTCGTTCAACGTGAACGAAGGCGAAGTCTTCGGCTTCGTCGGCCCCAATGGTGCGGGCAAGTCCACCACCATCAAGGTGATGCTTGACATCATCCGCGACTACGAGGGTGAGGTACGCATCCATGGCATCGATGCGCGGGAGGCCAGGGCCCGCTCCGGCGTAGCCTACCTGCCCGAATCCCCCGCCCTGTACGACCAATTCACGCCGCTCGAAATTCTCCGCATGGCATTACGCATGTACGGCATCAAGCGTAGCGATGAAGATGCATGGTGCATGCAGTGGCTGGAGCGCTTCTCCGTCGCGCAAAACGCCCATCGAAAGGTGCGTCAGCTGTCCAAGGGCAACGTGCAGCGTGTTGCCCTTGCCCATGCCCTGGTGGTTTCTCCACGCCTGCTCGTCCTTGATGAACCGCTGTCGGGTCTGGATCCAGTCGGCCGCAAGGACGTGATCGATATCCTGTCCGAGTACAAGCAACAGGGTGGTGCCATTTTCTTCACGTCGCACGTGCTGCACGACGTGGAACGCATCGCGGATCGCTTTGGCTTCATCAATCAGGGTGAGCTGGTGACGACGCGCTCGCCACGGGACCTCGTGGCCGAGCGGGCCGATTGGTTTACCGTGCGTTATTTGGCAGCGTCCGAAATCGGCAGCGGGGGCAAGCGTGTGCGGGACGGGGAATTCGAGATGGAGATCAACCAGAAGGACCTGCCGGAATGGTTGCTGACATTGAATCATGCAGGCGGGCAGTTGTTGGGTGTCAAACCGGCGGTGTCGCTTGAGAGTGTGTTTTTCAAGATCCTTGCTGAGAGCGGTGCCGCATCGGGCACGGCAACGTCCGGGCAAGCAGCATAGGGCGCCCTGTGGGCGCCGTTCTGCTGCTGTGAATTCTTTGCGTGTTGAAGGCGGGCATGGCCCGCCCTATGTACAGTGAGAACGCTGAATTGGCCGCCCGCCCGATGTGAACGTTCGTTCTTGATCCCCTCATCCTGTCCTTCTCCCGGAGGGAGAAGGGACGCAAGCCTCTCTCTCCTACAGATGATGTGACCAAGAGACAGCCCCTGTAGGAGTGGCCACCGGCAACGAATGGCGCCTAAGCCGGGAAGAATCGCGGGCCGGTGGCCGCACCTGGCGTCCCCATGACGAAACCGGATAAATCAGCGGCGGATTAACGCTCTGTCGGCGGCGCGACGTTGGTCTGTAGCCAATAACTCACGATGAGTTTGACCACGTCGGTGAGCTGGCGGTAATCCACCGGCTTGCGGATGTAGCTGTTGGCGCCCAGGTCGTAGCTGGTCAGGACGTCGGTTTTCTCGATGGAGGACGTGAACACCACCACCGGGATCATGCGTGTCTTGTTGTCGAGGCGCAGGGCTTGCAGCACTTCCAGGCCGCCCATCTTGGGCAGCTTGAGGTCGAGCATGACCAGGCGGGGGGGCGTGGCGACGCCGAGCAGGTAATCGACGGCTTCGCGGCCATTCCGGGCGACCTCGATGGTGTCGCTGATGCCGGTCTGCTTGAGGGCGCGCAGAATCAGCTGTTCGTCGTCGGGATTGTCTTCCACCAAGAGAACCGTACTGGTCGCCATGCTATTCACCTCCTGCGAACAATGTTAAACGATGGCCACCAGCATGCTTTGCAAAGGTGGGCAGCATTTCGCCCACCATTGTGCCTGAGTGGAGGCCGGATGGCATCGCACTTCCGCGCCAGAACTTACATGGCGTGTGACGACCTGGATTCGGCTTTCTCCTGTGGGAGCGAGCTTCGTTTCGTGACGGCGCACCGGAAGAATCGCGAGCTGAAGCTCGCTCCCACAAGCGGCAAGGGCTAAGGTTTCCTCCAGGGGGAACGCTTGAATGAGCCTTGAAGAATTGCGCGAGCTGATCGGACTGCCGGTGTCCTACCGGGGCACCCGCTGCTGTGTGCTGGAGGTGTTGGAGGACGCACCTGCGCTGGTGCTGGTGGATCAGCAGGCCGGCCTTTCCTTTCAGGCCGACCAGTTCGGCGATCCGGGACGGCAGGTGCCGAGTACCTATGTGGTGCCGGTTTGGGAACAAGGCGGCGATGGACTGCATGAGGATTTCCTTTCCCTGGAATTGCTGGACGGGCGCTGTCAGTAGTTAGGGGTTGGCCGAGCGCAGGGGGCCGCATTTTCCCGGGTTCCGCTTTGCTTCACCCGGGCTACGGGATGAGGGCTCTCACCCTTTCCAGATCCGCGAGCGTGTCCACGCCAGGGCCAGGGAGTGCCGCGGCTTCGGCTACGTGAATTTTCTCACCCATCCACAGCACGCGCAGCTGCTCCAGGGACTCGCGGGTTTCCAGCTCGCAGGCGGGCGTGGCGACGTAGCGGGCCAGGAAGCCGGCGCGGTAGGCGTAGATGCCCAGATGACGGTAATGCCGCGCACCGGCGGGCAGTGTGTGGGGCTGTTCGGCGAAGGCGTCGCGATCCCAGGGGATGGGCGCACGGCTGAAATACAGGGCAAACCCGCGCGCATCCCTGACCACTTTCACCGCGTTGGGATCGAACAGCTCCTCGGCGGAGGTGATGGGCGTGCACAGCGTCGCCATTGGCGCGGCCGGATGTTCCAGCAGCCCCGCGGCCACCTGGCTGAGCAGGGCCGGCGGCATGAGCGGCTCGTCGCCCTGCAGGTTGACGATGACCTCGTCCTCGCCATAGCCAAGCCGGGTGATCACCTCGGCGAGCCGCTCACTGCCGGAGCGGTGGTGGGCCGCGGTCATACAGACACGCGCGCCGAAGACCTCCGCTGCGGCACGGATGCGCTCGTCGTCGGTGGCGATGACTACTTCACTGGCGCCGCTCTCCAGTGCGCGCGCATGCACGTGCTGCAGCATGGGCTTGCCGCCGATGTCGATCAGCGGTTTGCCGGGCAGGCGCGTGGATGCGTAGCGCGCAGGGATGACGACGCGAAAGCTCACTTCACTTCCTCTTCCGCCCCCAGTTCACGGGCCTCGTCTTCCAGCATCACGGGGATGTCGTCGCGCACCGGATAGGCCAGGCGATCCGCCTTGCAGATGAGTTCCTGCTGCTCACGCTTGTAGACGAGCGGCCCCTTGCAGATGGGGCAGACGAGGATTTCCAGCAGCTTCTTGTCCATGGGTTACCTCTCGATGAGTTGCAGAATCCGATGGCCCGTGGCCTCGGGGAGCCGCGCGTCCACGGGCAAATACCAGTGTTCCATGCCCGCGAACGGCTTGCACTTCACGGCATCCTTCTCGGTCATGATAACCGGCAGCGGCTCCATGAACGCCAGGTCTTCGGCGCGGAAAGCATGATGATCCGCGAAGGCGTGTTCCACGGGTTCAAGCCCGGCGGCGGCCAGCGCAGCGAAGAAGCGCCCCGGATGGCCGATGGCCGCCACGGCGTGGACGCGCTGCCCGGTAAGTCGGGTGAGCGGCTTTCTCTCACCCGTCTTCAGGTTCACGAGCTCGCTACCCTCCAGGCGCACCGCATCCGGCTGTGTGCCACCGTTGGTCAGAATGATATCCACGCTGCGTAAACGGTTCGGTCGCTCGCGCAACGGCCCTGCCGGCAGGCAGCGCCCGTTGCCAAGACCGCGGCGGCCATCCACCACCGCGATTTCCACGTCGCGCGCGAGCCGGTAGTGCTGCATGCCGTCGTCGGAAACGATCACGTCGAGCGCGTGATGGGCCAGCAGGAAACGTGCGGCGGCCACGCGGTCGGGTCCGACGGCGATCGGCACGCCGGTGCGTCTGGCGATGAGCACCGGCTCGTCGCCCACCTCGCGGGGATCACTATCGGCATCAACGGCCTGTGGCCAGGTTTGCGCCGCGCCGCCATAGCCCCGGCTCACCACGCCGACGCGCCGGCCCTGCGTGCGCAGGTATTCCACCAACCAGACCACGATGGGCGTCTTGCCGCTACCGCCCACGGTGATGTTGCCGACCACAACCACGGGTACGCCCACGTGCTCGGCGCGTGCCCAGCCGCGTCGATAGGCGATGCGCCGCAGCGTGGCGACGGCACAGAACAGCCAGGCAAGCGGCAACAACAGGCGGGAAAGCGCGTTGTCGTCGTACCAGTAGTGATCCAACCGCTTCACGTCAGACGGCAGCGGACGCCGGCGCGTCGGCGAACTGCATGCGGTAGAGATTGGCGTAAGCGCCGTTGCGCGCCAGCAGTTCCTCGTGGCGCCCGGACTCCACGATGGCGCCCTGCTCCATCACCACGATGCGATCGGCCCGTTCGATGGTGGAGAGCCGGTGCGCGATGATTAGCGTCGAGCGGTTCGTCATGAGCTTTTCCAAGGCCGCCTGAATGTGACGCTCGGAGGCCGTGTCCAGGGCCGAGGTGGCCTCGTCGAGGATCAGCACCGGCGCATTCTTGAGCAGCGCGCGGGCGATGGCCAGGCGCTGGCGCTGTCCGCCCGAGAGCAGTACGCCGTTCTCGCCGACCAGCGTATCCAGTCCCTCAGGCAACTGGCGAATGAACTCCATCGCGTGCGCCGCCTCTGCCGCCGCGATGATCTCCTCACGCGTCGCCGCCCTCAGGCGCCCGTAGGCGATGTTGTTGGCGATGGTGTCATTGAACAGCGTGATGTGCTGGCTCACCAGGGAGATCTGGTCGCGCAGGCTGACCAGCCCGATGTCGCGCACGTCGATGCCGTCGAGCAGGATGGCGCCGGACTCCAGCTCGTAAAAACGCGGCAGCAGGTTCACCAGCGTGGACTTGCCGCTGCCGGAGCGGCCCACGAAGGCGATGGACTTGCCCGGTTCCAGGCTGAAGCTCACGCCCTTGAGAATTTCCGATCCGGAGGGCTGATAACGGAAATGCACATCGCGGTATTCGATGGCGCCCCGCGCACGCTCCACCTGCACGGTACCGGTGTCGTTCTCTTCCTTTTCGTCCATGAACTGGAAGATGGCCCCGGCGGCGGCGATGCCGCGTTGCAGGGAGGCGTTCACCGAGGTGAGCCGCTTGATGGGCTGGAGCAGCATCATCATCGCGGCGATGAACGAAACGAAGGTGCCGACGGTCAGGGTGTCGAGCATGTTCAGGGCCGTGTAGATCACTACCGCAGCACCGGTCGCCGAAACCAATTGCACCACCGGGGTGTTGGCGGCGCTGGCGGCGATCATGCGCATGTGCAGATGACGGTTGCGTTCGTTGGCCTCCTCGAAGCGGCTACGCTCGTACTCCTGCCCCGAGAAGATCTTCACCACGCGCTGACCTTCGATGGTCTCCTCGCCGATGTGCGTCACGTCGGCCATGGAGGTCTGGATGCGCGTGCTGTAACTGCGGAAACGCCGGCTGATCTTGCGGGTGAGATGGGCGATGAGCGGACTGCCCACGAGCAGGATGCAGGCGAGCATCCAGTCGATATAAAACATCCACGCGAGCAAGCCGACGATGGTCAGGGAGTCACGCACCGCGACGGTGATCGCCTGGGAGCTGGCCTGGGCCACCTGTTCCACGTCGTAGACCAGGCGCGACAACAGGTTACCGGAGGGCGTACTGTCGAAATACGCGACCGGCAGGCGCAGGAGTTTTTCGAACACTTCGGCGCGCAGGGTCTTGATGACACGCCGCGCCACCCAGCTCATCCAGTAGGTGGAAAGGTAGGACGCGATGCCGCCGATGATGAAAATCAGCACCAGACCGATGGGGGCGAAGCGGATCACACCCACATCCCGCTCCACGAAGCTGCCGTCCACGAACGGTTTGATGAGCGCCGCGAAGGTGGTCTGAGCGCCCGCTTCCAGGATCATGCCGAGGGTGGCCAGGGCAAAGGCACGCCAGTACGGCACGACGTAACGCATCAGGCGGCGGTAGACGAGCACGCCGTTCAGATCAGCAGTGGCTGCGGGCATGGAATCGGCCTGTCAGGGGAAGGTGGCGGCAGTCGGTAGCGTTCGAGGAGGTGCGTTTCATTCGTCCGGCTTGGCGGTCGCGATGGTGATGTGCAGATAACCGAGCTGTCCTGCGGCGTCCATGGCCTTCACCACGGCCTCGTGCGCGGTCTTGCGATCGGCGCTGAGAATCACCTTGGGCTGTGCCGTCTCCCCCGCCGCACTCTGCATGGCACGCATCAGCGAATCCAGTCGCGTGTTTACGACTTCCTGTTTGTTGACGTAATAACGGCCTTGGGCATCGATGGTGACCTCCACCACGTTGCCTTCCGCATCGATGGCCGCACCGCTCGATTCCGGCAGTTCCACGCTGAGTTGGGTCTCGCGCTCGAAGGTGCTGGCGACCATGAAGAAGATGAGCAGCAGGAACACCACGTCGATAAGCGACGTGAGGTTGATCTCCGGCTCGTCGGCACGACGCCGCTGCAGGCGCATCAGGCGGCCTCCGCGCTGTCCTGTTCCCGCTCGCCGTGCAGCACCGCGATGAGTTTCAGGGCTTCCTCTTCCATCTTGAGCACCAGGGTGTCTACCCGGGCGCGCAAATAGCGGTAAAAGAACAGGGAGGGAATGGCGATGGCCAGGCCCGCGGCCGTCGTGATGAGCGCCTCGGCGATACCGCCGGCCAGGACGCTGGGATTACCCACGCCGGCGGCGGTAATGGCTGAAAATACCTTGATCATGCCGAGCACGGTGCCGAACAATCCAAGCAGCGGCGTGATGGCGGCGATGGTGCCGAGGGCGTTGAGGAAACGCTCCAGATCCGCGACCACCTGGCGCCCCACATCCTCGATGGCCTCCTTCATGACCTCGCGGCTGTGCTTTTGATTGATCAAACCCGCCGCGAGCACGCGACCCAGCGGCGACGAATCGCGCACCACAGCGATACGGCGCTGGTCCAGTTGCCCCGCCTGGTGCACCTGAATGATCTGGGCGACGAGATTGGCCGGCGCGATGCGTTCCTGGCGCAGGCTCGCAAAGCGTTCCACCACGATGGCCATGGCGGCGATGGAGCAGACGATGAGCGGCACCATGACCCAGCCGCCCGCAACGAGCATCTCAAACACACGAATCTCCTCGGAAAAGCGCCGCACACTTTACCAAAGCCGGCCGGGGCGCGCCTAGATAGCGGTCCCGAAGTGGCGGGTTTAAACGCGGAGGACGGGGAGGCGCGGAGGACGCTGAGGATTTCGAGTGTTTGGATCATATGTCTATCGCGTCACAGGATACCAGTCCCAAGAGATTCAGTTCTCCGCGACCTCCGCGCCTCCGCGTCCTCCGCGTTGTCACACTGCTTAATGTCAGGGCCGCCAGTGGAAATACCGGCGCCCCTGGTCGCGCCAGGTCTCGGTGTGCAGCGTGCCGTCGGCGGTCAGGCGCACGGTAATGGCGCCGTCCCGGGCGCTGTCCAGCAGGGCGATGTCCCGCGCCCGGTAGCGCTCGACCACTGCCGGATGCGGCAGCCGATAGCGGTTGCGGTAGCCCACCGGCAGCAAAGCAAGCTCCGGAGCGACCGCATCGATGAAGGGCTCCGTGGACGAGGTCTTGCTGCCGTGGTGGGGGACCACCAGTACACGGGCCCGCAACGGCGCCCCCTCGGCGAGCAGGTCCGCCTCGGTGGATGCCTCAATGTCGCCAGTCAGCAGCAGCGCCCCTTGCGGGGTGCCGATGTGCAGCACGCAGGAGCCGTCGTTGCCGCCCGCGGCATGGGGCGGGTGCAGCACCTGGAAGCGCACGCCGTCCCAGGTCCATTGCTGACCGCGCTCGCAGGGCTCATTGGCGGTCCAGGCCACCTTGTCGGGTACGCCCGTGAGCAGGCGCCCCACAGGCCAGCTGTCGGTGAGCGAGCGGGCGCCGCCGATGTGATCGAGATCGCCGTGGCTCACCACGAGTGTGTCGATGCGCCGCGCGCCGCGGGCGCGCAGGAACGGGTCCACCACCGCCTCGCCCGTGTCGAAGCCGGGACTGAAGCGCGGCCCGGCGTCGTAGACCAGGGTGTGTCCCGTCGTCTCCACCACCGTGGCGAGGCCCTGCCCCACGTCGAGCAGGGTGAGCCACACCTCACCTGGCATGGGCCGCGACGGGGACCACAGCAGCATGGG
Organism: Gammaproteobacteria bacterium; assembly: GCA_041685115.1. Taxonomy (GTDB): domain Bacteria; phylum Pseudomonadota; class Gammaproteobacteria; order Thiohalomonadales; family Thiohalomonadaceae; genus JALOAT01. Next base: position 69,826 of record JAWLGK010000006.1, on the reverse strand, counting down.
CAGCAGCCAGATCGCGCCCACGGCGCGCGCGGGCCAACCCCGCGGCGCCAACAGCCAGGCCGCGCCGATCCCGCCGGCCAGTACGGCCCACCCGGGAGGACTCGCGAAGCGCGGTGCCGGAGCGAGCGCGGCCAGCAGGTCCAAAAACGGCCACAACAGGGCCATCAGCCCGTCACCCAGTTGCAGCAACAGCCGGGCGAGTTCCGGTAGCACGGGTGCGGTCAGCGCGCCGAGAATGGCCACGGGCACCACCAGGAAGCTCACCCAGGGCACCGCCACCAGGTTCGCCACCGGCGCACTGATCGAGGCATTGCCGAAGAACAGCACCAGCATGGGCGCCAGGGCCACGGCCACCACCACCTGCACCCGGCCCCAGCGCCACCATACCCCGCCCGCCCCGAGCCGTCCGCTCATGGCGTGGAAAATGGCCGCCACCGCGCCGAATGACAGCCAGAAACCGGGACTCAGCACGGCCATCGGATCGAGCAGCAACACCGCCAGCAGGGCGAGCGCAAGGCCGGCCACCGGGCGCACGGCCCGCCCGCTCATCAAGGCCAGGGCGACCACGGCGATCATCACCAGGGAACGCTGGGTGGGCACGGAAAAGCCTGCCAGCAGCGCGTAACCCATGGCTGCCACCAGTGCCGCGCCGGCCGCGGCCTTCTGAGCCGGCAGCCACAAGGCCAACCTGCCGCGCCAGGCGACGCGCACCAGCACGCCGGCCAGCATGGCCACCAGCCCGATGTGCAGGCCGGAGATGGCCATGAGGTGATTGGTGCCGGTGGCGGTGAAGACTTCCCACTGGTCCGGGTCGACGCCGCCCCGCTCGCCGATGGCGAGCGCGAGCAGCACGCCGGTGAAGGGCGCCTCCCCTGCCAAGGCCCCGACCTTGGCAGCAATGGCGGCCCGTACCCTGTCCACCGGCGCCTCCCACCACTGCGGGCCGGCGATGCGCTGATTGCGACCGGCCGCACGCACGTAACCGGTGGCGCGGATGCCCTGCTGGAACAGCCAGCCTTCGTAGTCGAAGGTGCCCGGGTTGGCCATGCCATGGGGCCGCTTGAGCTTTACCGTGAGATGCCAGTGCTCGCCGGGAGCCAGCGGTGCCGGGTCGTCATACCAGGCGAGACGCAGGCGCCCCGAGCAAGGGAACACCTGTCCATTCAGCTCAAGGCGCGATGGTTGGAACAGAAAGCGCAACCGGCGGTCATCTCTTTCGGGCAGACCGACAACCATTCCGTCCACCTGCAGGTCCAAACCTTCCAGTGCCGCAGGCAAGCTGTCCGACTGGCGTGCAGCCGCGTGCAACCACGCCCAAGCGAAGCCGAGGCACAGGCAGGCGAGCCAGCAAAGGAAGATACGGCCAGGGCCGTGCCGATGGAGCAGGACCAGCATGAACCATGAGAGGGGCGCCACCGCCAGGGCGACCACCCAGGCGGCTGAAGGCAGCTGCGCCAGTTGCTGAAGCGCAATGACTCCCAGGAGAAAAGCGATCGTCCGTGACGCCATATTTTTGTTCCGCGCCTGATCGTGGATAATTCCCGCTTCTCAGGAACCTCACCCAATGCCCAAGAACTTCATCAAACGCTTCATGCCGGACCATCAAATGGTCCGTAATCATCGTCATCTGCGCTTCCTGGGCAAGCTCCTGCACGATCCCAACCTGTTTCACCTGAACCGCCGCTCGGCCTCGGGCGCCTTCGGCGTCGGTGTATTTGTGGCCTTCGTGCCAGTGCCGTTTCAGATGGTGTTAGCGGCAGCATTCGCCGTGCTGTTCCGGGTGAACCTGCCCATCTCCGTGGCGCTGGTGTGGCTGACCAATCCGGTCACCATGCCGCCCATTTTCTACTTCGTGTACAAGGTGGGCACCTGGATGCTAGGCACGCCCGCGCGGGAACTGCAATTCCAGGCCACACCCGAGTGGCTGATGCAGGAGATCGGCGCAATCTGGCAACCGTTTCTGCTCGGCTCGTTCGTGGTCGGCACCCTCTGCGCCGTCGCGTCCTATTTTGCCGTCCGCGGGCTGTGGCGACTGCGCATCGTGCGTCACTGGCAACGCAAGAAGGATGAACGAGCGGCGCGCACCGGCATGTGAGAGGTCAATCGCACCGGTTCACTTTTCCACCAACACCCCGCCTTCGAGGCCGAGCATGCGATCCATGCGCCGTGCCAATCCCCAGTCGTGGGTCACCACCACGAAACTGGTGCCGAGTTCACGATTGAGTTCGAGCATCAAGCCGTACACCCGCTCGGCCGTGGCCTGATCCAGATTGCCAGTGGGTTCGTCCGCCAGCACGCAGGCCGGCTGTGCCACCAGCGCGCGCGCCACGGCGGCACGTTGGCGTTCGCCACCGGAGAGTTCACCGGGCTTGTGCATGAGCCGCGCGCCAAGACCAACCCGTTCGAGCATGGCCGCGGCACGTTCCCGCGCCTCGGCGGTGGCCACACCGCCGATGAGCAGCGGCATGGCGACGTTTTCGAGTGCAGTGAATTCGGGCAGCAGGTGATGAAACTGGTAGACGAAGCCGAGGCTGCGGTTACGCAGCCTGCCGCGTGCGGCTTCGTCGAGCCGGGCCATGTCCTGGCCGGTCACCTCGATGCGGCCCTCGGTGGGCACATCGAGTCCGCCCAGCAGGTGCAGCAGCGTACTCTTGCCCGAGCCGGAGGCACCCACGATGGCGACGCGCTCACCGCGCTGCACGCTGAAGTCCACGCCCGTGAGCACGTCCACGGCCAGACCGCCTTCGCGGAAACTTTTCTTCAGGCCCTGGCAGGCCAGCACCACTTCACTCATAACGCAGCGCCTCCGCCGGCTGGGTGCGCGAGGCGCGCCAGGCCGGATACAGCGTCGCCACCAGGCTGAGCAGGAAGGCCACGCCGCAGATGCGCGCCACGTCCTCCCAGTGCAGTTCCGAGGGCAGGTCGCTGATGTAGTACACGTCGGCGGGCAGGAACTGGATGCCGAACAGCCGCTCCAGCGCAGGCACGATGGTCTCCACGTTGAGTGCGAGACCCACACCACCCACCAGGCCGAGCAAGGTGCCGATGATGCCGATCACCGTGCCCTGCACCATGAACACCATCATGATGCTGCGCGGGCTGGCGCCGAGGGTGCGCAGGATGGCGATGTCGCTCTGCTTGTCGGTGACCACCATCACCAGGGTGGAGACGATGTTGAACGCGGCCACCGCGACGATGAGGAACAGGATGACGAACATCACCGTCTTCTCGGTGCGAATGGCGCGGAAGAAATTGGCATGCTGCCAGGTCCAGTCGCTCACCTGGTAAAACCCGGGCAGGTTCTGCGCCAGCTCGCGGGCCACGAAGGGCGCGCGGAACAGGTCTTCCACGCGCAGCCGTACGCCCGTCACGCCGTCGTCCAGGCGGAACAGACGCTGGGCATCCTCCAGGTGCAGCAGGGCCAGGGCGCTGTCGTATTCGTACATGCCCACCTCGAACACGCCCACCACCGTGAAGCGTTTCAGGCGCGGCAGGATACCTGCGGGACTCACGTTGGCGGACGGCGTCACCAGGGTCACCTTGTCCCCAGCGGTGACGTTCAGCAGCCGCGCCAGGTCCCGCCCCAACACGATGCCGAACTCGCCCGGGCGCAGGTCGTCGAGCTTGCCGATGACCATCTTCTCGCCCACCTCCGAGACCTTGGGCTCCTCGGTGGGCAGCACGCCGCGCACCACGGTGCCGCGCACGCGACTGCCGTAGGTGAGCATGCCTTCGGCCTGGATGTAGGGTGCGGCGCCCAGCACTTCCGGCTGCTGGGCGGAAATCCTGGCCAGGTCCTGCCAGTCCTCGATTGCATCCCCATAGCCGCCGATGGTCACGTGCGAGGTCATGCCGAGGATGCGGCTACGCAGCTCCTGTTCGAAGCCGTTCATCACCGACAGCACGGTGATGAGCGCCGTCACGCCTAGGGCGATGCCCACCATGGAGATGAGCGAGATGAAGGAGATGAAATGATTGCGGCGCTTGGCGCGGGTGTAACGCAGGCCGATGAAGAGTTCGAGGGGTCGGAACATGGGGCGCTATTGAACCACAACCGCGGGCGTGAAGCTGCGCTTTATGGGCAGACCACCGGCAGCGGCCGGCTCAGGGCGATGCCCTCGGGCGTCACGGTGGCCGCATAGGCCAGCGCCTCCACCCCGGAGGCCAGCACCGCGCGCAGGGTCTGCCCGTAGACCACGTCGATCTCGTCCGCGGGCCGCACCGTGTGGGTATCGCCCCGTTGCACGCAGAAAAAGATCACCGCCCTGTGGCCCGCCGCGACCATGGCCGCCAGCTCGCGCAGGTGCTTGGTGCCGCGGGCGCTCACCGCGTCCGGAAACATGGCGAAGCCCTCGCCGTCCCGCGCGGTGACGTTCTTGATCTCCACATAACAGTCGCGCCCGTCCGCACCCTCTTCGAGCAGCAGGTCGATGCGACTGTTCTCCTGGCCGTAGCGAACCTCCTGGCGCAGCCCCCCGTAACCGGCCAACTCGCCGATCACCCCGTTGTCGATGGCCTCCGCCACCAGGCCATTCACGATGGCGGTGTTGATGCCCACCGCCACCCCGCACTCCACCTCCACCAGTTCCCAGGTGTGGCGGTACTTGCGCGTGGCACTGCCGGAATCACGCAGCCACACCCGGCTGCCTGGCGTGCAGCAGCCCAGCATGGAACCGGTATTCGGCGTATGGGCGGTGATCACGCTGCCATCCGGCAGCTGGACGTCGGCGAGGAAACGTTTGTAGCGGCGGAGGAGGACGCCTTCGATCAGGGGCGGGGTGAATTTCATGGGGCGGGATTTTACCTGAAGCGTTACTGCGAGGTGGCAGCGCCTGGATTCCCGTAGATCACGTTGGCGCGCAGCGCCTACGTGACATCTTCGGAGATTGGGAAGGATGCGCCACGCGCGCCGCATGAGTTTTCTGCGTATCTTTTCTGCGCCGCTCATGGCCCGGGTGGAGCGAAGCGGAACCCGGGCTAGCAGAGTCTCGTTTGATCCCGCGGTATTAGAAGGAAGCGCTTCGCGCGAAGATTATTTTGGCGGGGGATTCCGTCCCCCTACGCCGGGTTCCTTTCTTCGAAATTCGTAGGTCACGTTGGCGCGCAGCGCCTACGTGACAATCCGCGGTATCGAAGGAAGCGCTTCGCGCCAAGATTGCTTAGACGGGGGTTTTCGCCCCCCTACGACGAGGTACTTTTCTTTGCGCGGCCAAAGAAAAGTACCCCAAAGAAGGGTGGCCCGGCGCACGAGAGCGAAGCGGCTTTGACGGCGACGGGCCAGTGGCCGCGATAGGTAGAGGCGAGACCGGGCCACCAGGTGTCCGCTCCCGCACCTGGCCTATCGGCCCCGCGTCGCGGCCACCCGCCCGAATCCCGCGCCGCCTTCGGCGGTGCCCTGCGCTCCGCAGTCCGAATCGGGGGGCCACGACGGGGCCTCCTGCCCCGGCGTGGACGGCGCGCCATCCCTGGCGCGCCCCCTGCGGGCCTCATCCGATTCGGACTGCGGTGCTCGGCGCGGCATACGGGGTTCGAAGAATCCGTCCGATATCGTGATGCTCGGAATACCGAGCAGTAGGTCCGGCCTTTCTTCTTTGGCGCGAAGCGCCTCTGGAGCGAGCGAAGCGAGCGGTCTTGGGAACCCCCTATGGCTCGCCGAGCAACGGAGCCCAAGGCGGAAACAGCCCGAAGGGGACGCGCCAGGACGGCGCGTCGTCTGCATTCGGGGCAGGATGCCCCGTATGCAGACCCCGCCTTGGGCTTCGTTGCGAGGGGACCGCCCGAAGGGCGGCGAGACATCGGGGCGGCCTTCTTTTGGTTCCTTTTCTTTGGCCGCTCAAAGAAAAGGAACCCGGCGTAGGGGGACGGAATCCCCCGTCAAATAATCTTCGCGCGAAGCGCACCCTTCGAGTATCGCGATAATGCGAATACCACCAAGGTGTCACGTAGCTTCGCAACGTGACCTACGCAAGACAGTCTCTTGGCGCGAAGCGCCTCTTGAGCGAGCGAAGCGAGCGGTCTTGGGAAACCCCTATGGTTCGCCGAGCAACGGAGGCCAAGGCGGAAATGGCCCCGAAGGGGGGCGCCAGGGATGGCGCATGGTCTGCGCTCGGGCCAGGATGGCCCGTGTGCAGACCCCCGCCTTGGCTGACCAATCGGCAGGATTGCCGATTGGCACGTCGTAGGCGCCCGAAGGGCAGCGGCACAGGGATGTGCCGCTGTGACGTAGCGCAGGCCCCCCCGAAGGGGCGAGCCAGTCGGGCGGCCTTTCTTTTGGTTCCTTTTCTTTGGCCGCGCAAAGAAAAGGAACCCGGCGTAGGGGGACGGAATCCCCCGTCAAATAATCTTCGCGCGAAGCGCTTCAAAACCAAGACGTCACGTAGCTTCGCAACGTGACCTACGACGTTTTTACTTGTCACGTAGGCGCTACGCGCCAACGTGACCTACATGTGGTCGCTACTATCGAAAAAAAACAGGAAAGCGGCTACACATGCCGCCTCGCCTCCACCACATTCGGCAGCTGAATAATCCGACTCAAGATGCGACTCAGCTGATCCGTATTGGCGATCTCCAGGGTCAACTGCATCTTCGCCGTATGGGTGTTGCGCTCGGTGGTGGTGGTCGCCGAGATGACGTTGATCTTTTCGTTGGCCAGCAACGAGCCGACGTCGCGCAGCAGGCCCTGGCGATCGATCGCTTCGATCTCGATGTCCACCGGATAGGTGCTCTGCTCCTGTTCGGCCCATTCCACCTCGATGAGCCGCTGACGCAAATCCGATTGCAGATTGAGGACGTTGGGGCAGTCGCTGCGGTGGATGGCCACGCCACGGCCGCGGGTGATGAAACCGACGATGGGATCGCCCGGCGCGGGCTTGCAGCAGCGGGAGAGATTGGTGAGCAGGTTGCCCACGCCGCCGATGTGGATGTCGCCGCCCTCGCCCTTGCGCGCGTGGGTGGTGATGCCCTCTTCAGGCAGCGGCGGCGCCGGCGGCCGGGTGAGTTGATGCAGGGCCGAGGCGAGTTGGCTGGTGGTGATGTCGCCGCGTCCGACCGCCACCATGAAATCGTCCACCTGGGGCAGGTTGAAGTGCGCGGCGATCTTGTCCAGCGGCACGTCGCTGACACCCAGGCGTTTGAGCTCGCGTTCCACCAGTTGCCGGCCGTCGGTGAGGTTCTGCTGCTGGTCCTGCTGTTTGAACCAGGAACGTACCTTCGAACGCGCGCGTGAGCTCTTGAGATAGCCAAGATGCGGATTGAGCCAGTCGCGGCTCGGCGCCGGGTGTTTGCTGGTCAGCACCTCCACCTGCTGGCCGTTCCTGAGTTCGTAGGTGAGCGGCACGATGCGCCCCTCCACCTTCGCCCCGCGGCAACGGTGACCGATGTCCGTGTGGATGTGATAGGCGAAGTCCAGCGCGGTCGCCCCCTGCGGCAGATCGATGATCTCCCCGCGCGGGGTGAACACGTACACGCGGTCTTGGAACACCTCGGACTTGAAGCGATCGATGAAATCGCCTGCGTTGCTCTCTTCTTCCTTCCAGTCGAGCAGCTGGCGCAACCAGGCGATCTTCTGCTCGAAGCCCCGATCGGACTTGCCGCCTTCCTTGTAACGCCAATGCGCAGCCACACCCAGTTCGGCGTGACGGTCCATGTCCGAGGTACGGATCTGCACCTCCAGGGTCTTGCCTTCCGGACCCACCACCGCCGTGTGGATGGACTGATAGTTGTTTTCCTTGGGCGTGGCGATGTAGTCGTCGAATTCTTTGGGGATGTGCCGCCACAAGGTGTGCACCACGCCGAGTGCGTGATAACAATCGGCCACCGACTCCACGAGGATGCGCACGGCGCGCACGTCGTAGACCTGATGGAAGCCCAGTCCCTTGCGCTGCATCTTTTTCCAGATGCTGTAGATGTGCTTGGGCCGGCCCTTCACGTCCGCCTTGATGCCGGCCTTGCCCAGTTCGTCCTGGAGGATCTGCACCACCTCCTCGATGTAACGCTGGCGATCCACGCGGCGTTCGTCCAGGAAGCGGGCGATCTCCTTGTAGGTGACCGGTTCCAGGTGGCGGAACGACAGGTCCTCCAGTTCCCATTTGATCTGCCAGATACCCAGGCGGTTGGCGAGCGGCGCGTAGATGTCCAGGGTCTCGCGGGCGATGCGCCGGCGTTTTTCCTGGTCGAGGAAATCGAGCGTGCGCATGTTGTGCAGGCGATCGGCCAGCTTTATGAGCACCACGCGCACGTCTTCGGCCATGGCCAGCAGCATCTTGCGCAGGCTTTCGGCGCGGGCGCTCTCCTTCTTGCCCTTGGCCGTTTCCTGGTATTCGGCGAAGACCTTCAGCTTGGTGACGCCGTCCACCAGCCGGGCCACGGCCGGGCTACAACGCTCGGCGATGAGCGCCAGGGTTATTTCGGAGTCTTCCACCGCGTCGTGCAACACGGCGGCGGCCACGGTCTCCGCGTCCAGCCGCAGACTGGCGAGGATCTCGGCCACCGCCATCACGTGGTTGAGATAGGGTTCGCCCGAGGCGCGAATCTGCGCCTTATGGGCCTGCTCGGCCAGTTCGACCGCGCAGCGGATGAGCGCCACGTCTTCCTCGCGGCGCCCTTCGGCGAGGGATTGCAGCCAAGCGTCCCGAACGCTCGCGGCCTCGCGCGCTTGCGCCGGAATCTGGCTTTCCACGAAAACCATGGATGTGTGTCCGCGGGGCCGTTATGCCCCGTTTGTATCGAGTTTAGCCCGGGCGGGGTTTGCCCCGCCTGCGGGCGTCCGCGGCGCGTGGTTTCGCCGCCGCTTGCGTGTGTCGCTGCCCGGTGCCTTGCGGTTGCCAGCTGGGCACCAGGTGACGCTTGCCGTTGCCGATCAAATCGCTGCGCCCCATGCGCTTGAGGGCTTCACGCAGCAACGGCCAGTTGTGCGGGTCATGATACCGCAGGAAGGCCTTGTGCAGGCGGCGCACCTTGAGCCCGCGCGGGACGCTCACGTCGCCGCCGTTCCGATGGACGCGGCGTAACGGATTCTTGCCGGTGTGGTACATGGCGGTGGCGAGCGCCATGGGAGAAGGAAGGAAGGTTTGCACCTGATCGAGGCGGAAATCGTTCTTCTTCAGCCACAGCGCCAGTTGCAGCATGTCCTCGTCCGTGGTGCCCGGATGCGCGGCGATGAAATAAGGGATCAGATACTGTTCCTTGCCGGCCTCTTTGGAAAACTTTTCGAACATCTGTTTGAAACGGTCGTACACGCCGATGCCCGGTTTCATCATCAGCGACAGCGGGCCGGACTCGGTGTGTTCGGGCGCGATCTTCAGGTAACCGCCCACGTGGTGGGTCACCAATTCCTTCACGTACTCCGGCGTGTGCACCGCGAGGTCGTAACGCAGGCCCGAGGCGACGAACACGCGCTTGATGCCCGGCACGGCGCGCGCGCGCCGGTATAGGCGCACCAGCGGCATCTGGTTGGTATTCAGGTTCTTGCAGATGTCCGGGAACACGCAGGACAGGCGCCGACAGGCCGATTCGATCTGCCTGTCCTTGCAGCCAAGCCGCCACATGTTGGCGGTCGGCCCGCCCACGTCGGAGATCATACCCGTGAAACCGGGGGTGAGGTCGCGCACGGCCTCGATCTCGCGAATGATGGAATCCTCGGAGCGGCTCTGGATGATGCGGCCTTCGTGTTCCGTGATGGAACAGAAGGTACAACCACCGAAGCAGCCGCGCATGATGGCCACGGAAAAGCGGATCATCTCGTAGGCGGGGATGCGCGCGTCACCGTAGTGCGGGTGCGGCTTGCGCGTGTACGGCAGTTCGTACACGCGGTCGTATTCCTTGGTGGTGAGTGGAATGGGCGGCGGATTGAGCCACACGTCGCGCGCGCCGTGGCGCTGCACCAGTGCGCGCGCATTGCCCGGATTGGTCTCCAGGTGCAGCACGCGCGAGGCATGGGCGTAGAGCACCGGGTCCTCGCGCACCTGCTCGAAGGACGGCAGGCGGATCACCGTGCGTTCGCGGTCACCGCGCGGGCGAAGTGGCGACGGCTGCACGGGTGTACCGGCCGATGCGCCATGTGCGTAGGGATTGCGGTGTGCCGGCACCTCCCCCGGCGTATCCACCTGGCTGGAATCCAGCTCGCTCCAACCCTCGGGGAGGCCGTCACGCAGGAACGCGGTGCCGCGTATGTCGGTGAGGGTGTCGATGGGCTGACCCGCGGCCAGGCGATGGGCGATCTCCACCACGGCCCGATCACCGTTGCCGAACACCAGCAGGTCCGCCTTGGCGTCCACCAGCACCGAGCGACGCACGGTCTCGGACCAGTAATCGAAGTGGGCGATGCGGCGCAGGCTGGCCTCGATGCCACCCAGCACCACCGGCACGTCCTTATAGGCCTCGCGGCAGCGCTGCGAATAGACGATGGCGGCGCGATCGGGCCGGGTGTTGCCCTGGCCGTCTGGCGAATAGGCGTCGTCCGAGCGGATCTTGCGGTCCGCCGTGTAGCGATTGACCATGGAGTCCATGTTGCCGGCCGTGACGCCGAAGAACAGGTTGGGGCGGCCGAGGGCGCGGAAAGCCTCGGGACTCTGCCAATCCGGCTGGGCGATGATGCCCACCCGAAAACCCTGTGCCTCCAGCACGCGCCCCACCAGCGCCATGCCGAAGCTCGGATGGTCCACGTAGGCGTCGCCGGTGACGAGAATCACATCGCAGCTATCCCAGCCCAGCGCCTCCATCTCGGCACGCGACATGGGCAGCACGGGCGCCGGCAACAGCCGTGCGGCCCAGAATTTGCGATAGGAGAAAAGCTCGCGCGCGGTTTCCATGAGGGACTCTAAGTGTTGGCGACAGAAAAGGTTTTGCCCGCCGCCGGGGGGTTGAAGTATATTTCCGTGGACCGATTACAGGGAGCCAAGTTCATGCGCATCCGAGCCGCCCTCGTCGCCGCCGCGCTCGTCACTTTCGGGACGGCCAACGCCGAGACCCTGCTGATTCCGGACCAGCCCGCCGACCCCGACTACCGCCAGGAGGCCGTGGAAGATCCGGCGCTCGCCACCCCGGGGGAACAGGCGGTCGAGGCCGACCTGCCGGTGCGCGGCATGTCCATGAACGCCGTGGAAAGCCGTTTCGGTGCGCCCCGCGAGAAACTGGGGCCGGTGGGCGAACCGCCCATCACGCGTTGGGTGTACGCGGATTATACCGTCTACTTCGAAGGCCGGTACGTCATCCATACGGTACGTGCCGGCGATTGATCGTTTCTCAATCCTCACCTTTTTCAGGTCCTTTTTCCGATATATGAATGCCTCCCGATCCAGGCAGATCCTGCCTGCGGAATGGGCGCCGCAGAGCGCCGTCATGCTCACCTGGCCGCACGTCCACAGCGACTGGCGCGACATCCTCGCCGATGTCGAACCCGTCTACGCGGCCATTGCCCGCGAGATCGCCAGGCGCGAACTCCTGCTGGTCGCCTGTCACGACGAGTTCCACCGCGACCACGTGGCGCACCAGCTGGTCAACGCCGGCGTGGACCTCAGCCACACCCGCCTGCACCTGGCCGAATCCAACGACACCTGGGCGCGTGACCATGGTCCCATCACCGTCCTGCGCGACGGCCGGCCGGTGATCCTGGATTTCCGTTTCAACGGCTGGGGCAACAAGTACCGGCACGACAAGGACGACGCCATCACCGACCGGCTGCACGCGGCCGGCGTGTTCGGCGCCACGCCCAGGGAGCCCATGGAGCTCGTCCTCGAAGGCGGTGGGATCGAGAGCGACGGCCTCGGCACGCTCATGACCACGGCCCACTGCCAGCTCTCGCCGGAACGCAATCCGCAGTACTCCCGCGAGCAACTGAATGAACTGTTCGCGCGCGTGTTCGGCACGCCGCGCGTGCTGTGGCTGGAGCACGGCCAACTCGCGGGCGACGACACGGACGGGCACATCGATACCCTCGCGCGCTTTTGCGATGCCGAGACCATCGCCTACGTCAGTTGCGAAAACCCGGCCGACGAACACTACGCACCGCTACGCGCCATGGAGGCGGAACTGCGTGCCTTCCGCACCGCGGACGGCCGTCCGTACCGACTGGTGCCGCTGCCCCTGCCCAATCCGCACTACGGCGACGATGGCCGCCGCCTGCCGGCGACCCACGCCAATTTCCTCATCATCAACGGCGCCGTGCTGGTGCCCACCTACAACGACGTGGTGGACGCCCTGGTGCTGGAGCGCCTGCGCGGTTGCTTCCCCGGACGGGAAGTCATCGGCATCGACTGCAGCCCGCTCATCCGCCAGTACGGCAGCCTGCACTGCATCACCATGCAAATCCCGGCGAGCGTGGTGGTCTAAAGCGTAGAGAAAAACATTCAACGCAAAGGTGCGAAGGGCGCAAAGCACGCAAAGGCAACAAGGCCAAGGCATTTCCTTCGTGTGCTGCCACTTTCGCGATTTGTGAGGAGCAGTTTGCCGGGGACGTCGCAAGGCCGGCGGACAACGCAAGTCTCAATGCAAAGACACTAGAAAAGTCGTTCCTTTGCGTTCTTTGCGTCCTCGGCACCTTTGCGTTGGGCAGTTTCTTCCAGGAGATTGAAAAGTGAAAGAACGCAAGCTCATCGTCGGACTGGTGCAGCACGCCTGTGGCGAGGATCGGCGCGCCAACCTGGACAAGAGCATCGCCGGCATCCGCGAGGCGGCGCGCCGCGGTGCGCAGTTGGTACTGTTGCAGGAACTGCATACGGGTGTGTACTTCTGCCAGTCCGAGGACACTGCACGCTTCGATCAGGCCGAGTCCATCCCCGGGCCGACGACCGACGAACTGGGCGCCGTGGCGAAGGAACTGGGTGTGGTCATCGTGGCCTCGCTGTTCGAGCGCCGCGCCCCGGGGCTGTATCACAACACCGCCGTGGTGCTGGAGAAGGACGGCCGCCTCGCCGGGCGTTATCGCAAAATGCACATCCCGGACGATCCGGGCTTTTACGAGAAGTTCTACTTCACGCCGGGCGACCTGGGCTTCGAGCCCGTCGACACCTCCGTGGGCCGTCTGGGGGTGCTGGTGTGCTGGGACCAGTGGTATCCGGAGGCCGCGCGCCTCATGGCCCTGGCCGGCGCCGAGCTGCTGCTCTACCCCACCGCCATCGGCTGGGACCCGGCCGACGACGCCGCGGAAAAGGCGCGCCAGCGCGACGCCTGGGTGACCATCCAGCGCGCCCACGCCGTCGCCAACGGCCTGCCGGTGCTGTCGTGCAACCGCACCGGCTTCGAGCCGAGCCCGCTGGCCGACGCCGGCGGCATCCAGTTCTGGGGCACCAGCTTCGTGGCGGGCCCGCAGGGCGAGCTGCTGGCGGAGGCGCCGGTGGACACCGAACAGGTGCTCATGGCCGAGGTCGACCTCGCCCACAGCGAAAAGGTGCGGCGCATCTGGCCCTTCCTGCGCGACCGGCGCATCGACGATTACGGCGACCTGCTCAAGCGCTATCGCGACCGCTGACGCTTGCGGGCAGGTGCGTTTCTGGAATAATCGGTCGCGCCTGTCCCGCATTCACAAGGTCCGCCGATGATCATCATTCTCAAACCGAACCTCGACCGCAGCTGCACCGAGTTCGAGGCCCTGATGGGTTTTCTCTCCAACCTCCCGCGCGTGCAAGTGCGTGTCCATGAAGAGCGCGGTTCCCAGCAGGTCCTCACCGAGCTGTACCTCATCGGCGAGACCAGTTCGCTGAGCAGTGCGGAGATGGAGGCCCTGCCGGGCGTGGAACGCGTGGTGCGCATCTCCGAGCCCTACCGCGTACTCGGCCGGCACAAGAACGACCACCGCCCCACCGGCTTCGACTACAACGGCGTCCACTTCGGCCAGGACAACCTGAACATCTTCGCCGGACTGTGCGCCGTGGACACGCCCGAAAGCGTGGAAACCATGCTGCGCGCCCTGCGCGACCAGGGCCAGGTGTGCACGCGCATGGGCGCGTACAAACCGCGTACCAGCCCCTATGCCTTCCAGGGTCACGGCGCCGCCTGCCTGCCCTATGTGTTCGAGCTGGCCGGCAAGTACGGCATCAAGGTCATCGCCATGGAGGTCACCCACGAGAAGCACGTGGACGAGATCAGCGAGGCGCTGCACCGCACCGGCAACCCCACCGGCGTCATGCTGCAGATCGGCACGCGTAACACGCAGAATTTTGAGCTGCTCAAGGCCGTGGGGCGTCAACGGGATTTCCCCGTGCTGCTCAAGCGCGGTTTCGGTATCACCCTCGACGAATCCCTGCACGCCGCCGAATACCTGGCCTCGGAAGGCAACACGCGCGTGGTGTTCGGCCTGCGTGGCATGAAGACCAACATGGGCGACCCACACCGCAATTTCGTCGATTTCGCCCACGTGCCGGTGGTGAAGCGCCTCACGCGCATGCCGGTGTGCATCGACCCGTCCCATTCGGTAGGCACCCGCGAACAGGGGCCGGACGGCATCCTCGATGTGTTCCAGGTGGCCGCCCAGGCGGTGGTCGCCGGCGCCAACATGATCCTGGTGGACTTCCATCCCCAACCGCCCAAGGCGCTGGTGGACGGTCCGCAGGCCCTGCTGCTCGGTGAGCTCCCCTACTTCTTCGAAGACATGGCCATCGCGCGCGAGGCCTACGAAAAGCGCTGCGCCCTCGCTATGCGTTACGCCAAGGACGCTGCATGACGCCCCCGACTGACTGGTGGGCGCAGTTCCCCAGGCTCGCACCGCTCGCCGACGCGGCCTGGTTGGAGCTGCGCCGGAGCGCCCGGGTGATGACCCTGCCCGCCGGCATCACCGTGTTCCGCGCCGGCGACGTGTGCGAGAACTACATGCTCGTGCTCGAAGGCTCGGTGCGCGTGCAGAAGCTGGCGGAGAACGGCCGTGAGATCACCCTCTACCGCCTGGAGGGCGGCGATTCCTGTGTACTCACCACCTCCTGCCTGCTCGCCCGCGAACGCTATCCCGCCGAGGGGGTGACCGAAACGGAGGTCACCGCCGCCGTGCTTCCGGTGGCCGGTTTCTTCAAGGCCCTCGACCAATCCCCCGGCTTTCGCCAGTTCGTCTTCACTGCTTATGGGCAGCGCCTCAGCGATTTGATCGTGCTGGTGGAGGAAGTCGCCTTCGGCCGCATCGACCAGCGGCTGTGCGCGCGCCTGCTGGAGCTCGCCAATGCCGAGGGCTTGGTGGAGGCCACCCACCAGGAACTGGCCGCGGAACTGGGTACGGCCCGTGAGGTGGTCAGTCGTCAGTTGAAGGATTTCGAACGCCAGGGACTCCTGCAACTGTCGCGCGGGCGCATTCACATCCTCGCCCCCGACGCCCTGCAGCAGCGCTTCGCCCATTGAGGCCGCCTGTCCCGGCCTGCCATCAGAATGTCATTCACCGCCATTTGGCAGGATTGATCAGCACGCTGCTGCGCTGAATGCCCAGCGACACCGAGCCCGCGTGCTTGGCACAGGCCTTGCTCTGGGACCACCCGGCAGGAGCCTTCGGCTCCTCCTCCATTCTGTGGTGTTTTGACGGCGTGTGACACACACGCCGTTTTTTTTGAAGGGCTGATCCAGGTCATGTGAGGGTGAGCGAAGCCGCAGGTATCATGCGCGCGCAAACTCGCGCGCAAACATAACGAGAGCTGGACATGCTCACACCTGCCAACCGCCCTGTCGCGAAGGAGGAAGTCTTTCGCGTCGCCTGGGGCCCGCAGCGCTTTTACCTCTCCATGGGATGGAAGACGCTGATCGCCTTCGCCCTGGTGGTGTTCATCCCCATGCTCGGCCTGCTCGCACTGACCAGTTCGGCATTGCGTGATGCCCTTGAGAAAGAGACGCTCAACGCCCTCGAGTCGAACCTGCGTGGCGCCTGGCGTGTGTTTCACCAGCGCAGCGACAGTCTGCGCGATGCCCTGCTCCAATCCGCCGCCACGCCTGCCGTGCAAGATGCGCTCGCGGCAGAGGATCGCACGGCGCTGATCCGCCTGCTGCACCGCCATGCCGCTCTGCATCCCTTCGCCGACGTCTGGCTGGCGATCGATCGGGATCAGCGCATCGTCGCCCGGCGCCACGGCCCGACCGGTGACATCGCCACACTCAACAACACAGTCACCCAGGCCCTGGCCCTCGACAAGCCCGTCGTCTCCGCCGAACTGCTCAGCAATGCCCTGTTCATGGAGGAAAACCCGCTGGAATACGCCAGCCTCGACACCCAGGTGTTGAGCCAGACCGTGGTCGTCCCCGTGCGCCAGTCCGGCCGCCAGGTGGGCGCCCTGGTGGGCGTGGTGCTGCTGAACAATGACAACTGGCTCCCCAATGCCATCCACGATTACTTGAGCATCGAAGCCGCGCTGTTCGCCTCGGTGATCCAGGAATCACGCATCATCTCGGCATCCAACCGGCCCAACAACATCTGGGCCACAGGCCTGCTCGCACCCATGGCGCTGAACCGCGCTATCCAGCAAGGCGAGGTGTTCCGCGGCCAGACACTCATCAACGACATTCCGAGCTTCGTCATCTCCGAACCCATCCTCAACCTGGAAGGCGTGTCCATCGGCGCGCTGTCCATCGGCGTGCGGCGCTCGAACATCGATGCCCTGATTGCGGAAAACACGCGCTATGTCTACGGCTTCATCGGCCTGGGCATGGCCCTTTCACTGCTCATCGCCTTCCTCGCCTACCGCGACACCATGACGCCCATGCGCGCCATCATCGGCGCCATGGACAGCTTCGCAGCCGGCAACCTGCGGGCCCGCACCGACATCCGCACCAAGGATGAATTCGAGGGCATGGGCGCCGGTTTCAATCGCATGGCCGCCGCGGTCCAGGAGCATCAGGAGCGCGTGGAGAGTTTCAACTCACTCGCCTCCCTGCTCATTTCCAACCGCAAACCCGATGAACTCCTGCGCCACGCGCTCGACAAGCTGGTTGAACTGACCGGCGCCCACACGGGCGCCATCTACCTGGTCGATCGTGAAAACGCTGGCACACAGCTCAAGCCCTTCGTGGCTTACGGGCTCCACTTGGACGCCATGAACTCCCTCGACCTGGGCCAGGGCCTGCCCGGTGAGGCGGCCTTGAAACGGCGGCCCATCCACGTGCAGCGCCCTTCGGAGGAATGCCGCATCATCGTCAATTTCGGCGTCGCCGAAGCCCTGCCCAACGAGGTGGCCTTCTTCCCCATCGTCTATCGCGACGAACTGCTCGGCCTGCTCATGCTCGCGACGCTCAGCCGCTTCCGCATGGAAGAGATCGGTATGCTCGAGTACGCCACCAACCAGATCGCCATCGTGCTGGAGAACGCCTTCACTCACGAGAAGGTGGAGCGTCTATCCATCACCGACGAACTCACCCAGGTATACAACCGCCGCTACCTGTCACGCCGCCTGGACGAGGAATTCGCCAAGGCCGAACGCTACCGCACCCCGTTGTCTGTCCTGCTGCTCGATCTTGACCATTTCAAGCGCATCAACGATCAGTTCGGCCATCAGGTGGGTGACCAGGCGCTGCGCACCGTATCGGGCGTCATCCGCAGCAACCTGCGCGAGGTGGACGTGGTTGGCCGTTACGGCGGCGAAGAGTTCCTGGTGATGCTCCCGCACACCAGCCGCACCGACGCCCTGGCCGTCGCGGACAAGATCCGCGCTGCGGCAGAAAAGATCGTCGTGCCCGGCCATGCGGACCTGAAGCTCACCCTCAGCGTGGGGGTGGCCACCTTCCCAGACCTGCGCGTCACCACCATCGACGAACTGGTCGGCCGTGCCGACGAGGCACTCTACAGCGCCAAGTCCGGTGGCAGGAATCAGGTCATTCCTGCCACAGCATGACAGAAGCAGACCTGTCACGCGGCAGCATGAATGACATGCCTGACAGGTCTTGCAGTGCCGCTCGGCCGGTTTTCAGCACCAGAATCGCCCTCACCTGCCTCGGCACCTATCCCCTTCGGAATACTTATTAGCGTTCGCTAACGTGGCATATCCATTGCAATTTCTTGAAGCAGGACCGGTGTCGCGACGCCTGGTCCAATGACAAAGCCGGCAACAGTCCGGTCCCTGGAGGAGACATGAAAAAACTCGGCATTGCCTTGCTTTCCCTGGTTCTGATGTTCACACACGCGTTCGCCTTGGCGGATGACGCAGCCCCCGCACCCGATACCGGGACACAGCAGGGTTCTCCCGACTCCGGCAGCACCGCCGGCGATGCTGAACCCGATTGCTGAAGAATTCTTCCCTGCCCGTACGGGCAGGGTGAATCAGGCCCACGGGCCCGGCCTTTCATAACAACGACAAGTAGTTCTTAAAACACCAAAGGAGACTCTGATGAACCTGAGCAAACTAGTGACCTCGACGGCTCTGGTGGCCTGCCTGGCCGTGCCGGGTGCCGTTCTGGCTGCCAACCTGGCCGTGAAGATCACGCCGGAGATCGCTTCGGTGGACGTCGTGCACAACGGCAAGAAGACCAGCATCATGCGTAACCAGGACGAGAACGCCAACGTGAATCCGGCGTTCGCCAAGACCTCGCGCAAGTGCCCGCCCTTCTGCATCCAGCCGGCGCAGCTCGCCCCCGGCGTCGACACCATCGGCGAAGTGGAAATGGTTCACTACCTGAAGAAGATGAGCGAGGGCGACAAGTCCATCCTGGTGGTTGACTCGCGCACGCCCGACTGGGTCGAGAAGGGCACCATTCCCGGCGCCAAGAACCTGCCCTGGAACAAGCTGAACCCCGCCAGCGGCGCCAGCCCGTTCGATATCGCCGACATCATGGAGAAGGAATTCGGCGCCAAGAACCAGGAAGGCCTGTGGGACTTCTCCGACGCCAAGACCCTGGTGATGTTCTGCAACGGCATGTGGTGCGGCCAGTCCCCCACCAACATCCGCACGCTGCTGAAGTTCGGCTACCCCGCCCACAAGATCAAGTGGTATCGCGGCGGCATGCAGGACTGGGAAAACCTGGGTCTGACCACCGTCAAGCCGTAATCAGCCATTGCCTGCCAACGTGCAAAGGACTCTGAACATGACGAAGACCAAGATCATCACCGCCCTGTTCGCCGCGGCCGTACTCGGCCTTGCCAGCGGTTGCGCCACCAACGGCAACGCAGCGGCCAAGCCCGCAGTCTCCATCACGCCGGAACTGGGCTCGGTGGACGTGGTGCATGCCGGCAAGAAGACCACGATCATGCGCAACCAGGACGAGAACGCCAATGTGAATCCGGCGTTCGCCAAGACCTCGCGCAAGTGCCCGCCGTTCTGCATCCAGCCGGCGCAGCTCGCCCCCGGCGTCGACACCATCGGCGAAGTGGAGATGCTGCATTACCTCAAGCAGATGAGCGCGGGCGACAACTCCATCCTGGTGGTTGACTCGCGCACGCCCGACTGGGTCGAGAAGGGCACCATTCCCGGCGCCAAGAACCTGCCCTGGAACAAGCTGAACCCCGCCAGCGGTGCCAGCCCGTTCGACATCGCCGACATCATGGAGAAGGAATTCGGCGCCAAGAACCAGGAAGGCCTGTGGGACTTCTCCAGCGCCAAGACCCTGGTGATGTTCTGCAACGGCATGTGGTGCGGCCAGTCCCCCACCAACATCCGCACGCTGCTGAAGTTCGGCTACCCCGCCGAGAAGATCAAGTGGTACCGCGGCGGCATGCAGAACTGGGAAAACCTGGGTTTCACGGTGGTCAAGCCGTAAGGCAACTGTCGTAAGACCCCAAAGGGCGGCCGATCGGCCGCCCTTTTTTGTTCCCCGCGTATGCGCGCCTGGGAACAAGAAAAAGCATCAACCACGGGGACACGGGGATCACGAGGGACATCCGTTGGCGTCCCAGGCTGACGGCTCGCCCCTGGGAGCATGCCCAGAGTGGGACGACCCAAGCATGCCAAGACAACCGCAGCCCGAGGGCGCTCTTCACAAAAGGGATTTCCCCGTGTCCCCCGTGGTTACCCTCTTCTTCACTCCTCCGGGAACTCCGCCGCCAGTTCCGGCGGCAGTTTCGCACGCAGCCTCTGCACGTAGCGGTAAAGCGTGCGTTCGCTGACGCCGAGCAGTTCCGCAGCCCGCGCACGGTGGCCGTCGCAGCGCTGCAATGCGGTGATGATCTCGTCGTCCGAGAAGCGGCAGCCACGACGTTCGATGAGCCGCCTGCGCCGCGGAGGCAGGTCACTCATCACGCCGGCGATGTTTTTCCCAAGTTCGCGCGGCTTGCGCGCGGTCTCGAACACCACGTGCTCCGGGCACATCACTTGGCCGTATGCCAGGATTGCCGCGCGCTCGAGCACGTTGCGAAGCTCCCGCACGTTGCCCGGGTAATCGTGGCTCATCAGGGTCTCGATAACGTCCGGTGATAACGGCAGGTGCCGATCGCCGTCTTCCGTGCGTGAGAGGAAATGTTCGGCCAGCGCTGGGATGTCGTCCGGGCGCTCGCGCAGGCTGGGAATGGTGACCGGAAACGCAGAAAACCGGTAATAAAGGTCCTGGCGGAACTCGTTCCGCTCCACCATCGCCTGGAGGTCCTTGTTGGTGGCGGCAATCACGCGCACATCCACCTTGATGTACTCGGTGCCGCCGATGCGCCGGATGGTGCCGGTTTCCAGCACCCGCAGCAGCTTGGTCTGGAGGGGTAACGGCAGTTCGGCGATTTCATCGATGAACAGCGTGCCGCCATGGGCCACCTCGAAAAGGCCCTTTTTGCGCGAGCCCGCACCGGTGAAGGCTCCCTTTTCATGGCCGAACAACTCGCTCTCGATGAGGTTCTCACCGAGCGTGCCGCAATCCACGATCACGAACGGCAGCCGCGAGCGGTGCGAATACTGGTGGACGTACTGGGCGACGCATTCCTTGCCCACACCGCTCTCACCAAGCAGCAGCACAGTGGTCGGCGTGGGGGCCACCCGCTGCAGCAGGCTGATCATGCGCAGCATGGGACGCGAGCGGCCTACCAGGATGCGGTCCTCTGTCGGACGGCTCACCGGATAGATGGTTTCGCCCACATAGAGCACCTGACCGTTGGCGTCCAGTAAGGGCGTGGAATGCAGCTGACAGAATTCCTCGGCCCCGTTGCGGTAATGCACGTGCATCACCTGGGTGGGCTCGCCGGTCTCGAACACCCGCTCAAGCGGGCAGTGCTCGCCGTTGTGGCTGCACGGCACAGCGGAGTGATGCGAGATCTCGTGGCAGGACTTGCCCACTACGGCCCGGACGTCGGGATAGCCGTAATGCTTCAGATAATTCTTGTTGGCCGCGACAATGCGATAGTCGCGATTGATGACCACGAAAGGGTCAGGAAAGATATCGATGATCTGCTCACATGAAGGCTTCCCGGCAGGCGGCTCCATGACTTCCCCCCATAAATTTTCCCATCCGATTTATCGTTCTTATGACATGTTATGCCATGACATGGATGTCATGGTTTGGCCATGCTGACACGGTGTTTACCGCCTGTCAAAGCACACAAAGAACGGGGACTTTCGTCCCCGTTCTTTCTTCGCCGGCAGGACTTACTTCAACTTGTCGATGCCGAGCGCCTTCAGCACGTACTTCTCGTAGAGCGGATCGTTCGAACCTTTCTTCATCTTGTTGATGAAGTACTTCTCGAAGGCGACCTTGGCCATGTGCACCCATTTGCCTTTCTTCATCCACGAGAGATTGCGCGGCGGGATCTGCGGCATGGCCACGAAGGCGACACCGGTGTCGCCGAGGTCGGCCAGGCAGATGGCGTTCCAGGTACCCTTCTGGTCCGGGGCCCTGCCGTCAATGGCATTTTTGATGTTATGCGCCGTGGCCGCGACCATGGATTCGATCATGTAGCCGGTCTTGGGCGTGCCGGTGGGCACGGGCGTCGCCTCCACGGGCGGGATGGCGATGCACACCCCCACCGAGTAGATGTTGGTCCACTTGGGGTTCTGCTGGAATTCGTTCACCTTCACGAAGCCGCGCGGATTCACCAGGTCCTCGCCCACCTTCATCACCGCATCCACGCCCTTGAAGGCGGGGATCATCACGTTGAACTTGAAGGGCAGTTCATGCTCCTTGATCACCTCGCCATGGTCGTTGTGCTCGGCCACGAACATCTTGCCGGGCTCCACCTTGGTGACCTTGGCGTTGCAGATCCACTGGATGTGGTGCTGGCGCAGTTCCGATTCCAGCATGCCCTTGGAGTCGCCCACCCCGCCGAGCCCCAGATGGCCGATATAGGGCTCGGAGGTGACGAAGGTCATCTTCACCTTGTCACGGATTTTGCGGCGGCGCAGGTCCGTATCCATGATAAAGGCGGTTTCGTAGGCGGGCCCGAAGCAGGAGGCACCCTGGGTCGCACCCACCACCAATGGACCGGGCTCACTCACGAACTGCTGCCAGTCCTCCCAGGCCTTCTCCGCATGATCGATGGTGCACACCGAATGGGTATGGCCGCCGTTGGGCCCGAGGCCCGGCACCTCGTCGAAGGCGAGTTTGGGGCCGGTGGCGATGATGAGGTAGTCGTAATTGACCACCTCGCCACCTTCCACGACCACCTGGTTCTGGTCGGGCTTGATCTCCACCGCGGCACGGGGAATCAGCTTGATGTCCTGACGGGCGAGATAGGGCTGGAGTGGAAACGTGGTGTCCTGCCGGGTGCGCCAGCCTACGGCCACCCAGGGATTCGACGGCACGAAGCTGAAGGTCTCGGAGCTGGAGATCACGCTGACCTCATGCCCCTTGCCGAGCACCGCGCGCACGTCATAGGCGGCCGGCAGGCCGCCGGTGCTCGCACCGATGATAACGATGTGTGCCATGGATTGAATGTCCTCCGGATTACAGTAGGTGGTCAAAACTCCTCACCTTGAAAGCAATTCACGTACCACGTGCCAGAAACGTGGGGCGTGGAACGCGGTCAAATCCAAGACGCCCGGCGAACCGGCCCCGCCCCGCCGGCCCGGGGTGGTAGACTAGCCCGCTTTTCACTCGCGACATCACGCTCCCCATGGAGAACTACACCTCTCCCCTGACTCCACGCTTTGCGACCCGCCCCGGCGAACGCCTCTCCTGGGGCCGCCTCTACGGGAGCGGCGTCGGCCTGTCGCTCACCGCCGCTGCCGACGCCTGCGGCGGTCTGCTGCTGGTGGTCGCCGCCGACACCGCCGCCGCCGCGCGTCTGGAAGACGAGCTGCGCTTCTTCGTGGGACAGCGTGAAGACCTGCCTGTCCTGCATTTTCCCGACTGGGAAACCCTGCCTTACGACGTCTTCTCGCCGCACCAGGACATCATCTCCGAGCGCGTCGCCACCCTGTACCGTTTGCCGACCCTCAGCCGGGGCATCCTGGTGCTGCCGGTGGCCACGCTCATGCAGCGCCTCGCCCCACGCGACTACATCGAAGGCAGCAGCCTGGTGTTGGATCTGGGCCAGCGACTCGATCTGGAGGCCATGCGCAGCCGCCTGGAACGCAGCGGCTACCAATACGTCTCGCAGGTGATGGAGCACGGCGAATTCACGGTGCGCGGCAGCCTCATCGACCTCTACCCCATGGGCGCGGCCCTGCCCTACCGCATCGAACTGTTCGACGACGAGGTGGAGAGCATCCGCACCTTCGACCCGGAGAGCCAGCGCTCCCTCGACAAGGTGGAGCGCGTGCGGTTGCTGCCGGCGCGGGAGTTCCCGCTCCACGAGGACGCCATCAAGCGTTTCCGCCAGGCCTATCGCGAAGCCTTCGAAGGCGATCCCCAGACCAGCGTGATCTACCGCGACGTGAGCAACGGTCTCGCCCCGCCGGGTATCGAATATTTCATTCCGCTGTTTTTCGAGCACACCCACACCCTGGTCGACTACCTGCCGGAGCACACCTATTTGTTCACCACCGAGGGCGTGAACGATGCGGTGGAGACGTTCTGGCGCGAGGCGGGCGAACGCTTCGAACTGGCTCGCCTGGACCGGACCCGGCCGCTGCTGCCGCCCAACCGCGTGTTTCTGGAAGTCGACGAGGCCTTCGGTTGCCTGAAACGCTTCCCGCGCACCGACGTGCAGCGCTTCGAATCGGTCGAGGCCAAACAGGCGGTGAATTTCGCCACCGAGGCGCCACCGCGGCTGACCCTCGATGCGCGCACCGAACGCCCATCAGCCGCCCTCCAGACCTTTGTGGGCGGGTTTGGCGGTCGCATCCTGTTCGCCGCGGAATCCCCGGGGCGCCGCGAGGCACTGTTGGAGATCCTGCACGGTGCAGACATCCATCCGACGCCGTTCGATGACTTCGCCGCGTTCCTCCGCGACGGTGCGCGCCACGGCCTGGTGGTCGCCCCGCTGGAAAACGGCCTGCTGATCAGCGAACCGCCCCTGGCGGTGATTGCCGAGACCCAGCTCTACGGCGAACAGGTGATGCAGCGCCGCCGGCGCCAGAAGGCGCGCACCCGCGATGCGGACGCGGTGGTGCGCAGCCTCGCCGAATTGCAAATCGGCAGCCCGGTGGTGCACGAGGACCACGGCGTCGGCCGCTATCTGGGCCTGCAAAAATTGAACGTGGGCGACATCGAGGCCGAGTTCCTCACCCTCGAATACGCCGACGGCGACAAGCTGTACGTACCCGTCGCCTCGCTACACCTCATCAGCCGCTACACGGGCGGTGCGCCCGAGACCACGCCGCTGCACAAGCTCGGCTCCGGGCAATGGGAACGGGCCAAGCGCCGCGCCAGCGAGAAGGTGCGTGACGTGGCGGCGGAACTGCTCGATCTCTACGCCCGCCGCGCCGCCCGCCAGGGCTTCGCCTATCCCATGGATCGCGCGGCCTACGCGGGCTTCGCCGCCACCTTCGCGTTCGAGACCACGCCCGATCAGCAAGACGCCATCGACGCGGTGCTGAACGACATGGCCTCACCCAACCCCATGGACCGCCTGGTGTGCGGCGACGTGGGTTTCGGCAAGACCGAGGTGGCCCTGCGCGCCACCGCGGTGGCCGTGTTCGCCGGCAAGCAGGTTGCGGTACTGGTGCCCACCACGCTGCTCGCCCAGCAGCACTTCGAGAACTTCCGCGATCGTTTCGCCGACTGGCCGGTGCGCATCGAAAACCTCTCGCGCTTCCGCTCCAGGAAGGAGCAGGACCAGGTCATCAAGGGCCTGGAGGCCGGCACCGTGGACGTGGTCATCGGCACCCACAAGCTGCTGCAACCGGAGGTGAAGTACAAGCGCCTCGGGCTCGTCATCATCGACGAGGAACACCGTTTCGGCGTGCGCCAGAAGGACCGCTTCAAGGCGCTGCGCGCCGAGGTGGACGTGCTCACGCTCACCGCCACACCCATCCCGCGCACCCTCAACATGGCCATCTCGGGCATGCGCGACCTGTCGATCATCGCCTCGCCGCCGGCGCGTCGCCTGGCGGTGAAGACCTTCGTGAACGAGTGGAATGCCGGGCTGATCCGCGAGGCCTGCCTGCGCGAGATCAAGCGCGGCGGCCAGATCTACTTCCTGCACAACGACGTGGACTCCATCGAGCGGATGGCACGCGAGCTCAGCGAACTGGTGCCCGAGGCGACAGTGCGCGTCGCCCACGGCCAGATGCGCGAGCGCGAGCTGGAACGGGTGATGACGGACTTCTACCACCAGCGCTTCAACCTGCTGGTGTGCACCACCATCATCGAGACCGGCATCGACATCCCGACGGCGAACACCATCATCATCCACCGCGCCGATCGTTTCGGCCTCGCCCAGCTCTATCAGCTGCGTGGACGTGTCGGACGCTCACACCACCGCGCCTACGCCTATCTCATCATCCCGCCGCGCAATCTCATCACCCCCGACGCGCAGAAACGCCTGGAAGCCATCGAATCCATCGAGGAACTGGGCACCGGCTTCACCCTGGCCACCCACGACCTGGAGATCCGCGGGGCAGGCGAACTGCTCGGTGAGGAACAGAGCGGCCAGATGCACGAAATCGGCTACACGCTGTACGTGGAACTGCTCGAACGCGCGGTGAAGGCACTGAAGGAAGGGCGCGAGCCGCACCTGGAAAAACCGCTCGCCCACGGCGCCGAAATCGACCTCCAGGCGCCCGCGCTCATTCCGGACGACTACCTGCCGGACGTGCATGCGCGCCTGACCATGTACAAGCGCATTGCCAGCGCCCAGAGCGAGGAGGAACTGCGCGAACTGCAGGTGGAGATGATCGATCGCTTCGGGTTGCTGCCGGAGCAGACCAAGAACCTGTTCCGCATCACCGAACTCAAGCTGCGCGCCTCGCCGCTCGGCATCCGCAAGATCGAATTGGGCAAACTGGGCGGACGTTTCATCTTCGAGGAACAGCCCAACATCGACCCCATGAAGATCATCCGCCTCATCCAAGTGAAGCCGAAGCTTTACAAGCTGGACGGTCAGGAGCGGCTGAAGGTCACGCGCGAACTGCCGGATTTCACCAAGCGCGTGGAGGCCGTCGAAGAGCTGCTCTCCGCGCTCTCGTGAGTGCCGTAGGTCACGTTGACGCGCAGCGCCTACGTGACAACCGCGACCAAGAATGCCACATCCCTGCGCGACGTGACCTCCACAACCGGCAACAGACTCGTCATTCCGGCGAAAGCCGGAATCCATTTCCATACCCTTGGAATGGACCCCGGCTTCCGCTGGGGTGACGTCACCTTCAACGTCCTTGGCGCGTGGCTTCGTGGTATCCCACCCGTAGGAGCCCACACCGTGGGCGAATGCCTTTCTCAACCGCAGGTGGTGACCCGAACACATTCGCCGACGGTGTCGGCTCTTACGACGGCATCAATAAAACACCCGTAGGAGCCCACACCGTGGGCGAATGCCTTTCTCAACCGCAGGCGGTGACCTGAACGCATTCGCCGACAGTGTCGGCTCCTACGACGGCTTCAATAAAAACACCCGTAGGAGCCCACACCGTGGGCGAATGCCTTTCTCAACCGCAGGTGGTGACCCGAACGCATTCGCCGACGGTGTCGGCTCCTACGACGGCTTCAATAAAAACACCCGTAGGAGCCCACACCGTGGGCGAATGCCTTTCTCAACCGCAGGCGGTGACCTGAACGCATTCGCCGACGGTGTCGGCTCTTACGACGGCATCAATAAAACACCCGTAGGAGCCCACACCGTGGGCGAATGCCTTTCTCAACCGCAGGTGGTGACCTGAACGCATTCGCCGACGGCGTCGCTCCTACGACGGCATCAATAAAACACCCGTAGGAGCCCACACCGTGGGCGAATGCCTTTCTCAACCGCAGGTGGTTACCTGAACGCATTCGCCGACGGTGTCGGCTCCTACAACGGCTTCAATAAAAACACCCGTAGGAGCCCACACCGTGGGCGAATACCTTTCTCAGCCGCAGGCGGTGACCTGAACGCATTCGCCGACGGTGCCGCAGGTCACATCGGCGCGCAGCGCCAACATGACAGGCGCGTCCGGAGAATGTCATGTGGGTTCGCAACGCGAACCATGGGGAACCGGGAAAAGAAAAGGGGGCTCTCGAACTGCCAGGGAGCAGGAGAACAAAGCACCGGGAAGACGGACGTGGCCGCGGCGCGGCCACATCCGGGGGGATCAGCGACGGGGCTGGCTGGCGCGGGGTGCGGGCTTGCGTTCCTGTGCCTCGTTGACACGCAGGTTACGCCCGCCGAAGTTGGTGTTGTCGAGGGCCCGGATGGCTGCATCGGCGCCACTGGCATCCATTTCCACGAAACCAAAACCGCGCGGACGACCCGTTTCGCGATCGGTGACCAGTTTCACGGACTGCACGTTGCCATGCTGCGCGAACAAGTTGCGAATATCATCCGCGGACGCACTGAACGGCAGGTTTCCTACATAAATGGTCTTCATTGCTCAAAAACTCCCGGAACTATGTTGCGAGCGCCTGCGGCGCCGCCGCCCCCCGCGGGGGCACTCATCGAGCGCAACGGCGTACCGCGTCGCCCCCAACCCGTACTGAATAGAGCGCTGAAAGAGCCCCCCTAGCCCGTACTCCGGGAAGCATCAACGAGGCCTTTTATCTTGTCAATATGGCCGGCGGGCAGGTCCGAGGGGCCTGAAACAGGCGAAACGGTGGTAAGATTCCACGTCACTTCACCCCCGATTTGCCCATGTTCCGAACCCTGTTCAGAAGTCTCGCCCTGACCGCCGGCCTGTTGCTCGCCCTGCCCGCCGCGGCTGCCGACAAGCCACCCATGTACGACGTCGAGGCCCTGGTGTTCGCGCGCCCCTCGGCCGATACCCGCGTCGAACGCTGGCCCGACCGCTCCGAACTCTCGCCGCACCAGGACGAAAACGCCCGAAGCCTGTTGCCCGTCAGAAGCACACCCGGCGAGCCCCAGGCCTTTCAGCGCCTGCCCGAGGAGACGCTGCGGCTGGCCCGGGAATACCAGCGTCTCGTCGACGCCCCCGATCTGGAGCCATTGGTACACCTGGCCTGGGTACAACCGGGACTGGGCCGCGACAACGCGGTGCCGGTGGTCATCGAAGGCGGGACGGAACCGGGTGGCCATGTGGAAGGCACCCTGCGGGTGATCCTCGCCCGCTACCTGCACGTGGAAGCAGACCTGCGCTATCGCCGTCCCGATGACGTACGCGACGACGCCGAGATCGGCGACGTCCTGGACGCCCCGCGTGAGTTGTACCGCTTGAAGGAATCCCGCCGCATGCGCAGCAAGGAGGTCCATTACCTGGACCACCCGCTGTTCGGCGTGGTGATCGTGATTACACCGAGGGAATAAACGCAGTCACCTCTTCAACCCCGCAACGCCGGCAGCACGTATTCCAGCAGAGTCTTGACGTTGTTCATGCCCGAGATGAGGTTCTGCTCGATGTCTTCCATGGTGATCTCGCCCGGGCCGCGGCCGGCGGCCATGTTCGACACCACTGCGCAGCACACGTAGCAGAGGTCCAGTTCGCGGGCCAGCGCCGCTTCGGGCATGCCGGTCATGCCGACCAGGTGGCAGCCGTCCCGTTCCATGCGGTTGATCTCGGCGATGGTCTCCAGGCGCGGGCCCTGGGTGGCGCCGTAGGTGCCCTCGTCCACCGCGTCGATGCCCGCCTCGCGCGCGCCGCGGATCAGCATCTGGCGCAGGTCTTCGCAATAGGGGTGGGTGAAGTCTACGTGGGTGACGTGGCTGAGGCCTTCCTCGAAATAGGTGTTCACGCGGTTCCAGGTGTAATCGATGACCTGGTTCGGGAACACCAGCCGCCCCGGCAGCATGTCGGCGCGCACGCCGCCCACCGCGTTCACCGCAATCACCTTGTCGGCTCCGGCCTCGCTGAGGGCCCAGATGTTGGCACGGTAGTTCACCTTGTGCGGCGGGATGGTGTGTCCCGAACCGTGACGCGGCAGGAACACCACCTCGGTGCCGGAAAAGCGGCCGTGGACGAGCGGACCCGAGGGCTCGCCATAAGGGGTGTGCATCACTTCGCGGTTGGTGATCTCCAGCCCCGTGAGCGAGGTGAGACCGGTACCGCCGATAATCGCAAGCTTGGCCACGTGTGGTCCTTTCAGTCTTCTTTCACGGCGAAGATGCCCGGGGCATTGCGCCAGTAACCCTTGTAATCCATGCCGTAGCCGAACACATAACGGTCTTCCACCTCGAGGCCCACGAAGTCCGCCTTGAGGCCGTTCTTGCGCTCGTGGACCTTCTCCACCAGTACCGCCGACAACACGTCGGTGGCGCCTTCGGCGCGGCAGTGTTCGATGATGGCCGCGAGCGTCGGGCCCTCGTCGAGGATGTCGTCGATGATGAGCACCGCGCGGCCCGTCATGGGCGTGCGCGGGTGTGCGATCCAGTAAAGCTCACCGCCCGCCGTCGCGCCCGCATAGCGGGTGGCGTGGATGTAGTCCAGCTCCAGTGGGAAATCGAGCAGCGGCAGCAGGCAGCCCGCCGGTACCAGGGCGCCCGTGAGCACCACCAGCACCACGGGGTTACGCCCGGCGAGTTCTTCACGGATGCGCTGCGCCATGCGCGCGAGCGCCTCGTTCACCTGGGCCTCCGTGGCCAGGCAATCGGCCTCGCGGTAGACGGCAAGGGCGTGTTCGGGGGTGATGGGCATGGGTTGGCACCCTCTGACAAGGTGCGCGCATGATACCGCATCCGGACGCATCAGGCAGGCGCCGGGGCCTGCCTGCGAACGCGCCTTTGCGCGCTATTCAGGCCAGATGCAGATCCAGGGTGGGATCGTCCGCCAGACGTGCGATGGTCTCGCGGGTCTGATGCCAGTGCGGGTTTTGGTGCAGCTCCGCCGTGGTGATGGCGTGTCGCCCGTGCATACGCGCCATGCGTGCGTGGAACACCGGATCGTTGCCAAGGTGCAGGCCTTCCACCACCTGCACGGCGGCCTCCTGGCGGTTGCACACCAGCACCATGTCGCAGCCCGCGTCCAGGGCGGCATGGGCGCGCGCCAGGTAGTCGCCGGCCACACTCGCCCCTTCCATGCTCAGGTCGTCGCTGAACACCAGCCCCTGGAAACCGAGGCGCCTGCGCAGCACGTCCTTCAGCCAGAAGGTTGAGAACCCCGCCGGCCGCGCGTCCGCGTGCGGATAGCTCACGTGCGCCGGCATCACCGCGGCGATGCCGTCGGCGAACAGGCGACGAAACGGCAGCACGTCCTCTTCGAGAATGATCGCCAGCTCCCGCTCGTCCACCGGGATCGCCACGTGCGAGTCGGCGGCGACGCCGCCGTGGCCGGGGAAGTGCTTGGCGGTGGCCGCCATGCCCGCCTTGCGCATGCCCTGCACGTAGGCGCCGGCCAGGTCGGCCACCGCGGCCGGGTCGCTGTGAAAGGCGCGGTCGCCGATTACGCTGCTGATACCGCGGTCCAGGTCCAGTACCGGTGCGAAACTGAAATCCACGCCCACCGCGCGCAACTCACTGGCCATGATCCAGCCCGCCGCCTCGGCGAGCTGACGCCCGCGCCGCGCATCGCGGTCGTAGATATGTCCGAACAGCCGCGCCGCAGGCAGGCGCGTGAAACCGCTGCGAAACCGCTGCACCCGTCCGCCCTCGTGGTCCACGCAGACCAGCAGGCGCGGTTCGCGCACCGCGTGGATCTGCCGCGCCAGTTCGGCGAGCTGCGCCGGCGACTCGAAATTGCGCGAAAACAGGATCACGCCGCCCACGTTGGGATGGCGCAACAACTCCCTTTCGTCGTCGGCCAGGGTGGTGCCGCGCAGGTCCAGCAGCACGGGTCCGAGAGACATCGGTTCTTCCTTTCCTTTTGCGGTTGCAGCGTCAGGCATTGGCCACGGTCGGGCTGGCGCCGTGTTCGGCAATGTACACGCGCGTGCCCACGGCCACGCAGTCGAACAGCGCGATGAGGTCGTGATTGTGCATGCGCACGCAGCCGTGCGAACCCGGCACGCCCATGGGCTCCTCATCCGGGCAGCCGTGGATGTAAACGTAACGGCGCATGGTGTCCACCTCGCCCAGGCGGTTGCGGCCCGGTTCCAGGCCGGAAAGCCACAGGATGCGCGTGAGGATCCAGTCGCGCCCGGGATGCTGCTCACGCAGCGCCGGGCCGTACACCTCGCCGGTCGGGCGACGGCCGACGAACACCGTACCCGGTGCCGCACCCGTCCCGATCTTGGCGCGGATCACGTGCCAACCCCGCGGTGTGCAGAGGCTGCCGCGGTGCTCGCCGGGTCCGTTCAGGGCCGTGGAGACCGGTACATCCATGAGCACGCGCCCGTCCTCCAGCAGGCGAAGCCGCTGGTCCGGGATGCTCACGTGGATGACGCGCTCGCCCATCACCAACTCGTGTACGGATGCTCGGCCAGATAGACGTTGTAATAGCGCGGGTCGTGCGAGACCTCGGCGCCGGCCCATGCGGGTGTTTCGAAGACCTCGTCCTCGTGGTTCAGCTCGATCTCCGCCACCACCAGGCCTGCGTTGTCGCCCTCGAACACGTCCACTTCCCAGACGTGTCCGCCCACCGGCACGCGGTAGCGTGTCTTTTCCACCACGCCGCCGGTGCACAGGCCATCAAGCATCTCGTTGGCATCACGGAGGGGGATGGCGTACTCGTATTCCTGACGGCGCACCCCGAGGGTCGCACTCTTGATGTTCAGATTCGCCGCCTCGCCCTCCACGCGCACGCGCACCGAGGCCTTGCCGGTGCCGGAGAGATAGCCCTGACGGAAACGCACGCCCGGTTCTGCGGCGGCACGCCAGTGGTCGCTGATGACGAGGAACTTGCGTTCGATTTCGGTGGCCATAGGCCGCGCATCATAGCCTGAACCGCGACAGGCAGGTGAGAGCGCCTCGGCGTTTGCGCTCCCACAATCTTGGAACCATCTGCCGGTTTACGGGTTCGATCGGCAGGGAGACGACCGCCGGTTGTGAGTGCAGAAAGACCCGGATTCCGCTGCGCTTCATCCGGGCTAGCTCCATCTAGAGGAGTTCGGTGTCCTCGTGGCTGTAGGCGGGCGCGCAGCAGCAGAGGATTTTCAGGGGCACGGCGCCGGTGTTTTCCACGCGATGGGGTGTACCGGGTGGGATGCACACCGTGTCGCCCACGGCGATGGGAAAGCGCGCCTCGCCGAGCACCATCACGCCCTCCCCCGCGGTGACGTGGTAGAGCTCTTCGCTGCTGCGGTGCCGGTGCAAATGGGTCGCGCCGCCCGGCGGCACCGTGGCCTCGGCGAGGCTCTGGGCCACGTTGCCGTGCACCGCCGGGTGCATCAGCTCGCGGATCTCCGAGCCATCGCGGGTGATGTACGGCACCGTTTCGCTGATCCGCGTCTTCATCGGCGTTTCCGCGTGAACAGGGCGATGGATTCCACGTGGGCGGTGTGCGGGAACATGTCCATGACGCCGGCCTGTTCCAGCACATAGCCGTAGTCGTTCACCAGAATGCCCGCATCGCGCGCCAGGGTGGCCGGGTTGCACGACACATAGACGATTCGCCCCACCTTCAGCTTGGCCAGGTGCGCCAGGGTCTCCTGCGCGCCGCTGCGCGGCGGGTCGAGCAGCACCTTATCGAAACCGCCCTGCCACCACGGTGCGTGGGACAGGTCCGCTGCCAGATCCGCGGTATGGAAGCTGGCGTTGACGATGCCGTTGCGCTCGGCGTTCTCCCGCGCGCGCTTCACCAGGTCGACGCTGCCTTCCACGCCCACCACCGCCGCGGCGCGCCGCGCGATGGGCAGGGTGAAATTGCCGAGGCCGCAGAACAGATCGAGCACGCGCTCCCCGGGTTGCACGTCGAGCAGCCCCAGGGCGCGCTCCACCATGGCGCGGTTGATGTCCGTGTTCACCTGGGTGAAGTCGCCCGGGGCGAAGCGGAAATTCACGTCGAAGGTGGGCAAGGCATAGCCCAGCTCGATGTGTTCGGGCCACAGCGGCGCGACGGTCTCGGGGCCGCCGGGCTGCACATAGACGCGCAGGTCGTTGGCCTCGGCATAGGCCCGCAGGTGTCCCTGATCCGCTTCGGAGAGCGGCACCATGTGGCGGAACACCAGCGCGGTCTGGCGGTCGTCTACGGCCACTTCGATCTGCGGGATGTGGTCGTAGGCGTCCAGGCTGCGCACCAGTGCGCCCAGTTCGCCGATGCGCTCGCCCACGCTCGGATGCAGGGTCTCGCAGCGGGTCAGGTCCGCCAGGTAATTGCTGTGCTTCTCGCGAAAGCCGACCAGCAGCTTGTCTTTCTTGATCACAAAGCGCACGCCAAGGCGCGCCTTGCGCCGGTAGCCCCAGTGCGGCCCGGTGAGCGGCGGCAACACCGCAGCGGGCGTGACCTTGCCGATGTGGCGCAGGTCATCGAGCAGCACCTTCTGCTTGGTCACAATCTGCTGCGCGGGCGCCAGGTGCTGGAAGCTGCAAGCGCCGCAGACGCCGTAATGGGGGCAGCGCGGCGGCACGCGGTCGGGCGAGGCCGTAATCACCTCGTCCACCGCGCCCTCGTCGTAGTTGCGGTGGGTGGCCACGTATTTGAACGTGACCTCTTCGCCCGGCAGGGCGCCGTCGATGAACACAGTTTTCTCGTTCACGCGCGCCACGCCGCGGCCGTCATGGGCGAGGCTTTCGACAGTGACGCGGACCGGGTCGGCAGGGAGGCGTTTCTTGCGGTTTCGGGACATGGTAGAGGTTATATGGACACGTAGCCCGGATGAAGCGCAGCGGAATCCGGGGGATCATTTGCAAGCGCCGGGAGATCCCGGATTTCGCTGCGCTTCATCCGGGCTACGTCAACAGGACCAATGGGTGAGAAATTCCTTGAGGTGCGGGCGCTCGTCGGCGGAGAGCATGTCACGCACGCGCTGCACCTCGGCCGCATGGCCCTCCGGGGTGAGCCGTCCGCGCATGAGTTCGAAGCGCAGATAGACCAGGTAGGTGTTGAGCACGTCGGTCTCGCAGTAATTGCGGATACCGGCGATGTCGCCCGCCTGGAAGGCATCCCACACCTTGGCCCCGCTCATGCCCATTTTCCCGGGAAAACCGAGCATAGTGGCAATTTCGTCCAGCGGTGCGCAGGCGCGACCCTGATAGCCCGAAATCACGTCCATCAGGTCGGTGTGGCGGGCGTGATAGCGGCTCAGGTAGTTGTTCCAGCGGAAGCTCTGGTCCTCGTCGCCCGACTCCCAGTAGCGCGGCGCCTGGATGCCATGCAGCAGCGCGCGGTAGTGCAGTACCGGCAGGTCGAAGCCGCCGCCGTTCCAGCTCACCAGCGTGGGTGTGAAACGCTCCACACCGTCGAAAAAGCGCTGGATCAGCTCCTTCTCGGCGGCCTCGGGTTCGCCCAGGGACCACACCTTCAGACTGTCGCCGCGGCGCAGCACTGCGGAGATGGCGACCACGCGCTGCAGGTGCAGGCGCAGAAACTCGGTGCCGTTCTCCTGGCGGCGCAGGTGGAACATGGCGCTCGCCACGTCCGCATCGGACAGGCCGTCGAGCCCATGCAGACGCCGGCCGGACG
The DNA here is from genome assembly GCA_041685115.1 of Gammaproteobacteria bacterium. GTDB lineage: Bacteria > Pseudomonadota > Gammaproteobacteria > Thiohalomonadales > Thiohalomonadaceae > JALOAT01. The sequence continues at coordinate 35,009 of JAWLGK010000006.1, read as the reverse complement.
CCACGTCCGGGACGGTCTCGATGTCGAATACCAGCACGTTCATGCGGGGAACACGCCGGTGGACAGGTAACGATCGCCGCGGTCGGCGATGATGGTGACGATGACCGCGTTCTGCACCTCACCGGAAAGACGCAGCGCCGCTGCCACCGCGCCGCCCGAGGAGATCCCGCAGAACATGCCCTCGCGGGCCGCCAGTTGGCGGGTGGTCTCTTCCGCTTCCTGCTGGGTCACGTCCATGAGCCGGTCGATGCGCGCGGGATCGTAGATCTTCGGCAGATATTCCACCGGCCAGCGACGGATGCCCGGAATGGCCGCGCCTTCCGCGGGTTGCACGCCCACGATCTCCACCCCCGGGTTCTTTTCTTTCAGGAAGCGCGCGGTGCCCATGACCGTGCCGGTGGTGCCCATGGAACTCACGAAATGGGTGATCGTGCCGTGGGTGTCGCGCCAGATCTCCGGGCCGGTGGTCTCGTAATGGGCCAGGGGATTGTCCGGGTTGCCGAACTGGTCGAGCAGTTTGCCCTTGCCCTCGGCCTGCATGCGCTCGGCCAGGTCACGTGCCCCTTCCATACCCTGCTCGCGGGACACCAGCATCAGCTCGGCACCGTAGGCACGCATGGAGGCCCGCCGCTCCAGGCTCATGTTCTCGGGCATGATGAGCACCATCCGATAGCCCTTGATGGCCGCCGCCATGGCCAGCGCGATGCCGGTATTACCGCTGGTGGCCTCGATGAGGGTATCGCCCGGGCGGATGTCACCGCGCGCCTCGGCATGCTGGATCATGCTCACGGCCGGGCGGTCCTTCACGGAACCTGCGGGATTGTTGCCCTCGAGCTTCACCAGCACGGTATTGGTGGTATTGCCCGGCAGGCGCTGCAATCGGACCAGGGGGGTGTTGCCGACGAAGGACTCGATGGTGGGATACATCGCACACAATTCAATGGCGAAAGGAGCGTGAATTATAAGGCAAGCTTGCCCTGCCGGACGATTTCGTTAAACTGCGCCGGACGGAACGCACATGGAGGGTACACGGATGCAGCACACACTGGCGGTTTATGATCGGGCCCTGGCGCTGGAGCAGGCTGGGGGAAGCGCGGAACTCGCGGCCGACCTGCTGTCCATGCTGTTGCAGGAACTCCCTGATACACGCCACACCCTCCAGTCGGCATTCGCCGCCCAGGACTACGACGCCCTGCTTCGCCACGCCCACAAGCTCCATGGCGCAACCGTCTATACCGGCGTCACCGCCTTGCGCGCTGCACTGGCCGCTCTGGAACTGAGCCTCAAGCGCGCGCTGTTGCACCAGGTGCCGGGCCAACTGGAAACCACCCTCACCGAAATCGACCGCGTCCTCGGACTGGATTCCCCGGGCAGCAACGACTGACCCGGCGGTTTGCCCACCGGCGAACGTTGGCGTAGAGTTCCTGGACCGACCGGCCAGTCACTGCCACGTCCCCGTGAAATCGGCGCCCCGCCAAGACATCCATCCCGACTCCCGCGCCGGCGAGATCCTCGCCGCGGCCGAGCGCCTGTTCTGCCGTAACGGCTACCAAGGCGTTTCCATGAACGAAGTGGCCCGCGAAGCGGGGGTCAGCAAGGCCAATGTCTTCCATCACTTCGGCTCCAAGGAAGAGCTCTACCTGGAAGTGATCCGCAACGTCCGCAGCGCCCTCACCAGCGAGATCATGGCCATTGCGCAGGCCCCGGGCGGTGTGGAGCAGACCCTGACGCAGGTGGCCGAAGCCGAGCTGCGCCACCTGTTCCGGCACAGCGATCAGGTGCGCCTGTTCATGCGCGAGTGCCTCGAACCGGGCCGCGACAAGGCCCTGGCGGCAAAAGTCTTCGGTAACACCTTCGCCGAGCTGGTGGCATCGCTGAGCGACGCGCAAGCCCGCGGCGAAATGCGTGCGGACGTGAATGCGTCGTTTCCGGTGATGGTGCTGGTCGCCGCCTGCGTGTTCTTCTTCCAGCACGCCGAAATCCTGCGTCACATCCCCAATGCCGATCCGGCCACCACCGATCCGGACATCTTTACCCGCGAACTCGTACGCCTTTTGGTGCGCGGATTGCGCCCTGAGTAGTTGCCGAGGAAGCCGCTCCATGCCCACAGCCCACCGCATCCTCTTTCTGCTCGTCGCCACTGTGGCCCTGGCAGGCTGCGGAGGTGACGAAGCAGCGGCCAAGAAGACGCCGCCCGCCACGCCCATCAGTGTCGCCGCCGTGACCCGCGGCACGGCGATCACCGCCGAACACGTGCTGGGCCGGGTGGAGAGCGCCACTTCACCGCAACTCTTCGCCGAGGTGCCGGGCACCGTGGCGCGTGTGTTGGTGGACGTGGGCGCCGATGTGACGCCGGGCCAGGTGCTCGCCGAACTGGATCAGGCCGACCTGCGCCTGGCGCTGGATGCCGCGCGCGCGGACGTGGGCCGCATCGCGGCCCTGCATGCCAACCAGCAGCGCACCGTGGTGCGCTATGAGCAACTGTACGCGGACAAACTCATCTCGCAGGACACCCTCGACGAGGCCCAGGCCGAATTCAAATCGCTGAGCGAACAGCTGGCCGGGGCGCGCGCCGGCCTGGCCACCGCCGAGCGCGACGTCGCCAAGGCCCGCATCGTGGCGCCAGTGACCGGTGTGGTAGCGGCCCGCTTCGTGGCCGCGGGTGACTACGTGGACACCCGCACCAAGCTGTTCGAGATCGCCAACCGCGCACGCATGCGCGTGCACCTGCCGTTCCCCGAACCCCTGGCGCCGGCATTGCGGCCCGGGCTTACCGTGAACATGCGCTCCCCCGTCGCCCCCGAGCAGGTGGTCACGGCCAAGCTCAATGCCGTACGCCCGGTGGTCAGCGACGGCAGCCGCGCCGTGGAGGCCATCGTGCAGGTGGACAACCCGGGCAGCTGGACCGTGGGCGCCAGCGTGAACGCGGAACTCATCCTGGAGCAGCGTGAGAACGCCCTGCTCGTTCCCGAGGTGTCGGTGGTGCGCCGCCCGGCGGGCGACGTGGTCTACGTGCTAAAGGGTGACAGCGTGGAACAGCGCAAGGTGACCACGGGGGTGCGCCAGAACGGCATGGTGGAGATCCGCGCCGGACTCGCCGGCGACGAGACCGTGGCCGTGGACGGCGCCGGTTTCCTCACCGACCAGGCGCGCGTGCAACCGCGCAGCTGATGATTCGAACGATGGGGCGCAACGCAGAGGGCGCGGAGGCGCGGAGGTCGCGGAGAAATCCCAGAGTGAATCTGCGCAGCACAAACGCCCTTCACGCCGATTTGCGTGAGTATTGGTGCCGCTGCGGATGGAAACGGCAAAGTAAACACCCGCGGAACGAAACGGAAGACACTGAGATACAGGATCACGCGGGTCAATAACTCCGCGTCCTCCGCGCCTCCGCGACCTCCGCGTTTTGACTTGCACGATACGCGCCGTCTCGACTTCGAACGACGGCACACCATGAGTCGCCGTAAGCGGCGGACAGGAATAGCCACAGGCCATGACCCTGCCGGAACTTTCCATCAAGCGCCACGTGCTGGCGTATATGCTGAACGCGGTGATCGTGCTGTTCGGCCTGATCGCCTACGACCGCATCGGCATCGACCGTTTCCCGTACGTGGAGTTTCCCATGGTGTCGGTCACCACCACCCTGCCGGGCGCGAGTCCGCAGGTGGTGGATGCCAGCATCACCAACGTGCTGGAAACCGCACTGAACAGCGTCCCGGGCATCAATCACATCCAGTCCAAGTCATCGCCCAGCGTCTCCAGCATCTCCATCGTCTTCGACCTATCCAAAAACGTGGACGTAGCCTTCAACGAGGTGCAGGCCAAGGTCAACCAGGTGGTGCGCCGCCTGCCCGACGATGCCGAGACGCCCATCGTCGCCAAGGTGGACATCGGCGCCTCGCCCATCATGTGGCTGTCATTGCAGGGCGACCGCACCTCGCAGCAACTGAATCTCTATGCGGCCAATGTCATCAAGAAGCGCCTGGAGAACATCGACGGCGTGGGCGAGGTGCGCCTGGGCGGCCAGCGCTCGCGCACCATCCGCGTTGAGCTGCTGCTCGACAAGCTGTCGGCCTTCGGCATCACCACCCAGGACGTAATCCGCGCCTTCGAGAACGAGCACATCCAGATGCCCGGTGGCTATCTGGTGGGCACCACCACCGAAGACCTTATCAACCTGGATCTGGAATTCCACCAGGTCAGCGATCTGGAACACCTGGTCATCGCCTGGCGTGACGGTGCGCCGGTGCGCCTGCGCGACGTCGCACACATCGAAGACGGGGTGGCAGACTTCCGCCAACTCGCCCGCTACAACGGCGAGGCCACGGTCGGTCTCGGCATCGTGAAGATCAGCAACGCCAACACCGTCGCCATCGTCGATCGCATCAAGGCGTTGCTGGATGCCGAACTGGTCCCGCAACTGCCGCCGGGCATGCGCCTCACCATCTCCTCGAACCAGGCCACGATCATCGAAGAGATGGTCTTCGCCTTGCAGGAGCACCTGTTGCTCGGCACCCTGTTGGCGGCGCTGGTGGTGTGGCTGTTCCTGAAAAACCTGCGCTCCACACTCATCATTGCCGTGGCCGTACCGGTTTCGCTGCTCGGTGCCGTGGCAGCCATGTATTTCGCCGGCTTCACCTTCAACACCATGACCCTGCTCGCCCTGCTGCTCCTGGTGGGCGTGGTGGTGGACGATGCCATCGTGGTGCTGGAGAACGTCTATCGCCATCGCGAGGACATCGATCCGAATCCTCTTTCCGCCGCCCTCAACGGCACCAACCAGGTGGTGTTCGCGGTGCTCGCGGCCACGCTCACCCTGGTGTCCATCTTTGCGCCGGTGATCTTCCTCGGCGGCATCGTCGGACGTTTTTTGCAATCCTTCGCGGTGGTGGTCACGGTGGGGGTGCTCATCTCCCTGTTCGTTTCCCTGACGCTCACGCCCATGCTGTGCTCGCGCTACCTGGAGGTGACGCGCGAGCACGGGCGCCTTTACCAGATACTGGAAAACGCCTTCCGCGCCATGGAGCGTGGCTATCGACACCTGCTCGCACTGGCCCTGGCCCACCGCTGGCTGGTGGTCGGCGCCACCGTGCTCACGGTGGCCTCCAGCGCGTTCTTCTTCGCCAACGTGGGCAAGGGCTTCGTGCCCGAAGAGGACGAAGGCCGCTTCATGGTGGTGTTCCGTACGCCGCTGGGCGCCAGCATCGAATACACCGACGCGCGTCTGCGCGACGTGGAGGCCGTGCTCAACGCCCGCCCCGAGGTGGCGAGCTATTTTGCTGCCATCGGCTCAGGTCAGCAGGGCCAGGTGAGCCAGGGCATCGCCTTCGTAAACCTGCTGCCGCGCGGCGAACGCGACCTCAAACAACAGGAGGTGTTGTCGCTCGTCAGTGCCGAGTTGGCCCGGATCCCCGGCGTACGCGCGTTCGCTGGCCAGATTCCCATCGTGGGCGGCCAGCGCGGCGAGCCGTTGCAGTTCGTGCTGCGCGGCCAGAACCTGGAGCAGGTCGCCGCACTCGCCGAGCAACTGCGGGAGCGGCTATCCGCCGAGCCGAGGCTCGGTCGCCTGGACCTTGACCTGCAACTGGACCTGCCGCAGCTGCGCATGAATGTGGATCGCCTGCGTACTGCCGCCGCGGGGGTATCCACCCGCGACATCGCCCTGGCCGTGAACGTGCTCGCCGGCGGCCTGGATGTGGCGAAGTACAACGACCTGCCCGGCGACGGCGAACGCTACGACGTGCGCTTGAAGGCGGCCGGTGATCAGATCACCCGTACCGAGGACCTGCGACGCATCTATTTGCGTTCCGCGAGCGGCGAAATGGTGCGCCTCGACAGCCTGCTGAGCGTTTCCCAGGAACTCGGTCCCGCGGTGATCCCGCGCCTCGATCTGCAATACGCCGCGCAGTTCTACGGCCGTCCCAACGTGCCGCTCAGCGAGGCCGTGCAGATCGTGCTGGACACCGCCCGGGAGATGCTTCCGCTGGGTTACAACGTGGTGTTGGCCGGCGAGGCCGAGGAGATGGAGAAGACCGCCGGATACATGACCTTCGCCTTTGTCATGGCGCTGCTGCTGGTCTACATGGTGCTGGCGAGCCAGTTCAACTCGTTCCTGCAGCCTGTCATCGTCATGATGGCCCAGCCGCTCGCCATCATCGGCGGCGTGGCGGCGCTGTGGGCCTCGGGCCATACCCTGAACATCTATTCCATGATCGGCCTGGTGCTGCTCATCGGCCTGGTGGCCAAGAACTCCATCCTGCTGGTCGACCTCACCAACCAGCTGCGCGCCGAGGGCCGGGCCATCGACGACGCGCTCCGCGAGGCCTGCCCCATCCGCATGCGCCCGGTGCTCATGACCTCGCTCACCGTCATCCTCGCCCTGCTCCCCGCCGCGCTGGGCTTCGGTGCCGGCGCCGACAGCAACGGCCCCCTCGCCGTGGCCGTCATCGGCGGCATGGTGAGTTCCACCCTGCTCACCCTGGTCGTGGTACCGGCGGTGTACTCCCTCATCGAAAACCGCAAACTCCGTCATCGCGGGGGAAGAGAAAAGCATTAACCACGGGGAACACGGGGGGGAATACACGTAGGTCACATTGGCGCGCAGCGCCTATGTGACAGGCGTGGCGATAAACGTCTGGGGCGAGCTCCGGTGAAAGGATGTCACGTAGCTTCGCAACGTGACCTACCTTCAGAACGAAAACGTAGGTCACGTTGGCGCCCCGCGCCTACGTGACAGCCACGGCGAAAAACATGTGGGAGCGAGCATCTGCCCGCGACATGCTCACGGTGTACCGCGAGCGAAAGCTTGCTCCCACTCCGTCACCCGCGGTCGTTCGCGTCGCTGGCCATGCCCGCCAGCACATAGACATCAAAGCGGTGGCTCTTGGTGGGGTAATCCAAAGTCGGTGCGCGGCCGGCGAGGAAGGGCGCGCCTTTCGGGCGCTTCACGACCACCCTTTTTCGCGCGGCGGCGAGCGCCGCTTCGAGCAGATTATCGGCATCCAGATCGGCGCCGATGACCGCCTGGAATGCACGCATCTCCTTTTTTACCAAGGCCGATTTCTCCCGATGCGGGAACATCGGGTCGAGGTACACCACGTCCGGCCGCGCGCCCCCGTCGAGAGAGTGCAGCCACTTGGCGGCATCCGCCACCACCAGGTCCATGCGCGCGACGATGGGCGCCGTTTCTGCGTCGTCCGTGCCCCGGCGCAGGCCATCCGCCAGCAGCGCGGCGGCGACCGGTGAACGCTCCACCAGCGTCACTTGGCAGCCCAGGCTCGCCAGGACGAAGGCATCACGCCCGAGCCCGGCCGTGGCGTCCACCACGCTCGGCGACAGCGCACCCTTCAGGCCCGCCGCTTTCGCAATCGGCTGTCCCCGTCCGCCACCGAAACGGCGCCGATGACCCACCGCCCCGCCGATGAAGTCCACTCCAATGGCGCCCGGTGCGTCCGGCCCGCCCTGCCACAGCGCCAGTCGCTCGCCATCGAATGCCAGATAAAACGGATGGTCCCTCGTGTCCGTTACGGTCAGGCCGAAGCGTGCGGCGATGGCACGGGCGGGCGCCTCGTGCTCGGGCGGGAAATAAAGGGGGATGTCCATGGCGGGGGTATTTTACGTATTGGATCCTTCACCGTCAGGATTGCCAGCCTGGTCCATGTTGTGCAGGCATCTGCGCGGGAAGAGATGCGGGGGCGCGCCGGCATCTACGTTATACAATCATCTCCGATGCAGCCATGGCCTTGAAACAGCGATGCTGTGGGTGTCTGGATAAGGGAAGACCGGAGCATGGCGACCGCCTACATCACCCACCCTTCCTTCGTGCTCCACGAGATGGGCCCCGTCCATCCCGAGAGTCCCGCACGCCTCGGCGCCATCAACGACCAACTGACGGCCGACGGCACGCTGCCGTTGCTGCTCTACCGCGAGGCGAGCAGGGCGAGCGACGCGCAGATCACGCGCATTCACACGCAGGAATACCTTCGCCACCTGCACGCGGTATCGCCGCCGCAAGGCCACTATCGGCTGGACCCCGACACCTTGCTCAATCCCCACAGCCTGGAGGCGGCGTATCACGCGGCGGGTGCGGCGGTCATGGCGGTCGAGGCGGTGATGTCCGGTGACGTGCGAAGCGCGTTCTGCGCCGTGCGCCCGCCCGGCCATCACGCCCTGCCGGATCGGGCCATGGGTTTTTGCATCTTCAACAATGTCGCCATTGGCGCCGCCCACGCCCTGGACCAGCTTGACCTCGGGCGTGTGGCCATCGTCGACTTCGACGTTCACCACGGCAACGGCACCGAGGCGAGTTTTCGCGACGACCCACGCGTGCTGTTGTGTTCGGTGTTTCAGCACCCGCTCTACCCAAACCTGCCCTTCGACGATGGCCGTCCGAACATGGTGCACGTGCCACTGCCGGCGGGCACCTACAGCGAGGAGTTCCAGCAGGCCGTGAGCACGCACATTGTTCCCGCCGTGGACCGCTTCGCGCCGGATCTGATCATGGTATCCGCCGGTTTTGACGGGCATTTCGAGGATGACCTGGCGCAGTGGAACCTGCTTGAGAGCGACTATTTCTGGATCACTCGCGAAATAGTGACCCTGGCCGAACGTCATTGCGCCGGCCGGGTGGTGTCCGTGCTCGAGGGTGGCTATGCCATGAACGCCCTGGGCCGCAGCGCGGCGGCGCATATCCGCGGATTGTTACGGATTGGCGGAACAGTGAAATGAGCGGTCGCATGGAGGAGCCCGGCCCTCCGGGCAATGTCGCGTTTCCGGCGGCGAAACTGAAAGGCTAATCACCCGGAGGGCGCTGCTACGGGAAGTGCATCATTGCGTGACGCGGTTGCGCACCAGGTCGGCGACCACCGCCGGCTCCGCCAGCGTGCTGATATCGCCGAGCGCATCGATCTCGTTGGCGGCGATCTTGCGCAGGATGCGCCGCATGATCTTGCCTGAGCGGGTCTTCGGCAGCCCCGGCGCCCACTGGATCACGTCCGGCGTGGCGATGGGCCCGATTTCGCCGCGCACCAGTGTGACCAGTTCCTTGCGCAGGGCCTCGCTCGGTTCCACGCCTTCCACCAGGGTCACGTAGCAATAGATCCCCTGCCCCTTGATGTCGTGCGGGAATCCGACCACCGCCGCCTCGGCCACGCTCTCGTGCATCACCAGTGCGCTCTCGATCTCGGCCGTGCCCATGCGGTGGCCCGAGACATTCAGCACGTCGTCGATGCGCCCGGTGATCCAGTAGTAACCGTCTTCGTCGCGCCGCGCACCGTCGCCGGTGAAGTAGTAGCCTGGGAAGGTGCGGAAATAGGTGTCGATGAAACGCTTGTGATCGCCGTATAGCGTGCGCGCCTGACCGGGCCAGGGCCGCGTGATCACCAACGCGCCCTCTTCCGTGCCGTCGATGATGCTGCCGTCCGCAGGATTGACGATGGCCGGTAACACGCCGAAAAACGGCAGCGTGGCGGAGCCGGGCTTGAGGGGCGTGGCGCCGGGCAACGGCGTGATCATGTGGCCACCGGTCTCCGTCTGCCACCAGGTGTCGATGACCGGACAGCGCTCCTCACCGACCACGCGGTAATACCACTCCCAGGCCTCCGGATTGATGGGTTCGCCGACGGAACCGAGCAATCGCAATGACGTACGGCCGGTGCGCTTCACGGGCTCGTCGCCCTCGCGCATGAGGGCGCGGATGGCGGTCGGTGCGGTGTAGAAGATGTTCACCTGATGCTTGTCGCACACCTGCCAAAAACGCGAGCTGTCCGGATGACTGGGCACGCCCTCGAACATGAGGGTCTTGGCGCCGTTGGCGAGCGGGCCGTAGACGATGTAGGTGTGGCCCGTGACCCAGCCCACGTCGGCGGTGCACCAGTAGACCTCACCGTCATGGTAGTCGAAGACGTACTTGTGACTCATGGCGGAGAACAGCAGATAACCGCCGGTGGTGTGCAGCACCCCCTTGGGTTTGCCCGTGGAGCCGGAGGTGTAGAGGATGAACAGCGGGTCTTCCGCATCCATCGGCTCGGGCGGACAATCGGGCGAGGTGGCGGCGATGGCCTCGTGGTACCACACGTCGCGCGAGGCCAGCCACGGCACGTTGCCGCCGGTGTGTCTGACCACGAACACCGTATGCACGTTGGGACATTCCACCAGCGCCTTGTCGGTGTTGTTCTTCATGGCGATGCGCCGGCCGCCGCGCAAGCCCTCGTCGGAGGTGACGACCACCTGACAGTCCGCATCGAGGATGCGGTCCTTGAGCGCCTCTGGCGAAAAACCGCCGAATACCACGGAATGCACCGCACCGATGCGTGCGCAGGCGAGCATGGCCACCGCCGCCTGGGGCACCATGGGCATGTAGATGCACACCCGGTCGCCCTTCTTTACACCGCGTGATTTCAGCGCATTGGCAAAGCGCGAGACCTCTTCGTGCAACTCGCGGTACGTGATGGTCCGCTCGGTGCCCGGGTCGTCGCCTTCCCAGATGATCGCCGCTTGGTCGGCGCGCGTGGCCAAGTGCCGGTCGAGGCAGTTGTAGGCGGCGTTCAGGGTGCCACCCTTGAACCATTGGATGTGCAGGTCAGCGGCGTCAAAGCTGTAGTCGAGCACCTGATCCCAGGGCTTCACCCAGGTGAGAAATGCCTGCGCCTGTTCCGCCCAGAAGCCGGCCGGGTCATCCACGGAACGCTGGTACAGCGTCCGGTACGTGGTGCTGTTGATATGCGCTGCGCTTTCCATATCACTCCGCACGGGATAAACCTTCACCTGCGACATGACAATCCCTCGCTGATGGCGCCGTGATAGAAAGGTAGCCAAAAAAGTGCGGGCGACGCCCTGGTTGCGTTGTCCTGCCGCGGCCTCCCGCGTCACCTTCCCTGCTTGGGGAGCGAGCTTCCGCTCGCGAATGATCGGCGTGAAATCGCGAGCGGAAGCTCGCTCCCACAGGTGGAATGAGGATCAAAAACGCCCGCCGGTTTCCTTACGACCAACACTCATCGCCGCTCCGGGCCGTTGTGTTGCCTTTCAGGACAACAGGTCTCAGACGTCCTACAACCGCGTCACGACACGACGCAGGTTCGGGTCTTCCGGATCCGGCGTGACAGTGAAGTTGAGGGTCTTCGCGAGGGCGAGCATCTCGGTGTTGGCGGACAGCACCGTGCCTTCCATCACCTCGATGTCACGGTAACGCGCCGCTTCCATGAGCTGCCCCATGAGCAGATGGGCAATGCCACGCCGCTGCCAGTCGTCACCGACCACCACGGCGAATTCGCAGCTCTTGCCGTCGGGGTTGATCACGTAGCGACAGACACCGATCTCCTTCTCCTTGCCGTCGTCCTCGATCACCGCTACCAGCGCCATTTCGCGGTCGTAGTCGATCTGTGTGAAGCGCGTGAGCATGGAAGGCGACAGCTCTTCGATGGTCTGCATGAAACGGAAATAACGTGTGCGTTCGGAGAGGCCGCGCACGAACTCCTGTTCGATCTCCGCGTCCTCCGGCCGGATGGGGCGGATGCGCAGGTTGGTGCCGTCGGGCAGCTGCCAGTTGCTCACCAGGTGGGTGGGGTACGGGTAGATCGCCATGTGCGAATAGCGTTCCTGCGCACTGCTGTAATAACCCACCACCACGCGCGCATCGAGCGCCACCGCGCCATGCTCGTCCAGGATCAGCGGATTGATGTCCAGCTCTTTCACCCACGGTAGTTCACAGGCGATCTCCGAAACCCGCAACAGCACCTCCTGCAAGGCTTCCACATGCGCAGGCGGCATGTGACGGAACGCACCCAGCATCTTGGCGATGCGCGTGCGCTGGATGATGTCGGCGGCGAGAAACCGGTTGATGGGAGGCAGGGCCACGGCGCGATCGCCCATCACCTCGACGGTGGTGCCGCCGGCACCGAAGGTGATCACAGGGCCGAACACCGGATCGCTCAGAATGCCCACCAGCAGTTCACGGCCGTTCGGTTTGCGCAGCATGGGCTGGATGGTCACGCCGTCGATGCGCGCGTTGGGGCGGTTGCGCCTGACCGTGTTCACCAGGTCGTTGTACGCCGTACGCACCGCGTGGGCGTTGTTGATGCCGAGCATTACGCCGCCGGCGTCGCTCTTGTGGGTGATATCCGGCGAATTGATCTTGAGCGCCACCGGAAACCCCATGGCCTCGGCCTGCACCAGCGCCTCGTTCGGGGATCGCACCACCACGCTGCGCGTGGCATTGATGTGGAACGCGCCGAGCACGGCCTTGGATTCGGTTTCCGAAAGCACCTTGCGGCCCTCGGCCAGCGCGCCTTCGATGATGAGCCGTGCGCCCTCCACATCCGGCGGACGACGCTGGGAAATGGGGCCCGGGGCCTGCAGCAGCAGTTGCTGGTTCTGGTAGTACGACGTCAAGGCATCGAAGGCCTCCACCGCCGCCTCGGGCGTATTGAAGCTGGGCAGCCCCGCCTGTACCAAATGATTGCGCGCCTCGGCCACCTGGATGCCGCCCATCCAGCACGCCAGCAAAGGCTTCTTGTTGCCCTTGTTCACCTCGATGACGGCATCGGCCACCGCCGTGGGCTGGGTCATGGCCTGGGGCGTGAGGATGACCAGCACACCATCCACATTCTTGTCGTCCAGACAGGCCTTGACGGCGATGGCATAGCGATCGGGCCCCGCATCGCCGATGATGTCCACCGGATTGGCCTTCGACCAGGTGGCCGGCATGGTCTCGTCGAGTCGGGCCATGGTCTTGTCGGATAGGCGTGCGAGCGGCAGGCCCAGATCCGCAGCGCGGTCGATGGCCATGACGCCGGGGCCGCCGCCGTTGGTGACCACCGCAAGGCGCTGGCCCTGGATCTTGTAATGGGCCGCCAGCGTGCTTGCCACGGAGAACAGGTTGCCGATGCGCATGCCGCGCACCACACCGGCGCGGCGCAGTGCTGCGTCGAATACGTCATCGGCGCCCACCAGCGCGCCGGTGTGCGACATGGCCGCCTTGGAGCCGGCCGCATGGCGCCCCACCTTGAGGGCGATCACCGGCTTCACGCGCGCCGCGGCGCGCAGCCCGCTCATGAACGAGCGCGCATTATGGATACCCTCGATGTACAGCAGGATGCTTTCCGTTTCCGGATCATTCACCAGATAATCGAGCACCTCGCCGAAATCCAGATCGGCCGAGATGCCCGTAGAGATCACCGAGGAAAAGCCCACCCCGTTGGGCGCCGCCCAATCGAGGATGGCGGTGCACAGGGCCCCGGACTGGGACACCAGCGCCAGTTTCCCGGGCGCGGCGGCGCCGCGATAAAACGTGGCGTTCACGCCGAGCGAGGGGCGCATGATGCCGAGGCAGTTGGGACCGATGAAACGGATGCCGTAGCGGCGCGCCGTGTCGAGCACCGCCTTCTCCAGCTTGCGGCCCTCCGCGCCCACTTCACGGAACCCCGCTGAGAGGATCACGGCCGATTTCACGCCGTGCTCGCCGCAGTCTTCAATAATGGCCGGCACGGTGTGTGCCGGCGTAGCGATCACGGCGAGGTCCACGGGCTCGCGCACCGCCGACAGGTTGGGAAAGGCCTGCTGTCCCTGGACGGTGTCGTGCTTGGGGTTCATGGGGTAGAGGCTGCCCTTGAAGCCACCGTCCAGCATGTTGCGGAAAACCAGACCGCCGACCGAATCCTCACGGTCGCTGGCGCCGAAAATCGCCACGCTGGTGGGTTCAAAGAGTCGCTTCAGATAGTGCTGGGCCATTGATTCCCTCGCTTTCCTAGTAAACGCATACCACACGGAGCGGTGTGCCGCCCTTATAACCCATTGCGATTACCATATCACCGACGTGGCGTGTAATCTGTAGCTCCTGCCTTACGGAGTCCCGCATGCGTACTGCCTACATCAGCCATCCTGCGTTCCTTCTCCACGAAGTGGCCGGACATCACCCGGAAAGCCCGTCACGCCTCCATGCCGTGGACGACCGTCTCATTGCTGCGGGCCTGATGGATCTGCTGCGCCATTTCGAGGCGCCGCTCGTCACCCGTGAACAACTGCTGCGCGTGCATGAGCGTGCGTACGTCGAACGTGTGGAACAGCAAGCACCGGATAGCGGGATGATCATGCTGGACTCCGACACGCCCATGGGTCCGCATACCTTGGAGGCCGCACGGCGTGCCGCCGGCGCCGTGGTGCATGCCGTGGACCTGGTGATGGCGGGGACGGTGGAGAACGCCTTTTGCGGCGTGCGCCCGCCGGGGCATCACGCCGAGCCCGACAAGGCCATGGGATTTTGCATCTTCAACAACGCCGCGGTGGGCATGGCCCATGCGATCGCGCACCATGGCCTCGAACGCGTGGCCATCGTCGATTTCGACGTGCACCAGGGCAACGGCACCGAGGCCATTTTTCGCAACGAACCGCGCGTGCGCGTGTTCTCCAGCTTCCAGCACCCCTGGTATCCGTACTGCGACATCAGCGACGTACCGGACAACGCCGTTCTGGCGCCGCTCAAGGCTGGCTGCGGCGGCACTGGCTTTCGTAACGCGGTGAGCAACATCTTCCTGCCCGCCCTGGAGGACTTCGCGCCGCAGATGATCTTCATCTCGGCCGGCTTCGACGCCCATGTGGAAGACGACATGGGCCAGATCGGACTCACTGAGGCGGATTACATGTGGATCACGCGCGAACTCATGAACGTGGCGGCGCGCCATTGCGAAAACCGCATCGTGTCGGTGCTCGAGGGCGGCTACGAGCCCAATCCGCTGGGCCGCTGCGTCAGCGCCCACGTGAAGGTGCTGCTCGGCTGACCTCCGCCGCCGCGAGGCGCCGCAGCTCATCCGGGCGGCGCAGCACGATGTGCGCACCCTGCACATCCAGCAAGCCGTCGGCCACCATGCGCGCAAAGATGCGCGACAGGGTCTCGGGCTGGATGGAGAGCCGCGAGGCGAGCACGTTCTTGGGGGTGCGCAGGGAAACCACGCTGTCTTCCGCATTGCTCAGCAGGTAATCCGCCAGGCGTGCGCTGGCGCTTTGCAGGGCCAGCCGGTCGATCTCCTCCACCAGGCTGTGCAGTCGGCGGCTCATGGCCCCGAGCAGCGCAAAACACGCTTCCGGTGAGGCCTTCAACAGCGCCACGAAGGCCCGGCTGTCGAAGCCGAGCACCTCGCTGGGTTCCACGGCCCGTGCTGAAACGGGATAAATGCTGCGCTGATTGGAAAACATCAGCGCCTCCGCGAAGGTCTGGCCCACCTGCACCAGTTCGATGACCTTTTCGTCACCGGCGGGCGAGAGCCGTGCCAGTTTCACGAGCCCTCGGCGCAGCAGGAAAAACCGCTCCGCGGGCCTGCCCTGTTCGAACAGGCTCTCGTCGGGCTGCAACTCGCGCCGTTCGGTGCCCGCCAGCACCTGGGCGAGCTGCGTGTCGTCCAGGGCCGAGAACAGACTCGCATTGCGCAGTTCAGCCAACAGCGAGGCATCGACGGGCAGGTGCATGAGACACTCCTTTGCGGTGAGTGCCGCCGATGATAGCAATCAGCCGTCAGGCCTGTAAGCCGGACGCGCCAGCCGGTACGGAAATAGGACAATTCCCATACGCCTCATGCGACATCCAGGTAATGCACGCTGAACAACCGCGCCGGGTCGCACCAGACCTGCCGCGGCCGCCAACCGCCGCGTACCGCCAGGGCTTCGAACTCCGCCACCGTGTACTTGTACGAGTTCTCGGTATGGATGGTCTCACCCGCGGCGAAGCGGAAGCGTTCGCCGCCGCACCACACCGATTGGGCGGTGCGCGCCACCAGGTGCATCTCGATGCGTCCGCGCGCCTCGTCATAGAACGCGCGGTGATCGAAGGCGCGGGGATCGAAGTCGGCGCCGAGCTCGCGGTTGATGCGCACCAGGAGATTGCGGTTGAAGGCGGCCGTCACGCCGCCGGCGTCGTTGTAGGCCGCCTCCAGCACCGCGCGGTCCTTCTTCAGGTCCACGCCGATGAGCAGGCCGCCACCCGGGCCGGCGCAGACGGCCAGGCCGGCGAGAAAGGCCGCGGCCTCCTCCGGCTCCAGGTTGCCGATGGTGGAGCCCGGAAAGAACACCAGGCGTCGCCCCGGCGGCAAGGCAAGCCGGGTGAGCTGCGTGAAATCGGCGCAAATCGGACGTATGGGCAGCCAGGG
This sequence comes from Gammaproteobacteria bacterium, assembly GCA_041685115.1. Lineage (GTDB taxonomy): Bacteria > Pseudomonadota > Gammaproteobacteria > Thiohalomonadales > Thiohalomonadaceae > JALOAT01. Next base: position 18,876 of record JAWLGK010000006.1, on the reverse strand, counting down.
GCAGTGACGGGCAAGGCCGCTCTCGGCAGCCGATACATAGTGCGGGCTGAGATCCACCGGCACGTAGACTGCCGGCTGTAACAGGTCCGCGAGCAGGCGCACCTTCTCGCCGCTGCCGCTGCCCGGTTCCACCAGCACGCGGTGGCGACCCGTGAACGCGACGAGCTCCGGCGCCAACGCGGCGAGCAGCGCCTTTTCCACGCGCGTCACGTAATACTCGGGCGAGCGGCAAATCGCCTCGAACAGCGCGGCGCCACGGCCGTCATAAAAATATTTGGGCGCCAGTCGGCGCGGGCGCTGCGCAAGCCCGGCCAGCACATGCTCGCGAAAGGCCTCGTCGACGGCGGCGGACGGCACCTCCAGGCGCCGGTTCATGGGCTGTCCGCCAGGCGCAGGCCCGCGAACTGCCAGCGGTCGTGCGGGTAGAAGAAGTTGCGATAGGTGGCGCGCAGGTGCGAGGCGGGCGTCACGCAGGCACCGCCGCGCAGCACGCGCTGGTTGCTCATGAACTTGCCGTTGTACTCGCCGAGCGGCCCTGCGGCGCGCCGGTAGCCGGGATAGGGCTCGTAGCTGCTCGCGGTCCACTCCCACACGTCGCCGAACACCTGCCTGAGACCTTCGCCCTTGGCCGGGCGCGGATGCAGCCAGCCGGTGTCGTAGAGATTGCCTGCTACGCGCAGGCCCGCAGCCGCCTGCTCCCATTCGGCCTCCCCCGGCAGGCGTTTGCCCGCCCAGGTGGCGAAGGCGTCCGCCTCGTAATAACTCACATGGCAGACCGGCTCGTGCGGGTCCATCGCCCGCATGCCGCCCAGGGTCATGTGCCACCACGCGCCGTCGCGGCGCTCCCAGTAGAGCGGCGCCTGCCAGGCGTTCTGCGTGACGGCGGTCCAGCCGTCGGCCAGCCACAGCTCCGGTCGCCGATAGCCGCCGTCCTCGATGAAGGCGGCAAATTCGGCGTTGGTAACCAGGCGCGAGGCCATCCGGTAGGGCGCCAGCGCCACCTGGTGGCGCGGCCGCTCGTTGTCGTAGGCGAAGCCTTCGCCGGCGGCGCCGATGGTCACCACACCGCCGGGGAAGTCGATCCACGACAGCGGCGCCGCCTCCGGGGCCGCGGGCTCCGGGGCCTCGTGATAGGCCGGGCGCAGGGGATTGATCGCAAAGTTGTGCTTCACGTCCATGAGCAGCAGTTCCTGGTGTTGCTGTTCATGATGCAGGCCGAGTTCCAGACGCTCCGCCACGCACGCGAGATCACCCGAATCCACCGATTCGATGAGCTCTGCCACCGCCGCGTCCACATGACTTCGATAGCGGTAGACCTCCGCTACCGTGGGCCGTGACAACACGCCCCGCCGCGGGCGTGGAAAGGGTTCGCCCAGGGTGCGGTAGTAGGAATTGAAGAGATCGCCGAACTGCGGGTGAAAGATCCTGTAGCCCTGAAGAAAAGGTTCGAGCAGCAAGGTCTCGAAAAACCAGCTGGTGTGCGCCAGGTGCCACTTGGGCGGGCTCACCTCGGGCACAGACTGCACCACGTAGTCCTCGATGGCGAGCGGGCGGCATAGGTGCTCGCTCTCGTGGCGCACCTCTTCGTAGCGTGCAAGCCAGCGTTCGCGACTGAGCGTCAGTCTGGCTTCTGCGTCCGTCTGTTCCTCGGGCGGCATGGGTCCTCCGCACGGCGTCCCGTTAAGGATGGCAGCAAATCCGCCACCCTCCACCGCAGCACGAGGCACGCGCGTCATGGCCGCCTGCGGTCATGGGGCATATAGTTCTTCGCGGGACCCGCGACACGCGCGAGGAGCAGGCGATGGCACAGCAGGACGAAAGGCAGGAAAAACCCACCGCGCCGGAGCCGCCCGTTCCCAACGTGACGCCGCTGGGAGAATTGGATCACCTGTTCGAGGACCTGTTCGGCCAACGCTGGCCGCGTGCCTGGATGCGCCCCTTCCGCTTCGATCACCCCACCTGGGCCGATCTCACCGCAGGTGTGCGCCGCACGCCGCGCGTGGACGTGCTGGACGGCGCCAGCGAGATGCTGGTGCGTGCCGAGGTGCCCGGGGTCGTGAAGGAAGACCTCGACGTCTCCATCAGCGAGGATTCCGTGACCATCCGCGGCCGCAGTCGCCGCGAGGACAAAATCGAATCGGCCAACTACTTCCGTGCCGAGATCGGCTACGGCGAATTCTCCCGCACCATCGCCCTGCCCGGCACCGCCGACGCCGCCCGCGCCCGCGCCAAACTGGAAAACGGCCTGCTGGAGATCACCCTGCCGAAGGTGGAGAAGGCCAAGCGGCACAGCATCAAGGTGGAATGATGGGAAAGCAGAAGGAATAACACAGAGGCACAGAGACGCAGAGACACAGAGGACGCAGAGGTTTTCTGTGGTGCAGCGTTTGCGACAGCCCTTCTTGCCCCCTCTCCCTCCGGGAGAGGGCTGGGGAGAGGGGATCAACACAGTCCCACGTGCTGCCATCTGCTCCCCTCTCCCTGTCCCTCTCCCGGAGGGAGAGGGGACGCCTGAAACAAGGCACACGCCACTTCCTACCTGGTGCAGCCCTTGGAACAAATCTCCTTTGCCTCTGCGATCGCTTCTTTGCCCCCTCTCCCTCCGGGAGAGGGGATCAACACAGTCCCACGTGCTGCTGCCATCTGCTCCCCTCTCCCTGTCCCTCTCCCGGAGGGAGAGGGGACGCCTGAAACAAGGCACACGCCACTTCCTACCTGGTGCAGCCCTTGGAACAAATCTCCTTTGCCTCTGCGATCGCTTCTTTGCCCCCTCTCCCTCCGGGAGACGAGCGCATGGATGCGCGAGGTACGACCCCATGGATGGGGGAGGTAGACCGCGCCGGGAGCAGGCGGTCGAGAGCAACGCAGGGAGCGGTTGCCGAGGGCTGGGGAGAGGATCAACACAGTCCCACGTGCTGTCATCTGCTCCCCTCTCCCTGTCCCTCTCCCAGAGGGAGAGGGGACGCCTGAAACAAGGCACGCGCCACTTTCTACCTGATGCAGCCCTTGGATAAATTCCCTTCTCTGCGCCCTCTGTGTCTCTGCGCCTCCGTGTTCAATCTTCTGTCTTGAACAACCGCAACAACCCCGCCGCCTTGTGCAAGGTCTCCTCGAATTCCTCTTCGCAACGGGAATCCGCGACGATGCCGCCGCCTGCCCAGAACTCCGCCTCGCCGCTGCGGTGCACCAGGGTGCGGATGGCGATATTGGTGTCCATGGCGCCGTCGAAGCCCAGGTAGCCGATGGCGCCGCAATACACACCACGCGGGCCAGGCTCCAGCTCGGCGATGATCTCCATGGCGCGGCGCTTGGGCGCGCCGGTGATGGAGCCGCCGGGCAGGCAGGCGCGCAGTAGATCGAGGGCGCCCTGTCCCGGCGCGAGGCGGCCGGTGACCGTGCTCACCAGATGATGCACGGTGGCGAAACTCTCCAATTCGAACAGCGCCGGCACAGCGACGCTGCCGATGACGCAGACCTTGCCGAGGTCATTGCGCAGCAGATCGACGATCATTAGGTTTTCCGCACGATCTTTCGCGCTCGTGCGCAGGGCCTCGGCCTGGCGGCGATCCGCCGCGCCGTCCGGCATGCGCGGGCGCGTACCCTTGATGGGGCGTGTCTCCACCTGGCCGTCGCGCACGGAAAGAAAACGCTCCGGCGAGGCGCTCAGCACCTGCACCCCCGGCAGGTTCAGATAGGCGGCGAACGGCGCCGCATTATGGCGGCGCAAGCGTCGGTAGGCCTGCCAGGCATCACCTGAGGTGAAGGTCGTGAAACGCCGCGCAAGGTTCACCTGATAGCAATCGCCCTCACGGATGTAGCGCTGCACGCGCCCGAACGCGTGCGCGTAATCGACGCCCTCGGGCTCGATGGTCCACGGGCCGAGCGCGCGGAAACGCGCGCGCGCCGCGGGCGCACGGGGCTCGGAAAACACCTCCACCCAGTGCGCCCATTGCGCCGCCGTGGCCGCATGGCGCCCCTGCCCGGCAAGCCAGCTGCGTCGCGCGGCGTGATCGACCACCAAGGCCCAGTCGTACACGCCGACCACCATGTCCGGCGCCCTGCCCGCCGCCACCGGCAGACCCTCGGCACGCCGCCCCAGGTCGTAGCCGAAATAACCCACGGCGCCGCCGGTGAACGGCAGTTCGCAGGCCCTTGCCTGCGGCCCCAGCAGTGTTGCGAGCACGGCGAGCGGATCATCCTCCGTCACCTGCACGTCATCGCCGCGGGTCACGGTCACGCGACCGTCCTGCGCCACCGACGTGGCAAACGGGCGCACACAGACGATGTCGTAGCGCCCGTCGGTACGGCGTTGCGCGCTGTCCAGGAATACCGCCCACGGCTCATCGGCGACGGCCTCGAACAGCGCCGCCGTGTCCGGGTGATAAGGGAGTTCTGTCAGGTGCGGTGGGCTCATGGGCATAGCGGCAGGCATGAACGGCCAATGATATAGGGCACGGCGGGCGCTGCCCACGGGTCAAAGGCGGGAATGTTTGTGGCACCGCTAGGTGACATTGCGAAACTACATGACATCCCCTTCTCAACCGACCTCAGCGCGCCTAGCATCGGGGCAGGTGACGTCGCCTGCTCCACGATACTGCGAGCGTGTTGTTCAAGAACGATTGACGAGGAGAACGATGAAGCGGATTCAAGCGACGGCACGACTACTGATCAGACCATTGTCCTGGGACGACGTGCCTGCACTGACGGAGATCCTTAGCGATCCGGAGGTCATGAAGCATTCCGTACGTGGCGTTTATGACGAAGCGGCTACCCGGCGGTTCGTGGAATGGTGTTTGGCCTGTTACAAGTCGCATCGTCTTGGTCCACTCGCTCTTGTCGAAAAAGGAACATCCACCCTCATCGGATTCTGCGGGGTAGGTCCGGAGCAGGTCGGAGATGCGGAGGAAATGAACCTTGGGTATCGGCTGGCACGGGGGTACTGGGGGAGAGGTCTCGCTACCGAATCGGCGCGCGCGGCCCTGACCTATGCGTTTGGCACTCAGGCGTGCGACTCAGTCGTGGCGATTGTCGAGCCTGAACACATAGCGTCGCTGCGGGTCGCCGAAAAGGCTGGCTTTCGCAGTTTTCAGGAGGTGGTGTTCCATGGAAAGACGGTTCGGCTGTATCGACTGACACGCGATGAGTGGAACTGATCGTTAGTTTCCGGTGCGGTTCGAGATTGAGAAGGTGTCGAACTGGCGGTCCGCTTGCCGCTGGACCCGCGCATCTCTTACTCCATGAGTATGGAGACGCCCGGCAGTGTGGGCGAGCAGGAGTCACGGCGTCTCCGCAACGATTGGCTCGATAAGAGCATGCAGGAGATAGAGAAGAAGATGCAGTTACCGCGCAAAATCCAGGATTTGCCAGCCCCCGGCTTCTGGTCAGGCGTGCGGGTAACCTTCGGAGGTAGCGTGGAGCAGGCCCAGAAGGATTGGAAGGAGCAACAAGCAGAAAAATACCGGTCCCAACGGAAAAGCGCACGTGAAGCCCGGGCGTCGTTGGTCGCCAATGTGCAACGAAGCGTACCGAAGGGCGCAGCGTTGATCGAAATGGTGAAATACCACCCCTTTGATCCCACGTCCGGATTTATCCGAAGGGCAGCGGTGGGGCGCGGCGCGTTACGGCGCGTATGTCCTCACGGCGGCGAGGGAACCGGAGTACGTCGACTTCGGCGATGCGCGGGCGCTCGAGGACCTGATACGAGACTTCGAGCTGCTCGTCAAAAATGACGCGTCCCGGCTACTTCTACGTGGTGGGCCACGTGGTCAAGAGCGCGGAAAACTACTCTTATCTGCTAGAGCTGGGCGAAGGCGATGGTGCGCGCCGCTTCATCCATTATGTCAATGGGGACGAGGTGAACAAGTGGATCAGTCTCGGTAAATTCGAGGCCGCGGCACCGTTCGGCGTCGAGAGCCTGCAGGTTGTCGCAGCCAATGAAGATCCTGTCCAGCGCCTGCCCGATCACCGTTATGATGCCGCGACTGGCCTCTATTTCGTAGCGAGTAACGCCAACGAAGGGGTGGTCAAAACGCGCGCTCTACGGCCCATCAGGGATGAGCGGAAAAAGAAGTACAGCGCGGAGACGGTACTGATGTTCACGAGTGCCACTCAGCAGCGCCGCTGACGATATTTGGGGCCCGGTCATAAACGTTCTTCATTTTGCCTGTCACGTAGACGCTTCGCGCCAACGTGACCTACACGCCTTCTCCCTCCCCGGGGATGCCAGACTAAGTGCAATGTGAAGCGCTTGATGAGATCCCCTCTTCTTGTCCTTCTCCCAGAGGGAGAAGGGACGTAGGGGTTAGCTGTTCTGCAAGTGGCGACCAAGGCGCGGGGCAGGAGCGCGATTTGTCTTAGGTGCCTCCGTGGCCCTCCGTGGCCGCCGTGATTTCCTCTCCTCCCTACGCCATCGCACCGCGCGAAACCACGGGCTCGATGCCCTGGCTGGCCAGGTATTCGTCGTAGGTGCCGCGGAAGTCGACGATGCCGTCGGGGGTGATTTCGAGGATGCGGGTGGCGAGCGAGGAGACAAACTCGCGGTCGTGGCTGACGAAGATGAGCGTGCCGGGGTAGTTTTCCAGCGCCAGGTTGAGCGACTCGATGGATTCCATGTCCAGGTGATTGGTGGGTTCGTCCATGACCATGACGTTGGGTTCTTCGAGCATGAGCTTGCCGAACAGCATGCGGCCCTGCTCGCCGCCGGAGATCACCTTCACGGATTTGCCCAGTTCGTCCGACGAGAACAGCAACCGGCCGAGGGTGCCGCGGATCCACTGTTCGTCATGGCGTGGCTTGGCCCATTGGCGCATCCACTCGAACAGGGTCATGTCCTTGGCGAAGTCGGCCGCGTGGTCCTGGGCGAAGTAGCCGATCTGCACGTTCTCTGACCACTTCACTGCGCCGGCATCTGCGGGCAGATCGCCCACCAGGCAGCGCAGCAGCGTGGTCTTGCCGATGCCGTTCTGGCCGATGACGGCGATGCGCTCGCCCACTTCCACCATCAGGTTCAGGTCTTTGAACAGAGGCTTGTCGTAGCCCTTGACAAGCCCCTCCACTTCCAGGGCGAGGCGGAACAGCTTCTTTTCCTGGTTGAAGCGGATGAAGGGGTTCTGGCGGCTGGACGGCTTGACCTCTTCCAGCTTGATCTTGTCGATCTGGCGCGCGCGCGAGGTGGCCTGCTTGGCCTTCGATGCGTTGGCGGAGAAGCGGCTGACGAAGTTTTGCAGTTCGGCGATCTGCGCCTTCTTCTTGGCGTTGTCGGCCAGCAGACGCTCGCGCGCCTGGGTGGAAGCGGTCATGTAATCGTCGTAGTTGCCCGGATACACGCGCAGCTCGCCGTAATCCAGGTCGGCCATGTGGGTGCACACGGAATTCAGGAAGTGGCGGTCATGGGAGATGATCACCATGGTGCTGTTGCGCCCGTTGAGCACGCCTTCCAGCCAGCGGATGGTGTTGATGTCCAGGTTGTTGGTGGGCTCGTCGAGCAGCAGGATGTCCGGATCGGCGAACAGGGCCTGCGCCAGCAGCACGCGCAGTTTCCAGCCCGGCGCCACCGCGCTCATGGGGCCGAAGTGCTGCTCCACGGGAATGCCCACGCCCATGAGCAGTTCGCCGGCGCGCGATTCCGCGGTGTAGCCGTCCAGCTCGGCGAAGCGCACTTCCAGGTCGGCCACCTTCATGCCGTCCTCTTCGCTCATCTCGGGCAGCGAGTAGATGCGGTCGCGCTCGCGCTTCACATCCCACAGTTCCGTGTGGCCCATGATCACCGTGTCGATCACCGTGTACTGCTCGAAGGCGAACTGGTCCTGGCGCAGCTTGCCCAGGCGCTCGTTGGGGTCGAGCGAGACGTTGCCCGCGGTGGCCGCGAGGTCGCCGCCCAGGATCTTCATCAGGGTGGACTTGCCGCAGCCGTTGGCGCCGATGAGGCCGTAACGGTTGCCGTTGCCGAACTTGACGGAGATGTTCTCGAACAGGGGCTTGGCCCCGAACTGCATGGTGATGTTGGCGGTGGTGAGCAAAGCGGAATTACCTGCTGGATATACGGTTATGAGGGCATGCCCCCAAAAAACCGCGCATCTTACCAGAATCCGGGGCAGGCCGTCCGGCAAGACAGCGGCATGGAAATCCGGGACAATGCGGCGCTCTGCCAAATGTCATCAGGATCCACGCATGCGAAAACTTGCCGCCGTCTTCCCCCTGCTGTTCGCCGCTCTCCTTCTCGTCGCGCTTCCCTACGATGCCGAAGCCAAGCGCATGGGCTTTGGCGGCAACATGGGCCGGCAATACAGCGTGCCCAAGCGCAGCGTCACCCCCCCGGCCACGGCGCCACGCCAAGCCCAGGCCGCACCCGCCGCAGGCGCGGCGAAGAGCGGCGCAAGCCGCTGGTTCGGTCCCCTCGCCGGTCTGGTGGCCGGTGGCCTGCTCGCCTCGCTGCTGTTCGGCGACGCCTTCGAGGGCATCCAGTTCATGGACATCCTCATGCTCGCGGCCATCGCCTTCGGCATCGTCATGCTGCTGCGCGCCCTGCGCCGTCCTGCACCGGCCCAGCTGCGCACCGCACAGGGCCCGGCCTTCGGCAGCGACGGCTTCACGCCCGCGGGCGGCACGGTGATGAATGCCGCGCCCGCCGCCGGTCAGTTCGATGCGCCCGCCTGGTTCGACGAAGAGGGTTTCATCAAAGGCGCCCGCACCCACTTCATCCGCCTGCAGGCCGCCTGGGACAAGGGCGACATGAAGGACATCGCCGAATACACCACGCCCGAGCTGTTCGCCAGCCTGCAGGCCGAGCGCCTGAGCCGCGGCGACGAGCGTCATTACACGGAAGTGGCGTATCTGGATGCGGAACTGCTGGGTGTGCAGCGCGACGGCAACGACGCCGTGGCCAGCATCCGTTTCTTCGGCGGCATCCGCGAGGAACAGAACGGCCCGGTGCAGGACTTCTCCGAGATCTGGCACGTCATCCACGCCTGGGACAATGCCCAGGGCGACTGGTACGTGGCCGGCATCCAGCAGCACTGATCGATGCGGAGTGCGGGCCCGTCCCGCACTCCCTTGCTTCGTTCGGGCCACGTCGCCGCCGCATGGCGTGACCGCCTGCACCTTCACATCGCACAGCACCCGATGCCCTCCGCCGTAGGTCAGGTTGCGCGCAGCGCTGCCTGACACGCCCCGTTTCCTTCCACAATCCGCTTGTTTTTTCCGGGCCCAGCACGCCCCCGTGAATCTGTGCGCCGAGGAGCCCTAGCTGACTTGTTGGCTTTTCACACAAGCGAACTCCGACACCGGGATGGGGTCAACAGGCAGGCACGCAGCTGGTATCCTAGTGGGTCTTTTTGTGCGCCCGACGCAAGCTTGATGAATCCGCAACGCCTTCGCTCCGCAGTTTTGCCTCCCGTGCCCTCCCGGCACACCGGATACGCGCGCCCATGAGCCTGCCTCCGTACACCACACAAGACGTCGAGCGCTGGTTGGGCGCTCGCCAGGTCGAGAAGGCGGCGGGCTACGTGGGCTCGGTGCGCAACCTCGCGGTGCGCGCGGACCGTCTGACGGCCGAGGTGCCGGGCACGGCGGTGAAACCCTACCGCATCACCATCACCTTCTATGCCGGCCGACGCGGCCCCGCCACCGGCGTGCACGCCCGCTGCACCTGCCCGGTGGGCTGGAACTGCAAGCACACCGCGGCCGCCCTGCTGGCCGCCTTGCGCACCCGCTCATCGCCCAGCACCGTCAATCCGTCGGTGCTCGCCTGGCTGGACGCCTTCCGCACGGAAGAACGCCCGGCCGCCACACGCACAAAGAGACCGCCTGCCCGCACGCAGGTGTTGCTGTACCGCCTTGAGGCGCCGGATTATCACGGCACATCCTGGCGGGTCGGCTTCTTGAAGGGCTACCGCACCCGCGCCGGCGACATCACCCCGCCGCTGGAAGACTGGAATAACGTGGAGCGCGCCCTGCGACAGCCGCCACGCTTCGTCGATCAGGACGACCTGGCCATCCTGCGTCTGCTGTGGCTGCAACAGGACACTGAGCACACCTACAGCGGCACCTATCCCCTGGCAGGGCCGCACGGTGCCGAACTCATGCAGCGGCTGCTCGCCTCGGGCCGCCTCACGTACGGCGACGAGGACACCGACGTCCTGGTCGACCTGCAACCCGGTGACGAGCGCATCGGCACCCTCTCCTGGCGCCAGGATGCCCTCGGCCGTCTGGTGCCGGACATGACCGTCATGCCCGCCGCACTCGCGGTGATCCCGGTGGGCGGCCTGTGGTACCTGGACCCAAAGACGCACACCCTCGGCCCGGTGCACAGCACGTTGCCCACGGCGAAGCTGGAGCGCCTGCTGAATATCCCCCCCCTGGAGGCGCCGGACCTGCCCGTGGTGGCCTCGGCCCTGGCCGAGCTGGCGCCGCAGGTGCCCGCACCGTCGCCGCCGGTGCTGCGGGTCATCGACCAGGAGCCGGTGCCGGCACTGGAACTGGACACCGCGGAGATCGTGTTCGTGCGCGACTACCGCGACTATCCCACCTTCCAGACGGCCTTCGATTACGCGCGTCCGGCGTTTCGTTATGGCGACGTCCGCGTGCCCGCCGATGAACCCACGGAATTCCTCACCGACGCGCAAGGCGAGCCCGTGCGCGTGGTGCGTAACCTGGACAGAGAAGCGAAGTGGCTCAAGTCGCTGCGCAACTACCAGCTCACCAAGGTGCCCATCCAGGCGCTGTACACGCACAACCGCCCGGGCGGTTTGATCTACGGCCTGCCGAGCCCCGACGCCTGGCCCAGCTTCATGCAACATGACGTGCCGCGCCTGCGCGCGGCCGGCTGGGAGGTGCATCATGCGCACAACTTCCGCCATCACATGGTGCAGGTGGAGGCCTGGGACGCCGAGCTCTCCGACGAAGGCGGCTGGTTCAACCTGGACATGGGTATCGTGGTGGAAGGCCGCCGCGTGCCGCTGCCGCCGCTGCTGCAAAACCTGCTGAAGCGCGACGCACGCTGGCTCGACGCCGCTGCGGTCGAGGCCGTCGCCGACGAGGAGATCGTTCCGCTCATCACCCCCGAAGGCGTGCGCGTGGCGGTGCCGGCGGCGCGCCTCAAGCCCCTGGTGCGCACGCTCATCGACCTGTTCGACGCCGCCGCCGACGACACCCTGCGCCTGTCGCGCCTCGACGCACCGCGTCTCGCCGAACTGGCGAACATGGCGCATTGGCAGTTCAAGGGTACGGAGGATGTGCGCCGGCTGGCCGAACGCCTGCAGGAGAGCCAAGGCATCCGGGACATACCCGCGCCCGAGGGCTTCACGCTGCAACTGCGACCCTATCAGCGCGAGGGCCTCGCCTGGCTGCAATTCCTGCGCGAACAGGAACTGGCCGGGGTGCTCGCCGACGACATGGGCCTCGGCAAGACCGCCCAGGCGCTCGCCCACCTGCTCACGGAAAAGAACGCCGGCCGCCTGGACCGCCCGGCCCTGGTGGTGCTGCCCACCTCGCTGCTGTTCAACTGGCGCCGCGAGGCCGCGCGCTGCGCCCCGGCCCTGCGCGTGCTGCCGCTACACGGCCCGCTGCGCAAGGAGCAGTTCGCGCAGATCCCGCACCACGACGTGGTACTCACCACCTATCCGCTGCTGTGGCGCGATGCGGACGAACTGGCCGCGCACGAATACCACATGCTCATCCTCGACGAGGCGCAGACGGTCAAGAACGTCGCCAGCAAGGCCGCCCAGGTGATCCGTACGCTCAAATCGCGCCACCGCCTGTGCATCACCGGCACGCCGCTGGAAAATCATCTCGGTGAGCTGTGGGCGCAGTTCGATTTCCTGCTGCCGGGGTTTCTCGGCGACCTGAAGGACTTCACGCGGCGTTTCCGCACCCCCATCGAGAAACACGGCGACGCACTGCGCCGCGATGTGCTGGCGAAACGCGTGAAACCCTTCCTGCTGCGCCGCCGCAAGGAGGACGTGGCCAAGGAACTGCCGCCCAAGAGCATCATCGTGCGCAGCGTCGAACTGGAAGGCAGCCAGCGTGACCTTTACGAAACCGTGCGCAGCGCCATGGACGAAAAGGTGCGCGAGGCGGTGGCCGTGCAGGGTTTCGCGCGCAGCCAGATCGTCATCCTGGACGCACTGCTCAAGCTGCGTCAGGTATGTTGCGATCCGCGCCTGGTGAAGACCCCGGCCGCCGCGCGCGTGAAGGAACGTGCCAAGCTGGATCTGCTCATGGAAATGCTGCCGGAGCTGGTGGACGAAGGGCGGCGCATCCTGGTCTTCTCCCAGTTCACCACCATGCTCGACCTCATCGGCGCCGCGCTCGACAAGCGCGAGCTGCCCTATGTGGTGCTCACCGGCGAGACGCGCCAGCGCGACAAGGTCATCGACCGCTTCCAGGGCGGTGAGGTACCGATCTTCCTCATCAGCCTCAAGGCCGGCGGTGTCGGCCTCAACCTCACCGCCGCGGACACGGTGATCCACTACGATCCCTGGTGGAATCCGGCGGTGGAAAATCAGGCCACCGACCGCGCCCACCGCATCGGCCAGACCCGCAACGTGTTCGTCTACAAGCTGGTGGTGGCCGGCAGCATCGAGGAAAAGATCCTCGCCCTGCAGGAAAAGAAGGCCAGCCTCGCCGCCGGCGTGCTCTCCGAAGATGCCGCTGCCCTGGCCAAGTTCAGCGAGGCCGACATCGCCGGGCTGCTGGCGCCGTTACCGCAATAACCGTTCTTCTGCCATAGGAGCGGGCTCAGCGCGATGAAAACCATCGCGGCCTGAGGCCGCTCCCGCCCTGTGATCACCGGGTTTGTGGGAGCGAGCTTCTGCTCGCGACAAGCCCAGGAGGCCGCAGCCGGGAATTCGCGAGCGGAAGCTCGCTCCCACGCACGCGTAAGACGGTATCTACATCGGATGCCCAGTATTCATCCCGATACAGCCTGCTTTTCGAACCCGCTCACATTCGCTGCATTCACGACTGTCCAGCGGCTGCGCTATCATGCGCGTCTAACCCGTTCTTGTATTTCCCCCATAAGAAAACGCATGGGACGGTAGCCCGAACCATGAGATATGCCATGCCTTCCACTTCCCGGTACCTGCTTCCCTGGTTGCTCATGCCCCTGCTGGCGGGTTGCGCCGGGCACATGCCCTGGCAGGCCAACGAGGAGCTGAACCAGCGGCTCGCACGCTGTGAGGCGCGCCTTGGGACGCAACTGGAGCTGAACCAGTCACTGCTCCTCCGGCAGGAGGAATTGCAGGCCGATCTCGAGGTGCGACTGGATCGCCTGGAAGACCTGCTGAGGGACAACGGCTCCACCGACAAGGCGAGTGCCGATGTCGCCTGCACTACCCCGCCGCCCGGCGAGAAGGTGGTGTTCGGCCGGCTGGAATGGGTCAGCATCCAGGGCGTCGAGAAACGCCTGAAGGCGCGCATCGATACCGGCGCGGCCACCTCATCGCTGCACGCCGAGAACATCGTCGAGTTCGAACGGGACGGCAAGCGCTGGGTGCGCTTCACCCCCGACAAGCAGAGCGGCGCCGCCGCCCTGGAAGCCCCCATCGCGCGCTACATCCGCATCCGGCAGGCCTCCGCGACCGGCACCGAGCGCCGCCCCGTGGTGACGCTCCCCGTGAAGCTCGGGCGCGTGACACAACCGGCCGAGTTCTCCCTCACGGACCGCGAACAAATGCTCTACCCCGTGTTGCTTGGCCGCAATTTCTTCATGGACATCGCCCTCGTGGACGTAGGCCGCAAGTTCGTGGAATCCGGCCAGCGCCCACCACCCGCCGCGGATGACACCCCGTGAAATCCCGCACGCCGTTCTACGCACTGGTAGCCGGTCTGTTCATCGCGGGCGTGGTGCTGATCGCCATTCAGCGCTATGGCTACGACGTGCCGCTGCTGCCTGGCGAACACCGCGAGATCTGGGAGGTCGAGGCGCAGGTACACTTCGAGGCCACCGGCGACCCGGTGCTGGTTTCCCTGGCGGTCCCCGACCAACCGGCCGGTTACCTGCGCCTGAGCGAACACACGGTCTCGCCGGGTTATGGTGCCAGCGTGGTGGAACCGGCCACGGGCAGACGCGTGGAATGGTCCATCCGCCACGCCGCCGGACCGCAGACGCTCTACTACAAGGCGCGCCTGCTGCTCAGCGAAACCCCATCCACGCTTCCCGCGCCGGCACCGGCGGTACCCGGTACGCTGGTACGCGACGAGGCCTTCCGCACCTCCGCCGAACAATTGCTCCAGGAGGCCTACGCCAGGTCCGCCTCACCCTTCTCCCTCACCCGCGAATTGCTACGCAACCTGACCCAGCCATCGTTGAGTGACCAGGCGCGCCTGCTGCTCTCCCAGGCCAGTCATGCGGAGGTGCTGGTCGACCTGCTTGCACGCGCCGGGGTGCACGCCACCGTGGTGCGCGGCATCTACTTGCGCGACGGCCGCCGTCAGCAAAAGCTCGAGACCTTTGTGCAGGTGCGTGATGGCGACAAGGCGCAGTTCTTCAACCCACGCACCGGGCGTGAAGGCCGCCCGGGGGATCTGCTGCTCTGGGAAGTGAACGGTGCGCCGGTGCTGGACGTGGTGGGTGGTGTGAACTCCACCCTGCTGTTCTCCATGATCAAGCAATACCAGCCCGCGTTGGAGGTCTCCCAGACGCTGCAAAAGGCCGACGCGCTGCTGAACTTCAGCATCCACAGCCTGCCCGTGGAAGAACGCGCCATGTTCCAGAACCTGCTGCTGATTCCGGTGGGTGCCCTGATGGTCGTGCTGCTGCGCGTGTTCGTGGGCATCCGCACCGCCGGCACCTTCATGCCGGTGCTGATCGCGCTGGCCTTCATGCAGACCTCGCTGCTCGCCGGTGTGCCGCTGTTCATCCTGCTCATCAGCGTCGGCCTGTGGTTACGCTCCTACGTGTCGCGCCTGAACCTGCTGCTGGTGTCGCGCGTGTCAGCCGTAATCATCGCCGTGGTCGGCCTCATCGGCCTGTTCTCCGTCCTGAGCTTCCACATGGGGCTCAATGCGGGCCTCAAGCTCATGTTCTTCCCCATGGTCATCATCTCCTGGACCATCGAACGCATGTCCATCCTGTGGGAAGAAGAGGGCCCGCGCGAGGTCATCGTGCAGACCGGCGGCAGCCTGCTCACCGCGGTCATCGCCTTCCTGGTGATGAACAATGCCATCGTGAAACATGTCGCCTTCAACTTCATCGGCCTGCAAC
This sequence comes from Gammaproteobacteria bacterium, assembly GCA_041685115.1. GTDB lineage: Bacteria > Pseudomonadota > Gammaproteobacteria > Thiohalomonadales > Thiohalomonadaceae > JALOAT01. Next base: position 3,674 of record JAWLGK010000006.1, on the reverse strand, counting down.
TGGTGATCCTGTCGGTGGTCGTCGCCGCGGGCAGCTATACCGGCTACCGCCTGCTGGAACTACGGCGCTTCGCCGGCATGCGGGAACAGCTCGATGTTCATTAAGCCCGGCGAGTTGCGCAGGCTCGGCATCGTCGGCATGAACCGGCGCAACCTGCGCTACATCCACACCTACAACGATCGTTCCCGCTACCCGGCGGTGGACGACAAGCTGAAGACCAAGCTGCTGGCGCGCGAGGCGGGCATCGCCACGGCCCAGGTGCTCGCGGTGGTGCGCCGCCCCCACGAGGTGCGTCACCTGAGCACCGGACTGCCGAGGCACGGCTTCGTGCTCAAGCCCGCCAAGGGCAGCGGCGGCAAGGGCATCCTGGTCATCCGCGAGAGCGGCGAACGCGGGCACCAGAAGAGCAACGGCCACTGGATCAGCGATCAGGACTTGCAGCGCCACGCCCACAACACCCTCGCTGGCCTGTTCAGCCTGGCCGGCACGCCCGACGTGGTCATCGTCGAGGAACTCATCCACTGCGACGACACCTTCGCCGACTACAGCGTGGAAGGCGTGCCGGATATCCGCATCATCGTGTTTCGCGGCTTTCCTGTGATGGCCATGCTGCGACTTGCCACCCACGCCTCGGACGGCAAGGCCAATCTCCATCAGGGCGCCGTGGGTGTGGGCATCGACATGGGCAGCGGTCACGCTGTCGGCGGCGTGCAGTTCAATCGCCCGGTGGCCTGCCATCCGGATACCGGCAAACCACTGGAGCACCTGACCGTCCCGGGCTGGTCCGCGATCCTCGAACTCGCCTCGCGCTGCTACGACATGAGCGGTCTCGGCTATCTGGGCGCCGACATCGTGCTCGACCGCAGCGGCCCGCTGCTGCTCGAACTCAACGCGCGACCGGGTCTCAGCATCCAGGTGGCCAACCGCCAGGGCCTCGAACCCCGCCTCGCCCACATCGAACAACACGCGCCGACCGGGCTCACGGCGGCCGAACGCGCGGTCTACGCGCAGCGGGCCTTCGGCCACGCGGCGCAAGACCACACTGCCGCCGGAGACCCCGCTCCGGTCACGGACATCGAGGCCTTCGGTTAGGCTCTTCACACACAGTGCGGAAGGTGTGCCGAGGTTTCATTCGGCAAGCACGACACTCTTTACCTGGGCGAAAACGCGCGAGCCGCACTTGAGTCCCAGCTTGTCGGCCGAGCGACGGGTGATGCGGGCTACCAAGGGGATGTCATGGCTCGGCCCGAGGCCGAGCCGCACGACGGTCTGCCAGCCGCTGATGGTAACGAGGTCGAGCACCCGTCCTTCGACGATGTTGAGGATGCTGCTGTCACGGTGTCGCTGGAGGGCCAGACTCACGTCGCGGGCGTGGATGCGCACCCGGGCGCATTCGCCGGGCAGCAGCTTGAGTCGTGGCACCGAAAACCGCCCACCCACGAAATCCAGGTGAGAGAGGTGATAGTGGTCGTCATGTGAGGCCACCACGCATTCGATTACCGACTCGGCCTGTTCATCCCGTGCCAGCGGCAAATCGAGCCGCGTCATCAGCTCCGCAGGCGTGCCCACCGCGCGCACGCTGCCCTGCTCCATGAGCACCATGTGATCGGCCAGGCGCGCCACCTCGTCGGGTGAATGGCTCACGTAGAGCACCGGAATGGCGAGCTCCCGGTGCAACCGTTCCAGGTACGGCAGGATATCCGCCTTGCTGCGCGCATCGAGTGCCGAGAGCGGCTCGTCCATCAACAGCAGGCCCGGACTGGTAAGCAGCGCACGGGCGATGGCGATGCGCTGGCGTTCGCCGCCGGACAGCGCCGCCACGGAACGCTCGAGCAGTGTGTCGATGCCAAGCAGCGCCACCGCGTCGTCGAAGGCAACGCGCCGCTGCGCCGCCGGCACGCGTTTCCAGCCGTATTCCAGGTTATGGCGTACCGACAGGTGCGCAAACAGGCTGGCCTCCTGGAATACGTAGCCGATAGGCCGCTTGTGGCTGGGCACGAACAGACCGACCGCATCGTCCTGCCACACCGCGTCACCGAACCGCAGCATACCCGCGGCCCGTTCCAGCCCCGCGATGCAACGCAGTACCGAGGTCTTGCCGGAGCCGGAGGGACCGAACAGGGCGGTGACGCCGCGCGCGGGTACGTCGAAGGCGGCGCTCAACTCGAAGGGACCGAGCTGTGCGGAAAACTGCGCTGTGATGCTCATGCCTTGCGTTCCTGCCCCACGCTGGCCATCCGGGTAAACGGCATGACCACCGCCTCGTTCACCTGCTCTCCCCTGCCGGGGCGACGCCACGCCGTGAAGAATCTTGTCCGCATGGAGAGGATTACCGGTTGCCAAAGCCGCCACTATATACCGGCGTCCGCAGGTCCTCGACGGCGCTTTTTGGAATACCCGAGCGGCGCTCGATCCCGCAGTGCGCCTCCCGGACGGCGACCCGGCGTTCCCGCTACCGCGCCGGTTTCGCTGCCGGTGGCGATACCCGGCTCCGCCGCGGCCATTGCCCCCCAAGGGTGGTATGATCGCGCCCTTCCCCGAAACACAGCCGATCTGGACGCCCGCATGGAGCTTTCCGAACTCACCGCCATTTCCCCCATCGACGGCCGCTACGGCAGCAAGGCCGCGGACCTGCGCCCCATTTTCAGTGAATACGGCCTCATCCGGCACCGCGTGCTGGTGGAGGTGCGCTGGCTGCAGCGCCTGGCCGCCGAGCCGGCCATCGCCGAGGTGCCGCCGCTGTCGGGGCATGCCATGAATGTGCTGGACGGCATCGTCGCCAACTTCAGCGAGGAAGACGCGCGCCGGGTGAAGAACATCGAGCGCACCACCAACCACGACGTGAAGGCGGTGGAGTATTTCCTGAAGGAGAAGATTGCGGGCAACGCCGAACTGGAGGCGATCTCCGAGTTCATCCACTTCGCCTGCACCTCCGAGGACATCAACAACCTGTCCCACGCCCTCATGCTGCGCGAGGCGCGCACCCAGGTGCTGTTGCCCGCGCTCGACGAGCTGGTGGATGCCGTGGCCGATCTGGGCCGACGCTACGCCGAGGTCCCCATGCTCTCGCGCACCCACGGCCAGCCTGCCTCGCCCACCACCCTGGGCAAGGAAATGGCCAACGTGGCCTATCGCCTCGGCCGCCAGCGCGACCAGCTCAAGGCGGTAGCGCTGCTCGGCAAGATCAACGGCGCCGTGGGCAACTACAACGCCCACCTCTCCGCCTATCCGGAGCTGGACTGGGAGCGCATCGCCAAGGAATTCGTCGAGAGCCTGGGCCTCGACTGGAACCCGTACACCACCCAGATCGAACCCCACGATTACATCGCCGAATACTTCCATGCCGTGCAGCGCTTCAACACCGTGCTCATGGATTTCGACAAGGACGTGTGGGCCTACATCTCAGTGGGCTATTTCAAGCAGAAGACCGTGGCCGGCGAAGTGGGCTCCTCCACCATGCCCCACAAGGTCAATCCCATCGACTTCGAAAACTCCGAGGGCAACCTGGGCGTGGCCAACGCGCTCATGGACCACATGGCCGCCAAGCTGCCCATCTCCCGCTGGCAGCGCGACCTCACCGACTCCACCGTGCTGCGCAACATGGGCGTGGGCATCGCCTACTCGCTCATCGCCTACCAGTCCACCATGAAGGGCATCGGCAAGCTGGAAGTGAA
>JAWLGK010000030.1:0-29357 GCA_041685115.1 Gammaproteobacteria bacterium | reverse complement strand
CGCCCGATTCGACCACTGCGGCAAGCGCTTCCTCGACGCGATGGTTGCGGGGAATGACCGCGGGATTGTTGGCCCGCATGCGGCTTACTACGTCATCGAATTCGCCGGGCTGGCGCGCCAGGCGGGCCTTCCAGTGTGCGTGCCAGGCCATGAACGCGGCGTCGCCGAAGCGCGGATTTACCCGGGCGGGATTGTCGATCGCGGTAGGGTTGGAGAGATCCCGGAAGGTGTTGGTGTAGTCGGCCTGCGTGCGCTGCATCCAGTCCAGCAGTGATGCGATCAGCGCCGGGTCGTCCGGCTCTTCGTTGGCCAGCCCGAGCTTGGCCCGCATCACGGCCTGATAGCGCGCGTCGAACAGTGCGGCGAAGCCGCGGATCATTTCCTCAGCCATGGCCAGGGACACGTTCGGGTCCGCATCCATGAGCGGCAGCAGGGTTTCCGCCAGCCGCGCCAGATTCCATTGGGCGATCGCCCCCTGGTTGCCGAAGGCGTAGCGGCCCCTGGCGTCGATGGAACTGAACACCGTCGCCGGGTCGTAGTGGTCGATGAAGGCGCAGGGGCCGTAGTCGATGGTCTCGCCCGACATCGTCATGTTGTCGGTGTTCATGACACCGTGCACAAAGCCTACCCGCATCCAGTCGGCCACCAGCGCGGCCTGACGCGCCATCACCGCCTGCAACAGTGCGGCGTAACGGTTCGGCTTGTCGATCAAATCCGGGTAATGGCGTTGCAAGGTGTAATCGGCCAGTGCCCGGGTGTAGGTGCCGTCGTCCGTTCGCGGCGCGGAATGCCCCGGGGCATCGAGGCCGGCATCGAGCGCTGCGGCGAACTGAAAGCTACCCACGCGGATGTGGCTGCTTGCGGTGCGGGTCAACACGGCACCGGGAAGCGCGGTCTCGCGGAACACGGGCTCTCCGGTGGCGACCACCGCCAAGCTGCGGGTGGTCGGTATGCCGAGCCCGTGCATGGCTTCGCTGATCAGGTATTCCCGCAGCATCGGCCCAAGGGCGGCGCGCCCATCGCCGCGGCGCGAGTAAGGTGTTGCGCCCGAGCCCTTGAGCTGAATGTCGACGCGCGTGCCGTCCGGGGTGAGGTGCTCGCCCAGTAAATGCGCGCGTCCATCCCCAAGCAGGGTGAAGTTGCCGAACTGATGCCCGGCGTACGCCTGGGCAATGGGCTCGCTCGAAGGGGGACAAACCGTGCCCGACAAGCACCGGGCGGCCTCGGGCTGCATCAATGCTTCGGCATCCAGCCCCAGCGCCTCGGCGAGGCGGCGGTTGAGCAACACCGTGACCGGCGCCGCCACGGGCTCAGGGTGCACCCGGGCGAAAAACGGTTCGGGCAGCTGCGCATAGCTGTGTTCGAAATTCCAGTTCATTTTGGCGATTCGGTTGTCCACGGCGACCCGCAGGCCAACGCGCTGCAGGCTCACATCACAAGCAGGCGAAGCGGTCTGTTGGATAGTATACGGAAATACTCAGGAAAGCGGCCGCCAGCGGCGGGTAATGGCCCTTCCGAACCCTTGGACACTGAACTCTGGCAAAGACTCACGGTCTCGAACGGTGGCCGATCGGGAAGCCCGTCACGTATTGCTCAAGTCCCGCGTTGCCGCTAACCTCTTCGCCAATCGTTCGCCTTCTTCCAGGAGCATCCTGCCCATGAACAACTGAGTCTTCTCCGCGTTTTTTCCTTTCCACGCTGAGGACCGGTTTTCATGGCCACGATACTGTTGGAGGCGCATGGCCTCTCCGCCGTCACGCCCGACGGCATTTCCCTCTTTTCCGAACTGGATTTGGTGCTGGAGCGCCGCGTGGTTGCGCTCGTCGGTCGCAACGGCTCGGGCAAATCGACCCTGGGACGGATGCTTACCGGTGAGCAGGCGCCTGATGCAGGTGTGGTGCAGCGCCACGCGCGCACCGGCTGGTTGCCCCAGGAGGTCCTGACCGCGCCCGGCGCGCGTGTCCGCGATGTGCTGGGTGTTGCACGGGAACTGCTCGCCCTGGAACGCATCCGCACCGGCCAGTGCGATCAGGCGGACCTCGACGCCGCCGATGGTCACTGGGACCTGGAGGCGCGGCTGGCGGCGTGGCGCACCCAGTTCGGACTCGAACACCTTCCCCTGGATGCGGCGGCTGCGCGGTGCAGCGGTGGTGAATTGACGCGACTCGGATTGATTGGGCTGTTGTTGCGGGTCCCGGAGTTGCTGATCCTCGACGAGCCCTCCAACCACCTCGATGCCATGGGACGAAAGCAGTTGCTGGGCTTTCTTGAACAATGGCCGGGCGGCGCGCTGATCATCACCCATGATCGTCAAGTGCTGGATCATGTCGAGCGCATCCTGGAGCTTTCATCCCTGGGCCTGGGCAGTTATCCCGGCCCGTGGTCCATGTACAAGGAACTGAAGTCACAGGAGCAGGCCGCCGCTTCCCGTCGCTACGAGGTCGCACGCGCCGAGCGCCGTGAACAAGGTCGGCGCCGCCAGGCGGCCCTGGAGAAACAGCAACGCCGCCAGAGCCAGGGCCGCAAGCAGCGCCGCGATGCAAACCAGGCCAAGCTGTTGCTGGATTTTGCGGAGCAGGGCAGTGAAGCGACCGCCGCGCGTTTGCGCCGCCAGCACGCGGCACGGGTGGCGGAATCTACGCAGCGGGAGCACGATGCCCGCAAGGCGCTCGAGTCGGTCACACCGGTTGTGATCACTGTTCCGTCGGCTAATACGGTGCGGGGAAAAACGGTGCTCTCCGCCGATGGTGTGTCAGTGAGGTTCGGCGGGCGGACGCTGTATGACAATCTCAATTTCGAATTGTCTGCTGGTCAGCGCATGGTGGTCAGCGGTGCCAACGGCTGCGGCAAGAGCGTGCTGTTGAAGTTGCTGACAGGCGAGCTTCAGCCAACGCGCGGGCAGATCGACCTGCGTGGTTCGGTGAAGCTGCTGGACCAGCACCAAAGCCTGCTCCACGCAACGCAAGGCGCGTTGGAAAACTTCCGGCGTCTGGCGCCGGGGTTTAGCGAGGCGGAGTATCGCATCCGGCTTGCGCGGCTCGGTATGCGGGGTGATCACGTGCTTCGACCGGTCGCAGTGCTCAGCGGCGGCGAACGGCTCAAGGTGGCCTTGGCCGGCGTGCTGCTCGGCCCTGAACTGCCCGATCTGCTGCTGCTCGATGAGCCGACCAACCACCAGGATCTCCAATCCATCATGGCGCTGGAAGCGGCCCTGTGCGACTACCACGGGACCCTGGTCGTCGTCAGCCACGACCAGCACTTCCTGCGAAACATCCGCTTCACCCATGAACTCTGTCTGGATGTCGTTGCTCCGGCCGTGGTGCAAGCCAGTGACGCGAGAGAAATAAAACCGCCGCGCGCGTAGCAGCAGGCTCAGCCCGCAATCAGCAGGTGCAGTAACCATCGCGGACTGCGGCCGCTCCCACGGGTGGAAAAACGCCACCGCATGACCCACGCCAATGGTCTTGCGCGCAGCGCGATCAGCCGCCGGCTTTGCGTTCCTCCGCCGCCAAAGAACGCATCGCACTCAAGGCCTGTTTAAGGGCGTCCGATTCGGAATCCCGTGGAAACACCATGTACGCGGGCAGCCGGAACTCCGGGCTGTTCGGCACGCGGTGCAGTTCGCCTTTCCTTATCAGTGGCTCCGCCATTCGGATCGGAAGAAAACAGGAGCCGCCGTTTGCGAGGATGAGCTTTACGCCGAGCCAGCCTATGTTGGCGATCTGCGCCGGCCGTTCCAGTTGCGGAAAGTAGCTGTTGTGTTGCGCATAGAATTCAGGGCCCCAGTCGACATAGATGTATTTGTCGTCCGGCCAGGGTTTCCCGGCATCGGTACTCAGAAGCACCAGGGATTCATCAAACAGGTGTTCCACTTGCAGACCTGGGCTGTGCTGCGGCGTATACATCAAGCCGATATCCAGGGTCCCTTTCATCAGCCGCCGCATCAACTCTTCTTCGAATCCGATTTCATTGCGTAGCGAGATGTTGGGCGCGATTTCGCGCATCAGCCCGGCCCAGCGGGGAAGGAATCCTTCGCACAAGGCGATGCGTGCGCCAACCGTGATGCTGCCATTGAAACGGCTCGGCAGGCCGAGGTCGTATCGGGCCTGTTCAACCGTGATCATCAACGACTTGGCATGGCGCAGGAAGCGCCTGCCCGCCAGCGTCAAGACCGTGCCGCCGCGGTTTCGTGCGAACAACTTCGCGCCCAGATACGTCTCGAGGTTGCGAATCCGCGCGCTGACCGTGGATTGCGTGACGTGAAGGCGACTGGCGGCTTCCAGGAAACTGCCGTTGGCCGCCACTGCCAGAAATGTCCGGATTTGATCAGTATCCACGCCCCGTCTTCCTATCGAAGTTTTCGATACCAACGTGCAAATTTTATCGTTTTTTTGCTTCACCAGTATCCACTAATATCCCTCAGAACTAAATGACCCACTAATCGACTTGTCTATTGGCGCAGCTAAAACGGACGGACATTGGCGTCTTTCCAACATGAAGCGTGTTCCGGCTTCTAACGCGACACGCAAGCAAAACACGCGCCGCTAGGGCACAACTGTCTTTGGGGATCGCATGGCGAAATGGACCAGTCTGGTTGGCATCGAGCCGAACAAAACGGGACACCTGGAGAAATGGCTTTCCCTGGGCGGCGGATTGGCGGGTGTTCTCGCCGTGGTGTGGATCAGCCGACACTTCGTCGATCCTCAGGGGACCGCGGGGGTTGCGGCTTCCGTGGGCGCATCGGCTGTGCTGTTGTTCGCGGTTCCCCACGGGCCAATGTCCCAACCGTGGCCGGTGCTTGGTGGCCACGTCGTTTCTGCGCTGATCGGCGTCGCCTGCGCCACGTGGCTCCCCGACCTTATGGTGGCGGCGCCTGTTGCGGTCGCGCTAGCCATCGGTGCGATGCACTACCTGCGCTGCATACACCCGCCGGGCGGCGCCACCGCACTGACCGCTGTCGTCGGCGGCGACAGTCTTCGCGCCCTGGGGTTCCAGTATGTCGTGACGCCGGTGTTGCTTGACGCATTGGTTTTGCTGGCAATCGCGATTCTCTTCAACGGCCTCTTTGCCTGGCGCCGCTATCCCGCCGCGCTGGCCTCGCCACGCGTGAAATCGGGCCATTCGGTAGCAAAGAACGAGGACCATTTGAGTCGTCGTGAATTGGAAGCGGCAGTGCGCGGTTTGAGCCACCGCGCGGCGGGCGACCACACGGGCTGTGATCTTGAGGAGCTCTACCACCTGCTCGAACTCCAAAAAGACACGGCAAGCATGGCGCCGGAGGATATCCAGGCAGGACGCTGTTACAGCAACGGCCTGCATGGCCCGCTCTGGCAGATTCGTCGAGTCACGGCGAAAAAGTACTCAGCGGACTCTCGCGCGGTGCAGGTGGAGTTCAACGTTGTTGCCGGCGCAGAACGGCGGGCAACCGGCCGTACCGCGCCAGACGTGTTCGCCCGCTGGGCCAAATACGAAGTGTTTCTCAACGAAAACTCATGGCAACGGGTGGACTACACGGAAACGGCCGCTTAATCGTCGGCGGGAGGCGGATATGCGCAGATTCAGATGCAGAAACCTGGTGCGCGAAGACTTCATTTCCGCACTTCGCGAAATGAACACATTTCTGGATATCACGGTGGACGATCTCATGGAAATCAACAGCAAGGTAGAAAAGCATGCTTATCTGCGCACCACCGGGAGCATCCGGGTCAGTGACCTGATGACGCATCCCGTCGAAACCGTACACGCCGACACCACGCTTGCGGAGGCGGCACACCGCCTTGTTGTCGGCAAGATCAGCGGCTTGCCCGTGGTAGATCGCCAGAACAAACTCGTAGGTATCGTCACCGAGGCCGACTTCCTGCGCGCATTGGGCGTGCCGAGTCACCACCCCACACACAGCCTCTGGCAAACCCTGGAAACGATGTTCGCGCACCCGGTCGATATCCAGGCCCCTGACGATCTCGTGTCCGACGTCATGGTGTCCGATATCGTCACTGCCGCGCCTGAGCAGACCCTGCATGATGTACTCGAATTGATGAAAAAGAACCGCATCAAGCGCGTGATCGTCTGTGATGCCGAGCGTCACGTGCTTGGCATCGTCACGCGCTCAGACTTGGTCAGAGTGTTCTTCGACAGAATCAGACAGCCTTCCCCCAGGTAGCAGACGACATACCGTAGCCGTGCAGCGGAGAACAGGCGCCGGCGAACGAGCTGCACACGAACGCGCCGCCCAAGAAGAATGAAGGTACGCCATGGACAACTCCACCGCCTCCGAAATCTCAAGCCGCTCGCAAGGCTCCAGCGATTTTCGTCTCCTTGAGGAGCTGCTCCTTTATGCCGACATACGGATAAATGGCAATCGCCCCTGGGATATCCAGGTACATTCATCCGTCTTTCCACGCCAGGTATTCTCGCGCGGCAGTCTTGGACTGGGTGAGGCCTACATTGAGGGCCTGTGGGACGTCGAAAGTCTCGACTCCTTCTTCTTTCGCGTTTTGCGCGCGCAACTCGACCGCCAGATCGCGCCGATTCGACTGGCGCTCCACGCGCTGCGAGCACACATCCTCAATCTCCAGACGGTGAGGCGCGCCTGGCAGGTCGGGGAGGCGCACTATGACCTTGGCAACGACTTCTATCGAGCCATGCTCGATGACCGAATGACATACACCTGCGGTTATTGGAAAAACGCAACGACGCTTGAACAGGCCCAGGAGCACAAACTGGAATTGGTGTGCAGAAAGCTGGGGCTCAGGAAAGGCATGCGGGTGCTCGACATCGGTTGCGGCTGGGGAAGCTTCATGAAATTCGCCGCAGAACGCTATGGCGTGGAGTGCGTGGGTGTCACCATTTCCAGAGCACAGGCCGAGTATGGCCAACGACTCTGTGCCGGTCTGCCGATAGAGTTCCGACTCCAGGATTACCGTGGCATGAGCGAACAGTTTGACCGTGTCGTGAGCATCGGCATGTTCGAACACGTGGGGCGAAAAAACCATCGCGAGTACATGGAAGTGGTCCAGCGGTCATTGAAAGACGACGGCCTCTTTCTGTTGCACACCATCGGCAAAAACAACCGCAAGAGCGCTCCCGACCCATGGATAGACAAGTACATCTTCCCCAATGGCGATTTGCCGTCCCTGGGCCAGATTGGCGACGCCGTCGATGCGTTGTTTGTCATTGAGGACGTCCATAATTTCGGGGCGGATTACGACAAGACATTGATGGCGTGGTATCGGAATTTCGAGACGGCCAGACCGACCCTCGCCGCCTACGGGGAACGATTCCATCGCATGTGGCGCTACTATCTGCTCTCCTGTGCAGGCGCGTTCCGGGCGAGAGACATTCAGCTATGGCAGGTGGTTCTCAGCAAGCGCGGCGTGCACGGGGGGTATGTGCGGCACGACTGAGCGACCAGAGTAAAAAACCTGCGCCGCGTGTTTACTCTGACACCAAGTACCACACTACCGGGTCAGGAAGGGATTGCCCTGGCGCTCTTCGCCGAATGTGGAGGTGGGGCCGTGGCCCGGTACGAACTGGATGTCGTCGCCGAGCGGGAGCAGCTTTTGCTTGATCGAATGCATCAGCGCCCCATGGTCGCCGCGCGGAAAATCGGTGCGGCCGATGGAGCCGTGGAACAGCACGTCGCCCACGAAGGCGACGCGCGCGATGGGTGCGAACAGCACCACGTGGCCCGGCGTGTGACCGGGGCAGTGAATGACCTCCAGTTTCAGATGGCCGACGGTCACCTCGTCGCCGTCCGTGAGCCAACGATCCGGCATGAAGGGTTCGGCGGGTGGGAAACCGAAGTGCGCCGCCTGCTGGCCCAGCGCCTCCAGCCAGAACGCGTCATCGGCGTGCGGACCTTCCACGGGGACGCCGAGCCGGCGGGCGAGGGCACCCGCCGCGCCCACATGGTCCAGATGGCCGTGCGTGAGCACCAGACGTTCGATGGTCACGCCCTCGTGCTCCGCCGCGGCGATCAGCGCGTCCTCGTCACCCCCCGGATCGATCAGCGCCGCGCGCCGCGTGGCATCACACCACACCAGCGAGCAATTCTGCTGGAAGGCCGTGACCGGGATGATGCGGTAGTGCACGGGTTCAGATCCGCACCAGTACGCGCGCCGCGGCCGTGATGGTGTCGTCCAGGTCCTGCCGGGAGTGGGCCGCCGAGACGAACCCTGCCTCATAGGCCGACGGCGCCAGGTAAACGCCCTCCTCGAGCATGCCATGGAAGAAGCGCTTGAAGCGCTCCGCGTCGCAGTGGCCTACCGCCTGACCGTAACTGGTGATCTTGTCCTCCGTGGTGAAGAACAGCCCGAACATGCCGCCCACATGATTTTCACTCATGGGCACGCCGGCGCTCTTGGCCGCCGCCATGATGCCGCCCACCAGGTATTCGGTCTTTTCCGCCAGTTCCGTGTAGAAGGCGGGCTGGCGCACGATGGCCAGGGTGGCGAGGCCGGCGGCCATGGCCACCGGATTGCCCGACAGCGTGCCGGCCTGATACACGGGGCCGAGCGGGGCGATCTTCTCCATGATGGCGCGCTTGCCGCCGAAGGCGCCCACGGGCATGCCGCCGCCCACCACCTTGCCGAGCGTGGTGAGGTCCGGGACGATGCCGTAGTGCGCCTGCGCGCCGCCCAGGGCGACGCGGAAGCCGGTCATCACCTCGTCGAAGATCAGCACGCTGCCGTGGGCATCGCACAGCTCACGCAGGCCTTCGAGAAAACCGGGCACCGGCGGGATGCAGTTCATGTTGCCGGCCACCGGCTCCACGATGATGCAGGCGATCTGTCCGCCGACCTTGGCAAAGGTGTCGCGCACCGCGGCGAGGTCGTTGTAGGGCAGGGTCAGGGTGTGCTCGGCGAAGGCGGCCGGTACACCGGGGCTGCTCGGCACGCCGAGGGTGAGTGCGCCGGAACCGGCCTTCACCAGCAGGGAATCGGAATGGCCGTGATAGCAGCCCTCGAATTTCACGATCGTGTCGCGGCCGGTGTGGCCACGGGCGAGGCGGATCGCCGACATGGTGGCCTCGGTACCGGAGCTGACCATGCGCACCAGGTCCATGGAGGGCACCAGCTCGCATAACAGGTCGGCCATGACGGTCTCGCGCACCGAGGGCGCACCGAACGACAGGCCATCGGCCGCCGTGTCCTGCACCGCCTTCACCACCGCCGGGTGGGCATGGCCGACAATGGCCGGACCCCATGAGCCCACGTAGTCGATGTAGCGGCGATCGTCCTCGCCCCACATGTAGGCGCCGTTGACCCGCTTGACGAACACCGGGTCACCGCCCACGCCGCGGAACGCCCGCACGGGCGAATTGACACCGCCCGGAATGTGTTTCTGGGCTGCGGCGAAGAGGTTTTGCGAGTTTTGCATGGGTATCGATCTTTCGTCTTGAATCTACGGAAGTGTCGCCGGGGGTGGCCCATCGAGCATCCAGGGCGGGCCGGCGAGGCCGTGCCCATCATACTCCGCCAGGCGGTTGCGGGTTCGGTGGCTGTCCCGACAGCTTCACTCGGCCGCCGCACCACGGCTCGGTGTCCATGTCCCTGGCTCGGATAGCGCCCCGGATTGTAGGCAGCACCCTGCGGGGGGACAAGGCGCGCGCACACCAAGGGGGCTCGCCCCCGGCGTTTCCCCGCGTGTGGCCGTGTCGCACGGACCCCGATGCTGTTTCACCCGGCCGGCCATCCATCCGCAGGCACTGGGCCAAATGACCAGGCCTTTTCCCTCATCTGCTGTGGCAAATCGCTCGATCTCCAGCACGTCGAACCCGGGCATCTACTCACTTCAATAACTTACGATTGGCATGGATATTGCCACTTCATCAATGTTTTCCCTTGTCGCATGGAGGCGTCGCCTAGCCATGAACATTGTTGATGGGACCCACGATGACCGCCATGCGATTCACCCGCTTCTCCTGTCTGGTTTCCAGCCTCTTCATCATCGCTTCCGGGGCACAGGCACAAACCACTGATGGAAGTGCCGCACCACCGGACCACCCCGTGATTTCCGTCACTGCGACGCGCATGGCCTCGGAACTCCAGGACACGACGGCGGCGGTCACGGTGGTCGGCGAGGAGGAACTGGACACCATCAAGTTCACCAGCGCCACCACCGAGCTCATGAAGCGGATCCCGGGCTACAGCATGATCCGCAACCTGCGTATTCCCAGCGGCCGCAATTACACCATCAACCTGGTCGACGGCCTGGCCACGCGCGCGGCCTTCGGCACCGGCACCATCTCGGGCGCCGAAGACACCAACACCTTCGACATCGAACGGGTGGAGGTGGTGCGCGGGCCCGCCTCCGCGCTCTATGGCAGTAACGCCCTCGGTGGCGTAATCAACGTCATCACCCGCGAGCCGCCGCTGGATCCGGAATACCGCGTATGGGGTGAACTGGGTGAGCACCAGCGCCGGCGTGGCGGCGTTTCGGCCGCGGGCACCCACGGCGCGGTGGGCTATTTCGCCGACGCCAATTTCCTCGACACCGACGGCTGGCAGGACCGCACCGCGCGTCGTCGGCGCGCCGCCAGCGGCAAGCTCCAGTTTGCGCCGGACCTCCAGTCCAGCGTGACGGTGCGCGCCGAATACCTGGACAACTTCCAGGAGGACCCGGGCTCGCTGAGCGAGGCGCAGTTCAAGAGCGACTGGCGCCAGGCGGCGGTGCTGGATGCCTACAACGACGAGGAATCCGTGTCCGGCACCGTCAAGTACGAGCGCCAGATGAACTCCCGTTCCGCCTTCGACATCTCCTACGGCGTCAGGAACAGCCAGACCGAGGGTACGCCTTCCTACAGCGCCACCGGCGGGATCAGCAGCAACGACGTGGTGAATCACAACCTGGTCGCGCTATACCGGCAGGACTTCGAGGCCAGCCGTTCGCAACTGATCACCGGCCTGGACCTGCTGCACAGCGCCCTGGACACCACCACCTTCGAGGGGCGCACCACGTCCAGCGCCATCGCCCAGCAGTTCGACGTGACCGCCGTCGGCACCTCGCCGTTCATTCAATACGAGATCGCCCCGCTCGAACGCCTGCGCCTGTCGCTCGGTGCGCGCTACGACCGCATCGAGTACTCCGCCGAAGGTCACAAGACCTCGCGCGGGACCACCACCCGCTTCGACGAATCGAAGACCTTCGGCCACGTGAGCCCCAAGGCGGGCGCCAGCGTCGACCTCGATCCGAACAACACCGCCTGGGTCGGTTACGGGCAGGGTTTCGTGGTGCCGAGCCGTACGCATTTGTTCGTGGGCGGTCGTGGCTACGACCCCAACCCCGATCTCGACCCCGAACGGGCCGAAAACGTGGAAGTCGGCCTGCGCGGCCGGTTTCCGGCCAGCCGCTTCACCTACGACGTAGCCGTTTACCGCACCACCATCACCGACATGCTGGTGGAAAACGAGCACCTGGAGAAATACGTCAACGCAGGCGAGGTGCGGGTCCAGGGCGTGGAGACCCTGCTCGGTTGGCAGCCGCACGACCACTGGCGCCTGGATGTCGCGCACACCTACGCCGACAATCGCTACCTCGACTATGTGGACGGCAGTGACGACCTGAGCGGCAATACCCTTCAGGCCTCGCCCAAGCATCACCTGGACACCCGCCTCACCTGGCTGCCGGTGCCCGGACTCGCCGCCGAGCTGGAGTGGAACACCATCACCGAGTACTACACCAGCGACAGTAACGACGACCCGGCCGGCAAGGCCGACCGGCCCGATCTGTTCCACCTGCGCGTCACCTGGAGCGGCGCGCACTGGTCCTGGTGGGCGCACGTGTTGAACCTCACCGACGAGAAGTACGCCGAACGGGTGAGCTACGGCACGGACGGTCGTGAGTATGACGTGGGTCTCCCGCGCACGTTCTACGCCGGGCTTTCCTACCAGTGGTAGTCGGCCCCATGAGGAGACTTTCGATGCTGGCCTTTCGCTTCTGGGCGGCACTGTGCCTGGCCCTATGCGGACAGCACGTCGTGGCGGAGCCGCTGTGGCTGTCGGACCAACCACCCGACCCGGCCATGACCGCGCGGCTGCGCAGTGCCCACGGCGGCTGGTTGGAACCCGGCCCGCGGGGCACGTTTTTCAAACGCCTGTGGCTGCGCGCCGGGCCGATCCCGGCCACGGCCGGCTATGCCACGGCGGCAGAGGGCGGCGAGGTCCTGTTGCAGGATCCTGCCGGTGCACACAGCACACCATCGGCTGCTGACTCTGCGGGGAAGCACAGCCACTGGCGTTTCCCCGTGGCCAAGGAGGGTTTCTACAACGTCTATCTGACCCAGCGAAAGGTGCGGGACACCCGCCTGCACGTCAGCGTGGCCAAGGCGGAAGTGCTCAAGCACAGCTGCCGGGAGGGCCATGACGACGTGCAAAGCAAAATGCCGCCCAAACACCTGGCGAGCATTCCCCTGGAGCTCGTCCGTGAACGCCTCCACAAGGAAGATTTCCATACCCGCCTCGGCTTCGGTGACACGGTGACCTTTCGCGTGCTGGCCTACGGCGCGCCCGTGGCAGGCGCGGAGGTGACGCTGAATACCATGTCGGGCTGGCGCAATACCGCGCACAGCGACGCGGAAGGCCGCGTACATTTCACGCTGGTGCGCGACTATTTCCCGGATTGGGTGGATTTCGATTACCGCCATCGCCAGGACTTCCTGGCAATCGCCACCCTGGATCGGGCCGAGGCCGGCACGCTGGACGGCGTGCCCTACGCGCGCACCCGCTACCAGGCCACCCTGGCCGGTCAGTACCATCCGTCCAGCCGCGATTACCAGTCCTACGCCTACGGCCTCGCCATCGGCCTGTTCGGCTTGAGCTTCGGCGGCCTGGGCGTTTACGTCTATCGCCGACGCCGCACCCGGCCGTTTCGCGAGGTGCGCTTCCATGATTAGGCAGTGGGTCAACGGCAT
The DNA here is from genome assembly GCA_041685115.1 of Gammaproteobacteria bacterium. Classification (GTDB taxonomy): domain Bacteria; phylum Pseudomonadota; class Gammaproteobacteria; order Thiohalomonadales; family Thiohalomonadaceae; genus JALOAT01. The sequence goes on along the minus strand of JAWLGK010000030.1, from coordinate 16,447 downwards.
CGACCTCAGGCGCTTCCGCTTCTGGCTGCAACTGGGTTTCTTCGTGCTCTTCGTGTACGGCGGTTACGCAGCCGTGAATCTGGGCAACAGCCTGCCCACCTTCGCCTGTGGTTTCGTCGGTGAAAGCCGTGGCGGCGTGTGTTACCTGCTGCCCCTGCAACACCAGTTGAGCGTGCCCTGGCAGCGACTGTTCAGTTGGGCGATTCTCGGCGTGCTTGAGGCCTTCGTGTTGTTTGCGCTGTGGTTCTTCGTGCTCAACAAGGCCTGGTGCGGTTATGCCTGCCCGCTCGGCACCTTGCAGGATTGGATCACCGCGCTGCGCACGCGCCTGGGCGTGCGCTTTTCGCGTTATCGCGAGGCCGCCTTCCGCCGCCTCACGGTGATCAAGTACGTACTGCTTGCCCTCACCATTCTCATGCCCCTGGCGGTAGGCGGCGGGCTGCTGCCCCACAGCCTGGGCACGCCTTTTTGCGACATCTGCCCGGGCCGCATGATCCTCCCGCTGTTCACCGGCGACACCTCGCAGCTCACGGTCAACTTCGCGGAAAAAAGCACCATGATCATGACCGCGCTGGGCATGCTCATCACCGGCGGATTCTTCGCGGGCGCGTTCGTGAAAAAACGTTTCTTCTGCTTCTTCTGTCCCATGAGCGCGCTGCACTACCTGCTCTCCCGGCCGGCGCTGCTGCAACTGCGCAAGGACGGCGATAAATGCACCCGCTGCGGCGATTGCTACCGGGTGTGTGACATGGAGATCAAGGAGATCGCCGACGAGGTGAACACACCGCGCATCATGCAGGACGACTGCATCCTGTGCCTGAAATGCGTCTCCGCCTGCCCGGAGGACGGCGCCCTCAAAGCCACCTTTGCGGGCGTCACCATTTTCGAAGCGACCGAACAGGGGTTCATGAAACGCATGAACAAAGGAGCCGCCGGTGACTGAGCGTCAACCCATATCGTTCAATCACAGCCGCCAGGCGCGCGAGGCGGAGAACATCCTCGACCACATCACCGACCGCTTCGATGACAACCCGCGGGGGATGGATTATTTCTACGACCTGTTCCGCCGCGTCTACTGCCAGGGCGAGGCGCTGCCGTACGAAGGGATGCGCATCGGCACCACCTGCATCCAGGCGCCGGAAGAGTTGATCCACGCCGTCGGCGCCACCCCGGTGCGTTTGTGCAACGGCGCCTATCACTATGATCAGATCGGCGGCGATTTCATGCCTGCCAAGTCCTGTTCGCTGGTGAAGGCGACGCTGGGCATGCTCAGCAGCCAAGACCCGGTGCCGCGCATCGGCAGCCTGGACCTGATCGTCAATCCCACCACCTGTGACCAGAAGAAAAAGGCCAGCGCCATGATGGAGGCGATGGGCCACCGGGTGTACGACCTGGAACTGCCGCCGGCCAAGGAGAGCGAGGAGGCGCGGCTCTACTGGCAACGCAGCGTGCGGCAGTTCGCCGTGCGGCTCACTGAAGTCACCGGCAAGCGCCTGACCCGCAAGGCGCTCAAGGCGGCCATGGCGCGCACGGCGCGTGCGCAGGCGGCGTTCCGCACGCTGCACCAACTCCGCAAGAGCCAGCCCGCGGTGTTCCTCGGCAAGGACGCCTTCCTGGTCACCAACGCGTTTTTCTTCGACGACATCGAGCGTTGGACCACGGCGGTGGAGGCACTGAACCAGGAGTTGCAGCAACGCCAGCAGGAGAACTTTCAGGCGGCCCAGCGCAAGGCGCCGCGCATCCTGTTCACCGGCTCGCCGCCCATCTTTCCCAACCTCAAGCTGCCGCTGCTCATCGAAGAGGCCGGCGGCGTGGTGGTGGCCGACGAGACCTGCTCGGCCAACCGCATGCTCTACGACCTGACCGCGGTGGACGAGTGGCGCCTCGACGACATGGTCGACGCCCTCGCCGATCGCTATCTGAAGCCCTGCACCTGCCCCATCTTCACCCGCAACGACGACCGCCGGCGCCGGCTGCTGGAACTGGCCGACAGCTTCGCCGTGGACGGCGTGGTCTACCAGGCCTTCGCCGGCTGTCAGGTGTACGAGATGGAGCAGCGCAGCATCGCCGAGGCGCTCTCCGCACAGGGCATCCCCATGCTCTACGTGGAGACCGATTACAGCCCCGACGACATGGGCCAGCTCTCCACCCGCATCGAGGCCTTTCTCGAGTCCATCAAGACCCGCAAGAGAAAACGCGCATGAACTATTTCGCCGGCATCGACATCGGCTCGACCGCCATCAAGGTAGCCGTGGTCGACGAGAAGGGAAGCCTCGTGGGTGTCCACGTCACCGCCTCCGGCAGCCTGTTCCACAAGAACGCCAAGGAGGCGCTGGCGCGCCTGCTCGCCGACCTGAAGCTGAGCCGCGACGACGTGCGCTATGTCATCGCCACCGGCTACGGCCGCAAGCTGTTCAAGGAAGCGGATGACTCCATCAGCGAGATCACCGCCAACGCCATCGGCGCCCACGAGGCGGGCAAGGCCTTCGGCGGCGTGCGCACCATCATCAACATCGGCGGCCAGGACTCCAAGGCGATCCAGATCGACGCCGATGGCCATGTGGTCAATTTCGCCATGAACGACAAGTGCGCCGCCGGCACCGGCCGTTTCCTCGACGTCGCCGCGCGCAACCTGGAGATCGATCTGGAGGAGCTGGGCGACTGCCACTTCAATAGTCAAAGCGCGCCGCTCGCCATCAACAGCACCTGCACCGTGTTCGCCGAATCGGAGATCATCGGCCTGCTGGCCAGCGGCCACGACAAGGCAGCCATCGTCGCCGGGATCCACTACTCCATCGCCAAGCGCACCGTGCGCCTGGCCAAGCGCGTGGGCATCGAGGACCGGGTCTATTTCGACGGCGGTCCCGCCCTCAACAAGGGGCTGGTGGCCGCCATCGAGGACGAACTGCAACGGCAGTTGGTGGTTCCGGAACACCCGCAGACCACCACCGCCTTCGGCGCCGCCATGCTCGCCCGCAGCGAACACCTGGTGGAACAGGCATGACCCCCATCGAGCAGACCCTGGTCAGCTTCCCCATGGCCGCGGTGCTGGGCCTGGTGTTCGGCATGGGGGCGTGCACCCTGGCCTGTCTGCCCTATCTGGGCCCGGTGTTCCTCGCCAGCGACGGCGGCATCCGCCGCTCCTGGCGCATCCTGCTGCCGTTTTCCCTTGGTCGCCTGGGCGGCTACGCCGCCCTCGCCACCGCGGCCGGCGCCCTCGGCGAATACCTGGGCGGTCAGATCGCGGAGGCCGCCCAGGTGCGCGCCCTCGTCGGCGTCGCCGCCATCCTCATCGGCCTCGCCCTGTGGCAGCGCCGCGCCGGCGCACCCACCTGCCATGGCGGTGCTGCAGGCCCCAACGACGAGCGGCCGTTACAGCGTGTGGAATCCGCCGCGACCCTTCCCGGCCGTGGCCGCCCGCTGCTCCCCGGTGGGCTGTTCCTGCTTGGCGCCGGTATGACCCTCACCCCGTGTGCGCCGCTGGGAACGGTGCTTTTCTCCGCCGCCGTCAGCGCCAGCCCGTGGCACGGCCTGCTGCTCGGCCTCGGCTTCGGTCTCGGCGCGATCTTCGTCCCGTCCCTGGTCTACGGCGTCGGCGCCGCCTGGATCGGCGCCCGCCTGCGCGAGCAACTCCAGCACCACCGCGTCACCGCCACCCGGCTGAGTGCCGCGCTGCTGGTGCTGACAGGGGTGGGCAACCTGCTGCGCTAGCGCGCCAGGCAAATGAGAGTAAAAGTGAGCAACCACGGGGCGGGACACGTAACTCGCGGGTGCAGAGAAGGATTTTCTTCCAGGGATTTGCTGTGCGAGTGGTTCCGGCCTTCATGCCTCACCCGGTGAGGAAGTGCCCGAGGCTCCTGTCGGTAAGTCCTTCCCAACCCCTTTGCGTTCTTGGCGTCTTGGCGAGAGAAAAGATTCCGGTGCGGAGTAATCCGTCCCCAAAAATGCGGACCAACCCGTAGGAGCGGCCTCAGGCCGCGATGGTTTTCGTCTGCCGTCGGCGGGAATCGCGGGCTGAGCCCGCTGCTGCGTCGGTTACGGGAAGAGCTGCGCGATGCGCTGGGCGGCGGCGCGGATGTCGTCGTGGCCGAACACGTCCGAGATCACCGCGAGCAGATCGGCGCCGGCGGCCACCAGCGCTGCGCCGTTGACGGAGGTGATGCCGCCGATGGCGGCCAGCGGCACATGCAGGTGCGCCTTGGCCTCACGCAATAGCGCCGGCGCGGCGCGCACGGCGTCGGGTTTTACGCTGGAGGGAAAGAAACTGCCGAAGGCCACGTAGTCGGCGCCCGCGGCCACGGCGGCCTGCGCGTGCTCCAGCTGGTCGTAACAGGAAACGCCGATGACGGCGCCCGGGCCGAGCAGGGCGCGGGCGGCGGCGATATCGCCGTCATCCCGGCCGAGGTGCACACCGTCGGCCTGCACCGCCGCGGCGAGTGCCGGATCGTCGTTGATGATGAACACCGCGCCACGCGCCCGGCACAGTTTCGCGAGGGCCTCGGCCTGTTCTTGCAGGCGGGTCGCATCGCCGCCCTTGTCGCGGTATTGCACCACCCGCGCGCCGCCCGCGATGGCCTGCTCGACCGCTGCTGTCAGTCGCGCGTCGGGAATGAGCCGGGCATCGGTGATCACGTACAGGCCGCGCAGGTGGCTCATGCCTCCTCCTCCTCGTCATCGCCACGGGCCCAGAACAGCCGGTTGGGGATGTGCTGGCCCATGCCGAGCCGGTAGGCATTGCGCAGCGCCTCGTAGGTGAATTCCTGCGCCTCGTGCACGGCGGTGAAGGGTTCGAGGCCCTGCGCCAGCAGCCCGGCGATGGCCGCGGCGAGGGTGCAGCCGGAGCCGTGATAGCTGTGCGGCAGGCGCTCCCAGGTGAAGGACTCCAGCCGTCGCTGGTTGCCGTAGAGCACGTTGTCCACATGCCGGGTATTTTCGTGCGTGCCGGTGACGAGCACCAGTTCGCAACCGGTGGCGAGCAGCTCCTGGGCACAGGCATCCAGGGTGTCGGCCTCGGGCGCCAGCACGCGCGCCTCCTCGGAATTGGGCGTGGCGATCACCGCGAGCGGAAACAACAACTGGAGCATGGCGTCGGCCATGTCCACCGAGGTGAGACTGGCGCCGCCGCCGGCGCGCAGGATGGGATCGAGCACCACCGGGATGTCTGGATAATCGGTGAGCAGCGTGTGCACGACTTCCACGTTTTCCACGCTGCCGAGCATGCCGATCTTGAAGGCGGCCACCGGCATGTCCTCCAGCACCGCCCGGGCCTGCTCCACCACCAGCGCGGGACTGACCGGTTCGAAGTGCATCACGTTGCGGGTGTCCTGCACGGTGAGTGCGGTGACCACCGGCGCGGCCTGACAACCCATGCTCACGATGGCCTCGATATCGGCGGAAAGGCCGGCGCCACCCGTGGGATCGTTGCCGGCGAAGGTCATGACCACGGGGACGGTGGCCTGCGGCATGGGTATTCTCCGAGAGGAATCTAGGGAAATCGTATCAGACCCGCCAGGTCCCGGCCTGGCGGGCGATGAAGGCCGTCTTGGCGGAGGATTCCAGGGAGCAGGTCCACTTGTAGGCGAGATTCAGGCTGGGCGCGCTGGCGAACACGCCATGACCGCGCACCACCACCACGGGGTGATCTGCCAGCCCCTCGGCGACACGCGCAGGCGCATCGCGGGTGTAATCCTCATAGGGAATGGAGAGCACCGGAATGCGCTTGAAGTAATACCAGGCCTCGAAGTCCGGCGGAAAGAAATCCTTGCCGTCGAGGGTCATGGCCACGGTGTAGGGTCCGTGACTGTGCAGCACCGCGCGCGCCTCGCCGTTGCGGCGGTAAACGCCCTGGTGCAACGGCGCGTCCAGCGAGGCGCCAGGCGCGGGTGCGCCCTCCAGCGGGCAGCGGATCAGCTCGCCGGCTCGCAGCGTGTCCGCGCACGCGCCGGTGGGCGTCACCCACAGCCCGTCGCCGTCGCGCACCGAGGCATTGCCCGAGTGCGAATCGTTGTAACCGTACTGGCGCAGCCAGCGGTAATGGCGGAGCAGGTCGTCGCGGATATCCATGGTTCGTTTCAACGTCAGCGCACTTGTATCTGAATTAAACGCGGAGTTCGCCGAGAGCGCAGAGAAAAGTCACATTCATTTCTTCTCCGCGTCCTCCGCGCCCACGAACTCCGCGTTGTGCCCGTCCTTCGTGCTGCAACTCAGAAGGGCTTCACCACCACCAGGATCACGATGACCAGCAGCAACAGTACCGGCGCCTCGTTGAACCAGCGGTAGAACACGTGGCTGCGGCTGTTCTGCCCGGCGGCGAACGCGCGCAGGATGCGCCCGCAATACCAGTGATAGCCGATGAGCAGCAGCACCAGCGCCAGCTTGGCGTGCACCCAGCCGCCGCTGAAACCGAAGCCCAGCCACAGCCAAAGGCCCAGGCCAACGGCAAGCCAGGCGAGCGGCGTCATGAACCGGTAGAGCTTGTGTTCCATGAGCGCAAGGCGGTCCAGCTCGGCGGCGGTTTCCGCCATGGCGTGATTGACGAACAGGCGCGGCAGGTAGAACAAGCCGGCGAACCATGCCACCACGAACACGATGTGGAATGACTTCACCCACAACATCACGCACCGCCCTTCAGCATGGGTTCGAGTCGGGTCCGCAACGCCGCCAGGTCCAATTCGCCGAGTTTCTGCTGCACGATGCGTCCTTGCGGGTCGATGACGAAATGCGTAGGCGTGAGGCGCACGTCGCCGAAGGCCTTGGCGATGCTGCCGTCGCTGTCGAGGGCGATGGGATAGCTCACACTGCGGCGTGTGACCATTTCGCGCACCTGCGCGGGCGGGTCATAGGCCATGGCGACGCCGATGATCTCCAGGCCGCGCGGATGCAGGTCCTTGTAGAGCTCGATCAGGTGCGGCATCTCGCTCACGCAGCCCGGGCAGGTTGTGGCCCAGAAGGTCACCAGCACCGGTCGGCCGCGCAGTTCGGTCAGCCGCAGGGTCTTGCCGTCCAGGGTGGTGAAACTGGCGGGCGGTGCCGGGTTGGCGCCGGGCGGCGAAAACAGCAGGAAGGCCGCCAGAGCGAGCACCAGAACGGCGAAAACGGCAATCAGGATTTCCTTGCTTCGCATGAGGTAGTTCCGCGCAGGATCATAAACGCCGGTCATTGTACCGGTATTCCGATTCGATGGCCTGCCGTGGCACCACGCCGCACACGCGTTCGCCACCGCGGCGATCCTGCGTCGTGAGATAGACGAGTTCCGCATCGGCCGAGTTCATCGCCTCCAGTGCATCCAGCAGGCTGGCAGTGAGCGGCACGGCCATCGCGGGCCCGCGCGCGGTCGAAGCGATGCCGGCCAGATCGATGTCCTGCGCCGCCGCATCCGCGACGAGCGCGCGGGCCAAATCGGCGGCAGGTATGGCGAACGGCGGCTCGGCATCCTGCACCAGCAACCAGTGGGGTGCTTCGGCCAGCAGGGCCTCCGCAGCGGCGCGCGATATGCAGCGCGGCGCACGCAAAAAACGCCGATCCACCACCGCCTCCACGCCGCGTCGGCGAAGGCGCTGGCGTACCGGATCGTTGCGCGTCTCCAGCCCGCGGGTGCGCAGCAGGCCCACGAATACCGGGCCCTGGCGGAAACCTTCGCTGCTGGTGAGTCCCGCGGCGATCACTGCGAGCATTCCGGGCAGCAGGATGTGCGGGTTGCCGGTCAATTCCAGCATGGCGATGAGTGCGGCGAGCGGCGCCTGCAAGGTCGCGCCCATCATGGCGCCCATGCCCACCATGGCATAGAAACCGTGGGAGGACACGTCGCCAGGGAACAGGGCATTGGCGAAGATTCCCATGGCGCCGCCCGCCGCCGCGCCGATGACGAAGGTGGGGCCGATGAGCCCGCCCGGCAGGCCAAGGCCGATACCCACGGTGGTCGCCAACAGTTTCACCCCCACCACGGCGAGCATGGCGAACAGGCCGAGTTGACCGAGCAGCGCCCCGGAAACCGTGTCGTAGCCGATGCCCATGATGGCCGGCACGGGCAGCGCCAGGGCGCCGGTGCACACACCGGCCAGGGTGAGTCGCAAGACTGCGGGCCAGGCCTGGGTGTGTGAAGTGACAAAGGTAATGAGGCGCACGAAGGCAGCGGCGAGCGTGCCGATGAGGATGCCGATGATCAGCACGTAAGGCAGTTCCGCCACCGAGCCGAGTTCGAGCGGCGGCACCTCGAAGGCGGGCATGGGACCGTACACCAGGCGGGTCAGTGCCGTGCCGCTCACCGCCGCGAGGATCACCGGCGCGAAACCTGTGATGCTGTACTCCATCAGCACCACTTCCATGGCGAACACCACACCCGCCAACGGCGTGTTGAACGATGCGCCGATGGCCGCCGCGACGCCGCAGCCTACCAGGGTGCGCTGGGAATTGCCGGGCAGCGCCAGCCAGCCGCCGAGTGCGCTGCCGCCCCACGCGCCAAGGTGGATGCCCGGACCCTCACGTCCGACCGAGTGGCCACTGGCGATGCTCACCAATGCCGCGAAGAATTGCACCGCCGCGTTGCGCCAGGGCAGCACGGCGCGGTGGTAATTCAGGCGCTCCATGACGTGCACCACCCCTACCGGCATACCGCGCACGTGGAACAGCAGGCCGAGTACAAGCCCGCCCAGAGCAGGCCAGGCAAACCGCTCAAGCCATGGGAGATTTTCGTAATCTTCCGCGTGCGACATGAGCAACCGCACTTGCAGGTGCTCGAGGCTGAGGCGGAAGGCAATGATCACGGCGCCTGCCAGCAATCCGCACAGGATGCCGAGCACGGCCAGCTGCACCAGCGCGTCCGCGCGGGCGAGCTTCAGACGCAGGCGTTCCAGCGGGGTAGTGGGTTGGTGGTCTTGCACTTGACGGCTCCCGGCCGGTTCATTAATTTATGCGCATCATTTCGCGGTGGGGTCTAGTTTCCTCACAAGAAAAACGAAATGTGCAGTCATTCAGCGGCCTCTCGGCCGCTTTCTTTTTTCTGCGGTGTGCGGCCTTTCGCTCCGCGCCATCACCTCTTATCATTCGCCTTCCCCTAACGGACGCGATCTTCAGGAACGGCCCCCATGATAAAGGCAGGCATCGTCGGCGGCACTGGTTACACAGGTGTGGAACTGCTGCGGCTCCTCGCGGGACACCCCGAAGTGGAACTGCGCGTCATCACCTCGCGCAGCGAGGCCGGCCTACCCGTGGCCGAGATGTTCCCGAACCTGCGCGGCCATGTGGACCTCGCCTTCACGGCGCCCGAGCCCGCCGTGCTCCAGTCCTGTGACGTGGTGTTTTTCGCCACCCCGAACGGCACTGCCATGACCATGGCTCGCGAGCTGCTCGATGCGGGCGTGAAGGTGATCGACCTCGCTGCGGATTTCCGCATCAAGGACCTGGCGGTCTGGGAGAAGTGGTACGGCATGTCGCACGCCTGCCCGGAACTGGTCGCCGAGGCCGTCTATGGCCTGCCCGAGGTGAATCGTGCCGCCGTCCGCGATGCGCGCCTGGTGGCCAATCCCGGCTGCTATCCCACCGCCGTGACGCTCGGTTTCCTGCCTCTGGTGGAGCAGGGCCTGGTGAGCCTCGACGGGCTGATCGCAGACGCCAAGTCTGGTGTGAGCGGCGCGGGGCGCAAGGCCGCCGTCGGTATGCTGCTCGCCGAGGTGGAGGGTAGCTTCAAGGCCTATGGTACGTCCGGCCATCGGCACCTGCCCGAGATTCGCCAGAACCTGGCCCTGGCGGCCGGTCAGGATATCGGTCTTACCTTCGTGCCGCACCTGTTGCCGATGATCCGCGGTATCCATGCCACGCTCTACGCCCGCCTGAAGGACACCTCCGTGGACCTCCAGGCGCTGTTCGCCGAGCGCTACGCGGGCGAGGCCTTTGTCGACGTGCTGCCGCCGGGAAGTCACCCGGAGACGCGCACGGTGCGCGGCAACAATCTGTGCCGTATCGCCGTTCACCGTCCTCAGGACAGTGACACCGTCGTCGTTCTTTCCGTTATTGATAACCTCGTCAAGGGCGCCGCGGGACAAGCCGTGCAGAATATGAACGTCATGTTTGGCTGTAAGGAAACGGCGGGCCTCGACGCCATCGCTGTGCTGCCATGAGCCGCGTCGTCATCCGGGCCTTCGATTCCGCCCGCGTTACGCGGCTGGTGATACTCGCCGTGGTGGGTGTGCTGGTGGCGGGCTGGGGCCTGTTCGATTACGGGCGCTATCGCGCCGGCGTGGACTTCGTTTCGGCGAACAAGGAAGCGGCCCGGCTCACCGAGGTGAACCTGCAGCACGAGAAGACCATCGGTGAATTGCGCGAAGCGCAGGCGGTGCTGGAACGCAGCAACCAGATCGAGCGCGAAGCCTACAAGCAGCTCGAGACCGCAGTGGCCGGGTTGCAGGACGAGATCGCCGAATTGAACGGCGAACTGGCGTTTTATCGGGGCATCGTGACGCCCAAGGAAGCGGCGGCGGGCCTGCGCGTGCAGGCCTTCGACCTGACCCCGAACGGCCTTGAGCGTGGTTATCGCTACAAGCTCGTATTAACCCAGGTTTTGAAAAATGATAGGGTAGCCAGCGGTCGGGTGACCGTAGCCATCGAGGGCAATCAGGACGGCCGCATCAGCGTGCTCGACCTGAACGATCTGGTGACGGAAGATGCGCGGCAACTGACATATCGGTTCAAGTACTTCCAGAACTTCGAAGGCAACCTGGCGTTGCCCGAAGGTTTTACTCCGGTGCGTACCACGGTGAAGGTGGTTCCCCGCGACCAGCGGCACCAGGGTCTGGAAAGAGTTTTTGATTGGCCCGCGGCCTAGGAGAGACATATGTGGGGCAATGGCGGCAACAAGAAGGCTTCCAAAATCGACACGCTGATCGGCCAGAACACGGAATTGCGCGGCGACGTGCGGTTCTCCGGCGGGCTCCACGTGGACGGTACCATTCGCGGCAACATCATCGCCGAGCAGGAAGCCAATTCCATCCTCAGCCTCAGTGAGCGCGGTCTCATCGAGGGCGAGGTGCGGGTACCGAATCTGGTGCTGAACGGCTGCGTCAATGGTGACGTGTATGCGTCCGAGCACATCCAGCTCGCCGCCAACGCCCGCGTGAAGGGCAACGTCTACTATAAGGTCATCGAGATGGCCCGGGGCGCGGAGGTTAACGGCAGCCTGATTCACTATGACGAGGGCCGCAAGGCCCTGCCGCGCGGCAAGCAGGTGCCGGCCGCGGACGCCAGCGAAGTTGTCACGGTCGATTCTTGATTAATTCACTCAGGATTCGCATAATCAGTCGACATTCGAGCCCCCGATTTGGAGAAGACCATGAGCGACGAAAGCCCTCTCATTTTTACCGACAGCGCGGCCAACAAGGTGCGGGACCTGATTGCCGAAGAAGGTAACCCCGCCCTGAAGCTCCGCGTGTTCGTCACCGGGGGTGGCTGTTCCGGATTCCAGTACGGTTTCACGTTCGATGACGCCGTCAATGAAGGCGACACCACCGTGGAGAAGGGCGGTGTGACCCTGCTCATCGACCCCATGAGCTTCCAGTACCTGGCGGGCGCGGAGATCGATTACGTGGAAGGTCTGGAGGGCGCGCAGTTCGTCATCCGCAACCCCAACGCCACCACCACCTGCGGCTGCGGTTCCTCATTCTCGGCGTAACTTATTGTAGTCACTGCAAAAAAGGCCCGGCATACGCCGGGCCTTTTGCGTTGTGGACCCTTGCGAAGCTATCCTAGCCGCCCTTTCAAGGCTGGGAAAACGGCATGAACGAATACTTACCAGGCCTCGAGGGTGTCCCCGCGACGCGCTCCAACATCTCCGTGATCGACGGCGAAAAGGGAATTCTTGCCTACCGTGGCTATCCCATCGAGCAGCTGGCGGAGCACAGCACGTTCGAGGAAACCGCGCTGCTCCTGCTGGACGGCCAGTTGCCGTTGGCGAGCGAACTGGCCGACTTCGATGCCCAACTGCGCCGCAACCGGCGGGTGAAGTACAACATCCGCGAGATGATGAAGCACATGCCGGCCACCGGGCATCCCATGGAAATGCTCCAGACGGCCGTCGCCTGCCTCGGCATGTTCTACCCGTGCAATGAGCGCATCTCCGGCACCGATCTCGCCGACGATCTCGATTACATCCACAGCATGACCGTGAAGATCATCGCACGCATGCCGGTGATCGTCGCCGCATGGGAACACATCCGCAACGGCTACGACCCGTTTGCGCCGCGCTGCGACCTGTCGTTCGCCGAGAACTTCCTGTTCATGTTCACCGGCCAGGAGCCGGACCCGATGCTGGCCCGCATCCTGGACACTTGCCTGATCCTCCACGCGGAGCACACCATCAACGCCTCCACCTTCGCCGCGCTGGTGACCGGTTCCACGCTGGCGAGTCCCTACGGCGTGGTGGCGGCGGCCATCGGCACCCTTTCCGGGCCCCTGCACGGCGGTGCGAACCAGAAAGTGGTCGAGATGCTCGAGCAGATCGGCCGGCCCGAAAACGTGCAGACCTGGCTCGACAAGAAGCTGGAAGCGAAAGCCAAGGTCTGGGGTTTCGGTCACCGGGAATACAAGGTCAAAGACCCGCGCGCCACCATCTTGCAGGGCCTTGTCGAGAAGCTGGCCGCCAGTCGCGGCGTAAGCCCGCTGTTCGAGACCGCGCTGGCCCTCGAGGAGGCCGCCGGCGAGCGCCTGGGCACCAAGGGCGTGTACGCCAACGTGGACTTCTATTCGGGCATCTTGTACTCGGAAATGGGCATCCCCCCCGACCAGTTCACCGCCCTGTTTGCGGTGGCGCGTTCCGCCGGCTGGCTGGCGCACTGGCGCGAACAGCTGGCTGACAATCGCATCTTCCGTCCCACGCAGGTCTACACGGGCGAGCCCGTGCGCGACTACACGCCGGTGCACCTGCGCGGGCGAGTGTAGGGCGGTACCGGAACACCCCCTTTCCCTCCGGCTGTCTCGTAGTCACATTTCGCCGTCGTAGCCAGCCCTTCTTACCCCCTCTCCCTCCGGGAGACGAGCGCATGGATGCGCGAGGTAGAGCAACGCAGGAGCGGTTGCCGAGGGCTGGGGAGAGGGGATCAATTCAGGAGCGGTTGTTGGTTTATTGATCCCCTCATCCTGTCCTTCTCCCGGAGGGAGAAGGAGCGCAAGCTTCCGTCTCTCCGGGAAATGACGTGACCAAGAGACGGCCCTCGGGAGATGACTGCATGGATCCAGGAGGTAGGCAATACATGGAGACGATTGCCGAGGGGCGGGGAGAAGGAGCGCAAACTAGTGCCAAGGCAAACGCAGAGGCAGGCAATCCCGATTCTTCTTTGAGGCTTCTGGTGAAAGGTGTGCTTTCAGGTTTGGAGCACCTGATCAGAGCTCGTTGCCGGCAAGCTGGATTTCCGAGATGAGGTCCAGCTGCGTGAACATGGCGCCGGCGAAGGTCCGGAAGTTCTGCGCGTAGGCCGAGCGGATGGGCGCGGCGCTCGGCAGCTTCACGGTAAGCGGGTTGCGGTGCGCGCCGTTGAGGCGGAACTCGTAATGCAGGTGCGGCCCGGTGGCCACGCCGGTCTTGCCGACATAGCCGATGATCTGGCCCTGCCGCACCCGCGCGCCCGAGCGCAGGCCGCGCTGGAACCGGGACAGGTGCCCGTACAGCGTGGAGATCTGTCCGCCGTGCTGCAGGATGATGGTGCGTCCGTAACCGCCCTTGGTGCCCACGAACAGCACCTTGCCGTCGCCCGCGGCCTTCACGGGTGTGCCGATGGGAGCCGCATAGTCCACACCGCGGTGCGGACGTTTTACGCCGAGCACCGGGTGATAGCGCTCCTTCGTGAAGCGCGAACTGATGCGATTGAAGTCGACGGGGCTGCGCAGGAATGCCTTGCGCATGCTGCGGCCGTCCGGGTCGTAATAGTCGGTGTGTCCAGAAGGGTCCGAGAAGCGTACCGCACGATGCACGCGTCCATTGTTCACGAATTCGGCAGCCAGAATGGTGCCTTCGCCAAAGCGCTCGCCCGCCACGTAGGGTTCCTGGTAGATAACCGAGAAACGGTCACCGGCGCGAATGTCCAGCGCGAAGTCGATATCCCAACCGAAAATCCCGGCGAGCTGCATGATGAGCGGTTCCGGAAGGCCCGCCTTCTGCGCCGCCATATAGAGGGAGCTGTCGATGGTGCCGCTGGTCTGCGCGGTGCGCAGCTCCGGCGTGACTTGCAGCAACTTTGCCGAAAAACCGTCGTCGCCGGCACGGACCGCTAGCGTTCGGGTGCGGTCGATGATGTAATTCAGCGCCTGCAGTTCGCCGTCGCGGATGTGAAATTCCAGCTGTTCACCTGGCTTCAGGAGCCTGAGTTGACGGGTGTCCGGACCGGCGTGCATTACCGCATGCAGCGTAGTGGCCGACAGTCCGAGCCGCGAGAAAATGAGCGCCAGCGAGTCGCCCGGACGCACTACCACGGTTTCCCCGACCGGTTCGATGGCGGGTTCCTGGGGCGGTGTGGCGGTCAGTACGCCCTCGGGGAGCGCGATGGGTTCGACCAGCGGTACGTCCCCAAGCCTGGGCGCGCGCATCGCCGAGGCGTCCTGGCTGAGGGAAAACACGGCTGCCACCACCAGTGCAATCGAGGCGCCGAGCGCAAGATGGAACTGGGGGCGGCGCAGCAATACGCGCCGGCGCCGCGTGAGACCCTTCAGGTCCTTGTTGGAATAGCTGAACGTAGTCACCCGGAAAAGCTCCGTAATTTGGAGTTACCATACGCGTGCAGAACCAACAGGGTCAATGAATTAGGCCCGGTTTTTGTCACGCTAAATGCTAGTTGCATCACGGAATTTGGAGTCGCGCATGAACACGGTTGATGAGGCGCTTTCGCTCATCAGGAGGGGAGTGACCGAAATCCTCCTCGAGGATGATCTACGGGCTCGACTCAAGGAAGGGCGCCCCCTTCGCATCAAGGCCGGCTTTGACCCGACCGCACCCGATCTGCACCTTGGCCACACGGTGCTGATAAACAAACTTCACCAGTTCCAGGAACTGGGCCACGAAGTGCTGTTCCTCATTGGTGACTTCACGGGGATGATCGGCGATCCGACCGGCAAGAGCGCCACGCGCCCGCCGCTCACGCGCGACCAGGTCATCGAGAACGCGCGCACCTACGAGCAGCAGATCTTCAAGATCCTCGACCCGGAAAAGACCCTGGTCATGTTCAACTCCAGCTGGATGGGCGCCATGACGGCAAGCGATCTCATTCAGCTTGCCGCCAAGCACACGGTGGCACGCATGCTCGAGCGCGATGATTTCAGCAAACGCTATAGCGAAGGCCGCCCCATCGCTGTTCACGAATTCCTCTACCCGCTCATCCAGGGCTACGACTCCGTGGCCATGCGGGCCGATGTGGAACTGGGCGGCACTGATCAGAAATTCAACCTGCTGGTCGGTCGCCAGTTGCAGGAGGCTTACGGCCAGCGCCCGCAGGTGGTGATCACCCTGCCGCTGCTCGAAGGGCTCGACGGCGTGCAGAAGATGTCCAAGTCCCTGGGCAACTACGTGGGCATCAACGAGTCG
Organism: Gammaproteobacteria bacterium; assembly: GCA_041685115.1. Classification (GTDB taxonomy): domain Bacteria; phylum Pseudomonadota; class Gammaproteobacteria; order Thiohalomonadales; family Thiohalomonadaceae; genus JALOAT01. The sequence goes on along the minus strand of JAWLGK010000030.1, from coordinate 888 downwards.
CCGGACGAACAGTTCGGCAAGCTCATGTCCATTTCCGACACCCTCATGTGGCGCTACTTCGAGCTGCTCAGTTTCCGCTCCATGCAGGACATCGCCACATTGCGCCGCAGCGTGGAGGAAGGCCGTAACCCACGCGACGTGAAGTTCGAGCTGGCGAAGGAAATCGTTGCCCGTTTTCACGATACCGCTGCGGCGGAACGTGCACAGGAGAACTTTGTCCAACGTTTCCAGAAAGGTGCGCTGCCCGACGATCTGGAAGAACTCAGCATCGCCGTTGCAGAGGGCATGCCCATCGCCAACCTGCTCAAAGAGGCGGGGCTGACGTCGAGCACCTCCGAGGGGCTGCGCATGATCCAGCAGGGCGCCGTGCGCATTGACGGGGAACGGGTCGCGTCCCGCGATGTCCAAATCCCCGCCGGCGAGACCCTCGTCGTGCAGGTCGGAAAGCGCCGCGTTGCCCGCATCAACACAGTCTCCGGCGAAGGCAAGTAAACCAACGTAGCCGGGACGAAGCACAGCGCAATCCGGGTTCTGTTCGGTCACGCAAAAAAAGAATCTTCGCGGACCCGTTGACGTCAGAAAATCTCGACGTAGAATGCGCGCCTCCCGTCACCTGCTGGTTGACGGGGCGGAGAGAAAAGAAAGTGGAAAATCCGCTTGCTAATCTCTCCGGGCTGAGTAGAATGCGCAGCCTCCTGAACGCCTCCGGGTGTTTGGGGAAGGAGAGGAAGCGAAATTAGCGCTTGCTAATCTCTCCGGGATGAGTAGAATGCGCAGCCTCCTGACGGTCCACTGGGCTGGCGGGATGGAGAGAAAGAAAAGCGAAAACAACCGCTTGACAAACTCTCCGGGGCGAGTAGAATGCGCGCCTCTTCGCTGACAAAGCGA
>JAWLGK010000005.1:0-165085 GCA_041685115.1 Gammaproteobacteria bacterium | reverse complement strand
AGAACCCATGAGCCGTCACTTTGCTTCTCTATGCAGTACGGAAAATACACCGCCCGAATATTCTCAATTGCCACATCACTCTCCCTTATGGCCTAACGCCTAGCTAGCCCGCGCCGCGGACGCTGCATGAACGAGCGCAAAGCTTTCCGGCGTCGGGCTGAGCGACTTGTTCGGCCTGAAGCCGGATTCCTGCGCGGCAGTTTCCGACGCCGACGCGGCCAGCAACGACCGCCCCAAAAAAGCCAACGCACCGCGCTGCCGATTAGAACTTTCCATTTCCGCTTCCATCCTGCGCTGCACTTTCCGCCGACTCTGCTTCATGAACGGGGACCGCCCATTCCTTGCGCACTTGACGGCGGAGCGCTGCTCATCGAAGAGCTCAACGAAACGCAAGCGATCATTCATTCTATAGAGGCCGAACGCTGCTAATCAGCCGCCGCTTCAGCGGTCGGCTGGATTTGCTTGTTAGCGGAAATTTCTGGCCCGCCACTCTGATTCAGCGATTCCGGCGCGTTCGCTGGGAGCGACGAGTAGAAGGCCTTCTTGATTTCCTCGTCAATCTTCTCAATCCGCTTCGGATCGCTGCTATCCCTAACCCACGTAAACGCTTCGAGGAAGGCATTGAATGCGAACCATGACGCCAAGACAAGCAGCCATTTCCCCGCCAAAGCAAAGTCGACGCCGAAAAAGAAGATGAATATCAGAGCGCCTAAAAGGCAGTAACGGAAAGCCTGCAACGCGACAAAGCTAATGCCGTGGTTGGCGAGTATCGCGTTGTTCGATCGAACGTAGTTTTTGTGGAGCCAATGCTTCGCGACTTCTTGGTACTCATACCCGCGCAATAGCGCAACCCCGGTCTTTTGCATTTTTTGCTTGAATGCACGGAAAAGCCACGTAGCCAGCGCGAACACCGCCGAAGCAAGCAAGCCTTGAACAAAGGGGCTCTGATCTTCTATCAACGTTATTAGTTGTTCCATCATCACTCCAAAGTGGCCCCTGGTTCCGCTAACGCTTCGGTTCACCCGACCGCAAAAGCGGCCAGACGATGCCAGACAATACAAGCAAAACGGCGCCGCTTTTGCGGGTCGGAGTGCAACCGATTGTTAGCCATTAAGCGAACCATTTTCTTTCAAGAGCCAGCGAAATAGCTCCTGCCTCTGAAGCGCCAATGAAACAAGCGTCTGATAGAGGTTAATCTGCTGCTCAAACACCTTTCTTGGAAACCTATTATTAAGAGCAAACAGATTGAGACGCTGAATGTTGAATCTTTCGAGATCTTTCTCCGCCATACTCAATTCCAACCTAAGTCCATCTGGGTTTAGGTTCTTTATAACCGCATCATTCGGATAGTTAGTTTTAAAATATCTGTATGGACACTTTAAAACATCATCAGCCCATATGGTTAAATACCCGGACCCTTGAATCAAAGACTCAATTTTTTCGTCATTCGCAGGGGAGGCAACCAACTCTCGATAGATGTCTTCAAAAGTCTGGACGTTCTTTCCGAGAATTTTCTGCGAGGCTTTAATTATCTCGTTTGTTATTTTTGTTTGCTTAGAAATTGTGTCCCTGCTTTTATCTGCCGCGAACTCTAGCTCTTCGGGAGTTGCCTCTCTTACGGCGCCATCTATTTTTTTGAAATCTGGGTGCTTTTGAATGTCAGCTGGCGTACATAGACTAGGCTCGGCGGAAACGTCAATACCTGCATGACCGAAAGACTCCGCTACCAAGCGAGAGCAGTATTGGTACTTTGAGTCTACTATTGGTTTTAGCTTTGATTTTGCATAAATTCCGGCTTTAATTGCATCTGATACCGAGTACTCCGTGCCGACTTTGGATCTTGGGTATGCGCAAATATTCTCCAGCTCTTCTGGCGCCATATTTTCCGCAAGTTTATGCCGGAGAACGATTACGTCGCTCGGATCATCGAATATCACCCTTTGTGTGTTTATCGAGTGCACTCCATCTCCATCTGCATGTACGCAGGATGAGTGCGCTACGTAAATCATCACATGTGAGTATTCGCACGACAAAGCCTTCCGGATCGTGTGGCTTACAGGCGCATCTTCTCTCGTGCAGATCACATCACCAATCTGCAATGAATCACAATTCAGCAAATATTTTCTCATCGGCGCCTCGAATGGATCCTGGCTAACGTTCTAGCTAGCCCGCGCCGCTGCTGCGGCATGAAGAAGCGCAAAGCTTTCCGGCGTCGGGCTGAGCGCCTTGTTCGGCCAACGGCCGGATTCCCACGCGGAAGCGACCGACTGCAATGCGGCAAGCAAGGGTCGCTTCAAAGAAGCCAACGAGCCGCGCCGCCGAGAAGAACCTTCCATTTTCATTTCCGCTTCCATCCTGCGCCGCACTTTCCGCTCGCGCTGCATTTTGAACAGGACCGCCATGATTCTTTTCTATGCGCCCTTGGCGACGGAGCGCTGCCCATCGAAGGGCCCGAAGAAACTCAACCGTTCATTCTTCTTTCTTGTGGGGCCGAACGCTTAGCTAGCCCGCGCCGCAGACGCTGCATGAAAAGGCGATACGGTGTCCGGCGTCGGGCTGAGCGACTTGTTCGGCCAACGGCCGGATTCCTGCGCCAAAGCGACTGGCGGCAACGCGACAGACAAGGACCGCCTCAAAGAGGCTGACATACCGCGCTGCCGAGAAGAACTCCATTTTCATTTTCGCCTCCATCCTGCGCTGCTCTTTCCGCTGGCGCTGCATTTTGAATTGGACCGCCGATGATTCTCTTCTATGCGCCCTTGGCGGAGCGCTGCGCCTTGACGAGCCCACAGAAACTCAATTGTTCATTCTTCTTTCTTTAGTTGCCGAACGACGAAGCTGAAGCGCGCCGCTGCCTATGCGTGAGGAACCCGCCAAGATTTCCGGCGTCGCTTCAAGCGCCTAGTTAGGCATTTGCCATACGCCTCATAGCCTCTTGGGCCTGGATAGGTTCCCCGTTTTCCATGAGTACGAACGGCTTATCAGTACATGTGCATTTCAGCCCATGGACTTGCTGATTTACGTAGGTGGCCCACGTCACCTGAGGCATTGGTGTTCTGCACTTTGGGCAGAAAGGGTTGCCGCTCAAATCCCAATAGATGCCGTACTTCAATGTAAGCGCGCTTCCTTGCTGTGCATCCGAAAGCAGCAACTCTAGCTCCCGTACCCGTGCGAGCAATTGGCCATTCGCTGATCGCAAGGCGTCATTATCCGCGCGGAAAGCCACATTCCTCTCTTCGAGTGCTGCATATTTGTCATTAGCTAGTGAAATTCGCTCTTTGAGAATGGTTGCTGAACCATGCTCATTTATGAGCTTTTCTAGTCCGTCGAGGAGCCCCATGCCTGTTTTCCTCTATGCCTAAAACCCACCCTGAGGGCCGAAGAAAACGCGCAGCGCTCTCGGAGGTTCCTCTCGAAGGCGTTGTCACGCCTCAATTGGCCAGCCCATACTTCTCTCTTAACGACTTGGTGACAAATTCCGCGTCGAACACCAAGCCACCATCGCTCGGCTTCTCCTTGAAACACAGAATGGTGTTGGTTGAACGAGGCTTCGTAATCATGTAGGTCTGCCCACCATAGGTGGTGGTTGTGGCGTTCCCATGGGCATACCCACCCGATGCATAAGCACTTCCGGTTGTATAGGACTGTGTCGGCGTGGTGTAGGTGCCGACTTTGGTATCCCTTTCAGATTCCACAATTACGAAGTAACGAAATCCCTTTTCTAGGGTGATCTCGGCTGAACGCAACAAACTGAAGTCGGAAGCCCTTTCACGGCCCGTGTACCCGTTACCCTTGAACGAGACCTGAAAGACGTTCTCGCCCAACTGGGTCTCCGAAAAGCCACCGGTAAATGACTGCCGCTGGTATGAAGTGGCGCAGCCCCCTATAACGATGAATGCAATCACAATGTACAGGTAACGCATTTTCTCTCCCTCTTCTTTGCCTAACGTTCTAGCTCACGCGCGCCGCGCGCCGAGCGTGTGAAAAAGCGCCAAAGTTTCCCGGCGTCGCGTGCAGCTATTTGTTAGGGGCATTTTCACTGAAGCGGCTCCGCTTCCCTTGAGTACATGGACAGCGCATCCGTAACACAAATCTTCGCGATCTCCAAATGCTTGTCAGTGACAGATTCAATGGCTATCCGCCTAGCGTTCAGCACCTGAACATGATCGCCTTCAAACTCCCAATGGAGTACTGCTGAACCAACGCAAGCACTGGGCCGAGAAACCCATCTCCGCATTACACCGATCAGATACTCGCGAGGGTGCTCTTCAATCGCACTGCTCGTAATTACGTCCAACCAGGAAGAGTATTCACCATCCGAAATCTCTGTTAGTGCAAATGCCACGCCAAGCGCGTAGACATTTCCTGCTTTGACAAGATCGTCCAATCTCGCGGATTGGCTCAATACTTCTTCGGCAATTTGGGCATTGAATGACTCTACTTTATGACTTGCTCTTTTCCCCGGAGGAAGTAACTGAACGGTAATCGTCTCCGCTCGCTCTTTGTTGGGCTGTTCGAGAAACGCATGAAATGCCGACTTCAAAGCTGGCCAATCAACATCATACGTCTCACCGGCGAAACCAGCACTCGACAGAGCCATAGCCATGGCCGTAATGACTACCGAGATTCTTCGCATGCTCCCCCCTAACAGTTGATTAGACGTAATCCGTCTTTTCCCTTCTTATACAGAATCCGTGTTGCACCATACAGATGGCCGCCAGACTGGCGTTCCGCCGCTTGCCGGACTTATTATTCGGCACGGTTTGTCAGGGAACGATAACCGAGGTTTGATCATGGCGGAAGGGACTCGTGCAGGCAGCGAGCGGCGGTTCTGGGATCGCTACATAAAAGTGCTGCACAAACAAGGAATTAAGCCACCGTTCGATCGGTGGCATGTGGTGCGTTCCGAGCAGTTCATCAAGGCTCTGGCCGGCCGGCGGCTGGTGGATACCCAGCCTCACCATCTAACCGAATTCTTCACACAACTGGGGCGGGACAGCCGCCTGAAACCATGGCAGTTCCGCCAGGCAGTCAGTGCTATACGGATTCTGTATAGCATCGTAAACACAGACTGGTCCGAGCATTTCGATTGGTCTTTTTGGGAGGATTCGGCGCGTGCACTGGAACACCAGCATGCCACCGTGGCCCGCCAGGCGCCGCCGGTCACGCCGCAGGAATATGCAGAACGTTTGGGTGATGTGCGGTTTGCGTCCGTGATCCGCAATCATCTGGAGTTGTTCGCCCGGGCGGCCTCTGTCATTCGCGTGCGCGGCATGGCGTTCCGTACGGAGCAAAGCTACCTGGGGTGGCTTTGCCGGTTCATCCATTTCCATGGGGGAACTGCACCTGTGGATATGGGTGCGGGTGAGGCGGCGGCGTTCCTGCAGTACTTGGCGATCCAGCGCAATGTCGCCGCCAGTACCCAGAACCAGGCGCTCAATGCACTGGTATTTGTCTACGACAAGGTTCTCGAGCGGCCCCTTGGCGAGCTTGGCACCTATGCCCGCGCAAAGCGGCCGAAGCGTCTGCCGGTCGTGCTCTCAGTGAATGAAGTGAAACGTCTGCTCGGGCAGATGAGTGGGGTTCGCGGCCTTGTCGCTTCACTCCTGTACGGTACCGGCATGCGCCTCATGGAATGCTTACGACTGCGGGTGCAGGACATCGACTTCGACCGGTCGATGATTGTGGTGCGGCGGGGCAAGGGCGACAAGGATCGGGTGGTGCCGCTACCCGCCTCGTTGGTGGATGCGCTGAAGCAGCATCTGTCATTGGCAAAGTAGCAGAGTTACGCCTTTGTGATCCCCTCTCCCCAACCCTCTCCCGAAGGCTGTCTCTTAGTCGCATCATTTCTTGGAGAGACAGAAGCTTGCGTCCCTTCTCCCTCCGGGAGAAGGACAGGATGAGGGGATCAATAAACCAACAGCCGCGCCTGAATTGATCCCCTCTCCCCAGCCCTCTCCCGGAGGGAGAGGGGGCAAGAAGGGCGGCTACAACGGCAAAATGTGACCAAGAGACGGCCCGGAGGGAGAGGGGGCAGAGGCAGCCTGGCTTCGACGGCGAGAGGGCGTTTTCAAGAGTCTGTGGCGGCCACACCTCGATTAATTCCTCGCACGGGCAAGGACCGTCGACACCACATGCACGAGACCGCCGAACCAAAGTCCGTTGCCAGCGCCTCACGTCACGCAGGCACCACCAAAAAGAGCAGCCACGCGTTGCGTCACAACTTCGCCACACACCTGCTCAATCGAGGTCAGGATATCCGCACGGTGCAGGAGTTGCTCGGGGATGCGGACGTCTCGACCACCATGATCTACATGCATGTGCTGAATCGCGGTGGTCTGGCGGTGACGAGTCCGCTCGACGGGCTGTAATGCTGAATTGGTCAGAACACAATCCAACACCGAGGCGCAGAGGCGCGGAGATCACAGAGATCTGGAGTGGGTGCACTGCCGGATCTGATCTCTGCGTCCTCTGCGTCTCTGTGTCTCTGCGTTGGGCTGTTGTCCAGTACGTGCCAGTTGCGAAGCTCAGAGATCGAGCTGTTCCCATAGCGCGTCGACACGGCTCTTCACCGCTTCATCCATGCGAATCGCCGTGCCCCATTCGCGCTGGGTCTCGCCGGGCCATTTGTTGGTGGCGTCCATGCCCATCTTGGAGCCGAGGCCGGAGACGGGTGAGGCGAAGTCGAGGTAGTCGATGGGGGTGTTTTCGATCAACACCGTGTCGCGCGCGGGGTCCATGCGGGTGGTGATGGCCCAGATGACGTCCTGCCAGTTGCGCACGTTCACGTCGTCGTCGGTGACGATGACGAACTTGGTGTACATGAACTGGCGCAGGAAGGACCACACGCCCAGCATCACGCGCTTGGCGTGCCCCGGGTATTGTTTTTTGATGCTCACCACCGCCATGCGATAGGAACAGCCTTCCGGCGGCAGGTAGAAGTCGACGATCTCCGGAAACTGCTTTTGCAGGATGGGCACGAACACTTCATTCAAGGCCACGCCCAGCACGGCGGGTTCATCGGGCGGGCGGCCGGTGTAGGTGCTTTGGTAAATGGGCTGCTTGCGGTGGGTGATGCGCTCGACGGTGAACACCGGGAAACGATCCACTTCGTTGTAGTAGCCGGTGTGATCGCCGAAGGGGCCTTCGTCGGCAAATTCGTCCGGATAGATGTGACCTTCGAACACGAACTCGGCGGCGGCGGGCACCTGCAAGTCATTGCCGATGCACTTGGTCACTTCGGTCTTGCTGCCGCGCAACAGGCCGGCGAAGGCGTATTCGCTCAGGGTGTCGGGCACGGGCGTGACGGCGCCGAGGATGGTGGCGGGGTCGGCGCCGATGGCGACGGCCACGGGGAAGGGCTTGCCCGGATGCTGTTGCTGGAATTCGCGGAAATCCAGCGCGCCGCCGCGATGGGAAAGCCAGCGCATGATGACCTTGTTCCTGCCGATCACCTGCTGGCGGTAGATGCCCAGGTTCTGACGTTCCTTGTGCGGGCCGCGCGTGACGGTGAGGCCCCAGGTGATGAGCGGGCCGGCGTCGCCGGGCCAGCAGGTCTGGATGGGCAGTCTGGACAGGTCCACCTCGTCGCCTTCCAGGATCACCTCCTGGCAGGGCGGGGCATTCACGGCCTTGGGCGCCATGTTCAACACCTGCTTGAACACGGGCAGTTTCTCCCAGGCGTCCTTCATGCCCTTGGGCGGCTCGGGCTCCTTCAGGAAGGCGAGGGTCTTGCCCACTTCGCGCAGCGCGTCCACGGAGTCTTCGCCCATGCCCAGGGCCACGCGGCGCGGCGTGCCGAACAGGTTGGTGAGCACGGGCACGTCGAAGCCCTTGGGATTTTCGAACAGCAGGGCGGGGCCGCCGGCGCGCAGCACGCGGTCGGAGATCTCGGTCATCTCCAGGTGCGGGTCCACTTCCATGCGGATGCGCTTGAGCTCGCCCATGGCTTCGAGCTTGTCGAGGAAGTCGCGGAGGTCTTGGTACTTCAAGGGTCGCCTTTCCCGGTTAGGGGCGGCCGCAGGCCGCGATTGTTTTTGGTTGAAACCACGCTTCGCGGCCTGCGGCCGCTACTACGGGCAATGCCCCGCGGATCGGGTTTTCATTTCGACACACCCGTTCGGCTGTCCGGACCGTACACGCTGATGCAAGGATACCAGAGGGTTGACCGCGGGCGCGGTGGTAAGATTCGCCAGCCATTTCCCGGGGGATCCATGTCTTACGTCGCCGCGCCCGCCTTTTCCGCCACCCGTTTCGAAATCGTCCGCTGGTCCGTGTTTGCGGTGCTGGTGGTCGCCTACATGTCGGTGTATTTCCACCGCATGGCGCCCGGTGTGGTCGCCGGCGAGTTGATGGCCTCGTTCCAGACCACCGGCGCGGCACTCGGCTCGCTGGCCGCCATGTATTACTACGTCTACACGGCCATGCAGGTGCCGGCCGGTGTGCTGGCCGACACGGTGGGGATCCGCGCGGTGGCCGCCCTCGGCAACGTGGTGGCGGGTGTCGGCTCGATTTTGTTCGGGCTGGCTGAGAGCTTCGAGATGGCCTCGGCCGGACGCTTCCTGGTGGGCCTGGGCGTGTCGGTGATCTTCGTGGGGCTCATGAAGAGCAACACGGTGTGGTTCAGCGAGCGCCGCTACGGCCTGGTGAGCGGGTTGACGCTGTTCCTCGGCAACCTGGGCTCGGTGCTCGCGGCGGGTCCGCTGGCGTTCGCGCTCACCCTGTGGAGCTGGCGCGAGGTGTTCGTGGGCCTCGGCGTCGGGTCGCTGCTGTTCGGCGTGCTGTCGCTGCTGGTGGTGCGCAACCGGCCGGAGGACGCGGGCTTTCCCTCGCTGCGCCAGATGGAAGGCCGCGCCGCGCACGCCGCGCGTAGCGGGCATTGGTGGCAGGCCTTGAAGGCGGTGCTGGGCACGCGCGCGGTGTGGCCGGGCTTTTTCGTGAACTTCGGTATGGCGGGCGGGCTGTTCGCCTTCGTAGGCCTGTGGATCATCCCGTTGCTGCGCGACAGTTTCGGCCTGGGGCGCGCCGAGGCGGCGGAATACGCCACGCTCACCCTGTTCGCCATGGCGGTCAGCGCCATCACCATGGGTTCGTTGTCGGACCGGCTCGGTCGGCGCAAGCCGGTGCTGCTGGCCTGCGCACTGTTGTACGCCGGGGTGCTCGCCTGGCTGCTGTTCATGCCCTGGCAACCGGGCTCGTACGCGAAGGCCTTGTTCGTGCTGCTCGGCTTCACGGGCGGCGGATTCCTGATCACCTATCCCAGCGCGAAAGAGGTGTGCCCGCCCGCGGTGTCGGGCATGGCCATCAGCGTGGTGAACACGGGCCTGTTCCTGGGCGCGGCACTCATGCAGCCGCTGTTCGGCGCCGCGCTGGACCTGGGTTGGGACGGCGCCATGCAGGAGGGCGTGCGCGTGTACGGCTTCGAGGACTACCGCTATGGCCTGGGCCTGATGCTCGGTTATGCGCTGCTGGCATGCGCGGCGGTCACGCGCCTCACCGAGACGCGCGGGCACAATCTTACGGTGGTTGAGGCGAAGGATTAACACAGAGGGGCAGCGCCACAGAGAAGGATGGCCCGCGCAGAACGATTCGTTGCAAAGACACGGACATGCCGTGTGCGCGGAAACCTACCGATCCTCTGCGTTCTCTGTGTCTCTGCGCCTCGGTGTTGTGCCGTTGCGCTTAATCAGGCCAGGCACGCCGCGTCGAAGCAGACACGGTTCTTGCCACTCGACTTGGCGTCGTACATGGCTTGATCGGCACGCCGGATCAACTCATCGGAGGTGAAGCCGCTCAGCGGATAGAAGCTCGCGCCGATGCTCACACCCACACGCACGGTGTGGGCGCCGATGGCGATGGGCGCTTGCAGGGCATCGATGAGTTTGCGCGCCACCACCTCGGCCTCGAGCGGGCCGGAAGTGTCGTCGAGGATGACCATGAATTCATCGCCGCCGATGCGCGCCACCGTGTCCACGCGGCGCAAATACCTGCGAATGCGCCTGCCGGTTTCCACCAGCACGCGATCCCCGGCCTTGTGGCCGTATTCGTCGTTGACGGGCTTGAAGTCATCGAGGTCGAGATAAAGCAGGGCAAACGGACGGCCGTGGCGCTCGGCGCGGCTGATGGCGTGTTCCAGGCGCATGTCGAAGAACAGGCGGTTGGGCAGGCCGGTGAGGACATCATGCAGCGCCAGCTGTTTTTCGCGCTCCCGCTCGGCAAGCAGTACGTAGGTGAGCAATGCCACCATGAGCGCGGTGGCAAAGCCGATCACGCGCACCCGCGATTCGCTCGCCCAGCCCTGGGCCGGCATGACCGCCAATTCCCAGCTGCCGCCCGGCAGGTCCATGGGCAGCCTCGTGGCATCCGTGTTGAACAGTTCGGCGGCGCCGAACGAAACCCCCATGGCGGTTCCGCTGTTGCCGCGTAGCGCAAAACGGGTGTCACCGTCGAACATGCCCGCCGTGGAGAGCAGCCCGTCCAGGTCCATCACCACGTAGACCCAGCCGAAGCGGGTCCCGCTCAGTGCGACCGGCGCGATGTGCACCAGTGCCGTGCCCGAGGGCGCGAGCGAAAAGGGACCGGCCAGGACGGGCATACCGCTGGCCCGCGCCTGTTGCTCCGCCTGGGCAAAGCCCGCATCCCGCGGCAGGTCGGCGGAGGCGAGCCCGATGCGGGCCACGGCGAAGGGCGGTTGATCGTCGCGGCGCAGCACCAGGGCACGCAGGTAGGCGTGGTCGCGCAGGACCTCTTCGAGCAGAGGGCCGTAGGTGGCCAGGGGCACTTCAGGGCGGGCGCTGGCGGAGGCCGTGAGACCGCGTGCGAAGCTGCGCATGCTGGCGAGTTCGCCCTGCACATGGTTGCGCACGCCTTCCGCCCGGGCAGTGATCAACTGGCGCTGCAGGGCACGCTGATGATCCTCCACTAGATCGCTGACGCGGTCTGCCGCCAAAAAGGCAACAACCAGCACGCCGAAGGTGGTCGCGAGGATGAGCGGCTTGGCCAGGAAGGAGCGGTTCATGGGCCGCACCGGGATGGAAGTTGGCCGGAGTATACCCCTGTGGCGGGCGCGTCACCGTGACGCAGTGAACTCGGCGAGCAGCGGCGCATGGTCGGAGGGCCGCTCGGCGGCGCGGGGCCGGGTGTCTACCATGGCGGACACACAGCGGGCGGCCAGCGCCGGGCTGGCCAGCAGATGGTCGATGCGCAGGCCGCGGTTGCGGCGGAAGGCGTTGAAGCGGTAATCCCACCACGTATAGACGACGCCGTGGGGGTTCCGTGCACGCAGCACGTCCACCAGCCCCAGGTCGAGCAGGCGATGGAACGCGGCACGCTCGGGGCCGGAAAACAGCACTGAATTGGCCCACAGCAGCGGGTCGTAGACGTCCTGGTCTTCGGGTGCAACATTGAAGTCGCCGAGCACGATCAGCTCGCGGCCCGCCGCGAGCACGTCGGCCAGGTAACGGTGCAGGCGCTCCAGCCAGTCCAGCTTGTAGTCGTAGGCGTCGCTGCCCAGCGCTTGGCCGTTCGGCACGTAGACGTTCACCACGTGCACACCGTCCAGGTCGGCGGCCAGCAGGCGCTGCTGTGGATCGGCGATGCCCGGCAGGGCCTTGAGCACCGGCCCGTGCACCGGCAGGCGGGTGATGAGGGCGACGCCGTTGTAGGCCTTTTCGCCCGTGAACACCGCCTCATAGCCGGCGGCGCGCAGCTCCATGACCGGAAACTGCTCGTCCGCGACCTTGGTCTCCTGCACGGCCAGCACGTCCGGCTGCTCCGCGGCGAGCCAGTCGAGCACCTGGGGCAGGCGCACGCGCAGGGAGTTCACGTTCCATGTGGCGATCTTCATGGGCGGGGAGATGAAGAACACAGCCCAACGCAGAGGCGCACAGACGCAGAGGATTTCATGGGTTTTCTCTGCGACATCCGTGTCACTGCGGCGCGGCGTTGGTGCCGGAGATCAGATGCGGAAGCCGCCGTGGCGGACGCGGATGCGGTGGTCGAGCCAAAGCGCGCCGAGCACGAAGCCGAACAGCAGCGTGACGGTGCCGACCGCCACCAGCGCGCCCACCGAGGAGCCGCGGCGCTCGCGCCGCAGGCGGTCGAGTTCGGCGCGGGTGCGCTGCTGCTGTTCCTGGAGTTTGAGCACCAGCGCCATGGCCGGCTGTTCCTCGATGAGCAGCTCGCGCGCCACCCAGCCCTCCAGCGCGTCCGGCGCACGCACGCGCACGACGTCGCCGCGGGTCTCCAGCACCTCCACAGGTGTGCCCGTGGGTAGCGCACCAACGGGTTCGCCCCGTGCCTGCGCCGTGGCGTGCACGTCCGCCAGCACACGGTCCGTGACGTACAAGGTCTCGGCCGCCGCGCCCAGGGAAAGGACACAAAGGCAGAACACCAGAGCAACGCGGAATGAGGTCATAGTTCTTTCAGGCGATACCGCTGTGCCGCAGCAGCGCCTCGATATCGGGCTTTCTGCCGCGGAATTCCACAAACAGCTCCATGGGGTCCCGCGCGCCGCCCTGTTCGAGCACGGCGGCGAGAAAGGATGCACCGGTTTCGCGGTTGAAAATACCTTCCTCTTCGAAACGTGAAAAGGCGTCGGCCGACAACACCTCCGCCCACTTGTAGCTGTAATAACCAGCCGCATAGCCACCCGCAAAGATGTGCGAGAAGCCGTGCTGGAAACGGTTGTACTCGGGCGGATGCACCACCGCCACTTCGGCGCGCACCTCGTCGAGGATCTGCTGGATGCGAGCGCCCTCGGCGGGGTCGTAGTCCGCATGCAGGCGGAAGTCGAACAGCGCGAACTCCAACTGCCGCACCATCTGCATGCCGGCCTGGAAATTCCTTGCTGCAATCATCTTCTGATACAGCGTCTCGGGGATAGGTTCGCCAGTTAGGAAATGCCCCGAAATCAGGTTCAGCGCCTCGCGCTCCCAGCACCAGTTCTCCATGAACTGGGACGGCAGCTCCACCGCATCCCAGGGCACGCCGTTGATGCCGGACACGCCGAGCCAGTCCACGCGCGTGAGCATGTGGTGCAGGCCGTGGCCGAATTCGTGGAACAGGGTCTGCACCTCATCGTGGGTGAACAGGGCGGGCTTGCCATCCACCGGCGGCGAGAAGTTGCAGGTGAGATAGGCCACGGGCACCTGCACGCCATCGCGGGTGCGCCGGCGGCCGATGCAGTCGTCCATCCAGGCGCCGCCGCGCTTTTTCGGGCGCGCATACAAGTCCAGATAGAAACGTCCGCGCAACTCGCCCTGGTTGTCGAGGATGTCGAAAAAGCGCACGGACTCGTGCCACACCGGCACGCCCTTCACCTCGCGGATATCCAGGCCGAACAAACGGCGCACCACCTCGAACAGGCCGCCCACCACGCGATGTTCCGGGAAGTAAGGCCGCAGGATCTCCTGTGAGATGGCGTACTTCTCCTCGCGCAGCTTTTCCGCGTAATAGCCGATGTCCCAGGCCTGCAAGTGGTCGAGCCCACGGGCCCCGGCGAAGGCGCGGATCTCGTCGAGGTCGCGGCGGGCCAGATCCAGCGAGCGCCGCGCCAGGTCACGCAGGAAGGCCAGCACCTGCGCGGGGCTCTCGGCCATTTTGCTGGCGAGCGAATGTTCGGCGTAGCTGTCGAAACCGAGCAGCTGCGCAGCTTCGTGGCGCAGCGCGAGGATGCGCTCCATCACCGGACCGTTGTCGAACTTTCCGGCATGGGGTCCGCGCTCGGAGGCGCGTGTCACATAGGCCTCATACACCTCGTGGCGCAGTTCGCGGTCGTCCGCGTAGGTCATCACGGCGAAATAGGACGGGAATTCCAGGGTGATGACGAAACCGTCCAGACCGTCGCGCTCGGCATTCTGGCGCAGCAGGGCCTTGCTGTTGTCCGGGATGCCCGCGAGCAGGCCCTCGTCGGTGACGTGCTTGCGCCAGGCGTGGGTGGCGTCGAGCACGTGGTCACCGAAGGTGGAGGTGAGTTGCGAGAGTTCTTCCTGGATGGCCTTGAAACGCGCCTGCTGCGCGGCGGGCAGGGCGACGCCGGAGAGCCGGAAGTCGCGCAGCACGTTATCAATGAGACGGCGCTGGCCGGGGGCCAGCGTGGCGTATTCGGGACCGTCGGCGATGGCCTTGTAGGCCTCGAACAGCTGGGCATTCTGCCCGAGCTCGGTCTGGTAGGCGGAGAGCTTGGGCAGGCAGGCGTTGTAGGCCGCGCGCAGCGCCTCGCTGTTCATCACGGAATTGAGGTGGCCCACCGGCGACCATACGCGATTAAGGCGATCGTCCAGCGCCTCCATGGGCTCCACCAGGGATTCCCAGGTGAAATGCTCGGTGTCCGCCAGCAGGGCGGCGATGCGCGCACGGTTGTCCGCGAGCACCGTATCGATGGCGGGCTCCACGTGCTCCGGGCGGATGTCGCCGAAGGGCGGCAGGCCGGTCATTTCCAGCAGCGGGTTGGGCATGGCTCGGTTAGGATGATCCCCAGGCACTCTCGAACGCACTCTAACACGTGGACTCTGAAGAAGACAAAAACATCCATCCGTATCAGTCGCTTACACCAGAACGCGTGCTGGATGCGGTGGACAGCGCGGGGTTTCGCACCGACGGTCGGCTGCTCGCCCTGAACAGCTACGAGAACCGCGTGTATCAGGTCGGCATCGAGGACGAGGCACCCGTGGTGGTGAAGTTCTACCGGCCCGGGCGCTGGAGCGATGCGGCCATCCTGGAAGAGCACGCCTTCGCGGCCGAACTCGCGGAGGCCGAGGTCCCGGTGGTCACGCCGCTGCCGGGCGCCGACGGGGCCACCCTCCAACACTTTGAAAGCTTTCGCTTTGCCGTGTTCCCGCGGCGCGGTGGCCACTGGCCGGAACTGGACGACCCGGAGGTGCAGTTGCGCCTGGGCCGGTTCCTCGGCCGCCTGCACGCGGTGGGTGCGGTGCGCCCCTTCCGGCACCGCCCGGCGCTCGATCCGGTCACCTTCGGCCGGCAGCCGCGCGAGTACCTGCTCGGAAGCGGCGCGATACCCGCGCAGTATCGCGAAGCCTATGCGGCCATCACGCAGGAACTGCTCGATGGGGTTGCGGCGGGCTACGCGGAGGCCGGCCCGGTCCGCACCCTGCGCCTGCACGGGGACTTTCACCCGGGCAACATCCTGTGGACGGAGAGCGGCGCGCATCTGGTCGACCTGGACGACGCCCGCAGCGGCCCCGCGGTGCAGGACCTGTGGATGCTGCTGTCCGGCGAGCGCGCACAGATGGCGCTGCAACTGTCGGACCTGCTGGACGGTTACGAGGAGTTCAACGACTTCGACCGGCGCGAACTGCGCCTCATCGAACCGCTGCGCGCCCTGCGCCTGGTGCACTACACCGCCTGGCTCGCCGAGCGCTGGAGCGACCCGGCCTTCCCGCGCGCCTTTCCCTGGTTCAACACGCCCAAGTATTGGGAAGAACACCTCGGCACCCTGCGTGAGCAGCTGGAACGCCTGGCCGAACCGCCGCTCGGCGCAGCCTGGTGAGCTGACGGATCGCGGGCAAAAAAAAAATGGAGGACTGGGGAAGTCCTCCATCAACAGGGGTGTAATCAACGTCTGCGTCGAAACAGACTGTAATAATCCCGAGCGCTCGCGTCAAGATTGACGTAAGGAATTTCCTGAATTTCCCTTCTGGCGTTTTTCGTTGCTATAGTCGGGCGCCAGGACATCACCTGCTCATGGATCGAGCCGTGTACGTCAGCCCTCACGCACCGTTTTCGCCGGTACGATCGCCTGCCCTCGCCGGGCGTCTCGCGCCGCTGTTGTTCATCCTGCTGCTCTCGGCCTGTCAGGCCGCCTTGCCCGAACGCATCCCGCCGCAGGGCCATCTGACGCGCCCGCCGCCGGCCGCCGACATCCCTGCGATCGTCGAACCACCCCTGGAACCCGCCGCGCCCGAGCCGGTGTACACCGTGGAGGCCGAGAACGTCGCGGTCCGCGACCTGCTGCGCGCGCTGGCTGGCGACGCCGGGCTGAGCCTGGACCTGCACCCGCTGGTGCAGGGGGCGGTGACCCTGCACCTGTCCGACCAGCCGCTCGCGCGCATCCTGCACCGCATCGCCCGCCAGGCCGACCTGCGCCTCGAACTGACCGGCAGCCAGCTGATCGCGCAACCCGACCGGCCCTATCTGCGCAGTTATCACGTGGATTACGTGAACCTGGCGCGGCACTCGCAAAGCAGCGTCAGCGTCGCCACCCAGGTCGCCACCACCGGCACGGGCGCGGTCGGCGGCACGGTGGACAAGGGCGAGAACACCTCTACCACCACCCTGGTGCAGGAGTCCCGTAACGCCTTCTGGGAAAGCCTGGTGAACAACGTGCAGGGCTTGCTCGGAACCGCCGGAGACGCGGCCGGGCGCGTCCTCGTCAACCGGGAGAGCGCGCTGCTCACGGTGCTGGCCACGGACCGCGAGCATGAGGCCATCGCCGAACTGATTGGGCAGGTGCTGGCGCGGGCACGGCAACAGGTGCTCATCGAGGCCACGGTGGTCGAGGTGGAACTCTCCGACCGCTATCAGGCGGGCGTGGACTGGTCCTTGCTCGACGAGGACAGCGGCTGGCGCTTCGAGCAGCAGGTGCTCGGCGCCAGCCTGGGCGCACCGCCGGTGGCCACACTGACCATCGACAAGGGCGGTGAGCACGACCTGCTCGCCACCATCCGCATGCTGGAGCGCTTCGGCAATCTGCGCGTGCTCTCCAGCCCGAAGCTCATGGCCCTGAACAATCAGACGGCGATGCTCAAGGTAGTCGACAACCGTGTCTATTTCACCATCGACGTGGACATCCAGGGCGCCACCTCCTCCAGCCCGGCGATCACCACCTTCGAGAGCAACGTCCATACCGTGCCGGTCGGCTTCATCATGGCGGTGACGCCGCAGATCGCCGGGACGCGCCAGGTCACCCTCAATGTGCGGCCCACCATCACCCGCGTGCTCGGCTTCGTGCGCGATCCGAATCCGGCGCTCGCCACCGCGGGCGTGATCAGCGAGGTGCCGGAGATCCAGGTGCGCGAGATCGAATCGGTGCTGACGGTGCCGAGCGGCCAGATCGCCGTGCTCGGCGGACTCATGCAGGACAGCACCAACGATCAACGCAGCGGCGTGCCGTTGCTGTCCCGCGCGCCGGTGATCGGACGGCTGTTCAGCTACCGGGACCAGGAGGTGCGCAAGACGGAACTGGTGGTATTCCTGCGTCCCACGGTGGTCTCCGAGACAGAGCGGCACCCGCAACTGGGAGGGCTCGCGGACAGGTTGCCCGAGCCACCCCCTCGTGCCCGGGGGCAAGGGTCATGAGCCTCGCACTGGATCGGTTCGAACAGCGCTCCCACCCACGCGCGGACCTCGGCAGAGCATGGGTGCACCCGGCGCAGCAGGGCGCGGCGCCCGGGTCATCATCTCGTCATGCGCTCTGGGGAGCACGCACCGTGATCGCCGCGCAAGACTCCACGGCGCGCCGCGCACTGGGCGAGGTGATGCCATCCACGGTGGTGATCGCGCTGCTGGGCGCGGCCGTGGCCTTCGCCCTCGCGGGCGTCTCCGCTGACGCACCGGCGCTGGCCGCCACCCTTGGCGCACCGGTCCCGGACGCCGCAATGACGTATGCACCACCACCGCTTGCAAGACTGGAGGCCGTGCCGCCCCGGCAACAGGCGACGGTCCCGCCGGCGAGCCCATCCCGTGCACCAACACCGGCGCCACCGCACCTGCGAGTCAGCCACGGCGCACCGCCCGCAACCACGGCACACAGGGCAAGAGAGCTCTTCCTGTTCGGCAATGACCACGCGCGGAGCGGCCGCTGGCAGGCGGCCCAGGCGGCCTATGCGCGAGCCCTGGCCTTGGCGCCGCGCGCAGACCTCGCCTTCAACCTCGCCGTGAGCCTGGAACACCTCGGCCGCACCGGGGAGGCTCTCGTCCACTATCGCGCGGTGCTCGCCATGGCCGGCGAGCATGACCAGACCCGTTTCGACAAGCACGCCGTGGCCGCGCGTATTGCGGCCCTCGCCCAGGCAGGGAGCACT
The DNA here is from genome assembly GCA_041685115.1 of Gammaproteobacteria bacterium. GTDB lineage: Bacteria > Pseudomonadota > Gammaproteobacteria > Thiohalomonadales > Thiohalomonadaceae > JALOAT01. The sequence goes on along the minus strand of JAWLGK010000005.1, from coordinate 147,044 downwards.
GCACCGTGAAGGCCATGGAAGCCATCGGCGATCTGTTACTCGCGAAGGGACTCATCTCGGCGGATCAACTGCGCATCGCCGCCATCGAGCAGGCGGCTCGTAACGAGCCCCTCGGCCGCATCCTGGTAAGACTCGGCTTCTTGGATGAGGCCACCCTGCGCGGCGCACTCAGCGAGGCGCTGGCGCACGCCAGCGTGGACCTCGACAACGCCATCCCGGACCCGGAGGCCCTCGCACTGGTGCCGTTGCCCGTGGCGCGCCGCTATCAGGTGGTGCCCCTGGCCTTCCATGCCGGCAGCGGCCGCCTGCAGATCGCCACGGCCGACCCGCACGACCTGGTCATGCTCGATCAGCTCGCCGCCCACGTGGCGCGCCCGGTGCTGCTGGACCCGTTGCTCGCCGGCGAGGCCGAGATCGCCCGGGCCATCGACGGCTTCTACGGGCTCGAACATTCGCTCGACAAGATCCTGCACGAGCTCGAGACGCGTGAACCTCAAGGCAGCGACCCCGCCGATGCCCGTCATCCGCTGGTGCGGCTGGTGGATGCGCTGGTCTCCGAGGCGATCAAGCAAGGGGCGTCCGATATCCATCTGGAGCCCGAAGCGAGTTTTCTGCGTGTGCGCTATCGCATCGACGGCGTGCTGCGGCAGGTGCGCAGCGTGCATCGCAAATACGCCCCGTCCATTGCCGTGCGCGTCAAGGTCATGGCCGGCCTGAACATCGCCGAGGCGCGCGCACCGCAGGACGGCCGCATTTCACTGTCCGTGTACGGCCGCCCCGTGGATCTGCGTGTTTCCACCCTGCCGACCCTGCATGGCGAAAACATCGTGCTGCGCATCCTCGATCGCCGTGCCGGCATCGTGCCCCTCGATGCCCTCGGCCTGCCTCAGGACGCGGTGGCGGCGCTGCGCCTGATGATGGCCCGCCCCGAGGGGCTCATCCTGATCACCGGGCCGACCGGCAGCGGCAAGACCACCACCCTCTATTCCATGTTGAGTGCCATCAACAGCGAGCACGTCAACATCATGACCCTGGAAGACCCGGTGGAATATCCCCTCACCGGCCTGCGCCAGGCCGCCGTGGGCGAAGCGAGCAAGCTGGACTTTCCGATGGGGGTGCGCGCGCTGCTGCGCCAGGACCCGGACGTGCTGCTCATCGGCGAGATCCGCGACCGCGACACGGCGGAAATGGCGCTGCGCGCCGCGCTCACCGGGCATCAGGTCTACGCCACCCTGCATAGCGCCTCGGCGGTGCGCGCCATTCCCCGGCTGCTCGACCTGGGGCTGTCACCGCCGGTCCTGGCGGGCAACCTCATCGGCGTGGTGGCACAGCGCCTGTTGCGCCGGCTGTGCGTGCACTGCCGTGTCGAGGAGGAGGCCGATGACAGGATGCGCCGCCTGCTCGGTGACGAGGCACCGGCACGGACCTGGCGCGCCGCCGGCTGTGCGCAGTGTGGGCATACGGGCTATCGGGGACGCCTCGCGGTCATGGAACTGCTGCGCTTCGACGCCGAACTGGAGGACCTCGCGGCGCGCAACGCAGGCCTGCGGGAGCTGCACGAGGCGGCGTTGCGCAACGGCTTCGTCAGTCTCGCCGACGCCGGCCTGCGACGGGTGCGCGCAGGGGACACCAGCCTGGACGAGCTGGCGCGCGTGGTGGATCTCACATCGCGGGGATGATGAGGGTGGAGTTCGCGTACCGGGCAATGGATGTGGACGGTCGCGTGCGACGCGGCCACAGGCAGGCCGCGCACGCGCAGGAGCTGGAGGCCCGTCTCGCCGCCGAAGGCCTGGACCTCATCACCTGTCGGGTAAAGCGCCTGCCTGTCCGCGGGGGTGCGCGCGGCCTGCGCCGCGAACTGCTGCCCTTGTGCGTCCAGCTGGAACAACTCACCGGCTCAGGGGTGCCGCTGATGGACGGCCTGCGCGACATCGCCAGGGACGCGGAAAACGCCCGCCTGCGCGAGCTCCTCGAAGCGCTCGCCACGGGCCTCGAACAGGGACGGCTGCTGTCCGACGCCCTGGCCGAACATCCGCAGGTATTCGATGCCGTGTTCGTGGCGCTGGTGCGTGTCGGAGAACAGACCGGGCGCCTCGCCGAGGTACTGCGGGATCTTGCCGATACGCTGCGCTGGCAGCAGGCGTTCGCAGCGCGCCTCGGCCAGGCGCTCATGTACCCGGCCCTGGTGGCGGTGGTGGTGTTCGGGGTGCTGAGTTTTCTGCTGATCTCCGTGGTGCCGCAGCTCGTCGCCTTCGTGGTCAACCTGGACGGCCAACTGCCTGCCGCCACACGTGCGCTGCTCGCCACCTCCGATGCCTTCGTGCACTACGCGCCGTGGCTGGCCGCCCTGCTCATCATCGGCTGGGCGGGGCTCCGCTTCAGGACCGTCCGCGACCCGCGCTGGCGCGAGCGGGTGGATGCGTGGCGGTTACGCCTGTGGCCCCTCGGTCCGGTGCGGCACAAGGCCGAGCTGGCGCGCATCACCCGGGTCATCGCGCTGATGTACGCCGCTGGCGTACCCCTTCTCGAAGCGCTCGCCACGGCGCCGACAGTGACTCGCAACAGCGCCGTGTCTGCGGCCATGGCACAGGTGCGGCGCGCGGTGCTGGACGGCGCCCCGCTCGGCAGGGCGTTCCGGGTGAGCGGGCTGTTCCCGCCCCTGGTGATCCGCATGGTGACCGTAGGTGAAAACAGCGGCGCGCTCGATGCTGCCTTGCTGCGGCTCGGCGAGTGGTTCGAGCGCGACGTGAACACGCGGTTGGCGCGCCTCGAACGCGCCATCGAGCCCGCGGTGACACTGGTGCTCGGCGCATTGCTCGGCTGGATCGTCCTGGCCGTGCTCGGGCCCATTTACGAGCTGGCGGGGACCTTGCCGTGATGCTGTCGCGCATCCTGCTGCTCGGGCCTGCCGAACTTACCGTGTACCGCCTGCATTGCGGACACATCACCGAGGCCTTTGCCTTCAGCGACAACCCGTCCGGTCACGCGGGTTTCGCCCGCTACCTGGCGGACGCGCCGGCGTCATCGACGGGCCTGCTGATCGACCGGCCCGATGAGCAATTCCGCGTCGAGACCCTGCCCCACGTGTGGAGCGACCGGGCGGCGTTGCTTGCCCGTCATGGCGAACGCCTGTTCACCGAGACACCGTACCGTAGCGCCCGCGTGCTCGGCCGCGAGCGCCACGGACGGCGCGATGATCGGGTGCTGTTCTCCGCCCTGGTGCGGCCCGAGGCGCTGGCACCGTGGCTCGATGCGCTCGACGCCCAGCCGCTCGCAGCGATCACCTCGGCCGCGTTTCTCGACACCCGCCTTCTCGGCAAGGCCGGGCGTGCGGGGACGGTGCTGCTTGCCTCGCTGCACGAGGGCGGCCTGCGCCAGACCCTGCTGGTGGATGGCGAGCTGCGCCTGAGCCGGCTGGTTGCCCTGCCCGAGGCGCCGGACGACGCGGCCATCGCCGCCGAGATCGCCAAGACCCGCCAGTATGTGCAGCGCGCCGATGGTGCGGGCGGCAATCCGCTCCACGTGCATCTGCTCGCGCCCGGCGACCGGCCGATCCACGTGGAAGACGCCGCCGTCCTGCCGCTCGAAACGCTGGCGCACGCGCACCGCGCAAGCGGCCATGCCTGCCGCGACGTGCGTGCGCTCCGTGTCGAACTCCTCGCCCGAAGCCCCGAAATTCGCTATGCCTCAGCGGAGCAGCTGGCGGCCCACCGCCGTCGGCGCGTGCTGGGGGTCCTGCACCTGTGCGTCTGGGGCACCGCGCTCGGCCTGACAGTGGCAGCGGCACAGAACGTCGTGGCGGTCAGGCAGGCGGAGCTGGCCATGGCCGAGGCGCGCCAGCAGCTGGCGACGGTGCGCGCTGTGCCCGCGGAGACCGACGCCATCGCACGCGCCGCGACCATGCGCGCCCTGGTAAGCGCCGCGGATGCCGAGCTTGCGGCGCGGTTGCGCCCGCGCGTGTTACTCGCGCCGCTCGGCGCCGTGCTCGCACAGTTCCCGGAGGTCCGGCTCGACCGGCTGGAGCTCACCGATCAGGGGACGCCGAACGTCGCAATCACCGCGCACATCGCACCCTACTCCGGGGTTCCACAGGAGGCCGAGGCGATGCTCGATCGGCTGGTGCGTGCCCTGGAGGCGCTGCCGGAGGCCCGCGTCAGCGCGCGGGAACGGCCGTTCGCCACGCCCGATGTGCTGTCGGGCGCCACCGCCGAGCAGCCCGCGCAAGTGCTGCCGCGCTTTTCGCTGTACCTGAGCATGGGAGGGCCGCGATGACGGACCGTCGGCAACGCAGGCCGGTGACCCCCAGGTGGCGCAGCGGCCTCGCCCTGGCGTTGGCCCTGCTCAGCTGGCTGGCCACCGTGGCATGGGCTCAGCACAAAGCGGACGAGGGCCGACAGGTGGCAGCCGCGCTGCACACGGCCAGCGAACAGCGGGCGCAGGGCATCGCCGCACGCAATACCCTCGCCGCCTACCAGGCGCGTTATGAGGCATTGCAGGCGCGCGGCCTGTTCGCCGGCACGGCGCGCCTTGCCTGGGTGGAGGCGGTCCGCCGCAATGCGGCGACGCTGGGCCTGGAGGTGCGCTACGAGCTGGCTCCCGTGACCACCGCCAGCGCTGCGGAAGGCGTCGTGGTGGAGACCACCGCCATGCAGCTGGCACTGAACGCGCCGCACGAGGGTCGGCTGCTGGGTTTTCTCGAGGCGCTGGCGCGGGACGCGCCGGGAGTGTTGCGGGTGCGCCGATGCGAGCTGGCCCGCGCCCCTTCGGGCATCGATGTGCGCTGCCGTATGGAGTGGCTCACGCTGCGCATGGCGGGGGAGGAAACGGCATGAAATCCTGGTTGGCGGTGTGCGGCGTTGTGATGTCGGCCGGGGCGTGGGCCGACGACCTGGGCCGCTTGTTCACGACGCCCGAGCAGCGCGCGCGACACGAGCGCCCCGCACCCGCGCCTGCACAGGCCCCGGCGGCGACGGGCCGGGCCCTGGTACAGCGTCGCGGCGGTGCGCCGCTGGTCATCAGCGCAGACCGGCCGCTGGGCGCGGAGCCACCCGCTTCCGTACCGGCGGCCTCGACGGGGGAGGGGCATCGATGAGGTCGGCCAGGCAAGCGGGCGCGGCGCTCCTGCTGCTCCTGCTGGTCGTCAGCACCGGTGCAGCGGGTTGGTTCCTGGCCAGCGGGGCCGCCGAGCGGAGCGCGGCACGGCGGGCGACAGAGGACGCGGCGCGGCTGGCGCGCGCCAGCGACATGATCCTCGGCTATGCCCTCGCCAATGCACGGCGCCCCGGAGAGCTGCCGTTCCCGGACCGGCACGGCGACGGCAATGACGACGGCAACGGCGATTGCATCACCAGCTGGGGCACGGTGCAGGGCAAACACCTGCTCGGCCTGTTTCCGGCGTTTCTGGAGCAGGGCTGCTGGCCCGAGCGGCCGGCGTTCGGGGTCATGCTCACTGACACCGGCGGACACCGCTTGTGGTACGCCGTCGCGCGCAGCCTGGTGCGCCCACAGGATGTGTTGAACAGCACGACCGACGACGGCTGGCTGCAGGTGCAGGGCCCCGCCGGCACGGTGGCCGGGCAGGCGGCCTTTGTGGTGTTCGCACCGGGACCGACCAGCGGCGGCCAGCAGCGCACCGCCAATACCCAGCCCGGCATGTACCTCGACAGGGTGCTGCTCGGGGGCGCGCTGCACGACAACGCCGATGGCGACGAGCGCTTCGTCGCCGCCCCCCGCGGGGAGGCCTTCAACGACCGCCTGGCCGTGATGAGCCGCGCCCGTTTCATGTCGGCGCTCACCCGGCGGATCGCGCGCACGCTCCACCTGCATCTGGAGGCGTACCGCGCCGCCCACGGGCAGTATCCGTTCGCGGCGCTGGCGGATGGCACGTGCTCGCACGGCCTCGCCTACGGCTTCTATCCGCTGGCCCCGGGCGACTGCGGCACCGCGCCTGCCGTGCCACCCGACTGGTTCGCAGACCAGTGGCTCGCGGTGACCACCTACCAGCGGGCCGCGGCCGATCAGGCCACCCTGCAATTCCTGGGCTGCGCGGCGCTGTTCAGCCTGCACCCTGGCGGACTCGCACAGACGGGGGACTGCGCATGAGCTCCGTGCGGGGATTTTCGCTACTGGAAATGGCCGTGGTGCTGGTAGTGATCGGCCTGGCGCTGGGCGGCCTGCTCGCCCCGCTCGGGGCCTCCGTGCAGCAACGGCGCCTCGACGCCACGGAGGCCGCGCTGGCGCTCGCCGCCGAGGTGTTGTCGGGGTATGCGGTGATACACGGGCGATTGCCGTGCCCGGATGCAGACGCCGATGGCGACGAAGACTGCCCACTGTCCGGGGAGGGCGCCTTGCCCTGGCGCACCCTCGGCCTGACCCGGGCGCAGACCAGCGATGCCTGGCACAACCCCCTGCGCTACCGGCCCGACGCCGCCTTCGTCGGTACCGCCGTCGCCGACCCGCCCGCCAGCGTCGACGGGCTGCGCCTGGCGGACATGGCCGGCCAACCGCTCACCGCTCTCAATCCCGCCGCACCGGCCGCCGTGCTCCTGAGCCGCGGCGCCGACGGCCTCGGCAACGCCGGCAACGACACCGACGACGGGCGCTACACCCAAGGGCCGCCGTGCACGACCGGGTGTGCCGTGTATTTCGACGATCAGGTCACGGCCTATTCCACCTACCTGCTCATCGCCCGCCTCGCCGCTGCCGGGCGCTGGCCCTGAACCAACCGCCAATCCCAAGGAGGGGACATGAAAAAGGAACGTGGCTTCACCCTTGTCGAGATCGCCATCGTGCTGGTCATCATCGGCCTGCTGCTCGGCGGTGTGATGAAGGGCCAGGCAATGATCGAAAACGCCCGCACCCGCAATCTTGCCGGCGAGCTCGAAGCGACCGCCGCGGCCGTGTACGCCTACCAACAGCGCTATCAGCGCCTGCCTGGCGACGACGAGCGCGCCGCCCGCTGGACCGACGCCGACGCGGGCGACGGCAATGGCCGTCTCGACAGCAACGACAATGCCTTCGAGCTCGGCAACATGGGCAATCACGAGCGGCGACGCTTCTGGCAGCACCTGCGCCACGCCGGCCTGCTCAAGGGCGATCCCGCCGATACCCGTCAGCCCCAGCACGCCTTCGGTACGCCGTTCGGTGTGGTGTCGGGGAACGGCGCCACGCCGCTCGGTCTCAGTGGCCCCATCGTGCTGTGTGCATCCATGGTGCCCTGGCAGGCGGCCGAGGCGCTGGACCTGCAACTGGACGACGGGCGCCCGGACAGCGGTACGCTGCGCGCCCAGGTCCAGACCGATCCTGCCGCCAACCTGGGCAACGCCGCGGCGGCCGCGACCCAGTACAGTGCGGCCAGCGGCGCGCACTACGCCCTGTGCAAGGCCTTGTAGGGCCGCGCGCGCTGCCACACGGCCTGTATATACTTGGGCGCACGCACGACCACCGCGACGCGGTCTGTGCACCCGTCATTTCACTCAAGGAGACGCGCAGCAGCGAAGGGCCGGTGGTTCCATTCGCGCGCGCTTGACGCCCGATGCCAGTGCGAGCCTTCAAAGACATGTCCCCGGTCATCGACCCGAGCGCCTACGTGGACGAGGCGGCGGTGGTGATCGGTGACGTCACCATCGGGGCCGACAGCTCCGTCTGGCCCATGGCGGTGTTGCGCGGCGATGTGAACGGGATCCGCATCGGTGCGCGCACCAGCATCCAGGACGGCTCGGTGCTGCACGTGACCCACGCCCATGCCGACGTCCCCGGGGGACATCCCTGCACCGTTGGCGATGACGTGACCGTGGGCCACAAGGTCGTGCTGCACGGCTGCCGTGTGGGCGATCGCTGCCTGATCGGCATGGGCTCCATCGTGCTTGACGGTGCACACATCGAGCCCGAGGTACTGCTGGGCGCCGGCAGCCTGGTCCCGCCCGGCAAGGTGCTCGATGGCGGCTACCTGTGGCTTGGCGCGCCCGTCAGGCGCGTGCGGCCACTGACCGACGAGGAGCGGGAAAAGCTGCGCTATTCCGCACAGCATTACGTACGCCTCAAGGACGCCTACCGATAGGGCGGGGCGGGCCCGCCGATCTGACCGCACGGCATGGCGGCCACCGCCGCCCTCTGCAAGCCCTTCTCGCGGCTTGCATTCACCGCACCATAAGCAACACTTGATACAAGTCCCCCAAGGTGAAAGCCCGGTGGAACTCTTCATCGGCAATCTGCCGCGCTATGCGGCCGTGTCCCATCTCAACCGGTTCTTCATGGGCTTCGGTCGGGTGGCGCATTTCCGGATTCTGGAGAAGGTGCGGGACGATGGCGAGGTGGAGCATATCGGCCACGGCGTCATCGAACCGGACATCGCGGCGCGCCGGGCCATCGAACACCTCAATGGCAAGCGCCTGCTGGGTGAACCGGTGGTGGTCAGGGAGTATGTGCATCGGGCGCCGGTCGACCGGCGCGGTAAGCCGCACCATCGCGGCAATGGCGCAGCCAAAGCGGGAGAGCGGCGACAGCGCGGGCGCTTCCGGCCCGCACCGCTCAGCTGGCGCTGAGTGCGTCGCGCAGACTGTCGATGACCGGCGCGGTGCTCGGCCGTACGCCGCGCCAGAGTGCGAATGATTCGGCCGCCTGTTCTACCAGCATGCCCAGGCCATCAACGGCATGCGCGCCCTGGGCCACCGCCCACTGCATGAACACGGTGGGTCGGGCCCCGTACATCATGTCGTAACACCACGCGTGCGGCGCCAGCAGGCCCGCCGGCAGGGGCGGAAGCTCGCCTTGCAGGCTGGCCGAGGTGCCGTTGAGCACCACCTCGAAAACTTCGCCCGCCAGGGCCTCGAACCCTGCGGCGCGCACCGCACCCTGGCCGGCAAAGGCGCGGGCGAGCTCGGTGGCGCGCGGCACGGTGCGGTTGGCGATCACCACCGAGGCGGGTTGCTCCGCGAGCAGCGGCCCGAGCACCCCGCGCACGGCGCCGCCGGCGCCGAGGACCAGAAGACGCCTGCCCGCCAGCGCCACGCCGTGGTTGTCCTTCAGGTCGCGCACCAGCCCGACGCCGTCGGTGTTGTCGCCGTAGCGGCTGCCATCGGGCCGGAACACGACGGTGTTCACCGCACCCGCGGCTTCCGCGCGCTCGCTGCGCGCGTCCATCAGGCGCCAGGCCTCTTCCTTGAACGGCAGGGTCACATTGCAGCCCTTGCCCCCGTGGGCCTGGAAATTGCCGAGGGCCTGCTCGAACCCGCCCAGATCCACCAACATGGACTCGTAGCTCATGCGCTGGCGGGTCTGGGCCGCAAACAGCGCGTGAATACGCGGTGACTTGCTGTGGGCGATGGGATTGCCCATCACCGCGTACAGATCCGGTTTGGCGTCGAAATCGAGCAGCGACATATCAGCCGAACACCGCCCTCAGGAGGTAGAAGAACACGATGGCAAAGAATGCGCCTGCCGGCAGCGTCACCACCCACGACATGAAGATGTTGCGCACCACTTCCAGGTTCAGCGCGGCGATGCCGCGCGCCAGGCCCACGCCAAGCACGCCGCCCACCAGGGTATGGGTGGTGGAGATGGGCAGGCCCGCCGCCGAGGCGAACACCACCGTTCCCGCGGCGGACAGGGTTGCGGCAAAGCCACGGCTGGGGGTCAGCTCGCAAATGCCGCTGCCCACCGTCGCCATCACCTTTTGGCCGAAGGTCACCAGGCCGACCACGATGCCGATGCCCCCGACCACCAGAATCCACACAGGCATGGCGCTGTGGCCGGCCACCAGGCCAGTCTGCACCACGCCGACCACCGCCGCCATGGGACCCACCGCGTTGGCGACGTCATTGGAACCGTGGGCGAAGGCCATGGCGCAGGCGGTGACCAGCATGAGGATGCCGAACACCTTCTCCACGTTGGCGAAGTGGAAGTCGATGTCCGCACTCGGGTCCAGGCGCATGCGCATGATGGCCAGATTACCAACGCCCATGAGCAGTGCGCCGACCCCCACGGAGAGCAGGTAGTTCTCGGCGGTATCGAGCTCCAGGCCGACGTGCTTGAGCCCTTTTTGCAGGGTGACCAGGGCAACCACGAAGCCGACGATGAACATGTACATCGGCACCCAGCGTTTGGCGGCGCGTAGCGGGTTGTCGGTCTCGAGGATCAGCACCTGCACACTGCGGAACAGGGCGAAACCCACGACCCCGGCCAGCACCGGCGAAACCACCCAGCTCGCCACGATAGAGCCGATCTTTTCCCAATGCACCGCCTCGACACCAATACCCACGGCCGCGAAACCGACGATGGCGCCGACGATGGTGTGGGTGGTGGACACCGGCCAGCCGAAGTGTGAGGCGATCAGCAGCCAGATCCCCGCCGAGAGCAGCGAGGCGAGCATGCCGAACACCAGCAGTTCCGGCGTACCGGCCAGCAGCTGGCTGTCGATCATGCCGTTGCGGATGGTCTCGGTGACCTCACCGCCGGCCAGCACGGCGCCGACGAACTCGAAGATGGCCGCGATGATGATGGCCTGACGGACGGAAAGCGCACCGGAGCCGACCGACGTGCCCATGGCATTGGCCACGTCGTTGGCACCCACGCCCCAGGCCATGAACAGGCCGAACGCGCAGGCGAGCAGGATGTAAACGGTTGCGTACTCCACGGGAACCTCCTCAGCGGGCCAGCATCAACTGCAGGCGGCTGCCCACGCGCTGAGCGAGATTTCCCAGATCGCCGATCCCTTCGATGACCCGGTAGATGAACATGACGTCGACCGGGTGGAGCTCCTTCTCACGCGCGAACACCTGTGCGCGCACCTCGACCTGCAATTTGTCCGTGTCGCTTTCGATGGCGTCCAGCTCCTTGAGCATGGATTCCACCAGCTTCACCTCGCCGCCGCGGAAACCGGTCTCGACCAGTTCGTCCAGTTCGTCGGTGGCGCGCTGGGCCTGTGCGGAGGCGTCCACGCTGCGCCGGATGAAGTCCATCAAGCGCGGGCGCACGTCCTCGGGGAACTCCATTTTGCGGCCGAGCACCAGGCCGGCGATGTCCTTCGCCTGGTTGGCGATCTTGTCCTGAACCGACAGCACCTCCAGTACGTCACGGCGCGACATGGCCATCATCCAGCCCGAGGGCAGATGCAGGCGCAGGTTTTTCTTGAGGGTGTCGGCTTCGTTCTCGAGGTCCGAGATGCGCTGCTGGAGGCGTTCGGCCTCGGCCCAGTCACCGGCGAACACGGATTCAAAGAACGGGATGAGTTCGGCGATGGTCACCTGCACCTTGGCCATATGGTGCTGCAACGGCCGGATGGGCGAGGCGCCGAACAGGCTGAAGATGTAGCTCTTCGGCATACAGGCTCTCTTGGTCCTAGAAGGTCGGCGATTATACCGCTCGCCCCCTGCCGTCGCCTACAAAACGTGACCTCCGACACACCCCGGCGGGATTACGAAAAAGCATGGACCACGGGCACGGGGAAATCCGTTTGCTATCGGCCCGTAGGTCACATTGCGAAGCTATGTGGCATCTTCCGACCGGCATCGTCACGTAGGCGCTGCGCGCCAACGTGACCTACAAAACCTCCTTTCCCCGTGGTCTGGCTTTTTCTTACCCCCGCAGCCAGCGCGCCGCGTCGCGGGCGAAGTAGGTGAGGATGCCGTCGGCGCCGGCGCGCTTGAAGGCCAGCAGGGCCTCCAGCACCACCGCGCGCTCGTCCAGCCAGCCGTTCTGGGCGGCGGCCTTGAGCATGGCGTACTCGCCGGAGACCTGGTAGACGAAGGTGGGGGCGCCGAACTGGTCCTTCACCCGGCGCACGATGTCCAGGTAGGGCATGCCGGGCTTCACCATCACCATGTCGGCGCCCTCCTCCAGGTCCAGCGCCACCTCGCGCAGGGCCTCGTCGGAATTGGCCGGGTCCATCTGGTAGGTGTACTTGTTGCCCTTGCCCAGGTTGCCAGCAGAGCCCACGGCGTCGCGGAACGGGCCGTAGAAGCTGGAGGCGTACTTGGCGGAGTAGGCCATGATGCGGGTGTGGATGTGGCCGGCGGCCTCCAGGGCATCGCGGATGGCGCCGATGCGCCCGTCCATCATGTCCGAGGGTGCGACCACCTGGGCGCCGGCTTCGGCATGGGACAGGGCCTGCTTCACCAGCACGGCCACGGTCTCTTCGTTCATCACGTAGCCGGTGTCGTCGATGAGCCCGTCCTGGCCGTGGGTGGTGAAGGGGTCCAGGGCCACGTCGGTCATCACGCCCAGGTCAGGGAATTCCTGGCGCAGGGCGCGCACCGCGCGCTGGGCCAGGCCGTCCGGGTTGTAGGCCTCGGCGGCGTCCAGGCTCTTGGCCTCGGGCGGCGTCACCGGGAACAGGGCCACCATGGGGATCCCCAGTTTCACCAGTTCCTCGGCTTCCTTGAGCAGCAGGTCGATGGAGACGCGCTCCACGCCCGGCATGGAGGCCACCGCCTCGCGCTGGTTGAGACCCTCCAGCACGAACATCGGATAGATGAAATCGTCCGGTGAGAGCGTGGACTCGCGCATGAGCCGGCGCGAGAAATCGTCGCGCCGCATGCGGCGCATGCGGGTACGGGAGAAATTGCCACGGGAGGTGTCTTTGCGGCTCATGGGGACTCCGAAGGGGCGGGTGAAAGATTGCCAATTTACCACGGAAGGGCGAGGCCCGGCCCGGACCCCCGCCGCGCGCCCGGGTGGCTGCTATGTGTTGTGACAACGGTGTGGCGGAGACCGCTCGTGCTGAGCATTGACGGCTCTTTCGGGGAAGGCGGCGGCCAGGTGCTGCGTTCGGCCTTGGCGCTGTCCCTGTGCCTCCAGCGCCCGTTCCAGATCCGCCGGATCCGCCAGGCGCGCCGGCGTCCGGGACTCCAGCCGCAGCACCTCGCCGCGGTGCGCGCGGCGGCGCTGGTCGGCGGCGCCGAGATCGAGGGCGCGGAGCCGGGGTCCACGGACCTGCTGTTTCGTCCCCACGGGCTGGTGAGCGGGACCTTCCACTTCGGCGTGGAGACCGCAGGAAGCACCGCGCTGATCCTGCAGACCGTGTTGCCGGCGCTGCTCACGGCGCCGACGCCGGCGCACATCCTGCTGGAAGGCGGCACGCATAATCCGCAGGCGCCGTCCTTCGATTTTCTCGCCCGCGCCTTCCTGCCCGTGCTCGCGCGCATGGGACCGAGGGTCTCGGCGCACCTGGAACGGCCCGGCTTCTATCCAGCGGGTGGTGGCCGGGTACGCGTGGAGATCCAACCGGCGCAACGTCTGGCGACGCTCGACCTGCACGAACGCGGCGCCGTGCAGACGGTCCGGGCCCGCGTCATGCTGGCCCATTTGCCGGGGCACATCGCCGAGCGTGAGTCGCGCATCCTGCGTGAGGCCCTGGAGCTGGCGGCGATCGAGCAGGTGCGCGCGGACGCGCGCGGGCCGGGCAACGCGGTGATGGTGGAGGTGCAGAGCGAACGCATCACCGAGGTATTCAGCGCGATCGGCACACCCGGCGTGGCGGCCGAGACCGTGGCCCGGGAAGCCGCCGCCGGGGCAACACGTTACCTGCGCGCCGGTGTGCCGGTGGGTGAGTTCCTGGCCGACCAGTTGCTGCTACCCCTGGCCCTGGCGGGCGCGGGTAGTTTCATCACGCTGACACCAAGCCGGCACTTTTTCACCCACCGTGAGGTGGTGCGTTGTTTCTTGGACACAGACATCCGCTGCCAGGAACTCGCGCCCGATTGCTGGCGGGTCGACGTGGGTTGAAACGATCAGTGGGGTCAGAGTCAACTGATCTGGACGAATCGCACTTCAATTGACTCTGACCCCACTGATCAGGAGGCAGCGAGGTCGGCGAAGGCCGCGCCGGTGAGGCGCGCGAGGTCGTCGGGGGCGAGTTCGATTTCCAGCCCGCGGCGTCCGGCGCTGACGTACACGGTCGGGAACTGGCGGGCGGAGGCGTCGATGAAACTCTTCAGCAGTCGCTTCTGGCCCAGCGGACTGACGCCGCCGAGCACGTAGCCGGTGATGCGCTCCACGTCCTGTTTGTCGGCCATGGCGGCCTTCTTGGCGCCGGCCGCCTTCGCCATCAGCTTCATGCTGAGCTGGGCCGCCACCGGGATGATGCCCACAGCAAACACCTTGCCGTCCAGTTGCACCACCAGGGTCTTGAACACCCGGGTGGCGGCCACGCCCATTTTCTCGGCGGCTTCGGTACCGTAGGCGGCGCACGACGGGTCGTGTTCGTAGGCGTGCACGGTGTGGGCCACGCCGGCCTTCTTCACCGCGTCGATGGCCGGTGTCATGCCGATTCTCCTGCGAGATGGCGCGCCAGCAGGCTGTAGCGGTGATCGAGCGCGGGCAGCGGGATACGCACGCGCCAGCCGCCGCCCGGGGCTTCCGCCAAAGCGTTGCCAGCGAGGTCTTCCATGCGTTCCACCCGCAGCATCCGGGAACCTTCGGGATGGATCAATTCCAGCCGGTCGCCGACGGCGAACTTGTTCTTCACATCGATTTCAGCCAGGCCGCTGAGCGGGTCGTAGGCCGCCACCTCGCCCACGAAACGCTGCACCTCGCTGTCGGAGCGGCCGGTCTCGTAGGTCTGGTAATCCTGGGGCGCGTGGCGCTGGTAGAAGCCGCTGGTGTAGCCGCGGTTGGCCAGGCCGTCGAGGGCTGTCACCAGGTGGGGATCGAAAGGCCGCCCGGCGCAGGCGTCGTCGATGGCACGGCGATAGATCTGCGCGGTGCGCGCCACGTAGTAGTGGGACTTGGTTCGGCCCTCGATCTTCAGCGAATCGATGCCGATGGACACCAGGCGGGCCACGTGCTCCACGGCGCGCAGGTCCTTGGAATTCAGGATATAGGTGCCGTGCTCGTCCTCCTCCACGGGCATGAACTGGCCCGGGCGCGTGCCCTCCTCCAGCAACAGGGGATCGATGTTCATGCCGCCCACCACATCGCCGCTCGCGTCTTCGTGGGCGGCGTGGACCTTGTAGTCCCAGCGACAGGCATTGGTGCAGGTGCCCTGGTTGGGGTCACGGTGGTTGAAGTAGCCCGAGAGCAGGCAGCGGCCCGAGTAGGCGATGCACAGGGCGCCGTGCACGAACACCTCGAGCTCGGTGTCCGGGCACTGCTGGCGGATCTCGGCGATCTCCTCTAGGCCCAGCTCGCGGGACAGGATCACCCGGGCGATGCCCTGTCGCGCCCAGAAGCGCACGCTCTCGGCGTTCATGGTGTTGGCCTGCACCGACAGATGGACGGGCAGTTCGGGCCAGTGCTCACGCACCAAAAGGATGAGCCCCGGGTCGGCCATGATGAGGGCATCGGGGCCGAGGGCGACGATGGGGGCCATGTCCTTGAGGAAGGTCTTCACCTTGGCGCCGTGCGGCATCACGTTGGCGGCGAGGTACAGCTTGCGATCGAGCGCACGCGCTTCATGGAGGCCGGTCGCGAAGGTGTCCAGGTCGAAGTCGTTGTTGCGCACGCGCAGGCTGTAGCGTGGCAGGCCGGCGTACACCGCGTCCGCCCCGTAGGCAAAGGCGTAGCGCAGGTTCTTCAGGGTACCGGCGGGGGCGAGGAGTTCGGGCTTTTTCATGGTCGGAGCCTTGAGAGGCGCATCAGTGTATCGCGATTGCCTACCCTTGATGGGTCAGCGAGAATGCAAACCACCTTCTGGAAGCCGAATGCTATGAAGAACCTCCTGCTGCCCCTGTTTCTGGTGACCACCCTGTTCCTGGCGAGCCCCGGCGCCCAGGCCGACGTCGCCCCGCACCAGGTCCTGCGCACCGCGTCGGACGAGATGTTCTCGGTGCTGCACACGCATCGCGCCGAGCTGCGCTCGCGCCCCCAGGAACTTTACGGGTTGGTCGACCAGATCCTCGCGCCGCACGTGGATTTCCAGCTCATCTCCCAACTGGTGCTCGGCAAGCACTGGCGTACCGCCGATGCGGGCCAACGCGCGAAGTTCGTCAGCGAGTTCCGAACCCTGCTGGTGCGCTTTTACGTGGGTGCCCTGCTGGAGGACCCGCGCAAACTGGACGAGCTGCTCGACTTCAGCGACACCCTGATCCAGTTCCGCCCCGCCGAGGTGCTGGATGACACGCGCAAGGCGCTGGTGCGCGCCGAGGTGCACCTGCCGGCCGGCAACGTGGTGCTGGTGAGCTTCAACCTGCACCACAAGGGCGAGACCTGGAAGGTCTACGACGTGGTGGTCGAGGGCGTGAGCCTGGTCACCAACTACCGCACCAGCTTCGCCAACGAGGTGCGCCAGGGCGGCCTGGACGCCCTCATCGAACGCCTCGCCGCACGCAACCGCGCCCTGCTGGCCCAGGGCAGCGCGCGGGCGGACTGAGAAACCGCAGAAGGGAAAAAGCCATCACACGGGGGACACGGGGAACACGGGGATAGAAAATCCGGAGATGCCCCCGTATCAGCGTTCAGCCACTGAGGTAACCGCACTCAAAGGCCGTCGCGTCCCGGCGTCTCGGAATAAACACTTCAAGGGATTTCCCCGTGTTCCCCGTGTCCCCCGTGTCCCCCGTGTGATGGCTTTTTTCCCCAGGTTGATCTTCTGCTCGCACTCAAGCCAACGTGTAAACTTCCGTTTTCAGTCTCAGGAGTCTCCATGGAGCAGTTCCACGGCACCACCATCGTCTGCGTGCGCCGCGGCGACCGGGTGGTCATCGGCGGCGACGGCCAGGTCACCCTCGGCAACACCATCATGAAGGGCAATGCCCGCAAGGTGCGCCGCCTGTATCACGACAAGGTCGTGGCGGGCTTCGCCGGCGCCACGGCCGACGCCTTCACCCTGTTCGAGCGCTTCGAGGCCAAGCTGGAGAAACACCACGGGCACCTGACCCGTGCCGCCGTGGAGCTGGCCAAGGACTGGCGCACCGATCGCATGCTGCGCCGTTTGGAGGCATTGCTCGCAGTGGCCGACCGGACCGCCTCGCTGATCCTCTCCGGCAACGGCGACGTCATCGAACCCGAGGGCGGCCTCATCGCCATGGGCTCCGGCGGTCCCTTCGCCCAGGCCGCGGCCCGCGCCCTGCTGGAACACACCGAGCTGTCTGCGCGCGAGATCGTCGAGCAAAGCCTCGGCATCGCCGCCGACATCTGCATCTACACCAACCGCAACATCACCCTCGAAGAACTGGAGTGTTGAAGAAGACAACCACGGGGAACGCGGGGACACGGGGAAGAACAATTCATTCTCCCGGTATCCCCCGTGTTCCCCGTGTTAATGCTTTTTCTTCGGAAGACCGAACATGAGCCCAATGACACCCCGCGAGATCGTCCAGGAACTGGACAAGCACATCGTCGGCCAGGCCGCCGCCAAGCGCGCCGTGGCCATCGCCCTGCGCAACCGCTGGCGTCGCAGCCAGGTGCAGGGCGCCCTGCGCAACGAGATCACGCCCAAGAACATCCTGATGATCGGCCCCACCGGCGTGGGCAAGACCGAGATCGCCCGCCGCCTGGCCAAACTGGCCAATGCGCCGTTCATCAAGGTGGAGGCGACGAAGTTCACGGAAGTGGGCTACGTGGGCCGCGACGTGGAATCCATCGTGCGCGACCTGGTGGACATTGCCATCAAGATGACCCGCGAGCAGGAGATGGCCAAGCAGCGATTCCGCGCCGAAGAATCCGCCGAGGAACGCGTGCTCGACATCCTGCTGCCGCCCGCGCGGGTGGGCTTCGCCCAGGAGCCCGCGGAGGCCAGCGATAGCGCCACACGGCAGAAATTCCGCAAGAAGCTGCGCGAGGGCGACCTGGACGACAAGGAGATCGAGGTGGAGGTGAGCGCTGCGCCCATGGGCGTGGAGATCATGGCCCCGCCCGGCATGGAGGAGATGACCAGTCAGCTCCAGGGCCTGTTCCAGTCGATGTCGGGCAAGCGCACCAAGCGCACCAAACTGCGCGTCAAGGAGGCCCTGCGCCAACTCACCGAGGAAGAGGCGGTCCGTCTGGTCAATGAGGACGAGATCAAGGCCCGGGCCGTGCAGATGGTGGAACAGAACGGCATCGTGTTCCTGGACGAGATCGACAAGATCACCAGCCGCAGCGAACAGGGCGGGCGTGGCCCCGATGTGTCGCGCGAGGGCGTGCAGCGCGACCTGCTGCCGCTGGTGGAGGGCTCCACCGTCACCACCAAGTACGGCATGGTGAAGACCGACCACGTCCTGTTCATCGCCTCCGGCGCCTTCCACCTGGCGAAGCCCTCGGACCTCATCCCTGAGTTGCAGGGCCGCCTGCCCATCCGCGTGGAACTGGACGCCCTTTCGGTAGAGGACTTCGTGCGCATCCTCACCGAGCCCGATTGCTCCCTCACCGACCAATACAAGGCACTGCTGCGCACCGAAGGCGTCGATGTGGATTTCACCGCCGATGGTATCGCACGCCTGGCCGAGGTGGCCTGGCAGGTGAACGAGCGTACCGAGAACATCGGTGCGCGGCGCCTGCACACGGTGATGGAACGGCTGCTGGAAACGCTGTCCTTCGAGGCGGCCGATCGCAGCGGCCAGACGGTGGTGATCGACGCCACCTATGTGAACAACCAGTTGGGTGAGCTGGCCGATAACGAAGACCTGAGCCGTTACATCCTCTGAAGCCCTGGAAAAACCCCACACCCCCACGCGTTGAATTCGACGGAACAAGTCGCCATCGTGTGGGGGCACCTTTGCGGTGCATTCACCACAACTGTATGCTTAGGCACCCGCTCCGGAGGGACTTTTCCCTATGACCCAAACCCTTCCCACCGAGATCCATCTCCACAAGAAGAGCCACATCCTCGAAATCCGTTTCGAAGACGGCAGCCAGTTCCGGTTGCCTACCGAGTATCTGCGGGTGTTTTCGCCTTCTGCGGAGGTGCGCGGCCACGGACCCGGCGAGGAAACGCTCCAGGTCGGCAAGGAAGACGTGAACATCGAGAAAATCGAGCAAGTCGGCACCTACGCCGTACAGATCCATTTCGACGATGGCCACAATACCGGCATTTACGCCTGGGAAACGCTCTACGACCTGGGCAAGAACTACGACACCTATTGGCAGGACTACCTGCGCCGCCTGGCGGAAGCCGGTTACACGCGCAAGGAAACCCTGAACGGTTGAGACCATGTCCGAGCACGACACCACCCATTTCGGCTTTCAGCAAGTGCCCGTCGGCGAGAAGGCGCACAAGGTAGCCGAGGTGTTCCATTCGGTCGCCGGCAAGTACGACCTCATGAACGATGTGATGTCCATGGGCATCCATCGCCTGTGGAAGCGCTTCACCATCGAACTGGCGGCGGTGCGCCGCGGCCAGCGTGTCCTCGATATCGCTGGCGGCACCGGCGACCTGACCGCCAAGTTCGCCCGGCAGGTCGGCCCCGAAGGCAAGGTGGTGCTCGCGGACATCAACGCCTCCATGCTCGAAGTGGGCCGCAGCCGTCTCACCGACCGCGGCATCATCGGCAACATCGAGTACGTGCAGGCCAACGCCGAATGCCTGCCGTTTCCCGACGACCACTTCGATGTGATCACCATCGCCTTCGGCCTGCGCAACGTCACCGACAAAGACAAGGCGCTGGCCTCCATGAACCGCGTACTCAAGCCCGGCGGCAAGCTGCTGGTGCTGGAGTTCTCCAAACCGGTGGCGCCGGGGCTCGGGCCGGTGTACGACCTCTATTCCTTCAAGTTCCTGCCCCTCATGGGCCAGCTCATCGCCAACGACCGCGCCAGCTATCAATACTTGGCCGAATCCATCCGCATGCACCCCGACCAGGAAACCCTCAAGGGCATGATGGAGAACGCCGGCTTCGTGCGCAGTGACTACTTCAACCTCACCGGCGGCATCGTTGCACTGCACCGGGGCTTCAAGGCATGAGTGGACCGCATTACGCGGGCTTCTGGCGGCGAACGGCCGCCCATGTGATCGATTCGCTCATCTACATCCCCATCGCGCTGGTACTGCTGTATGCCGTCTACGGCACGGCCTATTTCGGCGCCGCGGCCGAACCGTATGGCTATCACGGGCTGTGGGACGTGTTCGTTCAGCAGCTGTTGCCGCTCATCCTGGTCGTCCTGCTATGGGTGCGCTACGGCGCGACCCCCGGCAAATACCTCATGCGCTGCCGCGTGGTCGATCAGCGCACCGGACAACCGCCGGGGTTCGGCCGGGCGACGCTGCGTTACTTTGGCTACCTGATCGCCATGCTGCCGCTGCTGCTTGGCTTCCTCTGGATTGCCTGGGACCGGCGCAAGCAGGGCTTTCACGACAAGATCGCCGGAACCGTGGTGCTACTCATCGAAGAAGACGAGGCCGAGAAGTCCATCCAACAGTTGATGAAGGAGGGCGGTGCTTGAGCCTCGATCCGACCCTGTCCACGGCGGCACTCGCCGCGTTCGAAACCGCGCTGAACGGCGCCCTCGCCCTCGACCCCGACACCCTTACGCGTCTGCAGGCCCTCGACGGCAAGGTCATCGCTCTCGAGTTCGTGCCGCCGGGCGTCACGCTTTACATGGCCCCGGGCGCCGAAGGGCTCCGGCTCATGGGCCAATTCGGCGCCGAGCCGGATGCTACGCTGAGTGGCAGTGCCTTCGCCATGGCACGCCTCGCCATGACCCCCAGGGGCACGCCGGCACGCGGGCTGTTCGCCGGCGAGGTCACCATCCGCGGTGATGTCGACCTCGGGCGCCGGTTCCAGGATATTTTCAAGGCCATCGATCTGGACCTCGAGGAGCATCTATCCCGGCTCACCGGCGACGTGGTGGCGCACCAACTGGGTGACATGATGCGGGGCCTCGCGGCCTGGGGTCGACGGGCGGCGGAAAATCTCGGTCGTGATACGGCCGATTACCTGCAAGAGGAAGTGCGGGTCACGCCGACGCGCAGCGAGGTGGACGGCTTCGCCGCCGCAGTGGAGGCGCTGCGCGAGGAGACCGATCGACTGGCGGCACGGCTGCGCCGGCTGCAAGACCGTCCGGACCGGCCGACATGTTGAGACCTGGCCAGGCCCTGCGCCTGCTCTACATCGGCTGGGTGCTGCTCAAGAACGGCCTCGACGAGCTGGTCTTCACCATCCCGCTGTTCAAGCCGTTCTACTTCCTGCGCTGGTTCATGTGGTGGCGCGTGCTGCGCCCGGACCGGCCGCGCGGTGAACGTATCCGCCGATCCCTGGAACAGCTCGGGCCGATTTTCGTCAAGTTCGGCCAGATCCTTTCCACGCGTCGCGACCTGCTGCCCAGCGATATCGCCGACGAGCTGGCGCGCCTGCAGGATCGCGTACCGCCGTTCTCCGGCAAACTCGCCCGCGCCATCGTCGACCAGGCCTATGGCCGTCCACTCGAGGAGGTGTTCGCGAGCTTCGACGAGACCCCCATGGCCTCAGCCTCCATCGCCCAGGTGCACGCCGCCACGCTGAAGGACGGCAAGGTGGTGGTGGTGAAGGTGGTGCGTCCGGACATCGCACCGGTCATTCGCCGCGATATCAGCCTGCTGTACATCGTCGCCGACAAGCTGCAACGCTTCTGGTCCGAAGGCAGGCGCCTGCGCCCGGTGGAGGTGGTCGCCGAGTTCGAAAAGACCATCCTCGACGAGCTCGACCTGCTGCGCGAGGCCGCCAACGCCTCGCAGCTGCGCCGCAACTTCCAGGACTCACCGGCGCTGTACGTCCCGGAGGTGTACTGGCCGCTCAACCGGCGCAACGTAATGGTGATGGAGCGCATCAGCGGCATCCCCATGGCCAACGTGGCGGCGATTCGCGCGGCCGGCATCGACATGAAGGCATTGGCCGAGCGTGGCGTGGAAATCTTCTTCACCCAGGTATTCCGCTACAACTTCTTCCATGCCGACATGCACCCGGGCAACATCTTCGTCCGGCCCGATGGCCAATATATCGCCGTCGACTTCGGCATCGTCGGCAGCCTGAGCGAGGACGACAAGATCTATCTCGCCGAAAACCTGCTGGCCTTCTTCAAGCGCGATTACCACCGCGTCGCCGAGTTGCATGTGGAATCCGGCTGGGTGCCGCCCGGCACGCGTGTGGACGAGTTCGAAGCGGCCATCCGCACTGTGTGTGAACCCATCTTCGAACGCCCGCTCGCCGAGATCTCTTTCGGCCAGCTGCTGCTGCGCCTGTTCCAGACCGCACGCCGCTTCAACATGGAGGTGCAGCCGCAGTTGGTGCTGCTGGAAAAGACCCTGCTCAACATCGAAGGGCTCGGCCGTCAGCTTTACCCGGAACTGGACCTGTGGAAGACCGCCAAGCCGTTCCTGGAACGCTGGATGAGCGAGCAGATCGGTGCACGCGCATTCCTCAACCGCCTACGCGAGCAGATCCCCGGGCTCGGCGAGAAGCTGCCGGAGCTGCCTTCGCTGGTCTATGAGGTCTTGCAGCAGGCCAAGAGCGGCAAATTGCGGGTTGACGGCAGCAACGACGAGCTGCGCCGGCTACGGGCCGATCTGCGCCGCACCAACCGCCGCACCATGAGCGCTATCGTGGGCGGCACACTGGTGCTGTCGGCCGCAGTGATCTTCGGCCTGGACGGCTACCAACCCACCGTGGTGGGAGGAGCACCGTTCGTGTCCTGGGTGCTCGGGCTCATGGGTGTCATGGCCTGGCTGATGGCCTGGCCGCGCGATTCCGACTGAAACAACGAGCTATGCCCTCTTCCAACGGTCTCCGCATTGGCGTCTTCGTGGACGCCGAAAACATCCGCTACAACGGCGGCTACCAGATGCGCTACGACACGCTACGCCGCTTCGCCGGTCGCAGCGGCGGCACGCTCCTGCGCCTCAACACCTACGTTGCCTTCGACCAGCAGCGCGCCGAGGACGATGCGGATTACCGGAAGAAGGCCACCAGTTATCAACAGCGCGTGCGCGATTTCGGCTGGAAGGTGATCGCCAAGAACGTGCAGCGCTTCACCGATGACGAAGGCAACGTGACCATGAAGGCCAATGCCGACCTCGACATGGCGGTCGACGCCATGCTCCAGGCGGAGAACCTGGACCAGGTGCTACTGGTCACCGGCGACGGGGATTTCCTGCAAGTGGTAAACGCACTGCAAAACCGCGGCTGCCGGGTGGAACTGCTGGCCTTCCGCAACGTATCGCGCGAGTTGCAGCGCCGGGTGGACGATTTCTTTTCAGGCTACCTGGTGCCCGATCTGTTGCCCTTCGGCGGTGACGGCAAGAACGACTGGGGCCAGGTGGGTTCCTACGTACGCGGTGTCTGCAGCAAGTGGTTCCCGGAGAAGGGCTATGGCTTTCTGCGCTATCTGAAGCGCATCGACCCGAACATCTGGATCACCGACCCGCGCGACTCCGAATCGCCGTGGGAAAGTGTGTTCTGCCACGCCAGCGAGCTGGACAACGCCACGGTGGAACAGCTGCTCAGCCGCGAGTCGGTGTTCGAGTTTTGCCTCAAGGACAGCGACCAGAAGGAAGGCGGCCGCGCCGCAAGCAACGTGCGGCTCGTCACCTAGCCCAGGCAGCGGGCAAAAAGGCAAAAGCATTAACCACGGGGAACACGGGGGGAGATTAATCAATGGTATCCCTGCCTGTAGGCTGTCCCTTGGGCACATTTCGCCGTTGCAGCCAGCCGCTCTTGCCCCCCCCTCCCTCCGGGAGAAGGGACGCAAGCCTCTGTCTCTCCTGGAAAGAATGTGACCAGAGACAGGTCTTGTGGGAACGAGCTTCTGCTCGCGAGCCTTCGTTTCGGCCGGCCCCAGGAATCGCGAGCAGAAGCTCGCTCCCGCATGCCTTTGCCGTCTAGGCTGGCCGCACCAGCCCCTGTTCCACTTCGGCGCGTTTTTCAGCACTTTCCAAGATTTCGATCAGCGTCAGGGCGAAGTCCATGGCCGTGCCGGGACCGCGCGAGGTAACCACCTTGCCGTCGTGCACCACGGCGTCCTCCACCAGGGTCACGCCCGGCGGGGCTGCGCGTTCGAGTACGCCCGGAAAGCCGGTGGCGCGGCGGCCTTCCAGCAGTCCGGCGGTGGCCAGCACCTTGGGGGCGGCGCAGATGGCGGCAGTGTACTTGCCGGCGTCGGCCATGCGCTTGAGCAGGCTCACCACGCGCGGGTCGTCGTTGAGGCGGTCGGAACCCGGGCCGCCGCCCGGCAGCACCACCATGTCGAAGTCCTGGCGCAGGGCCGCGTCCAGGGTGGTGTCCGGCACCAGCACCACGCCGCGGCTGGCCGTGACCGGACCGTCTTCGAGCCCGGCGCTCAGCACCTCGACGCCGGCACGGCGCAACAGGTCGATGACGGTTACGGCTTCGAGCTCTTCACAGCCGGGGGCAAGGGGGACAAGGACGCATGCCATAGGTCGGTACTCCGTTTCGTGTTCTGCGCGATCATGGCCGAGGCCGGCACCAGACGGAAGCCCCGCGCGGCGAGGCGCGGCAGTTCCCGTTCCAGCAACGCGAGGGTTTCCGGGTAAGGATGGCCAATGACGATGGCGTGGCCGGTGCGGCGCGCCTTGGCGAGTGCGCGGTCCCATTGCAGCTGGATCGCGCCAGCATCCCGGTCCGGGTCGAGGAATACGTCGCGGGTCGCACTGGGCACGCCGTATTCCTGGGCAACGGGCAGGGCCACGCTGTGCGGGGTAGTGCGGCTGTCCACGAAATACAGGTCCCCGCGCAGACGGAGCTCATCCATGAGCCAGCTCATATGACCGGGATGCAGGGTGAGCAGGCTGCCCATGTGATTGTTCACACCGCGCACGTGGGGTACGGCCGCCAGATTGGCGCGTACCTTGCGCGCGAACTCGGCCTGCCCCATGTGCAAGGTCACTCCGCCGGGGCCGAGAGGCCGGGGCTCCACAGATTCCATGGGCAGGTGCAGCATGATCTCTTTGCCACGGGCGTGGGCCTCACGGGCCAAGCGCGCAGCAAACGGGGTGTGGGGCAGCATGGACAGGGTGATCGGGCCAGGCAGGGCGACTGCGCGGCGACCGTCCCTCAGGCGATCGCCCAGGTCGTCGATGATGACCGTGAGCAAGTGCTCCGCGGCGGCAGCGGTGGAAAGCAAAAGGGCCGCTGCCCCGGCGAGGAGCAGCGACCCGATGCGGGTACGTATGGTAAGCAGTCCCGGTCCTTTCCTAGTGCACTAGTTGCGGGCCTGGAGGATGTGGAGGCCCTTCAGCAGATTGAGCGCCTCATGCAGGCCGTAGTCCTCGAGCCCAGTGTCGTCGGACGCGGCGGAGCCCGGCTTGGGCTGCGCGGGTTTGGCCTTTTCGGCGTTGCCGTTGCGGAGATGACCGGTGAGGTCCGCCTCTTTCACCTGGGTAAAGTCACCGTCCTGGTCGGCCTTGGCAAGCTTCAGCCCGGCCAGCGCGATGTCGGGCTCGATGCCCTGCGCCTGGATGGAGCGGCCGGACGGGGTGAAGTAGCGCGCTGTGGTGAGCTTCACCGCCGTGTCGTTGCTCATGGGGATGATGGTCTGCACCGATCCCTTGCCGAAGGTGCGCTCGCCCATGATGATGGCGCGCTTGTGGTCCTGCAGGGCGCCCGCGACGATCTCCGAGGCCGACGCGGAACCGCCGTTCACCAGCACCACGATGGGCGCGCCGCCCAGTACGTCTGCCGGGGTGGCGTTGAAACGTAGCTCGGCATCCTTGGCACGGCCCTCGGTGTAGACGATGGTCCCCTTCTCCAGGAAGGCGTCGGACACGGAGACCGCGGCGCCGAGCACGCCGCCCGGGTTGTTGCGCAGGTCGAGCACCAGGCCACGGAGTTCGCCCTTGCCCTCCTTGCGCAGGGCGTCGATGGCGGCAACCATCTGTTCGCCGGTCTGAGTCTGGAAGTTGCTGACGCGCACATAGCCGTAGCCCGGTTCGAGCAGGCGGCTCTTGACGCTCTTCACCTTGATGACATCACGGGTAATGCGCACGGTGAGGGGCTTGGCCTCACCCTCGCGCACGATGGTGAGCACGATGTCGCTGCCGGGCTTGCCGCGCATGCGGCCCACGGCGTCGTTCAGGCTCATGCCCTTCACCGGGGTGTCGTCGAGGCGGATCACCAGATCGCCGCTCTTCACGCCGGCGCGCTGGGCGGGGGTGTCGTCGATGGGCGAGATGACCTTGACGAAGCCGTCTTCCATCCCGACCTCGATGCCGAGGCCGCCGAACTCGCCGGTGGTGCCCACCTGGAGTTCACGAAATTCCTTCTGATCCAGGTAGTTGGAATGTGGGTCCAGGCCGCTCAGCATGCCGCGGATGGCATTTTGCAGCAGCACCTTGTCGTCGACCTGCTCCACGTAGTCGCTCTTGATCTTGCCGAAGACCTCGGACAGGCCTTGCAGCTCTTCGAGCGGAAGCGCCCCACCCGTCGCATCGGTCCGGTTGGCCAGTGCGCCGCTGCCGAGGCTCAGGCTGACACCCATCGTGAGCCCGAGGCTGAGCACCAGGGCGTGACGAACAAAGGCTTTCATGAAGTGCTCCCAGGTCAAGATGAGGCGGGCTTTCGCCCTTGATCGCTGTAAATAGACAGCGGCCTGAAAGATATTACTGCAAGCGCGCGGCGTTTCCATCCTAACCAAGCACTTAACGCGGCACTTGGCCACACTAACTCAACGGCGGGCAAACACCCATTTGGCCGGATCGAGCGGTTTGCCGTTGTGACGGATTTCAAAATACAGCCCGGCGTGATCGCTGCCGCCGCTGTCCCCCACCGTGGCGATGACCTGGCCGGCCTGCACCCAGTCACCGACCTCCGCGAGCACGCTCTGGTTGTGACCATACAGGCTCATGTAGCCGTCGCCGTGGTCGATGATCACCAACAGGCCGTAGCCGCGCAACCATTCGGCAAAGGCCACCCGACCATGCGACACGGCCTTCACCTCCTGCCCCTGGTCGGCGCGGATGAGCAGGCCCTGCCAGCGCAGCCGACCGTAGGCGCGATCGGCGCCAAAAGCGGCGGCGACCTTGCCGCGGGTCGGCCAGGGCAGGCGCCCGCGGGACTTGGCGAAGGGCTGGCCGGCCGCGGCCGGCAGGTCGTCGATGGCGTCGGCGAGGCCTTGCAGCAGGCGCACCAGGTCACGCTCGTCGGCCAGCAAGTGCCGCAGGCGTTCGTCCTTGGTATCGACCTCCTGACGCAACTTCGCCACCAGCACGCTGCGCTGGCTGCGTTCCGCTTTCAGGGCCTTGAGTTCCACGGCACGGTCCGCGCGCAGGGCGGCGAGGCGCTCGGTCTCGCTCTTCAGCGTGGCCTCCAGCGCCCCAAGCCGTCGTACGTCCTGCTGGAGCTGACCGATGCGCCCGGCGCGGGCCCGGTTCATGTAGTCGTAATACACCAGGACCCGCCCCAGCGCCGCCGGATCTTCCTGGTTGAGCACCAGCTTGAGGTATTCCTGGCGGCCCATGGCGTGGGAGGCACGCACCTGGGTGGCCAGGTGGGCGCGCTGGGTGTCGATGGAGGCGCGCAGCGCCCGCTGTTCCGCTGCCAGGCGGTCGAGGCGCTTGCGCTGGCCGGCGATATCGGCATCGAGCCCGCGGATGTTGCGCACCAGCCGCCCGATACGGCGTTCCGTGTCGCGCAGCTCCTTGCGCGCGGTGCTGAAGCGCCCCTTGGTTTCATCGAGGGCCTGGCGCAGGCTGCCGATGCGCTCGCGCAGCTGGGTCAATTCCGCCTGCTTGAGCTCCCGCTCGCCGGCCGCGGCCGGTGCCGCCACCAGGGCGGCGCACAGCACGGCCAGCGTGGTGCGGGTGCGCTTCACGCCTCGCCCGCGGGCTCCAGCTCCAGCAACTGCACGAGGGACTTGCCGGTCATTTCCTCGGGCTGCGGCATGGCCATGAGGGCCAGGAGCGTGGGCGCCACGTCGCAGAGGGCGCCGGTGGCGGCCAGTTCCGCGGGCCGGCGGCTGACGTAGATGAAAGGTACGGGATTGGAGGTATGGGCCGTGTGCGGCTGGCCGGTATCCTCGCCCACCATCTGCTCCGCATTACCATGGTCCGCGGTGATCAGGATCTCACCACCGGCCGCGCGTACCGCATCGTGGACACGGCCAAGACAGTCGTCCAGCGCCTCGATGGCGCGGATGGTGGCGGCCATGTCGCCGGTGTGGCCGACCATGTCCGGGTTGGCGTAGTTGCAGATGATCACGTCGTAGCGGCCTGCGTCGATGGCCGCCACCAGCTGGTCGGTGAGCTCAATGGCGCTCATCTCGGGCTGCTGGTCGTAGGTGGCCACCTGCGGCGAGGGGATCAGGATACGGTCCTCACCCGGAAACGGCTCCTCGCGTCCGCCGTTGAAGAAGAAGGTGACGTGGGCGTACTTCTCGGTTTCGGCGATGCGCAGCTGGTGCAGGCCGGCGTTGGCAATGTATTCACCGAACACGTTGCGCATGCGCTCGGGCGGAAACGCCACCGGCACGTCGAAGTCGGCGCTGTATTCGGTGAGCGTCACGAAGGCGGCCAGTTGCGGGTGGCGCTCGCGCGGGAAGCAGTCGAAGCCGGGCTCGATGAAGGCGCGGGTGATCTGGCGGGCGCGATCGGAGCGGTAGTTCATGAACACCACCGCGTCGCCGTCCTCGATCACCACCGGCTTGCCGCCCGTAGGCACGATGCGAGTGGGTTGCACGAACTCGTCGTTCTCGCCGCGAGCATAGGCCATTTCCAGCGCGGCGAGGGCATCCGGCGCCTCGTACTCGGCCTTGCCGAGGGTCATCAGGTCGTAGGCGGCCTGCACACGCGGCCAGCGGTGGTCACGGTCCATGGCGTAGAAACGGCCCACCATGGAGGCCAGGCGCCCGCCGCCGATGGTTTCGAACTTTTCCTCCAGCAGGCGCAGCGAGGCCTCGGCGCTGCGCGGCGGGGTATCACGGCCGTCCAGGAAGGCATGCACATAGACCTTGTCGACGCCGCGCTTTACTGCCAGATCGACCATGGCGTGCACGTGCTCCTCGTGGCTGTGCACGCCGCCGGGCGACAGCAGGCCGAAGATATGCACCGCCTTACCGGTGTCACGGGCCCGGTCGACCGCCTCGTTGAGGGAGTCGTTGGTGAAGAAACTGCCGTGCTTGATGGCGCGGTCGACGCGCGTGAATTCCTGATACACCACCCGACCGGCCCCGAGATTCAGGTGGCCGACCTCGGAATTGCCCATCTGGTCGGCGGGCAGGCCCACCTCGGCGCCGGAGGTGCGGATGAGGGTGTGCGGGTAATCACTCCAGAGCCGGTCCCAGACGGGGGTGCGGGCTGCGGCGATGGCGTTGGACGGGCTGGTTTCGGAATACCCCCAACCGTCGAGAACGATGAGGACTACGGGTTTCGGCCTGCCATTTGGAGACATAAGACTTGGGAGGGTCGCTTTTTTTGACGAATTCTATCGGGAATTCACAACACAAACCATGCCCACGGCAGCTGCTGGGCGAAGCATGAGCGAATCAACGTATTAGAATAGAGAGCGCTTCTCAAAAACGCTGACATTGTATATTGTTTTCCCGGTCCAAGCAGCTCATAAAGAGAGACTATGGTAAACGCGGGCAACCGTTCATGCCGGACTCATCCTGCTCTCGAGGACGAGGACACGGAAGAATTTACACTGATGACCAGGGATGAGGATATCGAACGTGCTTCACGTTCCCTCAAGGCCATGTCCCATCCGCTGCGTCTCAAGATCCTTTGCACCCTGGGCGACCAGGAGGTGAGCGTCCAGGAGATCGTCGACCGTGTCGGCACCTCCCAGAGCAACATCTCCCAGCACCTGGCCATCCTGCGCGACAAGGGCATCCTGTCGGCCCGCAAGGACGCCAACCGGGTGTTCTATCGCGTGGAAGACGCGCGCACCCTGCGGCTCATCGGCATGATGCGCAACGTGTTCTGCAGCATGTCCGAGTGATCCGACGGCGGCATCAGGATTTGCTAATATACGCGCCCTCTGGTGTTTGATCCCTTTGGAGAAATCGAGCAATGACCGTTGAACGCGTCGTCCGTATCGTCGCCGGCACCTTCGTCCTGCTGAGCCTTGCGCTCGGCGTCGAGGCCAGCCCGCTGTTCCACAACGTGAACTGGCTGTGGTTCACCGCCTTCGTCGGAGCCAACCTGTTGCAGAGCGGTTTCACCCAGTTCTGCCCGCTCGACATCATGCTCAAGAAGGCCGGCGTTCCCACCGCGAGCCGCTGAGCCACATCTGGCGCTGCCGGTCCCGGCAGCGCCGCGCCTTGGAATCACGAGATCCGTAACCCATGCACCGCTTTCCCGAGTTCTTCATCAATCACTGGGACCTGTTCCTGACCCTCGGGGTCATCGTCGGCCTGATCGTCTGGCAGATGTTCCGCGGCAAGCTCAGCGGATTCAACGAGCTGAGCCCTACGGAGACGGTCCAGCTCATCAATCACCAGAATGCCCTGGTGCTCGACGTCCGTGAAGACAATGAATTCCGCGACGGCCACATCGTGGACGCACGCCACATCCCGCTGGGTGCCCTCAACAAGCGCCTTGGCGAACTGGAGTCCTTCAAGGACAAGCCGGTGGTGGTCAGCTGCCGTTCCGGCCATCGTTCCGCCAGTGCCTGCGGGGTGTTGAAGAAGGCCGGATTTACTAACATTTACAACCTGCATGGCGGCATCCTGGCCTGGCAGAACGCCGGTCTGCCGGTGAACAGGGGCAACCCGAAGAGGAGCAAGAAATGACGGAAGTGGTCATGTACACCACGGGGATGTGTCCCTATTGCGTCCGGGCGAAGAAGCTCCTGGAAAAAAAGGGCGTCAAGGAGATCACCGAGATCCGTGTCGACAACGACCCCTCGCTGTGGCCGGAGATGGAGAAGCGCACCGGCCGCCGCACCGTCCCGCAGATCTTCGTGGGCGAGACCCACGTGGGCGGTTTCGACGATCTCGCGGAACTGGACCTCGAAGGCAAGCTGGACCCGCTCCTCGGCATCGCCTGACATGAGCGACGCCCGTCACGTCGTCTGTCCGCACTGCCACAGCGTCAACCGGGTCCCGGTGGACAAGCTGGCGGCCGGCGGCAAGTGCGGGCGTTGCCACCGGGCCCTGTTCGAGGGCCATCCGGTGGAGCTGGACGAGGCGAGCTTCGCCGTGCACGTCGGCCGCAGTGAGCTTCCCGTGCTGGTGGATTTCTGGGCCCCCTGGTGCGGGCCCTGCCGCATGATGGCGCCGGCGTTCGCGCAGGCCGCCGCCCAGCTCGAACCGCGCCTGCGTCTCGCCAAGGTCAACACCGAAGAACAACAGGCCCTCGCGGCACGCTACAACATCCGCAGCATCCCCACGCTGGCCCTGTTCAAGGAGGGTCGCGAAGTGGCCCGCAGCGCCGGCGCCATGGATCTGCATCAGCTGCTCGCCTGGGCACAACAACACGCCTGACACCCAAGGGAACCCCATGGCCGAAAACGCCAAGCCCCAGCCGCAGTTCGCCATCCAGCGTATTTACGTGAAAGACCTCTCCTTCGAGGCCCCGGGCAGCCCGGCGGTCTTCCTGGAGAAGTGGGAGCCCCAGGTAACCCTGGACCTGAACTCCAAGGCCCAGCCGCTCAACGATGGCGTCTACGAAGTGGTGCTGTCGCTGACGGTAACCACCAAGGCCGGCGACAAGACCGCCTACCTGGTCGAGGTGCAGCAGGCCGGCATCTTCAGCATGGCGGGTTTCTCCGAGGCGGAGCTGGGCCCGCTGCTCGGCAGCCACTGCCCCAACATCCTGTACCCGTTTGCGCGCGAAGTGGTGTCTGACCTGGTCACCCGGGGCAGCTTCCCTCAGCTCATCCTCAACCCCATCAACTTCGACGCCCTCTACGCCCGCCAGCACCAGAAGGCTGACGCAGCCGGCAGCGAAAGCACCCATTGATGGCGGGGCGTTGCAGCGTCGCGGTCCTGGGCGCAGGTTCCTGGGGCACCGCGCTGGCCATCGTGCTGGCCCGTAACGGGGCGCGGGTGCGCCTGTGGGGGCGGGACGGGGCCCAGCTCGCGGCCATGGCCGAATGCCGCTGCAACCAGCGCTATTTGCCGGATGTCGCCCTGCCGGACGGCCTCGAACCCTGTGCCGACCTGCGCGAGGCGGTGAGCAGCTGCAGCGATGTGCTGCTCGCGGTGCCAAGCCATGCCTTTCGTGACACGCTCAACACCATCGGCGGCTGGCTCGCGCCGGGCGCGCGCCTGGCCTGGGCCACCAAGGGCCTGGAGCCCGGCTCCCGCAAACTGCTCCACCAGGTGGTGCGCGAGACCCTCGGCGCCGAGGTCCCGGTCGCCATCATCTCCGGACCGACCTTCGCCCGCGAGGTGGCCCGCGGCCTGCCCACGGCCGTGACCGTGGCCGCCTCGGACGAGGCCACCGCCGGCCATTTCGCCCGCCTGTTGCACGACCCGACCCTGCGCCCGTATACCAGTACCGATCTGGTGGGGGTGGAGATCGGCGGGGCGGTGAAGAACGTGCTGGCCCTGGCTGCGGGCATCGCCGACGGGCTCGGCTTCGGCGCCAACACCCGCGCCGCGCTCATCACCCGCGGACTGGCCGAAATGATGCGCCTGGGCGCGGCCCTGGGCGGACAGCCCGAGACCTTCATGGGCCTGACGGGCCTGGGCGACCTGGTGCTCACCTGCACCGACGACCAGTCCCGCAACCGCCGCGTGGGCCTCGCGCTCGGCCGGGGCGTGCCCCTTAACGAGGCCATCGCCGAGGTGGGGCAGGCTGTGGAAGGCGTGAAGTCCGCCCCCGAGGTCCACCAGCTCGCCCGCTCCCTGGGCGTGGAAATGCCCATCACCGAACAGGTCTGCCGCGTCGTCCTCGACGGCGTCCCGCCCCAGGAGGCCGTCCAGGCCCTGCTCACCCGCGAGCCCAAGCCGGAGCGGGTCTAGGGGGTGGGTTCAACGCGGAGGGCGCGGAGGCGCGGAGGACGCGGAGAAAAGAAGGTCCGCCTGGGGGAGCTTCCGGCGTACTTTTCAACGGGCTTGGCGTAACCGGGCGGCATCATAAAGACAGCCTTTGGGCCATTCTCCGCGTCCTCCGCGCCTCCGCGCCCTCCGCGTTTGCCCCCCTAAATCGCCCCGTCGAAGCCAAACTGCCGCCAGGCCTCGTAGACCGCTACGGCCACGGCGTTGGAGAGGTTGAGGCTGCGGTTGTCCGGGCGCATGGGGATGCGCAGGCGGTGGGGCTCGGGGATCTGCGCCATGACCGCCGCGGGCAGGCCGCGGGATTCGGCACCGAACACCAGGGCGTCTCCCGATTGGAAGCGGGTCTCGGCGAACGAGCACTGCGCCCCCGTGGTGAAGGCCAAGCAGCGCGCCGGCCGTACCTCCGCCAGGAACGCTGCGAAGGAATCGTGCACGCGCAGTGTGGCGTATTCGTGGTAATCGAGCCCGGCCCGGCGCATACGGCGGTCGTCCAGCTCGAAACCGAGCGGCCGGATGAGATGGAGCGCCGCACCGGTGTTGGCGCACAGGCGGATCACGTTGCCGGTGTTCTGTGGGATCTCGGGATTATGCAGGACGACGTGGATCATGGCCGGTGGCAGGAGGCGTGGGTGTGACGCGGGAAGATACCGCAGGCCGGCGCCGATCGGTTACGCTAATCGCCCTTCGGCGCAAGGCCCTCACCTCCAACGCGTAAACGACCGACGTCATGAATCCCGATGACCTGAACATGCTCGCCGTCGACTTCTGTGGCCTGAAGTTCGACAACCCGCTGGTGCTGCTCTCCGGCTGTGTCGGCTTCGGCGAGGAATACACCCGCGTCAGCGGCTTCTCCAATCGTGACGCCGGTGCCGTGTGCCTGAAGGGCACCACCCTGGAGCCACGCCTGGGCAACCAGCCGCACCGCGTGTGCGAGACCCCGGGCGGCATGCTCAACGCCATCGGCCTGCAAAACCCCGGGGCGCGCCACGTCGTCGACAAGATCCTCCCAAGCCTCGACTTCTCCGAGACGCGTTTCATCGCCAACATCGCCGGCTCCACCCTGGAGGACTATGTGGAAGTGGCGCGCATCTTCGAGGATTCGCCCGTCGACGCCATCGAGATCAATATCTCCTGTCCCAACGTGAAGGCCGGCGGCGTGGCCTTCGGCAACGACCCGGACATGTCGGCACGCGTGGTAAGCGCCGTGCGTGCCGTGACCGGCAAGCCGCTGATCACCAAGCTGTCACCCAACCAGACCGACATCCAGCACAGCGCGCGGCGCTGCATCGAGGCGGGCACCGACGCCTTTGCGGTCATCAACACCCTCATGGGCATGGCCATCGACATCGAGTCGCGCAGTCCGGTGCTGGGCAACAACCAGGGCGGGCTGTCGGGCCCGGCCATCAAGCCGGTGGCGGTGCTGCGTACCCATCAGGTGTATCAGGTGTGCCGTCCGCACGGCATCCCCATCATCGGCCAGGGCGGCGTGACCTGCGCCGAGGATGCCCTGGAATTCCTCATCGCCGGCGCCTCCGCGGTGGGCGTGGGAACGGCTTTGTTCTACGACCCGCTGGTGCTGCCCCGAATCAACGCGGGCATCGTGGATTACCTCAAGCGCCACGGCATGAGCACCGTCGGGCAGCTCACCGGCAGCTTGGCACTCAACCAGGCCAAGCCCGCCTGCACGTGTTGAAGCCCTTTGCCCGCTCCTACAGTCAATCAGTGCAGGAGAAGAGAGGCTTGAAGTTACCAGGGACCGCAAAAAGATTCGTCCCTTCTCCCTCCGGGAGCTGTCGCTTGGTCACATTTTTCCGTTGTAGCCGTCCTTCTTGCCCCCTCTCCCTCCGGGCTGTCTCTTGGTCACATTTCGCCGTTGTAGCCAGCCCCTCTTGCCCCCTCTCCCTCCGGGAGACGACTGCATGGATGCAGGAGGTAGAGCAACGCAGGGAGCGGTTGCCGAGGGCTGGGGAGAGGGGATCAATTCAGGTGCGGCTATTGGTTATTGATCCCCTCATCCTGTCCTTCTCCCGGAGGGAGAAGGGACGCAAGCTTCTGTCTCTCCTGGAAATGATGTGACTAAGAGACAGCCCTCCGGGAGAGGGCTGGGGAGAGGGGATCCATTCAGGCGCGGCTGTTGGTTTATTGATCCCCTCATCCTGTCCTTCGGCAATTCGCTCCATGCATTGCTCTCGACCGCTTGCTCCCGGCGCGGTCTACCTCCCCCATCCATGGGGTCGTACCTCGCGCATCCATGCGCTCGTCTCCCTCCGGGAGACGGGGCGCAAGCTTCTGTCGCTCCTAGAAATGATGTGACTAAGAGACAGCTCCGGGAGAGGGGCAAGAAGGGGCCTGACGGCCGAGGGCAATATTGCTGTCGTAATCCTTAATTTTCCGCACTTTGTTGGTTATGCTGGACGCGGTCAAGAAACTACCTAATCGGCCCCGGCCCTCATGATTCCGCGCAAGAAGATCCGCATCGGCGACCTGCTGGTCGAGCACAAGGTCGTGTCCGAAATCCAGCTGCAAAATGCGCTGGTAGAGCAGCGGAAGACCGGCCACAAGCTGGGCCGCACGCTGGTCGCCCTCGGCTACATCAGCGAGGACCAGCTGCTCGATTTTCTTTCCCGCCAGCTGCAGCTGCCGTTCATCGATCTCAAGCACTACAAGTACAACGCGGACACCGTGCGCCTGCTGCCCGAAACCGTGGCGCGGCGCTACCGGGTCATCGCCCTGGACAGCTCGAACGATACGGTGTTGGTGGGCATGGCCGATCCCACCGACATCTTTGCCTATGACGAGATCGCGCGCGTCCTGAAGCGTCCCCTGCGCGAGGCGGTGGTGCGTGAGAGCGACCTGCTGCGCACCATCGACACGGTGTACCGCCGCACCGAGGAAATCAGCTCCCTGGCGGAAGAATTGAGCGAGGAGCTCTCGGAAACGGACTTCGACCTGGCCCAGCTGGCCGAAACCTCGGACGTCAGCGAAGCCCCGGTGGTCAAGCTGCTGCAATCGCTGTTCGAGGACGCGGTGCAGGTGGGTGCCTCCGATATTCACATCGAGCCGGACGAGGCGGTACTGCGCATCCGCCAGCGCATCGACGGCATGCTGCACGAGCAGGTGATGAAGGAGAAGCGCATCGCCGGTGCGCTGGTGTCGCGCCTGAAGCTCATGTCTGGCCTGGACATTTCCGAGAAGCGCCTGCCCCAGGACGGCCGCTTCAACATCCGCGTAAAGGGCCGCACCATTGACGTGCGCGTGTCCACCATGCCCATCCAGCACGGCGAATCCGTGGTCATGCGTCTGCTCGACCAGGCCGGCGGCATGCTCGAACTCGATCTTCTCGGCATGCCCGCCGACGTGCTGGCGCGGTTTCGCCGCAGCATCCATCGGCCGCATGGTATGGTGCTGGTCACCGGCCCCACCGGCAGCGGCAAGACCACCACCCTCTACGGTGCGCTCAGCGAACTCAACCTGCCCGAGGTGAAGATCATCACCGTCGAAGACCCGGTGGAATACGACCTGCCACGGGTCAATCAGGTGCAGGTGAAACCGAAAATCGGCCTGGATTTCGCCACCGTGCTGCGCACGGCTCTGCGCCAGGACCCGGACATCGTGTTGGTGGGCGAGATCCGCGACAGCGAAACCGCCGAGATCGCCCTGCGCGCATCCATCACTGGTCACCTAGTGCTGTCCACCTTGCACACCAACGATGCCGTGAGCACCGCCATCCGCCTCGTCGACATGGGAGCCGAGGGCTACATGGTGGCGACGGCCTTGCAAGCCATCATCGCCCAACGCCTGGTACGGCGCATCTGTATCAGTTGCGTGACGGAACACCACCTGGAGGCCCGTGAAAAGGCCTGGGTGGAGGGCGTGCTCGGTGAATCGATGGACGGCGTGCAGTTCCGGCGCGGCAGCGGCTGCCCGCACTGCAACAACACCGGCTATCGCGGCCGTGTGGGCGTCTACGAATTCCTCGAAATGAATCCTGAACTCACCGATACGCTGCGCCGCAACGACACGGCGGCCTTCGCGCGGCTGGCCGAGCAGAGTGCCGGTTTCCGCTCCCTGGCGCGCAGTGCGCTGGACCATGCCCGTGCGGGCGTGACCACACTGGAAGAAGTGCTGCGCGTCACCGGCAGTTCCGATCAGGAATTCGAGTCGTTGAGCGTCACGGCCCAGCGAGCGGCAGGCTAACGCGCCGTGGCCCAGTTCCATTACCGCGCGCGCAACAGCCGGGGCGACCTGGTGGAAGGCACCGTCGAGGCGGGCTCCGCCGAGGCGGTGGCCACCCAGCTCTTGAACACCGGCGTCACACCCATCGACATCGGTGAGGCACGGCCACGGAGCGATGCCTTCGCGCAGCTGCGCGCACGCCTTGGCCCCGGCACCCCTTCGCTGGACGACCTCATCCTGTTCTGCCGGCAGATGTACACCCTGACCCGCGCGGGCGTGCCCATCATCCGCGGCATCACCGGGCTCGCGGAAACGACGCGTCACCCGGCCCTGGTGGAGGTGCTCAAGCGCGTGCGCATCGAGCTGGAGGCCGGCCGCGAACTGTCCACCGCGCTCGCCCAGTTTCCCAACATCTTCAGCACGCTCATCGTGAGCATGGTGAAGGTGGGCGAGAACACCGGCCGCCTCGAAGAGGCCTTTCTGCAACTGGCGCGCTACCTGGAGCTGGAACGCGATACGCGCAACCGCGTGAAGTCGGCGTTGCGTTACCCGACCTTCGTGCTGGTGGCCATCGCCATCGCCATCGCCGTGGTCAACATCTTCGTCATCCCGGCCTTCGCCGGCGTGTTCGCCGGCATGAAAATGGAATTGCCGTGGCAGACCAAGGCCCTCATCGCCACCTCCCGCTTCTTCGTCGCCTGGTGGCCGGCCATGCTGGTGGCGCTGGTGGCCGCGCTCATCGGTTTCAACCATTGGATCAAGACCGAGGACGGTCGCTACCGCTGGGACCGTTTCAAGCTGCACATCCCCATCGCCGGCAGCATCATCCAGCGCGCGTTGCTGGGGCGCTTCGCCCGTTCCTTCGCCATGACCATGCGCTCGGGCGTGCCGCTCATCCAGGCGCTGACCGTGGTGGCGCGCGCCGTGGACAACGCCTACGTGGCGCAGCGCATCGTCGCCATGCGCACCGGCGTGGAGCGCGGCGACTCACTCAGCCGCACCGCGGCGGCGGCGGGCATGTTCACGCCGCTGGTGTTGCAGATGATGAGCGTGGGCGAGGAGACGGGCGGGGTCGATACCATGATGGACGAGGTGGCCGATTTCTACGAACGTGAAGTGGATTACGACCTCAAGAATCTCGCTTCATCCATCGAGCCCATCCTCATCGTCGCGGTCGGCGTGCTGGTGCTGATCCTCGCACTCGGCATCTTCCTGCCCATGTGGGACATGGCCCAGCTGGCAGGGCGCTGAGTGAAATCCATCGATTTCGCCGATTACCGGCGTACTTACGAGATCGTGCTGGTGATCGTACTGGTGCTGATCTTCATGGCCATCGCCACCCAGCGCATCATGGAACTGCGCGTTGCCGCGGAGCGGGTGATGGTGGCCCAGTCGGTGAGCGCCTTCCGCACCGGCCTCAGCCAGCACCTGGTGGAACTGGCCATGCATGGCGACGTCGAGGCCCTCGCTGCGCTCGATGAAACGAACCCTGTGGAGTTTCTGAGAGAAGTCCCCAAGCACTATCACACGCTTTCCACGCCGCTCGCCCCCGAAGCGATGCAGGGCTATCGCTGGTATTTCGATCCGGCCAGCGGGGTGCTTACCTATCGCGTCGCCCACGAGGACGAATTGATCACGACACTCCCACCGCCCGCACGCATCCGGTTTCAGGTGAGCGTCCATTATGAGGATCGCAACAATAACGGGCGCTTCGACAGCAGGCCCGACGTCTTGAAGCAAGTCGATCTTCTGCCACTGGAACCCTATGCCTGGCGAGGCGTAGAGTAAGACCCATGACCCCGATTGCCATGCTGTTTGCGATTGCCGTACTGCTGCTCGTCCTCTCTGCCTTGGTCGGGCTCGGCCTCCTGCTCGTACCGCAGGCCATGGTACGCCTCGCCAGCGTGCGCTACGGTTGTGAGCCACTCCCGCGCCTGCTGTGCTCACTGGATCGGGTGTATCACATCGAGCGGTTCTTCTACCGGCATCACCGCGTGTTCGGCGGCTTTCTCGTCGTTGGCAGCGCCTACACCCTCGTGCAGTGGCTGTGGCACGCAGGTCGCCTGGGTGCGGTCGCGGAGACCTGGGGCCCGCTGGCAGACAGCGCCACCGTGATCGTCCTCGGTGGCAACCTGCTGGGGTTCGCACTCGGCGCCGTAGTGCTGCTGCGCCCCAGCCTGCTCAAGGTACCCGAGCGCTTCAGTAATCACTGGATCAGTATCGCCCCGGCCTGCCTGCTGCGCGGCGCAGGTCCCGAAGCCATCCTCAACCGCCAGCCGCGTCTGGCCGGCGCATTCATCCTGGGCGGGTCGCTTTATGCCCTGGTCGTCCTGGCCCAATACTTTCAGTTCCTTGCCTAACCTCGCGTCAGGCAGGAGAATTTGCTTGCAAATCGTTGCATTGCCACGATGGCCTGTGCTATCAGTGGCGCCCGAATGGACACGTTCTAACGACAAGGTCACCCCCGCGGGGGTCGTCGTCACATCCAGAGGCTGCGGCCTCCCCACCAGAGGATTATTCAATGCGTAAGCAACAGGCAGGCTTCACCCTGATCGAGTTGGTCATGGTGATTGTGATTCTGGGTATTTTGGCGGCGACGGCGATGCCGAAATTCGTCAACATGGGCGGCGACGCTCGTAAGGCCGTGATGCAGGGCGTGGAAGGCGCCATGCGAGGCACTAACGCCATCATTTACGCAAGGGCGGCATCGGAACAGAAGCAATCCGCAGCTACGGAAACTATTTCACTGAATAGCGCAACCATTAACATCGTGTACGGATTTGCCAAAGACACCGCTGATCTCCAGAACGCAATGGACTTAAGCCCCGCTGCAGACTTCACGATCGGAACGGGCATCATCGCGCACGCCAAAGCTGCCGATGGTACGAAGTGCCAAATCGGTTATGCGGCAGCTACTAGCGCCAACGACACACCTGACTACACGCCGACACTCACTGACTGCAACTAGCGAGCGCCCGCGTGGGACCAGACGGGATCAGAAGATCAAACCACTCTGATCCCGTCTATGGTGCGCCCAAGGTCGAACGCACGGCCGCCGCAAGGCGGCCGCTTTCTTTGCGCCCAGGTATGGGGTCGATTCTTGACCTGGCAGCAGGCGCATAACCCACCCATGGTCCGCCCACTTCGGGTTTTGAATTTACCGGCAAGGTTTATCACTTCACCGACCGCGGAAATGAACGCCGTAACACCTTGGTCGGTGATGACGACAGGCGCTCCCTTCTCGTAAGAACTTTAGTCGCGAGTTAATGCAACGAGACAGGTTTTGCCATGCCAATCACTACCACCTCTGCACGAGGTGCTCTTGACCAGTCGTGCACCGAGGAATACGGCGTGTGAACGCTTCATGCGCGTCGGGGCAGGTCGTTTGCGCAGCTCATATGGCGACGTCCTCGGTTCGATGTCAGGGCGCTGGCTACGGGTGAGTGGGAGTAGGCAAATGCGAGGTCAACAGCTCATTCCGTGCGCGAGCATTCGCAGTATCTGCGCGGTGTTGTTCCTGGCCGCTATGGTCTGGTCTGTGAACGCTATGGCCGCATGCTCGGCTTACAAGGGCCGTGCGACGATCAACGAAATACATCGAAGCGGCAACAACACGCGCTTTGTCGAGGTGAAGATTCTCGACGCATCCATTACGTCCGCCAGCTATGACGGCTGGTCGGTGCGTATTTGCAGTAATAAGGCCCCTTGT
Source organism: Gammaproteobacteria bacterium (assembly GCA_041685115.1). GTDB lineage: Bacteria > Pseudomonadota > Gammaproteobacteria > Thiohalomonadales > Thiohalomonadaceae > JALOAT01. The sequence continues at coordinate 106,378 of JAWLGK010000005.1, read as the reverse complement.
ACCGATAACATCAGCCTTGGTAACCCTCTCGTCGATGATAGCGGCTACCCGTGGATAGTCATTCCCAGGCCGCTGATCGGCGACAAGGATCTTCTCGACATCGCCGGTGGCGGACGCATGGACATCATGTTGCGTGACGAAAGCGGGCGCACCATCGACTACTTCAGCGTTGGCGGTTATAACCTCCAACGCGACTGGAGCTGCACGCCGGCATACGACTGGCAATTTGACGGCTCCAACTCCCACACCGCCATGCGACTGCCTGACGGCACCGGCGACTGGGCTATCGAAGGGCCCGGCGGTTCGGTGGATCCAACGAATTCAGATACCAACGACGTCGACGAGAAGGGCAAACCGCTGCCTGTGGCCGATATCCGCAATCCCGACCCGGTGGTAAGGGGTACGCCGGTTGTGTTCACGGTGTTCTTGCCCGATCGGGGAACGGGGTCAGTTCTTGACCTTGCACCCCAAGAAGGCGCATAACCCGCCCATGTCCCGCCCGCTTCGTCTCGAGTTCCCCGGCGCGGTTTATCACATCACTGCCCGCGGGAATGAACGCCATAACATCTTCGTCGACGACGAGGACAGACGTTGCTTTCTTGACCGCCTAGGCCGCGAGGTAGAGCAACAAGGCTGGCTTTGCCACGCCTATTGCCTCATGTCCAATCACTATCACCTGTTGCTCGAAACGCCTCAGCCCAATCTTGCCCGGGGAATGCGCCGCTTGAACGGTTCATACACGCAGGCTTTCAATCGACGGCACAAACGGGTCGGACACCTCTTTCAGGGGCGCTACAAAGGCATTTTGGTCGACCGGGATTCCTATCTGCTGGAACTCAGCCGTTACATCGTCCTCAACCCTGTGCGCGCCCGGATGGTTGCTGACCCAGCGCAGTATGAGTGGAGTAGTTACCGCGCAACCGCCGACATGCACGCTCCGCCATCCTGGCTCCACACCAAGGCTCTACTTGGATACTTCGGGCCGACCGCAGAGCACGCCTCCAGTCGCTACACGCAGTTCGTGCACCAGGGCCTGCATAGCGCCCCGCCATGGACGCAATTGAGGGGCCAGGTCTGGTTAGGCGGTGCGGAATTTCGCGAAAGAATGGAAAAGCTGCTCGGCAATGGCGAGTCACGCGATATTCCACGAGCGCAGCAGCGGCCGACCCAGCCCACGCAAGAGGAAGTTCTGAGGAGCGTAGCTTCACATTTCGGCATTGCGGCTGCTGATGCCGTCGGCCGGCAACACCGCGTTGCCTACCACACCGGAGCCTACCTGCTCCGTCGGGCCGCCAATCTTCCGCTCAACGACGTGGCCCAACTGTTCGGCGTTTCCCCTTCCCGCATCTCACACATTCAAAGGAAAATCGAAGCGGGAGAACATCGCGAGGCGCTGGACTCGCTCTACCGTGCGCTTGGCTCAAAAACGGGAGTGGTGGAGTGCAAGATCAAGAACTGACCCCGTGGATCCTGCATGCTCGAGTGCAAGATCAAGAACTGACCCCTGTGCATGCTTTGCAACACTGGCGGACGGTGGCTGGGTTGTTGCTGACGGCCCTCGGCATTACCGCGGTCCCTATCGCACAAGCAGATACCCAGAATTACGCAACTCCGGGATCCCAAAGCTGGACGGTACCGGCCGGCGTCACCTCGGTCACGGTGGAGGCTTGGGGCGGCGGCGGCGGGGGCGGTGGTGCAACCTCCAACAACAAGGCCGGCGGCGGGGGTGCCGGCGGACAGTACGCGTCGAAGGTCATCGCCGTCGTGCCAGGTCAAAGCTACACGGTGGTGGTTGGCTCGGGCGGTAACGGGTCGACTGGCAACGGTAGCCCCGGTGGAGATTCCAGCTTCGGGGGCTCTCTGGTCAAAGCTAAGGGTGGGCAAGGTGGCAAGGGCCATGCCTCCGGGGGTGCCGGGGGACAGGGCAGCACCGATGATGGCGAGGGCGATACGGTTTTTGCCGGTGGTAATGGTGCCAATGGCAGCGACGGCGGCAACGGATGGAGTGGAGGCGGCGGCGGTGGCGCTGGCAGCGGCGGAATGGGTGGCAATGCCAATAATGCCACCGGCGGGTCCGGCACAGCTGTCGGGGGCGGCCGTGGTGGCAATGGGAAGACGGGTGGCGCTAACGGCGACGCTGGACAAGCGGCCGGCGGCGGCGGCGGCGGCGGGCGCCGAACCCCTAATACAAGCCGAGCAGGCGGCAACGGTGGCGCCGGCCGGGTACAACTCACCTATACCATCCCCGAACTCGTACTGACCGCCAATGGCCAGTCCGGGACGGTTGCCGTCGTTACCGGAGAGCCGGTGGCATTCGAGGCGACGGCCTACAACTGCTCCGGATCAGGCACGCAGCAATGGCGCGACAGTTGGGCTATCGACGGCGTACAGCAGTCTTCAAATACCTACACCAGCACGACGTGCAGCCGGTCGCCCATCGCTTGGCCTCATCCATTCCCAGGGGGCACCTACGACGTCAGCGCCCGAACCGAATATCGCACATGCACGCTCCAGATCATTGTCTGCCTAACCTGGAGCAGTTGGACTACCCACGGGGAAGCCTCGGTGACCATTGAGGTCACCGGCGCCCTGGACGTCACGGCCATCAGCCGCGCCGATCCGAATCCCACCACCGCCGATAGCGTCTCGTGGACGGTGCGCTTCAACCGCCCGGTCACAGGCGTGGACTTGAGTGACTTCATGCTCGCGTCCAGTGGTATCACCGGCGCAACGCTCAGCGGGATCAGCGGCAACGGCGACACCTACACTGTGACGGCGAGCACCGGCAGCGGGAGCGGCACACTCGGGCTGAACCTGGTCGACAACGACTCCATTCACAGCACCACAGGGGGCTATGTGCTGGGCGGGAGCGGCCCGGGTAATGGGAACTTCACCGGCGAGGTATATAACATCACGTCGCAGGAGATGTGCTCGTCCGAAAACGTCTTCACGGACGACTTCAATCGTTCCAACGGCGATCCCGGTGATCTTTGGGCCACGGCGAGCAGCAGCGGCAGCTTCGGTCCGCCGAAGATCGTCAACCATCGACTGCGGCTGACCGATGCCACCGGTAACAACGCAGCCGCCGCAACGCTCATGAAACTGTTCCCCGGTGCGGGCAACAAGGTGGTGGTGGAATTCGACCATTTCGCCCATGGCGGCAACGGCGCGGACGGCATCGCCATCACCTTCTCGGACGCGGAGCAGACGCCGATTCCCGGTGCCTTCGGCGGCTCGCTCGGCTATGCACAAAAAAATACGACGGATTGCCCCTCGTGCCCCGGCTTTAATGGCGGCTGGTTGGGTGTCGGCATCGATGAATTCGGCAACTACTCCAACCCGAGCGAAGGTCGCGTCGGCGGGCCCGGTGCCCGCCAGGATTCGGTGGCCATACGTGGCTCGGGATCGGGACAGAGCGGCTATCGCTATCACACCGGCACCGCGGCCAACCTGAATCCGGAGGTGGACAAGAATGGCTCGGCCAGTCCGCCGCATCGCTATCGCATCACGCTCGATCACCTCGACGGCAGCCATGCCTGGGTGTCGGTGGAGCGCGACACGGGCTCGGGCTATCAGATGCTGATCAACCCCTATGACGCCAAGGCCCAGTCCGGTCAGGCCGAGGTCCCGGCCAACTGGCTGGTCTCGTACACGGGCTCAACCGGTGGTTCCACGAACATCCACGAGATCGACAACCTTCGCGTGTGTGCCACGGATATGGTGGCCTACCAGACCGAAATCGATCACTTCGAGTTCTATTACGACAGCCCTGCCACCGCCTGCGCGCCGCAAAGCATTCGTGTGCGTGCCTGCCAGAACGCGTCGTGCAGCGAACGGGTGGTGGGCTCCATCACGGCCACATTTACCGATGGCAAGACCCGCACGTTCAGCAGTGACGATACGCTGCAATTCGAATACACGAGCAACAGCACCGTCGGTAGCACCAGCAGCGAACCGCCGCTCAAGCCGCTGAGCCAGCCCAAGTGCTTCGATACTGATGGGAACCCGCGCGCGAACTGCAGTATCGCCATCCAGGGCTCCGGGTTCAGCATCACCGTACCCAACCATGTTGCCGCAACGCTACAGGTCGCCACGATCAAGGCTCAGAGCGCCGGTTGCGGCGCTCTGCTCGCGAACCAGACGCGTTACGTCAGTTTCTGGTCGGGTTATGCCAACCCGTCAGACAACCCGGCCAATTCGTCAGTCACCATCAACGGAACCGCCATCGCCAAGGCAAGCCCGGGTTCGGGCATGAACCTGAGCTTCAACGCGAGCGGCGAAGCCACGTTCACGCTGGTCTACCCGGACGCCGGCGCGATGCGACTCAACGCGTCCTGTTCTGCAAGCTCCTGCGGTACGCAACTCACGGGTAACACCGTTTTTGTCGCCAAGCCCAAGGCCTTCGTGTTCAGTGCCATCAAGGCGGGTGCAATCAATAACGCGGCCGGCACGGACAAGTGGATAGCCGCCGGACAACCCTTCGATTTCACGTTGACTGCGGTGAACGCCAACGATGTGGTGACGCCCAATTTCGGCCGGGAACTCTCACCGGATACCATCATCATCGGCAGCAATCTGGTGGCGCCGGCGGGGGGTGCGAATCCCGCGGTGGTTCCGCCTGGCGAGCCGCCCACACATTTATCTTCCTCTGCGTTTTCCGCTGGCGTGGCGGCGGCCAATGGTTTTTCCTGGGGTGAGGTGGGCAACATCAAGTTGACCGCGGTCCTGGGCGATGTCGATTACCTTGGCGCCGGCGAAGTGAAAGGAGAATCGGGACTCGTGGGCCGCTTCATCCCCTTCGCGTTCGATATCGAACCCACCAACGACGGCACGCTCGCTAACGCCATGACCGGGGGTGCAACAGCGTTCACCTATACGGGCCAACTGTTCGACTACGGGGACAATCCGGCCGCCACCATCACCGCTGTAAATACGGAAGGCGCGACAGTTACCAACTATACGGGGCTCTTTAACAAGCTCACGTTGACGGACGTCGAGGTCACCTATCCCACCCAGGACAATGCTCAGCCCCAAGCAGGCGCGAGCTGCGCTGCGCCCGGCGATCCCGGCTGCCTGGCGGTATCCATCACCACGGAACCTGGCAATGCCAACCACTCCCTCGATGGTGATCACGGTGTGTTCACCTTCACGCTCGGCGCCGTCGCATCGGACACCTTCACCTATCCACGCGATGCCACCAGTCTGGTGGGGCCGTTCACCGCGGCCCTCACCCTGACCATCAGCGATGTCACGGACGGCGATGGGGTCAGCGATACGGGACCGGTGGATCTCAATCCGACAGGCACGCTCATTCGCTACGGCCGCGGCTATGTGCGGGATGTCTACGGCACCTACGGCAACCCGGGCGACACGCTGATGCTACCCGTCGGCAGTGAATACTTTCTGGGCGCGGGGCGCTGGGCACTGAACTCGGATGATTTCGGAGGGCGATTCTCCTGCAGCAAGTCGGAAAGCGGGATCACGGTCAATCCACTTCCGCTGGGTAATGTGACCCTGCTGGGTGGTATCGGTGATCTGGGACTTACGGTCAGCGCAGATGCGGCCCCGCCCGGCGGCAACGTGGAGGTCGACTTCACCTGGCCGGATGCCTGGCTACCTGGTCCCAGCAAGGCGCGCGCGACGTTCGGCGTGTTCCGCAGCGATGACCGCTTCCTGTATTGGCAGGAACCATGAAACAACACGGCTTTACGCTTATTGAACTCGTTCTCGTCATGGTCCTGGTGGGCATACTTGCCGTTTACGCTGCGCCACGCCTTGGGAGCGGTTACGATGTGGCAGCCGCACGTGATGAACTGATCGAGGCATTGCGCTACGCACAGCAGCAGTCCACGTCGAACACTGGCGCGGCGAGTTTCTCCGTCGCGCTGACGGCCGACGGTTTCTCCGTTCAACAAGGCGGCGTCACGGTGAACGATCCCGCGGGTGGTGCCTACTCGCGCCAATGGAGCGACATTACGCTTGTGCCGGCTGGAACCGTCATCACGTTCGGCAGTCGGGGTGACACAGCCAATTCCGTTACCATGACACTCACCGAGGGAAGCGATTCCGCCACCGTGTTGGTCGAGGCGCAAACGGGGTATGTGCGTTGATGTGTAAGCGCGTTGCTCAAGTGTGGACTGCAAAATGCGCTTCGAGTGCAGCGCCGCGTGTTTACGGGTGCGGGGCTGACCATAGCCCCGGCCCATGCCGCCATGCAGGTTTCAGCCTGGTGGAACTGGTGCTGTTCATCATCATCGTCGGTATCGCCTTGTCGGGCATCATGGCGGTCTACATTCGCAGCGTGTCGGCCAGCGCTGATCCGGTGATTCGTCAGCGCACGATTGCGGTGGCCAGCGCGTACATGGATGAGATCCTGCGCAAACGATGGAACGAGAATTCACCCGTGGGCGGCGGTTGTGTGGTCACCGGCGGTGGCAGCTGTGCCGCCGAATCTGCGACGAGCTGGACGGGTCTGACCGCTTACGCGCCAGGTGCTCATGTGATGCCCACATCGCCAACGGTGCCCGGTTGTCGTTTCCTCACCAATGCCAACGGCACAAGTGGAGTGGTGGAGCCTGTTTGGCCCACGTCGCTCGGTGGGACCGTGGCGGACGGCAATTTGACCTGGACATGCGTCGCCCTGGATGCGGCGATGATCGGCGCAGAAGCCGGTGAGGCACGCTCTTCATACGATGACATCGACGACTATGACGGCATCAACGGCGTGCCGCCGACCCACCAGTCCGGTGGTTTGATGCCCGGGTATGGCGATTACACGGTGCGGGTGGATGTGGAACAGGTCAGCGTTTTTGCAGGTGTCGCGGAGGAGGACACGCGGCGCATCACCGTCTCGGTCACCAATCCCTTGGGCGAGACATTCCAGCTCCAAGCCGTCCGGTTGAACTTCTGATGAGGCATGGACGCACCCATGGCTTCACGCTGGTCGAGATGGTGATGACCATCGTTCTGCTGGCGATCCTTTCAGGGGTATTGGCGCCAATCATCGCATCGGCCTTTCGTGCTTACGGCGATACCAAGGCACGCGCCGACCTCATTGCAAGGGGCCGGAGCGCCCTGGAGCGTTTGGGACGGGAATTGCGCCACGCGGTGCCGAATTCCGTGGAGGTGGTGACCGATGCGGGTGGCAGAGCAGGGATTCAGTTCGTCGTCACGACCGCCGGTGGACGTTATGTGGATCGGTTCGACGATTTCACGGGCGGGGAGTTCGCCGTAGCCAACCGCCGCCTTTCGCCGGGCGCATCGCGCAACGAACTCTACGTGCTGGGATCCGGCCTCGGTTACGGGGCGGGTGACATGCTGATTATCGGCAACACCGCACCGGGCGACCTGCGCAACAACCGCTCGGCCGTGGGACTCACCGGTACCATCGGCACGAGTACCGCGGCGGACGGCGTCGACGGGCATACGGTATTGCAGTTCAACAACTTCACCTTCCAGAACGGATCGCCCGGGAGGCATTACACCATCGCCCGCCGAACCGTGGAGGTCGGGCTGGCTGCGGACGACTCGCTGCGTTGGCATGTTTCCAATGGCATCGGCGAGTATGACGGCAACGGAGACTGGAGCATGGCCGATCCGATGCTGGTCCACGGCGTGGCCAATCCCGCGGGCGTGACCTTTACCTACGATGCCGGCACCCCCTCGGGAAGCGGGATCTTGCAGGTGGCGCTCACCCTTACCGAAGGGGCTGAACAGATCCAGCTTTACCAGGAGTTCCATGTCCGCAACACGCCGTGAACGCCAGAGGGGCGCGTCGCTCATCACTGCTGTGTTCCTGATCACGGCCATGGCAGTGATCGGCGCCGTGATGGTCCGCCTGAGCGTGAACACCCACGTGACGACGACCGAGGAATGGCTCTCGGCACAAGCGTTGTACGCGGCGGAAAGCGGTATTGACTGGGCTGCCTACAAGATCGGAGATGGGACCATCGGGTGCGCCGGTTCGGATTCGGGCGACGTCGATGTAGGCGATGCCTGGTTCCACGTAACCACAGGGGCTTGCGTCGCAGTGGGCGGCCGCGAGGTGTACGCCATCACCAGCGTCGGCTACGCGGGTGGAGCGCCCGGAAATGCCGCCGTTCAACGGCGCATCGTTGTTCAGTTCATGCCCTAGTTTGCCCGCACCGCAAGCCAAGCGGCGTGCACGGCCCCGCCCTATGTGGCGGATTCGCTCAAGGGCGTTTCGCCGTTGTCGTCATCACCCATCCCCAGCTCCTTGATCTTCCGCGTCAGCGTATTACGCCCCCAGCCGAGCAGCCGCGCGGCTTCCTGGCGCATGCCGCCGGTCTGCTTGAGGGCCGCTTCGATCATGGTGCGCTCGAAGTCTGGAACCGCCGTGTCGAGGATGGAGACATCACCCTGGGCTAAGTGGCGTTCGGCCCAGCGGCGCAGGGGACCGAGCCAGTCTTCACTGTCGGGACTCGGCCCCGGGAGGGTGCGCAGCTCGGGCGGGATGTCTTCCAGATGGATCTCCTGGGCGGGCGACATGACCGTGAGCCAGCGACAGGTATTTTCCAATTGGCGCACGTTGCCGGGCCATTCCAGGGTGGTGAGGTAGGTCTCGGTCTCCTTGTCCACCCGCTTGGGTTCCACGTTCAGTTCGTCGGCGGCGCGTTTGAGGAAGTGGCGCACCAGCAAGGCAATGTCCTCACGCCGCTCGCGCAGGGGCGGCACGTGGATGCGGATGACGTTGAGGCGGTGGAACAGGTCTTCGCGGAACAGGCCGTGTTTGACGCGCTGTTCCAGGTTCTGGTGGGTGGCGGCGATGACGCGCACGTCCACCTTGATGGGCGCGTGGCCGCCGACGCGATAAAAAGTGCCGTCGGCCAACACGCGCAGCAAGCGCGTCTGCAGCTCCGCGGGCATGTCGCCGATCTCGTCCAGGAACAGGGTGCCGCCGTCGGCCTGTTCGAAGCGTCCCTGACGCATGCTCTGCGCGCCCGTGAAGGCGCCGCGCTCGTGACCGAACAGTTCGGATTCGAGCAGGTCGCGGGGAATGGCGGCGGTGTTCAGGGCGATGAAGGGTCTGCTGGCTCGCGGGCTGTGGCGGTGCAGGGCATTGGCGACCAGTTCCTTGCCGGTGCCCGATTCGCCGTTGATGAGTACCGTGATGTGGGATTTGGCCAGGCGGCCGATGGCGCGAAACACTTCCTGCATGGAGGGCGCCTCGCCGATGATCTCAGGCGCCTTGCTGGGCTCTTCGAAGTCCGCGGCGAGGGGTTGATCGCGGTGATGGGCCACTGCACGCCTGGCAAGCTCCACGGCCTCGTCGACATCGAAGGGCTTGGGCAGGTATTCGAAGGCGCCACCCTGATAGGCGGAGACCGCGCTGTCCAGATCCGAGTGCGCGGTCATGATGATCACCGGCAACTCCGGGTGGCGCGCGGTAATATCGGCGAGCAGTTCGAGGCCGTTCAGGCCGGGCATGCGGATGTCGGTGATGATGGCATCGGGCCGCCGTCGCCCGAGCTCACGCAGGGCGGGGGCCGCCTCTTCGAAGGCACGCACGTCCATGTCGGCCTGCCTGAGGGCCTTTTCCAGCACCCAGCGAATGGAGCGGTCATCGTCGATGACCCAGATTTCACTGCGCTTGTTCAATGGCTTTACCTCGTGTCGATGCGCTCGCCATCCCGGGAGAGGGGCAGCAGGACCGTGAACACCGTACGTCCCGGCTGGCTCTCGCATTCGATCAGCCCGCCGTGGAGATTGATGAGGGATTGGGCGATGGGCAGCCCGAGGCCGGTCCCATCGGGACGACCGGTGACCATGGGCAGGAATACGTTCTCGATCATCTCCGGCGGCACCCCCGGGCCGTCGTCGATCACCTCGATGCGCGCCACCAGCTTGTGCCGGGTCTGGCCGATGGTGTACTGGCGCAAGGTGCGGGTGCGCAGGGTGATGGTGCCGCGGTCGCGCAGGGACTGGGCGGCATTGCGCACCATGTTCAGCATGGCCTGGATGAGCTGGTCGCGATCGGCGATGAGCTCGGGAATGCTCGGATCGTAGTCGCAAACGATGCGGATTCCCGGCGGCGCCTCGGCACGCACCAGCTGGCGCACCCGTTCCATGATCTCGTGGATGTTCACCGGCGCGCGTTGCGGCAGGGCCTTGGGGCCGAGCATGCGATCCATCAGGACCTGCAGCCGATCCGCCTCGCTGATGATCACGCTGGTGTATTCCTTCAGCGCGCCGTCTTCCAACTCCCGCTCAAGCAACTGCGCGGCGCCGCGCAGCCCGCCGAGAGGATTCTTGATTTCGTGGGCCAGGCCGCGCACCAGGGTGCGCGTGGCCGTACTCTGGGCCAGCAAGGTTTCCTCGCGTGAGATGCGCAACTGACGATCGAGCTCGTTGACCTCCACCAGCAGCTCGGTGCCGGCCTTGGGATCGCGCAGGGGAATCGCCGTGAAGTCCACGGTGATGCGGCGCTTCGGAACCAGATTGAGCGCCAACTCGCGTTCGGTGAACGGGTGGCCGGAGGCCAGCGCAGCACGCAGCGAGGCAACCAAATCGTCGTTGTTGAAAAGGAGGTAGGCGGTGGCGCCGACAATGCGCCCGGCGCTCACGGCAAGCAGCATCTCGCCGGCGGGATTGATGTAGCGGAGGTGGAGCCGGGCGTCGAAAAGCAGCACGGTGGTGTGCAGGTTTTCGATGACGCGCTGGATCAGATCCGGAGGCGGGCTCGGCATGTTCATACCCCCTTGCCAAGCAAATTCCAAACCAGGCATACACATGGCAGTGACGCTTGGCCATACGTGCAGCAGGGCGCCGTGGGTTGCACCATTATAGTGCGCGCCGGCGAGGCGATGCGCCAGGATGGATCAGCGCGTCAGGCGCGAGTGCTGGATGAGGTGGAACGTGATGGGCGCGGCGCGCAGCAGCACCCGGCCACTGGCGTCCTGGACCTCCGCCGTGAGGCGGTGGGTGCCGCGGGGTGGGGTGGGAATGGTGAGGCCCGTGGAGGGCCCGGCGGCCACCGGTTGGCCGTCCACGTAGACCACCACCCGATCCCCGGGGCGCAGATTGGGTGCCACGACCACGTTCACCCCGAGGCCTGCTGCATCGAAGAACAGGGTCTGGTCTTCGACGGGCTGGGTGATGCGGACGCTCTGGTAGGCGGGGGTCACCGCACGGGGCGGCTGCACGGCGGAAGGCGGCGCCAGGGGGGGTACCGGTTGGGCCTGGTAACCTTGCACACCAGGCACCTCCAGGGGCACGGAGCCGGGCAGGGGCTGATCGCTGTATTCGATGGAGCCGTCCGGACGCACCCGTTGATGGATGGTCTCGGCCGCAAGGGGCAGGGCAGCGAATATCAGCAGGAACAGGACGGCACGACGCATGGCGTCAGCATAGCGAAACCCCACAAAAAGAAAACGCCCCACGAGAGGGCGTTTTCCTGTCCGATGCGGCCCGGGTTAGAGGCTGTAGTACATATCGAACTCGACCGGATGCGTGGTCATGCGGAAGCGGGTGACTTCACCCATCTTCAACTTGAGGTAGGCATCGATCATGTCGTTGGTGAACACGCCGCCCTTGGTGAGGAACTCGCGGTCCTTGTCCAGATATTCCAGCGCCTGGTCGAGGGCATGGCACACGGTGGGGATGGCCTTGGCCTCTTCCGCGGGCAGGTCGTAGAGGTCCTTGTCCATGGCGTCGCCCGGGTGGATCTTGTTCTGGATACCGTCCAGGCCGGCCATCATCAGTGCGGCAAACGACAGGTAAGGGTTGGCGGACGGATCCGGGAAGCGCACCTCGATACGGCGGGCCTTGGGATTGGTCACGTAGGGGATGCGAATGGAGGCGGAACGGTTACGCGCCGAGTAGGCCAGCATCACCGGCGCCTCGAAACCGGGCACCAGGCGCTTGTAGCTGTTGGTACCGGGGTTGGTGAGGGCGTTCAGGGCGCGGGCGTGCTTGATGACGCCGCCGATGTAATACAAGGCGGTCTCGGACAGACCACCGTAACCGTTACCGGCGAACAGGTTCTTGCCTTCTTTCGCCAGGGACATGTGCACGTGCATGCCGGATCCGTTGTCACCGACGATGGGCTTGGGCATGAAGGTGGCGGTCTTACCGTAGGCGTGGGCCACGTTGTGGATCACGTACTTGAGCTTCATGACCTCGTCGGCCTTCTTCACCAGGGTGTTGAAGGCGACGCCGATCTCGCACTGGCCGGCGGTGGCCACCTCGTGGTGATGCACTTCCACGTCCAGGCCGATCTCTTCCATGGCCAGGCACATGGCGGCACGGATGTCGTACAGGCTGTCCACCGGGGGCACCGGGAAGTAGCCGCCCTTGACGCTGGGACGGTGGCCCATGTTGCCGTCGGGGTAGACGCGCTCGGAGTTCCAGTTGGCTTCGGAAGAATCGATCTTCACGAAGGACCCGGACATGTCGGCGCTCCAGCGCACGTCGTCGAAAATGAAGAACTCGGGCTCGGGCCCGAAGAAGGCGGTGTCGGCGATGCCGGTGGACTTCAGGTATTCCTCGGCGCGCTTGGCGACGGAGCGCGGGTCGCGCTCATAGCCCTGCATGGTGGCGGGCTCGACGATGTCGCAGGTGACGTTGAGGGTGGGCTCGTCGGTGAACGGGTCCAGATAGGCGGAAGCGGCATCCGGCATGAGGATCATGTCGGACTCGTTGATGTGCTTCCAGCCGGAGATGGATGAGCCGTCGAACATGACGCCATCGGCGAAGGTGCCTTCGTCGATCTTGCTCACCGGATAGGAGACGTGCTGCTCCTTGCCGCGGGTATCCGTGAAGCGCATGTCCACGAACTTCACGCCCTTTTCCTTGATGGTCTTGAGAACGCTGTCGACCGACATCGAGTGCCTCCGCAATGGTCAGAAATCTGCTGCCTGATGGGCAGCCGCTATAAAAAAAGGCCTGCCGGTACAATGCATCGAGCATGCCACCGGCCAGACCACTGTGTTCACACAGGTCCGCGCGCGTCGCGGCGACCTGGAAACCGGAATTCTGGAGGCCAAAACGGTGCGTCGCAGCGAAAACACGCACCAGATTGGGGCTCCTAAAAAAAAGACGCTCGTACGCTGACAACCCTGTCGAGTCCGGCCGCGCTGTCGGCCAGGGCATCGGCCAGTCGGCGCGCCTCGTCGAGACCGCTCACGCAGGTCATGGGCAGTGCCAGTTCCACTGCAACACGGCCGTCCAGGTAGTGCAGGGTGATCTGAGAGATGTGCTGCGCACCGGATATTTCCGCCCAGCGCGGGTGCAACCAGCCGAGGACCTCGGCGCGGGTCGGCAGTCCGCGGATGGGGCTCGTGCGCTCGTCGTCTTCCGGATCCACGTGAACGAGCACGTCCTGCACGCCCTCCACTTCGTCCACCACGCGATCATATACCGCCTGACTGATGTAATGGCCTTCCGAAACGGATAAGTGCGGGTCCACCAGCACGTGCACGTCCACCAGCACACCGCCACCCATGCGTCGGGTGCGCAGGGTGTGGACGGCATCGACCCCGGCGACGCCGAGGATCAGCTCGCGGATGGCTTCGACCTGGTCCTCCGCAAGGCCCGTGTCGATCAGTTCGGTGCCGCCCTGCCAGGCCAGGTCCCAGCCGATCTTGGCGATCATCCAGGCGACCACCAGGGCGCCGATGGCATCGAGATAGGTGTAACCGAGCAGGGTACCGCCGATACCGATGGCGGCCACCACCGAGGCGATGGCATCGGAACGGCTGTGCCAGGCGTTGGCGCGCAGCAAGGCCGAGTTGAGCCGGCGCGCGGCGCGCATGGTGTAGTGGAACACCCATTCCTTGGCGAAGACGGAAAGGAAGGCCACCGCCAGGGCGAGCACGCCGGGAACCAGCAGGTCCTCGGGATGCATGAGCCGGCTGACCGCGTCCCAGCCCACACCAAGCCCGGTGAGGATCAGCGCCACGCCGAGGCCCAGGGTGGCCAGGGTTTCGATGCGCGCATGGCCGTAGGGATGGTCGGCGTCGGCCGCGCGGCTGCCGTGCTTGGCCGCAAACAACACCAAAAAATCGCTGGCGAGGTCCGCCACGGAGTGGAAACCGTCGGCGATGAGGGCCTGGGACTGGCCGAGGAAGCCGGCGATGAGTTTCACCACCGCCACCAGGAAATTGACGAGGGCACCCACCACGGTCACACGACGCACCTGCGCATAGCGCGCGTCGTGCGGGTCCAGTTCCGAGTCGTGAAAGTGACCGTGATCGTGATGCGCGCCGCCCATGGCGTGTTACTCCTTGCCGCCCACCTGAAGGATGATGGTGACCTCGCCCTTGTCGACCTGTGTATCCAGCACCTGGTGGCCGTTGATGCGACACCAGGCGGGGATGTCATTGAGCACGCCGCGGTCCGTGGCCTTCACCTCCAGGACGTCGCCCGCCGCGAGGGTGGCGACCTTGTCCTGGGTTCGGATCACGGGCAGCGGGCAGAGCAGTCGGCGCGCATCCATCTGGTGTTTCACAGGTACCAGGCCTCCGGGATCTCGTGCGGGGCAAAGGGCGCCACCTCCAGCACGCGCTCGGGCCCGCCGCGCTCGGAGACCGCGAGCTTCATGGTCGGCAGTGCACGTCCCTTGGAATAGCGCGCGGCGATGCGCGCGGCGAGCACCAGGTCGTCCTCGCCCGGGTTGCCGTCCACCAGCACCAGCGGTCCGGGGCAGTCCACCGTGCGCAGGGTTACGAACTGCTTGCGGTAGCCCTCCATGAACTGGTTTTCGCCGTCCTCGCGGCCGATGATGAGCTTGAAGTGCGGCGCCGGGCGCACATGACGGCCCACCTTCAGCAGCAGGATGTCGTCCAGCTCATAGGTGCGATCACCGCGCGCCTGCCACAGGTCCACCAGCTTGCGGGAATACTGTTCGTCGGTGAGGAAACAGCAGCCGCCGGAGGGCTGCGCGTAATCGGTCAGGCCGAACTTCGCGGCCAGTTCCATCTGCGGTTTGCGGGAACGGCCGGAGAAACCATACAGGCGCTCGCGGTCCACCCAGCCCTCGCGCTCGGGCAGGGTGGGCGGCAGGTTGAGGGCACACAGCGGCCGCAGCAGGCGGTCCTCGGCGCCGGACTCGTGGGCCACCACGGGCATGGTGTCCTTGCGCTGCGACATGGGCCGCTGACCGATCACCTCGCCGGTGATGATGAAATCAAAGCCATGCTGCTCCATCCACTGGTGCGCCTTGCGCACCATGAACACCTTGCAGTCCAGGCAGGGATTCAGGTGGGCGCCGTAGCCGTGCTTGGGATTGACCAGTACGTCCTTGTATTCCTCGACAATGTCCACGATGTGGAGCTTCATGCCGAGTTGCTCGGCCACCCACAGGGCGTTGTTGCGCTTGGGCTTGTTGAGGTCCTTCTGGCGGATGGCGTGGGTGTGTCCCTCCACGCAGAAACCGGTGAAGAAGTTGATGCCCTCCACGTGGATACCCTGTTCCTGCATCACCTTGGCGGCGAGCAAGGAATCGAGACCACCCGAGATGAGGGCGACGGCTTTGCGGGGTTGAGGCATGGCGGAGAACGGGTGAGCCGGAGAGGCGCCAGTTTACCGGATCGGGCCGCGGCTAAACACCGGCGCCTGTAAAGGAAAACGGCACGCTGGTTATAATGTGCGGCTATTGGACAAACCAGCCGCCTAAGGGTTTCCACCTTGACCGACATCGCCGCGACGCACGACGTGAGCACCTTCCAGGGGCTCATCCTCGCGCTGCAGAACTACTGGGCCCGCCAGGGCTGTGTGCTATTGCAGCCCCTCGACATGGAGGTGGGTGCCGGCACCTTTCACCCGGCCACCTTCCTGCGCTCCATCGGCCCGGAGCCCTGGAACGCCGCCTACGTGCAGCCCTCGCGCCGGCCCACCGACGGCCGCTACGGCGAGAACCCGAACCGCCTCCAGCACTACTACCAGTTCCAGGTGGTGCTGAAGCCGTCGCCGCTCAATATTCAGGAGCTCTACCTCGACTCCCTGCGCATGCTGGGCTTCGACCCGCTCGTGCACGACATCCGCTTCGTGGAGGACAACTGGGAATCGCCCACCCTGGGCGCCTGGGGCCTGGGCTGGGAGGTGTGGCTGAACGGCATGGAGGTCACCCAGTTCACCTATTTCCAGCAGGTGGGCGGCCTGGACTGCAAGCCCGTCACCGGCGAGATCACCTACGGCCTGGAACGCCTGGCCATGTATCTGCAGGGCGTGGAAAGTGTGTTCGACCTGACCTGGGCCAACGGCCCCAACGGCAAGGTCAGCTACGGCGATGTCTACCACCAGAACGAGGTGGAGATGTCCACGTTCAATTTCGAGCACGCGGAGGTGGAAAACCTGTTCCGCCAGTTCGACCACTACGAAAAGGAGAGCGGCCGGCTCATCGAGCTTGGCCTGCCGCTGCCGGCCTATGAGATGGTGCTCAAGGCCTCGCACACCTTCAATCTTCTGGATGCCCGCAAGGCCATTTCCGTGACCGAACGTCAGCGCTTCATCCTGCGCGTGCGCACGCTTTCGCGTGCCGTGGCGCAGGCCTATTACGACCGCCGCGAGGCCCTCGGCTTCCCCATGCTCAAGAACCCGGAGGCCGCCCGATGATGCCGCGCGATCTACTTATCGAGATCGGCACCGAGGAATTGCCGCCGAAGGCGCTGCCCACCCTGTCCAACGCGTTTCGCCAAGGCATCGAGGACGGTTTTGCCAAGGCCGGCCTCAGCGTCGGTGCCGTCCAGGAATTCGCCAGCCCGCGTCGCCTGGCGGTGCTGGTGAAGGGGCTGCCGGTCGGTCAGGCCGACAAGACCGTGGAGCGCCGCGGTCCCGCGCTCACCGCTGCCTTCGACGAAGAGGGCGTGCCCACCAAGGCGGCCCAGGGTTTTGCCGCGTCCTGCGGGGTTACGGTGGATCAACTGGAACGGGTGGAGACCGACAAGGGCGCCTGGCTGGTGCATCGCAGTGTGCAGCCGGGTCGCCTCACCGCGGACATCATCCCGGAGATCGTGCGCGCCTCGCTGGATCGCCTGCCCATCCCCAAGCGCATGCGCTGGGGTGACCTGGACGCAGAGTTCGTGCGGCCGGTGCACTGGGTGGTGATGCTGTTCGGCGACGAGGTGATCGACTGCGAGATCCTCAGTGTGCATTCCGCTCGTGAGACGCGCGGCCACCGTTTCCATCATCCCGCGCCCATTTATCTGGGTGAACCCGAGGCCTATGAGGCCCTGCTGCTGTCGGAAGGCCGGGTCATCGCCGATTTCGCCAAGCGCCGCGAGGCGGTGCGCGCCCAGGTATTGGAGGCGGCGGCCAAACTTGGCGGCCGCGCGGTCATCGACGAGGCCTTGCTCGACGAGGTCACGGCCCTGGTGGAGTGGCCGGTCGCCATCGTTGGCGACTTCGAACAGCGCTTCCTGGAGGTGCCGGCCGAGGCGCTGGTGTCGTCCATGAAGGGACACCAGAAGTATTTCCACGTGGTCGATGGGGACGGCCAGCTGCTACCCCATTTCATCGCCATCGCCAACATCGACAGCCGCGAGCCGGCGCATGTGCGCGCGGGCAACGAGCGCGTGATTCGTCCGCGCCTGTCCGATGCGAGCTTCTTCTGGAACCAAGATCGCAAGCAGCCGCTCGCGGCGCGTATCGAACAGCTCAAAACCGTGGTCTTCCAGCAGAAACTCGGCACCTTGCAGGCCAAGAGTGAGCGGGTCGCCGCACTGGCCCGCACCGTCGCCGAGGCCATCGGCGCTGACACCGCCCAGGCCGAGCGCGCCGCACGCCTCGGCAAATGCGATCTCATGTCCGCCATGGTGGGTGAATTCCCCGAACTCCAGGGCATCATGGGCCGCTACTACGCGCTGCACGACGGCGAACCCGCCGAGGTCGCCGCCGCCCTCGACGAGCAATACATGCCACGCTTTGCCGGCGACGGGCTGCCCGCGACGGCGACCGGCCAGGCGCTGGCCATCGCCGACCGGCTCGACACCCTGGCCGGCATCTTCGGCATCGGCCAACTGCCCACCGGCGACAAAGACCCGTTCGCCCTGCGCCGCGCCGCCCTCGGCGTGCTGCGCACCTGCATCGAGAAACAGCTCGACCTGGACCTGCACGCATTGCTCGAGCAGGCCGCCGCGGGACTGCGGGGTGAGGGCGTGAAGATCGCCGACACCACCGCCGAGCAGGTCTTCGAGTTCATGATGGAGCGCCTGCGCGCCTACTACCAGGACGCCGGGGTGACGGCGGACACCTTCGAGGCGGTGCTGGCGCGCCAGCCCGCCCGGCCGATCGATTTCGATGCACGCATCCGCGCGGTCACGGCGTTCCGCCACCTGCCCGAGGCCGAGAGCCTGGCCGCTGCCAACAAGCGCATCCAGAACATCCTGCGCAAAGCCGAAACCGCCGTGCCCGAGCAGGTGCAGGCCGCCCTGTTCGTGGAGCCGGCGGAGCGGGCGCTCGGCGAACAGCTCGCGGCGCTCGAAGGCGAGGTGCGCGCACTGCTCGGTGAACGCCGCTACGAGGATGCGCTGTGCCGCCTCGCCGGCCTGCGCGGTGCGGTGGACGGTTTCTTCGACGCGGTGATGGTAATGGCCGAGGACGCCAAACTGCGCGACAACCGCCTGGCCCTGCTCAAGCGCCTGGGGGACCTGTTCCTCGAGGTGGCCGACATCTCTCGGCTACAGGGCTGAGCATGAAGCTGGTTATCCTGGACCGCGATGGGGTCATCAACGAGGACTCGGACGACTACGTCAAGTCGGCCGAGGAGTTTCGCTTCATACCTGGGAGCCTCGAGGCCATCGCACGCCTGAATCAGGCCGGCTACCGCGTGGCCGTGGCCACCAATCAATCCGGGCTGGCGCGCGGCTACTTCGACCTGGATACCCTCAACACCATGCACGGCAAATTGCGCCAGGCGCTGGCGGCGCTTGGTGGCCACATCGAAGTGATCGCCTTTTGCCCACACGGACCTGACGATGGCTGCGACTGCCGCAAGCCCGAGCCGGGACTGCTGCGGGAGATCGGTGAACGCCTGGGTATCAACCTGGCGGGGGTGCCGGTCATCGGGGATTCCCTGCGCGACGTGGAGGCCGCCCGTGCCGTGGGCGCGAGCCCGATACTCGTGCGTACCGGCAAGGGTGAACGCACACTAACCAACAAAAAGGGCCTTGAGGGCGTACCGGTGTATGCGGACCTCGGTGAGGCCGTCGATGCATTGCTGGCGGTACGTTGATGCTCGCACTCCGATCGGTGCTTTTCTATCTGGGCATGTGGCTGGCCACCCTGGTGGTGGTGCTGTTCGTGCCCCTGGTCCTTCCACTCGATCCGCATGTGCGCTACCGCTACGTGGCGCTGTGGGGGAAATTCGTGCTGTGGTGGCTGCGCGTGACGTGCGGGGTCACTTATCGTGTGGAAGGGCGCGAGCATATCCCCACCGCTCCGTCGGTGGTGCTTGCCAAGCATCAGAGCACCTGGGAGACCATCGCCTTCCAGTCCATCTTTCCCACCCAGACCTGGGTACTCAAGAAGGAACTGCTGCGCGTCCCGTTCTTCGGCTGGGGACTCGCGGCGGTGTGGCCCATCGCCATCGACCGCAAGGCAGGCCGCGAGGCCATGAAGCAGGTGATAGCCCAAGGCACTGAACGCCTGAAGGGCAGATTCTGGGTGGTGGTTTTCCCTGAGGGGACCCGCGTCGCACCCGGCGTGCGCGGCCGCTATGCCACGGGCGGCGGCGCCCTGGCACGGCATGCGCAGGTCCCGGTGGTGCCGGTCGCCCATAACGGCGGTGAACACTGGCGACGGGACAGCTTCATCAAGGTGCCGGGCGAAATCCAGGTACGCATCGGCCCCGTCATCGCCACCAGCGACAAGAGCGCGGCTGCCATCACCCAGGAAGCGGAAAGCTGGATAGAGGGTGCCATGGACACCATCCAGACCACTTCCAGGTCCATCAGAACTGCGTGATATACTGGCCTTCACTCGCTTGGCCAGTAAGGCCACGCATCCTAACGATAATTCAGGCCCCGACCTGGAACCGCATTCCATAAAACCACAGGACCACATGCCATGCAGAACAACCGCGTCTCGCTAACGCAGTTCATCATCGAGGAGCAGCGCCGGGTGAAGGGCGCCACCGGTGACTTCACCTCACTGCTCAACGACATCGTCACCGCGTGCAAGCAGATCTCCGGCCTGGTGAACAAGGGTGCCCTGGTGGGCGTGCTGGGCAGCGCCGGCTCGGAAAACGTGCAGGGCGAGACCCAGAAGAAGCTGGACATCATCTCCAACGAGATCTTCCTGCAAACCAACGAGTGGGCAGGGCATCTGGCCGCCATGGCCTCCGAGGAGATGGATGACATCTATCAGATCCCCGCGCGCTACCCGCGTGGCAAGTACTTGCTCACCTTCGACCCGCTGGATGGCTCGTCCAACATCGACGTGAACGTCTCGGTGGGCACCATCTTCTCCATCCTGCGTTGCCCGGGTGATTGCGAGAATCCCACCGCCGAGTCCTTCCTGCAACCCGGGACCCAGCAGGTATGCGCCGGCTACGCCATCTACGGGCCTTCCACCATGATGGTGCTCACCACCGGCCATGGCGTGAACGGTTTCACCCTGGACCAGAGCATTGGTGAGTTTGTACTCACTCACCCAAACATCCAGATCCCGGCAGATACCAATGAGTTCGCCATCAACGCCTCCAACATGCGTTTCTGGGAAAAGCCGGTGAAGCGTTACGTGGACGAATGCCTGGCGGGCAAGACCGGCGAGCGCGACAAGGACTTCAACATGCGCTGGGTCGCCTCCATGGTGGCCGAGGTGCATCGCATCCTGACCCGCGGCGGCGTGTTCATGTACCCGCTGGACAGCAAGATGAAAGAGAAGGGCGGCAAGCTGCGCCTCATGTACGAGGCCAATCCCATGTCGTTCATCATCGAGCAGGCCGGCGGCGCCAGCAGCACTGGCCGCGCGCGCATCATGGACATCCAGCCCTCCGGCCTGCACCAGCGCGTGCCCGTCATCCTGGGCTCCAGGAACGAGGTGGAGCGCATCGTCTCCTACCACCAGGACGCCTGAATGGTTTAGCGACGTAGCGCAACGCGGAGTACGCGGAGAAGGGCTAGAGAGAAGGGGAAGGCGGAGGCCTTCCCCTTTTTTCGTGCGCCGTTGGCCTTCGCCCCCTCTCCCTGCGGGCTGTCTCTCGGCCACCTCTTGCGCGCACACTCCCTCTCCCTCCGGGAGAGGGTTGGGGAGAGGGGATCAATCCAGATGCGGCTGTTGGTTCATAGATCCCCTCGTCCCTGTCCTTCGGCAATTGCTCCTTGCATTGCTCTATCTCCTGCATCCATGCAGTCGTCTCCCGGAGGGAAAAGGCTCAAGAGAGCTGGCTACAAAAGGCGAAATGTGACCACGAGACAGCTCCCGGAGGGAGAGGGACGCATGGATGCGCGAGGTACGACCCCGTGGATGGGAAAGGTAGACCGCGCCGGGAGCGGGCGGTCGAGAGCAACGCGGGAGCAGTTGGCTATGGGCGGGCGGATTAAAACCTCAACTGAATCTCCCGGACGGTGCCAAGCGGCAGGTGCGGCCTGTCCTAGGCTGTCTCTGTGCTCTCCGTGGCTCTGTGTTGGGTTTTTGTTCGTAACGCAGGCGAAAAGGGAGCCACCGTGCACACCACGTGTGTGCACGGTGGCTCCCTTTTTTGAGCCTCTCAGACGTCGAGATTGGCCACCTGCAACGCGTTCTGCTCGATGAACTCGCGGCGGGGTTCCACCGCGTCGCCCATGAGGGTGGAGAAGATGGCATCGGCGGCGACGGCGTCCTCGATCTTCACCTGGAGCAGGCGGCGGGTGTCCTGGTTCATAGTGGTTTCCCACAGCTGCTCGGGATTCATCTCGCCGAGACCCTTGTAGCGCTGGATGTGTTGACCACGCTTGGCTTCCTCCAGCATCCAGTCGAGGGCCTGCTTGAAGCTGCCGACCGGCTGGCGACGCTCACCACGTTGCACGTAGGCATCAGCGGACAACAGGCCGTCCAGCTGGTTGTGCAGGTCCTGGATGGCCTGGTATTCGGGTGAGGCGAAGAAATCCACCTGATAACTGAATTCCGAGGCGACGCCGTGACGCCATTCGACGATGACGGCGCCCTCGACACTCCCGCCCGGTGCTGTCTCGAGCCGATAGTCGTAACGGCGCTCGGCTCCGGCATCGGCATTGAGCAGACCGGTCAGGTCCTGGAACCAGGCCTTCGCGGCGTCGTGGCGCAGGAAGTCTTCCAGCGACAGGCCTGGCAGGGCAATCATCTTTTCCAGGACGTGGGCATTGAAGCGGCGGCCCAGGCGGTTGATGCTGGCCATGACCGCCTGATAACGCTTGGCAAGCTGTTCCAGGGCGAGCCCCGACAA
Source organism: Gammaproteobacteria bacterium (assembly GCA_041685115.1). Lineage (GTDB taxonomy): Bacteria > Pseudomonadota > Gammaproteobacteria > Thiohalomonadales > Thiohalomonadaceae > JALOAT01. The sequence continues at coordinate 84,018 of JAWLGK010000005.1, read as the reverse complement.
GGGTGGGGCGCCGGTGGTGACGAACAGTTCGGTGCCATCCAGGGCCTGCTGAAGCAGGTTGGCGTTGAGCTCCGCATCGTCCTTCACGTAACGCTCCTGCTTGCCGCGCTTCACCTTGTAGAGCGGCGGCTGGGCGATGTAGACGTGGCCGCGCTCGATAATCTCGGGCATCTGGCGATAAAAGAAGGTGAGCAGCAGGGTACGGATGTGGGAGCCATCCACGTCCGCGTCGGTCATGATGATGATGCGGTGGTAGCGCAGCTTGTCGGGGTTGAATTCCTCCCGGCCAATGCCGCAGCCGAGTGCGGTGATCAGGGTGCCCACCTCGGCGGAGGAGAGCATCTTGTCGAAGCGGGCCTTTTCCACGTTCAGGATCTTGCCCTTGAGGGGCAGGATGGCCTGGGTGCGACGATCACGACCCTGTTTGGCTGAGCCGCCGGCGGAGTCACCCTCGACCAGGAACAGTTCGGAATGGGCCGGGTCGCGCTCCTGGCAGTCGGCGAGCTTTCCGGGTAGCCCGGCGATATCCAGGGCACCCTTGCGGCGGGTCATTTCCCGGGCCTTGCGCGCCGCCTCACGGGCGCGCGCCGCTTCCACGACTTTTCCAGAGATGACCTTCGCATCGCTGGGGTTCTCCAGCAGGAATTCTTCGAGTTTTTCCACGGTAGTCGCCTCGACCACCGGCTTCACCTCGGAGGAAACCAGCTTGTCCTTGGTCTGTGAGGAGAACTTAGGGTCCGGCACCTTCACGGACAGCACAGCAGTGAGGCCTTCGCGGGCGTCGTCGCCTGTGGTGGCGATCTTGGCCTTCTTGGCCAGGCCCTGCGCCTCGATGTAGTTGTTGATAGTGCGCGTCAGCGCAGCGCGGAAACCGGCCAGGTGCGTGCCGCCGTCGCGTTGCGGGATGTTGTTGGTGAAGCAGTAGACGCTTTCCTGATAGGCATCGCTCCACTGCATTGCGACTTCCACCGTAATGCCATCACGCTCGGTGAGGAAGTGAAACACGTTGGCGTGGAGCGGGTTCTTGTTACGGTTGAGGTGCTCCACGAAGGCCTTGATGCCGCCTTGGTATTCAAAAACGTCTTCCTTGCCGCTGCGCTCGTCCATCAGGTGGATGCGCACGCCGGAATTCAGGAAAGACAACTCACGCAGGCGCTTGGCCAGAATGTCGTAGCTGTATTCGGTCTGGGTGAAGATCGTGCGGGAAGGCTTGAAGCGAACCTCGGTACCCGTGGTGGTGGACTCACCAATTTCCTTGAGGGGGTAGGCGGGGTCGCCGTTGTAGTAGTCCTGCTCGTGGAGCTTGCCGTGGCGGCGGATGAGCAGTTTCAGGTGTTCGGACAGTGCGTTCACCACGGACACACCCACGCCATGCAGGCCGCCCGACACCTTGTAGGAGTTCTGGTCGAACTTACCGCCGGCGTGCAGCACCGTCATGATGACTTCAGCGGCGGAACGGCCTTCTTCCGCATGAATGTCCACGGGGATGCCGCGACCGTTGTCACGCACGGATACGGAGTCGTCGGTATGGACGATCACGTCTATCTGGGTGCAGTGACCGGCCAGCGCCTCGTCAATGGCATTGTCCACCACCTCGAACACCATGTGGTGGAGGCCGGTGCCATCATCCGTGTCGCCAATGTACATGCCCGGACGCTTGCGAACGGCATCCAGGCCCTTGAGTACCTTGATCTGGGTAGAGTCGTAGCTATTTTCGTCCGTCATAACAGGCTCCGCATGGAAGCGGGCATTATACCACCGTGGTGATGCGGCCTTGTTCCACGTGGAACAATCGGGTGTCGGGGAACGGCATCGGCGTGAGGGAGCGGTCCGTGGTGGTCACAAAAACCTGCGCACCGAGGGCCACTAGCGCCTCCAGCAGGAGACAACGGTTCTGTTCGTCCAGTTCGGAGGGCAGGTCATCCAGGAGCACGATAGGCGCCTGCGCGCTGACCTCGCGCACCAGCATGAGCTGCGCAAGCCACAGGCCACACACCAGCAGTTTCTCCTGCCCACGTGACAATACGTCGCTCGCCGGGTGGCCATCGACCCGGATCTTCATCTCCCCGCGGTGAGGACCGCTGTGTGTGAGGCCATCCCGGCAGTCACGTTCGGCATCACGCTTCAGCACCTCTGCCAGGCTGTGGTCTTTTAGCCAACCGCGTTCGTAAACGAGACACACCACCCCGGGCAGTGACCCGAGCAGAGGCGATTGCCCGAGCTTGGCACCCAGCCGCTCCACCCAGGTGCGACGTTCAGCATCGATGCGCGTGCCTGCCTCAAGCAGCATAGGGATCCATGCGCTCGCTTCCGGAGCCCCCTGGGCCAGGCAAGCATTGCGCTGCCGCAGGGCCCGCTGATAGCGCCGCCACACCTCAAGGAACTCCTGTTCCACGTGGAACAATCCCCAATCCAGAAAACTGCGCCGCTCCTTCGGGCCGCCCTCGACCAGGTCGTGACTCTCCGGAGTAATCACGGCCACCGGCTTCCCCTTCGCCAGTGCGGCCCGTGTATCGACCCGTTCCCCGTTGCGCCGGAACTCCCATTCGCCTCCCACGCTGAATCGAACGCCGGTCCGCTCTTCACGATCCTGGTCCTGACGGATCACGAACACGGTTGCCTCCGGGCTGCCCTGTCGGATCAAAATCTGTCGATGGTGAGTCAGGAAAGAGCGACCCACACCGGCGACATGGATCGCCTCGAGGAGGCTGGTTTTGCCACTGCCGTTCGGCCCTTCGATCAGATTGATCGCGGGACCGGGCTCAAGGGCGATTTCCTGGAGATTGCGGAAGTTACGGACTTCGAGGCGCTTTATGGTCACGAGCCGAACGCCAGAGGACACGCCCGACACCCGCGGCGGCGGGTATCGGGTCAGTATTTACTTTGAAAACCAATACGTTGTACATCACAACCCAACCGGTGCGCCTTGCCAGGCGCCCCGGTCAGAGCCGCATCGGCATGATGACGTAGCGGGTGGCCTTATCTTCGAGGCCCTGCAGCAGACAGCTGCTGTTGGCGTCGGTCAGCCCCAGGCGGACCTTGTCTTCCCTGACGGCATTTAGCGCTTCCAGCACATAGCTCACGTTGAAGCCGATCTCAAACAGCTCACCCTGGTAATCCACTTCAATCTCTTCCTCGGCCTCTTCCTGCTCAGGATTACTCACCAGCGCGCGCAATCTTCCTGCGGAAAATTCGATCCGCACGCCGCGGTATTTCTCATTGGAAAGGATGGCCGCCCGCGCCAATGCCTGGCGCAGGGTCTCCCGGTCTGCCACAACCTGTCTGCTGGACTGACGCGGGATGACCCGTTCGTAATCGGGGAAGCGACCATCGATGAGCTTCGAGGTCATTACCATGCCATCGAAATCGACCCGGATGTGATTGGCATTCATGCGCACATCGACACGATCTTCCCGATCACCGAGCAGACGGCCCAGTTCGCCGACCCCTTTGCGGGGCACGATGACTTGGTGTTTGACGCTTACCCCCACTTCGGCTCCGATCTCGCTGTAAGCAAGCCGGTGACCATCCGTCGCCACGGCTCGCACTACGTCGCGATCCAGTTCCAAAAGCATACCGTTCAGGTAATACCGCACGTCTTGGTTGGCCATGCAGAACTGCGTGCGTTCGATGAGCGTCTTCAACTGCGTATGCGTCAGCGTGAACTCGATGCCCCCGTTCACGTCGTCCGTTGCCGGAAAGTCGTTGGCGGGCAGGGTGGCCAGGCTGAAGCGACTGCGACCCGAACGAACGAGCGCCTTGCCTTCATCCACCTTGAATTCCAACTCAGCGCTTTCGGGAAGGCTCTTGCAGATATCGATAAATTTCCTCGCTGGCACGGTGATCTCACCGGGCTCTACGTCCGAAACCCGGGCTGTGGCCGTGAGCTCCACCTCCAGGTCCGTTCCTGTCATGGTCAGGGTGTCGCCGCTCACCTGCAGAAGCACGTTGGACAGAATAGGGAGTGTCTGTCGACGTTCGACCACACCGCCTGCCACCTGGAGGGGCCTTAGAAGCGTTTCCCTGCTGACTCGGAACTTCATCGGGTAGCCTCGTTCACTTATTAATTAATGTTTTTAAGATCTTTTAATCTGTTACTACAGGTCACCAGCGGACCTGTGGATAACCGCTTTTACTATTTGATTTCAGACGACTTATCTACACCCTAAACGGTCTGGGTAAGGGCGATTTTTCCTGTGGATAAGGTGTGCACCCTTTTGGGCCGAATAATTATCCACAGCTTGTCCCTCGTTATGTACTCAGGGTTCTCAACAGCATGGCGAAGTCTTCCGCCACCTTGGTATCGGTTTCCTTCAGTTCCCGGACCTTTCGGCAGGCATGCAGCACCGTGGTGTGGTCACGGCCACCGAAGGCGTCGCCGATCTCGGGGAGACTGTGGTTCGTCAGCTCCTTGGCCAATGCCATGGCCACCTGCCGCGGCCTGGCCACGGAACGGGTGCGTCGCTTGGACAGCAGGTCGGCGACGCGAATTTTATAGTACTCCGCTACGGTCTTCTGAATGTTCTCCACACTGACCAGCTTGTCCTGCAGCGCCAGGAGGTCGCTCAGCGCTTCCTTGGCGAAGTCCACCGTGATGGGCCGGGCAGTGAAGTGGGCATTCGCGATCACCCGTCGCAGTGCGCCCTCCAGCTCGCGGATGTTGGAGCGGATGCGCTTGGCAATCAAAAAGGCCACGTCCTCGGGAAGGGCGACCCGAGCCTGCTCCGCCTTGTTCATGAGGATGGCAACGCGGGTCTCGAAATCCGGTGGCTCCACGGCCACCGTGAGTCCCCAGCCGAACCGGGATTTCAGCCGTTCTTCCAGCCCGTTCACCTCCTTTGGGTAGCGGTCGCAGGTAAGGATGACCTGCTGTTGGCCCTCGAGCAGGGCATTGAAGGTGTGGAAGAACTCTTCCTGGGAGCGCTCCTTGCCCGCAAAGAACTGGATGTCGTCGATGAGCAGGGCGTCTACGGAGCGATAGAAGCGTTTGAATTCGTTGATGGCATTGTGCTGCAACGCCTTGACCATGTCGCCCACGAAGCGCTCGGAATGCAGGTACACCACGTTGGCGCCGGGCTTGCGGCTCTGGATCAGGTTGCCGATGGCGTGCATGAGGTGCGTTTTGCCGAGGCCGACGCCGCCGTACAGGAACAGCGGGTTGTACGCACCGCCCGGGTTTTCGCCCACCTGCATGGAGGCGGCACGGGCCAGTTGGTTGGATTTGCCTTCGACGAAGTTGCTGAACACGAAATTGGGGTTCAGATTGCTCCGGCGTGCCGAGGCCTTCTCCGTTTCCCGCCCAGGTTCGTTGCGCGCGGGCGCCACTGCGGGTGCGGGTGTGGATCGCGGCGCTGCGCTGGTGCGCCGGCTGCCCACTTCGAAGCTCAGGGACAGGCCTTCACCATCCTCGAATTGTGAAATCAACTCGTTGAATTTGCTGCTGTATTTGTCCTTTACCCATTCCAGGACAAACTTGTTGGGGGCCAACAGGCGCAGCACGCCGCCCTCCAGCTGGGCCTGCAACGGGCGAATCCACGTATTGAAGTGCTGGGCGGGGAGGTCCTGCTCCAGCCATTCAAGACATCGTTTCCACACCGCAGGCGTCACTGTTCTACCTCTGTCAGACTCGCAAGGGCCGCAGTCTATCCTTCGAGGCGTGAGTTATCCACATGTTGCACACATCGCTTTTCGTTGACAGCCGCCGGCCTCGCGGTTATCTTTGCCGGCCTTTCGCGGGCCCCGGGCCCGTGTTCCCATTCCTTTTTTGTTGTGGTGTCTGACTCATGAAGCGCACATTCCAACCCAGCAAGATCAAGCGCGCCCGTACGCACGGTTTCCGTGCCCGCATGGCGACCAAGGGCGGCCGTCGTGTTCTGAAGGCTCGTCGCGCTAAGGGCCGCGCCCGGCTGTCTGCCTGACGCAGGCTACACGGCATGGCGCCCGATCCGGGCAGCGCGGGTTTCGCGCGTCGCCAGCGGATCACGCGCCCTGCCGAGTTCAAGCGTGCCTTTGCCGACGGTTGCCGTAGTGCGACCGGCCCCTTGGTGCTCATCTCCGTTGCCAACGGGCGTGAGCACGCACGCTTGGGTTTGGCGGTATCGAAACGCTGGGTCCGCCTCGCGGTGGACCGGAACCGGATCAAGCGTCTCGCCCGCGAATTCTTTCGCGCTCACGCCGCCGAGGTGAAAGGGCGCGACCTCGTTCTTCTGGTCCGAGGCGGTGTGGATAGCTGGGACAACAGCCGTTTTCGCACTGCCCTGACCGCCGTTTGGGGGCAACACCTCCGCAAATGCGCCGCCTCGTCATCCTCCTGATTGGCGCCTACCGCTACCTGCTCAGCCCGTTCCTGGGCGCCAACTGCCGTTTCACCCCCACGTGTTCTGCTTACGCACAAGAGGCCGTGGGCCGCTATGGTATCCTTCGCGGCGGCTGGATGAGCCTGCGCCGGTTGTCCCGCTGCCACCCCTGGCATGAGGGCGGCTACGACCCTGTCCCCGAGCATAAAGACTGATCTCCATGGATTTTCAGCGCACCATTCTTTTCCTCGCCCTCGCGTTTACGCTGCTCCTGCTGTGGCAGGCCTGGCAGGCGGATTATGGCCCGCAGCCGACGCCTGCACCGACCGCTCAGGCCCCGGGCCAGGACGTGCCGGTGCCCACCGCGCCGGATGCTGGCGCCGCCGCGGGCGCACCCATGCGCCCGGGCCTCGATTCGGTGCAGCGCGTGCGCGTCGTGACGGACGTATTCAATGCGGAGATCGACACCAAGGGCGGTGACCTGCGCCACGTGGATCTGCTCGCCTTCCCGGTATCGGTGGACGAGCCGGACAATCCGGTGACCCTGCTCACCGACCAGGGGGAAGTATTCGTCGCCCAGTCGGGCCTGCTGCCCGCCGACCGCGCGCCCACCCACCACGCCACTTACGTGCCCGAGGCCACCGACTACCGACTGGCAGAGGGTCAGGACGTCCTTGAGGTACCGCTGCGCTGGACCTCTCCCGAAGGCGTCACGGTGACGAAGGTCTACACCTTCCGCCGGGGCTCCTATGAGGTGGATGTAACCCACCGGATCGCTAACGCCGGCAGTGCTGAATGGCGCGGTAACGTGTATTACCAGTGGCTGCGCTCCCAGCCCGGCGATAACGGCAGTGCCTTCATTTACACGTACACGGGCGGTGTGATCTCCGGCCAGGAAGCCAAGTACGAGAAGATCGATTTCGACGACATGGAAGACGCCGACCTCGCCCGCGACCTGACCGGCGGCTGGGCAGCCATGATTCAGCACTATTTCCTGGGCGCGTGGATCCCACCTCAGGACGTCAGTCATCAGTTTTACAGCAAGGCGCCGGGCGACAGCCGCTACATCCTGGGCTTGATCAGCCCGGCACTGACCGTGGCGCCGGGCGATACGGGCGAGTTCCCAGCACGGCTCTACGTGGGGCCGAAGGCCCAGGAGACCCTCGCCCAAGTGGCACCCAACCTGGAACTCACGGTCGATTACGGCATGTTGACCGTCATCGCCAAGCCGCTCTACTGGTTGTTGGAGAAGATCCACAGCTTCGTCGGTAACTGGGGCTGGGCGATCATCATCCTCACCATCCTCATCAAGCTGGCCTTCTACAAGCTGTCGGAGACCAGCTACAAGTCCATGGCGCACATGCGCAAGGTGCAGCCGCGCCTGGTGGCCCTCAAGGAGCGGTTCGGCGATGACCGGCAGAAGCTCAACGAGGCCATGATGAAGATGTACCGGGAGGAGAAGATCAACCCGCTGGGCGGCTGTTTGCCCATCCTGGTGCAGATCCCGGTGTTCATCGCCCTGTACTGGGTGCTGCTTGAGAGCGTGGAGCTGCGCCAGGCGCCCGGCATCCTGTGGATCCAGGACTTGTCCATCGCGGACCCGTTCTTCATCCTGCCCATCCTCATGGGCGTCACCATGCTGGTCCAGCACCGCCTGAACCCGACGCCCATGGATCCGGTGCAGGCCAAGGTGATGCTGGCCCTGCCCATCATCTTCACGGTGTTCTTCGCCTTCTTCCCGGCGGGCCTGGTGCTCTACTGGGTGGTCAACAACACCTTGTCGATCCTCCAGCAGTGGTACATCACGCGCTGGGTGGTGAAGGCCTGACAGCCTCCAGCGGGCGGCCGTGACCGCACTCAACGAGACCATCGCCGCCATCGCCACCCCGCCCGGGCGGGGTGGGGTGGGGATCGTGCGGGTCTCGGGCCCCGCCGCCCGCCAGGTGGCCGAGCGTCTGCTCGGCCACTGCCCTGCACCGCGCCACGCCAGCTTCGGCGCGTTCCGCGATCTCGAGGGTCAGGTGCTCGACGAGGGCATCGCCCTGTTCTTTAGCACCCCCCATTCCTTCACCGGCGAAGACGTGCTCGAACTCCAGGGCCACGGCGGCCCGGTGGTGCTCGATGCCGTGCTCGGCGCGGCCCTGGCCGCGGGCGCCCGCCCGGCCCGCCCGGGCGAGTTCTCCGAGCGCGCCTTCCTGAACGGCAAACTGGACCTGGCCCAGGCCGAGGCGGTGGCCGATCTCATCGAGGCCGGCTCGCGGGAGGCCGCGCGGCTCGCCCTGCGTTCCCTGCAAGGCGCCTTCTCCGCCCGCATCCACGGGCTGGTGGACGACCTCACCGGTCTGCGCACCTACGTGGAGGCCTCCATCGATTTCAGCGACGAGGAGATCGACTTCCTCTCCGAGGGCGGGGTGGACGAACGCGTCGCCCAACTCGCCATGCAACTGGCGGCGGTGCGCGAGGCGGCCCGGCAGGGTGCGGTGATGCGCGAGGGCATCACCGTAGTCATCGCCGGCCTGCCCAATGCCGGCAAGTCCAGTCTGCTGAACGCCCTGTCCGGCCGCGACGCTGCCATCGTCACCGAGCTCCCGGGCACCACCCGCGACGTGCTCCGTGAACAGATCGCCATCGACGGCGTGCCCCTGCACGTGGTCGACACGGCGGGGCTGCGCGAAAGCGCGGATCGCGTGGAGCAGGAGGGGATCCGCCGCGCCTGGCAGGAGTTGGAGAAGGCCGACCGTATCCTGCTGGTGGTGGACGACGCTGTCGGTGTCACGGACGCGGAGCGCACCATCCTGGCCCGCTTGCCCCACATCCCCGTCACAGTGGTGCGCAACAAGATCGACCTGTCCAGTGAAGCGCCGGCAGTACGCGACGGACCCCTGGGCCCGGAGGTGCGGCTTTCGGCACGCAGCGGCGCGGGCCTCGACGGGCTGCGGGCGCACCTGAAGCACAGCGTGGGCTGGCGTGACAGCACGGAGGGCCTGTTCACCGCCCGCCGCCGCCACCTCGACGCCCTGGACCGGGCCGCGGGCCACCTGGCCCAGGGCGCCCAGGCACTGCGCGACTACCGCGCCTGCGAACTGCTCGCCGAAGAGCTGCGCCTCGCCCAACAGGCCCTCGGCGAGATCACCGGCGAGGTCAGCAGCGACGACCTGCTGGGGCGGATCTTTTCCAGTTTCTGCATCGGCAAGTGATCACGCGCGAAAGGCCCGCGCCCGCCGCCTGAAGGCCTTCACGGCCGCCCGCGACGGCGCCGGCCCGTAGCGCAGCACCGTGTAGTGTTCGGCCAGTGCTTCGAAGTGGGCGCCTACTTCCTGGTCTACCGCCCGTACCCGCGCGGCGAAGGCGAGGGCGCCTTCGCTCGGACTTTTCACCAGCCCGCGGCGGGCCAGGCGCGTCAGCGCGCGATCGAACTGCCGCACCAGCGGGTCCACGGCACGGCGTCGGCGCCAGCTCAGGTGCGCCAGCGCGCCGAGCAGCACCACCCCGGCCGCCACGCTGAGCAGTGCCACCAGACCCCGCCAGCCGGCACCGTGCAGGCCGAGCCGCTCCAGCAGGCTGCGCTGTTTGTCGGCGCCATAGCCGAGCACCCACTGGTTCCAGCCGTGGTTGGTCGCATCCAGGATCTGGCGGGCGCCCTTCAGGGCCCGCCCCAGCCAGCTTGCCTCCTTGCGTGCCCCCGGGTCTTCCTGGGCCGGCAGACGGGTACCGGTGGAGACGCGCTGGGGCGGTATCACCGTGGTGGGGTCGACCCGCACCCAGCCCTGTCCGGACAGGAACACCTCGGCCCAGGCATGGGCGTCCGACTGGCGGACCGCCAGATGCCCACCGATGGGGTTGAGTTCGCCGCCGTGGTAACCGGTCACCACTCGGGCCGGCAGGCCGGCAGCGCGCATCAGCACCACGAAGGCCGCCGCATAGTGCTCGCAAAAGCCCGTACGGGTCTGAAACAGGAATTCGTCCACCGGGTCGGCGCCCAGGACGGGCGGCTCATGGGAATAAAAGAACTCCTGTTCGCTGAAAAAGTGCAGGGCCGCCGCGACCCGTTGCGCCTCGCCGAGACCCGCATCCAGCCAGGCGCCCGCCAGGTCCCGGGCAAGGGGGTGCCTTCCGGGGGGTAACGCGAGGGCGAGGACGCGCTCGCGCGGACCGAGCGAACGGATGCGCGCCGTCGGGAACGAGCTGGCCTCATAGCGCCGCAACTGGTCCACGGGCCGACGCGCCAGCACCTGGAGGTCGGGCGTTAGCAGGGCGCCCCGTGGCAGGGTGCCCGGCAGGTCGAGCAGGAACAGCCAGTGCCGGCCGTGCGGTTGCAGGGTAACCGCGTAGTCCACCGCCGGCCCGTCACTGTCCACTCGCGGTCGGTCCAGCTGGCGCAGGCTGTCGGGCGGCAGGGCGGTCCAGCGGCGGCCGTCCGTCTGCCACAGCACCGGGCCGCGCCAGTAGAGGTCCTCGGTGACGGGGATGGTGCCGGCGAACTCGACCCGGAACGCCACTTCGCTCGATTCGGACAGCCGACTGACGTCGCCGATGCTCATGAACTCGGACAACCCGGTGCGCGCGCTGTGCTCCTGGACGGTGATACCCCACAGGGCACCGGACAGGCGCGGGAACAGCACGAACAGGATCACCATCAGCGGCACCGCCTGCACCAGCAGGTCTGCGGCGCGCCGTACGTACTGACCCGACAGCCGGGCCTCGGCACCCGGGTGGTTCAGTACCACCAGGGCCGTGGTGAGCACCACCACGGCGAATAACAGGTAGATGCCGCTGCCGATGGATTGGTCGAACAGAAATCCCGTGGCGACCAGGAAGTAGGCCAGCAGGATCACCACCGTGGCGTCGCGCAGCCCACGCATTTCCACCAACTTGAGGCTCAGCATGACCGCGAGCAGCGCGACGCCGGCCTCGGGTCCCACCAGGGTGCCGTAGGAGGCGAACACCGCCAGCAGGCCGCCGACCGTGAGCGTCAGGCGCAGCCCGGGCCCGGGCAGGGCCCAGCCGCGCAGGTCGCGCAACAGGCGCCAGCCCATGGCGGCGACGCACACCAGGCCCAGCCAGGGCGGCAGCCGCAGCAGGTGCGGGGCGACCACCACGGCGAGCCCGCCCACCAGCCACAGCCAGGCGAGCCGCGTCACCTCAGGCGCTGGCGCTGTCATCGACCCCTCCGAAAAAGGCCAGCGCCTCCAGGCACTGCTGCTGGTGAAGCGGTCCTGCGCCGATGGGGATGGTGCCCCCGGGGAGGGTCAGGCCGTAGCGCAGGCCGGCGCGTTCCGCGTCCAGCACCCAGCGGCACAGCCGGGCCAAGCGCGCCTCGCTGCCCAGGGCAGGCAGGCTCGCATAATCGAAGTACAGCTCGCTGCCGCCGCCGCTGCCGGAGTACTGCTTGCTGAGCAGGCCCTGCTCGCGCGCCAACGCCTTCCAGTGCACCTGCCGCAAGGAGTCGCCGGGTTGATAGCCGCGCAGGCTGGCGAAGTCATCCGCGCCGTGCGCCCCGGCGTGGCCCGCCCCGCGTCCCCCGGCGGGTGGCGGCAGGGCCGTCTCGGCCTCGGGGCGCGGGTAGACCACGCAATGCTGGCGCAGCTGCACCTGACTCCAGGCCCGCAGCAGGCCCAGCGGAAAGCGGGTGCAGATGGTGAGCCGTCCGAGCGGGCGCCGACCCCGCCGCACTGTGGGCTGGTGCAGCTCGATCCAGGTGGTGCTGCGGGGCGCCAGGTCGACCACCCGCGGCTCACCGTCGCCGGGGATGAATTCCAGGGCCAGGCGCGACTGGGCGTCGCCGTTCGTGACCGCGACGGGAAACACCGCCACGTCGCCGGCGAACACCGGCCGGCACTGGCCCGCGCGCACGCCCAGACCACCCAGATTACGGTAGGTGTGCAGGATCGAGACCACGCCCACGCTGGCCAACAGAAAGGTGAGGGCGTAGGCCAGATTGTTCTCGTAGTTGATGGCGCCGATGAGCATGGCGATGAGCACCAGGGCGAACAGCCAGCCGGTGCGGGTCGGCAGGATGTAGACCCGGCGACGGGTGAGGGTCTGTGCGGTCTGGGAAGGCGGATGGCGGCGGCGCGCCCAAGCCTCCCGCCACCGCCGCAGCAAGGCGCTTGGCATGGTCAGGGAATGGCGACCTCGTCGAAGTGCCGCACCACCCCGGCATTGCCGTCGCTGCCGACCACCCGGTGGCCCACCACGTAGGGCATGACGGCGCGCACGTCCTCCGGTACCACGTAGTCGCGGCCCGCGAGCAAGGCCCAGGCCCGGGCGCTCTGCACCAGCGCCAAGCCGGCACGCGGCGACAGCCCGGCGAGGAAATAGGGCGCGCTGCGGCTGAAGCCGAGCAGCGCCTGCACGTAATCCAGCAGGGCAGGGGAGACGTGTACCGCGTCCACGGCCGCCTGTGCCGCGAGCAGTTCCTCGGGCGTCATGGTCGGCGTCATGGCGGCGACCAGACGCCGCCGATCCATGCCGGCGAGCAGTTCCCGCTCGGCCGCCGCATCCGGGTAGCCGAGGCTGATGCGCATGAGGAAGCGGTCGAGCTGCGATTCAGGCAGCGGGAAGGTGCCCACCTGATGGGCCGGGTTCTGGGTGGCGATGACGAAAAACGGCTCGGGCAGGGCACGGGTCTCCCCCTCCACGGTGACCTGGTGTTCCTCCATGGCCTCGAGCAGGGCGCTCTGGGTCTTGGGCGTGGCCCGGTTCACTTCATCGGCGAGGATCACCTGGGCGAAAACCGGTCCCGGCATGAAGGTGAAGGCGGCCTTTTCCCGGTCGTAGATGGACACCCCCAGGATGTCGCCCGGCAGCAGGTCGCTGGTGAACTGGATGCGGTTGAGGCGCAGCCCGAGGCTCACCGCCAGGGCGTGCGCCAGAGTGGTCTTGCCGACCCCGGGGACGTCCTCAATGAGCAGGTGACCGCGGGCGAGCAGGCAGGCGAGGGCGAGGCGGATGGGATGCGACTTGCCGAGGATGATCTCGCCGCAGCGGGCGGCCACCTGGTCGAGCTTGTTCTTCATTGCGGGTCTCAGTGGCGGGGGCACCTAATCATAACAACCGCCGGCGCAGGCTTGCGGTACACCTGCTAAGTTTGCCGAGAGCGCGAGCCATCAGCCATGAACCCGGACACCTTCACCTTCATCAACGCGCGGGACGCCGCAGACCGTCTGCTCGAATCGGTGGGGATCGAGGCCTACCTGTTTGAGGTGGAACCGGACGGCAACGCCTGGCACCTGACCGTGGAATGCGCCACCGAGGATGGCTGGCAGCGCCTGGCCCTGGACGTGGATGGTGCGGAATTGCTGGCAAGTTGCAGCGATCACGCGGCGTTCGGGCGGCTCGAAGACCATCTGCGTGCGCGCCTGCGGGCCTGCCGCCAAACGGCTGCTCAGTCCTCGTCGCGCCCCTCCTCACCGTAGTTCTCTTCACCGAGGTCTTCGATCTCCTGGAGTTCGTCGTCGCCCTTCGGCTTGCGGCCCGGGCCGCGGCGCGGGCGCTCCAGCTCGCCCAGGGGCTCGGCCCAGTCGTCCTCGTCCATATCGGTCTCGGTGTAATCGAGGGCGCCCTCGTCGAAGTCGTCCACCGGTCCGCTCCAGTCTTCGGGCGCCTCGGTGGGCTCGATGTCCATCTGGTACCAGGTGTCGACGTCGAGCGCTTCCAGGTCGCCGTCGAAGTGCTGGAGCTGCACCGTGCCTTCGTCTTCGTCCACCGCCACCACTTCGAAGCGATAGCCCTTGTCGAGGTGTCGATACCAGTTGCCGACAATGGGGTCAGCGTCGGTGGCCATGATGAAAGCTCCGCGAAAAGCCGTGCCTGATCGGATCTTAGGAGACTCCCTTCGGAGGCGTCACGGGCGCCGATTGGTGCGCCGGGACGCCGCGGCGTAAAATACGCGCCCCCTGAATCCGGACTGCCATGAACTACCCGAATCGCTTCGACGTCATCGTCATCGGCGGCGGCCACGCCGGCACCGAGGCCGCGCTTGCCAGCGCGCGCATGGGCGCGCGCACCCTGCTGCTGACGCACAACATCGAGACCCTGGGGCAGATGAGCTGCAACCCGGCCATCGGCGGCATCGGCAAGGGGCACCTGGTGAAGGAGGTGGACGCGCTCGGCGGCGCCATGGCCGAGGCCGCGGATCACGCCGGCATCCAGTTCCGCATCCTCAACGCCAGCAAGGGCCCGGCGGTGCGCGCCACGCGCGCCCAGGCCGATCGCACCCTCTACCGGCAGGCGGTCCGCACGCTGCTCGAAAACCAGCCCAATCTCACGCTGTTTCAGCAGGCCGTGGAAGACCTCACGGTGGAGGGCGGCCGGGTCACCGGCGTGGTCACCCGCATGGGCCTGCGCTTTGCCGCAACCAGCGTGGTGCTCACCGTGGGCACCTTCCTGGCGGGACGCATCCACATCGGTGAGGCCAACTACGAGGGCGGCCGCGCCGGTGACCCACCGGCCAACGCCCTGGCGCGGCGCCTGCGCGAACTCATGCCGCGGGTAGCGCGGCTCAAGACCGGCACGCCGCCGCGCCTGGACGCGCGCAGCATCGACTTCAGCATCATGGCGCCGCAATACGGCGATACGCCGGCGCCCGTGTTCTCCTTTCTGGGTGACCCGTCCGCACACCCGCGCCAGGTGCCGTGCTTTATCACCCATACCAACGCGACTACCCACGACGTCATCCGCGGCGGCCTGGACCGCTCGCCCATGTATGCGGGGCGTATCGAAGGTGTCGGGCCGCGCTACTGCCCGTCCATCGAGGACAAGGTGGTGCGCTTCGCCGAGCGTGAAACCCACCAGATCTTCCTGGAGCCCGAGGGCCTCGACACCCACGAGATCTATCCGAACGGCATCTCCACCAGCCTGCCCTTCGATGTGCAGTACGCCCTGGTGCGCTCCATCCGCGGCCTTGAGAACGCCCACATCGTGCGCCCGGGTTACGCCATCGAATACGACTTCTTCGACCCCCGCGACCTACAACCCAGCCTCGAGACCCGCGCCCTGCAAGGCCTGTACTTCGCCGGTCAGATCAACGGCACCACCGGTTACGAGGAGGCCGCGGCGCAGGGCCTGTTGGCCGGCATCAACGCCGCCCGGCGTGTGTTCGAACAAGAGCCCTGGTGCCCGCGCCGCGACCAGGCCTATCTCGGTGTGCTGGTCGACGACCTCATCACCCGCGGCACCAGCGAGCCCTATCGCATGTTCACCAGCCGCGCCGAGTACCGCCTGATGCTGCGGGAAGACAATGCCGACCTGCGCCTCACCGCCATCGGCCGTGAGTTGGGCGTGGTGGGCGACGCACGCTGGGCCCGCTTCGAGCAAAAGCGCGAGGTCATCACCCGCGAGCAGCAGCGCCTGCGCGACACCTGGGCGCGGCCTGGCCAGCCGCTGGCCGCCGCCGTGGCCGAGCTCACGGGCCAACCGCTGGCCCGCGAATACCGCCTCGCCGAACTGCTGGCGCGGCCCGAGATCAGCTATGCCGCGCTCACGGCCCTGCCCGGCGCCGGCCCTGCGTTGGACGACCCGCAGGCGGCGGAACAGGTGGAGATCCAGGCCAAGTACGCCGGTTACATCGAGCGCCAGGAGACCGAGATCGCCCGTCAGCGCCGCCACGAGGAGACCGTGCTTCCGTCCGAGCTGGATTACGCCGACGTACTGGGCCTGTCCGCCGAGGTGCGCGAAAAACTGGCGCGCCACCGGCCGCTGACCCTCGGTCAGGCCGGCCGCATCCCGGGCGTGACCCCGGCGGCCCTCTCCCTGTTGCTGGTGCACCTTAAGAAAACGGAGCGGCGCAGCGCATGAAAGACGATCGCACCCGCCTCACCACCGGCGCCGCGCAGCTCGGCGTGCCGCTGGACACCGCCGCCCTCGACCGGCTCATGGCCTACGTGGCCCTGCTGGTGAAGTGGAACCGTGCCTACAACCTCACCGCCGTGCGTGACCCGGCGGAGATGATCGAAAAACACCTGCTCGACAGCCTGTCCGTCGCCCCCTACCTGCACGGCGGGCGCATCTGCGACGTGGGCACCGGGGCGGGGCTGCCGGGCATTCCCCTCGCCATCGTCTGTCCGGAGCGGCATTTCATCTTGCTCGACAGCAACGGCAAGAAGACGCGTTTTCTCGTGCAGGCCGCCGCAGAGCTGCAGCTGCACAACCTTGACGTAGTTCACGCCCGCGCCGAACAGTACCGCCCGCCCGCACCCTGCGACACGGTGGTAACTCGCGCGTTCGCCACGCTTGCTGATATGCTCGCGACCTCCGGGCACCTGCTCGGCGCCGACAGTCGCTTTCTCGCCATGAAGGGCGCCTATCCGCGCGACGAGTTGGCGGCCATTCCGCCGGGCTTTCGTGTGCAGGACGTGGTGGAGCTGCACGTGCCCGGTCTGGAAGGCGCCCGTCATCTGGTGCGCATCGCACCCGCGGGCGAAGAGGGTTGAGTGCCATGGGCAAGGTCATCGCAGTAACCAATCAGAAGGGCGGCGTCGGCAAGACGACCACCTGCATCAATCTCGGCGCCTCGCTGGCCGCGACCAAGTGCCGTGTGCTGGTGATCGACATGGACCCGCAGGCCAACGCCACCGCGGGTAGCGGCGTGGATCGCCATGCCCTCGAGCGCTCCAGCTACGACCTGCTGCTTGGCGAGGCCTCTGCGCGCGAGGTGATCGTGCGCGCCGAAAAGGCCGGTTACGACATGGTGCCCACCACCGGCGACCTCACCGCCGCCGAGGTGCAGATGTTGCAGCTGCCCAACCGCGAGCGCCGCCTGCGCGAGGCCCTGCAGCCGGTGCGCGATGAATACGATTTCATCCTCATCGACTGCCCGCCATCGCTCAACATGCTCACCGTGAACGCCCTGGTGGCGGCGGACTCGGTGCTCATCCCCATGCAGTGCGAGTACTACGCCCTGGAAGGCCTGAGTGCGCTGCTCGATACCGTGAACCAGATCCGTGGCTCGGTGAATCCGAAGCTCGAGGTCGAGGGCCTGCTGCGCACCATGTACGACCCGCGCAACAACCTGGCCAACGACGTCTCGGCCCAGCTGCTCCAGCACTTCGGCGACAAGGTCTATCGCACCATCGTGCCGCGCAACGTGCGCCTCGCCGAGGCGCCCAGTCACGGCCTGCCCGTCATCACCTACGACCGCACCTCGCGCGGCGCCATCAGTTATCTCGCCCTCGCCGGCGAGATCCTGCGCCGTAGCGGCCAGCGTGCGGCCGTCGCCGTCTGAGGAACACCATGGCTGTAGGAAAAAAACGCGGTCTCGGACGCGGACTCGACGCCCTGCTCGGTCACGGCGCCGACCTGTCCCCCGAAGCGCCCGTCGAGGGCGAGCTCCGCAATCTCCCCGTGGATGTGATCCAGCGCGGCCGTTACCAGCCGCGCGTGGACATGCACCCGGAAAGCCTCGAAGACCTGGCCGCCTCCATCCGCGCCCAGGGCGTGGTGCAGCCCATCGTGGTGCGGCCGATCTCCGCCGGACGTTACGAGATCATCGCCGGCGAGCGCCGCTGGCGCGCCACCCAGATGGCCGGGCTGCACGAGATCCCCGCCGTGGTGCGCGACGTGCCGGACAACGCCGCCATGGCCATGGCGCTCATCGAGAACATCCAGCGTGAGGCCCTCAATCCCATGGAAGAGGCCCACGCCCTGCACCGGCTCATCGAGGAATTCCAGATGACCCACCAGGCCGTGTCCGACGCCGTGGGCCGCTCGCGCGCCGCGGTGTCGAACCTGCTGCGCCTGCTGAGCCTCAACGAGGACGTGAAACGGCTGCTGGAAAACGGCGACATCGAGATGGGCCACGCCCGCGCCCTGTTGGGCCTTGAGGGCGACCTGCAGGGCCAAGCCGCCCGCACGGTGGTCGCCAAGGGCCTGTCGGTGCGCGAGACCGAACGCCTGGTGCGCCAGCTCCAGTCCGGCCCGAAGACCGCACCGCCCCCGAAGGTCGACCCGGACGTGCGCCGCCTGGAACAGGACCTCTCCGAGCGCCTCGGCGCCAAGGTCGCCATCCAGGACAGCAAGGGCAAGGGCAAGCTGGTGATCCACTACAACACCCTGGACGAGCTCGACGGCATCCTCGCGCACATCCGGGACGAGTAAGGACGTACTGTCGTTACAAGGCGCGGTCGGACGATCTCGCGAAGTTCACTTTATCAGGATATTCGCAAGTTCCTTGACCCTCGGAATGGCCGCCGATATACTCCGCGCCGCTCAAAGGCTGACCCCCGGTCGTATTCCAGACTGAGTCTGAATGTCTGTCGTCGCGCGGTTCCGTGAACCGACGAGGTATGCATGAGCATCGAGCATGCCCAGCTGCGGCAATACACTCGCAGACTGCTCCTGATCCAGGCACTGATGCTGCTGCCCGCGGCCGGCATCACCTATTTTCTGTATGGGCAAGTGACCGCCGGGGCGGTGCTTTACGGCGGCTTCATTGCGATCGCCGGGACGTTGATCCTCATCCGTTCCACGCGACGCGCCGAGCGGACGGGCGCCAACCCCGCCGCCAATGCCGCATTGATTTACGGGACCGCGATCTCCCGCCTGGCGACGGCCATCGGCCTGTTCGCTGTGGGCTTCGGGGTCCTGCGCTTGCCGCCATTGCCCCTCATGCTGGGGTTTTTGGTTGGCCTGGCTGCACAACTGGTTTCTACGGCATTCGTTTCTGGGAAGAAAAAATGGCGACTGACACGCTGACTTCATCAGACTACATCAGACACCACCTCACCAACCTGACCTATGGTCAGTTCCCCGACGGTCACTGGGGCTTCGCCCATACCGCCGCGGAAGCCAAGGAAATGGGCTTCTGGGCCATCCACGTGGACTCCATGGCCTGGTCGCTGGTCCTCGGCCTGATCTTCTTCTTCGTGTTCCGCGCCGCAGCCAAGAAGGCCAGCGCCGGTGTGCCGACCGGGCTGCAGAATTTCGTCGAGTGGATCGTCGAATTCATCGATCACAGCGTGCGCGGCTCCTTCTCGGGCAAGAACGACATCGTGGCGCCCATCGCGCTGACCGTGTTCGTTTGGGTCTTCCTCATGAACTTCATGGACCTCATCGCCATCGACTGGCTGCCGCAAGCGGCCGCGTGGGTGGGGGCGACCTTCCTGGGCATGGACCCGCACCACGTCTACTTCAAGATCGTGCCGAGCACCGACCCGAACATCACCTTCGGCATGGCCATCGCCGTGTTCTGGCTGATCCTCTACTACAGCGTGAAGGTGAAGGGCCTCGGCGGCTTCACGGCTGAACTGGCGTTCCAGCCGTTCCCCAAGTGGCTCGCCCCCGTCAATCTCATTCTCGAAGGTGTCTCGCTGCTGGCGCGCCCCATTTCGCTCGCCCTGCGACTGTTCGGCAACATGTATGCCGGCGAGATGATCTTCATCCTGATCGCGCTCATGTACGGCGCGGGCTGGGCGCTCGGCCTGTTCGGCGGCGTGCTGCAGCTCGGCTGGGCCATCTTCCACATCCTGATCATCACCCTGCAGGCGTTCATCTTCATGACGCTGACCATCGTGTACCTGGATATGGCCCACGCCGAACACCACTGATTTCGGTTTCGTAATTAATCACTTCTAAAAACTTGTAGGAGAGAACAATGGAACAAGCCCTGATCTACATCGCCGGCGCCCTGATGCTGTCCTTCGGTGCCCTCGGCGCCTCCATCGGCATCGCCATCCTCGGTGCCCGTTTCCTTGACGGCGCTGCCCGCCAGCCCGAGCTCATCCCGCTGCTCCGCACCCAGTTCTTCATCATCATGGGTCTGGTGGACGCCGTGCCGATGATCGCGGTCGGTATCGCCTTCTACGTGCTGTTCGCGGTGGTCGGAGGCTAAGGCCTCTCCTTCTTGACGATACGTCAAGACTTCCCGTCCGTGTAACACAGCACGAGGTGCGACTATGAACATCAATCTGACGCTGATCGGTCAGTCCATCGCATTCTTCGTGTTTGTCTGGTTCGTAATGAAGTACGTGTGGCCTCCGCTCATCAACGTACTCAACGAACGCAAGAACACGATCGCCGATGGCCTCGCCGCTGCCGAACGTGGCAAGCACCAGCAGGAGCTCGCCGAAAAGCGCGCCGCCGAGGTGATCCACGAGGCGCGCGACCGTGCCGCCGAGATCATCGCCAAGGCCGAGCAGCGCGCCAACGAGATCATCGATGACGCGAAGAACGCCGCTCGCTCCGAGGGTGACCGCCTGAAAGCGGCCGCCAACGCGGAAATCGAGCAGGAAGTGTTCCGCGCCAAGGAACAACTTCGCGGCCAGGTGGTATCGCTCGCCGTGGCTGGCGCCGGTAAGGTTCTCCGCAAGGAGATCGACGCCAAGTCCCACGAGTCGATGCTCAAAGACCTCGTGGCACAAATCTGAGGTCAGCGGCAATGGCTGAGATAACGACGATTGCGCGCCCATACGCCCAGGCTGTCTTCAAGCTCGCTGCCGAGCAGAAAGACCTGAAGCGTTGGTCCGAGATGCTGGGACTGGCCGCCGCCGTGGCTACCGATCCCGAAATGGCAAAGGTCATCGACAGCCCGCGCCTCACCGGTGAGCAGGTCATCGACATCTTCCTCGCCGTCTGCGGCGACAAGATGAACGATGCCGGCAAGAACATGGTGCGGGTGCTGGCCGACAACGGCCGCCTGAATCTGCTGCCCGAGATCGCGGCGCTCTTCGAGATCGAACGTGCGCAGGCCGAAGGCACGCTCGAGGCGGAAGTGGTCACGGCGATGGAACTGACCGAAAGCCAGAAGAAAGAACTGGCGGTGGCTCTCAAGAAGCGCCTGGGTCGTGAAATCAGCCTGAACGTCAAAGTCGACGGGTCGTTGCTGGGCGGCGCCATCATTCGCGCGGGCGACATGGTCATCGACGGCTCGGCCGTAAGCCGGCTGGACAAGCTCGGCTCCGAGCTGATGCGCTGATCGCCCTCTAGAGGACAGACACATGCAACTCAATGCTTCCGAAATTAGTGATCTGATCAAAAAGCGGATCGCCGGCTACGAGGCTACCACCGAGGCCCGCACCGAGGGCACCGTGGTCAGCCTGACCGACGGCATCGCGCGCATCCACGGTCTCTCGGACGTCATGTCCGGCGAGATGCTGGAATTCCCGGGCAACACCTTTGGTATGGCGCTGAACCTGGAGCGTGACTCCGTGGGTGCCGTTATCCTGGGTGCCTACGAGCACATCTCCGAAGGCGACAAGGTCACCTGCACCGGTCGCATCATGGAAGTGCCCACCGGCGAGGCCCTGCTGGGCCGCGTGGTGAACGCCCTGGGTCAGCCCATCGACGGCAAGGGTCCCATCGACACCAAGACCTCCTCGCCCATCGAGAAGATCGCCCCCGGCGTTATCGACCGTAAGTCGGTGGACCAGCCGCTGCAGACCGGCCTGAAGTCGGTCGACGCGATGATCCCCATCGGCCGCGGCCAGCGCGAGCTGATCATCGGCGACCGCCAGACCGGCAAGACCGCCGTTGCCATCGATGCCATCATCAACCAGAAGGGCACCGGCGTTAAGTGCATCTACGTGGCGGTGGGCCAGAAGGCCTCCTCCGTCGCCAACGTGGTGCGCAAACTGGAAGAGCACGGCGCCCTGGCGCACACCATCGTGGTGGCCGCCACCGCGTCCGACTCCGCCGCCATGCAGTACATCGCCCCCTACGCCGGTTGCGCCATGGGCGAGTACTTCCGCGACCGCGGCGAAGATGCGCTGATCGTGTACGACGACCTCACCAAGCAGGCCTGGGCCTATCGTCAGGTCTCCCTGCTGCTGCGCCGTCCGCCGGGTCGTGAAGCCTATCCCGGCGACGTGTTCTACCTGCACTCCCGTCTGCTGGAGCGCGCCTCGCGCGTAAATGCCGACTACGTGGAACAGGCCACCGGTGGCGAGGTAAAGGGCAAGACCGGGTCGCTGACCGCGCTGCCCATCATCGAGACCCAGGCCGGTGACGTGTCGGCGTTCGTTCCCACGAACGTCATCTCCATCACCGACGGCCAGATCTTCCTGGAGTCCGACCTGTTCAACGCCGGTATCCGTCCGGCCATCAACGCCGGTATCTCGGTATCGCGCGTCGGTGGTGCGGCCCAGACCAAGGTCATCAAGAAGCTCGGCGGCGGCGTGCGTCTCGACCTGGCCCAGTACCGCGAGCTGGCGGCGTTCGCACAGTTCGCCTCCGACCTGGACGAGGCGACCCGCAAGCAGATCAGCCGTGGCCAGCGCGTCACCGAGCTGATGAAGCAGGGTCAGTACGCGCCCATGTCCATCGCCCAGATGGCGGTGTCGCTGTATGCGGTCAACCAGGGCTACCTGGACGACATCGACGCGAAGAAGGTCGTTGACTTCGAAAACGCCCTGCAGGACTTCATGAAGTCCCAGCACAAGGGGCTGCTCGACCAGATCGACGCTTCCGGCGACTGGACGGCGGAGATCGAGGCCAGCATGAAGGCCGCGATCGACGACTTCAAAGCCAACCACACCTGGTAACGGGGTAGGCAGCGATGGCAAGCGGTAAAGAGATTCGCGGCAAGATCAAGAGTATCAAGAATACTCAGAAGATCACGCGCGCCATGGAGATGGTGGCCGCCAGCAAAATGCGCAAGGCGCAGGACCGCATGGCAGCCTCCCGGCCCTACGCACAACGTATCCGCGGCGTGATCGGTCACCTTGCGCACGCGCATCCCGAGTACCGTCACCCATACATGGTCGAGCGCCCGGTCAAGCGCGTGGGCCTGGTCCTGGTCTCCTCGGATCGCGGCCTGTGCGGCGGCCTGAATGCCAATCTGTTCCGTCTGGCCCTGCGCCAGCTGAAGGATTGGGACAAGGCCGGCCTCGAGGTGGACCTGTGCGTGATCGGTCAGAAGGCGACGGGTTTCTTCCGTCGCCTCGGCGCCAACATCGTCGCCCAGGCGTCACAGCTGGGCGATGCCCCGCGCCTCGACCAGCTCATCGGCACGGTCAAGGTGATGCTCGACGCGTTCAATGAAGGCCGCATCGATCAGCTCCACATCCTGAGCAACGAGTTCGTCAACACCATGACCCAGAAGCCCGAGGTGAGCCAGCTGCTCCCCGTCAAGGCCACGGTCACGGAAAACGAGCTCAAGCACCACTGGGACTACATCTATGAGCCGCAGGCGGAGGTCGTCCTCGACCAGCTGCTGCCGCGTTTCGTGGAATCCCAGGTGTATCAGGGCGTGGTGGAGAACATCGCTTGCGAAATGGCGGCACGCATGGTCGCCATGAAGGCGGCGTCCGACAACGCGGGCAACCTCATCGACCAACTGCAGCTGGCCTACAACAAGGCGCGCCAGGCGGCCATCACTCGCGAGATCTCCGAGATCGTCGCGGGCGCCGCGGCGGTCTGACCGGCCCGAGACGAATCTGAGTATTCAAGGGGAACTGAAATGAGTTCTGGAAAGATTACGCAAATCATCGGCGCCGTCATCGACGTCGAGTTTCCGCGCGACGCGATGCCCAAGGTCCTGGATGCGCTGAAGGTGGAAGAAGCGGGCCTGACGCTGGAAGTCCAGCAGCAGCTGGGCGACGGCATCGTGCGCACCATCGCCATGGGCTCCTCCGACGGCCTGCGCCGCGGCATGGCCGTGGCCGGCACCGGTGCACCCATCAGCGTCCCGGTTGGCAAGGCCACCCTGGGCCGCATCATGGACGTGCTGGGCAACCCGGTCGACCAGAAGGGTCCGGTCGGTGAAGAGGCCCGCTCCTCCATTCACCGCAAGGCGCCCAGCTACGAAGAGCTGGCGGCCTCCACCGAGCTGCTGGAAACGGGCATCAAGGTCATCGACCTCATCTGCCCCTTCGCCAAGGGCGGTAAGGTCGGCCTGTTCGGCGGCGCCGGCGTGGGCAAGACCGTGAACATGATGGAGCTCATCCGTAACATCGCCATCGAGCACAGTGGTTACTCTGTGTTCGCCGGCGTGGGCGAGCGTACCCGTGAGGGCAACGACTTCTACCACGAGATGAAGGACTCCAACGTTCTCGACAAGGTGGCGCTGGTGTACGGCCAGATGAACGAGCCGCCCGGCAACCGTCTGCGCGTGGCGCTGACCGGCCTGACCATGGCCGAGTACTTCCGCGACGAAGGCCGCGACGTGCTGCTGTTCATCGACAACATCTACCGCTACACGCTGGCCGGTACCGAGGTGTCCGCACTGCTCGGCCGTATGCCTTCCGCGGTGGGTTACCAGCCGACCCTGGCCGAGGAAATGGGTGTGCTCCAGGAGCGCATCACCTCCACCAAGATCGGTTCCATCACCTCCATCCAGGCCGTGTACGTGCCTGCGGACGACCTCACCGACCCGTCGCCCGCCACCACGTTCGCCCACTTGGACGCCACCGTCGTGCTGTCCCGTGACATCGCCGCGCTGGGTATCTACCCCGCCGTGGATCCGCTGGACTCCACCTCCCGCCAGCTCGACCCGCTGGTGGTGGGCCACGAGCACTACAACACAGCCCGTGCGGTGCAGCAGACCCTGCAGCGCTACAAGGAACTGCGCGACATCATCGCCATCCTGGGCATGGACGAGCTGTCCGAAGACGACAAGCTCATCGTGTCCCGCGCCCGTAAGATCCAGCGCTTCCTGTCGCAGCCGTTCTTCGTGGCCGAGGTGTTCACCGGTTCGCCCGGCAAGTACGTCTCCCTGAAGGACACCATCCGCGGCTTCAAGGGCATCGTGGACGGCGAATTCGACCACCTGCCCGAGCAGGCGTTCTACATGGTCGGCTCCATCGACGAGGCGGTCGAGAAGGCCAAGCGCCTGTAATCGGCGCCAGGGGGTAAGCCATGGCTATGACGATCCACGTGGACATCGTGAGTGCGGAGAAGCAGATCTTCTCCGGCACGGCAGAGGCGCTGTTCGCCCCCGCCGTGCTGGGCGAGATCGGCGTCATGCCGCGCCACAGTCCGCTGCTGACCCAGCTCAACCCGGGCGAAGTCCGCGTCGTGAAGCAGGGTGGTGAAGAGGAGTACTACTACGTGTCCGGCGGCATGCTCGAAGTGCAGCCGCACCACGTGACCGTACTCGCCGACACCGCGCTGCGCGCAAAAGACGTGGACGAAGCCGCGGCGCTGCAGGCCAAAGAGCGTGCCGAACAGGCCCTCAAGGACCGCAAGGGTGACATGGAATACGCGCGTGCCCAGGCCGAACTGGCCGAGGCCGTGGCGCAGCTCCAGACCCTGCAGCGTCTGCGCCAGCGCACGAGCGGCACCCGACGCTGAGTTCGGCAGTCAGGTTGTACCGGAAAAGGGGCAGTGGATTCCGCTGCCCCTTTTTTGTTGGGTCCGTCCGGTACACCTCACCGGGCAAAGCTCCACGACGCGCGGGACGGGAAACCCTGCCCGGAATGACAGACGCAGTTCGAACGTGCTCGACCCGGTGGTGTGCCGGAAGCGACAAAGCTATCCTGTGGGCGCCTCGGGGACATGGGGTGCCTCGAATCGACTTAGAGTGGAATCATGACCGCACGCCTGGAAATCGTCGTGCTTGCTGCGGGTCAGGGAACCCGCATGAAATCGGACCTGCCCAAGGTCCTCCATCCCTTGGCGGGACGCCCGTTGCTCGGCCATGTCATCGCCACTGCCGGGGCCCTGTCCCCCGCGCGCACCCATGTGGTGTATGGCCACGGGGGCGAGCGGGTACTTACACAATTTCCCGATGCGAATGTCTCGTGGGTGGAGCAGGCCGAGCGCCTGGGCACTGGCCATGCTGTCATGCAGGCCATGCCGGGGGTCGATGACGACGCCGTGGTGCTGGTGCTGTACGGCGACGTACCCCTGGTCCCGGCGGACCTGCTGCAACCGCTGGTCGATGCCGCCTCCGCGGGCGCACTCGCCATCCTCACCGTGGAGCTGGCCAATCCCAAGGGTTACGGCCGCATCCTGCGCAACGAGCAGGGCGCGGTGCTCGGCATCGTGGAAGAGAAGGACGCCAACGATGCCCAACGCGCTATCCGCGAAGGCAATACCGGCATCCTCGCCGCCCCGGCCAAGCCGCTGCGTGCCTGGCTGGCCGCACTGAAGAACAGTAACGCCCAGGGCGAGTACTATCTCACCGACGTGGTGGCCATGGCCGTGGCTGAGAACCTGCCGGTGGTCGCCCATTGTGCACAGGACGAGGACGACGTGCTGGGCGTGAACGACAAGCTCCAGCTCGCCCACCTCGAGCGGGTCTACCAGCGCCGCCAGGCCGAGCGCCTCATGCGCGAGGGCGTCACCCTGCTGGATCCCGCCCGATTTGACCTGCGCGGCACGCTGGAATGTGGCCGCGACGTGACTATCGACGTGGGTGTGGTGATCGAGGGCCACGTGACGCTGGGTGACGGCGTGACCGTGGGCGCCCACTGCTGCCTGCGTGACGTGGCACTGGGCGCCGGCACCCAGCTGCGCCCCATGAGCGTGCTCGAAGAGGCCATCGTCGGTCCCGACTGCCGCATCGGTCCGTTCGCACGGCTGCGTCCGGGCACCGTGCTCGCCGGCCACGCCCACGTGGGCAACTTCGTCGAGCTGAAGAACGCCCAGGTGGGCGAGGGCTCCAAGGTCAACCACCTGAGTTACGTCGGCGATACCGTCATGGGCCGCGACGTGAATGTGGGCGCGGGCACCATCACCTGCAACTACGACGGCGCCAACAAGCATCGCACCGTCATCGGCGACCGTGCCTTCATCGGCTCGGACAGCCAGCTGGTCGCGCCGGTGGAGATCGGTGCCGATGCCACCATCGGCGCAGGCTCCACGGTCACCCGCGACGCACCCGCAGGCGATTTGACCCTGAGCCGCGCGCCGCAAAAGAGCATCGCCGGCTGGAAGCGGCCGGTGAAGAAGCCCAAGACTGCGGGTTAGTGGCAAAGGGCTAGGACGAAACGCGGAGGGCGCGGAGGCGCGGAGGACGCGGAGGGGAGAGGATTACAGGGTGCGGGCTCGCTTGCCGTTAGACGATGTGTCACCTGGTTCCGCAAATCATCACCCTCATATTCTCCGCGCCCTCCGCGTCCAACCCAACCAAGACGACACTGCTGAACAACTGAGAACCTGATCATGTGTGGAATCGTTGGTGCCATCGCGCAGCGGGACGTGGTCCCCATTTTGGTGGAAGGTCTGCGCCGTCTCGAATACCGGGGCTATGACTCGGCCGGCGTGGCCGTACTCAACGGCGACGGTCACCTGGACCGCCGCCGCACCGTCGGCAAGGTCAAACTGCTTGCCGAGGCCATTGAGCTGCAGCCCCTCACGGGACAGCGCGGTATCGCCCACACCCGCTGGGCCACCCACGGCGGCGTCTCCGAGCGCAACGCCCACCCGCACTTTTCCGAAGAGGGCATTGCGCTCGTCCACAACGGCATCATCGAAAACCACGAGACCCTACGCACCGAGCTCAAGGCCGCCGGCTACGCATTCCATTCCGACACCGACTCGGAAGTGATCGCCCACCTCATCCACGACCGCATCAAGGCCGGCGACGACCTGCTCGCGGCCGTGCAAAGCATCGTTCAGCGCCTGCACGGCGCCTATGCCATCGTGGTCATGTGCCGCAGCGAGCCCGACCGGCTCATCGTCGCCCGTCAGGGCTGCCCGGTGGTAGTCGGTGAGGGCGAGGGCGAGTCGTACGTCGCCTCCGACGTGCAGGCGCTGCTGCCCGTCACCCGCGCCTTCCGCTTCCTGGAAGAAGGTGACGTGGCGGAGCTGCGCGCCGGCGCCATCACCATTTTCGACAGCACCGGCCATCGCGTGGACCGCCCCCTGCATGAATCCGAGCTCTCCGCCGACGACGTGGA
Source organism: Gammaproteobacteria bacterium (assembly GCA_041685115.1). Classification (GTDB taxonomy): domain Bacteria; phylum Pseudomonadota; class Gammaproteobacteria; order Thiohalomonadales; family Thiohalomonadaceae; genus JALOAT01. Next base: position 55,946 of record JAWLGK010000005.1, on the reverse strand, counting down.
ACTGGGCCAGTACGCCCACTACATGCAGAAGGAGATCTACGAGCAACCGCGCGCCGTCGCCGACACCCTGACCGAGCGTTTCGCCGGTGGCCGCGCCCTCGACGCCGTGCTCGGCCCCAAGGCTGCCGAGCTGCTGCCGCAGATCCGCGCCGTGCACATCGTCGCCTGCGGCACCAGCTGGCACGCCGGCATGGTGGCACGCTATTACATGGAGCAGTACGCCAGGCTCCCCACCACCGTGGAGATCGCCTCGGAATACCGCTACCGCCAGCCGGTGGTGCCGGCCGGCACACTGTTCATCGCCATCTCCCAGTCCGGCGAGACCGCCGACACCCTGGCCGCCCTGCGCGAGGCCAAGCGTCTGGGTTATCTGGCGACCCTGGCCATCTGCAACGTGCCGGCATCGAGCCTGGTGCGCGAGGCCGACCTGAGCCTCATGACCCGCGCCGGCCCCGAGATCGGCGTGGCCTCCACCAAGGCCTTCACCACCCAGCTCACCGCCCTCGGCCTGCTCGCCCTCATCCTCGCCCGCCACAACGGCATGGACCCCGAGCGCGAGACCGACCTGATGGCGCAGCTGGTGCACGTGCCCGAGATGATCGAGCACACCTTGAAGCTTGAACCGCAGATCCGCGATTGGGCCCAGCATTTCAAGACCAAGCAGCACGCCCTGTTCCTGGGCCGCGGCGCCGCCTGGCCGGTGGCCATGGAAGGCGCGCTCAAGCTCAAGGAGATCTCCTACATCCACGCCGAGGCCTACGCCGCCGGCGAACTCAAGCACGGCCCCCTGGCCCTGGTGGATGCCGACATGCCCGTCATCACCATCGCGCCCAACAACGAGCTGCTGGAAAAGCTCAAGTCCAACCTCCAGGAAGTAAAGGCCCGCGGCGGCAAGCTCTACGTCTTCGCCGACCCCAAGGCCGGCATCGAACCCTCACCGGAAGTGGAAGTCATGCACATGCCCGAACACGTGCAGACCTTCCAAACCCCCATTGTCTACACGGTGCCCCTGCAGTTGCTCGCTTATCACGTGGCCGTGCTCAAGGGGACCGATGTGGATCAGCCGCGCAACCTCGCCAAGTCGGTCACCGTGGAATAACCGCCTGAGCCCGCAAGAGAGAGAAGATGAACCACGAGGCCACGAAGGCCACGGAGAACGACAACGGTCATAGGGCGGGCCATGCCCGCCTCCCCGCTAACGGCTGGCGCATCACTTTCACGTCTGAAGAAGATTAACCACGGAGGTCATGAAGATCACGGGAATGACCAAGGGTCGAGAGATCGGCGGCATCCATCTCAATACCGCTGGTGAGGGGAGGGGGTTGCGCCCCCTCCCGCAGAAGCTCATTCGATCTGTCGTCGGTAAGCTATCAGCTCGTCGATGGTCACGACCGGAAGGTCGTGATTTGCTGCGAAACGGCGTATGTCATCTCCTCGCGCCATGGTGCCGTCAGGGTTCATGAGTTCACAGAGAACGGCTGCCGGTTTCAATCCGGCCAGCCGCGCCAGGTCAATGGCGCCTTCCGTGTGTCCGCGACGGCCCAGCACGCCATCTTCGTGCGCCCGCAAAGGAAATACGTGTCCGGGATGCACCAGGTCTTCGGCGCACGCATCATCGGCGATCGCCGCCCGGATCGTGGTTACCCGGTCCTGCGCGGAAACGCCGGTACTCACGCCATGGCGTGCCTCGATCGAGACGGTGAATGCCGTGGAAAAGCGGCTCTCGTTCTGGGTTGTCATGGGATGCAACTGAAGTCTCTTGACCGCCTCCTGGGTGAGACAGAGGCAGACGATTCCGCTGCACTCGCGAATCAGGAGAGCCATCGTCTCGGCGGTCACCTTTTCCGCCGCCAAGATGAGGTCTGCCTCGTCTTCACGATCGGCATCGTCCAAGAGGATGACGGGCCGCCCTTCACGCATGGCATCAAGCGCGTCCCGTATTCTGGCACTGGGGATGTGTACGGATTGTTGCTGAATAGATTCAAGAAACATGAAACGCTCCTCGCGATAAGACGTTAGCGAAAAAGCGTTTCAGGGCCAAACGCAGACACCCGCGAATGAGCACCGGTTTCCCAGTGCCCACGCGGGTATCGACATCTTCTCTCATCCGGACTGTGACCGTCGGCCCTGGCTTCACACCAGATCTGCTGACCTTGCGTAGAACGCAAGCGCTCGCGGGCTCGCCCCGTATGGGGCATACCGCCGGTGGGGAATTCCACCCCGCCCTGAAGACGCGCAGCCAGCTTAGACGGGCACAAAATGCATGGTCAAGGGCTTCGGCACAGGCGCATGCATTCCGGTGGGTTCCTGCAACAACGTCTTCACGGAACCGTCATATCCATCCTCTACCGTCATCGACAGGACTTTAACCTCGATTCCTGGCGATGAACCGCAACCAACATCTGCGTCCATTTCGACTCGACGATTCGTTCGCACGCTTCGGCAGCGCCCACCTGAACCGCGCAATGGTGGCGGCCCTGCATCATATCTCCGGGCTTTACTATCTCGATCGCCGCTACCGGGCACTGCCCGATGTCAGCGCATGTAGCCCGGACGGAGCGCAGCGGAATCCGGGTCTTGGGGCGAAACGTAGGGTGGAAAGCACAGCGCATCCAGCGCGACGAGGATTTCCTCCACTCCGCTTTCGTAGAGGAGAACTACCGCCAGCAGTTCACCGATGCCCTGCGCGACTGCGTGGCCATGGGCAACTTCAAGTACGCTGTCTACACCGACAAGATTTACGTGAGTATCTTCCGCGAGAAGGCTCAGGAGTACCGCAAGATCCTCCGGCTCGAAAAGAAGGACAAGGTGCGTGACACGTTTTACGCCGAGGTGCTCGACCTTGCGGATTTCTTTGGGGTAGTCGAAGAACACGGTCAGGCGCTGCCAGTCGGCGCGCCAGCTCGGACTGATGGCTGGATACTTGCCGTCCCACCGCGCGGAGAAGCGTTCCAGGGCCTGCTCTGCCTCGGTGAGGGTGGCGGCCCCGTAGACGGCCCGCAGGTCGGCGGCAACCTCCTTGCGCTCCTTCCAAGGCACGTACTTCAGCGAGCCCCGCACCTTGTGCACGATGCACAGCTGTACCTGGGTTCGCGGGAAGACCGCCTCGATGGCCTCAGGTATCGGCTCCGAAGACATCGTCGACGTACATCCACACGTCGTCCGGGCTGAATTTCGCTGCCGCTTTCTTCATTCTCGGTTTTCCCGTCAGCTCTCAACGGGGATATATTTTCCGTCATATCGGCTACTTGCCTGATCGAATATCTCTATGTGCCGATCAGAAAAATGAGGGGATCCCTAAGGGCTCGGCTATTTCCCGTGGCTGAAGATGGGAGGCGGGGAATGCGATTTTTATGAGGATGAGAACGGCGAGGTGGACCGTTCCCAAGCCGAGTGCATTAATCCACCGCATGGAGGAGATTACCTGACCAGTCTTGCCGGATGTATCGAATCAGCGGGCGAAACCTGGTGTCAGGTCGGCACCGTCCATGCCACTGGTGGGAATGCAACCATGGTAGTGACCGGGAACAGCTTAACCTTCAATGAAGGAACCCCTGACGCGATTACGCTGACCCGCGTCACACCGTGACCTTGGGTGGGGCATAGGTGTGTGGCCCTCTCCTCCAGGTCTGTCTCATTTGCGGCGGCACCCGCGGGCACACAGAAAGCCGAGCCGGGCAAGCACGCCCGCCCGATCCTCGGCCGCGTCGCCACCAAGTGCCTGGCCGACGAGCTGTACGACAAGGGCCACCTGATCGTCGATGGCACCGACGGCAAGGCCCACTGCGTCGCGCTGCCACCCCGCACGGAACTGGAGCAGTACCCCAGGGGCGCGGTGGTGGAAATGAAAGGCGCGGCCAGCGTGCGCGCGGCCGACAAGACCATCGCCGCGCTGGCCGCCGATGGCCTGTACCGCACCCGACCACCACCTGGCCGTCGCCAGGGCGCAGGCCGTGCCCGGCCGCGACCCCGCCGAGGTGGTGGCGGCCCACGTCCGCCGGCCGGAAGCCCTGCGCCGCGCCGGCATCGTCGAGCGCCTGGCTGAAGGCGTCTGGCAAGTCCCGGCCGACCTGCCGGAGCAGGGCCGGCAGTACGACGCGCAGCTGCGCCGGCGGTGTGGCGGTGGAGCTGAAATCGCACCTGCCCATCGAGCGGCAGGCCCGCGTGATCGGTGCCACCTGGCTGGATCAGTAGTTGATCGGCGGCGGCGAAGGGCTGGGCGAGCCGGGCTTTGGCAGCGAGGTGCGCAGCACGCCGACTTCCTCGTCGAACAAGGCCTGGCCGAGCGGCGCAGCCAGCACGTCAGCGGCATCTACCGGCGCAGCCTGATGCTGGCCAGCGGGCGCTACGCCATGCTGGACGACGGCAAGGGGTTCAGCCTGGTGCCCTGGAAGCCCGTGCTCGAACAGCGGCTGGGCCAGAGCATGACGGCGGCGGTGCGGGGCGGCAGCGTGAGCTGGAGCTTCGGCCGGCAGCGGGGAATGGGGATCGCATGATGGAGAAAGCTCGACCCCTCGCAGTATCTGGCCTCCTGGGACGAAGCGCTGTATTCTTACCAAATCGTGATCGACGTTTTGAGGGTACGAAAATGGCCGCTACCGCCACCTTATCCAGCAAGTTCCAGATCTCCATTCCCAAAGCCGTGCGCGAAGAACAGCACTGGGAAGCCGGACAGGAATTCGTGTTCATCCCCAAAGGCAGGGGCGTGCTGTTGATGCCCGTGCCCGAGCTGGAGCAGTTGGCCGGCATCGCCAAGGGCGCACGCACCGACGACTACCGCGACCGCGGGGATCGCTACTGATGGCGGCACCGTTGCGCGTGGTCGATACCTCGGCCTGGATCGAATGGCTTACTGGCAGTGCGCTCGGCAAGGAGCTGGGCAAACAGTTCCCGGACAAGCCGCAGTGCATCGTGCCGACCATCGTGCAGCTTGAACTGTCGAAGTGGCTGGTGCGCGAACTCGGCGAAGAGCAGGCCGACCAAGTGATCGCCTACACGCAGAAGTGTGTCGTCGTGCCACTGGACACCGCCATCGCCCTGCTCGCGGCGGAGCTGCACCGCGAACACAAGCTGGCTACCGCCGATGCCATCGTCTACGCGACGGCACGGCATCAGGGCGCTGAGCTGCTCACCTGCGATGCGCACTTCAAAGGGTTGCCGGACGTGGCGTTGTTCGCCAAGACCGCTTGAGATTGCGAAGGAATGTCGGACATGGCCATCACATCCTACGCGCGCCTCCTGCTCGAACACTGGGGCGTCGTCGTTGATGACATTCCGACCCTTAGGGATCCCCTCATTTTTTCTGATCGGCACATAGAGATATTCGATCAGGCAAGTAGCGGATATAACGGAAAATGTATCCCCGTTGAGAGCTGGCGGGGAAACCGAGAATGAAGAAAGCGGCAGCGAAATTCAGCCCGGACGACGTGTGGATGTACGTCGACGATGTCTTCGGAGCCGATATCCACGCGAAACGGGTTCAGTCGGTGGCGAGCGCCGTGATCGGCGTGCTGGCGAGCGAGTCGCTGGCAGTGGCGGCGATTGGACAAGGGCTTGCTCATCCTTCCATCTCGGCGGTCTCATCCCATGGCAGCATGTAGCCCGGATGGAGCGCAGCGGAATCCGGGGTCTTGCGGCGAAACGTAGGGTGGAAAGCACAGCGCATCCACTCATGCACGGATAACTTGTAAGAGGATACCCATGGCCAAGGACCTGACCAGTTCCCCCCGTAGACCGGCATAACATCCTGAACAACCCTATGCCCTGGCCGAGATCGAAAAGGCAGCCGGTCTGCAAGGCATCCCGTTCGAGGGCAAGACGGTCGTCATCAAGGAGCAGGTGGCGGCCTTTTTCGAGGTGACCACCCGCACCATCGAAAGTTACCTGGAACAACATGCGGACGAACTGACCCGGAACGGCTACGAGGTCCTGAAGGGTAACCGCCTGAAAACATTGAAAGAAGCGATCAAGGCGCTGGATGTTCCCGAAACCGATTTCGGGAACATCGCCAAGACCCCCAATTGGCGGTCTTCGACTTCCGGGCCTTCCTGAACCTGGCCATGCTGGTGTCTGAGAGCGAGCGCGCCCGGCTGCTGCACCAGGCCATCCTGGACATCGTCATCGATACCATCAACCTGCGTACGGGCGGCGGCACCAAGTACATCAACCAGCGCGACGAGGACTTCCTCCATTCCGCTTTCGTGGAGGAGAACTACCGCCAGCAGTTCACCGGTGCCCTGCGCGACTGCGTGGCCATGGGCAACTTCAAGTACGCCGTCTACACCGACAAGATTTACGTGAGCATCTTCCGCGAGAAGGCGCAGGAGTACCGCAAGATCCTCCGGCTCGAAAAGAAAGACACGCGATTGCGTGAGCCGTGCCCTGTTCGCCAAGGTGGCCTACTTCCGCGGTGACGAAGATAGCCGATTCTCCTTCGATGCCATCCGAGATCCACTGCCCCATCACTACGGGCATGGCGCAATCCGCTTCAGCGCCTTACGAATGAGGGGTCTGGCCACCGTCATCGCCCCATTCCCTGTAAAGCCATCATCGCGCTATTCCGAACCCGCTCGTGCGGTAGTAGGCTTACAGCCCGGCCCCGAGTGGGCAGTGAATTTTCCGATGCAGCGGCCGAGCCGGCAGCGCCCCTGCATCCCTCTATTCGGCATCCCCCATCCCATGGCAGAACACGAAGATTTCAGCGCCCTTCTGGACGAATATGAACGCAAAAGTCCTGGCCAGGGCCACACGGCACCGCAGCCGGGCGAGCGTGTGCGTGGTCGCATCGTCTCCATCGGCGCCGAGCAGGCCTTCGTGGACCTCGGCACCAAGGCCGAGGCGGTGATCGAGATCGCCGAGCTCACCGATGCCGAGGGCCATACCGCGCAGGTGGGCGACACCATCGAGAGCTATGTACTGAGTCGCGACGATCGTACGGGCACCCTGCTTTTGGGTCGCAGCGCCGGGCGGCACGTCCATGACAGCGCCGGCCTCGAACAGGCCTTTGCCAACGGGCTGCCGGTGGAGGGCATGGTGTCGGGCGTCGCCAAGGGCGGCCTGGAGGTCCAGGTGGCTGGCATGCGCGGGTTCTGTCCGGCTTCGCAGGTGGCCACGCGTTTCGTGGACGACCTGCAAAGCTACGTTGGCCAGCGTCTGAGCTTCCGTATCACCAAGTACGAGGGCGGCCGTCGCCCGAACCTGGTGCTCTCGCGTCGGGCGCTGCTGGAAGAGGAGGCGCGTCAGCAGGCCGCCGAGCTGCGCGGCAGGCTGGCCGTGGGGCTGGTGCTGAAGGGTACGGTCACCTCGGTGAAGGATTACGGCGCCTTCGTCGACCTGGGCGGCCTGGAGGGCATGGTTCACGTCAGCGAACTCTCTTACAGCCGGGGCGTCAAGCCGCAGGATCTGGTAAAGCCCGGTGACGAGGTGGAGGTCTCCGTGCTGCGCATCGAGCAGACCGACAAGGGCGAGCGCATCGCCCTGTCCATCCGTGCCCTCGGCGCCGATCCCTGGCAGGAGGCCGAAGCACGCTATCCCACGGGCTCGAAGGTGAAGGGCACGATCACCCGCCTGCAACCCTTCGGCGCTTTTGTCGAGGTGGAGCCGGGTTTGGAAGGGCTGGTGCCCAACAGCGAACTGGGCGGCGGCCGCCGGGTGAGCCACGCGAAGGAGGTGGTCAATCCGGGTGATGTGGTCGAGGCCACGGTGCTTGCCGTCGACAGTGCGCGGCGCCGCCTCAGTCTGTCGTTGGATACCGCTTCCCATGAGGAGGCCGCCAACGTCGAGGCCTACCGGCCGGCCGCGAAGCCGAAGACCGATGAATCGGTCGGCACCTTCGGGCAGCTGTTGCGCGAGAGCCTGAACAAGGCCAAACCGGACACGCAGAAGTAAGCGCCGGCAGCCCCGGAGCCTGGATGAATTCCTGGCGCCGCCCATTCGTCGCGGCGCTTGGCTCGCCCTGGCGATGATGGCCTCGTCTGCCCGGCCGCAAGGGCCAGTGCCGACCGCTCATGTGGGCTGGCTTGGCCTGTTCGACGCGCCACTGACGCGCTTTGCAGCGGGTGAAATCTACCGGAAGTGAGGACGACCTCACCGCTCCAGTTCCAATCGGGGACGGCCCCGGCCACACAGGGGTGGACATGTCCTGGATCATTCTCACCATCGCCGGTCTTTTCGAGATTGCCTGGGCGGTCGGACTCAAGGTCGCGGCGGGGTTCACCCGCCCTTGGGTCGTCACAGGCACGGTGGCGGCCATGGTGCTCAGTTTTGTCCTGCTGGGCATGGCCATGCGAAACCTGCCCGTCGGCACGGCCTATGCCGTGTGGACGGGCATCGGCGCCTTGGGCACGGCGGTGGTGGGGATGGTCTGGCTCGGCGAGCCTGCCACTGTGGGCAGGCTGGTTTCGCTCCTGCTGATCCTGTGCGGCATCGTCGGCCTGAAGCTGGCGAGCCCGTAGAGATCAGAACTCCAGGGCCACCTGGACGGTGAACGCATCGCTGTCCTCACCTGTGCCGCCGTCGACCACCGCGTAGTCCTCGTCGCGCGCCCATTCGAAGCTCACGCTGGTGTACTCCGCCAGCGCGACGGAAAGGCCCACGAGGAGGCGCTGTTCGGGTAGTTCGAGGCCTTGGGCCTCGTCGGTGCCCTGGTAGCCGATGGCGAAGGTGCTTTCCTTGCCGGCCAGCTCGAAGGTGTAGCCGAGCTCCACGTTCCAGGCGCTCGGCTCGGCGCCGCGGCCGCCGAACGCGAGTTCGCCGGTGGCGAAGCTATCGCTCGCGGCGAGGTATTCGGCGAGGGCGCTGAAGGGGCCGTGCGTGACGGCCAGGTAGGCGTTCCAGCCGGGGACGTCGTCCTCAACCGTATTACCGATCTCATCAGTGATCGCGTCACTATCGCTGAGATCGCTGAGATAGCTCAGGCTGACGTCGAAACCGGTCTCGCCCTCGAGGGCATATCCGAGATTCAGGCCGCCGTTGTCGATGGCGTCGTCGCCGTTATCCGTGTCACCGTTAAACACGAAGGCGTTGCCGTAGAAGCCGCCCTGCTTGAAGCCAACCATGGCAGTGCTTTCGGAGGTTTCTCCCAGCTCCAGCGTCAGCGGGTCGGAGACCAGATGGCTGACGAAGCGCCCGAACGGGATCACGGTGCGGCCGACGGTGAGATAAAACGGCGATACCTCCGTGTTACCGAAGGTCAAGGTGGCAGCGTCCACGTCCAGGGGTGTGCCTTCTTCTTCGTACAGCAGCACCACGCTGGCGCGGGCCCAGTCGCTCAACTCTGCTTCGAGGCCCAGCTCCACCGTGGCGACGGCGATGTCGCTGGTGTCGGCGTCGTCGGTGTTTGCGCTGACGGCTTCCACCTCCACCAGGCCGCTCATGGAGACGCCCTGCCACCACTTGTCACCCGCATCGCTGCTCTGCACGCGCCCTTCCAGATAGCGCATCTGTTGCTCCATGCCCTGGATGCGTTGCTCAAGTTCCGTCTGGGCCAGGGCCGTGCCCTGCCAGCCCATCGCCGCCACCATCGCGAGTATCAGGGTTCCGTTTCTCATTCTTGTTTCTCCTATACGTTGTTAGGCGTGGTTGCCCAAGCGGCGGGCTACGCCGAGCAACGCGCACATCAAGCCGTTTGGTGTGATGCCGCCGTTGGTGATCTGGATGGCGTGCCTTGAAATTCAGGGCTTCAGTAGATTGCTTGCGGCCAAACCTTGGCGGCGCGGGCAAGCTGTTGGATGGTGAAATCGTTCACGGGGCGAAGTCAATACGCCAGGATTCCGGGCCCGTGAGATGCGAGGGGACGGGGAGAAGCTGAGTTCGTGCCCGATGAGCGGCTATTCGCGGCGCGGTTCAAGGCGGCGGGAAAACACACGCATCTCCTTGGCGGCCTGGACATCGCCCCGCGCCTCGGCCACCTCGATACCCCGCGCGTAGGCGGCCTTGGCATCAGCCACGCGTCCCGCACCGGCGAGTGCTTTGCCTAGCAGTTTCCACGCGGCGGAGTAGTCCACCTGCAGTTCCACGGCTTTGCCCAGGTGTTCGGCGGCGCGTGCGGCGTCCCCTTCATCCAGCCAGGCCTTGCCGAGGCCAAAGCGCAGCATGGCGTTGTCCGGCCCTTTTTCGAGGAGCTTTTCCAGCTGTTCGGTACGTGTGTTCATCAGGGCCTCTGGGCGATCAGCAGGGTCTCGCCGCGCAGGCCGCGGCGGTCGTCACCGACGTCGTGTTCTTCACGGTAGACGACCGGGGTGAGCCCTGCAAACAGGCGCAGGATCTCGCCACGGGCGAGTCGATAGGCGGGATTGCCGGGGCCGGGTCCCACGCCGGCGAAGGTCTGGTAGAACAGCAGGCCGCCCGGGCGCAGCGCTGCCGTAAGCGCGGGGGCGAGGGCGCGCTCCAGGAAGTGCACCACCACGATCACATCGTAGCTGTCGGGTGGCGGCGGTGCGGTCAGGGCATCGTGCACCTGCGCCGTGATGGGCAGTCCTTCGTGTTCGGCATGGCTTGCGAGGGCGGTGATGGCCACCGGCGACAGATCCCAGGCCTCCACCGCGAGGCCGGCACGCGCGAGCAGGCAGGCATGGGCGCCGAGACCGCAGGCCAGGTCCAGGGCGCGGCCCTGGGCCGGGAGCAGGTGCAGATTGTCGGTGAGCACACGCGCCGCGCGGGTCTCATCCACCGCCTGGTCGCGGTAGCGGGTGTCCCATTTCTGCCGCAGCGCGTCGTCGCTCATGGGCTCAGAGGAAGGTCACGCCCACCTGGAACATGCGCTCCACTTCGGGGATGCGGCGTTTGTCCACCACGAACAGGATGAGATGGTCTTCGGCCTGGATCACCGTGTCGTGGTGCGCAATGACCACCTCGTTGCCGCGCACCAGGGCGCCGATGGTGGTGCCCGGCGGCAGGCGGATATCCTGCACGGCGCGTCCCACCACCTTCGAGGAACGCATGTCGCCGTGGGCCACCGCCTCGATGGCCTCGGCGGCACCACGGCGCAGGGAATGCACCACCACCACGTCGCCGCGCCGCACGTGGGTGAGCAGGCTGCCGATAGTGGCCTGCGGCGGTGAGATGGCGATGTCGATGTCGCCGCTCTCCACCAGGTCCACGTAAGCGGCGCGATTGATGAGGGCCATCACCTTGCGCGCGCCCAGGCGCTTGGCCAGCATGGCGGAGAGGATGTTGGCCTCGTCATCGTTGGTAAGGGCACAGAACACGTCGGTGTTCTCGATGTTTTCCTCGAGCAGCAGCTCTTCGTCGGCGGCATCGCCCTGCAACACGATGGTCTTGGTGAGCTCCTCGGCGATGGCCTGGGTGCGCGCCGTGTTGTGGTCGATGATCTTGACCTGGTAAACGGGCTCCAGCGCCTTGGCCAGCCGTTTGCCGATGTTGCCGCCGCCCGCGATGATGATGCGCTTCACCGGCGAGTCGAGGCGGCGCAGCTCGCTCATCACGGCGCGGATGTCCTGCTTGGCGGCGATGAAGAACACCTCGTCGTCGGCCTCGATGACGGTGTGGCCCTCGGGGATGATGGCCGCGCCGCGGCGAAAAATGGCTGCCACGCGGGTCTGCAAGCCTGGCATGTGATCGCGCAGGCGACGCAATTCCTGGCCTACCAGTGGCCCACCGTAATAGGCCTTCACTGCGACGAGCTGCACCTTGCCCGCGGCGAAATCGAGCACCTGCAAGGCGCCCGGGTGTTCGATGAGGCGATGGATGTAATTGGTCACCAGCTGTTCGGGGCTGATGAGCACGTCGACCGGAATGGATTCCTGCGAGAACAGCTGTGGGAAATCCAGGTATTCCTGGGCGCGCACGCGGGCGATCTTGGTGGGCGTGTGAAACAGCGTGTAGGCCACCTGGCAGGCAACCATGTTGGTCTCGTCCGAATTGGTGACCGCGATGATCATGTCGGCATCCTCGGCGCCGGCGTGCGCGAGCACCTCCGGGTGCGAGGCCGGACCGAACACCGTGCGCAGATCGAAGCGCTCCTGCAGGGACTGGAGGCGGCCCTTGTCGGTGTCCACCACGGTGATGTCGTTGGCCTCGCTGACCAGGTTCGCCGCCAGTGACGACCCGACCTGCCCGGCCCCCAGGATGATGATCTTCATTCAGCCTATTCCTCACGCGCCGTTCGGGCGCGGCATTCTAAACCAACCGTCCGTCGTTGAACGCGGCGCACGAAGACAGAAGAGAAGAGAAAAGCATTAACCACTGGGGACACGGGGGGCGGAAAATCTCCTGATGATTTGCCCTGACCTGTAGGCTGTCCCTTTGTCACATTTCGCCGTTGTAGCCAGCCCTTCTTGTCCCCTCTCCCTCCGAGCTGTCTCTTGGTCACATTTCGCCGTTGTCGCCACCCCTTCTTACCCCCTCTCCCTCCGGGAGAGGGCTGGGGAGAGGGGATCAATTCAGGTGCGGCTGTTGGTTTATTGATCCCCTCATCCTGTCCTTCGGCAATTCGCTCCATGCATTGCTCTCGACCGCTTGCTCCCGGCGCGGTCTACCTCCCCCATCCATGGGGTCGTACCTCGCGCATCCATGCGCTCGTCTCCCGGAGGGAGAAGGGGCGCAAGCTTATGTTTCTCCGAGAAATGATGTGACCAAGAGACAGGCCGTTCCTACAGCAATGGATTTCCCCGTGTTCCCGTGGTTAATGCTTTTGCCTTTACGTCCGCCTGCCGTCAGCGCTTGATGTCGCGCGGGTCCATGGCCAAGGCGCGCAGTTTGCGATAGAGGTGGGTGCGTTCGATGCCGGCGTGCTGCGCCACGCGCGCCACGTTGCCGTCCATCTGCTCCAGCAGGTGCTCGAAATAGCGCCGTTCGAACAGCTCGCGGGCTTCGCGCAGCGGCAGGTGGACGGCGCGGGCGAACAGATCGTCCGGGGCCTGCATGGCTGCCTGGGGCGGTTCGCTGCGACCGAGGGCGCCTTCCAGTTCGGCCACGTCAATCTCGTTGCCGGAACCCACGATGAGCAGGCGCTGCACCAGATTCTGCAACTCACGCACATTGCCGGGCCAGCTGTAATTGCGCAGGCGGTTTTGCGCCGCCACCGTGAAGGCACGAAACGGCAGCTTGCCGTTGTCCACGTAGTAGTCGACGTAGAAGCGCAGCAGTTCAGGGATGTCTTCGGTGTGCTCGCGCAGCGGCGGTACATCCAACGGCAGCACGTTCAGGTGGTAGTAGAGATCGGAACGGAAGGCGCCCTCTCGGGTGCGCGCCTCGATGGGATGGCGGGTCGCGGCGATGAAGCGCACGTTCACCTGCACGGGCTCGGTGCCGCCCGTGCGGTAGAAGGCGCCGCTTTCCATGACGCCGAGCAGGCGCGCCTGCATGGCCAAATCCATGTCGCCGATGTCGTCGAGGAACAACGTGCCGCCGTTGGCCCGTTCCACCAGGCCGAAGTGGACCTTGTCGCCGTCTTCGCTGCCGAACAGTTCCAATGCCGCACTTTCACCGAGCAGGGCGGCTACGCCCACCGCTACAAACGGGCCTTCGCTGCGGGCACTGTGGTGGTGCAGGTAACGGGCGAGCACGCTCTTGCCGCTGCCGGGTTCGCCGTGGATGAGCACCGCGGCATCGTGCTGCGCGATGCGCCGGGCGCGCTCCCGCAACTGGGTCATGACCGCGCTGCGCCCCACCGGTTCGGTGACCGGACGCACTTGTTTGAGCAGGCCCTCGTTTTCTTGCAACAGGTGATAGGACTCGAGGGCGCGCTGCACGGTGATGAGCAGCTTGCCGAGGGAGAGCGGCTTCTCGATGAAGTCCCAGGCGCCGAGCCGGGTCGCCTCCACGGCGGTCTCCACGGTGCCGTGGCCGGACATCATGATCACCGGCGGCCCGGGCCTCGCCTCTTCGCTCCATTCCTTGAGCAGGGTGATGCCGTCCACATCCGGCATCCAGATGTCCAGCAGCACCAGGTCCGGTCGGCGCTGACGGCGCGCCTTGCGCGCGGCGGTGCCGTTCTCGGCGATGCCTACCTCGTAACCCTCGTCCTCGAGGATCTCCTGCAACAGGGTGCGGATGTCCGGCTCGTCGTCCACCACCAGGATGTAGGGATGCGTCATGGCTCAGGCCCGCCTTTCCTGTAACTGCCGCGCCAGCCGCGCGGCACAATCCTGGCTGCCGATGGGCAGGCGCACGCTCACCGCTGCACCGCCCCCCGGTCGGTTCTGGGCCGAAAGCATGCCGCCGTGCTCCTCGACGATCTTCTTCACGATGGCGAGGCCGAGGCCGGTGCCCCTGGGTTTGCTGGTCACATAGGGCTCGAACAGCCGCCCGAGCAGCGCCTCCGGGATCCCCGGCCCGTCGTCCTCCACCAGCAGTTCCACGTGTTCACAACCGGTGTCGCTGTACGTCGTGCTCACCTTGACCTCGACGGTGCGCTCCGCCGGCGCCGCCTCAAGGGCGTTCTTCAGCAGATTGTGCAACAGCTGACGCATGCGCATGGCGTCAGCCTCCACATAATGCAGGCGCGGCGCCAGCGCCAGGTTGATGTGCATGCGCGTGTCACCCCGATAGAGCTCGGCCACCTCGGTGACCAGTACGTTGAGGTCCATGGGCGCGAGGCGGACCGCCGGCGCGTGTGCATACTCCGAAAAGGCCTTCACCATTTCCTTCATGGCTTCCACCTGCTGCACGATGGTGTGTGTGGCGCGATTCAACACCTCGGCATCCTCGGGGCTCATGCGATCAAGATACTTGCGGCGCAGCCGTTCGGCAGACAGCTGAATGGGGGTGAGCGGATTCTTGATCTCGTGGGCCAGGCGCCGCGCCACCTCGCCCCAGGCCGCGTCGCGCTGCGCCTGGATGAGCGCGGTCACGTCGTCAAACACGATCACCTGGCCGCCGCGCATGTCGCCCCCATCCGGCAGCGGCGAGCCGTGGCAGATGAGGATCTGCCGGCCCGCCGGACCGAACAGGGTCACCTCCGCATGCCACTCACCTTCCTCCCGGCCCAGGAAGCGCCCCAGCGTGTCGATGAGCGCCGCGAGCCGCACGTGGGCTACGGCCAGGTCCGACAGGCTCGCGCCATCGAAGGTGGAGGGTCCCAGGCCGAGGATCTGCGCCGCCGCCCGGTTACTGGTGCGGATGCTGCCGTCCGCTGCGACCGTGAGGACGCCGGAGGAGAGATGTGCGAGCACTGTCTCCAGGTAGGCGCGCTGCGCCTCCACCTGGCGCTGGCTGCGGTTCGCCCGTTCGTGCGACAGGGCGATCTTGCGCGTCATCTCGTTGAAGGAGCGCACCAGGAAGCCGATCTCGTCCCGTCCGGGCAGTGGCAGGCGCAGGTCGTAGTCGCCTGCGGCCACCGCCCGCGTGCCCTCGGCGAGATCGCGGATGGGCGCCACCAAGCGCCGCGCCGAGAAAAATGCCGCCCACACCGCGCTGAGGATGCTGAGCAGCAACACCAGCGACAAGGTGAGCGTGAAGCTGAACTTGAGCGGCTGGCGAAGATAGGCCAACTCCTTGTACTGGCCGAACGCCGCCTGCACGCTTTCACCGAGTGAACTCAGGCGTTCGTTGATGGGGTAGATGGCGAGCAGCAGCTTGGGTTCGCTGCTGAGCCCCTCCGTCACGGGCACCACCACCCGTACCTGTAGCCCACCGGCCGTGGGTTCCAGGGCGGCGTAATCCATGCCCTGGCGCAGCTGCAACAAAACCGCAAGATTGGGCATGCTCGGCACGATGTCGGTGGGATCGGCGCTGCTTGAGGCGAGCACTCGCCCCTGGCCGGTGAGCAGGGTCATCTCCAACGCATTGCCCTGGCGGCGTACCTCGTCGAGCTTGAGGGCGGCCACGCTCTCGGGCGCGCCGATGAACTCGATGGCCAGTTGGCGTGTGAACTGCAGGCTCTCGCTCAGGCGCGAATCCAGTGCCGTACGGCCCAGTTCCAGAGCGTCTTCCAAGGCGCGCTCCACGCGCACGTCAAACCAGCTGTCGATGCCCCGTTGCAGGAACTGCACCGAAAAGTAATAGACCACCGATACGGGCGCCACGGCCAGCATCACGAACATGACCACCAGCCGCAGCGTCAGGCGTGCGCCGGGCGCCCGTCGCCGGTATTGGCCGAGCAGGTTCACCAGGTTGCGCACGATGAGCGCCACCAGCAACAGCAAGGCGGTGCCGTTGAGGGCTAACAACAGGGAGTAGACGCGGCTGAACTGGGCGGAATTCTGTGTCGCCGCACTCATGAGATAGAGCGAGGCGAGCAGCAGCAGGAGCACGACGGCGACCGGCCGCGGCCCCGCGGTGAGGCGCTTCAGGGTCGCAACGACCATGTGTACCAATCGCTGCTGAGCCACCAGGCGGGTGTGATGTAGGCGAACGGGCGCAGCGGCGAAGGCAGTGCCTCGATGTCCAGATCCACCTGCATGGCGATGAGGTAATGGGCGCCCGGTTCGAGCAGGTTGTCGTCGATGACCGGCAGCGCGCGGACATCGCCGAGCGCACGCAGGGCGCTGTGCAGCGTGAGATACACCTCGCTGGCGCCGCTGTTGAGATTGGTCAGCACGTGCAGCCCGGACAGGGCGTGATACTGGATCTCGTAGCGCTGCGTCAATTCGGCCACCTGCTGGTCGGGCAACCAGTCCCGTTCCCGCTCGATGGTGATGTGCATGCGCAGCGTGAGCGGCACGCCATTGGCCAGCGCGGTGAGTGCACGTTCACTGAACTTGAAGTCGATGTCGGCGTCGAGCACGTGGACCTGATTGACCAGACCCGTGGCCGCCGACCGCACCACGAACTCGCCGGCCCGTGCGCCGGCGCTGCCGAGGCAAAGCGCAACGAGCAGAGCCATGCCGCAGGCCCATGTGAGCCCACTAGATCTTGGCGATGCGCGCGTAATAAAAGCCATCCATTTCGTCCTCGCCCGGGAGGACTTGCCGGCCGGGGCCGGCCTCGCGACCCCAGTGCGCTGCAATGGGAAGCGGGCGGGCGTCCGACTGCTCCGCGATGAAGCGTGTGATCTGCCGGGCGTTTTCTTCGGGCAATACCGAGCACGTGGCGTAGACAAGCATACCCCCGCGCCTCAGCAAGGGCCACACGGCCGCGAGCAGGCGTCGCTGTTCTGCGACGAGGGTCGGAATGTCGTCGGCGCGGCGTAACAGTTTGATGTCGGGATGGCGGCGGATCACGCCGGTGGCCGAGCAGGGCGCGTCGAGCAGGATGCGATCGTAGGGGCGGCCGTCCCACCAGGCCTCGGGCACTGCGGCGTCGGCTGTGAGCAGGCGTGCTTCGCCGCCGAGGCGTGCGAGGGTTTCCTGTACGCGGGTGAGGCGCGCCTCGTCCTTGTCGAGGGCGTCGACGGTGAGCCCGGCGGTCTCGAGGATGTGGCTGGTCTTGCCGCCCGGCGCGGCGCAGGCATCCAGCACATGCTGGCCGCTCTCCAGTTGCAGCAGCGGTGCGGCCAGTTGCGCCGCCGCATCCTGCACCGACACCTCGCCCGCGGCGAAGCCGGGCAGGCGCTCTACCGGCACGGGTTCGGCCAGGGTCAGCGCAGCGGGGGCGTGGGGCGAGGGTCGCGCGTCCAGGCCGGCGGACCTGAGCAGGTCCAGGCACTCCTCGCGACTGCGGTGCGCCAGGTTCACGCGCAACGTCATGGGCGGGCGCTGGTTATTGGCTTCGATGATGGCGCGCCAGTGGTCGGGCCAGGCCTCCCTCAGCTGATCGAGAAGCCAGGCCGGATGGGCGAGGGCGGTGGCCTCGTCGCGGTCGACGCGCGCCAGCAACGCTGCCGACTCGCGCTGGAAGCGCCGCAATACGCCGTTGACCAGGCCCTTGGCCCAGGCCTTGTCCAGCTCCAGCGTGGCCTCCACGGTACGCGATACCGCCAGGTGCGGCGGCATGTCCAGATAAGCGAGCTGGTACAGGCCACCGATGAGCAGGCCGTGGAGAACCCGATCGCGTGGCTTGAGGGGCTTGCTGAGCAGCGCTGCCAGCACGGCCGCGAGGCGCGGATACCAGCGCAGGCTGCCGAAGCTGATTTCCTGTGCGAGGCCACGTTCAGCGGGAACCACGCGGGCATTGTGAAAGGGCAGGGCGGTGGCGAGGGAGCGGCCGTGGTCGAGCACATCCACCAGCACGCGCGCCGCCGCGGCCCGTCCGCCCGGTTCAGCCACCGAGGTGCGCCCCGGTGACGCGGCGGGCGTTCACGAAGTCCGCCGCCGACAGCGGCTTGCCGCCGGGCAGCTGCACACGCAGCAGGCGCAGCAGGCCGTCACCCGTGGCCACGTCGATGCCCTCGCGGCCGGCGTGCACCACCGCGCCCGGCGTGCCCTTGCCCGCAACCGGCTCGGCGGCCCAGATGCGCCAGACCTCATCGCCGAGACGGGTCTGCGCCACGGGCCAGGGATTGAAGGCGCGCACCTGACGGGCGATCTCCAGCGCCGGTCGTGACCAATCGATCTCGGCCTCGGCCTTGTCGAGCTTCTTCGCATAGGTCGCCTGGCTGTCGTCCTGCTTCTCACCGCGCAGGCCCCGTCCCAGACGCGGCAGCGCCTCCAGCAGGGCGCGTGCGCCCAGTTCGGCGAGGCGATCGTGCAGAGCCTCGGCCGTGTCCTGGTCGGTGATGGGTGTGCTGAGCACGTGCAGCATGTCGCCCGTATCCAGGCCCACATCCATCTGCATGATGGTGATGCCGGTCTCCACATCGCCGGCCAGGATGGCGCGCTGAATGGGTGCCGCACCGCGCCAGCGCGGCAGCAGCGAGGCGTGGATGTTGATGCAGCCCAGACGCGGCGTGTCGAGCACGGCCTTGGGCAGTAACAGGCCGTAGGCCGCCACGATCATCAGGTCGGGTTTCAGCGCCGCGAGGCGCGCCTGCTCCTCCGGGTCCTTCAGCGACACCGGCTGCATGACCGGCAGCCCGTGTTCCAGGGCCACTTCCTTTACCGCGCTGGGCGTGAGCTTGCGACCGCGGCCGGCGGGCCTGTCGGGCTGGGTGTAGACGGCCGATACGTGATAGCCCGCCGCGAGCAGCGCGCGCAGCGCCACGGCGGCAAATTCCGGCGTGCCGGCAAAGACGACATTGAGGCCCTGGGGCATGGAAATCCCGACGTTTTCCTGGAAATGACGAAGCCGCGAAGCTTAACAGAAAAGCCGTAAACCACGGGGGACACGGGGGATGACGTTCTTGTAGATCATGTCGGTGCGCAGCGCCTACGTGACGAACGCGGGCTCGAACCTGTCACGTAGCTTCGCAACGTGACGTGTGCGCCCACCACGAGGACTCCCCGTGTTCCCCGTGTCCCTCGTGGTTCATTCTTTTTTCTCTACAGGGTCTCCCGCTCGCGCTTTTCGAGCTTTTTGCGGATGCGTTGGCGCTTCATCTGCGAGAGGTAATCGACGAACAACTTGCCTTCGAGGTGATCTATTTCGTGCTGGATGCATACGGCCAGCAGGCCGTCGGCCTCCAGTTCGAAGGGCTGGCCGTCGCGGTCGAGGGCGCGCACTTTCACGTGCTCGGCGCGGCGCACCTTTTCATAGATGCCCGGCACCGACAGACAGCCCTCTTCCATTTCTTCCACGCCATCGCGGGAGAGGATTTCGGGATTGATGAACACGCGCGGCTCGTTCTTTTCCTCGGAGACGTCGATGACGATCACGCGCCGGTGCACGTTCACCTGGGTGGCGGCCAGCCCGATGCCGGGCGCCGAATACATGGTCTCGAACATGTCCGCCACCAGGCGACGTACATCGTCGTCGACCTGCTCCACGGGCTGGGCCCGGGTGGTGAGACGGGGGTCTGGGAAGTGGAGGATGGAAAGGATCGCCATAGTACTCGTCCAGCTTGGGGCCGCAATGATACTTAATGAACCGGTTCACGCCTATCGGGCCGCTGCGGGTGCAGCGCGACGGCGGCGCCGAGCGCATCCGAACTGTGATGACCACCCTTTGAGCCTAACGGTTTTTGCTATTACACTCGCGCGAACTCGCATCAGCTAAGGGCTTGCCATGAAAGAAGGATTCCGTTCGGGTGCCTTGGTCGCCGCGCTCGTGATCAGTATGGCCGGTTGCGCGACGGCACCCACGGAGCGGGAGGCGCCGGTGACGCCCGCCCCCGTGGCAGAGCCAGTGCCCGAACAGCCCATGGTCCGGGACAACGCCCCCGTCACCTATGTGGTCAAGAAGGGCGATACCCTGTGGGACATCGCCAACCTGTTTCTCGCTACGCCCTGGCGCTGGCCTGAGGTGTGGCACATCAACCCGCAGGTCCGCAATCCGCACCTCATCTATCCCGGTGATGTGCTCACCCTGACCTATGTAGACGGCAAGCCCCGCATCCAAGTTCAGGGCGACACGAGCGCCCGGCTGCCGGTGGTGAAGCTGTCGCCGCGCGTGCGCGTGGAGCCGCTCGAGCGCGCCATCCCCACCATCCCTTACGACGCCGTCAGCCAGTTCCTCAGCCGCCCGCGCGTGGTCACGCCGGAGGAGCTGGAGCGCGCGCCCTATGTGGTGTCGGCCCAGGAGGAGCATCTCATCGGCGCACCCGGCTACCCGGTGTATGTGCGCGGCATTCAGGACAAGGACATCAAGGACTATGTGGTGGTGCGCCTTGGCCAGCCCTATCTGGACCCGACGGACGAGGATGTGGTGCTGGGCTACGAGGCCATTCACGTGGCCGATGCCCGCTTGCAGCGTAGCGGCGACCCGGCGACCCTGGTGATCCAGCGCGCCCATCGCGAGACCCTCCCGGGCGACCGCCTGCTGCCGCTGGACGACGGGGCCCTGGAGCAGAACTATCTGCCCCGCCCCCCGTCCCGTGACATCGACGGGCGCATCGTGGGGGTGATGGGCGCGGTCAGCCAGATCGGCCAGTTCCAGGTGGTCGCCATCAGCAAGGGCGCCAACGACGACATGGAGCCGGGCCACGTGCTGGCCGTGTACCAGTACGGCGCTCTGGTGCGCGACCCCTACACCCGCGAGGAGGTGCGCTTGCCGCGCGAGCGCGCCGGCACACTCATGGTCTTCCGCGTGTTCGATCGGGTGAGCTATGCGCTGGTCATGGATGCCAGCCGGGCCATCCACCTCCACGACGCGGTGACCAATCCCTGAGTGGCGCGCCCAGGGACGGGCCTGGCAATGACCGACACCGACCTGAAGCGCTGGCTCGTTCTGCTGCGCGTGCCGGGGCTCGGGCCGGTCGGCATCCGCGAGCTGCTGGAACACGCGGGTAACCTGGAGCGGCTGTTTTGCGCGCCGCCGGCCGATCTGAACCCGGCGCTGGCTGCCGTCCTGCGGCGGCCCGATTGGGCAGCTGCCGAGGCGGACCTGGCCTGGGCCGACGGGGAGCAGCGCCATATCCTCTCGCTCGACGATCCCCGCTATCCGCCGTTGCTTGGCGCACTGCCGGACGCCCCGTCCGTGCTGTTCGTACTGGGTGACCCGACCGTCCTGTCGGCCCCCCAACTCGCCATGGTCGGCAGCCGCAATCCGACCCCCAGCGGGGCAGAGACGGCCTACGCCTTCGCCCGCCACCTGGCCGGCGCCGGGCTGGTGATCACCAGCGGGCTGGCGCTGGGCGTGGATGCCGCCAGCCATAAAGGTGCCCTGGACGCCGCCGGTCAGACCATCGCCGTGGCGGGAACCGGCCTGGATCGGGTCTACCCCGCGCGCCACAAGGGGCTGGCCCACGCCATCGCCGCTCAGGGCGCCCTGGTGAGCGAGTTCCCGCCCGACACGCCGCCGCTGCCGCACCATTTTCCGCGCCGCAATCGCATCATCAGCGGGCTGAGCGCGGGCACGCTGGTGGTCGAGGCGGCGCTCGGCAGCGGCTCACTCATCACCGCGCGCGCGGCGGTGGAGCAGGGCCGCGAGGTATTCGCCATCCCGGGTTCCATCCACAACCCCCTGGCGCGTGGCTGCCATCGGCTCATCCGCGAGGGCGCCAAACTGGTGGAGACCGCCGCGGACGTCCTGGAGGAACTGGCGCCTCAGTTGCGGGCCGCGCTGGCGCAGCCCGAGGCCGCCGATCCGTCGCCCCCGGTTGAACTCGCCCCGGTCGCGCGCCGTCTACTGGAAAGCCTCGATCAGGCGCCGACTTCGGTGGATTTGCTGGTGGAACGTAGTGGATTGACGGCCGAAACGGTTTCCTCCATGCTGTTGGTCCTTGAGTTGCAGGGGTATGTGGCTGCCGTCAATGGCGGGCACTACATCCGCACCGGCAAGAGAGTGTGATGATGAAAGAAAGCGTTTTGGATGTCCTGATGTACCTCTTCGAGAATTACATGAATGAAGAGGCAGACGTCGGCCAGGACCGCGAGACGCTGAAAACGGAATTGGGGCGGGCGGGTTTCCATGACCGCGAGATTGCCAAGGCCCTGGACTGGCTTGAGGGCCTTGCCGAGCTGCAGCACACATCCGTCGATCTGCCGCGGAAACCTTCCCAGTCCATCCGTGTCTATTCCGACCGCGAGTGCGAGAAGCTGGACATTGACAGTCGAGGCTTCCTGCTATTTTTGGAGCAGGTAGGTGTGCTCGACCACACCACGCGTGAGATGGTGATCGATCGCGTGATGGCGCTGGAGGGGGCGGACATGGACCTTGACCAGCTGAAGTGGGTAATCCTGATGGTGCTGTTCAACCAGCCCGGTCAGGAAGCGGCGTTCGCCTGGATGGAAGATCTGGTGCTGGACGAAATGGAATCCACCCTGCACTGAGACACCAACCAAGGATCCTGGACACCAATGCCCGCACTCCGCGGGCATTGCTTTTTTCGGATGGCATCATGAGCAAAAACCTCGTCATCGTCGAATCGCCGGCCAAGGCGAAGACCATCAAGAAGTACCTGGGCAAGGACTTCGAGGTCCTCGCCTCCTACGGCCACGTGCGCGACCTGCTGCCCAAGGAGGGCGCGGTCGACCCAGCGCACAGCTTCGCCATGAAGTACCAGGTCATCGACAAGAACGAAAAGCACGTCGATGCCATCGCCAAGGCCATCAAGAAGGCCGATGCCCTCTACCTCGCCACCGACCCGGACCGCGAAGGCGAGGCCATCTCCTGGCATCTCTACGAACTGCTGCGCGAGCGCAAGCTGCTCGATGGCAAGACCGTGGGGCGGGTGGTGTTCCACGAAATCACCAAGCGCGCCATCCAGGAGGCGGTCGAACAGCCGCGTGAGCTGTCCCTCGACCTGGTGAACGCCCAGCAGGCGCGCCGCGCCCTGGACTACTTGGTGGGCTTCAATCTCTCGCCGCTGCTGTGGAAGAAGATCCGCCGCGGCCTGTCCGCCGGGCGCGTGCAGAGCCCGGCGCTGCGCATGATCGTGGAGCGCGAGGAGGAGATCGAACGCTTCGAGCCGCGCGAATACTGGAGCGTGGAGGCCGACTGCTTGGCGAAGAAGCAGCCCTTCACCGCCAAGCTGGCGCAGTTCCAGGGCGAGAAGCTGAGCCAGTTCTCCATCACCGACACCGGCCGTGCCAAGGAAGTGCACAAGGCGCTGGAGAAGGCCGCCGGCGGCAAGCTGCTTGTTTCACGCATCGAGCGCAAGCAGCGCAAGCGTAATCCGGCCGCACCGTTCACCACCTCCACGCTGCAGCAGGAGGCCTCACGCAAGCTGGGTTTCTCCGCCCAACGCACCATGCGCATCGCCCAGCAGTTATACGAAGGTATCGACATCGGCGGCGAGACCGTCGGTCTCATTACCTACATGCGTACCGACTCGGTGAACCTGGCCCAGGAGGCGCTGGACGAGATCCGCGACTTCATCGGCAAGACCTATGGCAAGGACAACGTGCCCGGCGAGGCGCGCGTCTACAAGACCAAGGCCAAGAACGCCCAGGAGGCCCATGAGGCCGTGCGCCCCACCTCGGTGTTGCGCACCCCCGACGCCATGGCCGGCCACCTGTCGCGCGATCAGCACAAGCTCTATGAACTGGTGTGGAAGCGCACCGTCGCCTGCCAGATGATCCCGGCCACTATCGCCACCGTGGCGGTGGACCTCAACGCCGGCAAGGACAACGTGTTCCGCGCCACCGGCAGCACCATCATCGATCCGGGTTTCATCGCCGTCTATCAGGAGAGTGTGGACGAGGCCAAGGACGAGGAAAAGGAATCGGTGTTGCCGCCGCTGGAGGAGGGCGACACCGTGCAGCTTGCCGCCATCCGTCCCGAACAGCATTTCACCGAACCGCCGCCGCGCTACAGCGAAGCGAGCCTGGTGAAGGCCCTGGAAGAGCACGGCATCGGCCGCCCGTCCACCTACGCCAGCATCATCGCCACCTTGCAGCAGCGCGAGTACGTGGAGATGGACAAGCGCCGCTTCCGTCCCACCGACGTGGGTCGTGTGGTGAACAAGTTCCTTACCGAGCACTTCACCCAGTACGTGGACTACGACTTCACCGCCAAAATGGAAGACGAGCTCGACGCCGTCTCCCGCGGCGAGGAAGACTGGGTGCCGCTCATGCGGCGTTTCTGGGACCCGTTCATACACCTGGTGCAGGACAAGGAAGAATCGGTCTCGCGCAAGGACGTCACCCACGAAACCCTGGACGAGGCCTGCCCCAAGTGCGGCAAGCCGCTGTCCATCCGTCTCGGCCGGCGCGGGCGCTTCATCGGTTGCACCGGCTACCCGGACTGCGACTACACCCGCAACCTGAACGAGAGCAAGGAAGAGGCCCAGGCCGAACCGGAAGTGGTGGAAGGCCGCAGCTGCCCACAGTGCGAGTCGCCGCTCATCATCCGCACCGGTCGCTACGGCAAGTTCATCGGCTGCAGCAACTATCCGAAGTGCAAGTACATCGAGCCCCTGGAGAAGCCGGCCGACACGGGTGTGCAGTGCCCCGAGTGCAAGAAGGGCACCTTGCTCCAGCGCAAGTCGCGCTTTGGCAAGATCTTCTATTCCTGCTCCACCTATCCCACCTGCAAGTACGCGGTGTGGAACCCGCCGCTCAACGAGCCCTGCCCCAAGTGCGGCTGGCCCATTCTCACCCTCAAGACCACCAAGCGCCGCGGCACCGAAAAGGTCTGTCCGCAGAAGGAGTGCGGCTACACCGAACTGGTCGAGGGGCCTGAGGCCAAGGAGCAGGTGGGTTAGGAAGAAGATCTAACCACGGGGGACACGGGGGACACGGGGAACACCATGCTCTTCGATGGTTCTTCTTTTGGCCTCGTGCCTCCATTCGGTTGATGCTGTTCAGTACATGTAGGTCATGTTGGCGCGTAGCGCCTACGTGACAGGCGCGGATGCACACTACACCGAGACGGGTCGAAAGAAGCAGTAATCACACAGGTAAGAACCTTCTTGATCCCCGTGTCCCCCGTGTTTGTGCTTTTTTGATCCTGTCGGAGTCGAAGATGAGCCGTTTTGTTGCCGTGTTGATGGGGTCCGATTCGGATCTGCCGACCATGAAGGCCACACTGGAAGTGCTGGCCTCGTTCGGGATCCGCTACGAGGTGAAGATCACGTCGGCCCATCGCACGCCCGCCGCCACCCATGACTACGTGAAAGACGCCGAGGCGCGCGGCTGTGGTGTGTTCATCGCCGCTGCCGGATTGGCTGCCCACCTTGCCGGCGCCGTATCCGCCATGACCGTGCGCCCGGTGATCGGCGTGCCCATGGACGCCGGTCCGCTGCAGGGCATGGACGCGCTGTTGTCCACGGTGCAGATGCCCGCAGGCATTCCCGTCGCGACCGTAGCCATCGGCAAGACCGGCGCGAAGAATGCAGGCTATCTCGCCGCGCAGATCCTTGCCGTCGCCGACACGGAGCTCGCTGCCAAGCTGCGCGAAGAGCGTGAAGCAAATGCACGCAACATCCAGGCGCGCGACGCGGCGGTACAGAAAGACCTGGGACTGTAAAGCGTCGAACGCAGAGCCGCGAATTGCCTCGCGTCATGGGCCATTCTCCAAAATCCTCTGGGTCCTCCGCGCCTCCGTGCCTCTGTGTTGAGCCGTTCACATCGTGATCAGTCCCTGGCACCTGCGCATTGCCCGTGACGTGCTGCGCAGCGGCGGTGTGGTGGCCTATCCCACCGAGGCGGTGTACGGCCTGGGCTGCGACCCGCAATCGTGGACTGCCGTTGATAAGCTGTTGCGCCTGAAGCGCCGTCCGGTCGCCAAGGGCCTCATCCTGGTTGCGGCATCATTGGAGCAACTGGCCCCCTACATCGCGCCGCTCAGCGACGAGATCGCCCAGCGCGTGCTTCCCACCTGGCCGGGGCCGTTCACCTGGCTGCTGCCCACCGCCGAGCACACCGCACCGTGGCTGCGCGGCGAGCATGCGACCATCGCCGTGCGCATCAGCGACCATCCCGTAGTGAAGGCCTTGTGCGAGATGTTCGGTGGCGCACTGGTCTCGACCAGCGCCAACGCGGCCGGTCGTCCTCCGGCCCGCAATGCACTGACCGTGCAACGGGTGTTCGGCAGCGAGCTCGATTACATCCTGCACGGCCCGCTCGGCGGGCTCGAACGTCCCACCTCCATCCGCGACGCCCGCACCTGCGCCGTACTGCGCTGACCAAAGGAATAACCACGGAGAGTCACGGAGAAAAATGCCCGACTCCGCAGTTACCCATACGTACCTGTAGATACCGTCTTACGCGTCAAGCCCCCGCGGCGCTCGCCGTTGAATGGAGTGCCGGAGCGGCCTCAGGCCGCTCCTACAACGACGGCTTCGGCCCGCTGTGTTGAATGCAATGTTGGATGGCCATTCATCGGCCTATTCCGACTTGTTGCGCATGAAATCGGCCGTGCGAAACAACGCCTGCTCCAGTTCCGTGCGTAGATCATCGGGCACGCCTATGTCTTCCATGGCCCTGTGCATGCACAACATCCATTGATCCCGTTCGGCACTGCCGATGGTGAACGGCATATGTCGCTGGCGCAGGCGCGGGTGTCCGTGCTTTTCCACATACAACTGCGGACCACCCAGCCAGCCGCTCAGGAACATGAACAGTTTGTCGGCGGACTCGCCGAGATCCTGCGGATGCATGCGTCGGATGTCCTGGGCCTCGGGTAGCGTGTCCATGAGGACGTAGAAGCGATCCACGAGGCGACGCACGGTTGCTTCACCGCCGAGGCGTTCGTAATGCGGGTTGGTCATGGTTTCTCCCCGTCGAGACAGGCCACGTATTCTCCTGACGCCTGCGCCGCGCCACAAGCTGCGCTGTTTCGATTTTTTAAACGCGCGGGATTCGTGAGAGCGCAAGACGTTCGCAAAGAAAATATTTCCGTGTTGCCTATTCCCGCGGCGATTCCGTCTTCCCATAATGCGCGCCGATTCCGCTCGCGCGGAACCATTGCCCTTACTAACTTCGCTGGAAATAGAAATCGTATGAAGCGCTCGATGGTGTTGGTTGGCGTGGTCCTGGCTCTATCCGCCTGCGGCAAACAGCAGGAGGCCACGGCACCTGAAGCTGCCGCGGTTGCGCCCGCTGCGGAAGTTGCCGCGCCCGTCGAACAGGCCGCTGCGCCTGCTGCAACTCCCGCACAGCCGCAATAACTCGCACGTGCAAGCACGGGCACCGATCATGCGTCGGTGCCCGTTTTTCGGCGGCGCCTCGGTGGGGTCTGATAAAATCCCGCCATGGATGTATCCGATCTTCTCGATTCCCTGAATCCCGCCCAGCGCGAGGCGGTCGCCGCCCCGCCGGGCAATCTGCTCATCCTCGCCGGCGCGGGCAGCGGCAAGACCCGCGTGCTCACCCATCGTGTGGCCTGGCTCATCCGTACCGGACAGGCATCGAGCTACGGCATCCTTGCCGTCACCTTCACCAACAAGGCCGCGCACGAGATGCGCGGGCGCATCGAACACCTGCTCGGCACGCCCACCACGGGCATGTGGGTCGGCACCTTCCACGGGCTCGCCCATCGCCTGCTGCGCGCCCATGCGCAGGACGCCGGGCTGCCGTCGGGTTTCCAGATCCTCGACAGCGACGACCAACTGCGCATCGTGCGCCGCCTGCTGCGTGACCAGGGCGTGGACGAATCACGCTGGCCGCCCAAGCAGGTGCAGTGGTTCATCAATGCGCGCAAGGACGAGGGCAAGCGCCCGAAGGATCTCGGTCCGGGCGACGACCCCTACCAGCGCCAGATGCTCAAGCTCTACCAGGCCTACGAAGAGGCCTGCCAACGCAGCGGCGTGGTGGACTTTGCGGAACTGCTGCTGCGTGCGTTTGAAGTGCTGAGAGAGCGCGCGGACATCCTCGAGCACTACCGGCGCCGCTTCCAGCACATCCTGGTGGACGAGTTTCAGGACACCAACGCCATCCAGTACGACTGGCTCAAGCTCATTGCAGGAACGCAGGGACTGGTGTTCGCGGTGGGTGACGACGATCAGTCCATCTACGGCTGGCGCGGTGCACGCATCGAGAACATCCACCGCTTCGTCGACGAATTCCCGGACGTGCGCCTGGTGCGCCTGGAACAGAACTATCGTTCCACCGCCACCATCCTCGCCGCCGCCAACGCACTCATCGCCAACAATGCCGATCGCCTGGGCAAGGAGTTGTGGACCGAAGGCGAGAAGGGTGAGCCCATCCGCGTATACGGCGCGTTCAACGAGATCGACGAGGCGCGCTTCATGGTGGAGCGCATCCGCGAGCACGAGGCGCACGGCGGCAAGCGCTCGGAAGTGGCTGTGCTGTACCGTTCCAACGCCCAGTCACGCGTCATCGAAGAGGCGCTCATGCAGGCCGGCGTGCGCTATCGCGTGTACGGTGGGCTGCGCTTCTTCGAGCGCGCCGAGATCAAGGACGCGCTCGCCTACCTGCGTTTGCTGTTCAACCGCACCGACGACGCCTCCTTCGAGCGGGTGGTGAATACACCCACCCGTGGCATCGGCGAGCGCACGGTGGAGCAGTTGCGCGAACATGCCCGCGCCTTTGGCGTGCCCCTGTGGCAGGCGGCGCGCGACCTGCTCGCGCACAATGTCTTCGCCGCGCGGGCCGCCAATGCACTCAAGGCCTTCGTCGAGCTCATCGAACGCCTGACTGCCGGCGTGGAGGGTATCGAGTTGCACGAGCAGGTGGAGCAGGTGATCGCCGGCTCCGGGCTCATCGAGCACTACCGCAAGGAAAAGAGCGGCCGCGGCGAGGACCGTATCGAGAACCTGGAGGAATTGGTCAATGCCGCGCGCCAGTTCGAATACGACGAGATCGAACACGCCGGTATGGACGCCCTGGGTGCGTTTCTTGCCCATGCGGCGCTGGAGGCGGGCGAAGGCCAGGCCGGCGAGGGCGAGGACAGCGTGCAGCTCATGACCCTGCACTCGGCCAAGGGGCTGGAATTTCCCCTGGTGTTCATGGCAGGTATGGAAGAGGGGCTGTTTCCTCACCAGATGTCCATGGACGAGCCGGGCCGGCTCGAAGAGGAGCGGCGCCTGTGCTACGTGGGCATGACCCGCGCGCGCCAGCGGCTCTATCTCACCTGGGCCGAGGTGCGCCGGCTGTATGGCCAGGAACACAACACGCGTCCGTCGCGGTTTCTCGGTGAGATCCCCCGCGAACACTTGGAGGAGGTGCGCCTGCGCGGCACCGTGAGTCAGCCGTACTATGCGCGGCGCAGCACGGTGGAAGAGACGGCCGGCGGCCTGCGCCTCGGCCAGCACGTACGCCACGCCAAGTTCGGCGAGGGCGTGGTGCTGGCCTGCGAGGGGCAGGGCGCCCAGGCGCGGGTGCAGGTGAACTTCGACGCGGTGGGCAGCAAGTGGCTGGTGTTGGCCTACGCCAACCTGGAGGTGCTGTGACACCGTACCCGCAACCTTGTGCACATCCCGGCCCCGGCCGGGGCATCTAGGGGGAGTTAGTGGCCACTGCCTGTCGTAACGCGCGATCCATCACGTAACCAATTGATTACCAAAGGTATCCGGCACTGGTGAAAAAATCACCGATTCAACAGCGGCCCAGTGATGGGGCGTCGCAGCGGGAGAAGCCCCCAGAACCTCCACAGACTTATCCACAGGATCTGTGGAAAACCCGCAGGCCTGCGGTCGTAGCCGGACCCCGCGTCCCCTGCGGTGGTTTATGCACAGGGCGGCAGTCCTGCGGTCTACCAAAGAAGTGAGTGGACACTGTCGGAATGGTTGCAGACGAATGCGCCGAAGTGATTGTTTTTGCAGGTATTTGTGCGTGGGCTAGAAAACCGCCGAGGGCGACCGCCCCTGGTGGGGGCCGACGCTCGCAAGGCCGTTCCCCAAGCCGTGCACAGAGTTATCCACAGGTTCTATGAATAACGACGGAACCCGCTTGCGCTACCAGCGGAACAACACCCATTGCGGGATTTCCGGGTTGGACAACTCGTTCCTGCGCGTCTCCAGGCTGCCATCGCCGTCGGAATCGATGAGGAAATAGGGCGGCCCCGAGCGGGGCGTGATGCGCACCATGTAGAGCTGCCCCGATACACGGTATTCCTCGATGACCTCGCGCTCGCGGCGGATGATGGTCACCTGCGGTTCGAGCAGCTCCTCGACGCTGGCGGGCGGCGCTGGCGTGCCGCTGCGGCGCTCGGGCATGGGCGGCGGCGGCGGCACCTCCTCGGGTGTTTGGGCCATGGCAGGCGCAGCGAGGCTGGCCAGCAACAAAAAAAGACCGGTGCGGTGCATGCGTGGCCTCAGAGGTCGAGCAGGATCTCGCGCTCCTCGGCAGAGGGCTCGAAACCGCGTTGTTCGTAATGACTGAAAATGGAATCAACCACCTCTTCCGGGGTGTTGAGTAGCTGAAAGAGCTCCATGTCCGCAGCATCGATCATGCCTTCGCCGACCAGCTTGTCGCGCAGCCAGTCGATGAGTCCCTCCCAGAAGGCCGAGTTCACCAGGATGATGGGGATGCGCCGGGTCTTGCCGGTCTGTACCAGGGTAAGGATCTCGGCCAGTTCGTCCAAGGTGCCGAAACCGCCGGGCAAGACCACATAGGCCGCGGCGTACTTCACGAACATCACCTTGCGCGCAAAGAAATGCCGGAAGCTGAGGGAGATGTCCTGGTAGGGATTGCCGGTCTGCTCGTGAGGCAACTGGATGTTGAGGCCAATGGACGGCGACTTGCCGGCGTAGGCCCCCTTGTTGGCGGCTTCCATGATGCCCGGCCCGCCGCCGCTCACCACCGAGAATCCCGCATCCGAGAGCTGGCGGGCGATTTTTTCGGTGAGTTCGTAATAGGGGTGATCCGGCTTCATCCGCGCAGAACCGAAGATGCTCACCGACGGTCGAATCCGGGCAAGCCGTTCAAAACCCTCCACGAACTCCGCCATGATCTGGAAGATCTTCCAGGACTCGCGCGTGAGAATGCTGTCGTTGACCGGGGTCATGCCCGGATGGCGGTGCTTGCTGTCGTCGTGCATGGATGCCTTTCAAGCGCGGAGTGTCGCGCGGGCCATTGTATCGTGCGGTCGAGCATCCCGATTCAGGACACCCGTTATTTTAGTCATAATGCGGTCCGCCCCTTCGACCGCCCTTAGCCGATGATCGATAGTAACAAGCCTCTCGTCCTGGTGGACGGGTCTTCCTATTTGTACCGTGCCTTCCACGCCCTGCCTGCGCTGACCAATTCCGAAGGCCAGCCCACCGGCGCCGTGTACGGCGTGGTGAACATGCTGCGGCGGTTGCTGCTGGATTACGACCCGGAGCACGTGGCCGTGGTGTTCGATGCCAAGGGCCCGACCTTTCGCGACGAACTCTTTGCCGACTACAAGGCCCACCGCCCGCCCATGCCGGGCGAGCTGGTGGGTCAGATCGAGCCGCTGCACGCCATCGTGCGCGCCATGGGCCTGCCCCTGCTGTGCGTCGACGGGGTGGAGGCGGACGACGTGATCGGCACCCTGGTGGTACAGGCGCGCGCCCACGGCCTGGAGGTGGTGGTCTCCACCGGCGACAAGGACATGGCCCAGCTGGTCAAGCCCGGTGTGCGGCTGGTCAACACCATGACCGCCACGGAAATGGACGAGGCCGGGGTGGTCGACAAGTTTGGCGTGCCGCCGGGCCTCATCATCGATTACCTGGCGCTCATCGGCGACACCAGCGACAACGTCCCGGGTGTGCCCAAGGTCGGCCCCAAGACGGCGGTGAAGTGGTTGCAGCAGTACGGCAGCCTGGACGGGATCATGGCCCATGCGGCGGAGATCAAGGGCGTGGTGGGCGAGAACCTGCGCAACAGCCTCGGCCACCTGCCCCTGTCGCGGCAGCTGGTCACCATCAAGTGCGACGTGTCCCTGCCATTCGCCCCGGCCGATCTGAAGCGGCAGGCGCCCGATCGCGCCGCCCTCAAGGCGTGGTTCACACGCCTGGAGTTCAAGGGCTGGCTGGCCGAGCTGCTCGGCGCCGACCGCGCCGAGGCCCGGCTGCATGCCGCGCCGCCGGAGACCGGCGTGAAGGACCATCATGCGGTCACCGAGTGGGCCGAGTTCGAGGGCTGGCTGGAACGGCTGCGCACCGCCGAGCTGTTCGCCTTCGATACCGAGACCACCAGCCTCGACTACATGCAGGCGGAGATCGTCGGCGTCTCCTTTGCCGTGACCCCGGGCGAGGCCGTGTACGTGCCGCTCGCCCATCAGGACCCGGGCGCCCAACAGCTTGATCGCGACGAGGTGCTCGCCGCTCTCAAACCGCTGCTGGAGGACCCGGCACGCCCCAAGCTCGGCCACAACCTCAAGTACGACATGAGCGTGCTGGCCAACCACGGCATCACCCTGCGCGGCATCACCCACGACAGCATGCTCGAATCCTATGTGCTCGATGCCACCGCCTCGCGCCACGACCTGGACTCCCTGTCGCTCAAATACCTGGGCCACAAGACTATCCTGTTCGAGGACGTGGCCGGCAAGGGCGCCAAGCAGCTCACCTTCGACCAGGTGGCGGTGGAGCAGGCCACCGCCTACGCCGCCGAGGACGCCGACGTGTCGCTGCAGCTGCACCGCGCACTGTGGCCACGGCTCAAGGCGGAGGGCACGCTGGCGCAGGTCTATGAAGACATCGAGGTGCCGTTGGTCCCCGTGCTCTCGCGCATGGAACGCACCGGCGTGCTGGTGGACGTGGACATGCTGCGCCGCCAGAGCAACGAGCTGGCCGCACGCATGCTGGAGGTGGAGCGGGAGGCCTTCGAGGCCGCTGGCGGACCGTTCAACCTGGGCTCGCCCAAGCAGATCCAGGAGATCCTGTTCGGCAAGCTGGGCCTGCCGGTGCTCGCCAAGACCGCCACCGGTCAGCCCTCCACCGCCGAGGACGTGTTGCAGGAACTGGCCATCGACTACCCGCTGCCCCGGCTGATCCTCGACTACCGCGGCCTCGCCAAGCTCAAGTCCACCTACACGGACCGCCTGCCCGAACAGGTGAACCCGCGCACCCGGCGCGTGCACACCTCCTATCACCAGGCGGTGGCGGCCACCGGGCGCCTGTCCTCCTCCGACCCCAACCTGCAGAACATCCCGGTGCGCACCGGCGAGGGCCGGCGCATCCGCCAGGCCTTCGTGGCGCCGGTGGGATACCGTCTGCTGGCGGCGGACTACTCGCAGATCGAGCTGCGCATCATGGCCCACCTGTCCGGGGACGAAGGCTTGGTGCGGGCCTTCGCGAGCGGTGAGGACATCCACCGGGCCACGGCCGCCGAGGTGTTTGGCCTGGCCCCCGAGCAGGTCACCGCCGACGAGCGCCGTTCCGCCAAGGCCATCAATTTCGGGCTCATCTATGGCATGTCCGCCTTCGGCCTCGCCAAGCAGCTCGGCATCGATCGGGGTTCGGCGCAGGGCTACGTGGACAAGTACTTCGCCCGTTACCCCGGGGTGAAGCGCTTCATGGAGCAGACCCGCGAGGAGGCGCGCGAGCGCGGCTACGTGGAGACGGTGTTCGGGCGGCGCTTGTACGTGCCGGACATCCGCGCCTCCAACATGCAGCGTCGTCAGTACGCCGAACGCACCGCCATCAACGCCCCCATGCAGGGCACGGCCGCCGACATCATCAAGCGTGCCATGCTGGCCATTGACGCCTGGTTACCGGCGAGCGGCCTCGACTGCCGCATGATCATGCAGGTGCACGATGAACTGGTATTCGAGGTGAAGGAAGGTCAGGAAGCGGAAGCGGGCACTCACATCCGCCAGTACATGGAAGCAGCTGCCTGCCTTTCGGTGCCCTTGGTGGTGGAGGTCGGCACCGGCGCCAACTGGGACCAAGCCCATTGAAGGCGACCCATTTCGGTGGTTACCCGGAACCTTTTCGGATCCCGCCAGTCCTACCGGGTAAGCCATAGTGCTTGCCCTCCCGTTGCTCTCCCTGACGGGATGTAGCCGGCCCGGCTCGGCACCCCCCGAGCCGGGTCCTCATAACCCCGGGCACTCTTCCTCCCCCTTAGCCCGGGGTTTTTTTTTCGCCTGCTGAACGCGGGTGGATTCAAAGGTAAAAAGCATTAACCACGGGGACACGGGGAACTCAATTCTTGTGGGAGCGGCCTTAGCCGCGATTGTCGTCGGATACCCCATCATCTCGGCCCGAGGCGGCTCCTACGGTCACATCTCGCCGTTGTGGCCAGCCCTTCTTACCCCTCTCCCACCGGGCTGTCTCTTGGTCACATCTTGCCCCCTCTCCCACCGGGCTGTCTCTTGGTCACATCTTGCCCCCTCTCCCACCGGGCTGTCTCTTGGTCACATCTTGCCCCCTCTCCCACCGGGCTGTCTCTTGGCCACATCTTGCCCCCTCTCCCTCCGGGAGAGGGCTGGGGAGAGGGGATCCATTCAGGCGTGGCTCTTGGTTTATTGATCCCCTCATCCTGTCCTTCGGCAATTGCTCCTTGCATTGCTCTCTACCGCCTGCTCCCGGCGCGGTCTACCTCCTCCATCCATGGGGGTATCTCCTGCATCCATGCAGTCGTCTCCCGGAGGGGGAAGGGACGCAAGCTTTTGTCTCTGCTAGAAATGATGTGACCAAGAGACAGCCCACAGGTAGGGGTAACCATTGATGGATTTGCCCCCGTGTCCCCCGTGGTTCATGCTTTTTTTCCTTCCTTAGTCACTCCCCCGGCCGCAGCCAGCCGTCGAGGACGGCGCGGGCTTCGTCCACGCCGGTCTTGGCCTGGCTGGAGAACAGCTGGGCGGTGACACCGGGGTACTCGGCCGCCAGGGTCTTGCGTACCTGTTGCAGGACGTTCATGGCCGGGCCGCGGTTGAGCTTGTCGGCCTTGGTGAGCAGGGCGTGCACGGGCATGCCCCGTTGGGCGCACCAGTTGAGCATGGTCCGGTCGTACTCGGTGAGCGGATGACGGACGTCCATGATGAGCACCAGACCTTCGAGACAGCGACGGGTGATCAGATAACGTTCGAGCAAGGCCTGCCAGTGCCGCTTCACCGATTC
Source organism: Gammaproteobacteria bacterium (assembly GCA_041685115.1). GTDB lineage: Bacteria > Pseudomonadota > Gammaproteobacteria > Thiohalomonadales > Thiohalomonadaceae > JALOAT01. The sequence continues at coordinate 20,692 of JAWLGK010000005.1, read as the reverse complement.
AGGGACCTGGGCGTAGCCGTAGCCCGGCAGGTCCACTAGCCGCCGACCCTCGTCCAGGCCGAAGAAGTTGATGAGCTGCGTGCGCCCCGGTGTTTTGCTGGTGCGCGCCAGGCCGGTCTGTCCGGTCAGTGTATTGATGGCGCTGGACTTGCCCGCGTTGGAACGTCCGGCGAAGGCCACCTCACGTCCACTGTCGGCCGGCAGCTGCTGCAGGGCATTGGCGCTGGTGAGGAAATGCGCCTTACGGTAGAAGGCCTCGGAATTCATGATGTGCGGCCCGGTTGACATGGATTTTCGCCATCCGCGGTTGACCCGTAGCTTGGCTCATTGGTATATAAGGGATCCTTTAATTGGGCTTTCCCCGTGCGCCTTATATGCTGCGCGGGGCCGAACATTATAAAACGGAGTGAGGGCGAGACATGAAGAAGACGATTATTGCTGCGGCCGTGGGCGCAATGGCGCTGGTGTCCACCGGTGCACTGGCTGCGACCGGTGAACAGGTCTACAACCAGGCCTGCCAAGTTTGCCATAAGATGGGTATCGCCGGCGCACCCAAGATGGGCGACAAGGCCGCCTGGGGTCCCCGCATTGCCCAGGGCATGGCTACCCTCCAGGACCACGCCATCAAGGGCTTTCAGGGCAAGACTGGCGTGATGCCCCCCAAGGGTGGTTTCATGAACCTGAGCGACGCCGATGTGAAGGCCGCCGTCGAGTACATGACCAACAACAGCAAGTAAGCCTTTCGGCATGGGTTAATCGATGAAAAAGCTAGCGTCTGTAGTCCTCGTTCTGATGGGTATCGCCGGCGTCGCGCAAGCGGCTCCTGTTGGTGATGCCACGGCCGGCCAGGGTAAGGCCGCGGTTTGTGCTGCTTGCCATGGCATGGACGGCAACAGCCTTGTTCCCACCTTCCCTAAGCTTGCCGGTCAGCACCCGAGCTACATCGCTAAGCAGCTGGCAGCATTCAAGGCTGGCGAGCGTAAGGATGAAGTCATGGCGCCCATGGCCATGCCCCTGAGCGAGCAGGATGTGGCCGACTTGGCCGCGTACTTCAGCAGCCAGAAGGCCAGCGTCGGTGCCGCGAATCCGGAACTGGCGGCGGCGGGTGCCAAGATTTACCGCGGCGGTATCGCGGCCAAAGGCGTGTCCGCCTGCATGGCATGCCATGGCCCGGCCGGTAGCGGTGTCCCGGCAGCCGACTTTCCGGCGCTCGGTGGTCAGCAGGGCATGTACGTGGCCAAGGCCCTGCGCGACTTCCGCTCGGGTGTGCGTACGACGGACCCCGCCGGCATGATGCGCAATCTTGCCGCCAAAATGTCCGATGCGGAGATCGACGCGGTAGCCGAGTTCATCGCCGGCCTGCATTAATCCGTAAGCGTTACAGGCAAGCACAAAGGGTGGTCTCGGCCACCCTTTGTCATCTCCGGGGACCCATCTCCGGAACTTGCCGCCCTTCGCGTCAGTCGGAGGGAGTGGAACTTCGTCCGCTTCCCGTTCGAGCGGCCCACCCCCGGCGCCCAAAGGAAACCCATGGCTGGCTCCCCAAACACGCCTAACACCCCACGGCAAAGGCGCGGCACCGGCGCCGTCCTGGTCGAATTCCTCGGTTCCATGAACCTGGCCATCACGCTGCTGGTGGCCCTCTCCTTCGCGGCCATCATCGGCACGGTCCTGCAACAGAACCAGCCCTATCCCGATTACGTCCGCAAGTTCGGACCGTTCTGGTTTGAGGTGTTCGAGCGCCTGGGGCTGTATGACGTGTATGGGGCGGCCTGGTTCCTGCTGCTGCTCGGCCTGCTGCTCGTGTCCACGGCGGTATGTGTGTACCGCAATGCCCCGACCATGCTGCGCGATATGCGTCACTTCCGGCTCGACGTGCAGGAGAAATCACTGCGCGCCTTCCACCAGCAGGTGGAGTGGCAGGCCGAGGGCGACGTGACCGCGGTGGCAGAGCGCGCCGGCGCCACCCTCGCCGCGCAGGGCTATCGCGTGCGTGTGAAGGACCACGGCGACCGCACCGTGGTGGCCGGCATGCGTGGCACATGGAATCGCCTCGGCTACCTGCTCACCCACGTGGCCATCGTGGTGATCTGCGTGGGCGGCCTGATCGACGGCAATCTGCCGCTGAAGTTTGCCGAACGCCTCGGCCGCCTCCAGGTGGAGACGCGCGACATCCCCGCGGCCCAGGTGCCGCCCGAGAGTACCCTCTCCGCCGACAGCGCCGCTTTCCGCGGCAGTGTACGCATCGCCGAAGGCGGGCAGGCCGATTTCGTATTTCTGAACGTCCGCGACGGCTTTTTGCTGCAAAAACTGCCGTTCCGCGTCGAGCTGGTCGATTTCCGCGTGGAGCACTATCCCTCGGGCCAGCCCAAGTCCTTCGAAAGCGATGTGGTGATCCACGACCCCGAGCTGGCGGAGCCCCTCAAGCGCACCATCGCCGTGAACCATCCGCTCATTCACAGGGGCTATGCCATCTATCAGGCGAGCTTCTCGGACGGTGGCTCGCGGATGAAACTGCGTGCGCACGCCCTGGATGTACCGAACCTCGCGCCCCTGGAACTCGAGGGTGCGGTGTATCAGAACCTCAAGGTGATTACGCCGCGGGGCCCGATGAGCATCGAGTTCATCGACTTCAAGCCCTACAACGTCTTCCCGGACGAAGACGGCGGTGGCGGCTTTCGCAACTACGGCCCGAGCGTGGTGTTCAAGCTGCGAAACGAGGCCGGTGAGGCCATCGAATACGTGAACTACATGATGCCCGTCATCCAGGAGGGGCGTCCGTATTTCATGAGCGGCATGCGCGCCCTGCCGGGCGAACCGTACCGCTATCTTTACCTGCCGCTGGATGCCGCAGGCAGCCTGGATCGCTTCATGACCCTGCGTCGTAATGCCCTCGATGCGGCGCGTGTGCGCGAAACGATCAATGCCCAGGCGGACGGCCTCATGCCTGCCGGCAGTGACGCGGAGACGCGCGCAAACCTGGTCGGGTCCATTACGCGCCTGGTGGAGATGTTCACCCGCGGTGGCATGGGTGCGGTGGTGGACCAGGTGGAAAAGGCCGTGCCCGAGGCCGAGCGCCAGCAGGCCATGGAATCGTACGTCATGGTCCTGCAGTCCGTGCTCGGCTCGCTCTACGTGGACCAGTTGCGTGCGGACGGCGCGCTCGGCGAGCAGGGCGTGAGTGATGCCGATGCGAAGTTCTTCGAGGACGCCCTGGAGGCCTTCGCCGCGCTCGGCAACTATGGCTCGCCCCTGCTCGTTCAGCTCAGCGACTTCGAGCACGTGGAGGCCTCTGGACTGCAGATTACCCGTGCACCAGGCAAGGATATCGTTTACCTCGGTTGCGTTATGCTGATGGCGGGCGTTTTCTTCATGTTCTACCTGCATCACCGCCGCGTGTGGGTTTCGGTGACCGCGGGCGAACACGGTACGCGTGTGTTGCTCGCTGGCAGCGGCAATCGAGATCGCGCCGAGTTTGCTACCGAGTTCGAAGGCGTGCGCCGGGTGCTCGCGGTGGCCACGGGTGCGGAAGCCATGACTCAGCAAGAGGCGGGATAATATGTCGGTGACTTCGGAGTTCTTGCGGGACGGACTGACACGCAAGGCGTGGTGGCAACGCCTCGGTTTGTGGGACTGGGGCTGGGGTGCGCTGGTGTTGGCGGGGGTGCTGTTTGCCTACGCGCGCTACAGCGCACTGATGGATGGCTTCGAGATCATCATCCTCGCAGGCACCGCGCCGGTGGTCCTCGCACTGGGCTGGGGCTGGAAGGCGATGCGCCCCTATACCCTGGCGGTGGCGCTGCTCAGTCTTGCGTCCATCGGCCTGTATGGTGGTGAACTGGCGCGCGGCGACGCCAACTTCTTTCTGAAATACCTGCTGTCGAGCCAGTCCGCAATCATGTGGATGAGCGCGCTGTTCGTGATGGCCACCGCCGCCTACTGGCTGTCCCTGTTCATGCGCTCCGACTTCACCGGGCGCGTGGCCACGGCCCTCACCTGGTGCGCCTCGGCCATGGGTTTCATCGGCCTCATGGTGCGCTGGCGCGAGTCCTATCTCATTGGCCCCGATGTTGGCCACATTCCGGTGAGCAACCTGTACGAGGTGTTCATCCTGTTCGCGGTGATCACCGGGCTCATGTACCTGTATTACGAGGGCCGTTACCGCAGCCGCGCCATGGGTGCCTTCGCGCTCACGGTGATCAGTGCCTCGGTGGCCTTCTTGCTGTGGTACACCTTCGAGCGCCAGGCCCACGAGATCCAGCCGCTGGTGCCGGCGCTGCAGAGCTACTGGATGAAGATCCATGTGCCCACCAACTTCGTCGGTTACGGGGGGTTCGCCCTGGCCGCCATGCTGGGCATTGCCTATCTCATCGTCGACCGGGTGAAGCCCGGCAGTGCCTGGGCGGCACGCCTGCCCACGCTGGGGCAGTTGGACGACGTGATGTACAAGGCCATCGCCCTCGGCTTCGCCTTCTTCACCGTGGCGACCGTGCTCGGCGCCATGTGGGCGGCCGAGGCCTGGGGCGGGTATTGGAGCTGGGACCCGAAGGAGACCTGGGCCCTCATCGTGTGGCTGAACTACGCGGCGTGGCTGCACATGCGCCTGACCAAGGGCTGGCGCGGCCGGCCCATGGCCTGGTGGGCCATCATCGGCCTGTTCGTCACCACCTTCGCCTTCCTCGGTGTGAACATGTTCCTGTCAGGCCTGCATTCGTACGGAACGCTGTAAAGGCCATTACGCTGTAGCAGGTGACGCGTGACGCGATGGAGAGGCCCTGGCCTCCCATCGCGTCACGCGCCACCCATCACCTGTTCACTTCTTGCCGCCGTAGACGTAGTGAGAGTACGTGGCCACATCCTGACTGACGCGGCGGAACAGGCGATCGAGGCTCACCACGGCGTGCTCCAGGATGTTCACGGCGATGAAGGGATGCTCGATCCGCAGGCGTTGATACATGATGCGGGACATGCGCAACATCCGCGTCTCCGGCCGCATGGCCACCAAGCGGATGGAACGCGGCTCGCGGTCGAAGAACGACATCTCGCCCATCAGCTCGCCTTCCCGCACCCGGGCCAGTTCCACGGCCTGGCCCTGGTTGTCATAGACCAGCGCGGCCTCGCCCTTGACGACGAAATACAGCGCCTCCCCCACTTCGCCGATGTCAGCGATGATCTGGCCTTTCTTGAATTCCACCAGTTCCGTGAAGTCCAACAACAGGTTCACTTCGCGCAGTGTGAGAGACTCGCAGAGGTTCTGCTGGTTCAGGAACTCACTCAGCTCGGCACGTTTATTTGCATCATCGGTCAGGATTGCCATGGAACAGCCTCCGGGAAAGCAGGCGCATAGCATAGTGCATCGCGTTTTGGCGGTGAAAGCACCGATGTGATGACAAGCTCCCATGGCCATCGGGTATGATGTGTTTTCGGTGCCGGACTGCACCGAAGCCAAGGAGAACCCATGAATTTCAAGCGCTTCCTTCTCATTCTTGCCGCCTTCGTTCCCCTCGCCGCCGGGGCCGCCGAGCCGTTCACGGAAGGCGTCCACTACGCGCGCATCGAACCGGCGCAGCCGAGCGACGCCGCACCGGGTAAGGTCCAGATCACGGAGCTGTTCTGGTACGGCTGCCCGCACTGCTATGAGATGGAGCCGACCATCCACGCCTGGCTTCAGAAAAAGCCCGATTCCATCGAGTTCACGCGCATGCCGGCCGTGTTTCGCACTAACCTGTGGCACGTGCATGCCAAGGCCTTCTATGCCGCCGAGGCCCTTGGGGTGCTCGATCGTGTGCACAAGGACCTCTTCGCCGCCGTCCACGAGCGGCGGCAGATGCTCGGCACGGAAGACCAACTGGCACAATTTTTTGCCGACCGGGGTGTGCAGGCCGCGGAATTTCGCGCCGCATTCAACTCCTTTGCCGTCGAGACCAAGGTGAATCGGGCGATGACGCTCAGCAAGGCCTACGGTGTCACGGGGGTGCCGAGCCTCGTGGTCGCCGGCAAGTACCGGGTGGAGGGTGACATGGCAGGAAGCTATGAGAACATGCTCCGCATCGCGGAATACCTCGCGCTCAGGGAAGGGCGCGGCAACCCCTGACAGGCTCACATGAAGGCTGCCGAACTGTTCGTCCGTTGCCTCGAAAACGAGGGCACGCAATACGTGTTCGGCATCCCGGGCGAGGAGAACCTCGACCTGATGGACGCCCTGCTCGGGTCGTCCATCACCTTCGTGACTGCGCGCCACGAGCAGGGTGCGGCCTTCATGGCGGATGTCTACGGGCGCCTTACCGGGCGCGCCGGGGTGTGCCTGGCGACCCTCGGTCCCGGCGCCACCAACCTCATTACCGGGGTCGCCGATGCCAACATGGATCACGCCCCGCTGGTGGCCATCGCCGGCCAGGCCTCCACCAATCGCCTGCACAAGGAGTCGCACCAGGTCCTCGATCTGGAGCAGATCTTCCGGCCCATCACCAAGTATTCCTCGCGCCTGCTCGCCCCCGAGGTGATCCCGGAAGTGGTGCGCAAGGCCTTCAAACTGGCCCAGACGGAAAAGACCGGCGCCAGCTTCATCGAATTTCCGGAAAACATCGCGGAAATGGACATCGATGACGTACCCCTGCCGGTGAAGAACCCTCATCAGCCCGAACCGCTCAGCGAGCGGGTCAAGGCCGCCGCCGAGCTTATTACCAATGCGCGCAACCCCATCATTCTCGCCGGCAACGGTGTGCTGCGGGCAAAGGCCTGGCAACACCTGGCGGATTTCGCCGAACGCCTGAATATCCCCGTGGCCAATACCTTCATGGCCAAGGGCGTGGTGCCCTTCGCGGGCAATCCGCACGCACTCGGCTCCGCGGGGCTGCAATCGAAGGATTACGTGAACTGCGGGTTCGACAACGCCGATGTCATCGTCTGCGTCGGCTACGACCTGGTCGAGTATCACCCGTACCTGTGGCACCCGACCCGCGACCGGATCATCATCCACATCGACTCCATTCCCGCCGAAGTGGATGCCTACTACTCGGTGGCGGTGGGCGTGGTCGGCGATATCAAACACTCCCTGCTGCGCATCGGTGAGCTGTCCACGCCCCACCAGGGCCAGCACATGCGTGCCTTGCGCCGCGCCCTCATCGAGGACATGAACGCCTGCCACGCCGATGGCGAATTCCCCATCAAGCCGCAGAAGATCATCTGGGACCTGCGCACGGCCATGGCGCTGGAGGACATCGTCGTGTGCGACGTGGGCGCCCACAAGCTGTGGATGGCGCGCATGTTCCGCTGCGAATACCCCAACACCTGCATCATCTCCAACGGCTTTGCGAGCATGGGCATCGCCCTGCCGGGCGCCATCGCCGCCAAGCTCGCGCATCCGGATCGCAAGGTGGTGGCGGTGACCGGTGACGCGGGCTTTCTCATGAACGTGCAGGAGCTGGAAACCGCCGTGCGCCTCGGTACGCCCTTGGTGGTGCTGATATGGAACGACAGCGGGTACGGCCTCATCAAATGGAAGCAGATGAACTACTTCGGCAGACCGGCCTTCGTCGATTTCACCAACCCTGATTTCGTCAAACTGGCCGAGTCTTTCGGTGCGCGCGGTTATCGCATCGAAAGCGCCGACGAGCTGCGGCCGACCCTACAGAAGGCACTTGCCGACAGCGCGGTCAGCATCATCGACTGCCCGGTCGATTATGGCGAGAACCTGAAACTGACAGCGAAGATGGGCGAGATGGTCTGCCCGATCTGAGGAACGCGAGTCGATGATTTTGCCCATGCACACCACCCGCCTCGCAGAGCCCGCACCGCACCAGCGGCTGCGCCTGCTGAGCTACAACATCCAGGTGGGCATCGACAGCGTGCGGCCGCACCATTACGTGACCAAGAGCTGGCGGCATCTGCTGCCCCACGATCAGCGCTTCCGCAACCTCGATCGCATCGCCCAGGTGCTGTCCGGTTACGACATCGTCGCCTTGCAGGAGGTGGACGCGGGCAGCCACCGCACCGGCAACATCAATCTCACCGAATACCTTGCCCAGCAGTCGGAGTTCGCGTTCTGGCATCACCAATTGAACCGCGACCTGGTCGGCATCGCCCGACACGCCAACGGCCTGCTCTCGCGCCTGCGCCCGGTGGAGGTCACCGAATATAAGCTGCCCGGCTTCATCCCCGGTCGTGGTGCGTTGCTGGCGCGTTACGGCGAGCTCGTCGTGGTGCTGATTCACCTCGCGCTGGGACAACGCACACGTCTCCAGCAACTGGAGTACATCGCCGAAGTCGTAGCCGAGTACGAACACGTGGTGCTCATGGGCGATATGAACTGCGAGCCCGGCAGCCTCGAGATGCAGCTGCTATTCCGACGCACCGGTTTGCGGGAGCCGGTGGAAGGTATGTGCACCTTCCCGAGCTGGCGCCCGGCCCGCAACATCGACCACATCCTGGTGTCACCAAGCCTGGAGATCGCCCAGTGTCAGGTGCTCAACCATGCGTTCTCGGACCATCTGCCGATCGCCGTGGAGATTGCCATCCCGGCGCACCTCCGGCTTGCTGTGTGAGGACCGGGCCATGGCCTTGATCAACAAGGACGGCGATCCAGCGCAAGCCGAAGCGTGGCGGCAAAGGTATTACGACAGCCTCGACGCACTGGAAAAACAGGAGCAGGAGTGGCGCCAGATCGAGGCCCTGCTGCGCCAGACCCTGTTGCGGCTCATCAGTTACACCGACCTCGCCGAGCCCGGCCTCGCGACCAGGCTTGACGAGCTGCGCGGCGAATTGCGCAGGGGCACCGACACCCGGGAGCTTGCACCGCTCCTGGAAGACCTCGGCTGCGGTCTTGCCCAACAGGAGAGCGCCGCCGGGCTGCCCGGCCCCGGCCTCGCTTTCGCCCGTGAGATCCTTACCACGCTCACCGACCGCCTGCTCACTGACGCGCCGGCAGATGCGACCCGGTTCATCCGTGCCGCCGTGACCGGCTCCGAGTCCGACATGCGGCGCGCCGTGGGACACCTGGTCGATCTGGTGCAGGAACGCGTCGATGGCGGCGGTTCCATCAACCAGGCGCTGCTGCGGCTGCTCGAGTACATCGCCGTGCCCCGGGAACTCACCGAGCGCGCCGAGGCCCTGCGGGGCCTCCTGCAGGAGCCGCTGACGCCGGTTGCGGTGGAAGGCGTGCTGCGCAGTCTGGCCGAGTTGATCGCCGACATGCGCGTCGGCGCGCTGCGTGAGAAGCGTGCCCTGGAGGACTTTCTCAGCCAGCTCACCGATGGCCTGCAGACACTGGATCAAAACCTTCACGCTACCGTGAAGGCACAGATCGATTCCTTTCAGGAAGGGCGGCGGCTCGGTTCGGCCATCGATGTGCACATGGACGGCATCGATGCCGCCGTGCAGTCGGCCCAAGGCCTCGACCAGCTGAAATCCCTGCTCGACTCACGCGTGCACGCCATCCGCGACGACATGGCTGCGTTCCACCGCCTCGAAGAACAGCGCGCGGCGGAATTGGAGCGTGACATGAGCAGCCTCACCGAGCGTCTCGCGGCGCTCGAGTCCGAGGCGGAAGGCCTGCGCGAACGCGTGCGTGTGGAGCGTTGTCAGGCGTTGCTCGATCCCCTTACGGGGCTTCCCAACCGACTCGCCTACGACGAGCGTGTGGTGCAGGAATACCAGCGCTGGCGGCGCTACGGCTCGCCGTTGGTACTGAGCATCTGGGATGTCGATCACTTCAAGCGTGTGAACGACAGCTACGGCCATCAAGCCGGCGACAAGGTGCTGCGCGTGATCGCCACCCTGCTCAAATCGCAAACGCGCGTAACCGATTTCATCTGCCGTTACGGTGGCGAGGAGTTCATCATGCTGTTGCCGGAGACCGAGCTGGCCAGCGCCCTCAGCTGCGTGGAGAAGGTCCGCGCCACTGTGGAGAACGCGGAGTTTCACCACCGCGGCGCGCGGGTCAAGGTCACCGTGTCCTGCGGCGTGGCCCAGTTCCGCGGCGAAGACATCGTGGAAGACGTATTCAATCGCGCCGATCAGGCGCTCTATGCCGCGAAGCGCGCCGGGCGCAACTGTTGTCGGACGGATTTAGGCGTGAACTGACGGTGCCGCACCGCAGGACGCGCGGTAGGAAACGGCCGGTCAGTGACTTTGAAATGGCGCGCCCGGAGGGATTCGAACCCCCGGCCCCCACCGTCGGAGGATGGTGCTCTATCCAGCTGAGCTACGGGCGCGTGGTGTGGTGTGTGCCTGCGACGCAGGCGTCGGGAAGCGGCTAAGGATAACCGGAGATAGCCGTCCCGTCCACGGGGATGTGTGGGCGGTTCGCTTCTCCGGGCTCGGTCACGGCTGCTATATTCCCGCTATTCCGGTACCCCGCGAAGGGGGCGATGCACCGGCGGTCTGCACCGCCAAGAACAGCTTTCGAGGTAATCCGTCGTGGCCGAAAACAAGGGTTTGCGCTTGAGCTTCGTGATGTTGCTGGTGATGGCTCTCATCATCGTGCTGGTGCTGCAAGGCATGAGCAGCCTGCTGGCCGGGCGCCGGTTGGCGGACCTGAGTGATGACGCCGTACTTGCGCGTATCCAGCCCGTGGGTTCGCTCAACACGGGGGCACCCATCATGGCTGAGGCCGCAGCGGCGGCGCCCGCGGCGAGCGCTGCCCGCACCGGCGAACAGGTTTACAACGCCTCTTGCCAGGCCTGCCATGCTACCGGCGCGGCCGGCGCACCGAAGCTGGGCGACAAGGCGGCCTGGGCCCCACGCATCCAGCAGGGCATGGATACGCTCATGACCCACGCGCTGAAGGGCTTCAATGCCATGCCTGCCCGCGGCACCTGCGGCAACTGCTCCGATCAGGAGATTCGCGAGGCCATCGAGTTCATGATCGACAGGTCCAAGTAGATCCCCATAACCGGGCGGCGCCACAGCGTCGCCCCTTTTTTCAGGCGCGGCCCGCTTACCGCTGAGGCCCAGCAGACCCCCTTTCCCCCTTCTTCGCTGATCGACTGACGTGACCCAGACCCTCCCCGTGGCCTTGCTGGTCACCAGCGCCTTCCTGTGGGGCCTCTCCTGGTGGCCGCTCAAGCACTTCAACGCGCAGGGCATCGACGGGCTGCCGCTCATCGCCGTGGCCTACGGGGTGGCGGCCGTGGTCTTGCTGCCCTGGCTTTGGTCAGAGCGCCGGTGTTACCGGGGCGAACGCCGCCTGGCGTGGCTCATGGTGCTGCTGGGCGGCTACGCCAATCTTGCCTTCGCCGAGGCCATGATCCTCGGTGAAGTGGTGCGTGCGATGATGCTGTTCTATCTGGCGCCCGTGTGGGGTGTCCTCGGTGGGCGCGTGTTTCTCGGCGAGCACATCGATAGGCAGCGTGCCGTGGGGGTCGTGCTCGCCCTTGCCGGCGCATTCCTCGTGTTGGGGGCCTGGGGTGTCCTCGCCACACGGCCTACCCCGGTGGATTTCCTGGCAATCACCGCGGGCATGGCCTTCGCGCTGAACAATGTGGCGACCCGCGCCGCCCAGCGCATTCCGACCGCCACGAAAAGTGGCGTGGTCTTCGCAGGCTGCGCGCTCATGGCGCTGCTGCTCATGGGGGCGCAGGCCACGCCCATGCCGGTGGTGCCTGCATCCGGGTGGGCGTCGCTGGCGGGCTTCGGCCTGGGCTGGCTGTTGCTTGCCACCTTGCTCACCCAGTGGGCCGTTACGCGCCTCGAGGCCGGACGGGCCTCCATCATCCTCATTACCGAGCTGCTTGTGGCCGTGGTCTCCGCCACGCTCATCGGTGGCGAGACCCTGGGCAGCAAGGAACTGGCCGGCGGTACGCTCATCTTCGCGGCCGCGCTGATTGAGGCGCGCCGCGCCTGATCTTGGCCAGGAGATTTGACGCGGAGGTCGCAAGGGTGACCCTCAAGAATTCAATACAGAGCCACAGAGATACGGAGCCCCCCACAAGGTGATACATCTCCGCGGCCTCCGCGTTGTCGCATCAGCACGATCCATGAAGGCCGATTGCATCGATTGGTGGGGTCCGATTCACGGAAGCGCACAGCCCCGCCCCACAGCCTGACCCTACACTTGAAGTAAGGCGAAGGGGATCGACGTCAGGACAAGGTGTGTCCGTAAACGCGGAGGACGTACCATGTTGATGAAGACTGCAACGTGGTTCGGCATCATCCTGCTGGTGGTCGGGATTCTCGGCTTCATCGGCCCGCTGACGCCGAACGGGTTGTTATTCGGGCTGTTCGCGGTGGATGGCTTGCACAATACGGTGCACCTGCTGACCGGCGCAGTGGCGGTCTGGGTGGGCCTGACCAGCGAGCGGGCATCGCGGTTGTATTTCCAGATCTTCGGCATCATCTACGGCGTAATCGCCCTGATCGGCTTTGCGGCTGGCAACAGTCCGCTGCTCGGTGTCATGGCCCACAACTGGGCCGACGTCTGGCTGCACCTGGCGATCACGGCGTTCGCGCTGTACATGGGCTTCTTCTACCGCGTGAGCTACCGCAAGGCCCACCCGGCGGATCGCCCGCATTGAGGATCGAGGTCGGGGCTGCTCCGAGTGTCTGGTGATCAACGGCGGTGCTAGTATCGTCGGCGGGGCCCAGGTCCCGCCGACCACATCTGCCGGAGTGAACCATGCACAGGAAGATGCCTCATCGCCTCGCCGCCCTCTTGTTACTGCTCGCCACCCCGACCGCCTTTGCCCACACCGGGCTCGGTGATCCGGTCGGACTCTCCCACGGTCTCGTTCATCCGCTGGCCGGCGTGGACCACCTGCTCGCGATGGTGGCGGTCGGCCTATGGGCCGCGCAGCGTGGCGGCAGGACGCTGTGGCTTGCACCGCTGGCCTTTCTTGGCCTGATGACGCTTGCCGCCGCGCTGGCGATGGCCGGTGTCGCGCTGCCCAACGTGGAGCTCGGCATCGCCGTCTCGGTGACGGTATTCGGTCTGCTGGTACTGTTCGGCCGGCAGGTGGCGCCCGCCGTCGGTCTGGCGCTGATTGGCGGCTTTGCCGTGTTCCACGGCCATGCCCACGGCGCGGAGATGCCGCTCGCCGCGTCCGGCTTGTCCTATGGTCTCGGTTTCGTGCTGGCCACCGCCGCGCTCCATGCGGGCGGGATGCTGGCGGGCCTGGCGGCACGGGCCTGCGCCTCGGAGCGCGTGCTGCGCTATGCGGGCGCGGCCCTCACGGGCGGCGGGTTTTACCTCATCGGCGCGTAGGGCCTACTGGCCGAGCATGCCGCGCAGGTTCGCCAGGTGCGCCTTGCCGCGCTCCTGGCGTTCTTCCTTGGGTAGTTCCACACCGCCACCTTCCCATTGCAGGTCGTCCTGGGGCAGTTCCTGGAGGAAGCGTGAGGGCTCGCAGCGCACCAGTTCGCCGCCCTTGCGGCGGCGCTCGGCGAGGGTGAAGGTGAGGGTCTTCTGGGCGCGGGTGATGCCCACGTAGGCCAGGCGGCGCTCCTCCTCCACGTTGTCCTCCTCCACCGCACTGCGGTGCGGCAGCAGCATCTCCTCCATGCCCACCAGGAACACGTGCGGGAACTCCAGGCCCTTGGCCGCGTGCAGGGTCATCAGGCGTACCGCGTCGCCGCCCTTTTCCTCGTTGTTGCGATCGAGGATGTCCATGAGGGTCATGCGGTTCACCAGGTCCTGAAGGGTCGGCTCGCTGGCCACGATCTCGCCTTCCTCGGGCTCGGCCATGCGCTTGAGCCAGTCCACCAGCTCCCATACGTTGCCCATGCGCCGCTCGGCCTGCTTGAGGTCCTTGCTGGTGTCATTGAGCCAGGTCTCGTAGTCGATCTCCTTGACGAGATCGCGCACCGCCTCGATGACATTGCCGCGCTTGGCGCGGTCTTCGATGTCGACGATCCATTCGCCGAAGCGGCGCAGCCGGTCCGCGGCACGGTCGTTGAGGTGCTGGCCGAGGCCGAGCTCGTGGCAGGCGCCGAACAGGCTGGTCTGGCGCATGGCTGCGTAGTGCACCAGCTTCTCCACGGTGGTCGGGCCGATCTCGCGCTTGGGTGTGTTCACCACGCGCAGGAATGCGGCGTCATCGTCCGGGTTCACCAGCAGCCGCAGATAGCCCATGATGTCCTTGATCTCCGCATTGGCGAAAAAGGACTGCCCGCCCGAGAGGATGTAGGGGATGCGTTGCTCGCGCAGGGCCTTCTCGAACAGCCGCGACTGGTGATTGCCGCGGTAGAGGATGGCGTATTCGCCGTATTCGCTGCGGTGCTTGAAACGATGGGTGATGATCTCCGACACCACGCGCTCGGCCTCATGCTCGTCGTCGCGCACGGTGATCACCCGTAGCGGCTCGCCGTGCCCCATCTCGCTCCACAGCTGTTTCTCGAACACGTGCGGGTTGTTGGCGATGAGTTGGTTGGCGGCCTTGAGGATGCGCGCCATGGAGCGGTAGTTCTGCTCCAGCTTCACCACCTTCAGGTTCGGGAAGTCGTTCTTCAGCAGCGCCAGGTTCTCGGGCTGGGCGCCGCGCCAGGCGTAGATGGACTGGTCGTCGTCGCCCACCACGGTGAGCGCGCCGCGCACGCCCACCAGCATGCGTACCAGCTGGTACTGGGTGGCATTGGTGTCCTGGTACTCGTCCACCAGCAAATAGCGGATCTGGTTCTGCCAGCGCTCCAGCGCCTCCGGGTGCTCGCGAAACAGCAGTACGGGCAGCATGATGAGGTCGTCGAAGTCCACCGCGTTGTAGGCGCGCAGGTGGCGGTTGTATTCCTCGTACACCTTGGCAGCGGCGTGTTCCTGCACATCGGCCGCGTTCATGGCCGCCTCGGCGGGGCCGACGAAGCCGTTTTTCCAGCGCGAGATGCGCCATTGCACCTGCTCGGCCAGGTCGTCCGCGCCCGCATCGCGGCGCAGCAGCTCGCGGATCAGCCCGGCGCTGTCCTGGCTGTCGAAAATGGAAAAGCCGCTCTTGAGCCCCGCCAGCTTCAGCTCACGCTTGAGGATGTCGAGTCCCAGGGTGTGGAAGGTGGACACGCGCAGTCCGCGCGATTCCTTGCCCTGCATGAGCTTGCCCACGCGCTCCTTCATCTCGCGCGCCGCCTTGTTGGTGAAGGTGACGGCGGCGATGTTGCGGGGCGCGATGCCACACTGCTGGATCAGGAAGGCGATCTTCTGGGTGATGACGCGCGTCTTGCCGCTGCCCGCGCCGGCGAGCACGAGCAAGGGGCCGTCGATGTAACGCGCGGCTTCTTTCTGGCGGGGATTGAGACTGTGCATGGACCGGGTGTTTCGCAGGGCGCGCCATTTTACCCCACGCGCCGCCGCGTGCGGGCCCGACTTGGGGCGGTGGCTGCAACTGCTTGATTCCCAAGGCGGCCCGCGCGAGATCAGCGATGCCCCTTGCGATAACCCACGGCCTCTGCCAAGTGCGCAGTGGCGATCTGCCTGGCCCCCGCGAGGTCAGCGATGGTGCGCGCCACCTTGAGGATGCGGTCGTGGCTGCGTGCGGACAGCCCGAGCCGCGTGACCGCCTGCTCCAGCAGGGCGGCCGCGTCCGCAGACAGACCACAGTCGCGGGCGATTTCCGCCGGGCCGAGCTGCGCGTTGGGCCGCCCGGCCCGCGCCAGCTGACGCCCGCGCGCCGCCGTGACGCGCACCCGCACCGTCTCACTCGGCTCGCCCGGCTGCGCCGCGCGCAGCGCCTCGGGCGGCAGGCTCGGCACCTCGATGCGCAGGTCGATGCGGTCGAGCAGGGGCCCGGAGATGCGTGCGCGGTAGCGCAGCACCTGCTCTTCGGTGCAGCGGCAGCGCCCACTGGCGTGGCCCAGATAGCCGCAGGGACACGGGTTCATGGCGGCAATCAGCTGGAAGCGGGCGGGAAACTGGGCCTGGCGCGCGGCGCGCGAGATGGTGATCTGCCCGGACTCCAGCGGTTCACGCAGCACTTCCAGCACCCGCCTGTCGAACTCGGGCAGCTCGTCGAGAAACAGCACGCCCTGATGGGCCAGCGAGATCTCACCCGGGCGCGGATGCGAGCCGCCGCCCACCAGCGCCACCGCCGAGGCGGTATGGTGCGGCGCACGGAACGGCCGCACACCCCAGCGCTCGCGCGAGAACCCCTGTTCGCTGATGGAGGCGACCGCCGCGCTCTCCACCGCCTCGTCTTCGGTCATGGGTGGCAGCAGGCCGGGCAGGCGGCTCGCCAGCATGGTCTTGCCCGTGCCGGGCGGCCCCACCATCAGCAGCGAATGGCCGCCGGCCGCCGCGATCTCCAAGGCGCGGCGCGCATGGTGCTGGCCCCTCACGTCGCGCAGATCCGGCGGCATTTCACGCGCAGCGAAAGGGCCCGCTTCTGCCGGCGGCAATGGCGTACGCCCGATCAGGTGCGCGCAAACTTCCAGCAGGTGCTGTGCACCGAACACCTCGGCGCCGCTCACCAGCGCCGCCTCGGCGGCATTGTCCACCGGCAGCACGAGCGTGCGGCCCGCGCGGCGTGCGGCGAGCGCGAAGGGCAGGGCGCCGCGCAGCGGTCGCAGCGCGCCGGTGAGGGCGAGCTCGCCGCCGAACTCGTACCGGTCCAGCGCCTCGCGCGGGATCTGACCCGAGGCGGCGAGGATGCCAAGGGCGATGGGAAGATCGAAGCGGCCGCCTTCCTTGGGCAGATCGGCAGGGGCGAGGTTGACGGTGATGCGGCCGGCGCCCGGGAACTCGAAATGGGCGTTGACCAGCGCGCTGCGCACGCGGTCCTTGCTTTCCTTCACGGCGGCTTCTGGAAGCCCGACGATGTTCAACACCGGCAAGCCGTTGGCGAGGTGAACCTCGACCGTGACCTCCGGCGCGTCGACGCCGGCCTGGGCGCGGCTATGGACGATGGCGAGCGACACGATGCACTCCTTCCCTGGATGGGCAGAACATACCGGATCGACCATCGCTTGGGAACGCCTGGCAATTTCCGTGGCTCAAGCCATGCTTGTTGCCTCGCCCACGCAAGACACGAGCCCATGGACACGCTCACCCACAGGGATATCCGTCTTCTGGTCAGCGGGCTGCTGCTGCTCGAAGCGTGCCTGGTCATCCTTTTTCTCATCGAGCGCGCGCTTGGCAGCCCGTTCTGGTTCGTGCATCGGCTCGTCGACCTGGACGGGGAGCAGAGCATCGCCGCGTGGTTTTCCTCCTTGCAACTGTGCGCCGTGGGCGCGGTGTTGCTGCTCAAGGCGCGCCACCCGGGCGCCCTCGCACCGCTCGGCCGCGGATTCCTCGCCGTGCTGGGCCTCGCCTTCGTGTTCCTCTCCGCAGACGAGGCGCTGTCCCTCCACGAGGCGCTCACTGCCGGACTGGCGCGTTACGGCTGGCTGCCGCGCTTCGAGGGCGGGCATGGCATCTGGATCACCCTCTACCTCGCGGCCGTGTTTGCCTTTCTGCTCGTCTCGCTGCCGCGTCTGCTGTATCTCTGGCGTCACCATCGCAGGCCGAGCATGTGCGTGGCGGGCGGGTTCGCGGTATTCGTGGGCGGCGCGGTGGGCATGGAGGTGATCGGCTACGGCATGGCGAACACTGCAACGCCGTTGATGCAAGGCGTGGAGATCGCCTGCGAGGAATGGCTTGAGATGGCCGGGATCACCCTGGTGCTGGCGGGGGCCCTCGGCCTGTGGTGCGAGGAGGCGGCGCCGGCGCCGGTCGCCGTGACGGACCGGCTGCCGGTGCACCCGCACTGATTACTGCGTCTTGTCGCCGAGGCGGGCCTCCAGTTCGGCGACCTGCTTTTCCAGGGCAATGAGCTTTGCCCGCGTGTGTTCGAGGACGCGGGTCTGGATGTCGAAGTCTTCCCGCGTCACCAGATCCAGGCGTGCGAACGTGCTGTGCAACATGGCGCGCACGTTCTTCTCCATATCGTGTTGCAGGTCCCGCGCACCCGGCGGGAGGATGCCGGCAATACGCCGCGACAGCTCATCGATGAATCCCGGATTGTTCATTCAGTGCTCCCCCATTGTGATGGTTTGATTTTAGGGTAATCGCCCGCGTCCGGCCGCGCACTATAAACGTGCGAGGCCGTTCCTGTCGCTGCCTAAGGGTGCGCCAAAGACCCCGTTTCACACGCGCTGTTACGCCTGCGAGCCGGTTGCGCGGTGAATCCCGCAACTGGCACAGCCCGTGCAAATGCTCCCTTGCATTCCCCTGGTATTCCGCAAGGAGCAAGAACAATGAGCAAGACCATCACCACTGTACTGTCCACGCTGGCTGCCGGCCTGTTCGTGAGCGGCAGCGCTTGCGCCGACGTGACCGGCAATGTGGGCGTCACCAGCAACTATCTCTGGCGCGGCGTCACCCAGAACGACGATCGCTCCGCCGTGCAGGGCGGCGTTGATTACGAGCACGACGCGGGCCTCTACGCAGGCACCTGGCTTTCCGACCTCGACGGCGCCTACGAGCACGATGTGTACGCAGGTTTTTCCGGCGAAGCAGGCGCGCTCGGTTATGACCTGGGCGTCAACCACTACATGTACCCCCTCGCGGACGACGCCGATTTCACCGAGCTGTACGGCAGCATCAGCTACGAGATGTTCACCGTGGGCCTCGCCTACACCGTGAACAGCGACGTACAAAGCGACCCCACCGCTGCGCAGCCGTTCATGGAGGGCGACCTCTATTACTACGCCGGCGCGGAATTCGTCCTGCCCGATGATTTCACCCTCGGCCTGACCGTAGGTGCCTACACCTTCGATGAAGACGGCGAGGCAGGCACTGACCTGGACTACATGCACTACCGGATCGGCCTCACCAAGTCCGCCGGTGACTTCGGCGATTTCACTTTCGCCTTCGATCAGAACGACCTCGACGGCGTGAGCAACGGCAAGGACAACGACGATCCGCGCTTCAGCGTCGCCTGGACCAAGAGCTTCTGAGTCGTGAAAAACGCCCGCCTGCGATCGGGCGGGCCCACCAACGAGGACGCAAACCATGAAACTGATTACCGCCATCATCAAGCCGTTCAAGCTCGATGACGTGCGTGAGGCCCTGTCCGACGTGGGCGTGCAGGGGATCACGGTCACCGAGGTGAAGGGCTTCGGACGTCAGAAAGGGCATACCGAGCTGTATCGCGGCGCGGAATACGTCGTCGATTTCCTGCCGAAGGTGAAGATCGAAGCTGCGGTGCCGCTGAGCCTGGTCGATCGCGTTGTCGAGGCCATCGGCAAGGCGGCGAATACCGGCAAGATCGGCGACGGCAAGGTGTTCGTGTTCGATCTCGAGCACGTGATGCGCATCCGCACCGGCGAGACCGGGCCGGACGCACTGTAACGCGCAAGGAGAAACGCCATGGAACAGATCACTGAAGTGAAATACGCGCTCGACACCTTTTACTTCCTGGTGTCCGGTGCCCTGGTCATGTGGATGGCCGCGGGCTTTGCAATGCTGGAGGCCGGCCTGGTGCGTGCGAAGAACACCGCCGAGATCCTCACCAAGAACATCGTGCTCTACGCCGTCGCGAGCATCATGTACATGCTGGTGGGCTACAACGTCATGTACGGCGACAGTATCAGCGCGGTCCTTCCAGGCATCAGCTTCCTGCTCGGCGAAGAACACACACTGCAAGCGGTGCATGCCGGTGGTGAGGACGCACCGTATTACTCAAACATGGCCGACTTCTTCTTCCAGGTCGTGTTCGCCGCCACCTGCATGTCCATCGTCTCGGGCGCCGTAGCCGAACGCATGAGGTTGTGGGCCTTCCTTGCCTTTGCCGTGGTCATGACCGGCTTCATTTATCCGGTGCAAGGCTTCTGGAAGTGGGGTGGTGGCTTCCTCGACGAGTTGGGCTTCGTGGACTTTGCCGGTTCCGGCGTGGTGCACCTCACGGGCGCCTCGGCCGCTCTCGCAGGCGTGCTGCTGCTCGGGGCACGTAAGGGCAAGTACGGTCCGAACGGTGAAGTGAACGCCATTCCCGGCGCCAATCTGCCACTCGCCACGCTGGGCACGATGATCCTTTGGCTTGGCTGGTTCGGCTTCAACGGCGGTTCCGAGCTGAAGCTGTCCGACGTCGGTGAAGCCAATGCCGTGGCGAAGGTGTTCGTGAACACCAATATGGCGGCGGCAGGCGGCGTAGTCGCGGCACTGGTCACGTCGCGGCTGCTGTTTGGCAAGGCCGATCTCACCATGGCGCTGAACGGTGCATTGGCCGGACTGGTTTCGATCACCGCCGAACCGCTCGCCCCGGCAGTACTCACGGCGACGCTGATCGGCGCGTTGGGCGGCGGATTGGTGGTGTTCTCCATCGTGACGCTCGACAAGCTGAAGATCGACGATCCGGTGGGCGCCATCTCTGTGCACGGTGTGGCAGGCATCTGGGGCCTCTTGGCGGTGGCCTTCTCCCATGCGGATGCCAGTCTGTGGAGCCAGATCATCGGCGCTGCGGTGATCTTCGCCTGGGTATTCGTCGCCAGTTTTGCGGTTTGGGCAATCCTGCGCGCCGTGATGGGCATCCGTGTGAGCGAAGATGATGAGTACTCGGGTGTGGACCTGGCCGAATGCGGTCTCGAGGCCTACCCCGAATTCACCAGCAAATAAGAACCAAGCTCCTCCTAAGTGATGTACTTGCACGGGCGCCTGGCAGCAGGTGCCCGTTGTTTTGTTGCGATGCCGTCGGCAAAAGCCCGGCTCCTCCGCAGAATTTGTGGGTGGCCCTGAGCGCCCCTTCCTCGCGGGAGAAACTGGTCACTTTTCCACAGGCCCCCTCACGGAGCGCTCCTTTCC
>JAWLGK010000043.1:0-5137 GCA_041685115.1 Gammaproteobacteria bacterium | reverse complement strand
GCCGCCCATGAAGCGGTGCTTGGCGTCGAAGATGTGCATGGAGCCGCCGCGTCCCTTGGACGAGCCGGTCTCCTTGCCGTACAGCTCCGCCATGACTTCCTTGGGATCGGAACCGCATTTGATGGCGTGGACGTGGTCGCGGTAGCCGGTGATCACGTAATCGTGACCGGGGCGGGCGACTTCCATCACACCGATGGAACAGGCCTCTTGGCCGGGATACAGATGCAGGAATCCGCCGATCTTACGTTCCACGTAAGCTTCGTAGCAGCGCTCTTCGAAGCGGCGGGCAAAGAGCATCTCGCGCAACAGCCGTTTTTTATCAGCGGCGTTCATGGCGCTCCTCGATCGTTATTGTCTGTGTTGTTGGAAAGGGTCCGACGCAGTCTGGCATGGGAAAGCGGCGGAAACACCTGTGTTATGGAGATATGAAAGCGTCGTATGATCGGTTTTTTGCCTAGTCTGGTCAAGGTAACGGCGCTGTTCCGGTCGCGCTTACGTTTAAACAAATGCAAATAAAACAGCGAGTTGGAGACACGCCGCCGGCGCGCGCCGAGCGCCTGCCGGTGCTCGGGGTGGTGCTCGGACCGGGCCGCGATGCGCTGGCGGGCATGCCCCACGCCGAGGCCCTGCGCCAACTGGCAGGGCGCGCCGACGACGAGCGGGTGCGCACCCTGGAACTGGAGGGCATGCGCCTGGCGCTCATCCGCCCGCGCGCCGACGGGCGCGCCTTCGACTGGCTCACCGCGGGCCGCCGGCTGGCCGCTGTGCTGCTGGAAGACGACCCCAAGTCCATCGGCCTCGCCGTGCTCGGTTTTGGTGGGCACGGCAAGGCGGTCGCCGAGGCCGGACTGGCCGCCCTGCTCGCCGCCGCGCACCGCCTGCCCAACTTCAAGAGCAAACCCACCAAACCCACGCGCCCGGCCACGGTGCAGCTGTGGGGACCCACGCAGGCCGTGGACCTGGCGCGCCTACAGGCCGAGGCCGCGGGCAACGCCCTGGCCCGCGACCTCACCGCCCTGCCCGCCAATCACCTCACGCCGAAGATCTACCGCCAGCGCATCGCGGCGCTGGCGCGCGCAGAGGGCTGGGAGATGCGCGTCCATGGCATGCAGGCACTCCAGCGTTTGGGAGCAGGCGCGTTCCTGGCCGTGGCCCAGGGGAGCCCCGATGCCGACGCGGGCATCGTGCAGCTACGCTACAACCCGCCGAAGGGCGCGCGCCGCCCGGCGCTTTCCCTGGTGGGCAAGGGCATCTGCTTCGATACCGGCGGCGTGAATCTCAAAGCCGCGCGTCACATGCACGGCATGCACCAGGACATGGCCGGCAGCGCCGTGGCCCTCGGCACCCTGCTCGCCCTCTCGCGGCTGAAGGTGAATTTCCCGGTGGACTGCTGGCTGGCGCTGGCGCAGAACCACATCGGCCCGCGCGCCTACCAGCAGGGCGACGTGGTGCGCGCCAGCAACGGCACCACCATCGAGGTGGTGCACACCGACGCGGAAGGCCGCATGGTGCTGGCCGACACCCTGGCGCTGGCGAGCGGTCGCAAGCCCAGGCTGCTGGTGGACTACGCCACGCTCACCGGTTCCATGATCACCGCGCTCGGCACCGGCTACAGCGGCGCGCTCACCAACCGCGATGACCTGGTGCCCACGCTCATCGCCGCCGGCCGCGCCAGCGGCGAGCGCGTCTGGCCTTTTCCTTGCGACGAGGACTTCGACGCCCAGCTGGAAAGCGACATCGCCGACGTGAAGCAGTGCACCCTGGAGAGCGACGCTGACCACATCCTGGCGGTGCGTTTTCTCAGCCGTTTCGTGGCCGCGGGCGTGCCGTGGGTGCACATCGATCTCGCCTCCGCGGCCAACAAGGGCGGTCTCGCCCACATCCCCACGGAGGTCACCGGATTCGGCGTGCGCTACAGCCTGAGCCTGGTCCTCGATCACCACCTGATGGGGCCCGCATGAAACCGGGCGCCGCGGACGTCAGCCCCTTCGGCATCGTGCGCGAGCTGCTCGACGAGCTCGCCTTCACGGTGGCGGTGCGCGATCTCGACGCCCATGTAAGCTGCATGTCGCGCCGCCTGCGCGTGTTCGGAGTGCCGGGCGTGGAGGCGCTGGATTACGCGGGCTGGCTCCAGCGTCGCAGCAATGAACTGAAAAAGCCGCTGCTTTACAGCCTGACCTATCGCGACCTGGCCATCCACGACGCCGATACGCAGGAGATCACCTGCTCGGTGCGTGAGGTCATGAAGGGCATGCAGGGCACGGTGATGATGCTGGACAAGGACATGACCATCGCCCGGGAACAGGACGGCCGCTGGCGTGTACTGAGCGAGCGCATCAAGGGTGCGAGTTTCAAGGAGTGATGGTGTCTGTTTGATCCCATCTCCCCGGCCCTCTCCCGGAGGGAGAGGGGGCAAGAAGGGTTGGCTACAACGGCGACTGAAATATTTCTCACGAGGACCGCAATGAACGAATTCCGCATCGAACGCGACAGCATGGGCGAACTCAACGTGCCCGCCGATGCCCTCTACGGCGCCCAGACCCAGCGCGCCGTGGACAACTTTCCCATCAGCGGCAAGCCGCTGCCGCGGGCCATGATCCGTGCCCTTGGGCTCATCAAGGGCGCCTGTGCCCGTGCCAACACCGAATTGGGCCTGCTGCCGCCCGACATGGCCATGGCCATCTTCGGGGCCGCCGAGGAAGTGGCCGAAGGCCTGCACGACCGCCACTTTCCCATCGACGTGTTCCAGACCGGCTCGGGCACCTCGAGCAACATGAACGCCAACGAGGTCATCGCCAGCGTGGCGAGCCAGCGGCTCGGGCGCAAGGTGCACCCCAACGACCACGTGAACATGGGGCAGAGCTCCAACGACGTGTTCCCCAGCGCCATCCACGTGGCCGCCGCCCTGCTCGCCCGGGAGATGCTGCTGCCGGCGCTGGAACACCTGGCCGCCACCATTGAACGCCGCGCCGCGGAGACCATGGACGTGGTGAAGACCGGCCGCACCCACCTCATGGACGCCATGCCGGTGCGCCTGGGCCAGGAGCTCTCCGGCTGGGCGGCACAGGTACGCCACGGCATGGCGCGCGTGGACGCCGCGCTGGTGCGCGTGCAGGCGCTGCCGCAAGGCGGCACGGCGGTGGGCACGGGCATCAACGCGCCCGAGGACTTCGGCCCGCGCGTGGCCGCCCTGCTCGCCGCGCACACCCAGGTGCCGTTCACCAGCATGGAAAATCTCTTTGAAGGGCTGTCCAGCCAGGACGCGGCGGTGGAGCTGTCGGGTCAGCTCAAGACCGTGGCGGTGAGCCTCATGAAGATCGCCAACGACCTGCGCCTGATGAATTCCGGCCCGCTCGCCGGCCTCGCCGAGATCGCCCTGCCCGCCCTGCAGCCCGGCAGTTCCATCATGCCCGGCAAGGTCAATCCGGTGATCCCGGAGGCCACCATGATGGTGTGCGCGCAGGTGATGGGCAACGACGCCGCGATCACCATCGGCGGCCAGCATGGCAACT
The DNA here is from genome assembly GCA_041685115.1 of Gammaproteobacteria bacterium. GTDB lineage: Bacteria > Pseudomonadota > Gammaproteobacteria > Thiohalomonadales > Thiohalomonadaceae > JALOAT01. Next base: position 1,625 of record JAWLGK010000043.1, on the reverse strand, counting down.
TCCAGCTCAACGTGATGCTGCCGATGATCGCGCGCAACCTGTGCGAGAGCATCGAACTGCTCGCGGGAGCGTCGCGCGTGCTCGCTGACAAGGCCATCGCGGGGTTCACGGTAAACGAAAACATCCTGCGCGCCGCGCTGGATCGGAACCCCATCCTGGTGACGGCGCTCAATCCGGTCATCGGCTATGAAAAGGGCGCGGCCATCGCCAAGCGCGCCTATGCGGAAGGCCGCCCGCTCATCGAGGTGGCGAAGGAGATGACGGACCTGTCGGAAGAAGAACTCCGCCGTCTGCTCGATCCCGCGGCGCTCACCAAGGGCGGCATCGCCGAAGGTTGACCGGCGCATTCACCGCGGTGGTAAAACCACCCGTAGGAACCCACACCGTGGGCGAACGATGCATACCGCCGGCGGACCTGCATTCGCCGACGGTGTCGGCTCCTACGGGGAAATAATCGTCGGCACCGCAACCCAGGGCAAATGCCGTTCACCCGCGCAGCGCATCCGTTCGCGGGGGCGATTAAGCTTTGGATGGGAGGTGCCCCATGCCTTACGCCAAGCTCACGCCGCAGTCCGTTTCCGAAGGCGCCGGTGCCCGCATACGCCGCCTTTTCCCCGGCCCCGAGAGGGACCACCTCGATCCCTTCGTGCTGTTCGATGAATTCATGATCCAACCCGGTACGGGGTTTCCCGACCACCCGCACCGCGGCTTCGAGGTGGTCACCTATGTACTGGAAGGCGCCATGCACCACCGCGACGACCAGGGCAACGACAGTGTGGTGAGCGCAGGCGGGCTGCAACACTTCAGCGCAGGAAGCGGCATCGTGCATTCGGAAATGCCCACGGGCGACGGCACCACGCGTGGCATACAGCTCTGGCTGAACCTGCCGCGCAGCGACAAAGGCACGGCGCCCGCCTACGCACCCATCAACGCCGCCGAGATACCGGAAACAAAACTCGACGGCTACCGGGTACGCACGGTGGCCGGACCAGGCTCGCCGCTCTCGGCCCACACGCCGCTGCTGTACCTCGACATCGAACTGGCGCCGGGCAGCGAACACGCCGCACGGGTGCCGCCGGGATTCACGGGCGTGCTGTATGTACTGCGCGGTGAGCTGGTGAGCGACGGCACCCCGGCACAGGCCGGCGAAGCCATGCTGATCGGCGAGGGCGACGTGCACGTAACCACCGGACCGGGCACCCGCTATCTGGTGATCGCAGGAAAACCCCTCGGCGAACCCATCCACCAGCATGGGCCGTACGTGGATTAGCCCGTTCGTGAGGGAGTGCGGAAGAAAAGCATGGACCACGGGGATGAATGAACACGTAGGTCACGTTGGCGCGCAGCGCCTACGTGACAGGCGCGGTATGAAGATGTCACGTAGCTTCGCAACATGACCTACGCAACCGACAACAGAACCGTCAGTCCGGCGAAAGCCGGAATCCATTTTCATGTCTTGGCATGGACCCCGGCTTTCGCCGGGGTGACAACGGGTGTGAGTGCCGTAGGTCACGTGGCGCGCAGCACCTACGTGACAGGCGCGGTATGAAGATGTCACGTAGCTTCGCAACGTGACCTACGCAACCGACAACAGAACCGTCAGTCCGGTGAAAGCCGGAATCCAT
>JAWLGK010000029.1:0-30552 GCA_041685115.1 Gammaproteobacteria bacterium | reverse complement strand
GCCAAGCTGCGCGAGACCCTGACGCCGAAGGAAGTGAAGCACCTCGAAGCCGAGGCCTGGGAAGACTTCCTCGACATGTGCGTGGGCCAGTGCGGTATCTGGGTCGGTGAGAACGTCGAGCCCGAGAAGAAGAACTCCGAGCTCATGCCCACCGAACCGTACCTGCTGGGTTCGCACTCCGGCTGCTGCGGTATCTGGGTGTCCGGCCCCACCGACCTGGGCGCACCCACCGACGAGGAATTCTCCGACGTCCCCGCGCACCTGCCGAAGGGCTGGAACTGGGGCTACCGTTCCATGACCACCGTCCAGGGTCTGTTCACTGCCGGCGACGGTGTGGGCGCCTCGGGCCACAAGTTCTCCTCCGGTTCGCACGCGGAAGGCCGCCTGGCTGCCAAGGCCATGCTGCAGTACGTGATCGACAACGCCAGCTTCAATCCGGAACTCGACGCGGACGTGAATGCCCTGGCTGAGGAGATCTACAAGCCGGTGCGTAACTTCCTGGAGCACAAGGACTACACCACGGCCATCGACGTCAACCCGAACTACATCACGCCCAAGATGCTGCAGTTCCGTCTGCAGAAGATCATGGACGAGTACGTGGCCGGTGTGGCGACCTACTACAAGACCAACGAGCACATGCTGAAGGTTGCGGAAGAGAAGCTCGAAATGCTGAAGGAAGACGCGCAGAAGATGCGCGCCAAAGACCTTCACGAGCTGCTCCGTGCGTGGGAAAACTACCACCGCATCCTGACCGCGGAAGCTCACATGAAGCACATCCAGTTCCGTGAGGAGAGCCGTTATCCTGGCTTCTACTACCGCATGGACAAGAACTTCGTGGATGAAGAGAACTGGAAGTGCTTCGTCAACTCGATCTACGACAAGCAGACCAAGAAGTGGACCTGCTTCAAGCGCAAGCACGTGGATCTGGTCGACAAGTCCAAGCTGTTCAAGGCCGCTGCGCACTAAGCGTATCGCTGGCTGAAGTAGCGGGCCGGGGTCGCAAGACCCCGGCCTTTTTTTTTGAACGCGCACGTAGCCCGGATAAAGCGCAGCGGAATCCGGGGAATGAGCGCAGCGGAATCCAGGGAATGGGGATGACCTGCAACCCGCAACTGTGACTTGTGACCCGGATTCCGCTGCACTTCATCCCGGCAACCCCTTGTCGCATATCTTTTTGCTCGACAGCGGTGGTAGCAATCCGTCGTAAGTGCAATCATTAACCTCTGCCGTTCTCAACGAAGGTTCCGTTCATGTCCAACCCCGAGATCACCATTCCCGGCAGCCCCGTCGTACCGCAGATGGTGGAGGGCTCGCACACGATCCAGTTCTCCTGTCACAAGGGCATTGGCTGCTGGAACGCCTGCTGTTCCAACATCGACATTTCATTGACGCCCTATGACGTGCTGCGCCTGAAGAAGCGCCTCGGCATCAGCGCGGCGGAATTCCTGAAGGAATACACCGTCCCTTACGAGTTCGAGCAGGACGGCATCGCGGGCGTGAAGTTCCGCCCGGTGGAGAACGGCACCGCCTGCCAGTTCATGCGGCCGGAAGGCTGCAGTGTGTACGATGACCGTCCGACGGCGTGCCGCTATTACCCGGTGGCTCTGTTGTCCATGCGCAAGCAGGACGAGTACGTGGATCGCAATTCCTTCGCCCTGGTGAAGGAACCACACTGCAAAGGCCACGAGGTCGCCCGTAGCGTAACTATCGACGACTACCGCCAGGAACAGGGCGTCATCGAATATGACGAGCTGGCACGCGGCTGGCGTCAGCTCATCCTGAAGAAGAAGTCCTCCGGCCCGAGCATCGGCAAGCCTTCACTCAAGAGTCGTCAGCTCTTTTTCATGGCCTGTTACGACATCGACACCTTCCGAGCCTTCGTCTCGAGCGAGGGCTTCGGCAAGCTCTTCACGTTATCCGATGAAGAGAGGGCCATGATCCTCAGCGACGACGTGGAACTCATGCTGTTTGCGTTCCGCTTCCTCAAGCAGGTGCTGTTCGGCGAACAGAGCATCGGGCTCAACGAAGCAGAGGCCCAAGCCCGCCTCGCCAAATGGCGCGAACGCCAAACCGAGATCGAGCGGGAAGCCGCCGAACGGCTTGCGCGCATGGAAGACGGCATGTACGAAGCCACCGACGAGTGCGAGGGCGGTTCTTGCAGCCGGGACTGAGGGGAACAGCTTTAACCACGGGGGACACGGGGAACACGGGGAATTCGGATCTGTGTTCCTTCCGCAGCACTGTGTTTCGGAAGCGTGTAGGAGCGGGCTAAGCCCGCGATAGCGCCCGGATGGCGAGGCGCTTCACGCCATGTTCCAAAACCCCCGTGTTCCCCGTGTCCCCCGTGGTTAATTTCTTTTTCCATGGATTAGCTTTATAGGCATGGACAGCACGGAAATGCTCAGCCCGCAGCTGGAGGCCGTCGGCCGGGAACCTTATTACCGGCCGGTGGGAGACGAGATCGCCCTGTTCGAGGCGGCGTATCGGCGTCGCCTGCCGGTACTCCTGAAAGGTCCTACCGGCTGTGGCAAGACGCGCTTCGTGGAATACATGGCGTGGCGGCTCGGGCGACCGCTCGCCACCGTGGCCTGCCATGACGATCTCACCACCGCCGATCTGGTGGGGCGCTATCTCATCGTCAACGATCAGACCGTGTGGATGGACGGTCCCCTCACCGCGGCAGTGCGCTCCGGCGCCATCTGCTACCTCGACGAGATCGTGGAGGCGCGCAAGGACACCACGGTGGTTATCCACCCGCTGGCCGACGCACGCCGCCTGCTTGCCGTGGACAAGCGCGGCGAGCTGGTGCCCGCACCCGACGAGTTCATGCTGGTGATCTCGTACAACCCCGGTTATCAGAGCGTGCTCAAGGAGATCAAACCCAGTACCCGCCAGCGCTTCGTGGCGCTGGAATTCGACTACCCGCAGCCGGAGGTCGAGGCCGAGATCGTCGCCGCCGAGGCGGGCGTCGATCTCGACGTGGCGCACAAGCTGGTGAAGCTGGGCGAGCTCACCCGCAACCTCAAGGGTGTCGGCCTGGACGAGGGCGCGAGCACGCGCTTGCTGGTGCACGCCGCCCACCTCATCGCCGCCGGCACCGCCCCGGTCACCGCCTGCACCGCCGCCATCGCCCGCGCCCTCACCGACGAACCCGACATGACCGGCACCCTCGACGACCTGGTCCGGGCTGTGTTTTGAAGAGAAAAGCGTTAACACGGGGGACACGGGGAACACGGGGGTGAAAAAAGGTGGGGGAGAATGACTGAGTTGTGCTGCAAGCATTGGGATTCATTTCTTGTGATTCCAGCGTGGACTGAGCGCCGGACACGCCAGCATGATCAGCAATTCGCCGGAGGTGCAGCGGTCGCCGAGGCGCCAGCGAAGAACCAAACATTGATTCCCCCGTGTTCCCCGTGTCCCCCGTGTTAATGCTTTTCTTCCCAATATGGACAGACCACTGACGGCGGTTGAGCTGGAAGCGGCGCTGGACGAGTTGTTGTCGGCGTCGTCGTCGTATCGTTCCGTGGCACGGTTGGCGGCGGGGTTGGAGTCGCTGACGCGGGCGCAGCAGGAGCGGGTGTTGCACTGGGCCGGGGTGGCCGCGCAGACCTACGACGAGATCGGCTATCAGGTGGTGTCACTGGCACCCAGGGCCTTTGTACTGCTGGACCACGCGGACTTCGAGGCGTGGGTGCTCGCCGGCCTCGATACCTACGACCGCGAGGGCCTGCGCCCGGCCATGGCGCTGCTGCGTGACCTGGAGGCGTTCCGCGCGTCCCACCATGGCACCCCGGTGGCGCGGCTGGTGGACGTGGAGATGCGCCTCACGCGCTTCGTGCACGGGCTTTCCGGGCGTGCCCTGGCGATCCGCAGCGGCGTGGCGGCATGGACCGACACGGAAACCATCTTTCTCCCGGAACTGCTCGCGCTACGTGCCGACGCACAAGGCAATCGCGCCCTCTACAAGGCCATGGCCACGCTACTGTGGGCGCAGACGCGCTTTGGTACCTTCCACGCGGACATCGAGGCGGCTGTTTCATGCTGGCCGGACCGCTCCCGCGCCCTTGCCTGGCTGGCGCTGCTGGAGGCCGTGCGCCTGGAAGCTCGCATTAGTGCGGAGCTGCCCGGGCTCGGCGCAGAACTGGCGACCCGACATGCCCCTTGGCCGGAGGTGCTGTCGCCGATGTTGCCGGCGCTGCGTGACAAGGCGGCCAGTGTGACCGACAGCCTGGCGTGCCTGCCCGCGCTCATGGCGGACGGGGCTGCACCGCCGGTGTTTCCCCACGCCTGTAGCCTCGATCCTGCCGCCGCCCGGCGTGTCCGGGCCGAGCGCATCGAGCGCGAGACCCAGGTGCTGCGAAACGCCCTTGGGGCACTGCAAGGGCAAGCGGCCGCAGGGCGCAAGGGCCGGCCGGAGATTTCCGCCGAACCCGATCCCGAGCGCCAGGCGATGGCCATCCGCATCGACGGTGAAGTGATCGCCTTGCCGCCCGAGGCCCAGGCCGCGGCGCAGTCCCTGGTGCAGGACCTGGGTGAGCTTCCCCACGAGGCGCTCTCGCCCGCCGGTCCCGGTGGTTGGCAACCCACGGGCCACACCGGTGCCCTGGAGCTGGTGAGTGACCGGGACGGGGAATGGCGTTACGACGAATGGGATTTCCACCGTCAGTCCTATCGGCGTGGCTGGTGTCATGTGTATCCCATGGACGTGAAGCCCAGCGACGGCGCTTATGTGGCGCAGGTGCGCACGCGTTATGCGCCGTTGATTCAGCAGATCCGCCGCCGCTTTGAGGCCATGCGCGGGGAGGACAGACTGCTGGCGCGCCAGCCCGATGGTGAGGAGATCGATCTCGACGCCCTGGTGGACGCCAAGTGTGATCGTCGCAGCGGCGCCGAGCCCTCGCCGCGGCTGTTCTGCCGGCGTATGCGCAACCAGCGATCACTGGCGGCCATGTTCATGGTGGACATGAGTGGCTCCACCAAGGGCTGGGTCAACGACGCCGAGCGCGAGGCCCTGGTGATGCTGTGCGAGGCGCTGGAAACCCTGGGTGACGCCTACGCCATCTATGGCTTTTCCGGCTGGACCCGCACCCGCTGCGACATCTACCGCATCAAGGCCTTCGATGACCGCTACGACGACACCGTGCGCGCCCGCATCGCCGGTATCGAGGCCAAGGACTACACCCGCATGGGCGTGGCCATCCGCCACCTCAGCCACCTGCTCGCGGAGCGTCCGGCGCGTCACAAACTGCTGGTCACGCTCTCCGACGGCCGGCCTGATGACTTCGGTGACGAATACCGCAGCCAATACGGCATCGAGGACACCCGCCGCGCCCTGCTTGAGGCCATGCGCAGCGGCATCCGCCCCTTCTGCATCACCCTCGACCGCGAGGCCCGCGAATACCTGCCCCACCTCTATGGCGCCGCCCGCTACACGGTCATCGACGACGTCGCCCGCCTGCCCTACAAGGTCGCCGACATTTACCGGCGGCTGACGCGGTAGGTCGTCGAATACCACGGAGGCCGCGGAGAAGACCACGCGAAAAGGGCGGCCGCGGCTCGCATGTGGTCTGGTACTGGTGATCCCGGGCAGTGACTCTCCTGCTTGTGGGAGCGAGCTTCCGCTCACGACCTTACCCGCCGTACTGTTTCGCGAGCAGAAGCTCGCTCCCACAAATTTGCCTCAGGCCGCGATGCACTGAGAAAGCAGGCACTCTGCGCGCCCGATCGCGGCCCGAGGCCGCTCCACAGGAGGCGTCCGGAAGGCGTTCGCCGAGTCCGACCACTCCCAGCCAACAGCGTCCCTCTTCTCCGTGGCCTCCGTGGTTGCTCTTTCTGTTTTCCCTGGTGCACGGCGGCCTGACGCATCGATTTTCCGACCAGCAGTATTGGTTAATTTGTAGGGTCCGAATCGACAGTATTGGTTGGTTTGTGGTCAACTATTGCGCTACCCGTCGCCTTGCCGGAGCCGTCCATGATCCTCGACCAGGAGTTGGAAACCCTTCCGCGCGACCAGCTGGAGGCCCTGCAGTTGCAGCGCCTGCAACGCACGGTCGAGCGCTGTTACGCCACCGTGAAGTTCTACCGCGACGCCATGGACGAACTGGGTGTGCGGCCTTCCCACATCCAGAGCCTCGCCGACGTGCGCCTGCTGCCGTTCACCAAGAAGGAGCAGCTGCGCGACAACTATCCCTTCGGCATGTTCGCGGTGCCCACCGACCAGGTGGTGCGCGTGCATGCCTCCAGCGGCACCACCGGCAAGCCCACCGTGGTTGGCTACACCCGCCGCGACATCCAGACCTGGGCGCGCTGCGTGGCGCGCGCGCTCATGGCCGCGGGCCTGCGCCCGGGCGACCGGCTGCACAACGCCTACGGCTACGGCCTGTTCACCGGCGGCCTGGGCCTGCACTACGGCGCCGAGGAACTGGGTGTGATGGTCACGCCCATGTCCGGCGGCCAGACCCACAAGCAGATCATGCTGTTGCAGGACTTCGAGCCCACCGGCATCTGCTGCACGCCGTCCTATGCGCTGCAGATCGCCGAAGAGGCGGAAAAGCTCGACGTGGACCTGCACAAGCTCAAGCTCAAGGTGGGCGTGTTCGGCGCCGAGCCCTGGACCGAGGAAATGCGCTACGAGATCGAATCGCGCCTGCACCTCTCGGCGGTGGACATCTACGGCCTGTCGGAGGTGATGGGCCCGGGCGTGGCCGTGGAATGCGCCGAGGCCAAGCACGGCCTGCACGTGTGGGAGGACAACTTTCTGGTGGAGTGTGTGGACAGCGACACGGGCGAGCCCGTGCCCGACGGCACCGAGGGCGAGATCGTGATCACCTCGCTCACCAAGGAGGCCTTCCCGATCCTGCGCTACCGCACCCGCGACATCTCCGTGCTGGATCGCACCCCGTGCCGCTGCGGCCGCACCCACGTGCGCATGCGCCGCATCACCGGGCGCACCGACGACATGCTGATCATCCGCGGCGTCAACGTGTTCCCGTCCCAGGTGGAAGCCATCCTGATGCGCACGGAAACCCTGTCGCCCTTCTACCAGATCGAAGTGTTCCGCCAGGGCCACATGGACGTGATGCAGGTGAACGTGGAAGCCAGCCCGCCGCTGCTCGCCCAGGGCCAGGCCGCCATGGACCGCGTCGCGCACAAGGTGGAAAAGGACATCAAGGACTTCATCGGCATCTCCGCCAAGGTCGTGCTCAAGGGCCGCGCCGAAATCGAGCGCACCCTGGGCAAGGCGGTGCGCGTCATCGATCACCGCAAGGACGTGAAGTAAACGCGGAGAGCGCGGAGGCGCGGAGGACGCAGAGAAGAGATTATTTCGGGGGCTGCGGGAATCCTGAAAGGAACACATCGTAGCGGCCGGAAATGCTTTCCCTCCGCGCACTCCGCGTTCCGACACCTATTTGAACCCATTCAGCACGAGGACTCATTGTCTTGAACGCCTCCCTACCCGCTGCCGGAACGCGTCTGTTTCTGTCCGGCAACGATGCCGTTGCCCGCGCCGTGTGGGACGCGGGTTGTCGTGTGGCTGCGGCCTATCCGGGCACGCCGTCCACGGAGATCCTGGAACAGCTCAGCCGTTATCCGGACATCTACGCCGAGTGGTCGGTGAACGAGAAGGTGTCGATGGAGGTGGCCTTCGGCGCCACCCTGGCGGGCAGCCGCGCATTCTGCGCCATGAAGCACGTAGGCATGAACGTGGCGTCCGACGCGCTCATGACCATCACCCTCACCGGCTGCATCGGCGGCCTGGTGATCGCCATCGCCGATGATGTGGGCTTTTCCTCTTCGCAGAACGAGCAGGACAGCCGCTATTGGGGCCGCTTCGCCCATCTGCCCGTGCTGGAACCGGCCGATGCCCAGGAAGCCTACGAGATGGCACGAACGGCGTTCGACATCTCCGAGCGCTTCCAGACGCCGGTGATCCTGCGACTCACCACGCGCATCTGTCATGTGAAGGGGTTGGTCACGCCGCGTGAGCGCGAAACCCACACGGGCGCGGGTTTCGAGAAGAACACGGCGCGCTGGGTGATGGTGCCCGCCCACGCCAAACAGCGCCTGCCCCTGCAACTGGAACGAGAGGCGGCACTGCGTGACTTTGCCGGCGAATCCGCGCTCAACGTCATCCTGGAAGGGAACGACAAGCGCGTCGGTTTCGTGGCCTCTGGCCCCGCCGCCATGCACGTGCGCGAGGCCTTCCCGGACGCGCCGCTGTTCAAGCTGGGGCTGAGCTGCCCGGCGCCCCTGGAGCCGATCCGTGCCTTCGCGGCGATGGTGGAAAAGCTGGTGGTGGTGGAGGAGACCGAACCGCTGCTCGAGAGCGAGATCAAGGCCGCGGGCATCGCCACCCACGGCAAGGACGTGCTGCCGCGCATGGGCGAGCTGACGCCGCCGGTGTTGCGCGAGGCCGTGGCGCGGCTGCTGGGCGAGAAGGCGCCGCCGGCGGTGCGCATACCGCTGCGCGTATTCCCGCGCCCGCCCACCATGTGTGTGGCCTGCCCGCACCTGGGCGTGTATTTCACCCTGTCCCAGGTGCGCAACCTGTCCATCTCCGGCGACATCGGCTGCTACACCCTGGGCGCGGGTCAGCCCTGGAACGCCCTCGACACCTGCATCTCCATGGGCGCCTCCATCCCCATGGCCATCGGCCTGGACAAGGGCCGCGGCGAGGGCGACGGGAACAAGCGCATCGTCGCGGTGATCGGCGACTCCACCTTCATGCACATGGGCATGCAGGGCCTGCTCGATGCGGTCTACAACCGCGCCAACATCACCGTGCTGCTGCTCGACAACCGCACCGTGGGCATGACCGGCGGCCAGGACAACCCGGGCAGCGGCCGCGACATCCATGGCGACGGCGCGCCGCGCATCGATTTCGCCAAGCTGTGCGAGGCCCTCGGCGTGAATCCCGAACGCATCCGCATGGTGGACCCCTACGAGCTGCCCACCCTGTTCCGCGCCGTTCGCGAAGAGGTGAAGGCGGAAGAACCCTCGGTGATCATCACCAACCAGCCCTGTGTGCTGATCCCCGAATACAAGCGCAGCGCAGCGCTGTGCGTGGACGAGGAGAAGTGCACGGGTTGCGGCAACTGCGTGGACGTGGGCTGCCCGGCCATCAGCGTCATCCGTCGCGGCAAGGAGGTGAAACCCTCCGGGCGCGAAGTGGAGCTGGCCTGGACGCGTATCGAATCCGTGGCCTGCACCGGTTGCAACCTGTGCCTGCGCACCTGCGGCGCCGAGGCCATCGTGCCCTGGCAGCGCTCTAATACGGAGGTCCCGGCATGAGCGAGGTGACCAACATCCTGGTGGTGGGCATCGGCGGTCAGGGCGTGATGACGGCCGCCGAGATCCTCGCCGAGGCCGCCATCGGCCTCGGCCTCGACGTGAAGAAGACCGAGGTGGCCGGCATGTCCCAGCGCGGCGGCGTAGTGTCATCGCACGTGCGCTTCGGGAAGCGCGTGTTGTCACCAGAAATCGCCCCCGGCGAGGCGAATGTTTTGGTGGCTTTCGAAGCGGCCGAAGGCATGCGCTGGAGTAATTACCTGAAACCAGGCGGCATCGCCATGGTAAACACGCTGCGGCTTGCCCCGCCGGTGGTGTCGCTGGGCCTGTTTGACTATCCAGAGGACCCGGTGGCCGAGATGCGCGCCGCGGGCGTGAACGTGCACGGCTTCGACGCCGGCGCCATCGCCAGGGAACTGGGCGACCTGCGCCTGGTGAACACGGTGATGCTGGGTGCCATCGCCGACCACCTGCCGTTTCCGGCCGACACCCTCAAGCGCTGCATCGTCGATCGCTTCCGCATCCGCAAGCCGCAGCTGGTGGAAAAAAACGAGCGCGCCTTCGAGGCGGGGCGGCAGGAGCGCGTGCCGGGGGCCGTTTCCGTAGCGTAATACCCAGCTCTCTCGGATTGTGGTCGTCACCCCCGGCGAAGCCGGCGCCCCACGCCTGGGCCTGAGGGATATTCCCTTGCGCCCAGCGCGATCCCTCCTTCAGTCACTCCCCTCAGCCACAGGCCATCGGGCGGGTGGGCCGCGCTTTCCCGGGTTCCGCGTCGCCTCACCGCCGGGGGTACCCTCCCGAAGTGAATAGTTGACTGTTTTTATCTGGCTATTACATTAGCTAATAACCAGACGCTAATAAGCGCCGGGAGATACACAGGAAGCCATCAAAAGCGGAGGTTCACACCATGGCCGGAAATCTCATCAACAACTTCCCCCACGACGGCGTGGTCACCGTCAACCGGGTGGTCCTGAAGGACGGCTACAGCCTCGACGACTTGCAGGAGCGGGTCGCGCTGTTGTGCGAAAACGTGAAGACCTATCACTCGGATACCGGCTTCGTGGGCGGTTTCGTGGCGCTCAACAGCGGCATGATCTCCAACGAGGGGTCGACCGTGGGCCAGGCGGTAAGCAGCCCGCTCAAGAATCGCGAGGCCCTCATCATCACCTTCTGGCGCTCTTTCACGGAGCATGAGGCCTCGCACCGCTCCGAGACCTTCCAGCCGCTGTTCCAGGACGCGCTGGCCCTGTGCGAGAACGGCAACGAGGAGATTGCCTACGAGATGCTCTGGTCGGGGGCCGCCTACGCCCCGGAGGAAGCCAAAGCGGCGAAAGAGGCAAAATCGCTCTACGTCGCCTAGAATGTCTACGTCACACCCACAAAGCTGAACGCCGTCGCGCCCGCGGGCCGGCGGCGTTTTCTTTCCTGCGTCGCACCGGGCGGGCCTTCCTTTCCTCTCCGTGGTTTTTGTTGAGAAATTGCCAATCCACTCATGGGTGGATTTCATGAGTTTGCGCGTCATCGCTCCGCCGAAACGGGCTAAACGTTGGGGGGCCGGAATGTGGTTGCGGGAGCACCCGCATCCAGTTTCACACACGCAAGGAGGGTTCCATGAAGAAGACGCCTATCGCGATCGCAGTACTCTCGGCCTCCATGGCCCTGGCCGCGGGTAGTGCCTTCGCCCAGGGCCAGGCCGGTTCCATGAGCGGCGGTTCCATGGACATGAGTTTCTCGGAACTCGATGCCAACGCCGATGGCGTGGTGAGCCAGGACGAGGCCTACCAGTCCCCCGTGCTGAATGAGAACTGGAGCAGGGCGGACGCGAATCAGGACGGCAGCATCGATCAGTCCGAATTCAGCGCCCTTGAGGATTCACTGGGCTCCGGCGCGGGTGCCGGTGCGGGCGGGGGCGCCATGCAACAACAGAGCAGCGCGCTGGACAAGAGCTTCTCGGAACTGGATGCCAACGCCGACGGCATGGTGAGCCAGGACGAGGCGTCCCAATCGACCGTGCTGAGCCAGAACTGGAGCAGTGCCGACACCAATCAGGACGGCATGCTGGACCAGTCCGAATTCAGTGCCTTCGAGAGCCAGATGGGCGGCAGCGGCGCCGGTGGCGGCGGTACCGGTGGCGGCAGCTCGGGCGGGGGGACGGCTTCGGGCATGTCGTTCAACGACATCGATGCCAACGCCGACGGGATGATCAGCCAGGACGAGGCCAGCACCCAACCGACGCTGTCCGATCAGTTCACCTCCGTCGACAAAAACCAGGATGGCAATATCGACCAGACCGAGTTCAGCGCCTTCGAGATGCAGTCGCCGCCGGCCGGTGGCATGAGCCAGCAGCAGGGCGGGGGCGGTATCTCCTTCAATGACCTGGACGCCAACGCCGATGGCATGGTCAGCCAGGACGAAGCCAGTTCGCTGACCGACCTCTCTGACCAGTTCACTTCCTACGACACGAACCAGGACGGCAACCTGGATCAGTCGGAGTTCAGTGCCTTTGAGTCGCAGATGGGGACCCAGCCCACCACTCCGCCGCCCTCCGGCGGCGCCATGGACCAGCCCGGGATGGGCGGTGGCATGGATGGCGGGAGCACCGGTGGTGGTATGGGCGGCGGAAGCACCGGCGGTGGCATGGGTGGCGGCGGTTCCGGGATGTGATGCCGCAAAAAAAAGGCCTGCCCGCTCGTCGCGGGCAGGCTCTTTTCTACTCGACCGCCGTGGTCGCCGCGGCGGGCACCGTGATGGCCACGCGATCGGCCGGTTCGGCGGAGCAATGACTGAGCACCAGCGAGGCCGGTTTCATGGAAAAGATGAACGGCGAGGTGCGCTGCAATGCGGAGAGCCCGAGGATGAAGCGTGTCTTGCCCGGGAACACCGCCGCCTCCACGTCATCGATGCGGCAGCTGCCACCGATGTTCACCGACGTGAGCCTGTAGACGGGAACGATCAGCTCGCTGCCGTTGGCGAGCACCCCGCGCAGATCACGCACGTATTTGGCATTGTTGTTGCGCTTGAGTTCGCGCAAGGCCTCTTCGTTGATGGTCATGTATCCGGACCCGGTGTCCACCATGAACTCCACGGGTCCAAGCCCGTCGATATGGCCGGGCACGTAATACGTCGCTGCCCCCTTCGCTTTCATGGGCACGGTCGCGTTGAACTCGGCCGCACCAGCAACCGCGGCACCTCCCATACACGCGGAAGCTAGGAAAATCGCTACGAACTGTTTCTTCATGTGGCGCTCGCTCGATGGCTTTGTTGCACTCGGTGAGTGACTTTAGAGAGCGCACTCCCAAGGCACCGCCGATTGGCTCACAGAACCGCCCCTGCATTCGTCTCATCCGCCAACCGCGCAGCGGAATTGCGAATCCACGGGCACCGAGGAAGTTTGACCGGACGCGCGGGAGAAAGGTCCAAGCATATCGCGCGGGTCTGTCTGTAAAGAAAACCATGGCCTTGTTTCATCCGGCCTGTGATCTCTCCACCGGCGCACCAAACAAAAAGCCCCGCAGTGCGGGGCTTTTTGCTTCCGGTCGCGCGCGCAGGCTCAGGCCACGGACTGGTAATAGAGGTTCTGCGGGTGATTCGCCTGGGCGAAGAAGAACCAGCGTTCCGCGAGCAGGCCCACGTACTGGATCAGTGCGGCGGCGAGCAGGATGGTGGTGGTGCGGCCCGAAATGCCGGCGCTCAGCAGCGCGATGGGCACCACGAAGGCGGCGACGAGGAAGAACCATTTCACCGAACGCAGCAGTACCGGTTTTGCGCCGTGGAAGAACTCACGGGTGTTGAATGAGCCGCCCATGGCGCCCTGGGTTTTCTGCACGATCTTCGGGTGCTTGATACCGAGCGCGCTTTGCAGCGTGGACTTCGGCTTCAGGCGTGCGTTGCGGATGAGCGACGCCACGCGGCTGACGAACCCGAGCACGGTAAGGATCAACGCCCAGCCCGCCATGAACGGCACCAGATGCGGCGCCACGTAGCCGGCGTAGAGCGTGGCCACCGTGAAGCCGGAGGCCCAACCCAGCAAGGTGTAGTTGATCACCGTCAGCGGCGAACTCCACTCGCGCAGGAAGCGCACGCAGGCGTAGATCATCCCGGTACTCACGAACAGGGCAAAGGCGAGAATGGTGCCCGCGGCGCCGACCAGGTCTGTGAGTGTGACCGGCACACCACCGGGCAGCGCACCCACCACCGGGCTGAAGCTGAACATGTGTGCGACGCCGTAGATGAAGGCCACACCCATGAACGCCGGCAGCACGATGACTTCACGTGACAACCACGAGGTGCGCCAACGTGTCGCTGCACGCCACGCGCGTTCGGGCCGACCCAGGTGCCAGAACGATGCAACCAGGCCCGCACCGAGGAACACCAGTGACAGCAGACTGCCGTAGGCATAGAACGCGTGCGACTGCTTGGGAAGCAGCGCGAACGCCACGTGCGACTCGACCGTGAACATGGCCAGGAACAGACCCTGACCGATGCCGATGAGGGTGGTTAGAAAAATGACAGAGAATGCCGGATGCATTGTGTTTTTCCCTACCTTTAGAAGCTGGACACGTCGTCGAGCGAAGGCTCGTCGCCGCTCGGCTTGGGCAGCTTGCTGTCGATCTTGAGAGGATTGGCCGCGCGTTCGATCTCATCCTCGCGGATGTGCATCTTGGTCTTGTGCCGCGGCAGGTAGTGGTTGGCCGGGTTGGTGCCCCATTCCGGCATCAACTGGTAACCGCCGTGTTCGCGAATGGCGACCGACACTTCCGATTCCGGATCATGGATGTCACCGAACAGACGCGCACCGGCCGGGCAGGCACGCACACAGGCGGGACGACGTTCCTCATCGGTCATGGATGTGTCGTAGATGCGGTCCACGCACAAGGTGCACTTCTTCATGATCTTCTGCTGCTCGTCGATCTCGCGTGCGCCGTAAGGGCAGGC
Organism: Gammaproteobacteria bacterium; assembly: GCA_041685115.1. Lineage (GTDB taxonomy): Bacteria > Pseudomonadota > Gammaproteobacteria > Thiohalomonadales > Thiohalomonadaceae > JALOAT01. The sequence goes on along the minus strand of JAWLGK010000029.1, from coordinate 16,329 downwards.
CCACGAGCAGTACTTGCAGCCGATGCACTTGTCGTAGTCGACCAGCACGATGCCGTCTTCCTTGCGCTTGTACGACGCACCCGTGGGGCACACCGGCACGCAGGGCGGCTCTTCGCAGTGCAGGCAGGACTTGGGGAAGTGCACGGTCTCGGTGAGCGGGAATTCGCCCACTTCGAACGTCTGCACGCGGTTGAAGAACGTGCCGGTCGGGTCCTTGCCGTAGGGGTTCTGATCCACCATGGGGCCGGCGCTGCCGGAGGTGTTCCACTCCTTGCAGTTGGTCACGCAGGCGTGACAGCCGACGCACACGTTGAGGTCGATAACTAGGGCTAGCTGGGTCATTTTGTCGAAACCTCTTTTGTTGCCGCAGAGCCACCGGGCCCCTGTAGGGGCGGCCTGAGGCCGCTTCTACAGGGGTATGAGTTTGTTCCGGTGATCTCCGCGGCTACCTTTCTCAGGCCTTCTTCTTCACCTTGCCGGCGAAGTAGTTCCAGACCTTGTTGCGTTCGGGCTGGCCCGGATACGGCTTCATGGGCGCGAACTGGGGTGAGGTGAACTCCTCGCCGTCCTCCGCCTTGTAGATGCGCACCCGCACGTCGTACCACGCCGCCTGACCGGTGATCGGGTCGGAGTTGGAGATGCGCGACCCGCCGCTGGACGGCAGTTCCTCGGAAATGAGGTGGTTGAGCAAAAAGCCCTTCTGCGACTCGTTGGCGTCCGGGGTCAGGTTCCAGGCACCCGCGGCTTTGCCGATGGCGTTCCAGGTCCACACCGTGCCGGGTTCCACGGCCTCGGAGTGCTTGGCCATGCAGCGCACCTTGCCCCACTGGCTTTCCACCCAGATCCAGTCTTCGTCCTGAATGCCGGCGGCCAGCGCGGTCTTCGCGTTCACGTACAGCAGGTTGTGCGCGTGGATCTGGCGCAACCAGGCGTTCTGCGAATCCCAGGAGTGATACATGGCCATGGGGCGCTGGGTGATCGCCGCGAGCGGATACTTGTGCTTGTCCGAGACCTGGCACTCGAGCGGGTCGTAGAAGAACGGCAGCGGATCGAAATAGGTCTCGACGCGCTTGGCCAGGTGCGCAGGTGGCTTGCGGCTGATGCCGCGGCCCTGTGCCGCCGCGCGGAACTTCTGCAGCACCTCCGAATAGATGTGGATCAGGATCGGCTCGGCATAGCGCGTGATGCGGTTGCGCTGCGACCACTCCAGGTAGCCCTGATTCCAGTTGCGCATGTACTGGTAGCTCTTGGGCAACTCGTAGTGGAATACGCAATCGTTCTTGGCGTACATCTCCCACTGCTTGGGATTGGGTTCGCCCACCATGCTCTTCTCGCCACCCTTGCCGCGCCAGCCGGCGAGGAAGCCGATGCCCGAACCCGGCTCGGTCTCGTAGTTGACGATGAAGTCCGGGTAGTCGCGGAACTTGCGCTCGCCGCTCGGCGTGGTGAACGCGGGCAGCTTGAGGCGCGAACCCAGCTCGACGATGACGTCCTGGAACGGCTTGCAGTCACCGGTGGGCGGCACCACGGGGATGCGCACCGAGTCCACCGGGCCGTCGAACTCGGAGATCGGACGGTCCAGGATGGACATCACGTCGTGGCGCTCCAGATACGTGGTATCCGGCAGGACGAGGTCGGCGAACGCGGTCATCTCCGATTGGAATGCATCGGCGACCACGATGAACGGGATCTTGTATTCGCCGTCCTCGTCCTTGTCGTTGAGCATCTTGCGCACTTCCGAGGTGTTCATGGTGGAGTTCCACGCCATGTTCGCCATGAAGATGAGCAAGGTATCGATCTTGTACGGGTCGCCGCGCCACGCGTTGGTGATCACGTTGTGCATCAGGCCGTGCACCGACAGCGGGTATTCCCAGGAGAAGCCCTTGTCGATGCGTACCGGCTCGCCCTTCTCGTCCACGAACAGATCGTCCGGATCGGCCGGCCAGCCGAGCGGCATGCCCGCCAGCGGGGTGTTGGGCTGCACCGCCTCGGGACCCTTGGGCGGGCGCGCGCAGGGCGGGATGGGACGCGGGAACGGCACCTTATGACGGAACCCGCCCGGGCGATCGATAGTGCCCAGGATGGACATCAGGATGGCCAGGGCGCGGATGCTCTGGAAGCCGTTGGAGTGCGCCGCCAGGCCGCGCATGGCGTGGAAGGACACCGGGTTGCCGGTGATGGTCTCGTGCTCCACGCCCCAGCTGTCGGTCCAGGCGATGGGCAGCTCGATGCGGTGGTCGCGTGCGGTGATGCCCATCTCGTGCGCCAGGCGGCGGATGGTCTCGGCGGGAATGCCGGTGATCTGCTCGGCCCATTCCGGCGTGTAGTCCTTGACGCGATCCTGCAGCAGCTGGAAGGCGGGCTTGACCACCGTGCCATCGTGCAGCTTGAACTCGCCCAGCAGGAACGGGTCCGCGCCCGGTGTGTGGGTAACCACGGGCTTGTTGGTGTTGCGGTCCCACCACAGCGCGTTCTGTGGGTCGTAGCAGCCTTCCGCGGGCGGCACCTCGGCACGCGCGAACATGCCGAACTCGTCGCTGGTGTCGTTCACGTTCACCAACTGGCCGGCGTTCGAGTAACGCACCAGGAAGTCACGATCGTACAGGCCCTTGGCGAGGATCTCGTGGATCACCGCCAGCAGGAAGGCGCCGTCGGTACCGGGACGGATGGGCACCCACTCGTCGGCGATGGCCGAGTAGCCGGTGCGCACCGGATTGACGGAGATGAAGCGGCCGCCGTCGCGCTTGAACTGCGACAACGCGACCTTGAGAGGATTGGAGTGATGGTCCTCGGCAGTGCCGATCATCACGAACAGCTTGGAGCGTTCCAGGTCGGGGCCGCCGAATTCCCAGAATGAACCGCCGATGGTGTAGATCATCCCCGCGGCCATGTTCACGGAACAGAAGCCGCCGTGGGCCGCATAGTTGGGCGTGCCGAACTGACGCGCGAACAGACCGGTGAGGGCCTGCATCTGGTCGCGGCCGGTGAACAGGGCGAATTTCTTGGGATCGGTGGCACGCAGGTTTGCGAGGCGTTCCGTCAGGGTGGAGAATGCCTCTTCCCAGGAAATGGGCTCGAACTCGCCGGCGCCACGTTCGGTGCCGGGCTTGCGGCGCAGCGGCTTGGTGAGGCGGGCGGGCGAGTACTGCTTCATGATGCCCGAGGAGCCCTTGGCGCAGATCACGCCCTTGTTCAGGGGGTGATCGGGGTTGCCGTCGATGTAACGTACTTCGCCATCGCGCAAATGGACGCGGATGCCGCAACGGCACGCACACATATAGCAGGTGGTCTTTTTGACCTCCTGGACAGGAGTCGATTGCATGGTGAGTCGTCTTGGTTGGAGGATTGGAATTTCGGAATATCGAGGTTTAGTGAATAAGGATATTCTTACAAGGCTGGACCTGGTTTAAACACCAAGAAAATTTTGTTGGGTCATAAACAGGACTATTCGCATGAAGACGATCGCTGATTTTTCGTCCACGGAACGGCAACTGGTCGCCCAGACCTTGCTGGAACGTTACGGCCGAAGCGTGCCCCTGGAAGAGGCCGACGCGGAGCTCGAGCTGCAAGCCGACAGTGGTGAGCTCACGCTTTGCCCGACCATGTACTGGGAAGAACGCAGCGCGCATTTTGTAATTTTCAAAACGGGTGACTCGCGCTTCCGTGCACAGTTCTTTTATTCCGAGGCCCAGCAGTTCGGTACCGGCAAGGAAGAGTTCGACAACATCGGGGACTGTGTGGTCACCTTGTTGCAGGTCCAGTCAGACCACGAGCGGCAGATGAAGGGCATCCGTTCGGGCATGACCGCCCTCGATTTTGACGAGGACTACCACGGGCCGCTCATCGTATGAAGATCTGCATCGTTTCCGACAGCCACGACCGCGGCCCCATGCTGGCGCGGGCCATCGAGGCCGCCGCCGACGAAGGCGCCTCCATGGTTATCCATTGCGGCGACCTCATCGGCGGCAACACCCTCAAGGCCTCGCTCAGACTGGGGCTTCCCATCCATGCGGTACACGGCAACAACCTGGGCGACCCGGTCGCCATCGCCCGCATCGCCTGCAATTCCAACGGTCTTTTCATCTACCACGGCCATGACGCCGACATCGAGCTGGGCGGCCGCAGGATCTTCGTCACCCACTATCCCCACTACGGCCATGCCATGGCCTGCACCGGCGACTACGATTTGGTGTGCTGTGGTCACAGCCATGAGCCGGAAGTGCGGCAACAGCCCCATGTAAAAGACGGCAAGACCTGGCTGGTGAATCCCGGCACCGTGGCGGGGCTTGGCGCGCCGGCGGCCACCTGGATCTTCGGTGATCTGGAGACCATGAATTTCGAGGTACGGCCGACGCCCGCCTGACGCGCTGAGACGGAAAAAACGTACCGCGGCGACCCGGGCGCGCGGCCCAGATTCTCTTACTGCGTGACAGGTTGTAATCAAACAACTGCCCCGCATTGGCGATAATCCGCCGCCGTCATTGGTGATGCGGCGGGACGAGGCTGCGCGGCCTCAGGCCGCTGTTAACGAGGGCTCGCTTTGGCATTTCACTCCTGCGACTTGTATTAGACGTTATCTACATTCACTGCTTCTATCCATTAATAGAAACATTTTGGCGCGGGGATCGCCCCCTGCCGTCATGGTCGCCATAGAATCTGGGTTGTCTTTAGTGGCGAACACCAATTCCTGCGGAGGTTCGATGACTGCTCCAATCGCAACCAGCCAGACCATTCTGGTCGTCGGCGGCGGCATAGCCGGGATGACGGCGGCTCTTGAGGCCGCCGAGTGCGGCAAACAGGTCATTCTGGTTGAGAAAAACCCCGCGCTCGGCGGGCGTACCGCCCAGCTGTACCGCTATTTCCCCAAGATGTGCCATCCGACCTGCGGGCTGGAGATCAACCTGCGGCGCATCAAGGGCAACCCCAACGTGCGCGTGATGACCATGGCCGAGGTCACCGCCGTCAGCGGCGCTCGGGGCGACTACGAAGTCAGCCTGCGCATCGCCCCGCGCTATGTGAACGAGAACTGCACGGGCTGCGGTGACTGCGGCAGGGCCGTCACGGCAGAGATCCCCAACCCGTTCAACTATGGGATGGATACGATCAAGGCCGCCTATCTGCCGCACACCATGGCCTATCCCCAGCGTTACGTCATCGATCCTTCCATCGTCGGCACCCCGGAAGGCGAGAAGGCCAAGGCGGCGTGCAAGGTCGATGCGATCGATCTGGACATGCAGCCGCGCGAGGTCCAGCTCAAGGTGGGTAGCGTGGTGTGGGCCACCGGCTGGCGTCCCTACGACGCGGCCAAGATCCAGCCCTACGGCTATGACCGTTTCGAAAACGTCATCACCAGCGTGGAATTCGAACGTCTGGCCGACCCGCACGGCCCCACCGGCGGCAAAATCCTGCGCCCGTCCGACGGCAAGGAGGCGAAGAATGTCGCCTTCATCCAGTGCGCCGGCTCGCGCGATGAGAACCACCTGCGTCACTGCTCGCGCATCTGCTGCATGGCCTCGCTCAAGCAGACCCAGTATGTGCACGAGGCTTTCGGCGACGACGCCAGCTCCACCGTGTACTACATCGACATCCGCGCCATCGACCGCTTCGAGGACTTCTACAAGATGGTCCAGGCGGACAAGACCGTGCGCTTCGTGAAGTCCAAAGTCGCCCGCATCGCCCTCAACGAGCAAAACGGCAACCCCGTGCTGCACGGTGTGGACACCGAGGGCTATCACCGCTACGCCACTGAGCACGACCTGGTGGTGCTGGCCGTGGGCATGGAGCCGGAGGTCAAGGGCGTGCAACTGCCCGCTGACATCATCCTCGACTCCTCCAGCTTCATCGAAGGCTCCAAGGACGACGGCATGTTCGGCGCGGGCAGCGCCGCGAGCCCGCTGGACGTGAACCGGGCGGTGCAGAGCGCCACGGCCGCGAGCCTCAAGGCCATCCAGGTGATCCACAAGACCGCTGCGGCGGAAAAGTCTTCGAAAGAGGTGGCGTAATCATGTCGGAGAACAAATTCGCAGCATACATCTGCTCCGGCTGCGGCATCGGCGAGGTGCTGGATGTGCCGGCACTGGAGAAGATCGCGCAGAAGGAAGGCAAGATGGCGGTGGTCAAGAGCCATCCCTTCCTGTGCAACGAGGAAGGCGTGCAGATGATCCGTGACGACATCGCCAACGATGGCGTCACCCACCTGTGCATCGCCGGCTGTTCGCGCCGCGCCAAGGCCGAGGCCTTCAGCTTCCCGGATGCTGCCGTGTCCCGCGCCAACCTGCGCGAGGGCGTGCTGTGGGTGGTGGCCGAGGGCAGCGAACACGATGAAGTGCGCCAGGAAATGGCCGAGGACTACGTGCGCATGGGCTGCGCCGAGGTCAAGAAGATGAAACTGCCCGCCGGCAATCCCGCCCGCGCCGAGAACAAGCGCGTGCTGGTAGTGGGCGGCGGTATCTCGGGCATGACCGCAGCGTTGTCCGCGGCGGACGCCGGCTACGCGGTGGTGCTGGTGGAAAAGACCGGCCAGCTGGGTGGTTTCGCGGCCAACCTGCACAAGCGCGTGCCGTTCTCCTCCCCCTATGCCGATCCGCAGCCCACGGGTGTGGAAGACATGGCGGCCAAGGTTTCCGCTCACCCGAAGATCACCGTACACCTGAACGCCACACTGGCGGAGACCGCCGGTGCACCGGGCCGCTTCAACGTCAAGGTGGCCCAGGAGAGCGGTGCGGTCATCGAGGAAGCCGTGGGCGCCATCGTGCAGGCCACCGGCTTCACGCCCTATGACCTGAACAAGCTGCCCGAGCTGGGCGGCGGCCAGGCCAACGTGGTCGACCAGGCCGGTCTCGAGGCCCTCGCCAAGGCGGCCGACGGCGGCGCCATCAAGCGTGCCGACGGCAAGGAAGTGAAATCGGTGGTGTTCGTACAGTGCGCCGGCCAGCGTGATGAAAGCGGCCAGCATCTGCCCTACTGCTCGGGTCACTGCTGCGCCACCAGCATCAAGCAGGCCATGTACTTCAAGGACGCCAATCCCGACGTGGACACGGTGGTCATGTACCAGGACCTGCGCGTGCCCGGCATGGGTGAAGACTTCTACCGCAGCGCTCAGCAGAAGGGCGTGATCTTCACCAAGGGCAAGGCCTCCAAGGTGAGCGGTGGCGACAGCTGCACGGTGGACTTCAAAGACCTGATCCTGGATGAGGACACCCAGGCCAGCGCCGACCTGGTGGTGCTCGCCACTGGCCAGGTGCCCAACGCGGGCGTGGACCTGGACGAGTGGACCGAGGTGAACACCAAGGCCGAAGGCGGCGACGAGGCGGCCAAGGCCATGCGCGATGAAATGCGCACCACCTCCGTGCTCAAGCTGGCCTATCGCCAGGGCCCGGACGTGCCGCAGTTCAAGCACGGCTTCAACGACTCGCACTTCATCTGTTTCCCCTATGAGACCCGCCGGACCGGCATCTACACCGCCGGCCCCGTGCGCCGTCCCATGGACATGCACCAGGCCATGGAAGACGCCGCCGGCGCTGCCATGAAGGCCATCCAGGCCACGGAAAACGCCGCGCAGGGCCGCGCCGCCCATCCGCGCGCCTGGGATCTCTCCTTCCCCAGCGCGCGCCTGGAGGGCTGCACGCAGTGCAAGCGCTGCACGGTGGAATGCCCCTTCGGCGCCATCGATGAGGACGAGAGGCGCTTCCCGGTGTTCAACGAGTCGCGCTGCCGCCGCTGCGGCACCTGCATGGGCGCCTGCCCGGTGCGCGTGATCTCCTTTGAGAACTACTCGGTGGATACGGTGGGCAGCCAGATCAAGGCGGTGAACATCCCCGATGAATTCGAGGAGAAGCCGCGCATCCTGATCCTGGCGTGCGAGAACGACGCCTATCCCGCCCTCGATATGGCGGGACTGCAGCGCCACGTCTATTCAGCTTTTGTACGTGCGATTCCGGTGCGTTGCCTGGGTTCGGTGAACACCATCTGGATCACCGACGCCCTCAACTCCGGCTATGACGGCATCATGATGATGGGCTGCAAGAAGGGTGACGACTACCAGTGTCACTTCGTGAAGGGCTCCGAGATGGCGTATTACCGCATGAGCAAGATCGATGACACCCTCAAGCAGCTCGGCCTCGAAACCGAGCGTGTGACCAGCCTCGAGGTGGCCATCACCGACAACGCCCGGGTGGCGAAGCTCATCGACGAGTACGTGGAGCAGCTCAATGCCATTGGCCCCTCTCCCATGAAGGGCTTCGGCTGAAGGTAGCTAAATGCGGGTCGGGTTGGCCCCGCAGGCCAACCCGACCAGGAGCGGTTGAGGAGATGTCGGGGCACGCTTGCGTTTGGCCCGACCTACGACTCCAGATGAATCGAGGAGAATCGTCCCGATGAGTGAAGCAAACAACCTGGCCGTTGCGCGCTACAAAAACAACTTCCTGAAGGAAGTGGAAGACCGCGTCGAGGAAGGCCACTGGGTCAAGATGTGCATGCAGTGCGGCGTGTGTGCGGGCTCCTGCCCGCTCGGCCCGCACTGGGAGCATTCGCCCCAGAAGATCTTCATGATGATTCGCGCCGGCAAGCGCGAGGACGTGCTGAAGTCCGACTCCATGTGGATGTGCACTTCCTGCTACAACTGCATCGTGCGCTGCCCGCGCAAGCTGCCCATCACCCACATCATGCACGGGCTCGCCAATTACGCCCATCGGCTCGGTCTTGCACCGAAGGGCCAGCCCACCCGCGAGATCGCCCGCCTGTTCTGGAACAGCCTGGCGAAGACCGGCCGCGTCAACGAGCTCAAGTTCTCGCTTGCCATGTACTTCAAGGACGGCTTCGTGCAAGGCATCAAGAACGCGCTCGCCATGCAGGGCATCGGCCTTGGCCTGATGAAGGCCAAGCGCCTGAACCCCATGGAGATGTTCGGCGGGCATGTGTGCAAGGACAAAGCCGGCTTCCAGAAAATGATCGCCAAGGCGCGCGAGATCGAAGACCGCCGCAAGGGCCTGGCCTGACAGGAGACCACGATTCCATGGCTAAGAAGCAATACGCGTTCTATCCCGGCTGCTCCTCCCAGAAAGGCGCCTCCGCGTCCAACTACCTGACCTCCATCGAGGTCATGTGCGACAAGCTGGACATCCAGCTCAACGAGATCCCGGACTGGAACTGCTGCGGTGCATCCATCGGTTATGGCGAAGGCGGCGAACTGGCGCGTCTGGCCATTTCCGCCCGCAACCTGGCGCTGGCCGAACAACACCTGCCTGGCCAGGACATGGTTTCGGGCTGCCCGGCCTGTTGGCTCGCCAACCGTGAAACCGTCGAGCGGTTGCACGAAAACAGCAGCCTGTTGGCCGAGACCAACGAGGCGCTTCGCGAAGCGGGGCTCAACCTCAAGAATGAGGTGCGCTCCCGTCACATGGTGGAAGTGCTCATCGAGGACATCGGTTTCGAGGCCATGAAGGCGCCGGTGGTGAAGGAACTGGAAGGCATCAAGATGGCGGGCTACGTGGGCTGCCAGACCAATCGCCCCTTCGGCATTGCCGGCGAATCCTTCGAGAACCCGCAGTACCTGGACAAGATGGTCGAAATGGTGGGCGCCGAGGCCGTGCCTTACGACCAGAAGGTCACCTGCTGCGGCGGCGCGCTCGCCTTCTCCGAACCGGACAAGGCCCAGAAGCAGATCCGCGACATCGTGGAATCCGCCTACGACCACGGCGCCGAGATGATCGTCACGCCCTGCCAGCTGTGTCAGGCCAACGTGGAGATCTACCAGAGCGAGATCAACAAGAAACAGGGCACCAAGTTCAAGATGCCCGTCGTTTACTACTCTCAGCTAATGACGGTGGCCTACGGCGGCACCGCCAAGCAGGCCGGTCTGGACGGGCAGCTGATCCGGGCCGAGAAACTGGAAAAGATTGCCGGCAAGTAACAGGGGGAAGTGCAGTCAGTCGTAAATGGCCAGACGCAACCGGCCATGTCCATGCTCATGAGGTGACCACCAAGCGGAGGATGTCATGGAACAAGCCGTCCAGAGAAACGCAGAAATCGTCGAAGAAACGATGCCGAAATCCGTCGAAGCCGTCGTGGACGCGGGCTACAAGGCGCTCACTGCCAAGAAGGCTCCGCCCGGTACCAGCTTCCACACACCGAGCACCTTCGCCACGGTGACCGCCCAGTCGCCGGCGCTGTGCGTCATGACCGACCTGCGCCAGGTATCGGTCGCGACCATCGGCCCCGACGCCACGCTCACCCAAGCCAACCAGGTGATGATCTCGCGCAGCGTGCGCCTGCTGTTGGTGGTGGAGCACGGGGATGAAGTGGTCGGTCTCATCACCGCCCGCGACACCCAAGGCGATCGGGTCATCAAGCTCATCGCCGAGCGCGGTATCAAGTACGGTGATCTGCAGGTGCGCGACATGATGATCAAGCGCGAAGACATCGACCTCATCGACGTCTCCACGGTGCTGCGCTCCGAAGTGGGCCACATCGTCGCCACTTTGAAGGACTGGGGCCGCCAGCACGCCCTGGTCGGGCACACTGACCCGACCACCGGCGTCACCCGCATCCGTGGCATCTTCTCCGCCACCCAGATCGGTCGCCAACTCGGCATTCCCATCCAGACCTTCGAGGTCGCCAAGACCTTTGCGGAAATTGAGGCGGCGCTGGTGAAGTAGCAGACAACTCCAATGCAAAGGCGCGAAGGGCGCAAAGGCGCAAAGGGATTTCCTTTGTGGCCTTTGCGCCCTTCGTGTTGTTGGCGTCTTGGCGAGCGCTAGACCCCGGTGTTTCCCGATCCTGAGCGGCTGTTTAGCGCAGCACCAGGAACATCGCCGAGCCGCGGCGTTGGATGTTGAGCAACAGGTCCCTGCCCTTGCCGGCCGCCTTGCGCAGACCTGCCAGATTCTCGACCGGTTGGCGGTTGACCGAGGTGATCACGTCGCCGGGACGCAGGCCGGCGCGCCAGGCGGGCGTGACCGGGGCAACCTCGATGATGGCCACGCCCTTCAGCTTGCCGTAGTAGGGCATGCCCTCCACGATTTCGCCCACCACGGCGCCGGCGAGGCGTGGGTGAACCTTCTCGCCCTGGGCCACCACGGCCGGCGGCTCCTGCACCTCGGCGGTCAGCACGCGGGGCTCACCGTTGCGGTTGATGCGGATCTCCACCTTCTGACCCACACGCAGCAGGCCCACCACGTTGCGCATCTCCGCCGCGCTGCCGACCTCGCGGCCGTTGACCGACAGGATGACGTCGCCGCTGCGCAGGCCGGCCTTGTCCGCCGGCGAGCCAGGGGTGATTTCGGTGACCACCGCGCCGCGCTGGTCGGGGATGCCGAAGGCCATGGCCAAATCGGGGGTGAGGTCCTGGGCGGCGGCGCCCAATTGGCCGCGGCGCACCTCGCCGTGCTCCACGATCTGGGTCATGACCTCGCGCGCCATGTTGATGGGGATGGCGAAGCCGATACCCACGTTACCGCCGCTACGGGACAGGATGGCGGTGTTGATGCCGACCAGCTCACCATGCAGGTTCACCAGCGCGCCGCCGGAGTTGCCGGGGTTGATGGAGGCGTCCGTCTGGATGAAATCCTCATAGCCTTCGATGCCGAGGCCCGTGCGGCCCAGCGCACTGACGATGCCCGAGGTGACGGTCTGGCCGAGGCCAAACGGATTGCCCACCGCCACCACGAAGTCGCCCACGCGCAGCGTGTCGGAATCGGCCAGTTGCAGGGCGGCGAGGCGCTCGGACGGAACCTTGATGACTGCCACGTCGGTTTCCGGGTCCGAGCCGACCAGCTCGGCGCGCAGGCTGCGGCCGTCGGCGAGGTTTACCGAGATCTCCACGGCGCGGTCGATCACGTGGTGATTGGTGAGGATGTAGCCCTGCCCGGCGTCCACGATGACACCGGAGCCCAGGCTTTGGGCAAAGCGCTCGCGCGGTTGCTGAGGTACATCGAAAAAATGCCGGAAGAACGGGTCCGAGAACAGCGGGTGCTGCTGTTGCGGTACCCGCGTACGGGTGAAAATGTTCACCACCGCAGGCACGGTGCGTTCCAGCATGGGCGCCAGCGTGGGCAGCGGCTGGCCCTGGCTGTCGAGGGCGGGGAGGGCGGCGTGGCTACCAACCGCGGCCAGGGCGAGGACGCCGGCCAGTGCGATGCTGCGAAACGGGTCCGTCATGGTGATCTCAGTCCACTTGGATGGTGATACGGCGCCGCGCGCCGCCGTTGAGCTTGGGCAGTTGCACGCGCAGCACGCCGCGCCGATAGGCCGCACGGGTGCGTGATTCGTCCACCTCTGCGGGCAGCGGAATGACTCGTTCGAAGCGCCCATAGGCGCTTTCCATCAGGATGTAATGCCCGCTGGTTTCTTCACGTTCCACGCGCTTTTCACCACGCACCAGCAGCATCCGATGCTCGACCACGCTGATGTCGAAGTCGTCGCCGTCCATGCCTGGCGCCTCCATGCGTACGATGATCTGATCGGGCTCCTCACGCACGTCAGCCGCCAGCAGACCCCAACGCGAACTGTGCAGCGCTACCTGATCCTCGGCGGACTGCACGTCGCGACGGGTGGGCGAGAAGCGTGTCAGTGCCTGGGCGGTGCGCTCACGCAGTTCCTGCCAGCCCTCGCTGAGATTATCCAAGGCACGCTGCAGCCCGTCGCGAAGCTGATTCAGGGTCGTCATGGTGGTCTCCTTCATGGTTGTGGTGAGGGGAAACCCGGCATTTTGGAGTGCTCACACCGGCGCGAGTTCCGTGTCCCGGCCTGAAAAAGCGTGACAGGCACAGCACTCGTCCGCCTCAACCCAGGTGTGTGCGCGGGTTGAACGGCATGGCGTGTGCCATTTCCTGGTAGAGCTTGCGTTTGGCCGCGGTGTCCGCAGGCGGTGTGACCACTTGCAACACCAGGTACTGGTCGCCAGGCGGACTGCCGGGCAGGCCGCGTCCCTTGAGGCGCATCTTCTGTCCGCTGCGCGCCCCGGCCGGGATGCGCGCTTCTACCGTACCGCCGAGGGTGGGAACCGCCACCGTGGCGCCCAGCGCCGCCTCCCAGGGGGTGAGTGGCAGGTCGAGGACTACGTCGCGGCCTTCCACGCGAAACAACGGGTGCGGGGCGATCTCCACCTCCAGGTAGAGGTCGCCGCGGTTGCCGCCCCCGGGGCCTTCGCTGCCTTGGCCCGGCAGACGGACCTGCTGACCGGCAGTGATACCTGCGGGAATACGCACCTTGAGGGTGTGCGCTCGGGTGACCACCCTCCCTGAGCGGTTGAGTTCGGGGCGTTCCAACTTCACCTGCTTGGTGGCGCCGTGAAAGGCCTCTTCGAGCGTGACCTGGATGCGTGCGTGGTGGTCTTCGCCACGCAGGTGCATACCGGGTCCTTGGCCGGTGCGAAAGCCGGCCCCGAACGGACTGCCATTGCCAAACAGGCTCTCGAAAAAATCGCTGAACGACGACGGCCCCGCACCGCGGAAGCCATTGCCCGAGAACTCGAAACCTTGGTCCCAGCCCGGCGGCGGACGGAATTCCTGGCCGGATTGCCAGCCGCTGCCCAGGCGGTCGTAGGCGGCGCGTTTCTCCGGATCCTGGAGTACCTCGTTGGCCTCGTTGATCTCCTTGAAGCGCTCCTCCGCGTTGGGCTCTTTGCTGACGTCCGGGTGGTATTTGCGCGCGAGCCGGCGATAGGCCTTCTTGATCTCGTCCTGGGTGGCCGTGCGCTCGACGCCCAGGACTCTGTAATAGTCCTTGTATTCCATGAATGGACCTCAGGGCGGGGCGAACCCCGCCCTGTCCCCGGCTTGCTCAGTGGGTCTGCACGCTGATCTTTCTCGGCTGCAGCTTCTCGTGCTTGGGTACGCGGATTTCGAGCACGCCGTTGTGGGACTTGGCGGCGATGTTCTCGACGTCCGCAGTGTCGGGCAGGGTGAAACGGCGGAAGAAGCTGCCATAGGCGCGTTCGATGCGCTTGTAGCCGTCGCGCTGCTCCTGTTTGTGCACGTCACGCTCGCCCTTGATGACCAGCATACCGTTCTCCGTGTGCACATCGATGCCGGCGGGGTCCACGCCCGGGACGTCCGCGGTGATGACAAAGCAATCGCCCTCCTCACGTACGTCCACGGCCGGCACCCAGTCACTGGCCGTGACGTTCTCTTCCGCGCCCTGCCCGCTGGCGCGTTCCATCTCGCGGCGGAGCTGTTCGAACAAGGTCCAGGGGTCGTTACGCATCAGTGCCATGGCGTTCTCCTTCCGATGTCGACAGTGGTTTGACCTTCATATAGGGGTGTCCGGGCGCCTTCTCAATGGTGGCCTTTGCGGCCAAGCGAGTGCTCACTGTTAGGCCAGACGTGGAAAACAGGGTAAATTAGCGACACTAGATATTGTGGTTGCCATGCCAATTGAAATCCGCTGGCTATGTTGCTGAGAAATCTTGCTTTTTGCTTCGCTGCGCTTGGCCGCGCACCCGCCGCCGCCCTCTTGAGCACGCGCAAGTCATTGGTGAGTAACGCATTGTTCAGAAGTGTCAAGAAATCTAGGGAAAATTCGACGACATGGGTTTTTCCAATTGACTCGCCAGAAACGCCTCGTAGAATGGCGAGCCACCCACACAAGATATTGTGTATCCCCGCCTGGAAGCGGACAACGATAAAAGCCGAAGGGAGACCCTGTGAGCAAACACTCCGCTCATCTCAAAGCCGTTCCGACCGCCGTGACCGATATCCCTTTCCAGCCCGCCTCCGCTGATATCTGGGACAAGAAATACCGCCTCAAGACCAAGAGCGGCGAGCCCATCGATCTCTCCATGGACGACACCTACCAGCGTGTCGCGCGCGCCATCGCCGAGGTGGAGACCAGCCCGGAAAAGCAGGCCGAGTGGTATGAAAAGTTCCTCTGGGCGCTGCGCCGCGGCGCCATCCCCGCTGGCCGCATAACCTCCAACGCCGGCGCCCAGGCCTACAAGCCCGCCACCTCCACCATCAACTGCACGGTGTCGGGAACCATCACCGACTCCATGGACGACATCCTGCAGAAGGTCCACGAGGCCGGGCTCACCCTCAAGGCCGGCTGCGGCATCGGCTACGAGTTCAGCACCCTGCGTCCCAAGGGCGCCTTCGTGGCCGGCGCCGGCGCCTACACCTCGGGCCCGCTGTCGTTCATGGATATCTACGACAAGATGTGTTTCACGGTGAGCTCCGCCGGCGGTCGCCGTGGCGCCCAGATGGCTACCTTCGACGTGGGCCATCCCGACGTGGCCGACTTCATCCGCGCCAAGCGCGAGGACGGCCGCCTGCGCCAGTTCAACCTGTCGCTGCTGGTCACCCGCGACTTCATGGAAGCGGTGAAGAACGACGACCTGTGGGAGCTGGCCTTCCCACTCACCGAAAAGGAAGTGGAAGTCGACGCCCTCGATCTCGCCAACGCCACCGACGTGGTGTGGCGCGAGTGGCCCACCACCCGAAACTACATCGTCAACGAGGAAGGGCTGGTCGCCTGCAAGGTCTACAAGACCATCAAGGCCCGTCGTCTGTGGGACCTCATCATGTCCTCCACCTACGACTACGCCGAGCCCGGCTTCATCCTCATCGACCAGTACAACGACATGAACAACAACTGGTGGTGCGAAAACATCCGCGCCACCAACCCCTGCGGTGAACAGGGCCTGCCGCCCTACGGCGCCTGCCTGCTCGGCTCCATCAACCTCACCAACTTCGTGCTGGACCCGTTCACGCCGAAGGCCCGCTTCGACTGGGAGAATTTCCGTGAAGCCGTGGCCGTGTTCACGCGCATGCTCGACAACGTGGTGGAGATCAACGGCCTACCGCTGGAACAGCAGCGCAAGGAGATCGAACAGAAGCGCCGTCACGGCATGGGTTATCTCGGCCTCGGCTCCACGCTCACCATGCTGCGCATGAAATACGGCGAGGCCGATTCCCTGGAATTCACCGAGCGCGTCACCCGTGAAATGGCCCTGGTGGGCTGGCGCACGGGCCTGGAACTGGCCAAGGAAAAAGGCCCCGCGCCCATCATGGAACAGGACTTCGAAATCACCGCCGATATGCTCCGCAAGCGCCCCGAGCTCAAGCGCGATGGCTACAAGCTGGGCGACAAGCTCAAGGGCAAGGTGCTGCACGCGCGCTACAGCCGCTACATGCAGCAGGTCGCCGAAGTGGACGCCGAACTGGTGGACGAACTGTCCGTGGTCGGCGCCCGTTTCACGCATCACAGCTCCATTGCGCCCACGGGCACCATCTCGCTGTCGCTGGCCAACAACGCCAGCAACGGCATCGAGCCCAGCTTCGCGCACCACTACGCGCGCAACGTGATCCGCGAAGGCAAGAAGTCCAAGGAAAAGGT
>JAWLGK010000004.1:0-186505 GCA_041685115.1 Gammaproteobacteria bacterium | reverse complement strand
CCACCTCAAATCGGGCGAATGGGTGCGGCTCATCGCCATCAACCGCAACACGGGCTACGTGGGCAGCCAGCGGGTGCAACTCTCCGACGCCAGCCAAGGGGGCCTGCTCAGCTTCCCGGTGCCGGCGCTGGTGATGCGCCCACCCCACCTGCGGGTGGGCCGAGCGCGAATACGAGGTCGAGCAGGGGCTGACCCAGGGGGAGGGACGCCAGTCCCTGGTCGGTGCCGAGGGCGCCAGCCTCACCTCCGATGCGCAGGTGACCGTCTACACCGAATGGCTGGACCACGACGGGCGGCCCTTGCCGGAAGGGCTGGGCGCGGCCGAAGGCAGACAATACGGCCTCACCGGCCGACTGGCCAAAGTGGTGGCGGAAAACACCCTGGCCCCCGCCACCGACGGCGGCGTGCAGGGCGGCGACCTGGCCAACTTCCCGATCGGCCCCGGCCTGCAGAAGCAGGTGCTGCATTTCAAGGACAACCCGTCCCGGCCCGAGCACTACTACATCCACGTGAGCGGTACCCAGTTCAACGAAGGCCCGAGCTTCGATACCGGCACAGCCGCCGCGCCCCTGGACAGCCGTCCGGGCTATCTCACGCCGTTCCTCACCCCGCTGTACGACGAAGACAGCCACTGGCAGGAATACAACGCCTACCGCGACCTCAAGCGCGAGAAGCAGGAAGACCCGGACGCCATCGAGCCCACCAAACCCCTGCCGGCCTATGCCTGGCACTACCGGCCCGAATACCAGTTCAGCCGCCTGAGCCTGGAAATCGACGAAATCAACCGGGTGAGCAAGGACGAAGCGGGGGAGGAAACGAAGGAAAACCTGCTCGACATGGCCACCCCTGTGGTCGCCTCGTCCGACGACCTCATCGAAGTCCTCTATTCGTTGATAGAAGTGACGTAGCCCGGATGAAGCATTGCGGAATCCGGGTCTTGATTCCAACGGCTTGTGGACTCCCGGATTCCGCTGCGCTCCATCCGGTCAACGAGGAAGATACGGCGGTGCGAAGAATTACAACCGCCGTTTCAGTCCCGCCTGGAGGATGATGGAGGCGGCGATCTCTTCCACGGACATGGTGGTGGTGTTCAGGAACCGCACGTGTTCCCGCGCGTAGATCTCCTCGACCGCCGCCACTTCCATCCTGCATTGGGCGAGCGTGGCGTAGCGGCTGTCGGGGCGGCGCTCGCTGCGGATCTGTTGCAGCCGCTCCGGGTCGATGGTCAGGCCGAACAGCTTGTCACGATAGGGTTGAAGGGCGGTCGGCAGGCGTGAGCTTCCCAGGTCTTCTTCGGTGATCGGGTAGTTGGCTGCGTGGATACCGTATTGCAGCGCCAGGTACAGCGAGGTGGGCGTTTTGCCGCAACGGGAGACGCCGGTGACGATGACATCGGCCATGGCATAGTTGCGCGTCGTGGCGCCGTCGTCGTTGTTCAGGGCGAAGTTGAGTGCGCCGATGCGCGCGGTGTAGGCATCGTAGCTGCCGATGCCGTGGGAGCGGCCGGTCACGCGGGATGCGCCCACCCCCAGTTCCGCTTCGAGGGTCCCCGTGAAGGTATCGAAGAATTCGATCACCAGGCCGTTGCTGCGCGCCACGATGTCGCGTACTTCGCGATTGATCAATGTGGAGAACACCAGCGGCCGCGCACTGTCGCCCTGAGCGGCCAGGTTGATACGCTCGACCGCCATCCTGGCCTTTTCGGGGTTGTCGACGAAGGGCAGGCGGGTCTTCTGAAAAAGAATCCCCTCGAACTGCGTCAAGAGGCTGCGGCCAAGGGTCTCGGCCGTGATGCCGGTGCCGTCGGAGACAAAAAATACGGAGCGTTTGCTGGAAACAGGAGTGTTGCCGTTCATGGCCGCAGTATCTCAGGAGTCGGAAAAGCCCGCAAATGAACGCCAGTGGAGGTAAAGGCAAAAAGCATTAACCACGGGGAACACGGGGGGGAATCCATCAACGGTTACCCCTACCTGTAGGCTGTCTCTTGCGCATCATTTCCAGGAGAGACAGAACCTTGCGTCCCTTCTCCCTCCGGGAGACGAGCGCAAAGCGAATTGCCGAAGGACAGGATGAGGGGATCAAGAAACCAACAGTCGCGCCTGAATTGATCCCCTCTCCCCGCCCTCTCCCGGAGGGAGAGGGAGCAAGAAGGGCTGGCTACAACGTCGAAATGTGACCAAGAGACAGACCTGTAGGAGCGGCCTGAGGCCGCTCCTGCAAAAAATCGATTTCCCCCCGTGTTCCCCGTGTCCCCCGTGGTTAAGCTTTTCTCTTTCGTCTTCGTCCGCTTGCGTTCATTTGCGGGCGTAGGCGCAAAAAGGAAGGGCGGCTTGCGCCGCCCTTCGGGTTGTGTTGCTTAGACCGACTTGCCGGCCAGTTGCAGCCAGGTATCGACCACGGTGTCGGGGTTCAGCGAGATGCTGCTGATGCCCTGTTCCATGAGCCACTGGGCCAGGTCCGGGTAGTCGGATGGGCCCTGGCCGCAGATGCCGACGTACTTGCCATGCTTACGGCAGGCCGCGATGGCCATGCCCAGCATCTTCTTCACGGCGGGGTCGCGCTCGTCGAAGGAGCCGGCCACCAGGCCCGAGTCGCGGTCCAGGCCCAGGGTGAGCTGGGTCAGGTCGTTGGAGCCGATGGAGAAGCCGTCGAAGTATTCGAGGAACTCCTCGGCCAGCACGGCGTTGGACGGCAGCTCGCACATCATGATGACGCGCAGGCCGTTCTCGCCGCGCTTCAGGCCGTTTTCAGCCAGCAGCTCGACCACCTGCTTGGCCTCCTTCAGCGTACGACAGAAGGGCACCATCACTTCCACGTTGGTGAGGCCCATCTCCTCGCGCACCTTGCGGATGGCGCGGCACTCCAACTCGAAGCAGGGGCGGAACGCCTCGGAGATGTAGCGCGCCGTGCCGCGGAAGCCGAGCATCGGGTTCTCTTCATGGGGCTCGTAGTTGGGACCGGCCAGCAAATTGGCGTACTCGTTGGACTTGAAGTCCGACAGGCGCACGATGACCGGGCCGGGCGCGAAGCTGGCCGCCAGGGTGCCGACGCCTTCCACCAGCTTCTCCACGTAGAAGCTCACCGGATCGGCGTAGCCGGCCATCTTGCGGCGGATGGCGTCCTGGATCTCCGGCGACTGCTTGTCGAATTCGAGCAGGGCGCGGGGATGCACGCCGATCATGGTGTTGATGATGAACTCCAGACGCGCCAGGCCGACGCCCGCGTTGGGGATGTTGGCGAACTGGAAGGCGCGGGTGGGGTTGCCCACGTTCATCATCACCTTCACGTCGAGCTTGGGCATCTCCTTGGCGTTGGTGCGCACCACGTCGAAGGCGAGCTTGCCTTCGTAGACGCGCCCGGTATCGCCTTCGGCGCAGGATACGGTCACGTCCTGACCGTCGGTCAGGCGCTCGGTGGCATCGCCGCAGCCCACCACGGCGGGGATGCCCATCTCACGCGCGATGATGGCCGCGTGGCAGGTGCGGCCGCCGCGGTTGGTGACGATGGCGGAGGCGCGCTTCATGATCGGTTCCCAATCGGGGTCGGTCATGTCGGTGACCAGCACGTCGCCGACCTGCACGCGTTCCATCTGGCTGGGATCGGTGATGAGGCGCACCGGGCCGGCGCCCATGCGCTGACCGATGGCGCGGCCGGTGACCAGCACCTTGCCGGTTTCCTTGAGCTTGAAGCGATCGATGGTCTGGCCTTCGGTGCGGCTTTCCACGGTCTCGGGGCGGGCCTGCACGATGTAAAGCTGGCCGTCGTTACCGTCCATGGCCCATTCGATGTCCATGGGGCGGCCGTAGTGCTTTTCGATGATCATGGCCTGGCGCGCCAGGTCCTGCACCTGTTCGTCGGTGATGCAGAACTTCACGCGATCGGCCTCGGCCACGTCCACGGTCTGAATGGTGCGGCCGTGCGCCTTGTCGGCGCTGTAGATCATCTTGATGGCCTTCTCGCCGAGATGGCGGCGCAAGATGGCCGGCCGACCGGCGGCGATATTGGGCTTGTAGACGTAAAACTCGTCCGGGTTCACCGCGCCCTGCACCACGGTCTCGCCGAGGCCGTAGGAGCCGGTGATGAACACCGCATCGCGGAAGCCGGACTCGGTGTCGAGGGTGAACATCACGCCGCTCGCGCCGATGTCGCTGCGCACCATACGCTGCACGCCGGCGGACAGGGCCACTTCGCTGTGCTCGAAGTTCTTGTGCACGCGATAGGCGATGGCGCGGTCGTTGTAGAGCGAGGCGAACACGTGGTGCACGGCCGTGAGCACGTTTTCAAGGCCGTGTACGTTCAGATAGGTCTCCTGCTGGCCGGCGAAAGATGCATCGGGCAGGTCTTCCGCCGTGGCGGAGGAACGCACCGCGAAAGCGACGTCCGCGCCGCTTTCCTGCTCAAGACGGCGGTAAGCCGCAGTGATGGCCTGCTGCAGTTCCTCAGGGAACGGCGTCTCGATGATCCACTGGCGGATGGTGGCGCCGGCTTCCTTGAGCGCGTTGATGTCATCGACATCCAGACGCGCGAGCAGGCTGTTGACGCGTTCGGCGAGCGAGTTGTGACGCAGAAACTCGCGGAATGCGAAGGCCGTGGTGGCGAAACCGTTGGGCACGCGCACACCGGCCGACGAGAGACCGCTGATCATCTCGCCGAGGGATGCATTCTTGCCACCGACGCGGTTTACGTCTTCCATGCCGAGTGAGTCAAACCAGATTACATACTCGCCCACGATGTACACCCCTTATCGTCAGAAATCTGTTTGGAAATGAAACAATAGAAATAGAACGGGATTTTATCCACGCCGGTTATCGCAACTGCCTTTCACACAGTTACAGGACGAGCCACACCCCAGTCCTTCGCGTACCGGCCCAAATTCCGGATGCCGCCGTGCAAACAGTTGTGCCGCGTGCTGCATGACCACCCAACCGAGCATGAGCAGGAAAAGCAGACCAATCGCAATCAGGTATTGCATGCTCAGCCTCCCAGGCCTGCAAATCCCATGAATGAAAGCGACAACAGACCGGCGAGCATCAGGCTCAATCCAGCGCCTTGCGCAATGCGCGGTACCGTGGACAGTTCGAGCTTTTCACGCAGGCCGGCCATCAACACCAGGGCGAGCGTGAAACCCGCACCGGCGCCCAGGCTGTAGGCCACGGCCTGAAGAAAATCGTATTCCTTGGCCGTTTGGAACAGGGCCACGCCCAGCACCGCGCAGTTCGTGGTGATGAGCGGAAGATAAATGCCCAGGGCGCGAAACAATCCCGGGCTGAACTTCTTCATGGTCATCTCCACCAATTGCACGGCGGAGGCGATCACGGCGATGTAGCTGATGAGCCGCAGGAACTCGATCTCGAACGAGCTCAGCAACACATTGAGGCCGTAAGCGCTGACGGAGCTGATCAACATCACCAGCGTGGTGGCCGCGCCCATGGAACTTGCCGTCTTCAACTTGCCGGATACGCCAAGAAACGGGCAAATGCCCAGGAACATGGCGAGTACGAAGTTATTGATGATCGCCGCGTTGAGAAACACGAAGGTCAAGGATTCACCTTGCATGGACAGCTTCCTCCACAACGGCCTTGCGTACGTTACGTTCGCGCCACCAGGCGAATAGCAACAACCAGGCGCCCAGCACGAAGAAACCGCCGGGTGGCAGGATCATCACCAGCCAGGGCTGGAAGCTGTCGCCGAAGATGGACACACCGAACAGGCTGCCCATACCGAACAATTCACGTACGCTGCCCAGCATGAGCAGGGCGAGGGTGAAGCCGAGGCCCATGCCGACGGAGTTCACTGCCGTGGACAGCACAGGATTCTTGGACGCGTACGACTCGGCGCGGCCGAGAATGATGCAGTTCACTACGATGAGCTGAATGAACGCGCCGAGTGCGGCATAAACCGTTGGACTCACCGCTTGGAGGATGTAGTCCACCATGGTGACGAAGGTCGCGATGATCACGATGTAGGTGGCGATGCGCACCTGCTTGGGGATGAAGTGCCGCAGCATGGAAATGAGCATGTTCGAGCACACCAGCACGAACAGCGTGGACACGCCCATGGCCAGCGAATTGGTCGCCGTGTTGGTGACCGCGAGCACCGGGCACATGCCGAGCAGGGCGACGAACACCGGATTCTCACGCCAGATGCCACGCAAGAACGTATCCATGGTAATGGGTTGGGTCAGGTCAGGACGCATCAGAGTTGACCCTCCGCTTTCAAGTGACGGTGTACGGCCGGGATCACGACCTGTGCGCTATCGCCGATGGCCTTGCCGGCGGCCTTCGAGGACACCGTAGCGCCGGAGATGGCATCGATCTGCCAGGGCTTCGTCTTGGTGCCGTGTTTGACCGTGACGATGGCATTGGCGAGCGCCGTACCTTCCGCATTCAGACGCGCATCGAGCGCTTCGAAATTGGCGAGGAACGCGGGGTCGGTCTCCAGCTTGTCGCCGAAGCCCGGGGTCTCGCGGCTGTATACGATGCGGAAGCCGGTTACGCACTGGCATTCGGGCGAGTAGCCGTAGAGTAACCGCACGGCGTCGGCATAGCCTTGGGCAGCACCTTCGGCGGCGATGCCGATGAGATTGCCATCCGCATCGTAGCCCGCGTAAAGGGCACGACCACTGGCCCCGCTGTTCTGCGCATGCACGCCGTCCTGATTCACCACGTAGCTGGCCAGGCGCGAGGCCCCGGGAATCACCTGGAATACCGCCTGCTCCAACGCCAGCCGGCGCTGCTCGGTGATGGTGGGCAGGGTCCACTGATACACCAAGACGATGAGCAGGCCCGAGATCAACGCCACCAGGCCCAGCACGCGAATGAGCGCAAAGCTGGAGGGCGTTCTGGGTTCGGCAAACACGATGGGTTGCTCGTTCATTGCCCGGCCTCCCGTTTGCGTGAGCCATAGATGCGAGGCTGGGTTATCGACTCGATGAGCGGCGAGAGCGCATTGCCGAGCAGGATGGCGTACATGACGCCTTCATTCAGGCCGCCGAAGTAACGGATGATGACCGTCAGCACGCCCATGAACAGGCCGTAGACCCACACACCCGCGGGGGTCACCGGCGAGGCCACCATGTCACTGGCCATGAATACGGCGCCGAGCATCAGGCCACCGGAGAACAGCACAAACAGCGGCGTCGGATACTTGTCCCCATCCAGCAGGAAAAAGAATCCGGCGGTGATGAACGCGCCAAGCAGCATGGCTGCGGGAATGCGCCAATCCATCATCCGCCGGAGGGCTAAGTACAGGCCACAGAGGAGGATCAACAATGCGGACGTTTCACCGGCGGAACCTCCGCCCATGCCCGAAAACAGGGTGGCGGTGTCCGTGACAATGCCTTCGAATTTCCACTGGCCCATGGGGGTGGCGCCCGTGAACCCATCGAGGCCTTGGCCAGCGAGCCACTCGGTCAGGGAAGGCGGAATCTGCAGCGGGGGCGTGAGCGTGCTGGGAATGAATTCCACGAAACGGTTCGACAGGAACGCGGGCGTGAAGGTGGTGATGGCCACCGGGAACGCGGCCTGCACGAAGGCGCGGCCCACCAGCGCGGGATTGAATACGTTAAAGCCAAGGCCGCCGAACAACGCCTTGCCGAGCGCAATGGCCACGAAGCCGGCGACAGCGCCCATCCAAAGCGGAAAACCGGGCGGCAAGGTGAGCGCAAGCAGGATGCCGGTGATGGCGGCGCTCCAGTCCGACAAGGTGCTGGAGCGATCGCCCATCCAGTTGAACAGCCGTTCGGTGGCGAGGCACGCGGCGGTGACAGTGAGGATCAGCGCCAGCGCACTGATGCCGAACTGCCACACCGAAAAGGCGCAGACGGGCAGCAGCGCGTACACCACATTGCGCATGATCTGCGCGACCGTGGTGGGCGACTTCACATGGGGTGAGGTGCGCAGTTCAATCCTGGGCGTCATGCGGCACGTTCCCGGTTGATGGCCTTGGCAATACGGAAGTACTGCACCAGCGGGATATTCGACGGGCATACGTAGCTGCAGCAGCCGCATTCGAAACAATCGTTCAGGTGATATTTCTGCTGCATTTCGGTGTACAGGCGCTTTGCCGCCAGTCGGCCCATTTGCGACGGGTTGAGCTTCACAGGGCAGGCGTCGAGGCAGCGGCCGCAACGGATGCACGGGTAAATGGTTTGTGCCGCGGGCGAATGTTCCTGATCCGGCATCACCACGATGCCCGTCACGCCCTTGGTCACCGGCACGTCGAGCGACGCCACAGTGTTACCCATCATGGGGCCGCCGAGGATGATGTGCGTCGCATCCCCTTCGTAACCCACGTATTCGAGGGCGAAACGCAGCGGTGTGCCGAGCGGGATTATGTAGTTGCCCGGCCTCTTGATGCCCGGGCCCGCGAGCGTGACGACGCGTTCGATGAGGCCCTGGCTCTGTGGCAAGAGCATGCCGAGCTGGGCGAGGGTGCCCACGTTGTTCACGACCACGCCGATTTGATAGGGGAAGCCGCCGGACGGTACTTCACGGTCGAGCAACACCTTCACCAGCAACTTTTCCGAACCCTGCGGGTACTTGGTCTTGACGGGCTGGACAGTGATGCTGCCGTCCGCCGGCAACTTGCGCTGAATCGCCTCGACGGCGTCCAGCTTGTTGTCTTCCACGCCAATGACGGCGCACGTGGCGCCGCTCACGCGCATGGCGATACGAATGCCGCTCAGCAGTTCGTCCGTGTGTTCGAGCATGACGCGATGATCGGTGGTCAGGTACGGCTCGCACTCACAGCCGTTTACGACCAGCGTATCGATCGGGTCATCCTTGGGGGGCTTCAGCTTGACGTGGGTGGGGAAGGCCGCACCGCCGAGACCGACCATGCCGCTGTCCTGCACCGCCTGGACGATGTCGTCCGGCGTCATGCTCTCCACGTCGCGGGGCGCGCCGTAGAGCACGCGTTGCTCGGCAGCGGGATAGACGCGGATGACGATGGCCTCGGTCTTGGGGCCACGCGCCGTCGGCATGAGCTGGATGGATTCGATCACGCCCGTGGCCGGTGCGTGCATCGGCACGGACATGAATCCGTCGGCGCGGGCGATCGGCTCGCCGCGCACGACTTCCTGACCTACGCGCACGAGCGGCACCGCCGGCGCACCGAAGTGCTGCGACAGCGGGATGATCATGCGCGGCGCGAAAGGCATCCGCCGGATCGGCAGATGCGCGGTCTCCTCCTTGTGCTCCGGCGGATGGACGCCGTGCGCAAAGGTTTTTCGCTTGAACAGGTTGAGCAAGCCCATGAATCGTCACTCAGGAAAAAAGAACGTAGGGGCGGAGTGCACGCGCCACATGCCATGAAACCGCGGACACTTGGGCCCACCCCTACGAAACATATGGAAACAACCCCATTCCATCGGGGCGTTCCATACCCAAACCGTTACAACCCTTGTGGGAGCGAGCGTCTGCTCGTGACTCGACACCAGCCGGGCCCGCTCCCACACACAGATGGCTCCTAGTGAAACTTCTCAGCTCGCTTCTTCAACTTCTCCAGATCCGGTTCGGCAGGATTGAAGGGCGTGCCGGGATGGATGCATCCCGCCGTGCACTTCTCCGCTGCGCGGACCACATCCTTGAACGAACCGCCCTTGGGGTTCACCACCACGGCCTTCTTCTGGTCGTTGTAGGCGAACACGGCGGGCGCAATCTTGATGCACTCGTCACAGGCCGTGCACTCGGGCGTGTCGATCCAGGCCGGCTCATAGTCCGTCGGGGCGGCGGCACCGGCACCCGCGCCGTTGCTGCCTGCCGGCGCAGCGAGGGCGGTGGCGAATTCGCCCACACCCTGACCGCCCGCGAGGGCGAGCAGACCGGCGGTGAGCTTCTGCGCCATTTCCTGGCGCGCCTGTTCGGCGATCTGGTCGGCGTCCACGGCGGCCTTGTCGCGACCGGCGATGGACTTCAGCAGACGCCAGAAGTCACGGCGTTCGATGGCGGAGTTCACCAGCTCCTGGCTCACCAGCACGCGGCCCAGACGCTGTTTCTGATCGACCGTCCAGATGTACGGGAACTTGCCGTCACGATCATCTTCGTCCAGGTCGAGGAACTCGTGCACCGGCACCATGTTCTCGTTCCAGGTATCCGCCGGCGCCCTCTTGAAGTGCTTGCGGAAGCGGCCCTCGGTCACGGCGAAGTCGGCGAAGGTCATGGGCACCTCCAGCTTGGCCTTCTCACCCTTCTCGTTGATGTAGTCGAGGGTGTACATGGGCCAGTCGGTGTCCATGGACGGGTTGCCATCCAGGTCCATGCACTCGCGCCAGGTATTGCCCTTGTCCGGGTTGAAGCGCAACAGCGGGTAGGCGCGTCCCTCCATGGCCAGCTTGGTCTGATCGAAGGCCTTGTCGTCGCCTACGCCGTGCTCGGGCTGACACACCGCGTACACGTTGAACAGCGCCGGACGACGGCTGTTCAGGCCCTCGATGAAGCTTTCGAGCAGGTGCGTCACGTTGCTCACGCCGCCCTGCATCACGTAGCTGGTGCGGTGCGCCATGGCGATGAGCGACATCTCCTTGCGGATCTCGACCTTGCCCTTCCAGTGCTTGCCATAGGGCGCCATGTCGGCCACCTGGCCCAGGTAACCGGAGGTGCAGCTCTGGCCGCCGGTGTTCGAGTAGGCCTGCGTGTCCAGCACCATGACCTTCACCGGGGTGCCGGACATCAGGGCACGGGACAGGTTCTGGAAGCCGATGTCGTACATGGCGCCGTCGCCGCCCACGGATACCACGGGCGGGCACAGCAGCCATTCTTCATCGCTGAATTGCTTCCAGTCGAAGTAGGTGAAGAAGTCCTTGTGCTTCTCGGCATTGTACTCGCCGGCCAGTTCCAGCTCGGCCATGCGGATGGCCTTGAAGCCTTCGGCCATCTTCGCCATGTGGCCTTCGAACAGGCCCATGGCCATGGACGGCGAGTCCTGGAACAGGTGCGACGCCCACGGGAACGGGTAGGGGCTGAACGGGAAGGTGGAGCCCCACACCGAGGTGCAGCCGGTGGAGTTGACGATGCCCATCTCGGCACGGCCGCGGCCGGTGACGCCGTCGGTATAGCGCCATTTGAGATCCTTCAGACGAGCCAGCAGCTGGGTGGCCCACTTGAGCCATTCGGGGTCGAGCGCCTTGGCGTTGCGGCCTTCGTCCAGCTTGGCGGTGAGGCGCGCCAGGGTGAGGTCCGCGTCCTCGTGGGCATCAACGACCTTGTTCACCGCGTCGGCATCAGAGAGATCCATGGTCTCGGCGAGCTTCAGGCGGATGTGGCGATCCAGGCCGTTGATCAGCTGATCCAGCTTGGCGAGGTGCGCCTTCACGCGCGGCTGCATGAGCGCGGTCACGGTGCCGGTGAACAGGTGCAGCGCGGTCTTCTCACCGCAACCCAGGCAGGCGCCGTCGCCACACACCATGGAGCCGTAGGAGCGCTTGTCGAGCAGCAGGGTTTCCAGGGCACCGATGCGTTCGTCCAGATCCTCGATGCGGATGTAGTCGGGCGAGGTGGTGGGAAGATCCAGCCACAGGCCCCATTCCTTTTGCAGGCGCGCGACACTTTCTTCGGTCTGCTTGTCAACGAAAAGGGCATCATCACCGCACACCGTCACGCACTCCATGCAGCCCTTGCAGGTGTACGGATTGACGGTGATGGAGAACAGGCCGCCGCTGCCCTTGGCCTGCTTTTCCTTGTTCAGGTAGTAGGGCTTGGTGACCGCGAACTTGAACTCGCCCAGTTCGTTCTTGAACCACTCGAACTCGGTGTTCAGGCGCTCCAGGGCCTCACCGTCCACGTCGGTGTCGACGATGGTCTCGACGATGGCCTGGGCGAGCAGGGCGTGCACGTCGGCCTTCTCACCGGCGGCATCGAGCAGCGCGCGCAGCTTCTTTTCCAGAGTGCGCGTGGCGCGGCGCAGGTAGCGGGTCGGGTTGCCGGCGGTCTCGATACGGCGGATGGCGGTCTCGAACACCTCGGTCATGGAGTTGACCAGGCCGGGGATGGCGCTGTCCGGGCAGACCGTGTAGCAGTCGCCGCAGGCGGTGCAATTGGCCGGGTTCCAGGTGGGATGCTCGAAGCGCACCTGGGTCATGTCGCGGAACACGCCGGTGGCGGCGGGCATCAGCGACAGGCCGATGAACGGGTCCACCAGGTTATCGCTGCCCTGACCGGAGATGTAGAAATTGCCGGTCTGCTCCCAGAAGCGGTGTACGTCGGACAGGCTCATGCCGCTCTCGGGCGTGCGCTTGAGCATGACGGGCAGGTGCGATTCCTTGCGCAGCATGGCCGGGGTGAACTGGACCACGGTCTTGTCGGTGATTTCCGTTAGCTGGTCGAAGCCGCGGCGCACCACGCGCAGGTTGTCTTCCACCACGCGCGCACCCTTGGAACCGAACTTGGATTCCAGCTGGTCCTTGATGGCCTTGAACAGCTTGGTCTCATCGAGGTTCGCCTGCTGCATCACGCCTGAGGCCTTGAAGAAGGCGCCCTGGAAGGCGATGCCCTGCATACGGAACTGCAACTCGGGATTGGACGCCTCTTCACGGGCGATCTTGAAGGCATCCACGTAGAACACGCGGATGTCGTTATTGACGATGAACTGCTGCGCGGTGATGGGGAACGAGCGCCACACCTCATCCGCGGTTTCCAGGTGCGACTGGATGATGAACACGCCGCCCTTCTTCAGGCCGGCCAGCGCATTGGAGTGCCCGAACACATTCGGGTCGGGCGACAGCACCACGTCCACGAACTTGTATTCGGCATTGATGCGGATGGGCTCGGGGGCAGCCGACAGGTAATAGGTGGTCGGCTGGCCCTTCTTCTCGGAACCGTACTTGGGATTGGCCTTGATGTTGTAGTCGAGCAGTTCGAACAACGTCATCGCCAGATTCTTGCCGGTGGTCACCGCACCCCAGCCGCCCACCGAGTGCATGCGCACGGTGATGGCGCCCTTGGGCATGAGGTTCGGGTTCTCGCTGCCGTGCAGCGCCATGTCGCGCACCTGCGGATAGGCCTCGAGCAGCTCCTGCTGGTAGATCTCCTGCTTCGGGGATTCGGGCTTCTCGCGCACGAAATCCACGCCCAGGTAGAAGAACTTGCGGCGCTTGCCGTCGGGCAGCATGTTCTCCACGGCGGCGACGATGCCTTCCGGCTGCAGGTCGCGCGAACCGAGACCGAAGGAGCCGGAGTAGATCACCGGAATGTCCTTGGCCTCATACACGGCGTAGTCGGCGTAGGGCAGTTCACCACTGCCGGCGACGCCGTTCTCCACGCACTTGCTCACCGTGGCGCGGGTCTCGCGCGCCAGCGGCAGGTCTTCCGCCAGCGGTTGGTCGGTGCGCTCGAGCACGGCCACACCCTTCTTGCCCTTCAGCACCTGGCCGAGCACATCGCCCGGGAAGGGACGGAACATCGTGAGGTTGACCACGCCGACCTTGAGCTTGCGCGTTTCGCGCAGGTAGTCGGCCACCGCCTCGGCGGTGCCCACCACGCTGCCCTGGCCGAGAATGACGTAATCGGCGTCTTCGGTCTTGTAGGTGCCGATGCGGCCGTAGCGGCGGCCGGTGAGCTGATAGAAGTCTTCCATCACCTGATCGGTGATGGACTTGATGTGGGCGAAGAAGTAGGGGCGCTGAGCGGCGACCGCCTGCATGTAGGCGTCCTGGTTCTGCACCACGCCGGACACCATGGGGTTGTCCACGTCCCAGATGGCCGGGATGCGGCGGCGCTTCGGGCCGTAAATCAGGCGCTGTGCCGGCGTGGGCGTATCGATGAGATCGTCCGGCTTGCCGAGGAATTCGGCGATAAGCGCACGCTCGGGCACCTGCATGGATTCGATCAGGTGCGTGGTCAGGAAGCCGTCCTGGGCAATGATGCCCGGGGTGAGCCCGAGTTCCGCAACCTTGTGGCTGATGATGTTCAGGTCGGCGGCTTCCTGGGCGCTCTTGGCCATCATCTGGAAGAAGCCGGTGTCGTCCACACAGTGATAGTCGTCATGGCCGGCGTGCACGTTCAGCGTCGCCTTGGTGATGGCGCGGCAGCCGATATTGAGCACGTAGGTGAGGCGCTTGCCCACCGCCGAGTACAGTGACTCGTGCATGAAGGCCACGCCCTGGGCGGACGAGAAATTGGTGGCGCGCAGGCCGGTCATGGACAGGCCGGCGGTCACCGCCGCGGCGGCGTGCTCGGATTCCGGTTCGATGAAGATCAGCGGACGTTCGGAAACGTTGAGATGTCCCTTGGAAACCTCTTCCGCCCAGTATTCGCCCATATTGGTCGACGGCGTGATCGGGTAGGCACCGGCAGCATCGGACGACTCACGTTCGCACATGATGACAGCGGTATTGCCATCCATGGCACGGCGTTTGCCGGGATACTTGAACGTCTTGGCCTCTTTTTTCATCACCAATCACCTATCTCTCGCCGGCTCGCGCCGAGTCGGATTTTTAAAGGAAACAGTATTCCTGCCGCCACAGAGGCGGTACGTGTCAGGCGTCGCGGAATGTCAAACGCGCGGAAGCGGTTCGATGCGCTGCAGGGGTTCTTTGCGGGTGACGCGCCGGGCATCGACACCCTTGACAGCACCCTTCTCGCGGTCGAACCAGACGATCGCGCCGGTAGGGCAGCGCTCGATGGCGACGCGGGAAGCGAGCTCGTTTTTGTCGTAGTCGATCACAGCGAGATTGTTGCGGATCTGGATCAGGCCCTCGGGTGCGTCGGCCGAGCAGCGGCCGCAGGCGGTGCACACCAGTTCACAATGGGCCTCGCCTTCGTCGGCCAGGTCCTGGTTCTTGCAGGCGATCCACAACTGGTGGCTGACGGGCTGGAGGGAGAAGAGTTCTTTCGGACACACCTCGACGCAGTCGCCGCAGGCGGTGCAACGGTCCGCCGAGACCACCGGCAGGCCGTACTTGTTCATCTGTATGGCGTAGAAATCGCAAACGGTGGCGCAGTCGCCGAGACCGATGCAGCCCCAGGCGCACCCCTTACCGCCGCCGGCCACCACTGCCGCCGCCCGGCAGGTCTGCAGGCCCTGGTAGCGGGCGCGGGTATAGGCCACA
Organism: Gammaproteobacteria bacterium; assembly: GCA_041685115.1. Classification (GTDB taxonomy): domain Bacteria; phylum Pseudomonadota; class Gammaproteobacteria; order Thiohalomonadales; family Thiohalomonadaceae; genus JALOAT01. The sequence continues at coordinate 171,459 of JAWLGK010000004.1, read as the reverse complement.
TGGGATCCACCAGCGCAGGCGAGACGGGCCACCTGCTTTTCCACGCGCCCGGCATCGACGCCCAGGTAACCGGCAATCGCGTCAATCATTTCGGGCGAGTTCACGGTACACTTGCCCGGCGAGGTCTTGCCGGCGACGACCGCCTCGGCGAACGGGCGGCAGCCCGCGATGCCGCAGGCGCCGCAATTGGCCTTGGGCAGCATCTCCTCGACTTCGTCGATGCGGGGGTCTTCGTCCACATGGAGGCGGCGATTGGCCACGGCCAGGACGGACGCCAGGGCGACCCCGAGACCGGCCATGAATACGCCTGCGACAGCGATGTTAATCAACGAGTCCACGGACTTCGTAACCCCCGAGTTGCGGATTTCTGACCACGCCTATCGGAACCCCCTGTGGGCGTGTGTGAACGAAGTCTATGTTCTGATGGATTATTTGACTCGATAATTATTTCAATCCTTAATATTGGGGAAATAAATACTGGTTCCATGGATAACGCCCCCAACCTCTACTACAAGCAGAATCGCCTGAAGCAACTGCGCGCCTTCTGCCACGCCGCGCGCCACGGCAGCATCTCCCTGGCCGCCGAATCGCTGTTCCTGAGTCAGCCATCAGTTTCCCTGCAAATTCAGGCGCTTGAGCGCGAATTCGAGACCACGCTGTTCGAGCGCCGCGGGCCCAGCATCAAGCTCACCCCCGAGGGCGAGCTGCTCTATAAGCTGGCAGAACCCATGGTCGAGGGCATCGACAAGCTTCACGAAACCTTCGCCTCGCACCTGGGCCGGGTGGAGCAGGGCGCCCTGAATATCGCCGCTGGCGAATCGACCATCCTCTATGTCCTCCCCGAGGTGATGAAGCGCTTTGCACAGCAGCACCCCCACATCCGCGTGAAGCTGCACAACGTGACCGGCCGCGACGGCCTGGCCATGCTGCGCAAGGACGAAGTGGACTGTGCGGTGGGTTCCATGCTCGAGGTGCCGGACGACCTGGTCTACCGACCGGTGGTGACCTACAAACCGGCCCTCATCGTGCCCAAGGACCATCCGCTGGCCGGCAAGAAGGACATCCGCCTGGAGGACATCAGCCCCTATGGGCTCATCCTGCCGCCGCGCCACCTGTCCACCTGGCGCATCGTCGACCTGGTGTTCCGGCAAAACGGCGTGAGCTATCAGGTGGCCCTGGAGGCGGGCGGCTGGGAGGTCATCAAGAAGTACGTGGAACTGGGGCTCGGTATCTCTATCGTCACCGACGTCTGCCTGACGGGGGAGGAACAGCTTGCGGCCATCCCCCTGGATCATTATTTTCCGCGCCGCAGTTACGGCCTGGTGCTACGGCAGGGCCGCTATCTGTCCCCGCAGGCCAAACGCTTCATCGACATTATGGCGTCGGTGTACGTGCCGGGAGGTGATGTGGACATGGCCCATGCACGCGGTTCCATCGCCTTTGATGCCTTGCCGGGTGAGGAACTGGGCGAAGATCCGAATTCCTTCTAGCCAAAAGCGTCGCTGCTTGCGGCAGGATGTCCCAGGAGCCGGCTTTGCGTGTTTACGAATGACCGGGGGAGTCCCAGAAGCCGCGCTGGTTCAGGAACGGCCTGCTAAGCTGTTGTGGCACATGGCCCCCAAGGCGTGCTGGGACTCCTGCCTTTCTCCCGGACACAACACTAATGAAGATCGTGCTTTCGCCAAATCACACCGCCGAACAGTTCGTCCGGTTCGCGCGGACCTGGAACGACGAGGTATTTGCCCGTGTGGAACTGTCCGGCGAATTATCCGGGTCCGACCTGGAGCAACTGACCGCCCGGGCCATCGCCCTGAAGCCCGACGACTTCGCCGACGTGGTGCTGGAGCTGATTGCCTCCTGCCCCGCTGCCACAGCCGACGTACTGCATCGGATCTACCGCCACGGCGACCAAGGAGCCCGCGAAGCCCTCTGTGAGCGCGAGGATCTGGATGCAGACCTGCGTGCGGCGTGTGCCCGGGCGACGCATCCGGCCTGAAGGTCACCGGTTTCTCCGGTCATTCCGGCGCACGCCGGATCCATCCTCGTTCCTCCTCGGAATGACCCCCGGCTTTCGCCGGGTGACAGTCTTTGCAAGGGCACGCGGAATTACGATTCCTCCGCTACACAAGTTCTGCGGAGGAGCCGGAATTACTACCTGCGAGGTTCTTGAGCGCGCGAGTCCGCAGTACGCTCCTCGGAGTTGATGTAGCGTGCCGCTTTTCGCTCCGCCCATCGGGAGTTCTTCCATTGCGGCACTCGCGCCCGAGCAAGCGTGTGCACCGAGGGCGGCAGTTCAGACTGGCATGCTACTCGGCCTGAACCGCTAAGTGGGGCAGGCGCGACGAGGATGGCAGGGTTCACCGTTCCACCCCTTAGTAACATCCGCGCTGGTTGCATTACCCCAGCACGAGTCCGGCGGAGAGCAGAAGACCATGCACCGCCATGGCTGCGCCGGTCAGCTTGATGGCGGGAAGAATGCGGACAGGGGTCTCGGCATGGCGGAACAGAATGGTTGCGGCGCGCAGGCTTAGCGGCAGAGTGAGCAGGCCAAGCAAGCTCAATGCGGGAAGCCGGTCGCTGAGAACAAACACCGGTAACGCGCCGTAGGCTATGTACACCAGCGCCAGGTAAACCCAACGTGCGCGCCGTGCACCGAGGCGAACCACCCAATGGTGTTTACCGACGCTGGCATCGGCCTTCATGTCCGGGAATTGATTCACGTAGAGCAGGCACGCCACCAGGAGACCGTAGGAGGTGGAGGCGATGAGCGGGAGTGCACTGGCTTCCCCGCGCTGCACCATGTCACTACCGACGGTGATCAGGCTGCCATAGCTCAGGGCAATGCAGATTTCGCCGAGCCCCCGATGGTTGAAAGCGAGCGGGGGCGCCGAATATCCCCAGCTGATGAGCAGCCCGGCAAGACCCACCGCGAGGAGTTCCTTACCTGCATACGGCAGTAGGATCAGGCCGATCAACATCGCTGTGCTCAGCAGGGCGGCCCCGTAGATAGCGGTCTGTCGTTCCGTGAGCACCCCGTTCTGGATGAAACGACTCCCGCCTGAGAACGGATACAGCCGCTCGCTGTTCTGTGCATCGGTCCCGTTGAGCGAATCGTAGTAGTCGTTGAGGACGTTCGCGCCGGCCGCAATGAGCGCGGCGCCAATCACCGTGAGCAATGCGGTGGGCAGATGGATGGCCAGGCCGTCCAGGGCAGCCGTCGAAAACCCGATGAAGCAGGGCACCACCGCCGCGATCAGGAACGCTGGACGGGTAGCGGCAACGTATTTGGCCACAGGGCTATGGCCAAAGCGTTCCACCGTTGGTTCTGCAACCGCTACGTTTTGCACGTCGAATCCCCATCACATCATCTGCCGGGCACGAGAGAGAACGGGCCTCTGAGTGGCTTTCCCTCTCTTCTTCGAGGAGTCTTACGCTCCCCTCGCCAGCGGCACAGGATGCGCTGATCGTTCGCGCCAGTCTTTAGGAAATCTCGGAAATCCCCCTCGGAAAATTCCGATGTGCTTGCTGGCGATCCGCGAACCGTAACGCGTTTTGCAGCGCCATGCAGGTTTTGGAGGGTATCGGGGCCTTTGTGGAAGTGGCTCGAAGCGGCAGTTTCAACTGTTTCTAAATCCTAGGAATCGTCTGACGGGCGCTGTACGGGACGCGTCCGTCTTCGGCAGCGAAGAGGCCGCGAAGCTCGCGACGCTTGATCGAGAGCAAGAAGACTTGGGGGCAACTCCTGCTAGTATCCGCGTTCGGCCGGGGTGCCCCGCCGAACCGAAGAGCTTGTGTGAGGACAGTCGATGGGCCGCGTAGAACTGGTTTGCCCGGCGGGGAGCCTGCCTGCCTTGAAGGCAGCGGTGGATAATGGCGCTGACGCCGTGTACATGGGATTCCGCGACGCCACCAACGCACGCAACTTCCCCGGGCTCAATTTCGACGAGAACAACGCGCGCCAAGGCATCGATTACGCGCGCCGCAAGGGCGCCAAGGTATTGCTGGCGCTCAATACCTTCCCCCAGCCCGACCGCTGGCGCGAATGGGCCGGGGCGGTGGACCGCGCCGCCGCCCTCGGCGTCGATGCCCTGATCCTGGCCGACGCGGGCCTGATGCACTACGCGTCCAAGACCCACCCGCAGTTGCGTTTGCACCTGTCGGTCCAGGGTTCCAACACAAATTACGAAGCGTTGGAATTCTATCGGGAACAGTTCAACGTCCAGCGCGCCGTGCTGCCGCGCGTCTTGTCGCTGTCCCAGGTGCAGCGCGTGGTCGAGAATACCCGCCTCGAAATCGAAACCTTCGCCTTCGGCAGCCTGTGCGTGATGGTGGAAGGCCGTTGCTACCTCTCGTCCTACGTGACGGGAGAATCGCCCAATACCTACGGCGCCTGCTCGCCCGCCCATGCCGTGGCCTGGGAAGAAAAGGGCCTGGCGCGCAACGTGCGCCTCAACGGCGTGCTCATTGATTCTTATGGCGCCGGTGAACACGCCGGGTATCCGGTGGTGTGCAAGGGGCGCTACCGGGTGGAGGGGCGCGTCGACTACGCCATCGAGGAACCCACCAGCCTGTCGGTGCTGGACGTGCTCCCGCAACTGGTGCGCATGGGCGTGAAGGCGCTCAAGGTGGAAGGGCGCCAGCGCAGCCCGGCCTACGTGGCGCAGGTGACGCGTGTGCTGCGGGCCGCGCTCGATGCCTGTCAGGCCGATCCCGATGGGTTCCAGGTGCGTGGCGACTGGGCGGCGCAACTGGACAAGGTCGCCGAGGGCGCGACACACACCCTCGGCGCGCTGGATCGCGGTTGGCAGTGAATCTGCCGGGGCCGAATCACGGTTCCGAGCCCGAGGAAAATCCCTGCGTCGTTTGTGCAATGAGCAAAGCACGCATTGCCGAAGGATAGGAGATTGATCCCCTCTCCCCAGCCCTCGGCAACCGCTCCCTGCGTTGCTCTCGACCGCCTGCTCCCGGCGCGGTCTACCTCCTCCATCCATGGGGTCGTACCTCGCGCATCCATGCGCTCGTCTCGCGGAGGGAGAAGGGGCAGAAGTGAGCGGTGTCGGGAAGCACCGTAGCGGATTCGAACATTCCCTCTCCCCCCGGGAGAGGGCCAGGGAGAGGGGGTAAGATGCTTCGTGAGTCTTGGTTGAGAGAGGCTAGGGCGGTCGCCTTGGCTGGAGAACAATGAAACCCATGAAAATTTCGCTCGGTCCTCTTCTTTATTACTGGCCTAAGGAACGGGTGCTGTCGTTCTATCGTGACGTCGCAAACTGGCCCGTGGACATTGTCTACCTGGGAGAGGCGGTGTGTTCGAAGCGGCGTGCGCTGCGGCTGGAGGATTGGCTGGAGATCGCCGCGCAACTCAAGGCGGCGGGGAAAGATGTGGTGCTATCCACGCTTGCGCTGGTGGAGGCGGAATCCGAGCTGATCACCATGCGGCGGATCGCCGGTAACAGCGACTACCTGGTGGAGGCCAACGAGATGGGTGCGGTGCGTCAGTGCGCAGGCCGTCCTTTCGTGGCCGGTCCGCACCTCAACGTCTATAACAGCGGGACGCTCGCCTGGCTCGCGGAACTGGGCGCCCGCCGCTGGGTCATGCCGGTGGAACTGTCACGGGAAACGCTGTGCGGTTTCCAGGCGCAGCGCCCCGCCGGGATGGAAACCGAAATATTCGCTTTCGGGCGAATGCCGCTGGCCTTTTCTGCACGATGCTTTACTGCGCGCGCCTGCAATCTGCCCAAGGACGACTGCGAATGGCGCTGCGGCGATTATGCGGATGGCATGATGGTGGAATCACAGGACGACAAGCCTTTCCTGGTCTTCAATGGCATTCAGACCCAGTCGGCACAAACGGTGAACCTGATCGGGGAATTGCCCGGCATGGTGGAAGCGGGCGTGGATGTGGTAAGGCTCTCGCCCCAGAGTGAGCACATGGCCGATATCATTGCTGCATTCCGTGCCGTCATAGACGGCGCCGAATCTGCCGCTGCCGCTGCGGCGCGCACGGCGACGCTCGGCGCGGGCGCACCGTGCAACGGCTATTGGTTAGGCGGCGCCGGCATGGAATGGCGTGCCTGACACCCACCAAAGGAACGACAGATGGCAATTTTCGCTCCCATGGCAAAAGTCTCCCTGACACTGCTGCCCGGCATTGTGCGGGGGTTGCGTGTACTACCCGACAGCGTGCACAGCGAGGTGGTGGCGCGTATTACCAACCACCTGCTCAAGGGCCAGTGGATTCGCGAACAACTGGCGGATTTGCACGGCAAGCGTTTCGCGCTGCACATCCGTGACACCGGCACCGAGTTGCGCTTTGAAGTGGCAGGCACCCGCTTGGTAAGGGCTGCCAGCGGCGGTCAACCCGATGTGACCATCGAAGGCGACCTGCATGACTTTTGGTTACTGGCGAGCCGTCGCGAGGACCCGGACACCTTGTTCTTCCATCGGCGTCTGGCGCTCAAAGGCGATGTGGCCACGGGCCTGCTGGTAAAAAACCTGCTGGACGCGATGGAATTCGATGCAGACGCGCATTTCCGCGCCGTGCTGGGTGAGCGGGCGGGAGCCGTGGTTTCCGGAGCGGTTTCCCGTTTGCGCAACATCTCCGGTGCCTTGCAGCGCCAGCCTTGAGCTGAAAAATGCACCACGGAGCCACGGAGCGAATCCCCTGGCACAACGCGGAGGACGCGGAGGTTAACAGTCAATGATTCAACGCAGAGACCCAGAGACACGGAGACGCCACTTTGTTGGTGGCCTCCCTGGTTTGAAACATTTCTCCGCGTCCTCCGCGATGACCCATCGTCGTTGACCCGTCGTCAATAGCGCCGCATCTGCCCCACCAACACGCCCTGGATCGCCACCCGTTCGGGCGCATAGCGCATGGGCTCCATGGCGGCGTTCGCCGGGTGCAGCAGTACCTCGCCGGAACGCCGCTGCAAGCGCTTCAGCGTCGCCTCGTGCCCGTCCACCAGTGCCACCACGATCTCCCCGTCACGCGCCTGCTCGCGCGCCTCGATGATCACGTAATCGCCATCCAGGATGCCTTCGTCCACCATGGAATCGCCGCGCACGCGCAGCACGTAACAGGGCGTGCGGCCGCGCAGTAGCGGCGGTACGTCGATGTTTTCCGGCTGGGCGACGGCTTCGATGGGGCGGCCCGCGGCGATGGTGCCGAGCAGGGGGAGGGTGTTTTCTTCATCGACCGCCGCCGCACTCAGGCGCAGGCCGCGCTGCTTGCCGTGGAGCGGTTCAAGGTAACCCGCCTCCACCAGGGCGCTGACGTGCTTGTGCAGCGAACCGCGGGAGCGCAGGCCCAGGGCCGCGCAGACCTCGTCCAGCGTGGGCGGATAGGTCTGCTGCCGTGCGTGTTCGCGCAGGAAATCCAGAATGGCTTGCTGACGGCGGGTCAGTTCCATGGGCGTGTTCCTGATTGTCTGTTCTCCATCGGTTCTATATTATCGACGGCCTGACGCCTGGAGAACCCCATGAGCCGGCCCGCGGAGAAAATCAGCACCCCAGACGATCCGGTGGCCCGCCTGGCCGAGCGGCTGTCGTTCAAGTACCGCAGCCGCATCACGGGCGAGCTGGTGGTGCCGCCCCGTAACGGACGTTATGCCGACCTTCCCGCGGATCTGGATCCGCGCCTGCGACAGGCCCTGGCCGCGCGCGGTATCCAGCGGCTCTACAGCCACCAGGCGGAGGCCTGGCGCCTGGCGCGCGAGGGCCGCCACTTCGTGGTGGTGACGCCCACCGCCTCGGGCAAGACCCTGTGCTACAACCTGCCGGTGTTGCAATCGGCCATGCAGACGCAGGCCAAGGCGCTTTACCTGTTTCCCACCAAGGCGCTTTCGCAGGACCAGGTGGCCGAGATCCTGGAACTGAATCAGGCCGGCGACCTGGGGGTGAAGGCCTTCACCTTCGACGGCGACACCCCGGGCGACGCGCGCAAGGCGGTGCGCACCCGCGGCGACATCGTGGTCTCCAACCCGGACATGCTGCACCAGGGCATCCTGCCTCACCACACCAAGTGGGCGCAGTTTTTCGAGAACCTGCGCTTCGTGGTGATCGACGAGATGCACACCTATCGCGGTGTGTTCGGCTCCCACGTGGCCAACGTGATCCGCCGTCTGCGACGCGTGTGCCGCTTCTACGGTTCCGATCCGCTGTTCATCTTCGCCTCGGCCACCATTGCCAATCCCGCGGAACTGGCTAGCGCGCTGCTGGAGGAAGAGGTCGCTGCGATCACCGAAAGCGGCGCGCCCGCCGGGGAAAAACGCCTGCTGCTGTGGAACCCGCCGGTGATCAATCCGGACCTGGGCATTCGTGCCTCGGCCCGTTCCCAGACCACGCGCATCGCCCGCGCCGCGGTGAAGACCCGGCTCAAGACCATTTTGTTCGCGCAGAGCCGGCTCATGGTGGAGGTGCTCACCAAGTATCTGAAGGACGTGTTCGACCGCGACCCGCGCAAGCCCGCGCGCGTGTTCGCCTATCGCGGCGGCTATCTGCCCACGGAGCGCCGCGCCACGGAACAGAAGCTGCGCAAGGGCGACATCGATTGCGTCATCGCCACCTCGGCGCTGGAACTGGGCGTGGACATCGGCGCGCTCGACGTGTGCGTGCTGAACGGTTATCCCGGCACTATCGCCGCCACCTGGCAGCGCCTGGGCCGCGCCGGGCGACGCAACCGCACGGCGCTGGGCGTGCTGGTGGCCAGCAGCGCGCCGCTGGATCAGTACATCGTGCGCAATCCGGAGTTCTTCCTGGGTGCCAGCCCCGAGCATGCGCGCATCGATCCGGATCAGTTGTTGATTCTGCTCGATCACGTGCGCTGCGCCGCCTTTGAACTGCCCTTCAACGAAGGCGAAAACTTCGGCCGCGAAAACCTGCTGGAATTGCTGGAGTACCTGGCGGAGCAGGGCATCATCCACCGCGAAGGCGAGCGCTGGCACTGGACCGCCGACAGCTATCCCGCCAACAGCGTGAGCCTGCGCTCCGTGGCGGAGGGCAACTTCGTGGTGGTGGAGATCACCGACGGGCGCCAGGGCATCATCGCCGAGGTGGATTTTTCCAGCGCGCCCATGACCATCTACGAAGGCGCCATCTACATGGTGCAGGCCAATCCCTACCAGGTGGAAAAGCTGGACTGGGAGGGCCGCAAGGCCTTCGTGCGCCGAACCCGCGCCGACTATTACACCGACGCCATCGATTACACGAAGCTCAAGATCCTCGACGACTTCGCCCGCGACAGTGCGCCGGGCGCGGAATGCGCCCGCGGTGAGGTGCACGTGGTGCGGCGCATCGCCGGCTACAAGAAGATCCGCTACTACACCCACGAGAACGTGGGCTACGGCAACATCAACCTGCCCGATCAGGAAATGCACACCACGGCGGTGTGGTGGCAGATCCAACCCGAGGTGCTGGAGCGCGCTTTCCCAAGCCGCCAGCAGGCGCTGGATGGTTTTCTCGGCGCGGCCTATGCGCTGCATCACGTGGCCGCGCTGCGCACCATGGCCGAGCCGCACGACCTGGGCCGTGCCGTGGGCGACGGCGACGCGCGCTGGTTCGCCACCGTGGACGCGGGCGGGCGCGGGCAGATCCGCGGCGACGACGGCAAGGTGATCACGGCCGACAGCCAGGGACGTTTCCGGCCGGCGGTGTTTCTTTACGACAACTATCCCGGCGGCGTGGGGCTCTCGACGCCGTTGTACGAGCAGCGCCACGAGGTGGTGCAGGCCGCCCGGGCGCTGGTGGGCGCGTGCGACTGCCGCTTCGGCTGTCCCAGTTGCGTGGGGCCCATCCTCGCCTCCGATGAGGAGCGTGGTTATTCGCCGAAGGCCGCGGCGCTGCGGGTGCTGGAACTCTTCCATGGCCGGGCTCAAGACTAAGCTGGGCCTGCTGCAGAAGGAGCGCGGCCTGCCGCCGCCGGCGCCTGCGAGCGCGCCTGCAACCAATGCAGCGCCTGCGTCGTCACCGGTGAAGCGCCTGGCCGATCGCCTGCGCGATCTGCGCGCGCCTTCGACTGCGCCGCCCCGTTCTGCGCGTGCCGTGCCCTCGGCGGAGGAAATGGCGGAACGCCTCGGCGGTGTCGCCATCGCGCCCGGCCTGGTGCAGGTGGAGCGCCGTGTGCCGCTCGATGGTCGCCACGGCAAGCAGCCGCTCACCGCACTGCGCGATGCGGTGGACCTGCCGGACGCCCCCATGGCCGCACCGCACGGCTGGCTGTTCCTCGACACCGAGACCTCCGGCCTGTCGGGCGGCACCGGCACGGTGGCCTTTTTGCTCGGCCTGGCGCGGGTGGAGAAACACGAACTGGTTGTGCGCCAGTTCATGCTCACGGCCTTCGCCGGCGAGCCGGCGCTGTTCGAGGCGGCGAAATCCTGGTTCGATGAGGCCGAGGCCTTCGTGAGTTTCAACGGCAAGGCCTTCGACCTGCCGCTGCTCGCCACGCGTGCGCGACTCAACGGCCGGCACGTGGCATTGGACAAACCCCATCTGGATCTCCTGCACGCCACCCGCCGCGCCTTCGCCTCGCGTTGGGACGATTGCCGCCTCGCCACCGCCGAGCGCCGGCTGATCCGTTTCGAACGCGAGCACGACCTGCCGGGCGCCCTGGTGCCGGAGGTCTGGTTCGGCTTCGTGCAGCGCGGCGAGACCGCGCGCATTCCCGCCGTGCTCGAACACAACCACTGGGACCTGGTGTCCCTGGCGGCGCTGCTGCCCATCCTGCATGCGGTGCATCAGGAACCCGGTGCCTGGGAGAGCGACATCCTCGCCGTGGCGCGCAGTTTCCTGCGCAGCGGCGACGAACCACGTGCACACCGGTTGCTGGCGGAACACGAGGCCATGCTCACCCCCGACGGCCTGCGGGAACTGGCTTGGCTATATCGGCGGCGCGGTGATTGGCAGCAGGCCTGCGCCCTCTGGTCGCGACTGGCCGGAGCGGGCTGCGTGGAAAGCATCGAGCGTCTGGCCAAATACCACGAACACGTCGTGGGTGATTTCACCACCGCGCTGGCGTACGCCCAGCGCCTCGGCGATGCCCACGAGGCCCGGCGCGCGCGATTACTGCGAAGGCTACGCGACTAGGCACGCAGAATCACGGCCTGGCGCCGTTCCTACCTGCGAGCTTCATTCGGGCAAAAAAAGACGGCCGGTAGAACCGGCCGTCTTTTTTTCGTTTCGTTGGCGTTAATGCGCCGTTTGGGTCAGTGCGCCACGGGGAGGTCGCAGGGGTGTCTCTTCGCGGGTTTCCATCTGGGGTGGTGCAGCCTGCGGGTGTTCTGCCTGGCGTTCGTGCTGCGGGGGCGGCCAATCATCCAGGGAATCGAGGTAATCGGCATAAGCTCTGCTTACTTCAACCGTCGTAAACCGCATCTCATACCCTCCTATCACTCATGGAGCAACGGACCCGATTTTCACTATAGGGATTAGGGGCGCTGTGTCAACGCGCAACCGGAAACACCGACCCGTCCATCAGCTGCGCGATGAAGATCGGACGGGTTCTTATGGTGTCCATCAGGGTAACGACGGATTCTTATCGAAAGCACCCGCGGTCGGCGCGGACTGCAACTACGCTTTTGGAAAACCGGGGGCAAGCGCATGGCAAGGCGAGGATGAAAGTCCGCGCGTGGGTGTTTTACACGCTTTTTTTCATGGCCTGCGGCCAGGCAACTGCCGCGACCCTCGTGTTCATGGCCTTGGGCCCCGCCAACCGGATTCTCACGATCGATGCATCCCGGCACCAGCCCACGCGCACCCTGCTCGGGGTCATCGACGCCCGGACGGTGGTTGCGGCAGGGCCGGGGCTGCTGGTGTCCGGCAGCTTCACCAGCCGTCCGTCTGAAGAGGGGGATACAGGGGAGCTGTACGTGATCGATCCAGCGCACGGCCACACGGTATTGACGCTGCCGGTACGTGGTCGGATCCACGCCCAGGCGGTCACCAGCGACGGGCGCTACGTGTTGTCGACGCACCCGGAAAAAAACGGCATCAGCGTATTTGATCTGCAATCGTTGCAGCTCACCCGCTATCTCGAGACCGGCGCCGCGCCGGCGGCGGTAGTGGTTCGACGGCTCGAACCGCGCGCTTTCGTGGGCAACACGGGCGACGGCACGGTGGCCGAGATCGACACGCGGACATGGCAGGTCGTGCGGCACTGGCCGGTGGACGGCATACCGCGATTCCTCATCATCGACCGCGAGGAGAAACGGCTGCTCGTCGGCGTGCCCGAACAGGGCGCCATCACGGTATTGCAGTTGGATACCGGCGAGGTGGAACGCCGCATTCCGGTCGGTAAAGGTTTCGCGGGGCTGGCCCTCGGGGAGGACGGTCGCTCGCTGTTCATCGGTGGGGCGACCACACAGATCACCCTGCTCGACATCGAATCCGGCGCCTCCCGTCATGTGGATTTGGGCGCCGCTCCCGGTGACATCAATCCCATCACGGGTACCGGCACCTTATATGTGGCGAGCCGGGAGAAACCGATGGTGTGGGTGTTGAACCAGCGCAATCTCGAACTCCTGGAAACCTTCGAGCTTCCGGCGGGTGAGGGATTTCAGGTCGCGGTGCTGTCCGGGATCGCGCCTGAGGCATCGGCGCTATCGGCGCACTGACCGAAAGGAGTGTGTGATATGGCGAACACGTGGGTTCTCGTGGCGGATAGCAGCCGCGCACGCGTGTTCCGCGCCGAAGGCGCGGATGAGCACTTGATCGAGGTGCAGGATCTGGCGCACCCGGAAGGACGTTTGCATGAGACCGAACTCACCACCGACCTGCCGGGACGGGCGTTCGACAGTTTCGGGGAAGGGCGCCACGCCATGGAGGAACAAACACCGCCAAAGCGTCAGGAGGCGATCCGGTTTGCCAAGCGCGTCGGCGACATGCTGGAAAGCGCGCGGACCGCGGGAGATTACGACCGGCTCGTGGTGGTGGCCGAACCGCGTTTTCTCGGTCTGCTGCGTGACAACCTGTCGGACGAGACCATCAAGCTGGTGGGCTTGGAAATCGACAAGAACCTTGTTCAGCAGGCGCCGCAAGTCATTCGAGACCGGCTTCCGGCGCAATTTTGATGTGTGGAATCAGGCGGGAGAGAGCGGGCGGAAAAAACCACCATGTGTGGCTTGCCCAAGAAAATTTCTCTCCTAGTATTAACCCCAGTTAGAGCGCGACCGGCCAAGGTGCGGAGAAAATGGAAGCTTTTTACCGCTCGAATTTACCTGGAAAATTGCAGTCCGGCACCAAGACCGGGCACCGCTTTCGTAGCAAGCGTCTACGACATGTTTCAGTGGTGCCGGCCCTACGCGTTGCGTTGGTACGCGATGGGCGGTTGTTTGACTACCTGACTACCAACGCCGGATCGTTGCGTCGCAATCAGCCCAGCGCACTCCATTATCTGGCGCGGCGCTGCATGCAATGGCAGGAACTGGAAACACCGGAAAGCGATACCCTGGCCTGCCGTGAACTCGGTTGCGCGAGTGCGCAGGCCCTGGAGCGCATCGCCACCGATCTCGACAAGGACGATGCGGCGGTACTTGGCATCCTTACCGATGTCGCCTATTCGTACCTGGCAGGCGTGTTGCCGATCTCCGATCTGGAACGCGTTCTCAGCCTTACTGAAGACCTCGGCTTCGAGCTGTTCCATCCCGAGCTCTACAGCATGACGGCAGAACTGGGGCGCAAGAGCCGAATGGGTCGCCACAGTTCCAGTGTGTTCCTGTTGCGGGGCATCGGCCACGGCACAGAGACACAGCCTTGCGACCCGGCCCTGCTGGAACATGCGATACGCCTGCTCGAATCCTGGGGCGGCAAAGGCCAGGTCAGCTGGCCGGAGTTGGCCGGCGTCGAGAGCTAAGCCGGCTTCCGCATCAGGCCAACCAGCGCGCTGCCTCAAGCAGCGCGCGCGCGATTCCCGCCACTAGTAACGCCACTCCCACGGACAGTGTCACCGACGCGAAGGCCTCCTTGCGGCCGATGGTCTTCAACATCACCGCGAAGGTGGACACGCACGGCACATAAAACGTGAGGAACAGCAGAAACACGATGATCTGCACCGTGTCCAGCACGGCGCCCACCTCGAAGGTGCCCAGTGCCTGGTAGATCATCAGCAACGACAATTCCTTGCGCAGGACGCCGAAAAGGATGGGTACCCCGAGCACTACCGGCAGGCCAAGCCACCAGCCCGTGATGGGCGTAAGCACGGTATTGATGAGCGTGTCGGCCTGGAAATGGCTCAACAGAGCCAACACTACACTGCCACCCACCAGCAGTGGGGTGACGATGGTCAGGATGTCTTCGGTGCGCGCCCAGGTGGTGGTGAGCAGACTGCGCAGCTCGGGCAGGGCATAGGGCGGGATCTCCAGCACCTGGCCCGGTCCGGTCTCCGGCTGTTGGCGTGCCAGGAGGCGTCCAACCAGGGCGATCACCGTCACGGTCAGCAGAAACATCGCCAGCACACCCCCGGCCCCCAGATACTTGCCGGCCAGTGCCAGGATGATGGCCGAGCGCGCCGAGCAGGGGACGAAGGTGATCAGGATCGAGGCCACCACGCGGGCACGGCCACGGGTACTTGCGGCGGCCGCCGACAGCGCCGGGACGTTGCAGCCGAGGCCGAGTAGGAACGGCACCGCCACACTGCCGTGCAGTCCCACGTGGTGGAAGCCGCGGTCCACGACGAAGGCGATGCGTTGCATCACACCGGCCTGCTCGAGTGCGACCAGCAGCATCACCAGGGGAAGCATGTAGGGCACCACAATCCCCACCAGGCCAATAAGACCGTCGACCACGGCGCGGCCCACCACCCCGGCGGTGGATTGGGGCTGCCATTCGGCGGCCAGGTCGATGAGCTTTGCCGCCGTGACACTGTCGAGCCAAGCGCTCACCTCGAAGACCACGAACAGCACCGCGCCGAACACGGCCAGGCTGCCGAGCAATCCCCACTGCGGGTGCAGGAACAGTTCATCGAGCCAGTAACGCCAGCCCTTGCCCTCGTGCGGTGCGCCGAGGCGCGTGGCCGATTCGTAGAGGGTGGCGGCGATGTGATGTCGGTCTGCGTGCATCTCCTCGGCGAGCGGACGCGGCAGCTGGTGCTCGGCCTCCTCTCGCAATGCCGCAATGCGCGGCTGCAGGTCCGGAAAGTGCTGGGCCATTTCCTCGACGAAATAGCCTTCACCCGCGGCAATCTGTTGCAGCAGGAAGCGGTGCGGCACGCCAAAGGCCTGCTGGATGTCGGGACGGCCCAGCAGCTGGCCGAGCGGCTGCAGACTCTCCTGGATGTGTCGGCTGCTCGGTTGCGGAATGGGACAGGCCTGCTGGCGGACCGCGTCCACCGCGCGCGCGAATACCTCGGCAATACCGTGGCCCATGAGGGCCACCGTGGGCACCACGGGCATGCCGAGGGCGCGGCTCAGGGTCCGCGCGTTGATGTGCAGGCCCTTGCGGCCGGCACTGTCCATCATATTGAGGGCCAGCACCACCGGCCGGCCGAGCTGGCTCAGCTCCAGGGTGAGTTCAAGGTCACGCTCCAGGGCCGTGGCATCCACCACTTGGATGATTACGTCGGGGGGGGCAAATGGGGCCCGCTCCCCTTCATGGGCGGCGATGGGCGGCGGCTCGTCGCCCCACAGTAGGTATTTCAGTGCGAGCTGCTCGTCCGGGCCGTCCAGGTGCAGGGAGCGGATGCTGGGCAGCTCGACCACACGCGCTTCATCCAGACCAATCTGCACCGCACACTCGCGGTAGGGGCGTGTACCGCCCGACATCTCGGCCTTGGCGATGAACGTGCTGGCGACCGCATCGAACAAGGTGCGCTTGCCGCCATTGGGCAGGCCGATGAGGGCGATGCGGAGACGGTGGGCGCCGCGGAACAGGGTACGAGGGAGGGGGACGATGGCTTCACGGGAGGCGGGTTTCATCGCGCACAGTTTCCCGGATCGACCGCGCGCCAGCAAGACCGTGCTTTCTGCCACGGCCGGTTCAAGGATTTGCCGGGACACCGGCGGCCGGGTAATGCCTGCTCATCAGCGAGGTGAGGCATTTCACACGAAAGTGCGTCATTTGCCGCGGGCGCTGGCCGCGCTGCACGCGTAGGGGCGAGGTTGTACGGGCCTTTTGCAGTTGGCCCGATCCGTGCTCTGTGAGACCATCCATGACCATGTCCAGATCCCACGCGCATCGCCCGGCCGATACGCTGCTCATGCCCTCGCTCAAGCGCGAGTACGGCTATTCAGTCTGCCGCCACCTCACTCCTGAAACTGCTCGAATGAACAGACACCTGCGTTTGTCATGGCCGCTATTGCTCGTCGCCCTGTTGGCCGGTTGTGATGCGTCGGCCCCGCGCCTTCAGACCGGCGAACCGGCGCCGGGATTTGCCCTGGCAACGCCTCAAGGCAACGTCATGCAGCTAGCCGACCTGGGCGGGCAGGTGGTGGCGGTGCGCTTCTGGGCCGACTGGTGTGCGTACTGCGAGAGCGAGATGACGGCGCTCGAACCGGTGTACCGGCGACTGCACCCGCAAGGCCTGGAAATCCTCGCCGTCAACGTGGCGCAAGACCGAGAGTCGGTGTTGCGCTTCACCAAACGCCTGGGTTTTTCCTACCCCGCGTTGCTCGACAGTGAATCCGAGGTGGCGCGGCGCTACGGGGTCATCGGCCTGCCCATGACCGTCTTCGTCGACCGGACGGGCAGAGTGCGCGGAAAGATCCTTGGGGAATCTGACGCCGGGACCTTCGAGGCCATGACACGGGCATTGCTTGATGAAGGTGCGTCCGGCGCGAAGGAGGGCCCGTAGTGGGGACGGCGACCCTCGGCATGGCCTTTCTGGCCGGGCTGCTCGGCAGCGGTCATTGCATCGGCATGTGCGGCGGTCTGGTTTGCGCGTTCTTCCTGCGCATGCAGGAAGGCGCACGCCAGCCACTCACCTATGCTGCTTATCATGGAGCACGTGTCTCGGTATACGTGCTTGTGGGCGTGTTGGCGGGGCTGCTGGGCCTGGTGCTTACCTCCACCGGCATCGTCGGCAAGGCGCAAGCGCTGTTGCAGATCCTCGCCGGCGCCGTGGTCATTCTGCTCGGTCTCGATATCCTCGGCGTCGGTCCCTGGCGCATGAGACTGAACCTGTTACCCACCGCTTGGATCCATGGCGCCGTGAATCTCGCTGCCAGGCGTCCCATGGCCGGCGCAGCCGCCGGCGGGATCGTCAATGGCCTGATGCCCTGTTCGCTGACGCTTGCCATGGCAGTAAAGGCAACCACCGTGGATGGCCCCCTCACCGGCGGCCTGCTGATGCTGGCATTCGGCCTCGGAACGCTGCCTTCCATGCTGCTGGTGAGCGTGCTGCTGGCGCGCCTTGGCGCCACGCGTCGTGCCCAACTTCTCAAGCTTGCTGCGTTGTTCGTCATCGCGCTCGGTGTCGCCACGGTGTGGCAGGGGGCCACGTACTTCAGTGTCATGAAGGGCTTGGCCAATTGGTGATGCGGCGTGCACGCCGCTTATGATGTGAGGCTGCTGCCAGGAGAAAACCATGAAAAGACGGGATTTGTTGAAGGGTGCCGTAGGCACAGTGGTGCTCGGCGCGGGTGTGGCGCCGCAGGTGTTCGCCCAGGCCAAGACCGACGGGACGCCATTGCAGTTTGTACCCAAGACACCGAAGGATCCGAATCCGCTCGAAAATGAACTTCAGAAATACCCCAAGTGCCCGTATTGCGGCATGGACCGCACCGAATGGAATCATAGTCGCCATCTGGTGCATTACGAGGATGACCTGGTCGACGGGACCTGTTCGCTGCATTGTGCAGCGCTGAGCCTCAGCCTGAACATCGATCGCGGACCCAAGGCCATCTACGCGGCCGACTATGGCAGCGCAGAGAAGATCAAACCGCTGGTCAACGTGGACAAGGCGTACTACGTCATCGGCAGCAAACTCAAAGGGACCATGACGGCACGCAGCAAGGTTGCCTTTGCCAACGAGAACGCGGCCAACACGGCACGCCGCGAGCACGGGGGCAAGCTCGGCCGCTTCGACGAGGCGCTTGCTGCCGCGCACGAGGACATGGCCAAGGACACGACCATGATCCGCAAGCGGCGCGCGGAAAAGCGCGCGAAACAACGTAAGGCCGGATAACTCTTAGGTGTCCAACTGAGGGGGCGGCCTTGCCGCCCCTCGCTTTTGCGGGATTTGCCATGTTGCGACGTTTGTTGTTTCTCGTCTGTCTGTTCCTCTCCACATCGGTATGGGCACTGCCGCCGCTGCCAGCGCCTGCCGCCACGGACACCTGTCCCGTATGCGGCATGTTCGTGGCCAAATACCCGGAGTGGGTCGCGACCGTGTTGTACCACGATGGTCATGCCCATCACTTCGACGGCGCCAAGGACCTGTTCAAGTACCTGCATGATCTGGAGCGCTGGGCGCCAGGCCATCGCGCCGAAGACATACGCGCTATCGGTGTTACGGAGTATTACGGCGTGCAGCACATCGATGCGCGTGAGGCGTTTTATGTCATCGGTTCCGACGTGCTTGGGCCCATGGGCCATGAACTGGTGCCGCTGGCCAGCGAGGCCGAGGCGCGGGAGTTCATGGCCGATCACGGGGGAGTCCGGGTGGTACGGTTCGCCGATGTGGATGCGGCGCTGACACAGGCGCTCGATGCGGGGCAGTTCTCACCTTGAGGCACCCGCTGGCGGTCTACGGACAGCGGGCTCACGTTCACGGGGCTGGGCAGGCAAATCGGCGAAACCCTTGATGGCATGGTCCCCGGGAAGCCTTAGTCTTTTTACAGATACCGGCTTCCGACGGAGGCAGCACCATGGCGACGGTTAAAGAAACCATCGATGTGAACGTGCCTGCGGCACTGGCTTACAGCTACTGGCTGAAGTTCGAGGATTTTCCGAAATTCATGGACGACGTGGAGGAAATCAAGAAAATCGACGAAAAGCGCATGCACTGGCGCGCCAAGGTGGCCGGAAAAAAGGAAGAGTGGGATGCGGAAGTGACCGACACCATCCCGGAACGGCGCATCGCTTGGCGCAGCATCTCGGGCATCAAGAACAACGGTGCGGTCGAATTCGAGTCCATCTCGAACGACATCACGCGCGTGGCCTTGGAACTCGACTATGAGCCGAAAGGGATGGTCGAGAAGGCCGGCGAAAAGCTGGGCCTCGACAAGCGCGCCGTGCACAAGGACCTCGAGAATTTCAAGAAGATGGTGGAAGAGAAACGCATCTGACACGCACCTGAAGAAGATGAGCGCGCCCGATGGCGGGCGCGCTTTTTTGTGTTTTCACGCTTCTCCGCTCGTGAACAACGGGGCGGGAAAGTCGCGGGAGAAGCTCGCTCCCACACTGAATCCAACACCTGCCGCTCCTGCCGAAAGCCAGCAAGTCTGTCGCGGGCCTACGCGAGTGGCAGATGAAGGCGGACACGCAGGCCGCCGTCGGGGACGTTCTCCGCATCGATGCGGCCACCGTGGGCCTCCATGGCCTGGCGGCTGATGGCGAGGCCCAGGCCAAAGCCGCCGCGGCTGCGCTCGCGCGCGTCGCCGACGCGGGTGAAGGGTTGAAAGATCCGTGTCAGTTCGGCCTCGGGCACGCCTTCGCCGTGGTCGCGCACCGTGATCTCCGCCCCTTCGCCAGCAAGGGTAAGGCGGACGAGCACGCTCGAGCCCTCCGGGGTGTGGCGTACCGCATTGCGCAATACGTTCTCGATGGCCGAGCGCAGCAGTACCGGGTCGACTTCCACGCTCGCATCGTCAGTACGCTCGAATTCCACTTCCTTGCCGCTGGCGGCGGCCTCGTAGGCGGCATCCTGGATCACAGCCGCGAGCCACTCGGCCAGTTGCACCGGCTGACGGTTGAGCCGCGTCTTGCCCGCCTCGAGCCGGGCCAGCGATAGCACGTCGGAGACCAGGTGCTCCAGCCGATCGGCCTCGCGTTCGATACGCTCCAGTTCCAGTCCGGCGGCGCCTTGGCGGCGCGACAGTTCGAGCGCGATGCGCAGCCGCGTCAGCGGTGAGCGCAGCTCGTGGGAGACATCACGCAACAGCCGGCGTTGTGATTTCAAGAGATCGCGGACGCGATCGGCCATGACATCGAAATCGCGCGCGAGCGCAGCGATTTCGTCGCGCCCCGCATAACCGGCACGGGCGTCGAGATCACCGCCGGCGATGGCCTGGGCGGCAGCGCGCAGCCGCCGCAGCGGGCGGGTGAGCAGGGCCGCCAGGCCGAAGGATACGAGGCCGCTCACGCCCACGGCGATGGCCAGCCGGGCCACGAAAGGCAGTCGATGCACATTGCCGACGCGGACCACGGCGGCGAGCAGAAGGGGTGGCTCGGTGGTGGGGACCGGCCGCACCACGGCGTAGACGTCGGGGGCCAGGCGATGGGTGCCCGAAGCCAGTCCATCCTGTAGATGCTCGCGCAAGCGCCGGGCGAAGGGTTGATTGGCCACGGGCTGTCCGTTGGCGTCGAGTAATAGCAGCGGCGTGCGTTCGCCGTGCGCCATGCCCGCCAGCCAGCGCCGCACTGCGGGCATGCCTTGGTCGGCGAGCAGCGCGGCCACGGTTTCCGCATGGGCATCGGTCCGTTCCACCGCCTGCTCGAGTCGGTCGTCGCCGAGGCTGCGTTCTGCGGTGAATACGGCGGCGCCGAGCAGCAGTACGGCGAGCCAGAATGACAGGAAGATTTTGGTGAACAGGCCCATCAGCGCAGCACGTATTGGTAGCCCGCACCGCGTACGGTCTCGATGCGGGGCGCGCCGTCGGGGAAAGGACCCAGCTTGCGGCGGATCTGGGTCATGTGGGTTTCGATGCGCCGATCGAATGCTTGCAAGCCGCGCCCCAGGGCTTCCGAAGCGAGGGTCTCCTTGGGTACCACGTGCCCTGCGTCGCGCAACAACAGCGTCAACAGGTTGAACTCGGCGCCGGTGAGGTTGACCGGCCGGCCGGCCACGGTCACCCGGCGCGCGGCGGGGTCCAGTTCCACGTCGCCCACGTGCAGCAGGCCATGGCCGGCGTCGGCCTTGCGCCGCAGCAAGGCGCGCAGGCGGGCCACCAGCACGCGCGGGTTGGCGGGTTTGGCCACGTAGTCGTCGGCACCCAATTCGAGGCCGACCACGGTGTCGGTATCCTCGCCGCGCGCGGTGAGCATCAGCACCGGCACCTCACTGGCGGGCTTTATGTGCTTCAACACATCGAAGCCGTTCATACCCGGCAGCATGACATCGAGGATCACCGCGTCCCAGCCGGGTTCGAGCGCACGTTGCACGGCGCTGCGGCCGTCGTGTACGGACACCACGTCGAAGCCTTCGCCCGACAGATAGTCGGTCAGCAGTTCGCAAAGTTCGATGTCGTCATCGACCAGCAGGATGCGTGGCATGGGTCACCTCTGCGCCATTGTCACGCCATCGTTGGGTGGCGGGAAGGGGCCGGCGGGCGGACTTGCACTTCTTTGCACATGTCGGTTCCGGCAAGCGGCTGCCTATACTCGTAAACCGTCAGGAAAGGAGGCCAATGATGGGGCGACAGCGTCTTCCCGAGCACGTGGGTTTCATCCCGGACGGTAACCGGCGCTGGGCGGTGGCGCACGGTCTTTCCAAGGAACAGGGCTATACCCATGGCGTGGCGCCCGGCATCGCGCTGTTCGAGGAATGCCGGCGGCTCGGCATCCCCGAGATGTCCATCTACGGTTTCACCCAGGACAACACCCGCCGCGCCGCGGCCCAGAAGGCCGGTTTCAGCGCCGCATGTACGGCGTTCGCGCATGCCGTGGCGGAGTGCGGCGCGGCACTTCTGGTGGTGGGTGATGGGGATTCGCGCCATTTCCCCAACCCCTTGCGACCGTTTCGCCGTCGATGTGCCGGCGACATACGGGTCAACCTGCTGGTGAACTATGACTGGGACTGGGGCCTGGCGGGCCTGCGCGAAGAAGGTGCGCTGCGCTCGCGCGAGGTCCGGCGCCTGGACCTCATCGTGCGCTGGGGCGGCGGGCGGCGCCTGAGCGGCTTTCTTCCGGTCCAATCGGTATACGCGGATTTCTTTGTGGTGGACGCCTACTGGCCTGATTTCGAAGCGGCCCATTTCGAGGCGGCCCTGGCCTGGTTCGCCCAGCAGGACCGGACGCTGGGCGGCTGAGTGATCTATGCCATAGTTGAGGCAATCATCCCGAGCCGGATGGCTCATGCGCTTGCGTTTGGCGAAATCCGTGCGCGACCGGGCGATCGCCCTGGCACTGCTCGCTCCGGTGGTCTGCGCCGATTATCTCGCCGGCCCCGAGTTCGTGCTGGCCATCTTCTACCTGATCCCCATCGGCTTTACCGCATGGCGTTTGACGCGCCGCGAAAGCGTACTGGCTGCCGTGCTGTGCTGGATGCTCGCGCTTTACAATTCTGGTGTATTCGGTCTGCATCTGCGCGAGCATCCTGCGGTGGTGCTGCTCGACGCATTGACCACGCTGGGCTTCTTCGTGTTCGCTGCCTCGCTGATCACCTATCTGCGGGTGAAGCAGGCGGAATTGCAGGCGGCCATCGACACGGATCTGGTGACAGGCGCCACCAGCGCACGGGGCTTCTATCGGCATGCTGAGCGTGAGATCTACCGCTCGCACCGCTATGGCCATCCGCTCACGGTGGCCTATCTCGACGTGGACAATTTCAAACAGGTCAATGACACCTATGGGCATCAGGAGGGCGACCGGTTGCTGCGCATCGTGGCACAGACCATCAAGAGGCACATCCGTGCGGCGGACCGGGTGGGTCGCCTGGGTGGCGACGAATTCGTGATTCTTTTTTCCGAAACCGACGGGCCATCGGCCCGCCGTGCCGTGGAGAACGTCCGCGGCGAGCTGCGTGCGAGGATGCAGATGGAAAACTGGCCGGTTACCTTCAGCTTTGGCGTACTGACCTGTGGCCCCCTGTGCCCGGGCCTTGAGGAGGTACTGCGCGAGGCGGATCACCTCATGTATTCGGTGAAGAAAAGCGGGAAGAACGCCGTGGCCTATGAGGTCGCCTTGCGCGGAGATGTCTCATGAGGTCACAGCGTCTCACCGGGCTGGCAACCCTGCTGGCCGCCGTGCTTGTGTCACCCACGGCTTCGGCTGGCGAGACAGCGACCCTGCCGGTGCGGCTCGAGACCCGTGACGGCGATGTGCACCATCTCCTGGTGGAAGTCGCCGCCACGCCTGAGCGGCGCGCCCGCGGCCTCATGGGACGCGACTCGCTGGCGCCCGATGCGGGCATGCTGTTTCTTTACGAACGGTCTCAGCCGGCTGATGCCGGTTTTTGGATGTACCGCACCCGCATACCGCTCGATATCGCCTTCCTGGACGCGACGGGGCGCATCCGTGCGGTGCGCACCATGCAGCCGTGCCTGAGCAATCTAGGCTTTCGATGCCCCTCGTATCTGCCCGGCGTGTCCTATGCCGCGGCGCTTGAGGTCAACGCGGGCTACCTGTCGGCACGCGGCATTCAGCCAGGCGATCGGGTGGTGTTCACGCCACGTGCGGGAAGCACGGCGCCGTGAAGGCCATGGGCGAGGGCGCGCGCAGCGGCCTGCACTTCGGTCTCACCTCCGGTGTCATCACCACGCTCGGCCTCACGGTGGGGCTGCATGCGGGCACCGACTCGCTGCAGGCGGTGGTCGGCGGCATTCTCACCATCGCGGTGGCGGATGCCATGGCCGATGCGCTCGGCATGCACATCTCGAAGGAAGCGGACCACCTGCCCGTGCGGCAGGTGTGGAACGCCACCTTTGCCACCTTCGCCACGAAATTCCTCATGGCGATCTCCTTCCTGCTGCCGCTGCTGTTGCTGCCGCTGACCGTGGCGGTCGTCGTCAGCGTGGTGTGGGGCATCTTGGTGGTGGCGGTGCTCAGTCTCAGGCTGGCCCGGGCGCGGCAGGAGGCGGTCTTGCCGGTGGTGGGCGAACACGTGGCTATAGCCATCGTCGTGGTGGTCGCCACGCACTATCTGGGCGAACTCGTCGCCCATTTGTTTGGCAGCTGAGGCGGCCGTCAGGCGCGGGTCCACACTTCGCGCAGGTGCTTGGGCAGCATGGCCTGCACGGCCGTGATCTGCTTCTCGGGCAATTCCTGTTTCACGGCGGCAAACACCGCTTCCGTCGCGCGCGCCGCATCCGAGGCGGAGAGCGACGCCTCGCGACCGATGGTCGTGAAGAATTCATCGCGGTCCTGGTGGCGCTCGGGCGGTTTCTGACGTGAGTGGGCCTCCTTGAGGTAGTTGGTATCGAACGACAGGCCGACCACCTCCCCGGGGAGCTCGGAAAACAGCGCCTGCACTTCCTCGTGAGGCAATCGCCGTCGCAGGTGATAGAGCACCGCGTGCGTCGCGCCACGCAGTTGCTCATCGGAGGCGGGCTGCCATTTCTGCTTGATGTGTTCCCAGAAGATGTCGGCGGGCATGCACGGGACTCCACGGTCTTTACCGTTGAGTCTAGTTCGCCGCTTCACGGCGCCGACGAAGGCCGTTTACGGAAAAACTCGCGGGCATGGCAAAAGGCGATGCCCGCGCGACGTGCCGCAGCCTCGTCGCTGGATGCGTTGCCAACGAACAGGGCGGCCGCCGTATTTACTTGGAAATGGGCGAGGGCGCGCAACAGCAGGCCCGGGGCAGGCTTGCGGCAGGCGCAACCGTCTTCGGCCGGGTGCGGACAGAACCCGATGTAGGGGGCGGGGCGTACGGGGCCGGCCGCAGCCAGGGCCAGGTCGAGCAGTAGGCGGTGTGCGGTCATGGCCGGGAGCAGGCCGTAGCCGACGTGATCCTGATTGGAGGCGAGGGCGAGGAACGGGCCCCGCGGTCCCCAGGGGATCTGCGCCAGACGCGCCCGCACGCCCGGCAGCAAGGCCCATTCGTCCGGTCCATGCGGACAGGGCTGGTGCGCGACCGTGGTGGTGCGCAGCGTGTCGTCCGCATCGAAGATGAACAGGCGCGGCATCATCGGGCCAGCGCCGCGCACAGGCGGGCGCGGTAGTGCCGCGTCAGGGCATGGAAGCGCTGGCCGTCGGGCGTGTCGCCGAGGGTCTGTGCCGCCAGTTTGGCATAGCCGAGGCGGTGCGCCAGGTAGGCGGCGTGCTGGAAGGGCAGGCGTGCCTGCACCTGCCGGTCGCCCGACAGCTGCGCATAACGTGCCAGCAGCACCTCGCGGGCCTCCCGGGACAGGTGGAATTCCTCGCTCACCGCAGCGAGGTCCCAGGCGATGTCGTTGCAGCCTGGAAAAAAGTGGTCGGCGTGGTGATCGAGCGCATCGAGCTTGCGAAAGCCCTGCGGCGTGTCCAGCCACTCATGGGGCGACATGCGCCCATCCAGGGCCACGGCCGGTGCATCGGAAGCGGCGGTGCTGCGGGCCAGTGCCGTGGCCCGCGCGGTCCAGCGCCCGCCCAGCAACTCGCCGGTGTTCGCCACCAGCATGGTCGCAGTGGGCTGGTGAGGCGCGGCGTGGGTCAAGGCGAAACGACGCCTGAGGAAGGCCAGGTAGTGCGCGACCGTATCCAGGAAAGCCCGCGTTGCCTCGCCGGCGCGCAACGGCTGGCCGGTGAGGCAGGCCTGATCCAGATACCCTTCCCGCAGGGTGCCCGGTGTCGGCCCGAAGCCGGCCTCGGCCAGCACGATGCTGCGCTCCAGCTTAGCCTCACCATAGTGGGCAAGCCCGGCGAAGCGGTAGATCCGCGTGCCTGCCTCGGTCCGCAGGCGATACTTGCGGCGTTCGTGCTGGGGATGGACCGCCGGCGGCTCACCGTTGGCAGGAAACAGCACGGTACGCCACGCGCCGGCCGACAGGTCCTCGCCGTGCGCCAGGAAGCCGGGACGATCCCCGTTCGCGACGAGCTTGCGCTGGCGCGGCCAGCGCGCGCGGGCGGCCGGTGAAAGCAGGCGCTGGGGTGGGGCGTCCCAACTCGGGAACAGCACGATGCGCTGGTCGGCGATCCCCAGGGCATTCAGAGCATCCGCCGTTCCGCACAGCGAGGAGCCGCTCAGGCCCGGGCCTTCGTCAATCACCAGGAACGGGCCCGCCTCGCGGCGCCAGGCCTCGGCCAGTTGGGGGCCGAGCACGGGCCGGCGATCGAAGGGGTGTCCGCGGGGGCGGAGGGTATGGAGCACCACCGTCCACCCCTGTTCCACGAGGGCCGCACCCACCATGGCGGACAGGCTGGTGCCGATGCTGCGCAGGCCGATGCATACGGCACGCCCCGGCGCGCCTTGCGCAAAACGTTCCGCCGCCTCGGCGTAGGCAAGGGGGTGAATACCGTAAAAGGCATAGCCCTCGGGTGTAGTGACAGGCACGCTGCGCGGCAAGTGCCGCGCAGCCACGGCCGCATGGGCGTACCGGGCGGCCTCGAGGGCCGCCCCGGCATCCTGACCACCGCGCACGGCGCGCAGATAGGCGCAGGCGAGGGCGAGCGCCGCCGCACGCAGGCTCGCGGTCAGTGGGTTGAGCTCGTCCGCCACCGGAGAGGCAGCGTCGGCGAGCCCGGTCTCGATCTCGCTGAACCCGAGGAAGGTGGCGAGCAGC
Source organism: Gammaproteobacteria bacterium (assembly GCA_041685115.1). Taxonomy (GTDB): domain Bacteria; phylum Pseudomonadota; class Gammaproteobacteria; order Thiohalomonadales; family Thiohalomonadaceae; genus JALOAT01. Next base: position 144,955 of record JAWLGK010000004.1, on the reverse strand, counting down.
GTGTCTGCATCGGGCCGGCCGGCCAGGCAAAGGCTCTGCTTAGTCAGGGCGGCCTGTACGTCGACCTCCCGGTGTTCGGAACGATAGACGATCATTATTGCGAACCATGGCAGATGGCGCGGCCACGAGCACTAAAGCGGTTGATATCGCGTGGTCACGGGATTGCTGGCCGACAAGAAACCGCGCCAAAGGCCCGCAGCGCCACAGCCGCGGAGGAGCGACCCGGTAACGGAGATCGTGTATAAAGCAGCCCTCGAACCGGCATGACGAGTCACATGAAGCTGTTTCATTCCCCCTTTTCCCCGTTTGTACGCAAAGTGATGGTCTTCGCCATGGAGACCGGCCTCGATACCCGCATCGAGCGCGTGACCGTGAACCCCTGGGAGTCGCACGCTGAACTCGGCGCGGCCAATCCGCTTGGCAAGGTGCCGACCCTCATCACCGATGACGGCATGAACCTCTATGATTCTGCGGTGATCTGCGAATACCTGGATGCGCTGCACAACGGCCCCGACCTCATTCCGCACGCCGGTCCCGAGCGCCTCAAGGCCTTGCGCCTGGAGGCCCTGGCGGACGGCATGGCCGAGGCGGCGGTGCTGCGGCGCATGGAGAGCGTGCGTCCGGTGGCGCTCCAGTCCGAGGACTGGATGGGCCTCCAGGCGCGCACGGTGGAGCGCGCCCTGGACGCCCTGGAGCAGGAGGTCGAGTCCTGGGGCCAGTTGTTCGGCATCGGCCAGATCAGCGTGGCCTGCGCCCTCGGCTACCTGGATTTCCGTTTTTCCCATGAATCCTGGGGCAGTTCGCGCCCCGGATTGGCCGCCTGGTATGCGCGCATCGCGCAGCGCCCGGCGATGATCGCCACCGAACCGAAGGGGTGATGCCATGCTGCGCTGGGTACGTTGGCTCGGGCTTGTAGGGATGCTGCTGGCGAGCAACGTAACGCCGGCGCAGGAGGCCGCGAACGTGTCGCGCATCAGCGTCACGGGCCGCGGCGAGGTGGCGGCCACACCGGACAGTGCGGTGCTCACGTTTGCCGTAATGGCGCGCCACGAGAACGCCGCGGAGGCCCAGGCACAGGTCAACCGCGCCCTGTCCCGGGCCATGGCGGCGGTGCGCAAGCTCGACATTCCGGCGGAACAGCTCACCACCACGGGCATCAGTCTGACGCCGGTCTATCCCGACCGCCGCGCCGAACCCGCCGCGCAGGCCCGTATCATCGCCTACCATGCCAGCAACCGGCTCGAGGTTCGCCTGCAGGGCACCGAACGGGTCGGCGCGGTGATCGACGCCGCCGTCAAAGCCGGCGCCAACGGCATCGACGGCATCGCCTTCACCCTGAGCGACGATGCCGCCCAACGGCAGGAGGCCCTGCGTCAGGCCGTGCTCGATGCCCGCGCCAAGGCCGACGCCATCGCCGCCGCCATGGGCGTGCGCCTGGAGAGCCTGGAACATGTGGTCGAGCAGGGCGTCGGCGTGTTCACGCCTTCCCTGTCGCGGGCCATGGTCGCCGAAGCGGCCGCGACGCCGGTGTCACCGGGGCAGGTGCGGGTGGAGGCGAATGTGCAGGTGGTGTATCGGATTGCGCAGGGGTTGTGAGCGGTGTCGGACAGTTTGCGAAGTTACTTTTGCAGGGATGCGCTGCGCGCGAAAATTGATTTCCTCTGAGCGGGTGACTTTTCTCGGAGGTAGGTCACGTTGGCGCGCAGCGCCTACGTGACATCTTCGATAATGTGGGGCTACGCCCGGAGATTGTTTTGGCGGGGGATTCCGTCCCCCTACGCCGGGTTCCTTTTCTTTGCGCGGCCAAAGAAAAGGAACCAAAAGAAAGGCCGCCCGAAGGGCGGCGCGGCATTCGGGCGGGTGGCCGCGACGCGGGGCCGATAGGCCAGGTGCGGGAGCGGACACCTGGTGGCCCGGTCTCGCCTCTACCTATCGCGGCCACTGGCCCGTCGCCGTCAAAGCCGCTTCGCTCTCGTGCGCCGGGCCACCTTCTTTGGGGTACTTTTCTTTGGCCGCGCAAAGAAAAGTACCTCGTCGTAGGGGGGCGAAAACCCCCGTCTAAATAATCTTCGGGCGTAGCCCCACATTAAATAATCCAGGCCCAACACAAGCCACAATCCCCGGGTTCCGCTTCGCTTCACCCGGGCTACGCGCATAGAAAATCACGCGGCGTGAAACGCATCTTCGAATACAACCAAGATGTCACGTAGGCGCTGCGCGCCAACGTGACCTACGGCATTTTTCAAAAACTTCCAGCGAACACGTTACAGCGAACCCAACAACCGCTCCGCCTCCTTCGCATACACACTCCGACGAAACAGCAGCCTCATCCGACTGCCGCCGGACTGGTGCCACAACACCGCCGAGCGGATGCCGGCGAGTAGCAGGGCACGCACGCGGTTGGCGTTTTCGGCGTGGCTCAGATGCCCGTGTTCGCCGGCGACCATGATGCGCGGGGTGAGGGTGCTCACGGTGTTGACGTAAATATCCGCGAGTGCCGCGACGACGTTGTCGTGGGTCAGGGAAAAGAGCTCGACCTTCTTCTGCGCGAGGGCGATGCCGTTGCCGATGGCGTCCAACAGGTCGCGGCGGCGTGCAAGGCGGCGTTCGAGGTGGAGCAGGGAAATGGCATAGCGCATCTGTTCGAGGTCGCGGGTCTGCGGCTTGGCGCGGATGTTCGCCAGCAGCGCCCGCAGGCCCGGGCGCAGGTTGGCACGGCCGCCGAACACGTCGTCGGTGTCGGTAGCGTCGATCTTGAAAAGGCTCTGCACGGCGATGTGGAAGGCTTCAGGTTCTACGCGCCCACGGCGCGCCACACTCTGCACCTGTTCGGCGGCGAGGAAAATGCCCGCGAGGGCGAGCGTTTGATCGGTGATGGTCTTGCTCATGTCCTGTCCGAAATGCCTGTGATTGTCGGCGCGGCGTGTTCGATTACGCCGCCGCCGAGGCATTCTTCACCCTGGTAGAAAACGATGGATTGCCCCGGTGTCACGGCCCACTGCGGCGCATCGAAGCACACCGTGGCGCGGCCGTCGGCGATGGTGCGGATGCTGCAGGCCGCATCCTGCTGGCGATAGCGGGTCTTGGCGGTACAGCGCAGCGGCAGCGCCGGCGGCGTGTCCGCCACCCAGTGTAACTGCACGGCACTCAAGGCATTGCTCAACAACCACGGGTGATCGTGGTCCTGGGCGGCATAAAGCACGTTGCGCTCCATGTCCTTGCCGACCACGTACCAGGGCTCCTCGCGCGCACCGGCGCGGCCGCCGATGCCGAGGCCCTGGCGCTGGCCGAGGGTGTAGTACATGAGGCCCTCGTGACGGCCGAGGCGATCGCCCTCGGGCGTGAGGATGTCACCCGGCTGGGCCGGGAGATACTGTTTTAGAAAGTCGCGGAAGTTGCGCTCACCGATGAAGCAGATTCCGGTGCTGTCTTTTTTCTGTGCCGTGACAAAGCCATGCTCTGCGGCCAGGCGGCGCACCTCGGCCTTGGGCAGATGACCCACGGGAAACAGGCTGCGTGCCAGCTGCCGTTGCCCGAGCGTGTACAGGAAATAGGTCTGATCCTTTCCCGTATCGATGCCGCGCAGCAGACGATGTCGATCGCCGACCGTGTCGCGGCGTGCGTAGTGGCCCGTGGCGATGAAATCGGCGCCGAGATCGAGCGCATGCTCAAGGAAGGCACGGAACTTGATCTCCTTGTTGCAAAGCACGTCAGGATTGGGCGTGCGTCCTGCACGGTATTCATCGAGGAAATGGCTGAACACCCGATCCCAATATTCGGTGGCGAAGTTGACCGTGTGCAGGCGAATGCCGAGCGCGTCGGCGACCGCCTGCGCATCGGCGAGATCGGCGGCGGCGGAGCAATAACCGGGCGTGTCGTCCTCTTCCCAGTTCTTCATGAACAGGCCTTCGACGTGATAGCCCTGTTCGCGCAGGAGGAGGGCGGCTACCGAGGAATCTACGCCGCCGGACAGACCGACGATGACCTTCTTCATGGGAGATCGACGAGCAGGGAAAGGGGATGCCGGGCGCCTGCCAGATAATCATCCATGCAGCGCAACACCATGGGCGCACGCAGCTTGAGGCGCGCCGCCTGCTCGCGCGTGAACCAGCGTGCAGCCAATACGCCTTCGTCGAGGGTGCGGTCGGGTTCGGGCTCGGAGCAGGTACCGGTCAGCGCGATGCGCAGAAATGTGACGCCCGAATGGGGGTTGCGCCAGCGATACACGCCCACCACGGCCTCGGGCGTGAAGTGGCGGGCGGTTTCCTCCAGCACCTCGCGCACCGTCGCGGCGATAAGACTTTCGCCTTCTTCCAGGTGGCCGGCGGGCTGGTTATAGATGATCTCGCCGTTGATGGCCTCCTCGACGAGCAGGAAGCGGCCGTCACGCTCGATGACGGCGGCCACGGTGGCGTGTGGTTTCCAGATTCGGTTTGCGCTCATGTTGGCTCGATTTCATTCTTTGGTTCGGGCGCTTCGGCAGCAGTGCCCGCCACTCGCTCTCCGCGACTTCGCGCCAGCTCCCGGGTGCCAGGCCGTTCAGGGTCCACGGGCCGATGGCGTAGCGCACCAGGCGTAGCGTGGGCAGTCCCACCGCCGCTGTCATGCGCCGCACCTGGCGATTGCGCCCCTCGCGGATGCGCAGTTCGAGCCAGGCGGTCGGGATCGCTGCACGGTAGCGGATGGGCGGGTCGCGTGGCCAGAGGGCCGGCTCGGCGATGCGCCGCACCTGGGCCGGCAGTGTGGGCCCATCGCGCAGCACCACACCGGCACGCAAGCGGGCGAGGGCCGCGTCGTCCGGTTCACCTTCCACCTGCACCCAGTAGGTCTTTTCCACCTTGTGGCGTGGCTCGGCCAGCCGCGCCTGCAAGGCACCCACGTCGGTCAGGACCAGTAGGCCTTCGCTATCCATGTCGAGGCGACCGGCAGGGCGCACGTCGGGCACGTCCACGAAGGCCTTGAGGGTGGTTCTGCCCTCGGCATCGGTGAACTGCGTAAGGACGCCGTAGGGCTTGTTGAACAGGAGGACCTTGGGCATGGCGCCAACCCACGGGCGGGTTCGGCTTTCTATGTTAGACTCGGTGCAGTATAAAGAATTTATGCCGCAGCCCGTAACCGGCAGGAAAACACCATCGTTATGATCCTGGGGCTAGGAAGCCTGCGTGGGCGCATCGTCATCCTGTCGATCGTGCTCTTTTTCGGCTTGCTCACCGCAGCCGTGTATCTCAATGGACTTGTGAAGTCCTCCCTGGCGCGTTCCCAGCAAACCAGCGAAGGCCACGCTGAACTGGGGCAGATTCTCGCCGAACTCAGGATTGCCCTCTATGATGCCGAGGGCAGCCTGTACCAATACGCAGTGCTCATGGACGATGGTCAGCGCCTGACCGCCGAGGCAGCGCTCGAGCGGGCGCGAATTGGCGCTGAAACACTGCACATGCTTGCCGGACTACGCGGCGATGCGCAACTGCTCGGCCAGGTGCAACGCCTGCGCGACGCCGTCGCCGCCATCGATAGGGACGCCCGCGAACTGCTCGCCCTGTTGTCACGGGTGGAGACGCGCTATCCGGTTTCCCGCATCATCTCCGCGCGCCTGCATCCGAACCATCTGCGCTTCATTGGCATCGCGGATGCGCTTATCGCCGAACTGGATCACGCGCCCGAAGCGCAGCCCGAGATCATGCGGCTGTTCCAGGAAGCACGCTATTTGTGGCTACAGCAGATCGCGGTGGTGCGCATGTATTTTGCCACCCGTTCCGGCGTGTTCGGTCAGCCGCAGGATGTGTTGCGCCGGCAATTGGAAAACCGTGAAAGGTACATGGAAGCATTGGACGAAACCCTCGCCCGGCTCGCTGCACTGGACGCCGCTGGCCAGCTCGGGCTCGCAGAGACCGACGCCATGGAGCGCATGCGCCATGTGCGCGGTGATTTCGGGCGGGATTTCCGCGACGTCGTGGCATTATACGAGTCCGATCGCTGGCGCACCGACGTCCCCTTCCTGCGTGAGCGTCTCAAGCCACATTTCATGGATGTGTGGGGGCGCATCCGGGTAGTGGACGCCCGCCTGGCGACGCTCACCGAAAGCGCCATGCAGGAGTCCCACGATGTCACCGGCATCATGTCCGGGTTCGTCTGGCTGGTGACGGCATTGGTCGCCGGTTTCATCCTGCTCACCAACCTGTCCTATGAGTTCTTGATCCGCCGTCCCATGGGGCAACTGACCAATGCGTTGCGCGCCCTGGAGCAGGGTGCGTCCTACACGCCGCTGCTGCGCACCGCCGCACACGAAATCGATACCGTGCTCGCGGCGTTCCGCGACATGCAGCGGCAGGTGTACGCGAGGGAGACACGGCTTTCGGCCATCCTGGACAATGTCGGTGAAGGCATCATCACCGTTGACCAGCAAGGTTGTATCGGCACTTTCAACAACGCCGCGGAACAGCTGTTCCAGTATCGCGCGGAAGAGGTGATCGGGCGCAACGTGTCCATGCTCATGCCCCATCCCACCCGTGCAGAGCACGACGGCTACATCCAGCGCTACCTTGAGACCGGTACGGGGCGGATCCTCGGTACCGAGGTGAACGTGACTGCCCAACGCAAGGACGGTGCGCTGTTTCCCATGTCCATCAAGGTGACCGAGCTGGTGCTGGACGGGCGGCGCCACTTCACGGCCATCGTTTCCGACATCAGCGAGCGCAAGGCCATGCTGGACCACCTGCGCCAGCTCGCCGAGCACGATTCCCTCACCGGTCTTTACAACCGCCAGTATTTCCTCGAAGAGTTGGAGCGGGTCGTGGATCGCGCCCGACGCCAGGGGGGCCTCGACTGCGCCCTGCTTTATATCGACCTGGACAACTTCAAATTCGTTAACGATACGCTGGGGCACCTGGCCGGCGACAGGTTGCTCGTCGAGGTGGCAGGGATCCTGCAAAAACGCTCCCGGCGCGGTGACATCCTGGCGCGGCTCGGCGGTGACGAATTCGCGGTACTGCTGTTCGATGTGACGGAAGACACGGCGCGCGGGGTTGCCGATTCCTATCGCCAGACCATGGCCGACTACACCTTCCGGGAGGAGGGTCGGCTCATCGATATCGGCTGTTCCATTGGTGTGGCCATGTTGGTGCCCGAGATCCGCAGCAAGGAGGACCTGATGGCGCGCGCAGACCTGTCCTGCCACATGGCCAAGCGCGCCGGACGTAATTGCGTGCACGTATACCGGCTCGATGACAATCAGAGCCTGGTCGACATGAGCACCGACATGAGCTGGGCACGCACCATCAAGCAATGCATCGAGGCGAACCGCTTCGACTTCGCCCTACAGCCCATCGTGGATGTACAGAGCGGGCGGGTGGTCAGCCATGAAGTGCTGCTGCGCATGCTGGATCCGGACGGCAGCATCATCATGCCGTCGGGTTTCATTCCTGCGGCGGAGCGCTTTGGGCTCATCGTGGATGTCGACGGCTGGGTGGTGGAGCACGCCATTGCCCTGCTTGCCAAGCGCGGGGGTGAGGAGCATTTCAGTCTCAACCTGTCGGGCATGACCATGGGCGATCCGGGTTTCGTCGAGCACCTTACCGCGGCGCTCGACCATCACCGCATCGCGCCCGAACGGCTCACCTTCGAAATCACGGAAACCAGTGCGATTGCCGACCTCGCCGCAGCCAGCGTCCTGCTTGAGCGACTGCGCGCACTGGGTTGCCGCACCGCGCTGGACGACTTCGGCGCGGGCTACAGCTCCTTCGCCTATCTGAAGGACCTGCCGGTGGATTTTGTGAAGATCGACGGTTCGTTCGTGCGCAATATCGACCAGGACCCCTTGCACCTGGCCATGGTGCGCTCCATGAACGAGATCGCCCATGCCATGGGCAAGTGGACCGTTGCGGAATTCGTGGGCAGCGCCAGGACGCTTGAGGTCATTCGTGAACTCGGTGTCGATTTCGCCCAGGGCTATTACACGGGGGTGCCCGAACTGGCAGGCTACCCTGCCATCCTCGCGGGTTCCCGCTGTGCGGCCGCGGGGGTAGAATGAACGGCTTTCCGCACAGCCCCGGAGTCTCCATGGCCTACGAACGTATTCAGGTGCCGGCCGACGGCCAGAAAATCACCACCAACCCCGATTTCTCGCTGAACGTCCCCGAGCGTCCCATCATTCCCTACATCGAGGGCGATGGCACCGGTGTGGACATCACTCCTGTGATGAAGAAGGTGGTGGATGCCGCCGTGCAGAAGGCCTATGGCGGCAAACGCTCCATCGCCTGGATGGAAGTGTACGCGGGCGAGAAGGCCAATGCCGTCTACGGCCGCGACCTGTGGCTGCCCGAAGAGACCCTGCAGGCAGTGAAGGAGTTCGTGGTGTCCATCAAGGGCCCGCTGACCACGCCCGTGGGCGGCGGTATCCGCTCCCTGAACGTGACCCTGCGCCAGGAGCTGGATCTGTACGTGTGCCTGCGTCCGGTGCGTTATTACGACGGCACGCCGAGCCCGGTGAAGGAACCGGAAAAGACCGACATGGTCATTTTCCGCGAGAACACCGAGGACATCTACGCCGGCATCGAGTGGGCGGCAGAGACGCCTGAAGCGCGCAAGCTCATCGAATTCCTGACCACGGAGATGAAGGCGGGGAAGAAGATCCGTTTCCCCGAGACCTCCGGCATCGGCATCAAGCCCGTGTCCCGCGAGGGCACCGAGCGCCTGGTGCGCAAGGCCATCCGTTATGCCATCGATAACGATCGCCCCTCGGTGACCCTGGTGCACAAGGGCAACATCATGAAATTCACCGAAGGCGGATTCCGTGACTGGGGCTACGAGTTGGCACGCCGCGAGTTCGGCGCCGAACTCATCGACAAGGGCCCGTGGTGTCGCTTCAAGAATCCGAAGACCGGCCGCGAGATCGTGGTGAAGGACGCCATTGCTGATGCCTTCCTGCAGCAGATCCTGCTGCGCCCGGAGGAATACGACGTGATTGCCACGCTGAACCTGAATGGTGATTACATCTCCGATGCCCTGGCGGCGCAGGTGGGCGGCATCGGCATCGCGCCGGGTGCCAACCTGTCGGACACCGTGGCCATGTTCGAGGCGACCCACGGCACCGCGCCCAAGTACGCCGGCCAGGACAAGGTGAATCCCGGTTCCATCATCCTCTCCGCCGAGATGATGCTGCGCCACCTGGGCTGGACCGAGGCGGCGGACCTGATCGTCAAGGGCATGTCGGGGGCCATCCTGGCCAAGACCGTCACCTACGACTTCGCGCGCCTCATGCCGGGCGCCACCGAGCTGTCCTGCTCCGCCTTCGGCGACGCCATGATCGCCCAGATGTGACCTGCGTCACTGCGAAGGACGGCCGCGAGGGCCGTCCTTCTTCATCTTGAATTTTCCGACGTATCGGCTTTCTAACCCTGACGGGTAGTACGCTTGTCGAAAGCCGCGGATTCCTGAATACTCAAACCAACCCGTCATCGAACGGCGGGACCTCTTGGGATTTCCCGCCGCGCGCCGATACTTTTACTGCGCCTCCGCGTGCATTTCGTGCAATGAGCGAACATCAACCTGACAAAACCGGTGGATTGGCCGTCGAAGAGAGCAAACCCAAGCTTCAGCGGCCGCCCATGTACAAGGTGTTACTGTTAAACGACGACTACACTCCCATGGAGTTCGTCGTCCATGTTCTTGAGGCGTTCTTCGGCATGGACCGGCCGAAGGCGACCCGGATCATGCTGACCGTCCATACCCAGGGCAAGGCGGTCTGCGGCGTCTTCACGCGGGAGGTGGCGGAGACAAAAGTGGCCCAGGTCAACGACTACTCGCGCCAGAACCAGCATCCTTTGATGTGCACCATGGAGGCGGGTTAGTCCGGAGCATTCGACATGTTGAGCAAAGAGCTTGAATTCACCCTGAACAGCGCCTTCAAACGGGCCAGGGAACGGCGCCACGAATTCATGACCGTGGAGCACCTGTTGCTTGCCCTGCTCGACAATCCGTCGGCAGCGCCGGTGCTGCGCGCCTGCGGGGTGGATATGGACAAGCTGCGTGGCGAACTGGAGGCGTTCATCGAACAGACCGTGCCCTTGCTGCCGGTTAATACCGAGCGTGACATCCAGCCGACGCTCGGTTTCCAGCGTGTGCTACAGCGTGCGGTGTTTCACGTGCAGTCTTCCGAGAAGAAGGAAACCAACGGCGCCAACGTGCTGGTGGCCATGTTTTCCGAGAAGGAATCGCAGGCGGTCTACTTCCTCAACAAACACAACGTGTCGCGCCTGGACGTCATCAACTACATCTCCCATGGAATTTCCAAGTCCGAGGACGAGGATAGCGGCGAATCCATCGGCGGCGAGGGCGAGGAGGAGGCGGGTAGTGAAAGCAATCGCAGCCCGCTGGAGTCCTATGCCGTCAACCTGAACCAGCTGGCCCGCCAGGGCAAGATCGACCCGCTCATCGGCCGCAAGGACGAGGTGGAACGCACCATCCAGGTGCTGTGCCGCCGCCGCAAGAACAACCCGCTGTTCGTGGGCGAGGCCGGCGTGGGCAAGACCGCCATCGCCGAGGGTCTGGCCAAGAAGATCGTTGACGGTGACGTGCCGGAGGTGCTCGGCAAGAGCACCATCTACGCCCTCGACCTTGGCGCACTGCTCGCCGGCACCAAGTACCGCGGCGATTTCGAAAAGCGCCTGAAGGCCGTGCTGTCCCAGATAAAGAAGGAGAAGGGCGCGATCCTGTTCATCGACGAGATCCACACCATCATCGGTGCGGGCGCCGCCTCGGGCGGGGCCATGGACGCCTCTAACCTCATCAAGCCGGTGCTGGCATCGGGTGAAATGAAGTGCATCGGCTCCACCACCTATCAGGAATACCGCGGGATTTTCGAAAAGGACCGCGCCTTGGCGCGGCGTTTCCAGAAAATCGACGTGAGCGAGCCCTCCGTGGAAGAGACGGTGCAGATCCTCCAGGGCCTCAAGACCCGCTTCGAGGAGCACCACGACGTCAAATACACCCGCCAGGCCCTGCGCCATGCGGCGGAGCTGGCCGGCCGTTACATCACAGACCGGCACATGCCGGACAAGGCCATCGACGTCATCGACGAGGCCGGCGCCAGCCAGCGTCTGCAACCGCCGTCCCGGCGCAAGCGCACCATCGGCACCCGTGAGATCGAGTCGGTGGTGGCCAAGATGGCGCGCATCCCGCCCAAGACGGTATCCACTTCGGATCGTGATGCGCTCAAGAAATTGGAACGGGATCTGAAATTGATGATCTACGGCCAGGATCAGGCCATCGACGCACTGGCCTCGGCCATCAAGATGGCCCGTTCCGGGCTCGGCACCGAAGACAAGCCCATCGCTTCGTTCCTGTTTGCGGGCCCCACCGGTGTGGGCAAGACCGAGGTGACCCGTCAGCTCGCCCGCATTCTGGGCATCGAGTTGGTGCGCTTCGACATGTCCGAATACATGGAGCGCCACACGGTCTCGCGCCTCATTGGTGCGCCGCCGGGTTACGTGGGCTTCGACCAGGGCGGTCTGCTCACCGAGGCCATCACCAAGCATCCCCACGCGGTGCTGCTGCTGGACGAGATTGAGAAAGCGCACCCGGAGGTATTCAACCTGCTGCTCCAGGTCATGGACCACGGCACGCTCACCGACAACAACGGCCGCAAGGCGGATTTCCGCAACGTGATCATCGTCATGACCACCAACGCGGGCGCCGAGCAGATGGCCAAGCGCTCCATCGGCTTCACGGAGCAGGAGACGGCGACGGACGGCATGGAGGCCATCAAGCGGCTGTTCACGCCGGAGTTCCGCAATCGCCTCGATGCCATCATCCACTTCAACGCGCTGGATCAGAAGACCATCAAGAGCGTGGTGGACAAGTTCCTGCTGGAACTGGAAAGCCAGCTGGAGCAGAAGGGCGTCAGCATCGACGTGGACGAGGCCGCGCGCGACTGGCTGGCCGAGCGCGGCTACGACAAGGCCATGGGTGCCCGACCGATGGCCCGTGTCATCAAGGAAACCATCAAGAAGCCCCTTGCCGAGGAGCTGCTGTTCGGCAAACTGGAGCGCGGCGGCCACGTGACCGTGACCGTCAAGGAAGGCGAACTCCACTTCGAAATGGAGCCCAAGGCGGAGCATCAGGCCGAGGCGGAGCCGGTGTAGGCGTTCCGGGTTAAAACGCGGAGGACGCGGAGGCGCGGAGGACGCGGAGTAAAAGGATTAAGTGCACACAACCCAAGTTGATGCGGTACAAAACGCCCGGTTCAAGCCCGGGCGTTTTCTTTTTCAGCGTGTATCGGATGAGAGCGCACGTGAATCGAGATTTTCTCTCCGCGATCTCCGCGCCTCCGCGTCCTCCGCGTTTCATCCGTGGAAAATGAAAATCGCCCAGCTTGGCCGGGCGTTTTTGCGTGGGGTGGGTCAGCGGGCGCGGAAGGTGATGCGGCCTTTGGTCAGGTCGTAGGGCGTGAGCTGCACGGTGACCTTGTCGCCCGTGAGGATGCGGATGTAGTGCTTGCGCATCTTGCCCGAGATGTGGGCGGTGACCACGTGACCGTTTTCCAGTTCGACGCGGAACATGGTGTTGGGCAGGGTCTCGACGACCGTACCTTCCATTTCAATGCCTTCTTCTTTCGCCATGCGAACCTGTGTAGCTCCCGAGACCGTATAAAGCCGCGAATGATGCACTATCCGCCGGATTTAATAAAGCGGTGTAACCACCGTACGGTGTGTTCGGCGCAAGGTATAGCTCAAGGAAGCCGTCGCCACGAGCCTTGAACAAAGCCTTCCAGGGGGTGATAGCGGAGCTTATAGGACATCTTGGGGCACGCCTCGATGAAATACCCCAGGTAAACCCAGGGCAATTCCAGGCGCCGCGCCTCGGCGATCTGCCAAAGGACCGCCAGCACGCCGAGGCCGCGCCAGGTTTCGTCGGGGTCGTAGAACGTGTACATGGCAGACAGCCCATCGTCCAGACAGTCGACCACCGCCACCGCCAGCAGCCGGCCCTCCTTGCGGAATTCCACGCAGCGGGTATCCGACCAAGTGCTCAGCAGGAATTGCCGGTATTGGGTCGGGCTGTCCGAATCCATGCCGCCGCCGGGGTGGCGGCCGCGGGTGTAACGCTTGTAAAGCTCGAAGTGTTCCTCGTCGAATACCGCGTCGCGCACCGTGAGTTCCAGGTCGCGGTTGCGCTCCCAGGTGCGGCGCTGGCTTCGGTCGGGACGGAATTCGTTGACCGGGATGCGCACCGCAATGCAGTCCTCGCAGCCCTCGCAGCGCGGCCGGTAGACGTAGGCGCCGCTGCGCCGGAAGCCAAAGCGCACCAGCTCGCTGTAGACCACGTTGTTCATGGGCGTGTGGGGATCGGCGAACAGCGTGATGGCGCGGCGTTCGGGCAGATAGCTGCACTCGTGCACCGGGGTGGCGTAGAACGCCAGGCGTTTGGCGGGGGAGTGGGCTGCGGTCATGGCGTGGGCTCGTCGGCGGTGAGGCGCCACGGCACCGGAACCCCGGACTCGTCCGCGTACAGCTCGAGCAGGCCTTCGAACTGTTCCCGGGGGATGGGGCGGGCGCCCAGGCTTTCCAGGTGCGCGGTGCTCACCTGGCAGTCGATGAGCCCGAAGCCCCAGCGGGCCAGTTGCCGCACCAGATGCACGAAGGCCACCTTGGAGGCGTCGGTGCGTCGGGTGAACATGGATTCGCCGAAGAATACGCGGCCGATGGCCACGCCGTAGAGCCCGCCCACCAGCTCGCCGTCGGCCCAGCTTTCCACCGAGTGGGCGTAGCCGAGGTCGTGCAGCGTGGTGTAGGCGCGGTGCATCTCCGCGGTGATCCAGGTGCCGAGGCCATCGTCGCGCGGCTGGGCGCAGGCCGCGACCACACGCGGGAACGCCTGGTCCAGCGTCACCTGGAAGGTGCCGCGACGCACGGCCTTGGCCAGGCTGCGCGACACGCGCAGTTCGCTGGGAAACAGCACGGCGCGCGGGCTCGGGGTCCACCAGAGGATGGGCTGGTCGTCGCTGAACCACGGGAAGATGCCCTGGCGATAGGCGGTCAGCAGCCGTCCGGGTGACAGATCGCCGCCCACCGCAAGCAACCCGTTCGGGTCGTGCAGGGCATGGCGCGTGGGCGGGAAGGCGAAGCTGTGATCGCCCGGATCCAGCCAATAGGGGCCGCGACGGGTCATGTCTTCTTGAACGGCAAGTGATCGGCGAGCTCGCGCATGTACTCCTCGATGGCCTCCTGCTCGTGGGCCAGGTACTTGGCCACCGCTTCGCTGAAGCCGCGATGGGCCAGCCAGTGGGCCGACCAGGTCGGGACCGGCTCGAAGCCGCGGGCCACCTTGTGCTCGCCCTGGGCACCTGGCTCGAAACGTTGCAGGCCGTGCTCGATGCAGTAGTCGAGGCCCGCATAGTAGCAGGCTTCGAAGTGCAAACTGTTGAACTCGGCCTCACAACCCCAATGGCGGCCATAAAGGGCATCGTGACTGCGGAAACTGAGCGCCCCGGCCACATAGCGCCCGGCGTGACGCGCCAGCACCAGCACGACCTGCTCCGGCATGTCCCGGCCGAGGGACTGGAAGAAGGCCTCGGTGAGCGTCGCGTGGCCGCCCCGTTTGTCGAAGGTGGCTGCGTAGAAACGGTGGAAGGCGGCCCAGTGCCGCTCGTCGATGGCGCGTCCCTCCAGGACCTCCAGGGTGACGCCCTGCTCGGCGACACGGCGCCGTTCGCGGCGGAGTTTCTTGCGCTTCTCCGCGGTGAAGCGGTCGAGGAAATCATCGAAGTCCCGGTAGCCCCGGTTGAACCAGTGGAACTGCGTGCCGGTGCGGCGCAGCAGGCCCGCGCCCTGGAGGGTGCGGCACTGGGGCTCGTTCGGGAACAGCACGTGCAGGGAGGAACAGCCGAGGGCTCGGGCCTGTTCGAGCGCCTCCTCGATGAGCCGGCCGGACAGGCCCGCGGGGGCGTCGGGCGCGAGCAGCAGGCGCGGCCCGCCGGCCGGGGTATAGGGCACCGCCGACACCAGCTTGGGGTAGTAGGCGAGACCCGCGCGCCGGTAGGCGTCGGCCCAGGACCAGTCGAACACCAGCTCGCCGTAGGAGTTGTCCTTCAGGTACAGCGGCAGCGCGCCCAGCAGGCGATCGCCGTCCCAGGCCAACAGGTGGCGGGGCAGCCAGCCCCAGCGCTCGCCCACGCAGCCGTGGCGCTCCAGACCGGCCAGGAAGGCGTGGCGCAAAAACGGGTTGTGGTCCGGTCCCTGCAAGGCATCCCATTGTGCCACGGGCATGCCCGCCAGGCTATCGACCGTACTGATGCGCATGTGCGGCCCGGGAGTGAGGAGAAGGTCAGGGGAGATTAGGTCCGCGGCGTACCCGGTGCCAGCCCAGGGCGCGGAGTGCATCGTATTGCCGGGCCACCTCCGTCAGGGCAGGGGCCTCGTGGGGCCGCGCTATGCCGGGTAGGCCGAACACCGTGCCCGCCTGATTCCACGGCGCGATCAAGTCCTCGCCGATCACGAAGCGATCACCGAAGCCGTAGCTCGGTGCGGGTTTGGTGAACAGGTCACGGCCGAAGGCGGCATAGGGAAAGCCGGCCGGCGCGCTCAGCTCGTACAGGGTCGGGGCGATGTCGATGTGCGCCCCCGCGGTGCGCCGCTCGCCGCGCTGCTCACCGAGCACGGCAGGACCGTAGAGGATGAACGGCACGCCGACCTGCTCGAACACGCTGTCGCCCGGGAACTTGATCTGCAGGCGCGTGGTGTGGTCGCCGGTGATGGCGAACAGGGGCGCGCTGAGACGTTCTTCGGTCTCGGCCACGAAGCGCCCGGTCTCGCGGTCCGTGTACCAGAGATGCCCGAGTACCCGCAGGGTATCGGACTTGGTGGCGCGCAGCGGTTCCGGCAGGGCCTTCAGCGGGAAGCCCAGCGCATCGAGGTCCAGGTCGTAGGGCGGGTGGTTGCTGGTGGTAAGGATGAAGTTGAAGCTCGGGACGTCGTCGGTCACGCGCTTGCCGACGAAATCGAACAGGTACTGGTCGGACACGCCCCACTCGTTGGTGGGGGTATGGTCGTCGACCATGCTGCCGCCGCCCCACACCTCGTCAAAGCCCTGGGCCATGGCGAAGCTGTCCAGGCGTTGCCAACTCAGATAACCGCCGTAGAAAAAGCGTGTCTTGTAGCCGAGGCGACGGAAGGTCTCGGCCACGGCAGTTGGGTAAGCGCGTGCCGCGGTAGTTTCGTAATTGATGTTGAGCCCGGTCTCCGGAATGCCCGTCATGAGGGCGTTCATGGAACCGATGGTACCGCTCGCCGAGGGCAGGAAATTGCGGAAGTAGACGCCACGGTCGGCCAGGGACGAGAGCTGTGGTGAAAGGCCGAAGCGGCGGTACTCGGGCAACACCGTCCAGCCGTCGTGGCTCTCCAGCAGGATCAGGAATACGTGCCGCGGCGGCGTGGCGCTGCCGCGCGCCGTGACCGTGAGATTGTCATCCAGGCGCCGTCCAAGCGGCTCCGGCGCCAGGCCGTGCATCTCACGGGCGAGGCGCACGGCGCCGGTGAGATCGGCCTCGGGCCAGAACGCGGCGTCGCCGCCGCTGCGCTCCGCGAGCAGCTTGGTCTCGACCGCCTTGGAGAGGGCGGTGAACGGGTTCAGCACGGTGCGGTTCAGGAACAGGCTGTCGGCGACGAAGGCGTGCTTGAGCCGAATGGGTTCCCCCCACAGGGTGCCGCCGCGGGCCATGGCGGCCATGAAGAAGAACAGGGCGATGGTGATGGCGATACGTCGGCCGAGGCCCGGGATATGTGCCACCCGCGTCAGCCAGGACGGCGTGTGCGCGAGCCAGCGGCGTACCAGTTGCATGCCCAGCCAGGCGGCACTGCCCGCTGCGAGCAGCACCGGGACGGGGTGATAGCTCTTCCATACGGTGATCAGGATGGCGGTCGTGTCGTCGTGGAACAGACCGAACACGTGCTGGTTGAACTGGTCGTTGTATTCACTGAAGAACACCAGGTCGGCGCCGAAGATGAACATGGCGACGACGGTGTAGGCACAGGCCACGGCCCGGCGCAGCCGGTCCAGGGCACGGCCCAGCGGTAGCAACAGCACGGCGAGCGCAAGCAGGAAGGTGGGCAGTACCCACACGGCCGCCGTGGCCACGTCGAAGCGCAGGCTGGTGAAGAACACGCGCGCCAGCTCGGCGCCTCGCCACGCGTCCAACTGCGTGTGGAAGGTGCCGATGAGGATGACGCGGAAGACCTGCAACGTGGCAAGGATGAACAGCCAGAGCTGTACATCCTTGCCCCACTGCTGAAGAAGTGCGCCCCAGCCTTTGGCCGGGGCGGAGGGACGGGTGTGGCTCAGGGCTGGACCTCGTAGCCTTCCAGGAAGCGCTCGGCATCGAGCGCGGCCATGCAGCCGGTGCCCGCCGAGGTGATGGCCTGGCGGTACACGTGGTCGGCCACGTCACCGGCGGCGAACACGCCGGGCACGCTGGTAGCGGTGGCGTAGCCTTCACGGCCGCCGCGCACGCGGATGTAGCCGTGGTCGAGCTCCAGCTGACCCTCGAACAGGTCGGTGTTGGGCTTGTGGCCGATGGCGATGAACACGCCGGTGAGCTCCAGGTCCTTGGTGCGGCCGTCCTTGGTGCTCTTGATGCGCAGACCGGTCACACCGGTGTTGTCGCCGAGCACTTCGTCCACCGCGTGGTTCCACTCGATGGTCACGTTGCCGTTGCTGGCCTTTTCCATGAGCTGGTCGGCCAGGATGCGCTCGGAGCGGAACTGATCGCGGCGGTGCACCACGGTCACATGCTTGGCGATGTTGGCAAGATACAGCGCTTCCTCCACGGCGGTGTTGCCGCCGCCGACCACGGCCACGTTCTGGTTGCGGTAGAAAAAGCCGTCACAGGTGGCGCAACCCGAGACGCCGCGGCCCTTGAACTCCTCTTCGGAGGGCAGCCCCAGGTACTGCGCGCTGGCGCCGGTGGCGATGATCAGCGCGTCGCAGGTGTAGGTGCCGCTGTCGCCGCTGAGGGTGAAGGGGCGCTTGCTCAGATCGGCCTTGTGGATGTGGTCGAAGATGATCTCGGTGTTGAAGCGCTCGGCGTGCTTTTGCAGGCGCTCCATGAGTTCGGGGCCCTGCACGCCGCTCACGTCACCGGGCCAGTTGTCTACCTCGGTGGTGGTCATGAGCTGTCCGCCCTGCTGCAGGCCGGTGATCAGGGTGGGCTTGAGATTGGCGCGCGCCGCATATACAGCGGCGGTATAACCCGCAGGGCCGGAACCGAGGACGAGCACGCGGGAATGCTTGGCTTGACTCATGAAAGGACTCCGTTTTGATTTCTGAGCACTGGACGCGGAAATTGGCGGTTATGTTAACGTAAACGCCTGCGTCCGGGGAAAGGAGAAAGCATGCACATTGGTGTTCCCCGGGAGATCAAGGCCCTGGAGGGGCGGGTCTCACTCATCCCCGCGGCCGCCGCCGAGTTGGTGCGCGCAGGCCACACGGTCTGTGTGGAGGCGGGCGCCGGTCTGCTGAGCGGCTATACCGATGCGGATTACCGGGCTGTCGGTGTCACCGTGTTAGCGGATGCACCGAGCCTCTATGGGGTCGTGGAGCTGATCATCAAGGTCAAGGAGCCGCAGCCGGAAGAACTGGCATTGTTGCGCAGCGATCACCGGCTGTTCTGCTACCTGCATCTCGCCGCCAACCTGGAGCTCATGCGGGCGCTACAGGGCATCGGCCTCACGGCCGTGGCCTTCGAGACGGTGGAGGAGGCCGGCCGGCGGCTTCCTCTACTCGCCCCCATGAGCGATATCGCAGGCCGGCTCGCGGTGCAGATTGGGGCGCAGTTACTGTGCATGCCAGGCGGCGGCAAGGGCCTGCTGCTGGGCGGCCTGCCGGCGGCGGAGCGTGGCCACGTGGTGGTCCTCGGTGCCGGCATGGCGGGCGGCAACGCCGCGGCCATGGCCGCAGGGATGGGCGCGCGGGTCACCGTTTTCGATCACGACCATGACCGGCTGGCCGCCATGCGGGCCCTGGGGGGCGGCGTCACGGCGCTGTATCCGTACCAGCAGACCATCGACGAAGCGGCCCGCGCGGCAGATCTGCTCATCGGCGCCGTACTGATCACCGGTGCCCGTGCCCCGCACCTGGTGAGCGCCCAGGTGGTGCGGGCCATGGCGCCCGGCAGCGTAGTGGTGGACATCGCCGTGGATCAGGGCGGTTGCATCGAGACCACGCGACCTACCAGTTGGGCGGAGCCGACCTACGTGTGGGAAGGCGTCGTGCACTTCGCCGTGACCAACATGCCGGGCGCGGTGCCGCGCAGCGCCTCCCAGGCACTGTCGGCGGCGCTCATCCCCTACGCCCTGCGCCTGGCGGGCGAGCACTGGGAAGAGCACCCCGCGCTTGCCGCCGGTGTGAACCTGCGGGCGGGCCAAGTGGTCTATCCTGCCTTGCAGTCGCTCGCCTGAAAACGCGACAATCCAAGGCCTTAACTCCCATTGTTCCGGTAAAGGCTCATCTTGCAGGCGTCTCCGAACACATCCGACCGGGCCGGTGACGGCCATTCGCTGGGCCGCGGCCTGCGCGAGGGCGCCCTCTACGTGTTTGGCGCCGTGGCCTGTTATCTGCTCGTTGCGCTGGTCACCTACCACCCCAACGACCCGGGCTGGTCCCAGAGCGGGGCGGCGTCGGGTGTGGCCAATGCGGGCGGCCGGGCCGGCGCCTGGCTGGCAGACCTGCTGTTGTACGTGTTCGGTTACATGGCCTTCCTGTTTCCGCTCATGGTGGGCTACGCCGGTTGGCTGCTGTTCCGCTGGCAGGGCCGGCCGGAGACGCGTCCCGCGCACCTGCTGCTGCGCACCCTGGGTTTCGCCATCACCCTCGCGAGCGGCGCTTCCATCGCCTTCCTGCACTTCGGGCGTGGCGTCTCGGCACTGCCGCTGGATGCCGGCGGCGTGCTGGGCAATGTGGTCGGCGGCGGGCTTGCCGACGTGTTCAGTTTCGTGGGTGCCACCATCTTCCTGCTGGCCCTGTTCCTCACTGGCGTGACCCTGTTTACCGGCCTGTCCTGGCTGCGGCTCTCCGATGCCACCGGCGCGGCCACGCTGCGCCTGCTGCGTTGGCTATTCAGCCGGGGTGATGCGCTGCGCGACTACCTGGCCGCGCGGCGCGCCCGTGCCGAGCGCGAGGAAAAGGTCAAGGTGGTGAAGGAGAAGGTCGCCAAGCGGCTGCCGCCGCGCATCGAGCCGGTGGTCCCCAAGCTGGCCGAGCCCGTGCAGCGCGTGGAAAAGGAACGCCAGACGGTGCTGTTCGAGCCGAGTGCCGAGGAAGGGCTGCCGCCGCTCACCCTGCTCGACGAGGCCCGGGCCAGTGGCAAGCAGGTCTCGCCCGAGGCCCTGCAGGCGGTGTCGCGCCTGGTGGAGATGAAGCTCCAGGACTTCGGCGTGGAGGTGCAGGTCACCGAGGTGCATCCAGGCCCGGTGATCACGCGCTACGAAATGCAGCCTGCGGCGGGTGTGAAGGTGAGCCAGATCGCCAACCTCGCCAAAGACCTGGCCCGCTCCCTCTCGGCCATCAGTGTGCGCGTGGTGGAGGTGATCCCGGGCAAGACCACCGTGGGCCTGGAGATCCCCAACGAGCACCGTGAGATCGTGCGGCTTTCCGAGACTCTCAAATCGAAGGAATACGAGGACGCCAAGTCGCCCCTGACCCTGGCCCTGGGCAAGGACATCGGCGGCAATCCGGTGGTCGCTGACTTGGCCAAGATGCCCCACCTGCTGGTGGCGGGCACCACCGGCTCGGGCAAGTCGGTGGCCATCAACGCCATGATCCTGAGCCTGCTCTACAACGCCACCGCGCGTGACGTGCGGCTCATCATGGTGGACCCGAAGATGCTGGAGCTCTCGGTGTACGAGGGTATCCCGCACCTGCTCGCCCCCGTGGTCACCGACATGAAGGACGCCGCCAATGCGCTGCGCTGGTGCGTGGCCGAGATGGAGCGGCGCTACAAGCTCATGGCGGCCCTGGGCGTGCGTAACATCGCCGGATTCAACAAGAAGGTGAAGGATGCCATACACGCCCACCAGCCGTTGAAGGACCCCACCTGGAAGCCCATTGTCCCTGACGCCCCGGAACTGGAGGACGAGCGCCCGCTGCTGGAGCCGCTGCCCTACATCGTGGTCATCGTGGACGAGCTCGCGGACATGATGATGGTGGTGGGCAAGAAGGTGGAAGAGCTCATCGCCCGCCTGGCACAGAAGGCGCGTGCCTCGGGCATTCACCTGGTCCTGGCCACCCAGCGCCCGTCGGTGGACGTGATCACCGGCCTCATCAAGGCCAACATCCCCACCCGTATCGCCTTTCAGGTCTCCTCGCGCATCGACTCGCGCACCATCCTGGACCAGATGGGCGCCGAGGCCCTGCTCGGTCACGGCGACATGCTGTTCCTGGCGCCCGGCCACGGGGTGCCAAATCGCGTGCACGGCGCCTTCGTCAGCGACGACGAGGTGCACCGTGTGGTCGAAAATCTCAAGAAGCGCGGTGCGCCGGAATACATCGACGAGATCATCAAGGGCGTACCCGAGGGCGGTGGCGATTTCGCCGCGGGCGGCGGTGGCGACGGGGAGGGCGGCGAAAGCGATCCGCTCTACGATCAAGCCGTGCAGATCGTATTGGAGAGCCGCCGCGCCTCGGTTTCGGGTATCCAAAGAAGGCTGAAAATCGGCTACAACCGGGCCGCGCGACTTGTCGAAGAGATGGAGAAGGCGGGTCTGGTGGGCCCGCTGCAATCGAACGGCAACCGCGAGGTGCTCGCACCCGCCCCCATACAGGATTAAGCCACATGAAACGCCTTGCCGCCGCCGCCCTGGCGGCGCTGATCGCATTGTCACTTTCGGCCCAGGCCGCCGACGGCCAGCAGCGCATGGACCAGTTCCTTTCCGGCCTCAAAACCATGCGCGCTGACTTCGCTCAGGTCGTCGTCGATCCTGACGGCACGGTCGTCGAGGAGACCTCGGGTGAGCTGCTGATCTCCCGTCCGGACCGCTTCCGCCTGCAATACACCGCGCCCTACGAGCAGCTCTACGTGGCTGACGGTGAACGGGTGTGGATGTACGACAAGGACCTGGAGCAGGTCACGGTCAAGCAGCAGGGCGAGGCCCTGGGCAGCACGCCTGCGCTGCTCCTTTCCAGCACCGAGCCGCTCACCCGGAATTTCGAGGTGACCGAGCTCGGCGAGCGCGAGGGTACCACCTGGCTGGAACTCAAGCCGCGCCGCCAGGACGCCAGCTTCGAATCGGTGCAGCTCGGCTTTCGTGACGGCGCACTGAACACCATGGCCATGGTGGATGGCTTCGGCCAGCGCACCCGCCTGGAATTCAGGCACATCGAACGCAACCCGCGCCTGGAGGCAAACGCCTTCCGCTTTACGCCGCCGAAGGGCGTCGACGTCATCGGCGAAGACGAGTGAGCGACGACCTGTTCACCCCGCCCGCGGCCGGGGACGAAGGCACCCTGCGACCGCTCGCCGATCGCATGCGCCCGCGTGGCGTGGACGACTTCTTCGGCCAGCCGCACCTGCTCGGCCCGGGCAAGCCCCTGCGCATCGCGCTGGAGTCCGGCCATCTGCACTCCATGATCTTCTGGGGTCCGCCGGGCACCGGCAAGACCACCCTGGCGCGCATGATCGCCAAGAACGCCAACGCCCATTTCCTCACGCTGTCGGCGGTGCTGTCGGGCGTGAAGGAGATCCGCGCCGCCATCGACGAGGCCAAGGCGGTGCGCGCCCGCGAGCACAAGGGCGCGGTGCTGTTCGTGGACGAGGTGCACCGCTTCAACAAGTCCCAGCAGGACGCCTTCCTGCCCCACGTGGAGGACGGCACCGTCACCTTCATCGGCGCCACGACGGAAAACCCGTCCTTCGAGCTGAACAACGCCCTGCTGTCCCGGGCGCGTGTGTACGTGCTCAAGAGCCTCACCCCGGACGACCTGCTCGGCATCCTGCAGCGCGCCCTGCACGATGAGACCCGCGGCCTGGGCAAGCGCCCGCTGGATATTTCCGACGAGCTGCTGCGCCGCATCGCCGAGGCCGCCGACGGCGACGCGCGCCGTTCCCTGAACCTGCTGGAGATCGCCGCCGATCTGGCCGAGCCTGCGGATGGCCGGGAAGTGGTGGACGAGCAGGTGCTGGGTGAGGTGCTGGCGGGCGGCGTGCGCCGCTTCGACAAGGGCGGCGAGGCCTTCTACGACCAGATCTCCGCCCTGCACAAATCGGTGCGCGGCTCCGCGCCCAATGCGGCCCTGTACTGGTTCGCGCGCATGATCGACGGCGGCGTGGACCCGCTGTACGTGGCGCGCCGCGTGGTGCGCATGGCCAGCGAGGACATCGGCAACGCCGACCCGCGCGCCCTGCAACTGGCGTTGAACGCCTGGGACGTGCAGGAACGTCTGGGCTCGCCGGAAGGGGAACTGGCCATCGCCCAGGCCGTGGTGTACCTGGCCTGCGCGCCCAAGAGCAATGCCGTCTATACGGCGTACAACACGGCCCTGGCTGACGTGAAACAGCACGGCAGCTACGAGGTGCCCATTCACCTGCGCAACGCGCCTACCCGGCTCATGAAGGAACTGGGCTACGGCCACGCCTACCGCTACGCCCACGACGAGCCGGACGCCTACGCGGCAGGCGAGCGCTATTTCCCCGAAGAAATGCCCGAACGCGACTACTACCAACCCGTCCCGCGCGGCCTGGAACAGAAGATCGCCGACAAACTGGCCCATCTGCGCGAGCTGGATCGGAAGGCGAGGGGGGAAAAAGCGTGAAACACGGGGGACACGGGGAACACGGGGAAATCCACTTCTCTTGTGGGAGCGGCCTTCTGGCCGCGATACGCGGTTTGGCCAGGGGATCGCGGATTGAGGCCGTTTCCGCAGGTCATTCTGGCCGCGGACATAACGAATTTCTTGCCCCCGTGTTCCCCGTGTCCCCCGTGGTTAATGCTTTTCCCATCAAGGCCGGACAATGAAGCAACTGCTGTTGGTGGGACTGGGCGGGGCGCTCGGGTCGATGTTGCGATTCGGGATGTCCACGGGGCTGCATGCCCTGGTGGGCCGCACCTTTCCGTGGGGTACGCTGTTCGTGAACGTGACCGGCTCCTTCGTGATGGGGCTGGTGTACGTGCTGCTCATCGAGCGGGTGGCCCTGGGGCCGGAGTGGCGCGCCCTGCTGATGGTGGGGCTGCTTGGTGGCTACACTACGTTTTCCAGTTTTTCCATCGAGACCCTGAACCTCATCGAGAGCGGCGATCTGCTGCGCGCGGCCGTGAACGTGCTGGCCAGCGTGGTGCTGTGCCTGGCCGCGGTGTGGGTGGGGGTGAGTGTGGCGAGGCAGGTATGAACATGCTTGACGTGACCGTGGCGCGCGTTTATCTCACCGAGGGCCATGCCCAATTGGAATCCCTGCTCAAGCGCCTGCACCAACTGGAGAAACTGCGCGGCGTGACGGTCTACCGTGGCATCGCCGGCATCGGCCCCTCGGGCGAACTGCACACCGCCAAACTGGTGGACCTGTCCCTGGAACTGCCCATCGTGGTGGAGTTTTTCGACACAGCCGATAAAATCGCCGCCGCCATCGACCACCTGCAACCCCTCATCAAACCCGGCCACCTGCTCACCTGGCCGGCGCAGGTGAATGATTGAAAGGCAAAAGCAAGCAAAAGCTTTAACCACGGGGGACACGGGGAACACGGGGGACGGGAAAAATCGTTATCCGTCGCTAAGAACACCTGTAGGAGCGGCCTCAGGCCGCGATACGCCGTCTGATCAAGGTAATCGCGGCCTGAGGCCGCTCCTACAGGAGAAGGGGATTTCCCCGTGTTCCCCGTGTCACCCGTGGTTAATGCTTTTTTTCTTCGACCGGATTTTTGAAAGGCGTACCAATGCTCGACCCGCGTCTGTTTCGTAGTGATCTCGAGGCCACTGCCGCCAAGCTGGCGCGGCGGGGTTTCGTGCTCGACACCGCCGCCATCGCCCGCCTGGAGGCGGAGCGCAAGGAGTTGCAGACGCGTACCCAGGAGTTGCAGGCGGAGCGCAACGCCAAGTCCAAGGCCATCGGCCAGGCCAAGGCTAAGGGCGAGGATGCGGCGCCTTTGATGGCGGCCGTCGCCGGACTGGGCGACAAGCTCAAGGAGGCTGAGACGCGACTGGCAGCCATCCAGGAGGAACTGAACGCCATCGCCCTGGGCGTGCCCAACATCCCCCACGAGTCGGTGCCCGAGGGCAAGGACGAGAATGACAACGTAGAGGTGCGCCGCTGGGGCACGCCGGCTACGTTCGATTTCGAACCCAAGGACCACGTGGACCTGGGTAACGGCCTGGGCCTTCTGGACTTCGATACCGCCGCCAAGATCACCGGCGCGCGCTTTTCCTTCATGCAAGGCCCCCTGGCGCGCCTGCACCGCGCGCTCATCCAGTTCATGCTGGACACCCACACCGGCGAGCACGGCTACACCGAGACCTACGTGCCGTACCTGGTGAACGCCGACAGCCTGCGCGGCACGGGCCAGCTGCCCAAGTTTGAACAGGACCTGTTCGCCCTGCGCGGCGAGCAGAACTACTACCTGATCCCCACCGCCGAGGTGCCGGTCACCAACATCGCCCGCGACGAGATCATCGAGGCGGCGAAGATGCCGGTGAAGTACGTGGCCCACACCCCCTGCTTCCGCAGTGAGGCCGGCGCCTACGGCAAGGACACCCGCGGCATGATCCGCCAGCACCAGTTCGAGAAGGTGGAGCTGGTGCAGATGGTGCGGCCAGAGGATTCCTGGCAGGCCCTGGAGGAACTGACCGGCCATGCGGAGAAGATCCTGCAAAAGCTCGGCCTGCCGTACCGCGTGATGGCCCTGTGCGCCGGCGACATGGGCTTTTCCTCCGCCAAGACCTACGACCTGGAGGTCTGGCTGCCGGGGCAGGGCAAGTACCGCGAGATCTCCTCCTGCTCCAACTTCGTGGACTTTCAGGCCCGCCGCATGCAGGCCCGCTGGCGCAACCCCGAGACCGGCAAGCCCGAACTGCTGCACACCCTCAACGGTTCCGGCCTGGCCGTGGGCCGCGCCCTGGTGGCAGTCATGGAAAACTACCAGCAGGCCGACGGCAGCATCCGCATCCCCGAGGCCTTGCAGCCCTACATGGGCGGGGTGGCGGTTCTGTCACGCTGAGGCGGGATGCTGAGGCGGGATCAAGAGAAAACACGGGGGACACGGGGAACACGGGGAGATCCCCTCTGCTGGCTGTCGCTTGGTCACATCATTGTAAGAGAGACAGAGGCTTGGCAGCCGTCTCCCGGAGGGCTATCTCTTGGTCACATTTCACCGTTGTAGCCAGCCCCTCTTGCCCCCTCTCCCTCAGGGACAGGGCTGGGGAGAGGGGATCAATTCAGGCGCGGCTGTTGGTCTATTGATCCCCTCATCCTGTCCTTCTCCCGGAGGGAGAAGGGACGCAAGCTTCTGTCTCTCCAAGAAATGATGTGACTAAGAGACAGCCCGGAGGGAGAGGGGGCAAGAGGGGCTGGCTACAACGGTGAAATGTGACCAAGGACAGGCCCTACCGGTGTTTTCTTTACACATAGTCTTCTTGCCCCGTGTACCCCGTGTTCCCCGTGTTAATGCCTTTCGCCGTCGCCGAATATTAAGCATTCCTAATGAGATATAACGAAACAGCCTTCCGGGGGATACACTTCCGGGCAATGTCGGCTTTCAGGCCCTGAGATTTTCCCATGGATTTTCTACCCGTTTTCATGAACGTGCGCGGCCAGCCGGTGCTGGTGGTCGGTGGCGGTGAGGTGGCGGCCCGCAAGGCTGCGCTGTTGCAGGAGGCCGGCGCCAAGGTGGGCGTGGTGGCCCCCGAACTGTGTCAGAACCTGCTGAGCGAGGCGGAAGAACACCGCATCAACTGGCGCCGCGGTCATTTCACGCCGGCGGATCTCGACGGCCGCATGATCGTGGTGGCCGCCACGGACGACCAGGACGTGAACCGCGAGGTCTCCCAGCTCTGCAAGAAGCGCGGTATCCCCGTGAACGTGGTGGACAATCCGGAGCTGTGCAGCTTCGTCATGCCGTCCATCATCGACCGCTCGCCGGTGCAGATCGCCGTCT
Organism: Gammaproteobacteria bacterium; assembly: GCA_041685115.1. Taxonomy (GTDB): domain Bacteria; phylum Pseudomonadota; class Gammaproteobacteria; order Thiohalomonadales; family Thiohalomonadaceae; genus JALOAT01. The sequence goes on along the minus strand of JAWLGK010000004.1, from coordinate 117,833 downwards.
CCACGGGCGGCGCCTCGCCGGTGCTGGCGCGGCTGCTGCGCACCCGCCTGGAGGCCGCCATTCCCTCCACCTACGGCCGGCTGGCGGCCATGGTGGAGCGCTACCGCAACGAGGTGAAGGCACGTTTCAAGGACGTCACCGCGCGGCGCGTGTTTTGGGAAGGCATCCTCCAGGGGCGCATCGCCGAACTGGTGTTCTCGGGCAAGGATGAGGAGGCCGAGCGGGCCCTGCAAAAGGCCATCGCCGAAGGCGAGGAGAAAAATGAGGGTGAGGTCTACCTGGTGGGCGGCGGTCCCGGCGACCCGGACCTGCTCACCTTCCGCGCCCTGCGCCTCATGCAGCAGGCCGATGCGGTGGTCTACGACCGGCTGGTTTCCGAAGACGTGCTGAACCTGTGCCGCCGCGATGCCGAGCGCATCTACGTGGGCAAAGAGCGCGACAACCACGCCGTGCCCCAGCACCAGATCAACCAGCTGCTGGTGGACCTGGCCAAGCAGGGCAAGCGCGTGTGCCGTTTGAAGGGCGGCGACCCCTTCGTGTTCGGCCGCGGCGGCGAGGAGATCGAAACCCTCATGGCCAACGGCGTCACCTTCCAGGTGGTGCCGGGCATCACGGCGGCCCTAGGCACCGCCGCCTATGCCGGCATTCCGCTCACTCACCGTGACCATTCCCAGGCGGTGGTGTTCGTCACCGGCCACCTGAAGGATGGCACCATGAACCTGAACTGGAAGAGCCTCGCCGCGCCCAACCAGACCGTGGTGTTCTACATGGGCCTCAAGGGCCTGCCCGTCATCTGCGAGCAGCTGCAGGCCAACGGCCTGCCGCAGGACACCCCGGTCGCCCTGGTCCAGCAGGCCACCACGCCGCGCCAGCGCGTATTCACGGGCACGCTTGGCACGATAAACAATGACATCGCCGGCCGCGAGATCCAGCCGCCCACCCTGATCGTGGTCGGTCACGTGGTGAAACTGCACGAAAAGCTCAACTGGTTCCGTTCGGAAGAGCAGATCCGCCGCGGGGAGCACTGAACAGCGGGTACCGCGGAGGACGCGGAGGCGCGGAGGACGCGGAGAAAACCGAAATGGTATCGGCGTGTCCTCCACGTCCTGAGATACAACGGGTTTCCGCGTGAACCAGCACAAGGAGAAAGCTAGGTAAGAGCTTTGTTTCCCTCTGCGTCCTCCGCGCCTCCGCGTCCTCCGCGTTGAATCACTTGGGTCGGAGCTGGTCCGGGCGGACGCGGGAGGCGAGGGCTTCGTCGGCGGCGTCGACGTCCACGGTGTTGCCTTCGGCGTCCACCAGCGGCTGGTCGAATTCGTTCCAGCCGCGTACGCCGGTCTTGAGCGACACGACGTCCTTGAAGCCCATCTGCTGCATCACGTCGGCGGCGAGCACGGAGCGGTTGCCGGAGCGGCAGATCACGACGATTTCACGCTCGTGGCCGGCGGCCAGTTCGCGGATGGTGTCGTCGTAATCCCAGTCACAGGAAGACTCCAGAATACCGCGCGGCACGCTGATGGAGCCGGGGATGTGCATGGCCTGGAACTCCGCCGGCTCGCGCACGTCAACGAGCAGGAGATCGGTTTTCTGTTCCAGCTTCTCGGCGAGGTCCCAGGGCATGATTTCCCGGACACGGGTGAGGGCTTCGGTGACCAGATCGATGTAGCGTTTCATCGTGTACCTTTGAATCATTCAGGCGTGGCGCGATTTTAGCGTGTATGCGCCCGGCGTGAAATTTTGTCTGCCCGTGCGTCGATTGCGGGCACAGCGACGGAGAACTTCATGAGCCCGGAAAAAATCATCCCCATCGTCAAGGCCGACGACCCGGAACGCGACTTTGCCGCCGAGGCCTGCCAGGCGAAGGAGCCGTATGCACTCATGGTGCTGGGCGACAGCATGGCGCCGGAGTTCGCGGAAGGCGACGTGATCGTCATCGACCCGGAAGGCGTGGCGAAAGACGGAGCGTTCGTGATCGCCTGGCACAACGAGGAATACATCTTCCGGCAACTGCGCATCGCGGATGGCAAGTGGTACATCGCCGCCATGAACCCGTCCTATCCCACCCAGGAACTCTCCGGGCCGGATGCCGTGAAGGGCGTCATCATCCAGAAGAAAATGCCCGGTGGCCACAAGAACCGCAAGAATTACGCGTGATGCAATACAGGAAGAAGCATTAACCACGGGGAATACGGGAATTCTGGAGCAGGGGTCGATGAAGTCACGTGTAGGTCAGGTTGCGCGCAGCGCTACCTGACATCTTCGCCCACGATTGCCGAAGAATGTCACGTAGCTTCGCAACGTGACCTACTCGCGGTTCTCACCCCATGTTCCCCGTGTCCCCGTGTTTCAGCTTTTCTCTTCTGAACCTCCGAGCAGCTGTTCCACCTCGGTAGGGATCTCCGGCCGGCCCCTGGCGTTCATGGCGGTACCGATCACCTTGGCCTTGATCACCGGCTTCATGTCGGACAGGCGATAGATGTCCTGGTGGAAGGCGAAGCGGATGCGCGATTCTCGCACCATGTTGAGGCCTACCACGAAACGGTCTCCGGATGTGAGCGGCAGCTTGTAATCCATCTCGATACGCACCACCACGAAGTTGATGCCGCGTCGCGCGTAGTCTGCGAAATCTACGCCGATGGATTTCAGATACTCGTGACGCACGTGCTCCAGGTAGTTCTGGTACACGGCATTGTTCACGATGCCCTGCATGTCGCACTCGTAATCGCGCACGCTCATCTCCAGGGTGTAGGCGTACTGCTCCATCACGTTCCTCTGCTTGGCGTTAGTCGAAGGGCGGCCATGGTAACCCGCGACAGGGGCGCTGGAAATCCTGCGGGTGTCGGTTCGTCGGCTTCGAATTGCCAACGGAAGCTGCTCACACACAGCCTACAGTTGACCGTATGAGCGATGTCACCCGATGCAGCATGTCGCCACGCATGTGCCCGGAGCGGCAGCCATGACGGGCCGCCGGGGCGTGCTGTTCGTGCTGTTCGGCGCCAACGGCAGCCTGGCTGCGCGGAAGATCCTGCCCGCGCTGTTCAATCTCAAACTCGACGGGCAACTGCCCGAGCCCTTCATGCTGCTGGGCCTGGGGCGGCGACCCCTGGACGATGCCGCACTCGCGGCCCGTTACCGCGAGGCCGTGGGGTGCCATTCCCGGCGCGGCGAGCCCGTGCAGGCCGATTGGGACGCCTTTGCCGGGACTCTGCATTACCTGTCCTTCGATGTGCAGCAGCCACAGGATTACGCCCGTTTGGGTGAGCGCCTGGAGTCACAGGCCCGCGCCTGGAACACCGCCCCCGAGGTGGTGTTCTACCTGGCCATTCCGCCCGACCTGTTTGCCACCGCGGTGCAGCAGCTCGCGGCCCAGGGCCTGCACCGGGAGCGGGCTCGGGTGCGCGTGGTGGTCGAAAAGCCGCTCGGCCATGACCTGGATTCCTTCCGCGCCATCGACGCCGAGCTGCGCCGCCATTTTCACGAGGAGCAGATATTCCGCATCGACCACTTCCTGGGTAAGGAGACGGTGCAGAACGTGCTCGCCCTGCGTTTCGCCAATCCCATGTTCGAGCCTATCTGGAATCGCAACTACGTGGACCACGTGGCCATCACGGTGGCGGAACGAGAGGGCATCGGCGAGCGTGGGGGTTATTACGAAGAGACCGGCGCCTTGCGGGACATGGTGCAGAACCACCTGCTCCAGCTGCTGTGCCTCACGGCCATGGAGCCGCCGGTATCCTATGCGCCGGAGGAGATCCGCAGCCGCAAGATGGATGTGATGAATGCCCTGCGACCCATAGAGCCGCATGCCGCCGGCCAGTTGGGCGCCCGTGGGCAGTACCGCGGCGGCTGGCTGGGCGGTGAACGGACGTGCGCCTATCGCGAGGAGCCCGGCGTGGCGCCGGTTTCGTCGACGGAGACCTTCGCCGCGCTGCGGGCGTTCATCGACAACTGGCGCTGGCAGGGTGTGCCCTTCTACCTGCGCAGCGGCAAGCGTCTGGCGGCGGATCTTTCGGAGATCGCCATCCGCTTCCGCGCCGTGCCGCACTGCTTCTTCCCCGGTTGCGTGGGCCTGAACACCGCACCGGCGCAACTGGTGGTGCGTATCAAGCCCGATCAGGGCGTGCATCTGCACTTTGCCGCCAAAGAGCCGGGCTATTGCATGTGTCTCAAGCCGGTGCAGATGCGCTTCAACTACCGCGAGGCCTTCGGCTCGGCCGTGCCGGCCGCCTACGAAACCCTGCTGCGGGACCTGATGGAAGGCGATCCGACCCTGTTCATGCGTACCGACCAGGTGGAAGCGGCCTGGCGCTGGCTGATGCCGCTCATCGATTTCTGGACGCACAATCCGCCAGCCGATTTCCCCAACTACAACCCGGGGACCTGGGGGCCGGAGGCGGCCGACCTGTTGGTTGCCACGGATGGCCGCGCCTGGCTGTCGCCGGACGAGGTGGTCTGACCGCACGGCTACACTTTACCCCCGGACCAAAGGACAGGGACGGAGACATGCAGGGAGCGCCTCGGCGCCGGCTGCCCGTGGGAGCGGAAGTGCAGCCCCGCGGCGTGCATTTCCGGGTGTGGGCGCCGCGCGCACGACAAGTGGAGGTGGTTATCGAGGAATCCGGGCAGCGCACGTTGCTCGCGCCGGAGGACGGCGGCTACCACAGCGGTCTGGTGGCGGAGGCCGCCGCCGGCCAGCATTACCGCTACCTGTTGGACGGTACCCGCGCCTTGCCCGATCCGGCCTCCCGTTTTCAGCCGGAGGGGCCCAACGGCCCCTCAGAGATCGTGGACCCGTCCGCGTTCACGTGGCGCGGCGAGACTTGGCGCGGGCTCGACTGGCGTCGCCAGATCATCTACGAGCTGCACGTCGGTACCTTCACCGAGGAAGGCACCTGGGCGGCGGCCCGCCAGCAACTCCAGGCATTGGCGGACCTGGGCATCACCTGCATCGAACTGCTGCCGGTGGCGGATTTCGTCGGGCGCTTCGGCTGGGGCTACGACGGCGTGGACCTGTTCGCCCCCACGCGCCTCTACGGCACGCCCGACGACATGCGCCGCTTCGTGGACGAGGCACATGCTTACGGCCTGGGGGTCATCCTCGACGTGGTCTATAACCACTTCGGTCCGGAGGGCAATTATCTGGGCGAATTCTCCGACTCCTTCGTGCATCCCACGCGGGTCACCGACTGGGGCGCCGCCACCAATTTCGACGGCCCGGGCTGCGGCCCGGTGCGTGAGTTCTTCCTGGCCAATGCCGGCTACTGGATTGAGGAATTCCACCTCGACGGCCTGCGTCTCGATGCCACCCAGGACATTCACGACGCGTCGGCGGACCACATCGTCGCGGCCGTGACGCGCCGGGCCCGTGAGGCAGGGCAGGGACGGCCCGTCTACGTGATTGCGGAGAACGAACCCCAGAAGGTGCAGCTGGTGCACATCCCGGAACAGGGCGGCTACGGCGTGGATGCGCTCTGGAACGATGATTTCCACCACAGCGCCATGGTGGCCATGACCGGCCGCAACGAGGCCTATTACACCGATTATCACGGCAAGCCCCAGGAACTGGTATCGGCGGCCAAACATGCCTTCCTGTATCAGGGGCAGCGCTACCTGTGGCAGCGCAAGCGCCGCGGCACGCCCACCTTCGGCATCCCGGGCCCGCGTTTCATCCACTTCCTCGACAATCACGATCAGGTGGCCAACTCCGGGCGCGGGCTGCGCTGCCACATGCTCACCAGTCCGGGACGCTTTCGCGCCATGAGCGCGCTGCTGATGCTCGGGCAACAGACACCGCTCATCTTCCAGGGACAGGAATTCGCCGCCTCGTCACCGTTCTTCTATTTCGCCGATCACCGCGACGGGCTGGCGCGCAACGTGCGCGACGGCCGCGCCGAGTTCCTCGCCCAGTTCCGCAGCCTGGCGCAGCCCGAAATGCAATCGTTCCTGCCCGATCCCGCCGATCCGGGCACGTTTATCCGCTCCAAGCTCAATCTCGCGGAACGCGAGCTCCACCGGCCGGTCTACCGGATGTATCGCGACCTGATTGCATTGCGCCGCGGCGATGCGGTGTTTTCCAACGCGCAGGGCACCACGGTGGACGGTGCCGTGCTCGGGCCGGAGAGTTTTGTGTTGCGTTTTTTCAGCCCCGACGACGAACGCCTGCTGGTGGTCAATCTGGGCCGCGACCTTCAGCTCGAACCTGCGCCTGAACCGCTCATCGCACCGCCGGAAGGCTGCGCCTGGCACGTGATCTGGTCCAGTGAAAATCCGATCTACGGGGGACGCGGAACTTCACCATGGGATTACGAAGAGAGCTGGTGGATACCGGGCCACTCGGCCGTCGTACTGGTTCCGAGGATGAGATCATGAGCACGGCCGACCGGGTTCGCCGCATGCCCTGGCCGGCGAGCGGCGGTGACACCGAAGCCCTGCTCACCCGGGAATGGCTGGTGACCAACGGCCTGGGCGGCTACGCCTCGGGCACGGTGTCGGGCGTGACCACCCGCCGCCATCACGGCATGCTGGTAGCCGCCATGCCGGCGCCCCTCGGGCGCATGGTCATGCTCAAGCACGTGGTGGAGACGGTGCAGCTGCCGGACGGGCGCAGCCTGTGCTTGGGCGGGGAGGAGCGCGGCCTCGGTGAGCTGGACATACCCGCCCGCGATCACCTGCGTGAATTCCGCCTGGAGGCCGGGCTGCCCGTGTGGCGCTTCGAGATGGAAGACGTAATCATCGAGCGCCACCTCTTCATGCCGCACCGGCAGAACACCGTGTACCTGATCTATCGCCTGCTCGCCGGGCCCGAATCCCTGCGCCTGGAGGTGCGTCCCTCCATGCATTTCCGCGCCCACGAGGGCCGCAACGAGCTGCAGGCCGTGTGGCCTTACGAGCTCAAGGTGGCGGGCGAGCATTACGAGATCTCCGCCGGCCCGGAACTCCCGGTGTTGCGCGTGCTCATGCGCGGCATCCGTTCGGTGATGGTCGCTGACGGCGGTATTACCAAGGAAGTGTTCCTGCGCGTGGAGGCCGATCGCGGCTACGACTCCCGCGGCACCATGTGGACGCCCGGCTATTTTGCCGCGGACCTGAGCCCCGGCCGCGATGCCGCCTTGGTCGCCTCCACCGAGCCGTGGCATACGGTGCTTGCCCTGGAACCACAGGAGGCCCTGGCGTACGAGCGTCGCCGCCGCGAGCGCCTGGTGAGCATGGCCGACCCGCGAGTGCGTGACACGCCAGTGGAGGAACTGGTGCTCGCCGCCGACCAGTTCATCATCACGCCCGCAGGTCGTGTGCGCGATGCCGCCCGCGCCCACGCCGCCGGTGATGAGGTGCGCTCGGTGATTGCGGGCTACCACTGGTTCACCGATTGGGGCCGCGACACCATGATTTCGCTGGAAGGCCTCACCATGGTTACGGGCCGCCACATCGAGGCCGGCTGGATCCTGCGCACCTTTGCCCATTACGTGCGTGACGGCCTCATCCCCAACATGTTCCCCGAGAGCCATGACGAGGGGCTGTACCACACCGCCGACGCCACGTTGTGGTTCTTCCACGCCATCGATCGGTATGTGACGCACCGCGGAAATCGCGCCATCGTCGACGCGTTGCTGCCCGTGTTGGAGCAGATCATCGCAGCCCACCTGTGTGGCACGCGCTTTTGCATCGGCGTCGACCCCGCCGACGGCCTGCTCAAGCAAGGACTCCCCGGCTACCAGCTCACCTGGATGGACGCCAAGGTGGGTGACTGGGTGGTCACGCCGCGCCGTGGCAAGGCGGTGGAGATCAACGGCCTTTGGTACAACGCCCTGCGGCTGCTGGAAGGCTGGGTGCGGGAGGCGCAGGGTGACGCGGCCGCGCAGCCCTATGCGGCCCATGCCGATCGTGTCCAGGCCTCGTTCAACGAGCGCTTCTGGTACCCGCACGGTGGTTACCTCTATGACGTGGTCGATGGTGAAAACGGCGACGACAGCGCGTTCCGCCCCAACCAGCTGCTGGCGTTCTCCCTGCGTCACCCGGTCTTGGCGCAGGAGCGCTGGCAGCCGGTACTGCACGAGGTGGAACGCCGGTTGCTGACGCCCGTGGGCCTGCGCTCGCTGGCGCCCGACCATCCCGATTACAAGGCGCGCTACTTCGGCGATCTGCATGCGCGTGACGCCGCCTATCATCAAGGAACGGTGTGGGGTTGGCTGGTTGGCCCCTTCGTGGACGCCTGGCTGCGCGTCCACCCGGATGACCACGCGGGGGCGCGACGCGCCCTGGAGGGATTCATCGAGCATTTCGGCGAGGCCTGCGTGGGTTCCATCAGCGAGATCTTCGACGCAGAGCCGCCGTACGTGCCGCGCGGTTGCGTGGCTCAGGCCTGGAGCGTCGCCGAGGTGTTGCGTTGCTGGGCCAAAACGGCGCCCCCGACGAGCGCATAGACCGTGGGCAGAGGCCATGGAGTGGCACTGGAAGAAGCAACGGCAGGCCGCCCGCGTGCACAGCGGGACGGATTGCCTGGTCTGCAGCGGTCCCTGGACGGTCCTGGAACTGGCCGGGGTCGAGCAGGCCTTTCAGAACCTCCGGGTGCCGGGCAGAGGGGCCGTGCGTGTGGAGCTCTCCACGGTGACGGGTCTGGATTCCGCCGGCGCCCTGTTGCTGTACGACCTGTGCTGTCGGCTGGAACGGGACGGGCGGCGGGTCAGCCTGTCGGGCATGAATCCCGCCGCCGAGGCCTTGTTCGCACTGATTGGCCGTCATGCACCCCCGCCCCATCCCGTGCGCCATGGCCGCGCCCAAGGCGGGCTGGAGGGGCTTGGCCGCCAGGGTGTCGGGCTGCTGGTGCAGGGCGCGGGTTTCATGTCCTTCGTCGGCCAGACTGCGGTGACTGCCAGCGCGGTGCTGGCCGGTCCGCGCCGGGCGCGCTGGGCGCCGTTCTGGACGAATCTGGCGGCCTCAGGCTACCGGGCCCTGCCCATCGTGGGCCTGCTGGCGTTCCTGCTGGGTGTGGTGATCGCCTATCAAGGCGGTGTCCAACTGCAGCTGTACGGCGCCAACATGTACATCGCCGACCTGGTCGGCCTGGCCATGTTGCGCGAGTTGGCACCGCTTATCGCCGCGGTCATCGTGGCCGGTCGTACCGGCTCGGCCTACACCGCCGAGATCGGCACCATGAAAGTGAACGAGGAGATCGACGCCCTGCGCACCATGGGCATCGACCCCATCGAACAACTGGTGTTGCCGAAACTGGCCGCACTGGTCGTCACCCTGCCGCTGTTGACGGTATGGGCCGACATGATGGGGCTGTTCGGCGGCATCGTCATCTCCAACGCGGTGCTGGGCATCAGTCCCGCGGTATTCATGGAACGGGTCGGCGAATCGGTCAGCCTCTCGTCTTATCTCATCGGCATCGGCAAGGCCCCCGTGTTCGCCGCCATCATCGCCGGCGTCGGCTGCTTCCAGGGTTTTCGCGTGGCCGACAGCGCAGAGAGCGTGGGACGCCAGACCACCGTGAGCGTGGTGCAGGCCATTTTTCTGGTCATCGTGGTGGATGCGCTGTTCTCCATCCTGTTCAGCGAGACGGGCCTGTGAGCGCCGAGGTGGTGGTGGACGTGCGGGAGGTCACTACGTACTACGGCAAGCGCCGCGTGCACGAGCGCCTTTCCCTGCGGGTGTACCGCGGCGAGATCTTCGCCATCGTGGGCGGCAGCGGCAGCGGCAAGACCACGCTCATGCGCGAAATGGCCCTGTTGCAGCGTCCCACCGCCGGCAAGGTGGTGGTGCTCGGCCATGACGCCTACGCGCTGTCCGAGCGGGAATCCCTGGCATTGCGACGTCACGTCGGCGTGCTGTTCCAGCATGGGGCGCTGTTTTCCGATCGCACCGTCGCACAGAACGTAGCCGTACCGCTACACGAGCACACCACCCTGAGCCGTGCCTTCATCGAACAATTGGCTGCGCTCAAGATCGCCCTCACCGGCTTGACGCCCGAGGCGGGCGACCTGTATCCGGCCCAGCTTTCGGGCGGCATGACCAAGCGCGCCGGACTCGCTCGCGCCATCGCCCTCGATCCGGAGTTGCTGTTCCTCGATGAACCGGTTTCGGGACTGGATCCGCTGAGTGCGGACGCCCTCGACAATCTGGTCCTGCACCTCAGGACGTCGCTCGGTCTGACCGTGGTCATGGTCACGCATGATATGGACTCGCTATGGCGGATAGCCGATCGGGTCGTGCTCCTGGGCGAGGCGCGGGTGCTGGCCGAGGGCACCATGAAGCAACTGGCGGCCTCGACGGACCCGGCGGTCCGGGCCTTTTTTCACAGTCCCCGTAGCCGCGCGGCGCAACAGGCATGGATACGCGCCTGAGCTATTTGCTCATCGGCTTGTTCGTGCTGCTGCTGGGGGCGGCCTTCGTCCTCGGGGTGTTGTGGCTGAGTACCGGCGAAGTGCGCGTGAGGCATGAGTCCTATCTGGTCTATACGTCGGAGTCGGTGTCCGGGCTGAGCATCGATTCGGCGGTGCGCTATCACGGTGTCAACGTAGGGCGGGTGGCGGAGATCTCCCTGGCGCCGGACGATCCCACCCGGGTGCGCCTGGTACTGGAGGTGCGTGAGGGCACGCCGGTGAAGGCCGATACCGTCGCGTCCATGGAAATGCAGGGCCTGACCGGACTCATGACCATCAACCTGTCCGGCGGCACGGCGCATTCGCCGCCGGCGCCGGTGGGGCCGGAAGGCTTGCGCATGATCCGTAGCGAGCCGTCGGATTTTGCGCAACTGGAAGAAAAAGTGAGCAAGCTGTTGACCCAGCTCGGCGATGCGGCCGGCAAGGTGGACGCACTGCTGGACGAAAGCAATCGAGCCTCGATTACGCGCACCCTCATGCATCTCGAACAACTGGCCGATCACACGCGCGCGGCGGGAGAGGGTATGCCCCAGCTGGTGGAGCAGTTGCGCCGAAGCGCCGTTGCCGTCGAGCAGATGGCGAAGGAGTTCAATCGCACCGGCGAGAGCCTGCGCCGGGAAGTGGAAGTGACCGGACAGGAACTGCGCCGTTTCACGGGAGACACCCTGCCCGAGGCCGGTGCGGTGGTGGAGGAGTTGCGTCAGACCGCGGCCAATCTGCGCGGCGCCAGCGAACTCATCGAGCGCGATCCCAGCGTGCTCATCCGTGGTGCACCGGCACCAGTGGCCGGGCCGGGGGAATGATGGGTGGTCCATTGCCGCTGCTTGTCATGGTGCTGGCGCTGGCCGGTTGCACGTCGTTCGTCGGGCGCCCCGCGTCCCAGCCGCAAAAGGTCTATCTGCTCGAGGGCGCAGCGGCGGTGCCGGCCCTGCAACGTGCCCCCGGTTGTCACGTCCTCATGGTGAATTCACCACGCGCCGCGCCGGGCTTTGACAGCACGGGCTTCGCCTATCGCCAGGGCGATGCCCGCATCCAGTATTTCGCCTTCCACCGCTGGGCCGAGAGCCCGGCGCGCATGTTCCATCCGCTGCTGGTGACCGCCGCCGAGTGGAGCAACCTCTTTCGCGGCGTGCTCACGCCCGCCGCACCCGTGGCGAGCGATGTTCGCCTGGACAGTGAAGTCCTCGATCTCAGTCAGCACTTCGACGGCGACACCAGCGCGGTGCACGTCGCCGTGCGCGTGCGCCTGTTCGGTAACGGCGACTTGTTGGGCAGCAAGGTCTTCGAAGCGGTGGAGCCGGCGGACGCGAATCCGGAGAGCGGGATAGCGGCTGCCAACCGGGCGAGCGGGAGGGTGCTCGAACAACTGATGATTTTCTTGCAGGCCCTGTTGCAGGGTGAATCACCACCGTGCACCGCTGGGCGTGGGAATCGGGCTCAGGCCGGCGAGCGGCTTGGCGCCTGATGCACGCATGGATGCAGCGCAAAGAAACTGGATTGGGCCATGGAACTGCTCGTCAAACTGTTGCACATTGGGTTCATGAGTTTCTGGCTCGGGGGTGCGATCTATCTGCCGCAGGTCTTTTGGCGCCACGGGCGCAGCGAAGAGGCGGAGGCGAAAGTGGTGCTCGCCCTGGCGCGCGGCGTCTACCTGTACGTCATGAGCGCGGGCGGCATCGCGGCAGTGGTGCTTGGCACCGTGCTGGTCTTTTTCGGTGTCGAAGGAGGATGGCTGCCGGTGAAGTTGGCGCTGGTGCTGTTGCTGATCGCGTACCACCTGTTTTGCGGTCGCACCCTGCTACGGCTGGAGAAGCAGCGCCCGCCGCACAGGCCCGCGTTCTACCACGCGCTCACGGTGGTACCGCTGATCTTGTTGCCTGCCATCGTCGCACTCGCCGTGGTGAAGCCTTTTTGAATCCTCGTTCAGGGCTCTTCCTCTTCGGTGAGATAGGTGCCGACGAGTTCGTGAAACACCAGCTTGCCGCCGAGGTAGCCGGCGATGATCAGCATGCACGAGGTGATGAATGACATCAGCAGGCCCCAAGGCAGGATCGCTGCCACGGGGTCGGCCCAGCGCAGCATGAAATTTACGCTCGCAAACGAGACCACCACGATGGCAGCCAGGAAGTGTCCCCAGCCCCGGATCAGTTTGCGAATCCTGGGCACGGTGAAAAAGTCCGCCATGCCCGCGAGGGCCGCGGCCATCCCGCCGCCGAGCCCCGCCGCGATAAGCCAGAAGGCCGCGCGCGCCCAGAACGGATCGCGCGTGAACCAGAAGGTGATGTCGGTGGCGAGTGAACCGGTGAGAAAGGCGATGGGGAAGGTGACCAGCATCGGATGGATAGGGTGCTTGTAGATGGCCGCGGTGCTTGGAATGCGGATCTCGTGTCCCTTTGCCACAGGCGCCTCCGTTCAACAGGATCGAAGTCCATCACGACAGCCGGGGTAACAGCGCTACGGCGTGGGCAACCACGCCGATGACCACGGCGTAGTGCCAGGCTTCCACGGCCACACGCGCCTCCAGGACATGGGTGGAATCGACCACGCCACGGCGCCAGCGCCACGCGACAAATCCCACCAGCACCATGGCCGCCGACAAGTGAACGGCCTGGAATCCATGCAGCGCGTGGATGACCGAAGCATAGGCGTGAGTAGGCGGAGGCGGCACGTGCGTGGTCAGCCACAGGCTGAGCAGCAGCAGGAACGCGATGCCCATGGTGAGGGCGCCGAGACAGTAACGGTAGAAAGCCCGCGAGTCTTTCATCAGGCCGCGCCAGGCAAGCTGCACGAGGACACCGCCCGAGAGCAGCAGCGACAGACTGATGAACGGCATGCCCCGGGAAGACAAAACCGGCAGTGGTGTCCAGGCCGGGGAGACGGTCCACAGGAAGAAAAAGGCGAAGAGCAGATGGGCGATGGCCACGGCGCTCGCCACGAGGGCAAGCCGCAGTCCCCACAGCCCGGGTGCGGCGGGGCTTACGGACTGGTTGGGGAGCGGGCGGTCAGCACCGGCGTCGATATGGACCGGGGACTCCGCATAGCTGGGACGCGCGGCCCAACCCAGCAGTACGGCGATGGTCAGCAAGGTGCCGAGCACGGACAGGACCGCCGACTGCACCAAGACGCCAGTCAGCGCGAGGAGCGTGGTCAGCGCCGCCCACAGGGGCAGCCAGGTCTGGCTCGGCAAGCAGATCACCTGCTCAGGTCTGGCGTCGATGGCGTTGGTACCGAGGGTTTCGCGCCGTCCCGCCGAGGGGGCGGCGAGTAGATGCCCACCCTGGGCGATGGCGAGAGGAAGTTCCGGCTGCTGCCAAAGCGGCATGCGTTCGTGGACGCGGGGGATGCTGGCGAAATTGTAGGGTGGCACGCCCGGGCGCATGGCCCATTCCAGGGTGCCGGCCTGCCAGGGATTGCCGTCGTGCGCCTCGCCGCGGCGCCAGTGCAGGACGAGATCGGCGACGACGACTGCAATACCGCAGGTGAGCAGAAAACCGCCCAGGGTCGACACCAGGTTGAGCCATTCCCAGCCAAGGCCCTCCGCATAGGTGTAGACGCGGCGCGGCATGCCCAGCATGCCGGTGAGGTGCATGGGCAGGAAGGTGGCGTGAAACCCCGCGAACACCACCCAGAAGCCGACCGTGCCGAGGCGCCTGGGCGGGGTGCGTCCGGTGAACAGCGGCCACCAGTAATACAGGCCGGCAAACAGCGGGAACACCATGCCGCCGAACAGCACGTAGTGCAGATGGGCGACCACGAAATGGCTGTCGTGGACCTGCCAGTCGAACGGCACCAGGGCCACCATCACACCGGTGAGGCCGCCCAGCACGAAGGTGAAGAAGAAACCGAGCACATACAGCAGCGGCACGCTCAGCACCGGTCGCCCGTGCCACAGGGTGGCGATCCAGGCGAACACCTGGACGCCGCTCGGGATGGCCACCGCCATGCTCGCTGCGGAGAAGAAGCTCAAGGAAAGGCGCGGAATGCCCGTGGTGTACATGTGGTGTACCCACAACCCGAAGCTCAGGACAGCCGTGCCGAGGATCGCCGCCACCACCCAGCTGTAGCCCACCAGCGGACGACGCGCGAAAGTCTCAACCACCACGCTGACGATGCCGGCGGCGGGCAGGAAAATGAGGTAGACCTCGGGATGGCCGAAGATCCAGAACAGGTGTTGCCACAGCAGCGGATCGCCGCCGCGGGTCACATCGAAAAATACGAAGCCGAAGCTGCGTTCCAGTTCGAGCAGCACGCTGCCCAGAATCAGCGGCGGAAAGGCGAACAACATCATGAATGCCGTGGCAAGCATGTACCAGGCGAACAGCGGCATGCGCGCCAGGGTCATGCCGGGCGCACGGGTCTTGAGGATGGCCACCACCAGTTCCACTGCGGCGGTGAGTGCGGAGATCTCCACGAAGGTGACGCCGAGCAGCCAGAAGTCGGCGCCAGGGCCGGGGGCGAACTGTTTGTCGTTGAGCGGCACATACATGAACCAGCCGCCGTCCGGCGCCGCATCGAACAGGAAACTCGCGTAGAGGAAGATGCCGCCCAGCAGGAAACACCAGTAACCGAACGCGCCGAGGCGCGGATAGGGCAAATCGCGCGCGCCGATCATTTTGGGGATGAGGTATACGCCCAGCCCTTCGAGGATGGGCACGGCGAACAGGAACATCATGGTGGTGCCGTGCATGGTCACCAACTGGTTGTAGGCGTCGGGTCCGAGGTCGGTGTTGCCGGACCAGGCCAGTTGGGCGCGCATGGCCATGGCGAGCAGACCGCCCACCAGGAAAAAGAGAAAACCCGTGGTGATGTAACGCAGGCCCACGGAGGTGTGATTGACGCCGCTGGCCGCACGCCAGCCGGGAGGATTTGCCCAGAACGCGAGCAGGCGCTCGTGCAGCTGCACGCCGGGGCGCGTCAATGCAACTGCTCCAGGTAGGCGGCGATGGCCTCGATGTCCTTCGCGGCAAGGTCGTCGAACAGCTCGGCGCGCTTGCCTGTCTTCAGCCGGGGATGCGCGGCGATCCAGCGCGTGAGTGCGCCTGGCCGATTGCGAACGAGCCCTGCGCCGAGGAAATTTCGGCTGGCCACGTGGGTCAGATCGGGCCCTGCGTTGCCCTTTGCCGCCGTGCCGCGAATCGAGTGGCAATGCGCACATCGCGCGGCCAGAAAAAGCTCGCGTCCGCGCTGTGCCTGCGGCGCGAGTGAGGTGACAACCGGCGTCGCGCGTGCCTGGCGCCAGTCATCAAATGCCTGCGTGGGCAGTGCGTACACCCATAAGGCCATATGGGCATGATGCCGGCCACAGAACTCGCCGCACTGACCGCGGTACTCGCCGGATGCATCCGCCTGGAGGGTAAGCGTCTTGGTGTGGCCCGGGATCAGGTCCTGCTTACCGGCCAGTTGCGGCACCCACAGGCTGTGAATGACATCCGCACTGCGCAGCCGAAGTTGCACCGGACGACCGACCGGAAGATGGATTTCGTTGGCCGTGATCACCGGTAGTTCACCGGGATAGCGTACGTCCCACCACCACTGGTGACCCGTCACCTCGATAATGAGCGGTGATTGCGTGGGCGTGGTTGGTTCGCCGCTGCTGAAACTGTACAGAAGCAGGGCCGTGAGCGCGACGATGGGGAAGGCCAGTCCACCGCCGGTGATGAGCAGATGGCTGGAAGGGACACCCAGGCGCTGCGGGCGAAACACCGCGAGCAGGACGAGCGCCATCACCCCGGCAAGGATCGCCGTGCCGCCCCAGAACATCACCCACCAGAGCCGCGCGGCTGCCGCCGCTTGCGGTCCCTGCGGTGCCAGCATCGAAGGTGCGCCACTACAGGCGGTGAGCAGCAGGGTGAGGACAGGCGTGGCGATCCGACCCATGGGCGGCCCCGTTTGGCTCTCCGTGTCCGCGGGTGAACGCCGTAGGCGCAGACCTCCGCGTCGCACAAGCATAGTCGGGGCCGCGGGTCCGCTGGCGCATGGCGATGTTGCTGCAAACCTGCTCTTTTTAGGGGATGCGAGCCCTGCGCTATGACAGCCCGTTTGCCCTCGTCGCGCCGCTGGTGGTGTGGGGCGCCCATCTGCTGTTCGTGTATGTGGTGCATGCAATCGATTGCGCCCGGCACCCGGAGACCGGGGCGGTAACTCTACCGGTGCTGTGGCTGGCGAGCGGGCTCGCGGTCCTGGCATTGGCCGGCTTCGCGACTGTCCAGTACCGGCTTCTGCGCCGTGGGCGATGCGCATCACCGGTGTCCGACGACGGGCGTGTGCCTTGCCTGGTGTTGCGCACAGGTCCGTTGCTCTGCCTCATGGCCTTGGCGGGTGTGGTCTGGGCAGCCATGGCGATCGGGTTCGTGCCGGCATGCGCCTGAGTCGGTTGTTGATGGCCGGGCCGCTGATCGTGCCCGTGATCGCGCTGGCCCATGGCGTCCCGGCATTGGGCTCCAGGTCCGAGCCTGCCGCCGGGCTCGCGCTCGGCCTTGCTCTCGCCGTGGCATGCACCGCCTATCTGCTGACCTGGCGGCGGACCACGCGGGTGCACCGCCGTGAGGCGGCGTTTTTCCTGGCGGGCTGTGTCGCCCTGGCCGCGGCCCTGCTCTGGCCGCTGGAGAGCTTGGGCGAGCACAGCCTCGCCTGGCACATGGTCCAGCATCTGCTGCTCATGACCGTTGCTGCGCCGCTGCTGATACTGGGCCTGCCCATGCGCCTGCTGCTCGCTCCCGTGGTCCTGCGCACTTCGGTGCGGCGGCGGCGCAGTTTGTCCAGGGGGCTGCGCCGGTGCGGCGACGCCCGCTGGCTCGGCCCCGGCATGACGGGCCTGCTCGTGTTCTGGCATTTGCCCGTGGCGGTGAGCGCTGCGCTTGCCAGCGATACGGTGCACCTGCTCATGCACGGCAGCCTGCTCGCCGTCGCACTGCCGTTCTGGGGCGCGGTGCTGCGTGCCGGGAGCGGGCAGGGGGCGAGCCTGGCGGGTGCGGCGCTGCTGCTTTTCAGCACCATGGGCGTGATGACCCTCATGGGGGCGTTGCTGACCCTGGCGGCGCGCCCGCTGTATCCGGCCTATCCGCTGCTGGAGGACCAGCAACTGGCGGGGCTCATTATGTGGATACCGGGTGCGCTACCGTTTCTGGCGGCGGGTATCTGGCTGGGCCACCGCTGGGTGGCAAGGGGTCAATGAGGCCGTGCCTTTCCTCCGTGCGTTCCGCGTGGAATCCCGCTAGCCAGGAGCAGCTCAGCCCATCTGGTGGGCCAGGGTGACGGCGCTCGATATCAGCCCCACATGGCTGAGCGCCAGGGGGAAGTTGCCGAGCAGGGCGCCGCTGGCCGGCTCGATCTGCTCGGACAGGAGGCCGAGGGGACTGGCGTGCGCACAGGCGCTCCAGCAGGGCGCCTGCCTCGTCGAGGCGCCCCTGTAGCGCCAGGTTGTCGGCCCACCAGAAGCTGCACAGCAGGAAGGCGCCCTCGCTGCCGCGCAGCCCGTCCGGCGCCTCATCCGGGAGATAGCGGTAGAGCAGCCCGTCGCCTGCCGCCAGGTGACGGGTGACCGCCTCGACGGTGGCGACCATGCGCGGATGGGTGGCGGGAAGCACCCGACGCATGGGCAGGGCGAGCACACTCGCGTCCAGGCTGTCGCCGCCCAACGTGCCGCACAGCGCCTGGCGGGACGGGTTCCAGGCCTCTTCGAGGATCGCATGGCGGATGGCACGGGCATCGCGCCGCCAGGCCGGCACGTTGCCCGGCAATCGCAGGCGGGTGGCGAGGTGAGCGCCGCGATCCACCGCCACCTGGCACAGGGCGGCGGAATAGGTGAAGGGCCGGCCCGGTGTGCGTACCTCCCAGATGCCGTGGTCGGGCGTGCGCCATTCCCGCCGCGCGACCTCCACGAACTCACGCAGGCGCAACCACAGGTGTTCCGGCAGGTCCTCGCCGTGGGCGCTCCACTGATAGGCACAATCGAGCACCTCGCCGAACACGTCATGCTGGCGTTGCTCCACGGCGGCGTTGCCCCAGCGCACCGGGCGCGAGCAGCGGTAGCCCTTCAGGTGCCAGTCTTCCCGCTCCGGCGCGGGTGGCGTGCCGTCGAGGCCATACAGCACGTGTGGGCGTCCGCCCGGGTCGCGCTCCACGTCTTCCAGCACCCAGCCGAGGAAGTGCTCGGCTTCGTTGACCAGGCCGATGCGGCGCAGGGCATACACCGTACGTGCCGCATCGCGCACCCAGGTGAAGCGGTAATCCCAGTTGCGCTCGCCGCCGACGCTCTCGGGCAGCGAGGAGGTGGGGGCGGCGATGAGGGCGCCGGTCGCCAGGTAATCGAGCATCTTGAGGGTTATGGCCGAGCGCTGGACGTGGTCGCGCAGGGGGCCCTCGTAGCTGAAGTGCCGTAGCCAGCGCTGCCAGGCCGCCACCGTATCGGCGAGCACCGCTTCCGGTTCGGCGAACGGCCGGGAGATGCCGTTCCAGCCGAGGAACAGGTGCAGGGGCCGTTCGGGTGTCACGGTGAGCGTGGTGCGCGTCCCGGTGAGGTTCGCATCGGCCAGCAACACCACGTCGTGCCCGTCGGCGCGCCAGTGGAAGGGCGCGCCGGCGGACTCGGCGCGGGGCGCGAGTTCCAGCTGGAGCCTGACCGGCCCGGTGATCGCCTCGACGCGACGCAGCAGGCCCCCGTGGCCGGCGCAGGTGGCAGGTCGCAGGTCGCAGTCGGGCTGGAGGGGCAGGCAGTCGGCGATCCGCACCGCCCCGCTCGTGCCGCGCAGCTCGGTGATCAGCACACCGGTATCGTCCAGGTAGAACTGGCGGCCTTCGCTGCAGCCGACGGGTGCCAGGCGGAACACGCCGCCGGCCTGCGGATCGAGCAGCGGGCAGAACAGCGGTGGCGCATCGAAACGCGGCGCGCACAGCCAGCCCACGCTGCCGTCGCGGCCGATGAGCGCGGCGCTGGCACCGTCGCCGATCAGCCCATAGTCCTCCAGGGGCAGGTAACCGCCCTCCAGGTAGCCAAGCGGTGCGAACTCGAATTCCCTGCGCATGGCCTGCCGTCCTCCGCCGCGGATTCACCGCGGGCCGTCTGCACGCCGGACCCTTGCCCCAACCATGGCAAAAGTCCACCGCCCGCGTATGCAGGCCGGCGATGGGCTGCCCGGCAACCTAGGCTTAGCGTACGGAGGTAGCGGGAGGCGGGCATGGCCACGAAGGTCGCGGACTTCCTGTTGCGGCGCCTGGGCGAGTGGGGCGTCCAACGCATCTACGGCTACCCGGGTGACGGCATCAACGGGCTGCTCGGCGCGCTGGACCGTGCCGGCAGGCGGCTCGACTTCATCCAGGTGCGGCATGAGGAAATGGCCGCCTTCATGGCCTGTGCCCACGCCAAGTTCACCGGGGAGGTTGGCGTCTGTCTGGCGACCTCCGGTCCGGGCGCCATCCACCTGTTGAATGGGCTCTATGACGCGCGCCTCGATCACCAGCCGGTGGTGGCCATCGTCGGCCAGGCCAGGCGCATGTCGCTGGGCGGGGATTTCCAGCAGGAGGTGGACCTGCCCAGCCTGTTCAAGGACGTGGCCGGGGACTACGTGCAGATGATCACCGTGCCGGAGCAGGCCGGGCACGTGATCGATCGCGCGGTGCGCATCGCCCGTGCGGAACGCACCGTCACCTGCGTCATCGTGCCCAACGACGTGCAGGAGGCCACGGCCAAACGGCCGCCGCGCATGCACGGCGCGATCCTGTCCGGGCTGGGCTACAGCGCGCCGCGCATCGTGCCCCATGAGAACGACCTGCGCCGCGCGGCGGAGGTGCTCAACGCGGGCAAGCGGGTGGCGATGCTGGTGGGAGCCGGTGCGCTCGGTGCGGGCCGCGAGGTGCTCGAGGTGGCCGATGTCCTGCAGGCCGGCATCGCCAAGGCGCTGCTCGGCAAGGCGGCGGTGCCCGACGCGCTGCCCCACGTGACCGGCACCATCGGCCTGCTCGGCACGCGGCCGAGCTACGAGATGATGGTCGAGTGCGACACCCTGCTGATGGTCGGCTCCACCTTTCCCTATTCGGAGTTTCTGCCGAAGCCGGGCCAGGCGCGCGGGGTGCAAATCGACATCGACGCGCGCAAGCTCGCCATGCGTTATCCCATGAAAGTGAATCTGGTTGGCGACGCGGCGGAAACCCTCAAGGCGTTGATCCCGTACCTGGAGGTCAAGGAACCGGGCCCCTGGCGGCGCCGCATCGAGCGCAACGTGGCGCGCTGGTGGCGGGTGCTGGAGGCGCGCGCCATGAACAAGGGCAAACCCATCAATCCGCAGCGGGTGTTCTGGGAACTGTCGCCGCGCCTGCCGGACGACTGCATCATCGCCGCGGACTCCGGCTCATCCACCAACTGGTTCGCACGGGATCTGAAGATCCGCGAGGGCATGATGGCCTCGCTATCCGGCGGCCTCGCCACCATGGGCAGCGCCATCCCCTATGCCATCGCCGCCAAGTTCGCCCACCCCCATCGCCCGGTAATCGCCCTGGCAGGCGACGGCGCCATGCAGATGAACGGCAACGCGGAATTGCTCACGGCAGCCAAATACTGGCGGCGCTGGTCCAACCCGTGCTTCGTGGTGCTGGTGCTCAACAACGGCGATCTCAACCAGGTGACCTGGGAACAGCGGGTGCTCGCCGGCGATCCGAAATACCCGGCCAGCCAGGACATCCCGGACTTCCCCTATGCCCGTTACGGGGAACTGCTGGGCTTCAAGGGGCTCTGCGTCGACCGGCCCGAGGAGCTCGCCGACACCTGGGACAAGGCCTTCGCCGCGAACCGGCCGGTGATCATCGACGCCTACACCGACCCCAGCGTCCCGCCCCTGCCGCCGCACATCACCTTCAGGCAGGCCGCCGCCTACACGGCGGCCTTGTGGAAGGGTGATCCGCAGGGCGCCGATACCATGCGCCGCTCGGCGGCGGACTTCATCGAATCGCTCCTGCCGCACCGGGAGTGATGCACGGAGCGGGCGGAACGCTACATCGCGCTGGAAGCCAAGCCGTACGCGGGAAAACCGCATACGGTTTGGCGGGATGGGGAGGGCCAGTCCTTGCCTCCCTACGCACGCCGGCCGTTCGGCGGCCGCGCGCCGGCGGGCTCAGGCTGCCAGACCCGGCACCTGGTAATTGCCCTGGGTGAGCAGGTCGGTGCCGCACTGGAGGTTCTCGAACCAGTCCAGGAACCTGCCGACCATGGCGCTGCCCTGGAACAGGGAGCCGTGCTGCGGAACGATCATGTCCACGTCCAGCTTGCGCACCATGTTCACCCAGTAGCGGCACACCTTGTTGGAGGCCATGTAGCGCTGGTGGAAGGGCACCATGGTCTTGAGGTGGGTATCGAAATCCTTGACGGGCTTGCCGCACAGGTCGTCGCTCACCAATGATGCGCCCACGTCACCGGTGAACAGGATCTTGCTCACCGGGTCGTAAAAATGGAAGTTGCCTTCCGAATGCAGGAAATGGGCGGGAATGGCCTTGAAGGCTGCACCGCCGATCTCGATATCCATGCCTTCATCCGGAATGCCGATCAGTCGGCCCTTGGTGGCGCCCGGGCTGCAGAAGTGCGGCACGAAGCGTTTCCAGAGCTTCGGCACCACCACCTTGCAATGGGTGCCGACCAGCCACTTGTTCAGCGAGGCGACGATATCCGGGTCCTGGTGCGAGGCGATGACGTAGTCCAGGTTCTTGGGAAACACATAATCGCTGATGCCCATGAACAGGCGTGTGTAGGTGAGGTTCCCGCCCGGGTCGATGAGGGCGGCGTGCTCGTTGTTGACGATGAGGAACTGGTTGGCCTGTACGCTCTCGCAGGCACTTCCTTCACCGGCTTTTTCGTCGGTATCGCAGGTGACCAGATCGGGGAAGGCAATGCACTTGTGCGTGCCGTTGTCAAAAAGGGTAATGGGCATGTGGTTTTCCGATATAGGCCAAAGGGGCCCTAAAGAAGCGCGCTAGTATACCAGCGCCGGGGCGACAATCTCGCCGGTTCGGATACCGCTCTGCCTCCCGGGAACGCGCGCCGCCGCCGCGGGATGGTCCCGTCCCCCGTCAGTTCCCGGTTACGTCGAGCGGCTATGTTTTCCGGACGGAAGCCGCCACTTCACCGCCTTCCCGGAAACCCATCATGACGCGCATGGTCCAGATCACTGCGCCGGGCCCCAAGGTCGACGAGATCATTGCCCTTGTGCGCGGCATGGACGGGGTGCTGCAGGTGCAGGCACAACGCGGCGTGTCGTTGCAGCCCCGCGGCGATGTTCTCAGCCTGATGGTGACCAACGAGAGACTGCTGCCGCTGATGGCGGTTCTCGATGGCCTGGGCGTGACCGACAGCGCCGAGCAGGCGGTGGCTATCAGCGCCCCGCGGGCCTTCGTCTCGGTCTCGGCGCGTGAAGCGCTGGGCGAGGAGCGGAGCGAAGTCACCTGGGAGGAGATGGAGACCGAACTCGCCAAGGAAAGCAACATGACCAGCAATGCACTGGCGGTCATGCTGGTTTCCGGCCTCCTGGCGGGGATCGGCATCGGCACCGGGGCCTTGCACCTGATGATGGCCGCCATGCTGATTGCGCCGGGCTTCGAACCCTTCACGCGTATCGCCCTCGGCCTCGTGAACCACAGCCGTAGCGCCTTGCGCGGTTTGCGGGCCGCCGCCAAGGGGTATTTTGCGGTGTTTCTCGGCGCGGGCCTCGCCACGCTGGCACTCAAGATCCTTGACGTGGAACCGTTCACGGGCGCCGAGGCCTATCTGCCCACGGCAGCGCTCGTGGCGTACTGGACCTCACTCGGCGGCACGGCGCTGGTGGTGACCATCGCCGGCACGGTCGCCGGTACGCTCCTCGTGGCCTCCAACCGTGCGGTGCTCACCGCTGGGGTGATGCTCGCCCTGTCGCTGATCCCCTCCATCAGCATCGCCGGCATGGCGCTGGCCATGGGCCATTGGGAGCTCATGCTCGATGGTCTTTGGCGGTGGCTGGTGGAAGTGGTGCTCGTCGGCCTGTTTTCCATCGTCACGCTGGCGTGGAAGCGTGCGAGGGTGCAGCGGCGGGACATGCGGATTTAATTAACAGTCCAACACACAGGCGCAGAGACACAGGGGAACGGCGCCTTTGCGCTTCTTTGCATTTCGTCGCGTGTTCCCAAACCAGGTTCGCGAGGGCAGCGCGTAGATTGGAACCCGTACCCGGAAAGCCGGGCTCTCGGAAAGAAAGGGGTTCAACATGAAACGCAATCATCGGATCATCGCCGCTGCCGCATTGAGCGGACTTCTCGCGGTGGGTACCGGTACGGCCTTGGCCTTTGGCCCGGGTGGTGGCTGTGACCGGATGGGAATGACGGGCCAAGGTGCGATGGGTGCCATAGGCGCCATGGGTGCGGTGTACCGTCTCGACGATCTGACGCCTGAACAGAAGACGAAACTAAGGGCGTTGCGCGATCAGGCGCGCAAGCAGCAGGCGGCGTGGCGAGAGGATCGTCAGGCGCTGCACGATGCCTTCCTGGATGGCACCGATGCCAAGGCACTGCGCCCGCTCGCGGAAAAGCAGGGGCGCAATGTGACTGAGGGCATCATGCTGCGTGCCGAACACCGTGCGGCGGTCGACGCCATCCTCACGGACGCGCAACGCGCACAATTGCGTGACATGGCCGCACAAGGCCCGCGCAAGGGCGCGCGTCCGTGCATGGGGCGCTGGTGATGGCGCACAGGTAAACGCCGCGTTGCGGGCACGGCCCGGACAGTCGGGCTCCACGCTTCGCTGTCCGGGCCGGCGACCGTCCGAGCGACGACCGCCCCTCTCCCGCAGGAAACCGCTCCGCGGTGCGCCGGTCCAATTCGGTATCCGCATTGCGCCGCGCCCGGCCAGCGTCGAGAATACGCACCCCACACAGCCATTCCCCGCCATGCGCTTGAACAAATTCATCAGTGAGACCGGCGTCTGCTCGCGCCGGGAAGCGGACGCCTGGATCGCGGCGGGACGCGTAAAGGTCAATGGCGCCACCGCAGGGCTCGGTACCCAGGTGGCCGAGGGCGACGAGGTCCGCGTGGACGGACGCGTGGTGGGGGAGAAGCGCAAGGCCGTCTACATCGCCCTGAACAAGCCGGTGGGCATCACCTGCACCACCGAGCGCCACGTGGACGGCAACATCATCGATTTCGTGAGCCACCCGGAGCGCATCTTTCCCATCGGCCGCCTCGACAAGGATTCTGACGGACTCATCTTGCTGACCAACAACGGCGACATCGTCAACGAGATCCTGCGCGCCGAGAACCATCACGAGAAGGAATACGTGGTGACCGTGGACCGACCGATCACCGACGAGTTCGTCGCGGGCATGGCGGGCGGTGTGCGCATCCTCGACACGCGCACCCGGCCCTGCAAGGTGACGCCCGTGGGCCGGAACGTGTTCCGCATCGTGCTGACGCAAGGGCTGAACCGGCAGATCCGCCGCATGTGCGAGGTGTTCGGCTATGAGGTGCGGCGCCTGCAGCGCGTGCGCATCATGAACGTCCAGCTCGGCCACCTGAAACTCGGCCACTGGCGCAATCTCACGGACGCGGAACTGAAGGGCCTGCTGCCCGGTCGCGATGCGCCACGGTCGAAGGCGCCGACGCAAGCGGCGCGCCCGCGACGGCCTGCTCCGCAACCCGCGGCCGTGAAAACGGGCCGGCGGCGGACGGCAGGGAAGGGGCGGCGCTGAGCATGCACATCTGGGTGGATGCCGATGCGTGCCCGGTGGTCATCAAGGAGATCCTGTTCCGCGCGGCCGAACGGGCGCAGGTCCACATGACCCTGGTGGCCAACAAGGCCCTGCGCACACCCCCGTCACGCTTCATCCGCAGCATGCAGGTGTCCGCCGGCTTCGACGTGG
Organism: Gammaproteobacteria bacterium; assembly: GCA_041685115.1. Classification (GTDB taxonomy): domain Bacteria; phylum Pseudomonadota; class Gammaproteobacteria; order Thiohalomonadales; family Thiohalomonadaceae; genus JALOAT01. The sequence continues at coordinate 92,583 of JAWLGK010000004.1, read as the reverse complement.
CCGACGATCGCATTGCCGCGCAGGTCCAGGCCGGCGATTTGGTCGTCACCGCGGACATCCCCCTGGCTGCGAAGGTGATCGAGCGCGGCGGCCACGCCCTCAGCCCGCGTGGCGAACTGTTTACGACCGACAACATCCGCGAGCGCCTCACCATGCGCGATTTTATGAGTCAGTTGCGCGACAGCGGCGTGCAGACCGGCGGCCCCGCGGCGCTTTCGCAGGCGGATCGGCAGGCCTTCGCCAATCATCTGGATCGCCTGCTGACGCAGGGTGCCTGAAGCCCGCTTCCACTTCCGCGTTGCCGGAAAGCGAACGACCACCGCTGGGAACGCCAGCGCGGGCTGAGCTTGCTCACATGATGACCATCGGCCTACGGCAGCTCGCCACGGAATCCAAGAAGCGTGTGGCCGGAATGACGACGCGCCTTTTCGGCCGTCACCGCAGCGAAACTCGGGATCTGATTTCCACGCATGCCGCTTACCGTAGAAGCGGCCTCTGGCGCCCGTGTTCGGGTTTCGATGCGCGTCCGCCCGCCTCTCCCTGACCAAAGGAAAGGCGAGTGGAGCGTTGTGTCAGGAACACCAATCCGGGTGCTTGAATTGGAAGCCGCAGGCGCAGTGCGAACCGTCCGCGTAGTCCTGCCAGCCCACGGCGGTTACTTGCACCGCCTGCGCGAAGAGATCGACGATCATGCCGATGGCGAACGAGTAGCCCGCGCTCTTGATGCTTTTGATGCGATCGGCTGGCATCTGTTTGGCCAATCTGAACGCGCCGGCGCTACCGCCCACGGCTTTCAGACTCCATCCCGCAATCTTTTTATCGTTGCTTATCTTGTCGATGACGTCTGCGGCAAGGGTCGCCACTTCGATGGCGGGGCCACTCCAGTTACCGCCGCCCGTATAGAAGGCAGCCACCGCTCGGATCACGTAGGCAGCCCCACGGATCGTGGTCTGCACGCTCGCATTTTTGGCGTTCTGGTACCAACGGATATTCCAGTAGTCGCCTACCTGGTTATGCACCACGATTTCGCTGAGGCACACACGGATACCACGCCCAAAGCGTTTCGAGCAGAGTCCGCCGTTATTGCACCACCACCAAGTGGGGTTGCGAAGGTCGATGCTCTGGAGATTCAGGTCATTGTCATCCGACTCGAGTGTGGTTGCGCATTGTCTCGCTGCGGCGGCTTTCCGTTCCATGCGCTCGTAAGGGGTAACGGGTCGATACGCGACCGGCGTGGCGCGCGACGACATTCCCAGCGGATCTTCAAGCGCTTCAAGCGTCACCGGCCCGGACGGCGTATCGCAGGCCAGATAGTCACCAACCTGCATGATGTTGCCGGACGAGTCGTGCAGGCAGGAGATGCCGCTCTCTACGGGTAAACCAGCAAGTAAGTCGAAGGCTGCGTTGTACCTGTCGGCGAGGAAAACGGGGGCGTCAGCGCCCTGCAACACCTGCGGTGTGACCTCGGGGAAGATCACGGAGGCGCCGCCGAGCCAGGCATCGACTTCGCGCAGGCAGACCGCGTCCTCAGCAGTTTTTGCCATGCCACTGACGATGTTGAGGGTCCGCTCCTGTAGCTCTTGCGTCGGAACGAATGACACTGAAAGGTCAGACGAGGGGATCTCGAGCGCATGGATGTTCTCGAGCAGGTGGACCATGAGCCCGAAGTCGCGCGCCGCGGCCTCGACATGGGTATTGGTGAGATGCCCTTGCCCGAGTTCATCCGGCGTCTCGTGGCCTTGCACGTAGAAATGGGCCTCCAGTGAGAGCCGGTATTGCCAATTAGCGCTTGCTGGAGGAACGAAATCCACGGCGGCAGCAGTGGCGTGGTCAGCCACGGCGCCCGGGTCGCCAAGCAAGGTTGCGCAACCGGGCAGGGTAGGCACAGCGACGGTTATTGCCGGCAAGGACATAAGCAGGGTGATTTGCGTCTGCGGTGTTTCGAAATCGCCGTTGGCATCTTCGTCGGTGGCGGCCGCGCCGGACACGGTTATCGCCTCGATGCGCAACCCGCTGAAGTCCTGGGCGTTGCCAGTGTCGACAGCGGACCAGTGTGGGAAGCTCTGCACCGCCTCCTGCAAGGCGGTGTCCACGGTGGCATGGTCAAACATGTCGTCGTAATAACCGGCCAGACGCTGTTCCGCTTCCGTGATGAACGCGTTACCCAGCTTTGCATCCAATTCTTCTCGGCCAAGGCCGAATGCCCACTGGGGAACGGACGTGGGCTTATGCAAGGTGCCGTATTCTTCCTTGCGTTCGATGGCCAGGCCCGTGAGCAAATGAGCCGTAATGGATGAGTCGTGGAGATCGTAGTGCTTCGCGTGAAGGAACTGCACAGTGCCCACCGGCACCGGATCGGGGATCAGGCCGTCGAGGGTGGCATTGGGCGGAATGTGTCGGTCATCGCCTGAGTCGGACGAACAACCGGCGAGAATCACCAGCGTAGCGAACACAAAAACAAACTGACGCAAGCAGGAATGCATGCGTGGCTCCTTGGGCAGATTTTGTGAAAGCCAAGTCACAGAGAAAGACAGTCGGGAATTGCCCGCCTCGACACGCTTTCGTGCTGGTGACGAGCGATTAGAACACCCCGCGGAGCGCGGTCGCAACCGAAGATTGAGCAGAACCGCCGCCGCTGTTTTTTACGCGGCAGCGATTGCTGTTGCCCAGTCGCGCTAGGTGCGAATGTCAACCAAATATGTCACTGTGAAGCGGGTCAAGATCGCTCCAGAAATGTTCATGCCTATCTGTCCAGTAGCGAGAAAAACGCGTCGTGCAGAGAAGTCGCCTGCACCGAACGCTGCGGTAACGAACAATGGTCTCTGCGAAGCTGTGAGCTATCCAGGGAGACGTCATCCATCCCGCCGCGCTATGCTCGGCTTGATCCCCTGCAATAATTTTCACCGGACCCACCTTTGTGAAACTGGTTTACACCGCACCGACGATGTTCATGGTTGCCCACATCCGGAACCTGCTGGAAGCGGAGGGCATTGCGTGTCATGTAAGGAACGAGTTTCTGAGTGCCGGGGCCGGGGAGTTGCCGCCGACCGAGGTCTGGCCGGAGGTGTGGGTTGTGGAGGACGCCCAGGTGAAACGTGCCCAACACCTGATTGGCGAGGCGATCAAGGACAATGGAGCAGAACCCGGACAGTCGTGGCGTTGCCACACTTGTGCGGAGGAGATCGACGGAAACTTTGGACAGTGTTGGAAATGCGGTTCATTGCGCAGGGATCATGATCTGTTGAGCGATTAGTCACGGCCGGAGTCTTCAGCGAATTGGTGGTCGCTCTTAATCACGTGATCCCGTGGTGGTGGGAGATTCCCGCACAGGTGTCCCGCTGGAACGCAGCCCGGATGGCCTGAATCCCTGCGCCGGGACCGGTCCTCACGCTATACGTTGCGCGGACACGAGCCGATTCCTTCCCATGGGGACTTCCGTTAATCTTTGACTCCCTTGAAGTTCACTTGAGTCGTTTCATGGTATTGGAGTCAATCGCGGTTCTGGGCGGTCTCGCCTTGCTGGTCTGGAGTGCCGACAAGTTCGTGGACGGTGCGGCCGCCACGGCAGGGCATTTTCGCATGCCGGCTTTGCTGATTGGCATGTTGGTCATCGGTTTCGGCACGTCGGCGCCGGAGGTCACGGTTTCTGTGCTCGCGGCCGGTCAGGGCAACCCGGGTCTGGCATTGGGGAATGCCTATGGGTCGAATATCACGAATATCGCCTTGATCCTGGGCGTCAGTGCGTTGCTCGCGCCGATTACAGTGCATTCGCGCGTAGTGCGCCGTGAAATCCCGGTATTGCTTGCGTCCACGGTGCTTGCCTGGTGGTTGCTCAGTGATGGGGACTTTTCCTCGGCAGACGCCGGTGTGCAATTGGTCCTTTTCTCCGCGCTGGTTGGCTGGTCGGTATGGGAGGGACTGCGGGAAAGCCGCGATGCCCTCGGAGCTGAATTGACCGGTGAACTTCCGGATCTGCCGCTGCGTGCGGGCCTGTTCTGGTTGGTGGTCGGACTGGTGCTCCTGGTGGTCAGTTCACGGTTGGTGGTGTGGGGTGCCGTAGGCCTCGCACAGGCGTTTGGCATCAGTGATCTGATCATCGGCCTGACCATTGTCGCGATAGGGACCTCCTTGCCTGAATTGGCCTCCGCTGTGGCTGCGGTGCGCAAGGGCGAACATGATCTCGCGTTGGGCAATGTCATTGGTTCGAACCTGTTCAACACCCTGTTGGTTGCCGCCTTGGCAGGCGCCATTCTGCCTCATACAGTCGACCCGGCACTGCTTGAGCGCGACTTCCCTGTCCTGATGATGCTCACCACGGCATTGTTTGCCATGGCATACGGCTGGGGACAGCAGCGCATCACACGCGTCGGAGGCGGCATCTTGGTGGTGGCCTTCGCCGGTTACACGGCGTGGCTCATCGCGGAGGTCCTGTAGCGAAAACGTTCGGCCGCGTGGAGGGATGTTTCCTGGCGGGGGCGGTTGGATCACGTGGACGGCGCTTTCGCGCAAGGGCAAGCAATGCCCTGCGGTTTCTCGGGAGAGAACTGATACTCAAGGGTTCGCCGCTTGGCTACGACACGAGAACTGACCGTCGGCATCACCTTGGCGACCTCACGCCACGCACGTAAAACCGAAAACCGCTGAAATTTACAAATTCGCTTTGTGCTGGAGATGGATTATCCTCGGCCCGGTACCAGGTAGGTACAGGCAAACAAAAGGGAGGGATGCACGTGAAAAGGTTTGTTGACGGTATTGTCATCGCGGCTGTTTTGAGTTTTGGGTGTGGGGCCGTAGCGGCAAAACCGATCACGCAGATCGAGAGCTACGGGATCTACGTAGCGGCGGACGAGGGATACGTCAAAGTCGCGCCTTACGCGCGTGATTACAGTTTCGTTGGGTTCAATTTCCTGAACGATCTCCCGTCTGTGATTCGGGGAGATGAATCACTGAGATTGGTCGTGTATGAGAAGGATTTCGAGCCGACGGCGATAGAACTGACGCTGCGCCCTATCAAGACTGTCGTAGACATCCGCAAGCTGCAGTTCAGCGTCAAACCGCTGGGTAGGCCTGACATGTACGAGTTGTCGGTGGACATGGCGGTAAAGGACGGCACCGTGCTGCAGATCCGCTCGTGGTCGTTCGAAAACTTTGGTGCCATCGTGCTGGGCGACACGCAGGCGGAGCTGGTCAAGTACTTCAGTCAGAAGGACCTGCCTGACGCACCGGTGGTGGCGCAGTACCTCGACGATGCGCTGGTCGCGTTTCCCGAGAATTCCGAGCTGCGTACGCTGAGCGATTATTGGAAGCAGGCCGCCAGAGACGAAAAGGACCGGCAGGCCTATGCCTATGTCGAGGAGAAGTGGCTGCAGTACGAGCAGGCCGAGAAGCTTGCCCTGAAACAACGTTACCTCGAGGCGCTCATCGTCGAGATAAACGGCTACCTGAGCGAGCACCCGGACGGGCACAAGGCGACCGAGGCCACGGAGCGAAAAGCGGCGGCAGAAGCGAAATTGAAGGAATATGAAACGCTGCTATAAGGCACGTGTTTCGCGTCGCCTTGCGGTGTAAAAAAGAGATGGACTCATTTCCGAGTGCAGGGCTGCCGGCGATGTTAAGCATCGCAGCCAAGGAAATGAGTCCAGCCCCGCGCGCGGATCGATCGATAAGAGGCATTCAGGCTTTCGGCACCTTCGATGCGTCAAAGCTTCCGATATTGGTAGCGAAGGACCAGAAATAACCATCCGGGTCGCGCAGCCCCACCCAACGATCGCCCCAGAACATGTCTTCCGGGCCCTGCAGGACTACCGCACCGGCCTCCCGCGCCCGTGCGGCCAGGGCATCCACGTCGGGACAATAGACGTAGAGGTTCATGGGAAGCTCGATGCCCATGTGGGCGGGCGTTTTCATGTCATGCCCGCCCATGGACGCTTCCGGCGAAAACATGATGACCGTGGCGTCCTGGTATTTCATGCTGGCATGCATGATGCGCCCGTCATCACCTGCAACAGTCCCCTCCGATTCAAATCCAAAGGCACGCTGGTAGAAATCGAGTGATGCCTTGGCGTCGGCGACAGTGAGGTAGGGGATTAACCAATTCATCCCTGCCGGACGGCCATCTTTCGCGGGCATGCGTGTTCTCCGTTGGTGAATTGCTGCCAGTGTAGGACAGGAAGGGGTGAGGCGGATGGGGGCTTGCCATCGCTGAACCGGACGGTTCTCGCTTCCGGCGTCCTCGCGCATCCCGCGTGGGTTGTCGCGCCACACGCGTCACGTTATGCGATGACGGTAGTCTATTTGCTCGCCACCGCTTTCGGTGGGGATGATCGGAGAATCAATGCACTGTCGGCGGATGGATGCAAGCTGCGCCACATGTTGCAGCAGCGCCGTCACGTAGCCACTGCGCGCCAACGTGACCTACGGGACGGATTTCCCGTAGGTCACGTCGCTGCGCCCGTTTACCGCGCCGCGGAGATGGCAGTCCCGGAGATGTCCGTTACTGCCCCGAGCGTTGCTTGGTCGCCAGTGCGGAACGCACCATCTTGCCGAACGCGCGCTCGCGCCGGCGCCGCTCGTGCTCGGCAACGTGATGACGTTCTTCGGCGCGCAGTTTCAGGTAGTGGGCCCAGACGTCCTCTGCCAGTTCGCCGCGCTCGACGGCAGCGCGCACGGCGCAGCCGGGTTCCTCCTCGTGGGTGCAGTCGATGAATCGGCAGGCGGGCGTCAGGTCTGCGATGGAGCGAAACTGCGCGTTTGTGCCTCCCTCCGTTGTGAGTCCGACCTCGCGCATGCCCGGTACGTCGATGATGCATGCCCCACCCGGCAAGCGGATCAGCGCGCGTGCGGTGGTGGTGTGGCGGCCCTTGGCATCGTGACGTGTCTCGCCGGTCGACTGCACCTCGACGCCGGCGAGATTGTTCACGAGCGTCGACTTCCCGACCCCGGAGGAGCCGACCACGACCAGCGTGGTGCCGGTGCTGAGCCATGGGGCGAGGCGCTCGGACAAGGGATCGCGCCGGGCGTCGACGCTCATCACGTCGGCGCCCGCGGGGAGCCGTGCTCGTACCTGTTCCACGGCGGCCTCGGCATTTTCCGCCAGGTCCTGCTTGGTCAAGATCACCAGGGGCGTCACACCCGCCTGTGCGGCCATCACCAGATAGCGTTCGATGCGATGTAGATTGAATTCGGCGTCGAGGCCGCTCACTACCAGCAGCAGATCGACGTTGGCGGCGATGGCCTGGCTGTCGATGCCACCGGACTGACGCCGGGTGAGCAACGTGCGGCGCAGGAGGCATTCAATGATGACGGGTGCGTCCTGCTGTAACAGCACCCAGTCGCCCACCGTTGGCCGTTCGTCAGCGTGCTGATATTGGAAACGTCCGGCCAGGGTTACCAGCATTTCCCCGTCGGTCGTGGCGACGCGATAGCCGCTGCGCTCGACGCGTATCACCCGCGCAGGGTGGACGGTATCGAGCCGATCGAGGGGAAGTTGTCCGAGGAAAAAGTTGCTCCAGCCGAGGGTAAGGAGGCGTGAAAAATCGATAGACACGGGATGTCATCCTCTCAACGAGTTCGTCAGGGCGTGGAGGCGCACAAAAGCACCGCCACAGTCGTAACGGAAAAGGTGTTGAGACTGCCGGGCCTGCGCTTAGTGAGCTTGCAGGCCGGCGCTGATGACAAGGTCCATCAAGCCTCCGGCTGGCGGGGTAACGAAAGGTCTATCGCGGGATATCGTAGCACTGCGGCAAGAGAAACGCAGCGGCTTGCACCGACAGGTTTATTACGACCCCTCCGGCCTCGCCCGAGCCAAGCCGGAAGGGTTCCCATGACGGTACGTTGGGGAAAAACGGGTGGTTAATGCAGTCGCTTCCAGGCAAATACCAGACCGGAGATGGCCAATGCCGTCCCCGCCGCAGCGGGGATCGCCACCTTCTGGTAGCGGCGCCAGTAGAGTGGTGCGAGCACCTCCATTTTGGCTTTGGTGGTCTTTCCGGCGAGCTTGAGTTTGGTGGCGGACGAGATATTCAAGGCCATGGCGTCGTGCTCCCTCTCAGTTTGAAATGCCAGCTTGCCCGGCTCATCAGCGGACGTGTGGCGATCACTCCAGTGAACACGTCCGGTCACGACAATCACTCCTTGCTACAGAGTAGCCCTGCCACGACACTTCACGCCCCCGAATTTTCTTTTGCTCGGGTACCCACCGATAACCCAGGGCGGGGCGCCTTCCCTGAACGGGCGGCCAGCACCTCGGAATCATTCGACCTTGTCCAAATCCGTCGCCAGCTATCCAGAACCGCTGGCAAGACACTGGCGCCGCCTCCTCCTGGCGCAATAGCCCGAAATCCTTGCGGTTAGCCCCAGGACTCACGTTTCCTCGTCCGTTTTGAGGTTATGAGGATTTTCCCTATTCGCTAAGGGGTTGACTTTCATCAAGGCGATGGGCTGCCCCGGTCCGATAAACCGGGTTCGAGGCTCAACATTCAGTCTCAATAAAACCTTACGGGGGAGAGTTTGTCATGGAGAGAAAGAGTAGGTTTGAGAAATGCGCGATTGCCGCGGCGACCACCTTTTTGCTGTTAGGTGGGCACGCGTTCGCGCAAGATGGACATACGGATGAAACAAAGGGGTTGTACGAGGGCGCACCTTCCGCGGTGCCGCCCGAGGCGGTCGGTGGGGGCGCACCGAAGGCTCCACCGATGACGGCAGCCGAATTCGAGCGGGCCAAGACCATCTATTTCGAGCGTTGCGCGGGTTGCCATGGCGTCCTGCGCAAAGGGGCTACCGGCAAGCCGCTGACACCGGACGTCACGATGCCGAAGAGCCTCGATTATCTGCAGCTTTTCATCAATTACGGCTCGCCTGCCGGTATGCCCAACTGGGGCACTTCCGGCCAGTTGTCGGCCGAGGATGTGAATCTGATGGCGCGCTTCATTCAGCACGAGCCGCCGCAACCGCCCGAGTACGGCATGAAGGAAATGAAGGCGAGCTGGAACGTCCTCATTCCGCCTGAAAAGCGTCCCACCAAGAAGATGAACAGCTACAACCTCGATAACGTCTTCTCGGTGACGTTGCGCGACGCCGGACAAATCGCGCTGATCGATGGCGACTCCAAGAAGATCATCAGCATCATCGACACGGGTTATGCCGTGCACATCTCGCGTATTTCCGCGTCGGGACGCTACCTCTACGTAATCGGGCGTGACGCGAAGATCAATCTGATCGACCTCTGGATGAAAAAGCCGGACAACGTTGCGACCATCAAGGTTGGCCTGGAAGCACGTTCGGTAGAAACCTCCAAGTACAAGGGATGGGAAGACAAGTACGCGATCGCCGGCAGCTATTGGCCGCCGCAGTTCGTGATCATGAAGGGTGAAACACTCGAACCGTTGAAGATCGTCGGTACACGCGGCATGACGGTGGATACACAGGAGTTCCATCCGGAGCCTCGTGTCGCCGCGATCGTCTCGTCGCACGAGAAGCCGGAATTCATCGTCAACGTGAAGGAAACCGGCAATGTGTTGATGGTGGATTATTCCGACATCAAGAACATGAGGACCACCAACATCGCGGCTGCGCCATTCCTGCATGATGGCGGTTGGGACTCCTCGCACCGCTACTTCATCACGGCAGCGAACAAGTCCAACAAGATCGCCGTCATCGATTCCAAGGAATCGAAGCTGGCGGCCCTGGTGGACGTGGGTGAGATCCCGCATCCCGGTCGTGGCGCCAACTTCATCGATCCGAAGCATGGGCCGGTGTGGGCCACCAGCGACCTGGGCGACGAGAAGATCACGCTCATCGGTACCGATCCGAAGGGGCACAAGAAGAATGCCTGGAAGGTCGTACGTACCCTCGCAGGCCAGGGTGGCGGGTCGCTGTTCATCAAGACCCATCCCAAGTCCCGCCACTTGTACGTGGATACGCCGTTGAACCCGGATGCTGGTATCAGCCAATCGGTGGCGGTGTTCGACATCAAGAACCTGGACGCCGGGTTCAAGGTACTTCCCATCGCGGAATGGGCCGACTTGGGTGAAGGACCGAAGCGCGTGGTGCAGCCTGAGTTCAATACGCGCGGTGACGAAGTGTGGTTCTCGGTCTGGAATGGCAAGGAACAGCAATCGGCCATTGTCGTCCTGGATGACAAGACGCTTACCCTGAAGAAGGTCATCAAGGACAAGCGCCTGGTGACGCCCACGGGCAAGTTCAATCTCTACAACACCCAGCACGACGTCTATTGATGGTGAACTCGGGGCGGGCACTGCCCGCCCCGAGCTTCCACGGAGGGCGGTTTCATGATTCGGGTGGGCCTGTTTTTTCTCGGTGTCCTCGCAACGGCCAGCGTTAATGCACTCGATGCACAACGTCAGGCGGAGTTGCGGCACCTTCTCCTGCACGATTGTGGGTCGTGCCATGGCATGACGCTTCAGGGTGGCCTCGGTCCGGCACTGCTCCCGGAAGCACTCGCAGGTAAGCCGGACGAATTCTTGCAACACACCATTCTGAATGGCCGCGCAGGCGTCCCCATGCCCCCTTGGCGCGACATTCTCAGCGAGGCCGAGGTGGCTTGGCTCGTAAAGGTGCTTCGGAAAGGTGAGCTCCATGAATGACGGACGACACGCTCAAGCGATTGAGAAGCCACAGCACAGGCCGCGCGAGTTCACTGGCGGTACGCGCGCACGCTGGGCTGCATGGATGGCGGCGATAATTGCGCCTCTGCTGTTGAGCGCCTGTGCCTCCGTGCGCGGCACGGGCGATCTCGGTGTAGTGGTGGAGCGGGCGACAGGCAGCGTGGTGGTGGTGAATACAAGCACCCGGCGTCGTGTGGGTGCAATCGACGGTCTCGGCGACCTGTCCCATGCCTCCATGGTGTTTTCACGCGACGAACGTCATGCGTTCGTGTTTGGCCGCGACGGCGGCTTGACCAAGATCGACTTGCTGAATGAACGCGTGGTGGCTCGGGTAATCCAGGCCGGCAACAGCATCGGCGGCTCCATATCGCAGAGCGGGCGTCTGCTCGCCGTGGCCAACTATGAGCCCGGTGGCGTGAAGATTTTCGACGCGGAGACGCTCGAATTACTGGCAGATATTCCTGCCGAATACAGCGGTGGACGCTCCAAGGTGGTCGGCCTCGCCGATGCGCCGGGCGAACGCTTTGTGTTCTCGCTTTACGACGCGGGCGAGATCTGGGTAGCCGATCTGACCGATCCCGGCAATCCGGCGATCCGCCGCTTCAAGGATGTGGGCCGCTTTCCCTACGATGCACTGATCACACCAGACGGTCGGCATTACCTGGCGGGCCTGTTCGGCGAAGACGGTATCGTGATGCTCGATTTGTGGAACCTCGATGCCGGACCACAGCGGATTCTCTCAGGCTATGGCCGCGGCGAGGACCCGCGTCCGGTCTACAAGATGCCGCACCTACGTGGTTGGGCAGTCGCCGGTGACTACGCCTTTCTGCCCGCCGTAGGTCGCCACGAGGTGCTCGTGGTCGACCGCAGGACATGGCAGGAGGCTGGCCGCATCCCGGTGCAGGGTCAGCCGGTGTTCGTGATGGGGCGACCGGATGGTCGCCACGTATGGGTGAGCTTCGCCTATCCGAAAAACGGCACGGTGCAGGTCATCGATACGGCCGCCATGCAGGTGATCAAGACGCTTCAGCCCGGGAACGCAGTGTTGCACATGGAGTTCACGCCGCGGGGGGAACACATTTGGATGTCTTTGCGCGACGACCACAAGGCCAAGGTCTACGACACAGCCACGTTTGAGGAACTGGCCGCGCTGCCGGCGCAGAGTCCGAGCGGAATATTTTTTACGGCGCGTGCGCATCGGATAGGCCTGTGAGCCTTGCATAGCGCATTTTGTCAAGGAGGGAGCGATGGAAGCCGGTGATGCAGTGGATAACAGACTTCATAACCTTGAGCGCAAGCTGCTGGATAACTTTCAGCACGGTGTGCCCATTGTGGCACGTCCCTTCGCGGCCATGGCGGAGCGTGTTGGAAGCAACGAATCCGGTGTCATCACGGCGCTGCAACGGCTCAAGGGCGCGGGCATCATCAGTCGTGTGGGACCGGTGTTCCGCCCTCATCGTGTGGGCTGTAGTACGTTGGCAGCCATGGCGGTGCCCAAGCCATTGCTGGAAGAAGTGGCGGCACTGGTCAGTGCCTACCCGGAAGTAAACCACAACTATGAACGCGAACACCGCTTCAACCTCTGGTTCGTGGTCACTGCTGCCGATGACGTGCATCTCGCATCCGTGCTCGAAGACATCGAGGCGCGCTCTGGACTGACGGTCATTTCGCTACCCATGCTTGAGGCCTATCACATCGATCTGGGTTTCCCTTTGCGGCAGGACACCCACAGCGCCGCCTTGGCGGGGGCGGCGCGCACCACGACCAGTGAGCGGGTGCGCTGCCCCACCTCCATCCGAGGGTCGGTGGATCAACACCTGGTCGCGGCTATTCAGGATGGCCTGCCGCTGGTGCCGCGGCCTTTCGCCGCCGTGGGGTACGCAGCGAACTTGACGGAGTGGCAGGTGTGCGAGCGCATCGGCGAGTGGCTGGATGATGGCACCATCGGGCGGCTCGGTATCGTGGTGCGACACCGTGAGCTGGGATATCGCGCCAATGGCATGGTGGTGTGGGATGTGCCGGACGATGAGGTGAGTGCGCTGGGTGCCCGGCTAAGCGGCTACGACTTCGTGACCCTGTGCTACCGCCGGCGGCGCAGTCCTCCAGAGTGGAATTACAACCTGTTTTGCATGATCCATGGCAAGAACCGTCCCGAAGTGGAAGCACGGGTGCACACACTGGTATCGGACGCTGGGCTCCACGATATATCCCGCGCCTTGTTATTCAGCACACGCCGCTTCAAACAGCGAGGCGCCCACTATGTCAGCAGCACCGCGATGGTCCAGAAAGTGATGGTGAATCATGGATGACCTGGACCGCCGGATAATGAATGAGATGCAGCATGGCATACCCATCTGCGAGCAACCCTTTCTTGCCATGGCCGAGACCATGGGCGTGACGGAAGACGAGCTGCTCGGGCGCCTGCAGCGGCTGCGGGATGAGGGACTTATGACGCGCTTCGGTCCCTTGTTCCATGCGGAAAGGCTGGGCGGCGGCTTGACCTTGGCCGCCTTGTCGGCGCCGCCGGAACGCTATGACGATGTGGCGGACATCGTCAATTCATTCGTGGAGGTCGCACACAACTATGCCCGCGAGCACGTGCTCAACATGTGGTTTGTGCTCGCCACGGAAACGCCGGAACGCGTCGGCGAAGTGATCGGTGAAATCGAGGCGGCCACCGGGTGTCGTGTCTATGACTTTCCCAAGCAGGAAGAGTTCTATGTCGGCCTCCATTTCAGCGTCTGACTACACATCGGCGGCCTGCGATGCGCTCGACATCGCCATCGTCAAGGCCACGCAGGCGGGCCTGCCCCTCGTGGCGCGCCCGTACCATCTCGTCGCCGAACAGGTGGGTGCGACACCCGAGGCGGTGATGGTGCGACTGGGCCGCATGCAGGCACAGGGTTTGATTCGACGCATCGGTGTGGTGCCCAATCATTATCGGCTGGGCTACCGGGGCAATGGCATGAGCGTGTGGGACATTCCCGACGACCGCATCGCAGGGGTGGGGCGTCGGGTGGGCGCCCTTGACTACGTCAGTCATTGCTACCACCGGCCGCGCCACCTGCCCGAGTGGCGTTACAACCTGTTCGCCATGGTGCACGGTCAGACACGCGATGAGGTGGAACAAAAGGTGGCCGACATCGCAGCGCTGCTAGGCGACGATGCGAGCGCCCATGAAGTCCTGTACAGCACGCGCATTTTGAAGAAAACGGGAATGCGTTTCGTCGGCTGATTGGCCGCGACGGCTGCGCACTTTGAAGGAATAGGAGGATGTCATGTTTCGCGTTACCCGGTTCATGCAGCTCCTCACGGGGAATACCTCGGCGCGGCGATCGGTGGATATTGGTCACGGGCCGGTGGTGATATGGAACCTGATTCGACGTTGTAATCTCGTTTGCAAACACTGCTACTCGAATTCTGCGGACAAGGAATTTCACGGCGAGTTGAGTGGCGACGAGGTACGTGCGGTGATGGATGACCTGTATGCCTACGGTGTACGGGTGCTCATCCTGTCGGGCGGGGAGCCCCTGCTGCGCGACGATATCTTCGCTTTGGCCCGGTATGCCAAGGCCAAGGGCTTCTATGTCGGGCTGTCCTCCAACGGCACACTCATCGATGAGGCATGCGCCGACGCCATTGCACAGGTCGGCTTCGATTACGTGGGGGTGAGCATCGACGGGACACGCGAAACCCATGACCGCTTCCGGCGCTTGCAAGGGGCCTATGATGCGGCGCTGGCGAGCCTGCGCCGCTGCCGTGATCGCAGTATCAAGGTGGGCATGCGCTTCACGGCGACGGCCGACAACATCCACGAACTTCCGCAGATGCTGCAACTCCTCGACGATGAAGGTCTGGGGAAGTTTTACTACTCCCATCTCAACTACGCCGGCCGCGGCAACAAGAACCGTGGCGAGGCGGTCCACCGGGGCACCCGAGCGGCCATGGCCCAATTGTTCGATGCCTGCCTGGAACACCTGGCGCGCGGCGAACCGAAGGAGTTCGTCACTGGCAACAACGATGCGGACGGCGTGTTCTTGTGGCAGTGGGCGCTCAAGCGCTTCCCTGAGCGCGCAGCAGCGCTGCGCCAGCGCTTGGAGCAGTGGGGAGGCAACAGCTCAGGTGTGAACATTGCGAACATCGACAACCAGGGCAACGTGCATCCCGACACCATGTGGTGGCACTACAACCTGGGTAATGTGCGTGATCGGCCCTTTTCCACCATCTGGCCCGATACCAGCGATCCGCTCATGGCCGCACTGAAGGCGCAGCCTCGCCCGCTGAGCGGACGTTGCGCGGACTGCGACCACCAGCGTATCTGCAACGGCAACACCCGTGTACGCGCCTATCAGACCACTGGCGACTACTGGGCCGAAGATCCGGGCTGTTATCTCACGGATGCAGAGATCGGACTGAGCCGGTCCGCTGCGATGGCAGGGGGGGCGCGGGCATGAAGCGGGTGTTCATTGGATTGCTGTTGCTCGTGAGTCTTCCGGTGGGCGCGGCCGAGCCGGGTGCGGCGCAGGTGCTGTATCAGCAGCATTGTGCGGTCTGCCATGGCGCCGATCGGTTCGGCCTGACCGGGCCGGCCTTGCTGCCCGAGAGCCTGGCTCGTCTGCGCCGTTCTGCCGTACTCGAGACCATCGCCGCAGGGCGTGCCGCCACCCAAATGCAAGGCTTCGCTGACCTGCTGACGCCGGCACAAATCGAGGTGATTGCCGACTACCTGGCCACGCCACCGGCTGAACCGCCGCGCTGGGAACTCGCCCAGATGAAGGCCAGCCACAAGGTGTTCACCGCGGCCATCGGCTTGCCGGACAAGCCGCGGTTCAGGGCCGATCCGCTCAATCTCTTCGTGGTGGTGGAAAGTGGCGATCATCACATCACCGTGCTCGATGGCGATCGTTTCGAGCCGATTCACCGCTTCCCGACGCACTTTGCGCTGCATGGCGGGCCGAAATACGCCGCCGACGGTCGGTTCGTCTACCTGGCCTCGCGCGACGGCTGGATAAGCAAGTACGACCTTTACAACCTGACCTATGTGGCAGAGATCCGCGTGGGGCTCAATACGCGCAATCTGGCGGTGTCAGCAGATGGGCGTTACGTACTGGTGGGCAACACATTGCCGGGCACATTGGTGGTCCTCGACGGTCATGACCTCACACCGCTGAAGGTGATCGCCGCCGCGGATGAAGCCGGGCAGGGCTCCCGTGTAGCGGCGGTTTACAATGCACCGCCGCGCGGAAGCTTCATCGCCATCATGAAGGACATTCCCGAAATCTGGGAACTGCCTTATACGACGCAAGCCACCGCCTGGCCGGTCTATACCGGACCGATGCACGACTATCGCGCCGACTCCGGCGAAGCGCCGCCGCTTGCCACGGGAGCGTTTCCGGTCAGGCGCATCCGGCTCGAACGGCACGTGGACGATTTCGTCCTCGATCCGACTTATGAGCATCTCATCGGCGCGGCACGTGACGGTACGGTGCAGGTGGTGAACCTCACCGTGGGGCAGCGCATCGCAAACCTGCCGCTCACCGGCATGCCGCACTTGGCATCCGGGATCACCTGGATGCGCGGCGCGCGGCGTGTGCTGGCCACGCCAAACCTGAAGGAAGGCGCCGTCACGGTCATCGACACGCAGGACTGGAAGGCGATCAAACGTGTGCCGACGCTGGGTCCGGGGTTCTTCATGCGCAGCCATGAGAATTCCCGTTACGCGTGGGTGGATTCCTCGCTTGGTCAGGCCCGCGACACCGTTCAGGTCATCGACAAGGAAACCCTCGCGGTGGTCAAAAACCTCCGGCCGGCACCCGGCAAAACCGCCTCACACGTGGAATTCACAAAAGACGGACGTTACGCACTGCTGAGTCTCTGGGAAATGGACGGCGCACTCGTCGTGTACGACGCGCAGACGTTACAGGAGGTGAAGCGCATCCCCATGGTCAAGCCGTCGGGCAAGTACAACGTGTGGAACAAGACCCGTCTGTCAGAGGGGACGAGTCACTGAGGCGGGGCGGGTTTGTCTGTGTGCGGCTGACCACATCAGGCAGGTAGCGGCCGAATGCACCGCGGCTGCACAACGGTGACTCGAAACTGCGATGTTCACCGGTCCGGGCACAGTACGTTCGCAAGACCGGGCATGGTTTTCGCGAAGGTGTATCCCATTTGCATCTTTGCGATATCCCGTTTGGTCGATGTGCGAATGCATCCACGTCACTAGAGTGGAATTGCCGGCAGACCTCCGAACCTGCCCGGCGAAAAGTGCCGACCCGGTGTTCTTGAAAAAGGAGTTGAGCATGACCGCTTCCGCCGCCGAACTCGCCCAGGAACTCGATGCGCTGCAAAAGGAATTCCGCGCCTATTCGCAATCTGCCGATTTCAGCTTTTCTGAAATAAGTGAGCCGAAGCCCAATGGGTTTGTCGAACAATATCGACGGCGGACCGCAGAAATCCAGAACGAACTCTCGCGCATGCGTTTGCCGCGCTCGTGAGAAGTTCATGAATGAGGCGGGCATGGCCCGCCTACGATGTCACGTATGTGCATGCGGCGACGGCGCCCCAGCGGCGCCGTCGCCAGCGAGGTTGGAAGACCGGAAGGCCCCACGACGTGACGCGACGTCCGTCGCCTGTGTAATACGTATATTGCCTATTTCGCCCATATTACCTCCTGCTAATATCCTGATGTACCAAGTCACCTCAGAGGGAAGCGGGATGAGTGAAAACCGAGTGTCGAATGCGGGCGAGACCAAGGGATTCGAGTGGCTTCGTGTGGAGAGCATGCGTCTGATGGAAGAGCACTCCGATACCGAATATGGGATCTGCGGTAGCGAATGGCTTGTCATCGAAGAATTGCGTGACGCGGAAGAGGCCGGCAGAACCGGGGAGATGTTGCAGGCCCTGCGCGACTGTGCCTGTGTGCACGTTGCGGAGATGGCCAGCGCCGCGGTAGGTAACGCCTGACGCGCAGTACTCATCGGCCGTATCAATGACGGTGATGAGGGGCGTGCATCCTCATCACCGTCATGCCGCTACCCGGGCATATACTCACCACGCCCGGACTGCACTATGCTCAGATCCTGCGATGGCGGGCGCATTCCGCGGCACTGTGTCGTTTCGACAAACGGAGTCCGCTGTACCTGCTTCCATGTCACGCCTGATCCGTTGGTCTTCACTTATCCTCGCCCACGTATTCCTCGGGCTGGCCATCATTGGCGTGGTGCTGCCCGGCTTGCCCACCGTGCCTTTCCTGTTGCTCACAGCCTGGTTTGCGGCACGCGGCTCCGAGCGATTGCATCGCTGGCTTTACGCGCATCCACGGTTCGGAGCCCTGTTGATCGATTGGGAAACACAGGGCGCGATTGCAAGTCGCACCAAGCGCGTTGCGGTGACTTTGTTGGCGGTGAGCTGGCTCGTCATGTACTGGCGTATCGATCGTCCGTGGCTGCTGGTCGCACTGGCGCTGTTGTTCATGGCCGTCGCTGCTTTCTTGTGGACGCGTCCCGAGCCACGCTGAAGGCGCTGTCGTGGTGACGTATTGCGAGGCTTATACACCATCACTCAACCGGCGGGACTCGCCATTTCAGGTGCGAAAGGGCGTTCTTGCCGCTGAAAAACATGGCTTCAGACCGCGTCTACCAGGACTACCGGGAGAGCATGCCGATCGATGTGACCACAAGCAGCCAGGAAAAAAGCAGACAAGATCAAGAACCGCTAAATAACTGTTCCACCACGCGACACCTGGATTAACTCTCACCAAGACGCGGGGAAAGCCGAGGGCGGGAATAGAGCAGGCGAGGTGGCATGTGTTTCAGGGTTCGGAACAGCTATTTAGCTGGAAAGAACCCGCTGCGGTGTCGGCATTGGCATTGCCAAGGGTGAAATAAATGCTCGCCCCGGCATAAGGCACACCTTCCGCCCACACATTGCCGCCATGGCGTTGCACGATCCGACGTACCGTGGCCAGGCCGATACCGGTGCCTTCGAATTCCTCATCGGAGTGCAGCCGGACGAACGGCTGGAACAACTTCGTGGCGTACTCCATGTCGAAGCCGGAGCCGTTGTCCTTCACGTAAAAGATGTCTTGCCCGGCTTGGGAACTTCTGCCCACTTCAAGGCGCGTCAAGCGCTGCGCCGCGGTGAACTTCCACGCATTTTCAAGCAGGTTCTCAAGCATCAGCCGCACCAGCGACGGATCGCCCGTGGCGGTGAGATTTGCATGGATACGCACCTCCACCTCGCGTTCCGGCATTTCATCGCGCAGACGCTGAACGATTTCCGCAGCCATACCGCCGATGTCCAGCGGTTCGTGGGCGAGTTCGCTGCGAAATACATGCGACAGCATCAATAGACCATCGAGTAATTCGCCCATGCGTACCGCGGCCGTGCGGATACGGTCCAGATGTCGCAATACCTGGCTGTCGAGGGATGAGGCGCAGTCTTCCTCGAGGATGTGGCAGAACCCGTTGATGGCCCGGAGCGGCCCCTTGAGGTCATGGGATACGGAATAGGAGAATGCCTCCAGTTCGCGATTGGCAGCCTCCAGTGACGCCGTCCGCTCTACCACCCGCCGTTCGAGTGTGGCGTTGAGTCGGCGCACATCGGCCTCCGCATGGGTGAGTTTCTCGCGCTCACTGTGGAGTGCTGCGATGCTCTTTTGGTTCCAGCGTGCGATGTACGCCATGATCAGGATCGCCAAGAGCGTCGCCGTCATACCGAGCCAGATTAGCCGGGTGCGGGCATGGTGGTAACTGGTGTTTGCCACCTCGATGGTCTCCGTACGCATCTGCGCGAGCGTCATATCGAATTCGTCGAGCGCGGCGGTGGCCTGTTGCTGTGCGGAAAAAACCTTCGCGAACAGGGATTGCAGTTCGTTGATGGTGCGTCCGTCGCGGTGCAGGAGCATGATCGTGTTGTAGATGGGGAGTGCTTCCCTGCCACTTTGGACGAATGCATCCATGAGTTGACGCTGCCTCGGCGTCATCGGCATCGCATTCAATGTGCTCACCGCTGCAATGCTGCGCGAGGCTGTCACTGCTTGAAGTTCGGCGTGGCGTTCCTCGATTTCGAAGGGGTCGGTGATGAGAAAGCTATCACGCAGCAGAAGAATGCGCTGTTGCACATTCCAGCGGATGGCAGAAACCAAGGAGGCCTTCTTGTCATAGTCGGAGATGAGGATGTTGGAAGCCTCGCGCATCGCCTCCATCTTGTCGAAGCAGACCAGCACGATGGATATCATCAGCGCGATGACGGCAGAGAAGCCCAGCAAAACGCTGACGACAGGTGTGAGAAAGGCCAGGGGGCGGGTGGTCGGCACATGGTCGTCGACGGCCGAAACATGGGAGGCCCCGATGCGTGGTTGCGGCGGCATTGCAATCCCTTGTGTGTCCACTGCTTCCGGTGCGGAATACGGGCATATTACGGTGAATTTCGCGTCCTTGGGAATCCGCCGTTACCTCGGGGAGCGGTGGAGAACACCTCGGTTGCATCGCATATGCTCATGTACTGATGAAGGAGACATCCTGCGAGTGTGTCGGGATGCCTGCGTGTATCGACTGAGGCCCTGTTAGGGCCGCGCGCTCAGTGTTGAACGCCCCGTGCGCTCTGCCCAGTCTGCGCGCGTATGCGTTCTTCCTGGGCACGTAACTCCGGTGTGAATTCGGCGCCGAAATCCTCCATCTCCATGATGGGACGCACTTCCACTTCGGCATCCTGGAAGGGTGAGCGTTTCAGCCAATCGATGGCCTCGTCCAGGGAATTCACCTGCCATAACCAGAACCCCGCCACCAGTTCCTCGCTATGTTCGAACGGACCGGCGTGCACCGAGGGCTGATTACCCGTGAACCGGACCCGTACACCGCGGGCGCTCGGGTGCAGGCCTTCACCTGCCAGCATCACCCCGGCCTTGGCCAGGTCCTCGTTGAATCGGCCCATGGCCTCGAACTCCGCGGTGGTCGGCATGGCGCCGGCCTCGGATTCTCGTGACGCCTTGACGATGACCATTACGCGCATGGATGTTTTTCTCCGCCCGGAACCTTCTTTCACCATAGGCGTGCGCAGCGGGCCTGCAATATCGATAACGGGCGGTCGGATTCATATAGAATCCTTCACCACCGGATCAGAGGAATCACGTATGACCTTCCACACCGAGGCATTCGAACGGGCCGTGACGCTCATCGACGCCGCCAATGCCGAAGACCCCAACACCGAAACGGCCGATGGAGAGACCTGGCCGAAGGAACAGCTGTATTCCCGTCGCATGAGCGACATGCAGCAGCGCTTTGCACCGCAGGCCGACGAGGCGCAGCGCCTGGCCATCCGTGCCCAGCACATCCAGCGCTGGAAGTCGCCGCGCAGCGATTACCCCATGGACCGTCAGGGTTATCTGCAATGGCGTACCGCGCTGTACAAGTTCCACGCCGAGACCACCGCCGGACTGCTGGCGCAGGCCGGTTATGGCGAGGACGTCATGGAGCGGGTGCGCCAGGCCGTGGGCAAGCGCGCCCTGAAGGTGAATCCGGATACCCAGCTGCTGGAGGACGTGGCGGCGCTGGTGTTCATCGAGCACTACATGCTGGAGTTTGCGGGCAAGCACCCGGAGTATGACGAGGCGAAATGGCTCGACATCATCCGCAAGACCTGGAAGAAGATGTCGGCGGGTGCCCAGCAATTCGCACTGTCGGGCGGCATCCGTCTTCCCGAGCCGCTGGTGCCGCTGATCCAGAAGGCGCTGGCGGCGGAGTGAGAGTATCCAAGCCGATGGGGAGCGGCAGCGGGATGCGAACCCTCGCGGCCTGAGGCCGCTCCTCCGGGGGATTATTTGCGGGTGCCGAACAGTGACTGTAGGCTGGCCTGCAGGTCGCCCGGCAGCAGCACGGTCTTGGCGTTGGTGCTGGCGGCCAGCTCCTTGACCGCATCCACGTAGCGTTCGCCCAGCAGGAACATCACCGGCAGCTGACGGTCCTGGATGGACTCGGCGACCATGGAGATGGCCTCGCGGGAGGCGTCGGCCAGCACCTTCTTCGCCTCGGCGTCGCGCCGCGAGGCCTCCAGCCGGCCCTCCGCCTCGAGGATGGCCGCTTCCTTCTCGCCGTTGGCGCGGGTCACCGTGGCGCGGCGCTGACGTTCCGCCGCGGCCTGTTCCTCCATGGCCTTCTGCATGGTGGTCGAGGGATTGATGTCCTGGATCTCCACCGTCTTCACCGTGACGCCCCATTCGGAGACGTCATCGGAAATGGCGGCGAGCAGGCGCGCCTTGATCTGGTCACGTGAGGACAGGGCATCGTCCATGTCCATCTCGCCGATGATGGAGCGCAGCGAGGTCTGCACCAGGGTCTGGATGGCGATGGCGTAGTCCTCCACGCCGTAGACCGCGCGCTCCGGGTTGAGCACGTTGATGTAGGCCACGGCGTTGGCGATGATGACCACATTGTCGCGGGTGATGACGTCCTGCGAGGGCACGTCCAGCACGATGTCCTTGGTGGTGACCCGGTAAGCCACCGTATCGATGTACGGGATGATCATGTTCAGCCCGGGATTCAGCGTGCGGTGGTATTTGCCAAAGCGCTGCACCACGTGCTTGTAGCCCTGCGGCACGATGCGCACGCCGAGGGCGATGGTGAGAATGACGAAAAAGGCCAAAACGCCGAAGACTGCAACGGTTTCCACGACTTACTCCCTCAATTTTTGTTTTTTCTGGAAACGATGAGCGTGTTACCCGAGATGTCCCGCACCACCACGCTTTCTCCCGCGCGCAGGTCGGCCTCCTGACTGTAGAAATCCCACTCCTGGCGGCCGACCACGGGGACGGTGAAGCGCAGCACGCCGCGCCCGCTCTCCACGGGCGGCGTGATGACCGTGGCGGCCTGGCCCACGATGGCCTCCCGCGACATGCCGGCCAGGGTGCGGTGTTGTTCCATGGAGGGCTTCACGAAGCGGAACCAGCCCATGGTGAAGGCGAGCGAGGCGGCGGTCCAGGCGGCGATCTGGAGCCCGAGGTTCATGTCCGGAAAGATGTAGAGCAAGGCCGCTACCGGTAGCGCACCGAGCCCGAACCAGAAGATGGTGAAGCTGGGGACGGCCGCCTCCGCCGCCATCAACAACACCCCGAACACGATCCAGTGCCAATAAAGGACGGTCACACGTCAGCTCCCTGAAATCCGACGGGACATTATCCCGAGTTCGTGGGGGAAGGGGAACGTAGGTTGCGCTGATTCTGTGCCTCGTGGGTTGGCCTGGGTTGCGTAAGTCGGCGCCATCGAGCGTGGATTTCATCCGGCCGCAATATTTCTTGTCGATGCAAGCCGCCTCTACGGGAGCCCGAAGTCACGTTGCGCAGCTACGTGACCTATGCATGCCCCTCGCCACCCCGGTGCGGCGCACGAACGTGACATGGCTCGGCTGGTCCGTGCCCGCCGCAGCCGGCTATCGAAACCGCACAAGCGGCGAGTCTCCCATATGCCTTTGCATCCGAAATCTTGGTGGCCACCAGCTTTGATCCCGGGATGGCCGAGACCGATGTCGACGACTGGGCTGACATCGTGGCTGTGGCAGCGGGTGACGACCACACTATTGGAGTGAAGTCCGACGGCACGGTGCGGGTGGCGAACGACATTTACTATGGCCAGCCCTCTGTCAGCGAGTGGGACAATATCGTGGCGGTGGCCGCCGATCACCTGCACGTGGTTGGACTGAAGTCCGACGGTACAATCCTGATTGCAGGCGAAGCCGAGCCTTTTCCGCACGTCGTTCCTGGGTGGAGCGACATCGTGGCGGTGGCGGCAGGCACTCAACTCACCGTGGGCCTGAGGTCCGACGGCACGGTCCTGGCCGCGGGCACGGATGCGGGTGACGCCATTAAGGTCGATGGTTGGAGCCGCCAAGAGCTCAGCACCAAGGCCACCGCCGCCGCTCAGGACGACATGCGGGCGCGGTTGACTGACCTCCACGGTGACCGTGGCCGTGGCGCTGCCACCGTATCCTCGCGCTCCTTGGGGTGTGCCGCCGCGGGTTTTCATGAACAAAGCTCGGAACGGTGCAGGGATCTTCGCGTCGCAACAGAGTTTCCCTTGTCCGGCATAGGGCGGGCCGTGCCCGCCGCCACTTCCGCTTGACCCCTGATTCCCGTGTGTCACGTCACGAAACCAAAAACGGTATTCCGCCAGTTATAAGAACGGCCTCAGGGCCGCGATGGCCTTCCCGTGCGAACGATGCTCAATGCAGTACCGCGAGCGCCTGGTCGTAATCGGGTTCGTCGGTGATCTCGTGGACCAGTTGGGAATGCAGCACCTGGTTGTTTTCATCCAGCACCACGACGGCGCGTGCCGTGATGCCGGCCAGAGGACCGTCGGTGATGAGCACGCCATAGTCCTTGGCGAACTTCTTGTCGCGCATCATGGACAGGGTCACCACATTTTCCAGCTTCTCGCCGGTGCAAAAACGCGAGGCCGCGAAGGGCAGGTCGGAGGAGACGATCAACACCGCCAGGTCCGGGTTCTGCTTGGCGGCCTTGTTGAACTTGATGGTCGAGGTGGCACAGACCGAGGTGTCCAGGCTCGGCACGATGCTGATGAGCTTTTTCCGGCCGGCGAAGTCCGCCAACGAACGGTCCGCAAGGCCGCTGTCCACCAGACGGAAATCGGGGGCCTGCGTGCGGGCGATGGGGAGTTCGCCGATGGTGGAGACGGGATTGCCTTTCAGCGTGACTTTTGCCATGGGAGACTCCGAGTTAGGTGAACGGGCAAAGTCTTAAATGTAGACGCCGCTGGCGGCGGTGCGAGAGGGACGGGAAGCGAGCGCGGCTCGGTAGCCGTGGGTGAGACTGTCACACGGCCTGAAGCCGCTCCTGCTGGGGAGAGGAGGGGACCGAGGTGAGGGAAATACACCTTGCAAGCGGGGGCGGACGGGGCCAGTTTTAAGGCCTGCACGACCAAGGAAACCGCCATGGACCGGACATTCTTCACCACCTGGACACCGAGCGCGCTGGCCTTGCTGCGCGTTGTCACGGCCTTCCTGTTCATGCAGCACGGCACGGCGAAGCTGTTCGGCTTCCCGCACGTTGCGGCCTTCGACGAACTGAACCTGTTGTCACTCATCGGCGTCGCCGGCGCGCTGGAAGTGGTGGGCGGGGCGCTGGTACTCGTCGGGCTGTTCACGCGGCCCGCCGCCTTTCTCCTGTCCGGGGAGATGGCGTTCGCCTATTTTATGGCGCATGCCCCGCAGGGCACCGTCCTGTCGCCCATGCTCAACCAGGGCGAATCGGCGGTGTTGTTCTGTTTCATCTTCCTGTTCCTGGCTGTTGCGGGCCCGGGCGCCTGGAGTGTCGATCGGGCCTGAGTGCGCGAATTCATGCCCATGGCCCTTGGCGGGCATCTTGACCACCGCGTCGTGCGTGACGTTGCCGTGTGCATCACGGAGCGGCGTGACATTCTTCAGGTCGCGGTTGTCACGTAGGTGCTGCGACCAACGTGACCTACGGCACTCACAGCTGTTGTAATCGGCACCATGCGAAGGGTATCAAGATGGATTTCGGCTTTCGCCGGAATGACGATTCTGTTGCCGGTTGCGTAGGTCACGTTGCGAAGCTACGTGACGTTCTTCAGGCCGCGGTTGTCACGTAGGCGCTGCGCGCCAACGTGACCTACGGCACTCACAGCCGTTGTAATCGGTACCATGCGAAGGGCATCACGATGGATTTCGGCTTTCGCCGGAATGACGATTCTGTTGCCGGTTACCTAGGTCACGTTGCGAAGCTACGTGACGTTCTTCAGGCCGCGGTTGTCACGTAGGCGCTGCGCGCCAACGTGACCTGCGGCACTCACAGCTGTTGTAATCGGCACCATGCGAAGGGCATCACGATGGATTTCGGCTTTCGCCGGAATGACGATTCTGTTGCCGATTACGTAGGTCACGTTGCGAAGCTACGTGACGTTCTTCAGGCCGCGGTTGTCACGTAGGCGCTGCGCGCCAACGTGACCTGCGGCACTCACAGCTGTTGTAATCGGCACCATGCGAAGGGCATCAAGATGGATTTCGGCTTTCGCCGGAAGTGCCGGTTACGTAGGTCACGTTGCGAAGCTACGTGACGTTCTTCAGGCCGCGGTTGTCACGTAGGCGCTGCGCGCCAACGTGACCTACGACTGCACCGACGTGGCAGGCGGACCTGCACAGTTTCCACACCCGGTCTTGGGTAAATTGACTTGGACCGGGTAACTGCTATTCCCAGTCATGGGCGCCTACCGAAGGTCGGCCCGCATCGTCCTGATGGGGGTGGTGATGTTCTCGACCAATCCTTTTGCCGCGGTGATCGACGTCGTGCCTGCCGGCCTGGTGCAGTTCTTCGTGGTGCTTATGGCCTTTGCGGTCGCCATAGGCACGGTGCTCGACGTGTATCACAAGGGCAGCGGGCGGTATTTCGCGCAGCGCCGCGCCCGCGCCAAGGCGGCGGCACGCCGGCCCATGAACTCCATGCGCAAGGCCGCGGCGGTGGTGAAAGGTCTGGCAGAGGCCAGCGTCTCGGGCGAGTTCTGCAAGTGGAACCGGCGGCTTTCGCACCTGCTCATGATGTACGGTTTCATCCTCTATGTAATCGCCACGGTCATGCTGGTGTTCGCGCTGCCGGAGGCCGCCGCCCCCGGACCATGGGCGGCACTGTGGGATGTGGGCGCCTTGATGATCCTGGCGGGCGGCGCCTGGTTCTTTTTTTTCCTTCGCGTGAACGTGGCCTACGACGGTGATTCGCGCTTCCATGTGGGCCGGGCCGACCTGTTCGTGCTGTTGCTGATGGGCAGTGCCTTGCTCGGTCTGTTGTGGCATGGGGGCCAGGCCTTGTCGGCGAGCGCCGGACTGAACCTGACACTGTTCGGCATCTACCTGTTTTTCACCGCACTGCTGTTTCTCTCGGTGCCCTGGTCCAAGTTCTCGCACATGTTCTACAAGCCCGCGGTCGCGGTGCAGCGCAAACTGGAAGAGGCGAGCGGGGCCTCGGACCTGCCGGACCCGGCGCCGCGCCGGCGCACGAGGAGTTGAAACGATGCCGACCTACACGGACATGACCCGTTGCGACGGTTGCGGCGAATGCGTGGATATCTGCCCCTCGGACATCATGCACATCGACCCGGTGTATCGCCGCTCCTACAACGTCGAACCGAACTTCTGCTGGGAGTGCTATTCGTGCGTGAAGTATTGCCCGCAGCATGCCATCGACGTGCGCGGCTATGCGGACTTCGCCCCGCTCGGCCACAAGGTGCGGGTGCGCCGCGAGGCGGACAAGGGCGTGATCGCCTGGAAGATCCGCTACCGCGACGGGCGTGAAAAGGCCTTCAGCTTCCCCATCCGCACCACGGCCTGGGGTTCCATCAGGCCGCCGGCGGACTACGCGCCGCCGGGCCGGCACGAACTCGACTCGCCCCTGCTGGCCCATGAGCCGGAAGCGCTGAAGATTGCGGCGTTGCCGTCCCTGTCCACTCGCAGCGAAAAGGTGTGATGCCATGGCGCGCCGTCCGGAAACCCGCTTCGTGGATTGCGACATCCTGGTGGTCGGCGGCGGGTTCGGGGGCTGCGGCGCGGCCTACGAGGCGCGCTACTGGGGCCGTGACCTGAACATCGTGCTGGTCGAGAAGGCCAATGTGGAACGCAGCGGTGCGGTGGCGCAGGGCCTGTCGGCCATCAACTGCTACATGGGCATGCAGTGGGGCGAAAACCAGCCGGAGGACTTCGTGCGCTACGCGCGCGGCGACCTGCTCGGTCTAGTGCGCGAAGACCTGGTGTACGACATCGCCCGGCACGTGGATGCCACGGTGCACAAGTTCGAGGAATGGGGCCTGCCCATCATCAAGGACGAAAAGACCGGCCGCTATCAGCGCGAAGGCAAGTGGCAGATCCTCATCCACGGCGAAAGCTACAAGCCCATCGTCGCCGAGGCCGCGCGCAAGTCCGTGGACGCGGTGCACAACCGCGTCATGGTCACGCACCTGCTCCAGGACAGCAAACGGCCGAACCGCATCGCCGGCGCGGTCGGCTTCAACGTGCGCGACGGGGGCTTTCATGTGTTCCGCGCCAAGGCGGTGATCGTGGGTGCCGGCGGCGGTTCGCACATCTACCGCCCGCGCGCGGTGGGCGAGGGCATGGGCCGCACCTGGTACGCGCCCTGGAGCACGGCCTCGGCCTACGGGCTGCTGATCCCCGCCGGCGCGAAGATGATCCAGATGGAGAACAAGATCGTCCTGGCCCGCTTCAAGGACGGCTACGGTCCGGTGGGCGCCTGGTTCCTGTTGCTGAAGTCCTACGCCACCAACGCCTACGGTGAGAAATACGAGGCGGCGCACCTGGAAAAACTCAAGGCGCGCGTCGGCAAGTACGCGGAGAGCACGCCGGTGCCCACCTGCCTGCGCAACCACGCCATGCTCGAGGAAATGAAGGCGGGCCGCGGCCCCATCTACATGCACACCCAGGAGGTGCTCGATTCGCCGGAGAAGGAGGTGATCGGCTGGGAAGACTTCCTCGACATGACCATCAGCCAGGCCGTGGTGTGGGCCTCGCAGAACATCGACCCGAAGGAGACGCCCTCCGAACTCATCACCTCGGAACCCTACGTGATGGGCTCCCACGCCACCTGTTCCGGCGCCTGGGCCAGCGGACCGGAGGACATTGCCCCCGGCGATTACCAGTGGGGCTACAACCGCATGACCACCGTGGAGGGGCTGTTCGGGGCGGGCGATACCATCGGCGGTTCCGCGCACAAGTTCTCCTCGGGCTCGTTCACGGAGGGACGCCTGGCGGGCAAGGCGGCGGTGCGCTACGTGCGCGACCTGCGCGGCGAGACGCCCGCCATCGACGAGGGGCAGGTGAACACGCTGCGCGAGACCATCTATCGCCCCCTGGAGACCTGGCGGGTGGGGCGCAACGAGATGGTGGCCGGGAGCGTGTCACCCAACTACATCACGCCGCTGCAAGGTTTGCAGCGGCTGGAGAAGCTGATGGACGAATACGTGGGCGGCTATAGCACCTTCTACGTGACCAGCGAGCCGCTGCTCAAGCGCGGCCTTGAACTCCTCACCCTGCTGAAGGAGGACATGGCCCACGTGGGCGCCGAAGACCTGCACCAGCTGCAACGTGCCTGGGAACTCCACCACCGCATCCTCACCGCCGAGTCCGTGACGCGCCACACCCTGTTTCGCAAGGAGACGCGCTGGCCGGGGTATTACTACCGGGCCGACCACCCGGACCTGGACGACGCCCACTGGCACGTGTTCACGGTGTCCCGCTATGACGCGGCGAGCGGCGAGTGGCAGCTGGACACGCTGCCGGTGCACCATTTCGTGCCTTGAGCCCACGCCGGCGCGCACCGGCCGCGCCGATCGCATACAATTTGCGGGCCGCCCGGATCCCGGCTCGACAAAATAACCACCAAGAACGCGCTGTATGACCGCCTTGCACGTGCCGCACAAAGCCCGCCTGCTGCTCGCCTTCGTCCTGCTGGGCGCGCAGGGGCTCGCCGGTGCACAGTCCCTGGGCGGCGGGGACGGCTTCGTGTCCGGGCCGACGCTGGGCTTATGGAGCGGCGCCACCATGCACGGACACGGCGACCGGTACGCCCCGGCGGGCGTGCTCGCCTATACCAGCCCGCACGGCTGGGGCGGGCAGATCGACCTCGCCCGGTTCGTGCGGGAATCCGGCGCGCCGGAGCGCAGGACCAGCGAAGCCGCCAGCCGCATCTTCTACCGTAACGACCGCTGGCTGCTCGGCGGCCTGCTCCAGACGCGCAAGCTCTATGGAGAGCATGACGAGCTGGACATGAATGACAGCCTCCGTGGCCTGGAAGGCCAGCTGTACCTGGACCGCCTGACCCTGTCCGGTCAGGTCGGCCGCGAGCGCTTCGAGTACGACTCCGCCGGCGCACGGGCGCGCGGCGAATTCCTCTCCCTCGGCGTCAACTACTTCCTGCACGACAACCTGCGCATCGACGGTGGCATCGGCCTGGTCCAGGATGGGTTCGCGGGCGCCGGTTCCGAGCAGCTCAACCTGAACATCGGCGCCGAGTATCGCTTGTACCAGAGTCCCTTCAGCCTGTTCGCCAACTACACGCACATCCAGGAAGAGGACGATGCCTATTGGGACGCCGACGCCCACATGGCGCTGATCGGCGCCCGCTACAGCTTCGGCAGGCAGACCCTGCTGGAGCGCAACCGCCAGGGGACCGGCCTCCGGCTCGCACCGAGCCCACTGCCCCGCTAGCAAGCGGTCGTCCAGGCCGCGCTTCTCCGGTCGCTCGCCTCCATCGCCCGCGGCCGAGACCGCTCCGCCAAAGCCGACATAGTCACATCTTGCCCGCGCACCCCTTCTCCCTCCGGGGACGTCTCTTGGCCACATTTCGCCGTTGTAGCCAGCCCCTCTTGCCCCTCTCCCTCCGGGCTGTCTCTTGGTCACATTTCGCCGTTGTAGCCAGCCCTCTTGCCCCCTCTCCCTCCGGGAGAGGGCTGGGGAGAGGGGATCAATTCAGGTGCGGCTATTGGTTATTGATCCCCTCATCCTGTCCTTCTCCCGGAGGGAGAAGGGACGAATCTGCTAGCGACTGCCGGGTAATGGGTTATTACCAAGCCTCTGTCTCTCCTGGAAACGATGTGACCAAGAGACAGCCCTCCGGGAGGGGGCTGGGGAGAGGGGATCAATCCAGATGCAGCTGTTGGTCCATTGATCCCCTCATCCTGTCCTTCTCCCGGAGGGAGAAGGGACGAATCTGCTAGCGACTGCCGGTTAATGGGTTATTACCAAGCCTCTGTCTCTCCTGGAAATGATGTGACTAAGAGACAGCCCTCCGGGAGAGGGCTGGGGAGAGGGGATCAATTCAGCTGCGGCTGCTGGTTTTTTGATCCCCTCATCCTGTCCTTCGGCAATTCGCTCCATGCATTGCTCTCGACCGCCTGCTCCCGGCGCGGTCTACCTCCTCCATCCATGGAGTCGTCGACCGCCTGCTCCCGGCGCGGTCTACCTTCCCCATCCATGGGGTCGTACCTCCTGCATCCATGCAGTCGTCTCCCGGAGGGAGAAGAGACGAATCTGTTAGCGCCGCCGCCAAAGGCAGGATGCGGCAGCAGGGCGGCCCCATCCTAATGCCCAAGCGCAAAAAGCAGCTGTTACAATGCGCACTATTGCCCAGGCCTGCGCGTTCCGCGCAAGGCACCCGGCGGCGTGCCTTGAAAGTCGAATTCCAATCCCGTGACGTTGCTCAGCCTGATCCTCATCCCGTTTGTCGGCAGTGTGCTTGCCGCCTTCCTGCCGTTGCGGGGGCGGGAGGCCTGGCTGGCAGGCGGGGTGGCGCTGTACGGGCTCATCGCGACGATCTATCTGTACCTGGGGGCCGGCAACGGCGGGGTGGAGCGCTACGAGGCCGAATGGCTGCCGCAGCTCGGCCTCGACTTCGTATTGCGCATGGATGGCCTGGCCTGGCTGTTCGCGGTGCTGGTGCAGGGCATCGGCGTGCTGGTGGTGCTGTATGCGCGTTACTACATGTCCCCCAAGGACCCGGTGCCGCGGTTCTTTTCCTTTTTGTTGGCCTTCATGGGCTCCATGCTCGGGGTGGTGCTCTCGGGCAACCTGATCCAGCTGGTGGTGTTTTGGGAGCTCACCAGCCTCACCTCGTTCCTGCTCATCGGCTACTGGCATCACCGTATCGACGCCCGCCGCGGCGCACGCATGGCGCTCACGGTCACCGCCGCGGGTGGCCTGTGCCTGCTCGCAGGGGTGCTGATCCTGGGCAGCATCGTCGGCAGCTACGACCTGGAGGCGGTGCTGGCGGCGGGTGATCGGGTGCGCGCCCACCACGCCTATCTGCCGGCGCTGATCCTCATTGCCCTCGGCGCGCTCACCAAGAGCGCGCAGTTCCCGTTCCACTTCTGGCTGCCGCACGCCATGGCGGCGCCCACACCGGTCTCGGCTTACCTGCATTCGGCGACCATGGTCAAGGCGGGCGTATTCCTGCTCATCCGCCTGTGGCCGGTACTCTCCGGCACGCCCGAGTGGCACTGGATCATCGGCGGCGCCGGTGTCATCACCCTGCTCATCGGTTCCTTCAATGCCATTTTCCAGGCGGATATCAAAGGGCTGCTCGCCTATTCGACCATCAGCCACCTGGGCATCATCACGGCATTGCTCGGCATCGGGACACCACTGGCGGTGGTGGCGGCCATCTTCCACGTCCTCAATCACGCCACCTTCAAGGCCTCACTGTTCATGGCCGCGGGCATCGTGGATCACGAGACCGGCAGCCGCGACATGCGCGTATTGCGCGGCCTTTACCGCGTGTTGCCGATCACGGGCACGCTGGCCATCGTGGCCAGCGCGGCCATGGCCGGGGTCCCGCTGCTCAACGGGTTCATCTCGAAGGAAATGTTCTTCGCCGAGACCCTCGGGGTGGGCGGCCCCGACGAATGGTGGATGTCCACGGCCGCGATCGCCATGGGCATGTTCAGCGTGGCCTATGCGTTGCGTTTCATCGGTATTTTCGTCGGCCGCTTGTCGGAGGAGCTGCCCAAGCAGCCGCAGGAACCCCCACGCTGGATGCGTTTCCCCGTGGAGGTGCTGGTGTTGCTCTGCCTGGTGGTAGGCATCATCCCCGGCCGCAGCGTCGGCCCGTTCCTGAGCGACGCGGTGGTGTCCGTGCTCGGCGAGGCCACACCTGCCTATAACCTGGCGGTGTGGCACGGTTTCAACATGCCGCTGCTCATGAGTATGGTCGCGCTACTGGGCGGCATCGTGCTCTATAGCTGGTTGCAGCTTCGTTTCGAGCTGCGTAACCGCAGCGGTGTGCCGGTACGGTTCGAACTCAACGGCGGGCACATCTACGACAGCATCATGTTGCGCATGTCCACCGGCGCCGGCGCGCTGATGCGTCACATCGGCACCCAGCGCCTGCAACCGCAGCTGCTCTTGATCATCGTGATGATGATGGCGCTGCCCGTAGCGCTGGTCCGGCCGTTGCCGGGCCTCGATACGATGCGGCTTACCGACGTCGACCTGTCGCTGGCCGCGCTGTGGCTGATCGGCGGCGGTTGCGCCATCGGCGCCGCATGGCAGGCCAAGTATCACCGCCTCGCGGCCCTGATCCTGGTGGGCGGCACGGGCATCATCACGAGCATGACCTTCCTGTGGCTGTCGGCGCCTGATCTGGCGCTCACCCAGCTCATGGTGGAGACCGTCACCACGGTGCTGATCCTGCTGGGTTTGCGCTGGCTGCCGCCACGCATTGCCCTCGAAGACATGCAGGCGCGTGTGCCGCGCCGTGTGCGGCTGCGCCGCGGGCGCGACCTGATCGTGGCGCTGGTGGGTGGCGCCGCCATGGCGGCCATCAGCTTCGTGGTGCTCAGCGGAACACCGTCGGAGCGCATCGGTGATTTCTTCGTGCTACACGCTCTTTCGGAAGGCGGTGGCAGCAACGTGGTGAATGTGCTGTTGGTGGACTTCCGCGGCTTCGATACCTTCGGCGAGATCACGGTGCTCAGTATCGTGGCACTGACCGTTTACGCCTTGCTGCGCCGCTTCCGCCCAGCGCCGGAAAGCATCGAAATCCCTGCGCAGCGTTCCAATGGCATCGACCCGGCGGTGAAGCAGACGCCCACCGAGCAGGCCGAGCACGGCTATCTCATGGTGCCGGGGGTTTATGTACGTTTCCTGCTACCGTTCATCGTTCTCGTGGCGGTTTACTTCTTCATGCGCGGGCACAATCTGCCGGGCGGTGGTTTCGTGGCCGGGTTGATCTTCGCGGTGGCGTTCATCGTTCAGTACATGGTGGCCGGTACGGCCTGGGTGGAATCGCACCTGCGCCTGCGCCCGCACAAGTGGATGGCGTGGGGGCTGGTCACCGCCGCGCTGACGGGCATCGGCGCATGGCTGTTCGGCCACCCGTTCCTGACCAGCCACACGGCGCACCTGCGCCTGCCGCTGCTGGGCGATGTGCACCTGCCCAGCGCATTTTTCTTTGATCTGGGCGTGTTCTTGGTAGTGGTCGGCGCGACCATGCTGATCCTCGTGGCCCTGGCGCACCAATCGATACGCAGCCATCGCCAATTACCCGGTGACGGCAGGCTCGCACCGGAGAGGGATATCCGATGAACCTGGTCATCGCCCTCGCCATCGGAGTGCTGTTCGGCTCGGGGATCTGGCTGGTGCTGCGCCCGCGTACCTTCCAGGTGATCATCGGCCTGCTGCTCATGTCCTACGCGGTGAACCTGTTCATCTTCATCATGGGACGCCTGAAGGTGGACCGGCCGCCGCTTACTCTGGGTGACGGTCTGCCGGACCCGACTGCCCTCACCGACCCATTGCCTCAGGCCCTGGTGTTGACGGCCATCGTCATCGGTTTCGCCACCACGGCGCTTTATCTGGTGATGATGATCGGGTCGCGCGGCGTCACCGGCACGGACCACGTGGACGGCAGGGAGTCGGAGGAGTGATGCTGGGCTGGCTCGATCACCTGATCCTCGTACCGGTGCTGTTGCCGCTGCTGGCGGGCGCGGTGCTGATCCCCATCAACGAGACCCGCCATCGCCTGAAGTTCGCCATCAACGCCATGTCGGTACTGGGGCTGCTCGTCACCGCGCTGCTTCTGGTTCAGCTGGTGGACGGCGGCCACTGGTCGGAAGACATCGGCGTGTACCTGGCAGCGAACTGGCTTGCGCCGTTCGGCATCGTGCTGCTGGTGGATCGCTTGGCAGCCATGATGTTGTTGCTGGCGGCGGTCATCGCCACTGCCACGCTGCTGTACTCCATGGTGCGCTGGAGCCGCATCGGCGTGCACTTCCATTCCTTGTTCCAGTTCCTGCTCATGGGCGTGAACGGGGCGTTTCTGACCCACGACCTGTTCAATCTGTTCGTGTTCTTCGAGGTGATGCTGGCCGCTTCCTACGGCCTGTTGCTGCACGGCTACAACGTGAACCGCATCCGCGCCGGGCTGCAGTACATTGCGGTGAATCTGGTGGCCTCACTGGTGTTCCTCATTGGCGTGGCCCTCATCTATGCAGCGACGGGTACCCTCAACATGTCGGACCTCGCGGCACGGGTGGCAGCCCTGGGCGCCGAAGATCTCGCCCTGCTGAAGATCGGCATGGCGGTGCTGGTCATCGCCTTCCTGGTGAAGGGTGCCATGTGGCCGCTCGGGTTCTGGCTGCCCACCGCCTACGCCTCGGCCTCGCCCCCGGTGGCGGCGATGCTGGTGCTGATGACCAAGGTGGGGGTGTACGTGATCATGCGCGTATGGCTGCTGGTGTTTTCTGACGGGGGCGGGGAGGCCACCGGTTTCGGCAGTGAATTCCTGCTGTGGGGCGGGCTGGCCACGGTTGCCTTCGGCGCAGTCGGCATGCTGGCGAGCCAGGAACAGGGCCGCCTGGCGGGCTACGCCGCCATCGTGTCCTCGGGCACCTTGCTGGCAGTGGTCGGCTACGGACAGGCCTCGCTCATTACGGCCGGGCTTTTCTATCTGCTCAGCTCCACCCTGGCGGTGGCCGCTTTCATGTTGCTCATCGAACTGGTCGACCGCGTGCGTTCACCGGCCGCGGCCATGCTCGCCGTGACCATGGAGGCCTTCGAGTTTGAGGAAAACCCGGCGCAGCCCGTGGGTAAGGGGATCCCGGCGGCACTGGCATTCCTCGGTTTGTCGTTCGCCGCCAGTACCCTGATTATCGCCGGGCTGCCGCCTCTGTCGGGCTTCGTGGCCAAGTTCGGGTTGTTCCATGCGCTGCTCCACCCGCAGGCCGGCGACGCCGTCGCGGCGCCGGCCTGGGCCTTCATGGCGCTGGTGCTGGTCTCTGGGCTCATTGCCATCATCGCCATGATGCGCTTCGGCGTGCGCACCTTCTGGGCCTCCGGGGCGGTCGCGCCGCCGCGTCTGCAGTTCATGGAGGCGGCACCGGTCACCTTGTTGCTGTTCCTGTGTGTGGCGCTTACCGTGCAAGCCGGACCGATCTTCGGTTTCCTGGAACGTACCAGCGCCGACCTGCACCAGCGCGCCCAGTACGTGGATCGGGTGCTGTCCTCTCCGGCGGTGTCCATGGGGGCAGGGGAGGCGGGACGATGAGGCGCTGGTTGCCCGCACCCCTGACCTCGGCCGCGTTGCTCGTCACCTGGTTGCTGCTCAACCAGAGCACGGCCTGGGGCCATGTGCTGTCCGGTGTGGTGCTGGCCTTGTCGGTGCCGCTGCTGACGCGCAAGCTGCAACCCCTGGGCGATCCGCGACCGCGGCGGTTGATGGTGCTGTTCCGACTCCTGCGCATGGCGTTTGTCGAGATCGTCCGCTCGGCGTTCAACGTCAGCAGCATCATCCTTTTCCGGCGGGCCGACAAGGTGAGATCGCACTTCATCCGTGTCCCATTGGAACTGCGCAATCCCTACGGGCTGGCGTTGCTGTCGATGCTCATCAACACCACCCCGGGCACCGTCTGGGTGGAGTTGTTGCCGGGGACCTATGACCTGGCGCTGCATGTGTTTGATCTGCATGACGAGCAGTGGTGGATCGACACCATCAAGAATCGCTACGAAAAACCGCTCATCGAGATCTTCGATCACGAGGTCACGCCATGATGTCGTTGCTGGAAATCGCCATCGGGTTTGCCTTGGTTTGCGTCATCCTGGCCATGGTGTTCTGCACCATTCGCCTGCTGGTGGGGCCCTCGGCACAGGACCGCGTGCTGGCGCTGGACACCCTGTGGATGTGTGCCATGTTGCTCGCGCTGGTGCTCGGCGTCCGCTTCGTCAGCCGCGTCTATTTCGATGCGGCGCTCATCATTGCGCTGCTCGGCTTCGTATCCACCATCGCGCTGGCCAAGTTCATCATGCGCGGGGAGATCATCGAATGACCGGGATGGAGCACCTGTCTGCCTGGGTGGTGGTGCCCGTGGCCCTGCTGCTGTTCCTGGGCGGCGCCATCATTTTCGTCGGCGCGCTCGGGCTGTTGCGCTTGCCGAACTTCTATCAACGCATCCATGGGCCAGCCATCACCATCACCCTGGGGGCAGGCTGCGTGTTGCTGGCGTCCATGATCCTGTTTACGGCCGTCGAAGGTCGCCTGGTCATTCATGAACTGCTCATCAGCGCCTTCGTCATGCTCACGGCGCCGGTAGTGGCCATGCTGATCATGCGCGCGGCGGTGTACCGCGACCTGCGGGCGCGCAGACACCTGGGTTCCATCTACCCGCGCGCCGGATCCGGCGACTGAGTACCATCGCCGGTGCCTTCCCAAGGCCTGCTCCTTGCCCTGTGGGGCGCGGCGTTCGCAAGCCTGTGGCTTCCAGCCCCACGCCTGCGCACCGGGCTGGCCGCAGGGGCCATCGCCCTCAGCCTGCTGCTGGGTCTCACGGAGGGTTACCTGACGGCATCGGCCCTGCTCTGGGCGGCGGCGCTTCTTGGCTTGGCCCACGCAGCACGCTACCCGCGCTGGCGCCTCCCGGCGCTGGGTGTGCTTGGTGCCCTGGTCCTGGGGCTCGGCTTCGGCTTGCTGCCGGGTTTTGCGCCGGTGCAGTTCGGCGAGGCCGTCGCGGTGAAGCCGGACAGTGTGCCCTATGCACTCGGGTTTCGCATGGACAAGGCCCTTGCCGGCTTCGCGGTGCTGGCGCTGGTGCTGCGTGTTGAAGCGAGGCTGGACTGGCGGCGCATCGGCGTGAGTACCGCCACCGCGCTGGCGCTCACGCTGCCCCTGGTGTTTGTGCCCGGGCTGGGGCTCGGGCACGTGCGGTGGGTGCCCGGCCTCCCGGATGTCCAGTGGCTGACGATCTGGGCGGCGACCAATCTGCTGTTCGCCGCCGCGGTGGAAGAGGCCTTGTTTCGGGGCGTGTTGCAGCGGTGGTTGGCGGCACGCCTTGGCGTGCCGGTGGCGGTCCTCGGGGCCGCGGTGCTGTTCGGCCTGGCGCATTTCGGCGGCGGCGTCGGGTATGTGCTGCTCGCCACCCTGGCGGGCATCGGCTACGGGCTCGCCTATCAGATCTCCGGGCAGCGCCTCGCGGCCGCCATCCTGAGCCACTTTGCCCTCAATCTGGTGCACGTGGTGTTTTTCAGCTATCCGGCCGTGGCCGCATAGCGCATCTTTGACCTTCCCGAAGGCGTTCCCTATCCTGGGCACCTTCCCCGCATGCCTGCCCCGAGATTCCCGCGTGATCGATAGCCCGCTGCTGACCGCCCAGGTGCACGAGGCCATGTGTGCCGCCCATCGTGCGGGACGCGCATCGCTGACCTGCTCCCTCGACCTGGAGCGTTCCACTACCACCATCGAGCTGCATCGGGACACCTGGTCATGGCAGGGACGCGTGTTTCCCTATCCGGAGACCTGCAAGAAGCGCACGGTCTATTACTGGACGGGCGCAGCCTTCGAGCCGGTGGCACGTTACACCACATCCCTTATCAAGCTCGTGCCCACCGAATGGGGGCCGCCCACCTTCGAGATCGACGGCATCAAGATGTTGCCCACGGCGCAGGTCTCGCCCTACGCGGATGCGCAGCGCAAGGTGGCGCTCATCGAGCCGCGCGGCAAGGTGATCCTGGACACCTGCGGCGGGCTCGGCTATTTCGCCGCCTGGTGCCTGCAAGGCGAGGCGCGCCAGGTGGTGTCGTTCGAGAAAAATCTGGACGTGGTGTGGCTGCGCAGCCTCAATCCCTGGTCACCGAAGGCGGGCGGGGCGCTGCAACTCCACCAGGGCGACGTCGCCGCGGCGATCACATCCATCGAAACGGCCTCCATGGACGCGGTGCTGCACGACCCGCCGCGCTTCGGCATCGCCGGCGAACTGTACTCACAGGCCTTCTACGATCACCTGGCGCGCGTACTGCGGCGCAAGGGCCGGCTGTTTCATTACACGGGCGCGCCGAACCGGCTCACCAGCGGGCGCGACGTACCGGGGGAGGTAGCAAAGCGATTGTGCCAGGCGGGGTTCGCGACAGAACGGGTCGGGGACGGTGTGCTGGCGGTGAAACGGTAAGACGGGGTAGGTGTGCGGCACGGTGTCTTGCATGGGCGCAGGTCCCGTAGCGACGGGACCCGCACCAGTCCCTCGGCGGCGTCTGCGCTATGGGCGGCCGCGCCGAGCGTTAGCTGAACCGTTGGATCCCTGCTGGTTGCCCGGATTGCCGGGGCCGGTACCCGGACCGTCGTTGACGGGCGGATTCCCCGGCGGCTGCGGGTCCAGGCCGTTGCCGACGCCGTTGTTCCCACGCGCCGCCGGCGGGTAGGAGCCGTTGCGCGCAAAGGCCGGAAGCGCCTTCAGGGTCAGCAGTGCTGGTGCGACATAGGCCGTGGTCTTGATGAAGCGACGTCGTGAAGTGTCGGTGTTGCTCATGTGACCTCCTTGTCATCGGTTGAAGTAATCCCGACCGTGCATACCTTGGCGACCGGATGCCGTCCGGTGGTCGGCCAGCCCGATGTACCTCAGCCAGGGATCCGCGCGTCTGCGGTGCCCGCTTGCGACAGACCCTATGAACTGTAGCCCGTCCACCGTTGGTGGCCGTATGCAATCGGTGCCGCTGGGGGAAGAGAATTGGGCTGGCGCGCACCGCCCGTTGACGGCGCAGCGGATGCCTCGCGCCTTGGTTTGGGTGTGGCGTGAAGGACCGGGCGGGTAGGTAAAGGCAGTAATCTGGATTTTTTTTCGGATAACGCTGGTCAATGCCCGCGCAGACGCCTAAAGTACGCACTGCGGCAGATCATGGCATGGCTGGTTAAGCAGTTCCTCTTGGTTCGCTTCTCAAAGTACATCGCATTACCTGTTCGCAAGTAATCTCAAAATCATCAAAGGTATTTATCATGGCAACAGGCAGTGTGAAGTGGTTCAACGAGTCCAAGGGCTTCGGCTTTATCACTCAGGATAACGGCGGTCCCGACGTCTTCGCCCATTTCAGCGCGATCCAGGGTTCCGGTTTCAAGACCCTGCAGGAAGGCGCAGCCGTCACGTTCGACATCGTCAACGGTCCCAAGGGGCTGCAGGCGGCCAACATCGTCGTCGTGAAGTAAGGCGCGATAGCTTCCAAAGAGAACCCCGCTTCGGCGGGGTTCTTTTTTTTCAGGCCTCCAGACTGCCTACGGCTTGATGGCTACCTTCAGCACGCCTTCGCGTTGGTTCGCGAACAAGTCATAAGCGGCCACGATGTCGTCCAGTTTGTAGGTGTGGGTGACCAGGACATTCAGGTCCAGGCGCCCTGACTCCACCACGTTGATCAAGCGCCGCATACGTTCCTTGCCGCCCGGGCACAAGGCGGTGTTTATCTGATGATCGCCGAGACCTGCCGCGAACGGGCCGAGGGGGATTTTCAGGTCGGTCGAATACACACCGAGGCTGGAGAGCGTACCGCCAGGTTTCAGCACGCGCATGGCCGATTCGAAGGTGGACTGGGTGCCCAGCGCCTCGATGGACGAGTCGGCACCGCGCCCGCCGGTGAGTTTCATCACCTCGTCCACCACGTCGCAGTTCTTGAAGTTGAGCGTCACGTCGGCACCCAGGACCTTTGAAATGCCAAGCCGGTGATCATTGCCGTCCACGGCGACGATGGTGGTGGCGCCGAGCAACCGTGCGCCCGCAGTGGCGCACAGGCCGATGGGGCCTTGCGCAAACACCACCACGAAATCGCCGATGCGGATGTTCGCGTTCTCCGCCCCTTTGAAGCCCGTGGACATGATGTCCGGACACATGAGCACCTGCTCGTCGGTCAGCCCGTCCGGGATGGGGGCGAGATTGGCCTGAGCATCGGGCACCAGCACGTATTCGGCCTGGGTGCCGTCGATGAGATTGCCGAAGCGCCAGCCCGCGGTAGCCTTGTAGCCGTGCAGGCCGCACTGGCCGGACGGGATCAGATAACTGCCGTCCTGGGACGGAAAGCCGTCCTGGCTGGAATAGGAGGTGAAGCTCGGGCAAATGGCGCCGGCAATCACGCGCTGACCCTCCTGGTAGCCCACCACCGCGCTGCCGAGCTTTTCGATGACACCCACCGGTTCGTGGCCGATGGTCAGGCCCTTCTTCACCGGGTATTCGCCCTTGAGAATGTGCACATCGGTACCGCAGATGGTGGTGGTGGTGATGCGCATCAATGCGTCGTTCGGCCCCACGTCCGGGATCGGTTTGTCGGCCAGCTCGATACGACCGGGTTCAACGAATACCAACGACTTCATCATTGCGGCCATGAGTTTTACCCCGCAGTTGTCGTGAGGTGTCACTGCGCTGGCCGCTGCAAGGCGCGGCAGCGGCGCGTCGCGCCTATGCCTTTCGATAACTCTATGTCACGCGGAAGCAGGATCAATCACTGCGGGCATATGTCGGTGTGACGTGCGCGGGTTGCCCCGTACGGGGGGGCGCGCGCAGAATGGGTTTTCACTTTCAACCTGGAAGACGGCCAACACATGTTGGATGGATTCACCCGGCGCAGGCTGGAACAGCGTTCGTTTCTCATCGCGCTCGTCCTGGTGACGCTGTTGTTCCTGTATCTTCTGAAGCCGTTCTTCACCGCCGTGTTCTGGGCCTGCATCATCGGCATGGTGTTTCATCCCATGAATGACGCATTGTCCCGCCGCTGGGGCAATCCCAGCCTGGCGGCGCTGGCGACGCTTGCGTTGTGCCTGTTGGTGGGCATCATCCCCACGCTGGTGGTGCTGGTCTCGTTCCTTCAGGAGGGCGCGGACATCTATCACCGCCTGCAAAGTGGCGAACTGAATCCGAGCAAATACGTCGAAACGATACGACACGGTTTTCCCGCCATACAGGCCGTGCTGGAGAGCCTGGATCTTTCCTTCGAGGCGTTGCAGGAACAGCTGTCGGGCGCCGCCATCGCCGCCAGCCGCCAACTGGCCCAGCATGCGGTGAAGATCGGCCAGGGCACGGTGATCTTTTTCGTGCATTTGGCGCTGATGCTGTACGTGGCCTTTTTTATGCTGCGCGACGGTCACCGGCTGGTGGCGCAGGTGGTGCGTGCGTTACCGCTCGGTGACGAACGGGAGCATCTGCTCATCAGCAAGTTCGCCGAGGTCACGCGTGCCACCGTGAAGGGCAATCTGGTGGTGGCTGCGGTGCAAGGAACCCTGGGCGGAGTGATCTTCGCACTGCTCGGTATCCACGGCGCCTTGCTGTGGGGTGTGGTGATGGCCGTGCTGTCACTCATTCCGATGGTTGGTGCGGGGTTGATCTGGGCGCCTGTGGCCGTCTACCTGTTTGCGGTAGGGGAATGGGGCCAGGGACTGATCCTGGCGGCCTTCGGTGCGGGTGTGATCGGGCTGGTCGACAACATCCTGCGGCCGGTGCTGGTGGGGCGCGACACGCGCTTGCCCGATTACGTCGTGCTGCTGTCGACCTTGGGTGGCTTCGTGCTGTTCGGCATCAACGGCTTTGTCATCGGGCCGCTGATTGCGGCCTTGTTCGTCGCATTCTGGGAAATCTTCGTGCGCGAGTTCAATACGCCCGATGCCGAAGGGGAGCTCTAGCCGCCCGTGGCCGCGCCTACCGTGCGGCAAAGAACCACAGGCATGCCATGTGCCTGGACAATCAAAGCATGAGTGCGCCTGAACAAAGAAGGTCGTTTCCGTCGTCCGCCTCGCGCCTGCCCGCGATGTTGCGTGCGCTGGGGCATCGCAATTATCGACTGTTCTTCGCCGGGCAAGGCGTGTCGCTCATCGGCACGTGGATGACGCGCCTGACCACCCATTGGCTGATATGGCGGCTCACCCAATCGCCGGAGATGCTTGGCCTGCTCGGGTTCATCAGTCAGGCGCCCGCCTTCCTGCTTGCGCCGCTCGCCGGCGTCTGGGTGGATCGGCTGGACCGCCACCGGCTGCTGGTGATCACCCAAGTGTTGGCCATGCTACAGGTGTTCACGTTGGCGGCGCTGGCGCTGTTCGGCCATATCCAGGTGTGGCATGTCTTTGCCTTGCAACTGCTGCACGGGGTCATCGTTGCCTTCGATATTCCCACACGCCAAGCGTTGCTGGTGGATTTGGTGGACGATCGGGCGGACCTCCCCAATGCCATCGCGCTCAACTCCTCCATGGTGAACGGCTCGCGCCTCATCGGCCCGACGGTGGCGGGCATGCTAATCGCCTGGGTCGGCGAAGGTTGGTGTTTTTTTCTCGACGGGCTCAGCTACCTGGCGGTGATCGCGTCATTGCTGGCCATGCGGGGCCTGTCCCGCCACCGCGCGCCCGCCGCCCACAAGGTATTGCGGGAACTGGTGGACGGCCTGAGCTATGTGCGACGTTTTGCACCCATCCGCGACATCCTGCTGCTGCTCGCCCTCATCGGGCTGGTGGGCATGCCCTATGCTGTGCTGCTGCCGGTCATCGCCACCGAGGTCCTGGGGGGGGGGCCGCATACCCTCGGCTTTCTCATGGGCGCCATCGGCGTGGGGGCGACCTGCGGTGCGTTGTACCTGGCCACCCGCCGTTCCGTGCTTGGGCTCGGGCGCCTCATTCCACTGGCCGCAGGCACCTTCGGGCTGGGGCTCATGGCCCTCGGTCTGTCCAGTTCCTTCGTCCTGTCGCTGGGCGTCATGGTGCTTACCGGCATCGGTTTCATGCTCCACATGGCCTCCAGCAACACGCTCATCCAGACCCTCGTGCGCGACGACATGCGCGGCCGGGTGATGGCCTTGTACACGGTTGCTTTTATCGGCACCTCGCCGTTCGGCAGTCTCATCGCCGGCGCTGTGGCGGCACGCATCGGCGCCTCGGCCACTGTCACCATGTGCGGCGCCCTGTGCCTGCTGGGCGCCATCGCCTTCGGCCGTGGGTTGCCGAGGCTGCGGGCCATCGTCACGCCCATCTACGTGGAGCGCGGCATCCTGCCCGCAAGGGATGTCGCCTGTGCGACGCTGGGGGACAAGCGACCGTGACGCGGGTATTCAGATCGCGTTGAGAATGCGGAGGGGTGTCACGCTCGGCAAGGCAGCTCAGTGGGCCGGTACGGGCTGTAACGACTCGCTGTGAACGACCAGTGCCACGCGGCGGTTGGCGGCACGGCCCGTGGGCGATTCGTTGTCTGCCACCGGTCGCGTGTCCGCGAAGCCACTGGCCTGGAGACGTTGCGGCGGCATGCCGCGGCGGATGAGATAACGCACCACCACGCTGGCGCGTGCCGTGGAAAGCTCCCAGTTGGACGGAAAGATTTCGTTGTCGATGGGCAGGTTGTCGGTGTGCCCTTCGACGACGATGCGCCCGGGCACGTGGGAGAGCAGGGGAACCAGCCGGTCGAGAAGCCCTTCGCCGTCGGCGTGCAGATCGGCGCTGGCCACCCGGAACAGCACGCCATCGCGGATGCGCAGTTCCACGCGCCCCGGCGCGGAATGCACCTCCACACCGTCGATGTGCAGATCGGCCGTCGGCGCGGGCTCGGCGCCCGGTAGCTCCGGGATGGGTAGCTGCACCGGGGTGTTGCCGCGCATGCCGCCCGGCATGTTGCTGAGGGGAGGCTCGATGCTCGGGTCCTGGTAGTTCACGAAATCGATGAGCGAACCCTGTGTCCAGGCAAGGCCTTCGTCCTGCTCCGGCCCGGTGTAGGCGAGCAGCACCACGAACAGCACCAGTACCAGGGTGAGCATGTCCAGGTAGGTGAGAATCCAGGCCTGTTCGTCGTCACGGGTGACGTCGGCGGGCGTCGCGGCCGCGCTGCTCCAGGGCGAGGAGAAATGCGGCGCCGAGGCCATTTCGGCGTGCAGGGCCTCGCGCTCGCCCTGGCCCATGACCGCAGGCGCCCCTGGGGCAGCTTCAGCGTCTCGCTTGCCGGCTTTTTCCACTGAGCCGCTCCTGGCGG
Organism: Gammaproteobacteria bacterium; assembly: GCA_041685115.1. GTDB lineage: Bacteria > Pseudomonadota > Gammaproteobacteria > Thiohalomonadales > Thiohalomonadaceae > JALOAT01. The sequence continues at coordinate 48,200 of JAWLGK010000004.1, read as the reverse complement.
AGTTCGTCCACGTGGTTTTCCATGAACGAGTTAAGGGTCTCGCGGATATAGGCGGGCGAGCGGCCCTTGCGCATGAGTGTGACGCCCTCGAGCACCAGGTTCATGAGCATCACGCGTTCTTCGGTACGGCGCTCCAGCTTTATGGCAATGGGACGAAACAACAGATTGGCGAAAATGATGCCGTAGAAGGTGGTGATGAGGGCTACGCCCAGGTTCGCCGCGATGATGGCAAAGTCGCTGGTCTTCGTGGCGAACAGCATGTTGATGAGACCAATGAGCGTGCCGAGCATGCCGAAGGCGGGCGCGTAGGTGGCCATGGTGCGGAACACCTGCGCTTCCGCCTGCTCCTTGGCACGCATGCGCGCTACGCGCCATTGCAGGAGATCGCTGATGTCCTCGATGGGGGTGTCGTCGATGACCAGCTGAACGCCGGTGCGCAGATAGGGATTGCGGGTCTGATCGAGCCGGTTCTGCACAGCGGTCAGATCACCTGCGAACCACAGCCGGGCCACGTCGACGATCTCATTCATGTCCTCGCGGTAGTGATAGCGCTCCTTGCGCATCACCAATGAAAAATTGCGGAACACACGTATTACCTCGTGGAGCGGATAGCTCAACAAGGTGGCGGCGACGGTGCCGCCGAGGACGATGCCCAGGCCGGGCAGGTTCAGGTAGACATCGAGGTCCTGTGACGAAAACGCAATGATGCTCGCCAGCAAGACGATACCGCCCAGCATGCCCAGAAGCGTCGAAGGGTTCAAGTTTCCGTCGGTTTTCGGCTAAATGACCCGCGTACTATAACGCTGGCGGCCTGCGCGCGGTACTGTTTCCTCACCCACGGGGGGCGCCCGGGCGGCCTGTGGCGGGGGCACGGCCGGTACGGCAGCGACGGAGGTTACGCCCTACACTTGCTCGGCGACGTCCACCAGGGAAGGAGGCACAATGCGCGCCGAATATCCGCACTTCCTGTTCGTCTGCGGTGCCGTCGGTTCCGGCAACACCTTCCTGTTCCGCTGTCTGACCGAAGACCCGCAGGTCTATGGCCTGAACGAGGGTGACATCGGTGGTTTCCTCAAACGACTGGTCGAGTCGGAGCAGGGCATCGCGCGCTGCCCCCATGCCCCCGGTGAATTTCTACGTTTCCTGCACGCGCTGCGCGCGGACAGGCGTACGCTGGTCGAAAAATCTCCGTCCAACATCCGTCACAAAGCGCTCATTCAGGCCCACCTGCCCGATGCCCGCTTCGTGTACACCTTGCGGGCGCCGCGTGCGGCCATCGTGAGCGGACTCTCGGGGCGCGCCGTCCGCGCCGACGTGGAGCACGTGGCCCGGCTGTGGCGGGACGATACCGAGCGCATGCTGGAACGGGACGATGCGTCGCGTGTGATGGTTTACGAGAAGTTCCTGGCGGCGCCCGTGCAGGCGCTGGAGGACATGACACGCGGCTTCATGCCCCTGGACGCGACAGTGGTGCGCTTTGCCACCCGCATGGCACGCGGCGAGCGCGCTGACCCGGAGCGCTGGAAAGCCAAGGTCACATCCGAGCAGGCCCGGGATATCGAGTACTGGGTAACGGCATTGGACCTGGATGCGCTTTACCTTGAGGTTGCGGGAGGTGACGACAGAACGACGCGGTCTGCGGCGCCGGTGCTCCCGGATTGGCGTCGCCGCCTGCGGCGCGTGACCGCTCCCGTGTTCGCGCTGTATTACCGGCTGGCCAAAGTGCTGCGGAATGGACCGCCCGGGGGGCGGCGCAATATCAGTCCTTGATGCATCGGCCGTTTCAACCGTTCCCAATCCGTCCGGGATGGCGTTAAGCTGCACCGCCCCCTTGCACGGAATCACAGGCATGTGCCTTGCCATCTATGCGGCCTTGATCGGGCTGTTCATCCTCTACAGCGACCACATCGTTGGACAGTATGCCCTGAGTCTGAACACCGGTGGCGCGGAGACCGTGGTGGTCGCCGTCGGCTGGGAAATGGTGCTGTGGCTCTGGCCGCTGCTGCTGGCGTCGATGGTGGTGGCGAGCGCAGTCTCGGTGTGGGCTACGCGTCGCATTACGAGGTGGCGGCAGACACCCCTCGACAACACCTCCCCAGTGAATTCCGCATGACCCAAACAGATCAGAATGCACCGCACCGTGCGGTGCGGGATTTTTCCCGAAACTGCTGTAGTTCGTGACTCGGTAGGCTCTTCTTTTGTTACGTTCGTCTGTGCTTCGCGTTACCATTGGGGCCCCGGGTTTGACGCGTGACTGAAGAAACGGTACGAACATGAAAAAGGCTGGTCTGGCAGTGCTTGGCCTGGTTCTCAGTGGACTGGTGGCGTGGGGTTTCCTGGCCCCGGACGAAACGCCGCTGGCTGGCCCGCAAAGCGCGGCAGGCACTTCGGGTCCCAAACCCATTCTCATTGCCCATGTCACACCGTCCTCCGGCCGTTTTGCCACCCATGCGGAGGCGGATCGCCGTGGCATTCAGCTGGCCATCGACGAGATCAATGCGGAGGGCGGGCTGCTCGGACGTGAAGTGGTGCTCATCGCGCGCGACCCTACCCTGGACGCCGAAAATGCCGCGCAGGTTGCCACCGAACTCATCGAGCAGACCGGCATTGCGTTCATGGTAGGCGCGATTCATTCGGGGATTGCGGCAAGCATGTCCGCCGTGTGCCAGCAACACGGCGTTATTTTCATCAACACCAGTTCCTCATCCTTGAGCGAATCGACCACCGATGCACACCGCACGAAGTTCACCTTCGATGCGCACGGTCCGAATTTCGACCGCGCGCTGATCAGATTTGCACTGGACAACCGCACCTCGAAGCGCGTCCTGCTGCTCACCGAAGACTATGTGTTCGGCCATAGCAATGCGGCCGCTGCCCGCAAGCTCATCGCTCAGGCCGGCGGCACCGTGGTTGGCGAGATCGTCGTCCCCGAGGCGATGCCGGATCCGGCACGAGTCGTCGCGGAGATCGCCGCCTCTGACGCAGATGTGGTCATCATCGGGGTCACCGGTGACAATCAGATCAAGCTTTTCGCGCAGGTGGACCCGGCGCTGCTCAAACGTCAGTTCTGGTTGCTGAACGAAGTGGACTGGCCGGAGCTCTACATGGCGCCCGGTACCATGCGGCCGCTGTTCGGCACCACATGGGTGTGGAACCTTGACACTCCGGGCACGGCAGAATTCGTGGCGCGTTATCGCGAGCGTTATGGTCACACCAAGCTCGACTACCCGGGTGATGTGGTCCATGGCGGTTACCAGGGCGCCAAGGCATTGCTGACCGCGGTCAAGCGCGCCGGCACCACGGACAACCACACCGTCATCAGAGAACTCGAAAGCATGAGCTGGACCGCCGCCGAGCGAATGCAGCACGATGGTGCTTACATGAACCCGCAGAGTCATCACATTCAGCAGAGTATCTATATCGCCCGCTGGAATCCGCAATCGGAACATCCGGAACTGGGGATGGAAATACTCGGACGCATCTCGCCTGAGCAGGCCATGGACGACCACGAAAGGGAAACGCGCCTGGAGAGCTGGGAAGAAACACCGCGCTTCGCGCCATGAAGAAATTTCATACCAGTCTCATCACGAAAATCGCTCTGCTGGTGATCTTCGTGGAAATGGTGGCGTTCGGCTCGCTGGGGTGGTTTTACATCGACCGATTCAGTTCTTCGGCTGACCAGAAGGCACGTTCGCGCCTTGAACTGGTCGGGCAGCTGATTGCAGAGGAAGAGCTTCAAGTCGACGCCATTTCCCGCCAGACCCTGATGACTGAACTGCTCGGCGCGAATTATCTGTCGGGCATGGTCGTTGGCGGCAACGGGCGGGTCATCGTCTCATCGGAACCGACCTATCTCGGCCGCACCGTCCATGATGTCCCCGGATTCAATGCCGCACTGATCGCGGACGGCAGTCCCGATGTGCAGTTCATCCCGGGAGAGCGGCTGCTGACCTGTATCATGCGCATCAATGGCACGCGCAGCAGCTCGGTCTACCACACCGTGGTTACCATCGACACCCAGGAAATACTGGCCGAGAAGCGCTCCATCGTAATTTGGGGGTGGTCGGTCTCGCTGGCGTTCATCCTGCTGAGTTCGGTCGGCATCATTCTGCTCGCGCACCGTTTCATCGGTCGTCGCGTGGACGCCACACTCAAGGTGCTCAAGCAGGTCGAGAGCGGGGCTATGGACGCCCGCATCCCGGTCACGTCGCGCGACGAAATGGGGCAGTTGCAGATCGGCATCAATTCCATGATCGGCACGCTGAGCACTTTGCTGGTCGGCCATCGGCGCAACGAAGAGGAACTGAGCGCCATCCTGGATTCCATCAGCGAGGGCCTGATCGCCATCGATCGTGACACGCACATCGTGCGCTTCAACGGACATGCGCGGGACTTGCTCAGCGCGGACGCACAGATGGCCGTGGGCCGGCCGCTCGCCGATTACCTGCCCGAACTCTCTGGGGAGGATATCCCGCCGTGGCTGGCGGCCCTGCACGACGGTGAGACCACGGAAAACATCCGGTTCGAACGTCACGGCGGGACGGGAGAGCGGCGTTTCATGACCATGGACTGCGGACCGGTATGGGGGGCGGACCAGGCCATTGCCGGCGCCGTGCTCGTGATGCGCGATATCACCGAACGCCAGGCCGCCGAAGAGCAACTCAGGCTGGCCGCCAGCGTGTTCACCCATGCCCGCGAAGGTATCGTTATCACGGATACCGACGGCACCATCGTCAACGTCAACAATGCGTTCACGCAGATTACCGGCTACAGCCGTGAAGAGGTGATCGGCGAGAACCCGCGCGTCCTGAAGTCGGAGCGCCACGATAGAGACTTTTATGCCGCCATGTGGCGCAGCATGAGGGAGCAGGGTTATTGGATAGGTGAAATCTGGAACCGGCGCAAGAATGGTGAGGTGTATGCGGAGATGCTCACCATCAGCGCCGTAAGGGATCCGGGTGGCAAGATCCGGCAGTTCGTAGGCTTGTTCTTTGATATCACGCTGCAAAAGCAACAGCAGCAACAACTGGAATATTCGGCGCATTACGATTCGCTGACCAGGCTGCCCAATCGCGTGTTGCTCGCCGATCGCCTGCATCAAGCCATGAAGCAGGCCGAACGGCGCAAGGAATTGCTGGCCGTCGTATACCTCGACTTGGACGGTTTCAAGTCCGTCAACGATCGTTTCGGTCATGACATGGGCGACAAGCTGCTCGTCAAGGTGGCACAACGCATGAAGGAAGCCTTGCGCGAGGGCGATACCATTGCCCGGCTCGGCGGCGACGAATTTGTGGCGGTGCTGGTGGATTTGCCGGAGATGAGCGCGAGTGAAGCGCTGTTGAACCGGTTGCTCGCCGCGGTGAACAAGCGCGCGGCCATCGACGGTATCGAGTTGCAGGTGACCGCCAGTCTCGGCGTGACTTTCTATCCCCAAACGGAGGAGGTCGATGCGGACCAGCTGCTGCGCCAAGCCGACCAGGCCATGTACCAGGCCAAGCTGGCGGGTCGGAACCGCTATCAGCTATTCGACACGGAGCAGTATCGCAGCGTACGTGGTCACCACGAGAGCGTGGAAAACATCCGCCGCGCGCTCGACAACAGGGAATTCGTGTTGCACTACCAGCCCCAGGTGAATATGCGCACCGGCGAGATCGTCGGCGTGGAGGCGCTCATTCGTTGGGAGCATCCGGAACGCGGTGTCGTGTCCCCCGCGTTCTTTCTGCCGGTCATCGAAGATCATCCGCTCACCATCAGTCTGGGTGAATGGGTTCTCGATACGGCGTTGGGACAACTGGAAAAATGGCATGCGAGCGGGCTGAATATCTCGGTCAGCGTGAATGTCTCGGCCCTGCATCTGCAACAGGCGAATTTCGTGAAACGTCTGCAGGAGATCCTGGGGGCGCATCCGCAAATAGGGCCTGGGCATCTCAAACTGGAGGTCCTGGAGACCAGCGCCCTCAATGACATCAATCACGTGTCGCAAATTATCATGGCATGCGACAGCATCGGCGTCAGTTTCGCCCTGGATGATTTCGGCACCGGCTATTCGTCACTGACCTATCTGAAGCGCCTGCCGGCCAGCCAGCTGAAGATTGATCAGACCTTCGTACGCGACATGCTCGACGACCCGGAGGATCTCGCCATCCTCGAGGGTACGCTCAGTCTGGCGACGGCATTCCGCCGTCAGGTCATCGCCGAAGGGGTGGAGTCGCGTGCCCATGGTGAACTGCTGCTGCAATTGGGTTGCGATTTTGCGCAGGGCTATGGCATCGCGCGCCCAATGCCTGCCGAGAAGGTCCGCAAGTGGGTCGCCACGTGGCGGCCTTACACGACCTGGGCCGACCAACCGCTGGTGAGCAGGGAAGATCTGCCGCTGCTGTTCGCCGGCGTGGAACTACGCGCGTGGATGCGTCATTTCGAGGCCAGCCTCAAGGATACGGAACTGCCGCCCCCACCGCTCGATCACTTCCAGTGCAATTTCGGTCACTGGCTTCAGCACGAAGGCAAGACGCGATATGGCAGCACGCCCGCGTACCAGGAGATCAAGCAGTTGCACATGCAGGTACACACGCTTGCCGGGCAGTTGCTCGAGTCTCAGACGCAAGGCGACTATCCCGCGGCCGCCGCCGCGTTCGGGGGGCTGCACAAGCTGAAGGACAGATTGCTTGCGACTTTGCAGTTGCTTCGCCGGGGCGAACAGAAGCAGCAGGTGGGATGATCCCCGGTTTGGAAAACGGTAGATAAGAAAGAAGGCTGGACGCAGGCGCGTGGCGCGCCTGCGTCACCGGCACGGTGCGGCCGCTAGTCGGCTTTCGCCTCCGCGAATAGCACGCTGTCCTCATCCGGGACGAGTGTGGTCAAGCCGAGGATCTGCCAGTTCTGCATCCCGCCACGGTAGTAATGGATCTTTGCGGCCGGATAACCCTGATTGACCAGCGCTCGGATGGCGTGGGGTGACTGGCCACACCACGGGCCGTTGCACCAGAGCACCAGTTCCTTTGCGGCGGAAAAATCCCAGAAATCGTTCTTGTCGTTGTTCCCAAGCAGGCGATCGGTAAGGCGGGTAAATGCGTTCACGGCGCCGCGGGGGCGCACGTTCAGCATTTCGAATGCCTGGCGGAACTTGGCATCGGTCGAATCCCGTTGGAACACCGTGAAGGGAATGTTCACCGAGCCCGGGATGGTCCCGCGCAGATACCAGTCGGGCAGGCGTGCATCGATGATGAGCCCGGTTCCGGGGTTCACATGCTTCTCCATGAACTCAAACAGCTCCACCTCGGTGATCAGTTCGACGCCGGGCGCCGGGACCTTCGGTTCGATGCAGAACGGCGGACACTCGCGGGAGGTCTTGGCCCACATGGGGTCCACCAGGTTTTCAACATCCTGGTTGCGCTGAACATCCACCATGCGCCCCTGATGCAACACCTGCACAGTTTCCTTCTCCGGTGTCAGCTTCACCTTCACCTGTTCCGCCAGTGCCACAGGCATCGCAACGATGCCCACTAGAATGCCGCACGCGGCAGTCGCCGCAATCACATGTTTTCCCATGGTGGTTCCCCCCATATTCACTGTTTCAACAGTTCGTTGATGCGGGTACGAAGCTCCTCGATCGGCGCACCGGCACGATAGAGGCGGTGAACGGCTGATTTTTTGGAATCGCTCAGCTTCTGATAGAAGACATAGGTGCCCATGAACTCCTGCTTCAGCCACGCCTCCATCTGTACCTGATCGTCGGTGCGCAGATTGGCGCGATCGGCATCGGCCGGCTTGGGCAAGGTGACCTGGTTTTCGTTTCGCGCCTCGGCCTTGAGGGCATCCAGATAGGCATCCGCCGCGACCGAGGTAGTGATGAACAACGCGATGAGGCCTGTCGCGGTGGCCGACAAGCGTCGAGTTGCTTTGGAGCGCTTGAGACTTGCCATATCCCACATTCCCTGAATGGAGTTACTGGAGTGTCTAACAACCGCGCTGGGTTATACAAGGACTTCAATTTCTTACGTATATTCCCATTTAATGAAATGCGGGGATGGCATAGGCGCAGTGCTCTGTGGCGGGTCGCGTGGTCCTATCGGCCAGCAGACAAGGAAATCCCCATCGATGCTTCTGCGGTCGTAGGCCGCAAACATCAATTGCGGAACAAGGCGACGCCTTGAGCTTGTGCGCGATCGACGATGTCAGCAAAGCGCGACTTCACGCACCGACATGACGATCGCGTAGCTCACCTCGAAAACATCACGTTCGCTGACTGTCGCCGCGCGCGGGCGCGAAAGCCGGTGCTTGCGCGGAGGCAGTCCCTCGGCGCACCACCAGGGCGATGCCGCCGAGGATGGCGACGGAGGAGAGCACGATGCGCGCGGTGAGTGTTTCATCGAGCCAGAGCACGCCCGCGTAGGTGGCCAGCACGGGGGCCGACAGTTGTATCACCGCGGCGGCGGATGCGGTGAGGCCGCGCACCGCCGCGTACCAGACGGCATAACCGATGCCCGAGGTTACAGCACCGGACAGCACGGCGAGCAGCAGACCGATGGGGGTGAGTTGGAGTTGGTCGTGCATGCCCACCAGCAACAGCGCAGCGAGGGGCAGCGCACGCAGGAAATTGGCGGCAGTGCTGGCCAGCGGGTCCTTCGCCCCCCGACCGCGCAAGGAGTACCGACCCCAGGCCACACCGGCGCCGGTCATGAGCAGCGCACCCTGCCAGGACGGCGCGCTGACGCCGGGCCAGAGCAGATAGACGAGTCCGGCCGCGGCCACGGCCATGCCCAGCCACTGCAGCGGGCGGGGACGTTCACCCGAAAGCAGCCCGGCGCCGATCATGGTGGCCTGCACCGCCCCGAACAGGATGAGTGCGCCGATGCCGGTGTCCAGGCTCAGGTAGGCGTAGGCGCAGGCGATGGCATAGAGGAACAGCCACGCCGCCGAACGCCAGGAGCCGTGCTCGTGCCGCTTCGTGCGGGGCCGGCCCAAGGTTACCAGCAGCGCAAGCACCGCGGCCCCGGAAAACAGGCGCACGGCCGTGTAACTGGTGGGATCGATCGGCTCCGCGCTGCCGAGGGCCATGCGGCACAACAGGGAGTTGCCGGCGAACGCCAGCATGGCAAGGGTGGTCAGCAAGGCGATGTGCATGGCGTGGCGAGACAGGCAGGGGCAGCACATGCACTATACCGGCCCCGCGGCGCGGAGGCCGCCACCCGAACGGGGTAGGGCGCCGGGTCGGTGGGGTCGGAGCGGAAGGCCGATAATGTCCCGAGGTGTGAGCCCCTCACCCAACCCTTCCGAGGGCTGTCTCTTGGTCACATCACCGCAGCAGAGGCTTGGCAATAGCGCATTAACCGCCGGCTGCAAGAAAAATTCGTCCTTTCTTTCCGGGAGAAGGGCAGGATGAGGGGAACTATGAACCAAGGCCGCATCTTAATTGCTCCCCTCTCCCCAGCCCTCTCCCGGAGGGAGAGGGAGTGTATGGGGAAGATGTGACCAAGCGACAGGGGAGGGAGAGGGGGCAGAGGGCTGGCTACAACGGTGAAATCTGACCAAGAGACAGCCCGGAGGGAGAGGGAGTGTGTGGGGAAGATGTGACCAAGCGACAGCTCCGGAGCAACGGTCTCGTAAGGCGCCAAACGGGGAGCGGGAGTTTTCCGAGCTTGTCTGCCTGACGCATAATGCGGGCACTGATATCTGGCCAGGGAACGACCATGTACACCTACGACGCGCTTCGTCCACACATCGACACGGGCGATCTGATCCTCTTCTCGGGCAAGGGCGGGCTGAGCGCCGGCATCAAGTGGCTGACCCGAAGCCGCTGGTCGCACATCGGCATGGCGCTGCGGTTGCCCGAGTGGGACGTGGTGCTGATCTGGGAATCGACGCTGCTCAACGACATCGAGGACATCGAGCTGGGCGGTATCCGCCAGGGCGTGCAGCTTTCTCCCCTCAGTCAACGCATCGCCGCGTACGAAGGCGACGTGGCCATCCGCCACCTGGATGTGGAACGCACCCCCGCCATGCTGGCCGCCCTGAATGCGCTGCGCCAGGAGGTGAAGGGCCGCCCGTACGAGAAGAGCCATCTGCAACTGCTCAAGTCCACCTACGACGGCCCGCTCGGTGACAACGAAGACGACATCTCGAGTCTGTTCTGCAGCGAACTCATCGCCGAGGCCTATCAGCGCATGGGCCTGCTGCCGGAGCTGCCCCCGCCCAGCGAATACACGCCGAAGGATTTCTCCGAAGCCCACGGCCTGGCGCTGCTCGAGGGCCATCTCGGGCCGGAACTTTCCGTGCGCAGGCATGAGCCTGCCAGCCTGCAACGCAATCGTTGAGTCCCTTCACGAGGTGCCCATGCCCGCTGCTCCCTCCCGCCACGCCTTCTTCCGCCCGCGTCGCCGGCCGTTGATTCTCGGCCATCGGGGCGTGCCGTACCTGCATCAGGAAAACACCCTGGATGGTTTCCGGCGGGCGGTGGAGCTGGGCATCGATGGGGTCGAACTGGATGTGTTCATGACCCGCGACGGCAAGGTCGTCGTGTTCCACGACGAGGAGACCGAGCGCCTGACGGGCGTGGAGGGCAACATCACGGAGATGACGTGGGACGAGGTATCGCGGCTGCGTATCCGGCGTCGCGTGGACATGGGCGAGGGCACCTGGGTGAACTATCCCCGGGAGCAACGCATTCCCTTGCTGGCCGAAGTGCTGGAAGAGTTCAAGGGCAAGTTGCTCATCAATATCGAGATGAAGGCCTACGCTCCGCGCTGGGAGCGGCGCCATACGGGCACGGAGGTGGCGCGCATCGTGCGGCAGTGCCGCGCGGAAGATTCCGTGGTGGTCACGTCTTTCGACTTTTTCATGCTGTATTTTCTGGAAAAGGAATATCCGGGACTGCAATCCGGATTCGCCTACGACGACGGCATGATGAATAACGCCATCGGCGAGTGGTTCACGCGCATTCCGGAAATCGAAACGGACCTGGCCAAGGCCCCGGGCAATCAAAACGACATCAGTTTCCTGAATTTCCTTCTCGAGGCGAACGTGGTGGGTGCCGCCGTCGGCTCCACCCTGGTGGATGCCGAATACACGCTCATCGACACGGACACCGTGGACAAGTTTCACGCCCGGAACATGCTGGTCGGCGCGTACACCGTGTTCCCGCTGGACAGCCGCTTCCTGCGCGACACACACGAACGGCCGCAGGACGTGGTCAGGCGGTTGGTGGCAGAAAACGTGGACTGGCTGGAGACGGATGATCCGGAGCGATTGCTCCAAATGCTGGTGCAAAGCGCCTGAGCCGCATCGAGAGGATAGATAATCCAACGCAGAGGCACAGAGACACAGAGAACGCAGAGGTATGGCAGTGGAACAGGATATTACGGTGCTGCCCGCACGCCCTGCGCCCCTGAGTTGAATCCTGCCGCTCAGTTGGGCGCAACCATCTCCGGGGCGTCGATGTCGAAGCCGGCCCGGCGCAGCACATCGGCCAGGAGACGATTGAGCCCGTCTGCCTGGATGGGTTTATGGATGACCGCATCCATGCCCGCGGCCATGCAGGCGTGCTGCTGTTCCGGCAGCACATGCGCGGTCAGACCGATGACCAGCACGCGGTTGCCCGTAGCGCGCAGGCGCCGCGTGGCGTCCATGCCGTCCATCTCGGGCATGCTCACGTCCATCAACACCAGATCGAACGACTCCCGGGCCAGGCGCTCCAGTGCGACGGCGCCGCTGTCGACCTGGGTCACGCGGTGGCCGTCGCGGGAGAGCAGTTCGCCCGCCACCAGGCGATTGATGCGATCGTCGTCCACCACCAGGATGTCCAGGCGCGGCAGGACCACGGGCGCGGCCTTGCGTGAGTCGGGCGCCGCGCCGGTCGGTAACGACAGTTCAACCTGGAAATGACTGCCCCGTCCCGGTGTGCTTTCGATGTGGATGTGGCCGCCCATCAGCGCGACCAGCTCCTTGGCGATGGCCAGGCCGAGTCCCGCGCCGCCGTAGCGCCGGGCGATGGAATTGTCGGCCTGATGGAAGCGGCTGAAGACCTCGCGCAGCGCCTCGGGACTCATGCCGATGCCGGTGTCGCGAATCGAAAATACCAAGCGGTTGTCTTGTGTGTTCTCTGTGTGGCAGGAGAGGTCTACGCGCACCTCGCCCTGCTCGGTGAACTTGACGGCGTTGCCGATGATGTTCAGTAACACTTGGCGGAGACGACCCGCATCGCCCTTCAACACCGGCGGGACATCGGCGTCGACGTACAGGTGCAGGCGCAGCCCCTTGGCCGCGGCCTGGGGCGTCAGCAAAGTCATCAGCTCTTGCAACAGCGCGCGTGGGCTGAAATCGGCGGCTTCCAGGCGGATGCGGCCGGCCTCGGCACGCGAAAAATCCAGGATGTCGTTGAGCAGGGTCAGCAGCGCCGAGCCGCTCTGACGCACGTGTTCCAGGTATTCCTGCTGCCGCGCGTCGAGCGGTGTCTTGCGCAGTACGTCGACCATACCGAGCACACCATTGAGCGGCGTGCGGATCTCGTGACTCATGTTGGCCAGGAAGGCGGATTTCGCCGCCGCGACGGCCTCCGCCGCCTCCTTTTCGCGATGCAGCCGACGCACGCGATCGGCCAGCGCCAGGGACAGGAAAAACATCTCGAACAACATGGCCCACAGCGCCCAGATGCCCGAATCGGCGCTCAGCGCCACTACCCCGAGCACACCGAGCATGCCCTTGGCGGTCATGGCTACCAGGCCACCCCAGCCAACCAGGATGAACAGGGCTTCGCGTCTATGGCGCGCAATGCCGATAAGCGCAGCGGCGATCACCAACAGGGCCAGCATCAGGTGACTGCTGCGGATAATGGTGAGGAAGTGGTGCGGCCCCACGAACAGCACCAGCATCGGTGCCACGCACATGGCGCCGATGAAGAAGCGGTAGATGCGCGCCAGGCGCCGTGACAGGCTGGGCAAATCCAGGAAGTGGTAGATGAACAGTGCGCCGCTCAGGACTCCCAGTGCAATGCCCGGGATGTTGAGCAGCAGGTAGCGCTCCATGACCGGCAGGCTGGCGCCGAGAAGACCGAGGGCCGTGAGCAGATAGACCAGGTGACCGGTGGCGTGCCCCACGTAGAACAGGTAGGTATTGAGGCGCAGGCTGAGCCCGAGGAACAGGTTGTAGCAGATGAGCGCCGCGATGGCGCCCGCCGCACTCCAGATGGCGATCATGTGGAAGTGCGCCTCGGCTTCGGCAGTCGTGGCTGGCTTGATGAACACCAGCCCGTTGTGGGCCACATCCGTTTCCAGCCGCAGGACCACGGTGCGCGTGCCACCGGCGGGAAGAGTCACCGGGAAATGGTGGCCGACGACGTCGTTGGGGACTCCGGCACGCGCGTCCGCGAGCATGTCGACGGCGTCGCCGTGGACCTGCTGGTCGCCGTCGAACAGGTACAGCTGCACACGCTCAATGGCCGTATTGCCCACGTGCACCATCCACTGCTCGTCATCGGTGGGGTTTTCGACCCGGGCCAGCCACCAGTAGCCACGCGTGGCCATGCCGATAGCCGGGTCTTCACCGCTGGCCCGATGTTCAGCAGCGCGCCGCAGCGCTTCATGGGGTGTCAGTTCCCCTCGGGCATCTGCGAGCAGCACGGGGCCGTGCACCACGGGGGAGGGCGAATCGAAAAACGAACGGGTGCTCAGCCAGGCCGCCGCCAGAAATGACAGCAGCAACAGTACTGCGCGGATGATGGGGTGGACGGCTGGTTGCATTCCGTTAGCGTGGAAGGGCTTTCCCTGCGGTATCCCGTCGGTGTGGGCGGACGATTATATAAGCCCGTGCGCGGCAAACGCGAGGCTTCCTCACGGAGCGATCTCGAACATGCGCACCTTGCCCGGAACCAGCGCAATGCCATTCAGCCGGCGGCCGTCGAAGGCGGGATAGGGGGCGGCCGTGCCGTCCAGGCCGTACTCGGTGGCGCGGCTCCCGGTGCGCGGCAGGCGGATCTCCAGCACCGGGTCGCCGACGCGGTCCCACAGGAACAGCACCTGGCGGCCATCGGGGCGGATGAACAGGTGCCGGTACAGGGCCATCTCCTGGCCGGCGCGTACCTGCACGTCCAGCAGGGCATCGGCGACGGTGAGGGTCCCGGTATCCAGCAGGGCGATCAGGCGCTGTACCGTGTGGAAGGCCAGCTTCTTGCGGCGATCGGGGTAGGTCAGACCGAGAAAATAGTTCTCCGGCTCGCCGATGACGTCGGTGCCGAGGGGCCGGTCCCTGATCTCGTAGATGCCCACGTGCTCGACGCGCGGGTCGGCCGCAAAGGTGGCCATGGCGCGTGCCCACCAGTTGGCCTGATCCTCCTCGGTCCTTTTGCCTGGCGTGGTGGCGAAGCCCGTCTCGTTGACCCACAGGGGTTTGCGGCCGCACAGGCGATCGGCCTCCGGCAGGAACTCCGCGTGGAAATTCCCGTCGTGATTGAGCACGGTTTCCACCGCGACGTCGTCCGGCCACGTCTCCGCATACACGTGCATGGGCAGGATGTCGAAGGCTTCGTCGTCCACGCGGCGGCAGACCTGCTCCAGCCAGGGCAGATCCGCATAGGTGATGCCGCCGAGCAGCACATGGTCGTCACCCCCCGCCGCGCGCACGGCCGCACTGCCCAGTGCCAGCACCGTGGCGTAGTCCGCCGCGGAGCCGTCCCACCACATGGGGCTGTTCTGCTCGTTGTAGATCTCGAACGACAGCACGTTGGCATGGCGCTTCATGGCCGAGGCCATTTCGAAGACGAAGCGCTGCCATCGCAGTGCATCGCGTGGAGGATTGTTCCAGGGGGCGTCGTCCGCACCGCCCGGCGCCGCCGCCCACGCGGGCGTGTAACCGATGTAAGGCCGCAGCGCGATGCCGTGGCGCGCCGCCAGTTCGGCGAAGCGGTGCAACCAGGCGAAGTCATAGAGGCCCGGCGCCGGTTCGTAGTCGTCCCAGCCGAAGCTGCCGCGCCACGTGGTGACGCCCAGTTCGCGAAACAGGCGGAAGTCCGCCTCCACTTCGGAAAGGGATTCGCCCTTGTCGTAATCCTCGAGGATGCTGAACGACAGGGGCTTTTCGAACACCGCCGGCGGGCGCACCGGTGGCTGTGTGCAGGCGCTCGACAGCCACAGGGCGGCGCCGAGCACCAGCACCCGCGGTGTACGTGCAATCCACGTCTTGCCCAATGACAAGAGACGGTCCCTCGCCGACCACGCCCTGTGTCAGCTTAGCCCGGCCACGCCCTCATGAAAGCGGCGGACAGGGCTGCGAGCGGTGCAGCCACGGCCCCAGTTCCTCGGCGGGCAGGGGCGGGGTGCACAGCATCCCCTGGTACTGGTCGGCGTCCGCCAGCGCCGGTCCCGCGATATCCTGGCCGCGCAGGAGGTCGAGCTGGGCCGGATCGCTCACGCCCGTGGCAGTGACGGTGAGGTGCAGGGTGTGCCCGAGGGCGATGATGGCGCGCGCCACGGCGGCGTCGTTCTCGTCACTCAGAATGTGCGCGATCACCGAAGGGGCAATCTTGAGTTTGTCGAGGGGAAAGCGCTCCAGGTGGCTGAGCGAGGTGTAGCCGGTGCCGAAATGGTCCATGACCAGTGCCACGCCGAGCCCCTTTAATGCCCGCAGTCGCGCCAATGCCTCGTCTGCGCTCGCCATCAGCCAGCCTTCGGTAATTTCCAGTTCCAGGCAGGCGGGCTCCAAGCCCGTATGGCTGAGGATGGTTTGCAGGTTTTCCAACCACGCGCCGCTGACCAGGCGCTTGCCCGACAGGTTTACCGCCACCCGGATCGGCAATCCCTCCGCACGCCAGCGGTGCCCCTGGTCACAGGCCGTGCTCAAGACCCAATTATCCAGTTCGCCTACCAGGCCCACCTCTTCGGCGAAGGGCACGAAATGCGCCGGAAGCAGCATGCCCCTTTCTGGATGGCGCCAGCGCACCAGTGCTTCCACGCTCACCACCTTGCCGGTTTGCACCTCCACCTGCGGCTGGAAATGCAGCACCAGTTCGGCGCGCTCGAATGCAAGGCGTAGCGCCATCTCGAGGCCGCGCCGCTCGCGTGCGCTGCGGGTCAATTCATCCGTGTAGAACTGATAATTGTTGCGACCGGCCTGTTTGGCGCGGTACATGGCCACGTCGGCGTTATGCAGCAGGTCGTCCAGGGTGAGGCCGTGCTCCGGGTAGATGCTGATGCCGACACTGGCGCCCACGATCGCCTCGCCGCCGTCGAGGGCAATGGGCGCACGCACCGTCTCGACGATCTGCAGCGCCACGCGCGCCGCATCGGCCGCGCGGTGCAGCGGCTCCAGCAACACGGTGAACTCGTCGCCGCCCATGCGTGCGACGGTATCCTCGGCACGCACGCAGGCGGCGATGCGCGAGGCGGTTTCCACGAGCACGCGGTCACCGGCCTCGTGTCCGTAGCTGTCGTTGACGTGCTTGAAGCGGTCGAGATCCACGAACAGCACGGCCAGACGCGTACCTTCGCGCGCTGCCCGTTCCAGGGCGTGGGCGAGACGGGCATGGAACAGCAGGCGGTTCGGCTTGCCCGTGAGCGGGTCGTGGTGCGCCAGTTGATCGAGGCGCTGTTCCGAGGCCTTGAGCGGGGTAATGTCCGTCAGCACGGCGATGTAGTGGGTCACACGCCCTTCCAGGTCGCGCAGCGCGCTGACGTGTTCCCACACCGGCAGGGGAGCGCCGGACTTGCGGCGGATGTGCATCTCGCCCTGCCAGCCGCCTTCGCTCTCGAGTTGCCGATGGAGCGCTTGGATGAAGTTCGGATCCTGCTGCGCCTCGAGGACGGCATCGCCGTGACGGCCCACCATGTCCTGCTCGGTAAAGCCCGTGATGTGCGTAAAAGCGGGGTTGACGGCGACCACCCGATAACCCGCGTCCGTGATTATCACGCCGTCGCTGGAGGCCTCGTACACGGATGCCGCCTGACGCAACCGCGCCTCGTCACGACGGCGCTCGGTCACATCCTCGCCGGAGCTCAAGGTGCCGATGACCCGCCCCGTGTTGTCGCGGAGCGGGGCGGTATGCCAGGCGATGAGCCGTCGTTCGCCGCTGCGCGTGATCACCTCGCCCTCATGAAACCGGCTTTCCCGGGTTTGCCCCTTGAGCACGTCGGCAAAGAGCACGCGGGCGGCGGCCCGCTGCGGCTCGGGAAGCCTATCGAACCAATTCTGGCCGATGAGCTCCGCTTCCGCTGCGCCTAGCACAGCGGCTGCCTTGCGGTTGATGCTGGTAACGAGGCCCTCGGCGTCGAGCGCCAGCAGCATCACCTCGGCCACATCGAAGTAGCCTTTCGCGCGGTCCAGCTCCTTCGTCATCGCATCGCGGGCCAGATTTCGCGCGGTGACGTCGCGCGCCACGTGCACCATGCCCACGGTGCGGCTGGACCAGAAGTACGGCGACAGGGTGATCTCCTGCCACTGTCCCGGTTCGGGAAAATACAGCTCCAGACCCTGCGCGGGCGTGCCCTGGGCAATGGCGCGGCAGACCGGGCACGCGCGGCGCGGCATACCGGCAGGATGCAGGCTTTCATGACACGGCCGGCCGAGTACGCTCTCACGGCGGCTTTGCAGGAGTGCCGTGTTGGCCTGGCGTATGGTGCCGTGACGATCGACCAGAGCGGTGGGTTCCGGGAATGCGTCGTAGGCGCCGGTTTGCCGGCCGAGGATCTGGAACGGATTGCGCAACGTGAATTGCACGAGAGCCACGTACACGAACCAGTACGACCAGAACTTCAGCAGGTGTCCGAGCACCATCGCCACACTGACGATCTCCACGTACAGCGTGAATATCAACTCGGCGACCGCCGTCAGGCCGGCGGCGATGCTGACGAATTTGTTGACGTTCGCATCCATCAACCCGCGGCGGCGTTGCAGCAACAGGATGGCGCCGACCAGAATGAGCACGACGACATATTCCGCACCGATCTTGAACGGCGTCAGGCCGACGCCTTCCACGTAGGCCGCCGGGAACACCTCGGTGACGATGAGCGCACAGACCAGCAGGAATGCCGCGCCCGTGGCGCCCAGCACCAGGCGCGGCATTACCTGCTTGTGCAGGAAAAATGGCGCGGTGAACAGTACAAGGCCCTCATACAGTCGCCCCGCAACCCAGAACTGCGTGGCCGTATTGGCGCCGCTGATCTGGAACACGCCCATGCCGCGATAGGTGAGGGTGTGTATCAGGTCGAGCCCGGCTATCCACAGATAACCACAGCCCACGTAAAGCAGAAAGCTGCTGCGCGTGAAGGGAAAGGTGTTCCAGGCCACGCTAAACACCGTGACCGCCACGCCGATGGCGAACAGCTCGGCGAGACTGTGAAACAGCAGGAACTGGGTCGCTGCCGTGGCGACGAGAATGAGCGAAAGAACGACCGGCGTAATCCAGTTGCCCCAGGCTCCGGGCAGCACGGCGCCGGCACGGGTCATGCGCCGGGTACGGCCTGTCTTGCGGGGCCATCGAGGCATGTAACCTCTCCTGGCTCTGCTCGCCGGTGTGGATGCCGCTCAGGAACTGACTCGTCCATCGTCTTCCACCACGTGAAAGAGCTCGTGTGAACCGCGTGGGCGACGCCGCATGCAAGGTGTCGCCCTTATAGCGACACTAGTTCACCAACGGGGCGGCTTCATTCGCGAGGTGACGGGGGATGGTGGAGCGCACGTGGCCGCGGCGCTGAGTAAAAGAGTTGCGTGCCGGACAGGCCGTCAGCCGACCATGAGGTAGTCATGGCCGGCGCGATAGCCGAGCGCCGCGAGCTGGCTGCCGCTGGTATCCCGGGCGCCATGGGCGGTCACGTACATAAGCACGAAAGGGCGCGGTTTGCATGCGAGCCAGCCCGGTGGATGCACCGGCGCGCCGCGAATCACTTTGCCGATTTTGGCAGGGTCGATGTCGATCCACGCCGTGGGCGCAAAGCCGCGATCGAGCAGCAGGTTTACCCGGCGCCGGGTCTTGCGGCCGGCGCCCCAGACAACGAGTGGCCGTCCGTGCAGGCGCGGGTCGCGCGCCAGGTGTTCGGCGCGCAGGTGGTCGAATGCACGGCGCGCATAGCGCGGGTCGGTCCGTGTCGCGCGCCCGGGGGAATCGCTCCAGTCGAGCAGCACCTCGGGCAGCTTGGCCAGCGCCACCCCCGCGCCGTGCAGGCGCAGCAGCAGCTCGTAGTCCTCCGGGAAATCACCGTGGCGGTAGCCGCCGAGCTCGCTGATGATGGCGCGTCGGAACATGAAACTGGGATGAGCGATGGGGGATTCCCAGTAGATCTCCTGGGCCATCTGCGCGGGCGTGAGACAGGCGTTCTGCCAGCGGATGTATTCACGAAAGCCCGCCTCGATACGCTCTTCCGGCACCAAGCGCACCTGGCAACCGCACAGACCCACCTGGGGATTTGCCGCCATGAACGCGCACTGCCGTTGCAGGCGCTGCGGGTACATCACATCGTCGGCATCCATGCGTGCCACCAGCGCTGCGCGCGCCGCGCTCAGGCCGTGGTTGAGGGCACCCACCAGACCGAGGCGCCCGGGCCGCAGCACCCGTACACGCCCGTCGCGCGCGGCATACGCGGCCGCGATTGCGGTCGACCCGTCACGGGAGCCATCGTCCACCGCCAGCAGTTCGAAATCCGCAAACTCCTGTGCAAGACACGAGTCGAGCGCCGCCGCAAGGGTCGGCTCGGCATCATGGAAGGGCAGCAGGATGGAAACGGCAGGCGTGGACACAAGGATGAACCGTCGGCGCTTAGCCGTCGTCCTCGACGGTCTCGAAGCGCTGCCCGGGCGCGACGCACAGATGGGTCAGCGCGGCGCGCAGTCGCGCAGGATGTAGCGGCTTATGCAACAGGAGCAGGCCGCTGGCACTGGCCTCGCGCAGCCGTTCGGGAGCAGTGTCGCCGGTGAGGATGGCGGCGGGCACCGGCCAGCCGAGCGTCTCACGCACTGCGGCTATGGTGCCCGTGCCGGTCCGTCCATCGCGCAGCCGGTAGTCGGTGATGAGCGCATCCGGCATGAAGTCGGTTTCGGCCATTCGCGTAATGGCCTCATCGGCGCTCTCGGCGGTGAGCACCTGACAGCCCCATTGTGAGAGCACCGTCGTCGCCGCCTCGCGTATGGTGACCTCGTCGTCGATGACGAGCACCGCACGGCCGGCGAGTCCGTCCATGGTCTCGGCCGGTGCCGGGCATTCGGGGGCTGTGCCTCCGGTGACAGGGACGTGAACCGAAAACGCGCTGCCCCGACCCGGGCACGAGCGCAGTTCGAGGCGATGTTCGAGTGCGCGGCACAGGCCATCGACGATGGCGAGGCCGAGCCCCAGCCCCTTGCGGCGATCGCGCTCGGCATTCCCGAGCTGATAAAACTCGCGAAAAATCGCCCGCTGATGCTCTGGAGCGATGCCGGGGCCGGTGTCGTAAACCGTGAGGGCGACGCCCTCGCCCTTGCGGCGGCAACCCACCAGCACGGCGCCCGCAGGTGTGTAGTGAATGGCGTTGAGGATGATGTTGCGCAGGATGCGTACCAGCATCCGGGCATCGCTCACCACCTTCAGGCGTGTCGGCACGAAGCCGAGCTCGATGCCTTTCTCCTCGGCCACGGGGCGCAGTTCCCGTTCCAGCCCGTCGAACAGCGCCTGCACGACGATGACGCCGGGTTGCGGCCGGAACAGCCCGGCCTCCAGTTTGGAGATGTCGAGGATCTCGTTGAACAGCCCTTCGAGGGCGTGCACCGAGGCACCGAGGTCGTCGAGGAGTTTGTTCGCCTGTGCCGGATCCTTCTCGTGGCGCATGGCCTCCACGAACAGGTTCACGGCGTGCAAGGGCTGGCGCAGATCGTGACTGGCCGCGGCCAGGAACTTCGATTTGGCCGCGTTCGCTTCCTCGGCCTTCACGCGCGCGTGTTCGGCGAGTGCCTTCTCCTCTTGCAGTTGCTGCACCAGTTGCTGGCGTTCCAGGCGCAGGCGTATGGACGAGACCAGCACGTTGGAGAGCTGGCGGCCGCCGGCGAACACGTTCACCACGTACAGCAGGGACATGAGCCCCATCACCATGAACTCACCGCCCTCGGCGAGATAGCGCAGTCCCAGCGGCACCCCGGCCGGAATCAGCGAGTACAGTGATGCTGGCCAGGATGCATAGGCCGGTACGGCCCCGGCAGTGAGGCCAGCGAGTACCACAGTGACGAAAATGAGCGGGATAGTCGCGTCGGGAAAAAAGAACAACACGCCCGCGGCGCCCCAGACCACACCCGAAGCCAGGGTGACCGCACTCGTCAGGCTGTGCCACGGCAGTGACCGGCGCAGACTGCGACGCCGATAGCCGATAAAGAACACCACGCGCACCGCGACGAGAACAACGATGGTCGACCACCAGGCCGCCAGGACGGCACGCTCGGCGACTTCCCACAGTACCCAGACCAATCCGGTGGCGAGCAGCACGTTGGTGGCCAGGGAGAGCGGGGTACGATGGAACAACAGCGCGATCTGTTCGGCACGGACCCGGTCTTCCAGTGCGGTATCCGGAACCGCCTCAGAGGCCATGCGGCATCAGGCCCAGGCTGAGCGCCGCGCGCGCCGCCTCATTGCGGTTTTCGACCCCCAGGGCACGCAGGATGGCCGCCACATGGACGCGCACCGTGTTTACACGCATGCCCAGGGCGTCGGCGATCTCCTTGTTGGAGCGGTTCTCCACCAACAGCGCGAGGACTTCGCTCTGGCGTGGCGTGAGCGGGCCCGGGGCGTCGCTTCCAGTCGCGGAGGGCAGACCCGAGGCGGGCACGTAGGTGCCGCCGGCGAGGATCACCTGGAGCGCGGCGGAGATCACCTCCAGGTTGGCCGATTTGGGAATGAAACCCTGTGCACCGCGCCGGATCCCTTCAAGCACGAACTGGGGATTCTCATTGGCGGACATGAGCACGATGGGCGTGGCGGGGCACAGGGTGCGCAGTCGGACCACGCCGTCGAGTCCGTTCATGCCGGGCAGTGCCAGATCGAGCAGGACAAGATCGATGTCCTGCTGCGCTGACGCTAGCGCGAACGCCTCTTCACAATTCTCCGCTTCCAGAAAGGTGTGCTCGCCCGGCAATCTGCTGAGCAAATGCAGCAAGCCGCGGCGGAACAGCACGTGGTCGTCGATGAGCAGGAATTTCATGGGTTGTGCAGTTGTTTGGCACGCCATTCTAACCCATTGAGGTATGACGCGTTCCCGCGCCCTCCCGGCCCTCGTAGCCCGGATGGAGCGCAGCGGAATCCGGGGAATGGATAAAGCGCAGCGAAGTCCGGGAAACGTCGTGGGAAAAACCTGGGACCCGGATTCCGCTTTGCTCCATCCGGGCTACGTCGGTGTCGTTGCCATCTTCATCGACGGAGTTGCGCCCACGCATTTGCAGAGGGCCTGGAATTTTCAACCGCCTAGTCCTGCTAGTCCTGCCGGACGATTTACAACCGCATAACAATGGGTAGATTTGGCGTGCTTCGTGAGCGCGCATCTCCTGGCGCCTGACCGCCTCGCTAACAGCTGCGTGGCACCGCCACTGAGTAGCGGCCAAGGACACCATAATGCAGAAGCAGCCGCCATTCGCCGGTCGTTTTCGAGCCGCGCTTTTTTCGTTGTTCTTCTCCCTGCCGGTATGGCTGTTGGCGGCGCCTGCGTATAGCGCAGGCCCCGAGGCAAAAATGACCGTGGTACGTCCGTTGAAGGCCGGTGACGCAGTGAGCGCGACCCTCCAGGCAACCGGCAGTACAGGCGGCGGTGCCCTCGCCTACGAAATCGTCACGCCTCCGCATCATGGGACGGTGGTGCTCGACGATGTCGCGAGCGGCGCCTTCACCTACACGGCGAATCTCACTGCCCGTGGGCGTGACCGTTTCACCTTCCGCGTACGCGATGGCGGAGGCTGGTCTGCCGAGGCGTCCGTTCATTTCTCCTTCACCGGCGTTCCCGATGGACGCCGGGTGGTCGCGGTAGGCAACAACGATGCAGGTCAACTCGAGGTGGATGACTGGAACCGGTTGGTGGACGTGGCGGCGGGATGGGGGCACACCGTGGGCCTGAAACCGGACGGTAAAGTGGTGGCGGTGGGCTGGGGCGACAGCGGCCAAATCGATGTGGGTGGCTGGAGCGACGTGATCGCCGTGGCCGCGGGCCCTCTTCATACCGTGGGCCTGAAGGCGGACGGTACGGTGCTCGCGGTGGGCGCGAATGAAGACAGTCAGCTCGACGTGAGTGGCTGGAGCACTATCGTCGCGGTTTCAGCGAGCTGGGCCCACACCGTAGGCCTGAAGGCGGACGGCTCCGTGATAGCCACGGGCTATCAGAATCCTCGCGGCGGAGACGGTCGGCTGAACGTGGGTAGCTGGCGTGATGTGGTAGCCGTGGCGGCGGGCGGTGCCCACACAGTGGGCCTGAAAGCGGACGGCACCGTGGTGGCGGAGGGGGCGAGCGACGACGGTCAACTCGCGGTCGGTGGTTGGTCGGCTGTGGTGGCCGTGGCGGCAGGACTGTCCCACACCGTGGCCCTGAAGGAGGATGGCACGGTGCTGGCGGTGGGCTCAAATGCAGATGGCCAATGCGACGTGGGCGCCTGGAAGGAGGTAGTGGCCGTGGCGGCGGGTGACTTTCACACCGTTGGACTCAAGCGGGACGGCTCGGTCGTTGCCGTCGGTTGGGCCGGTGTCGATGTCGGTGCATGGCGCGATGTGGCAGCGGTCGCTGCGGGTACGCTCCATACCGTCGGCCTGAAGCGCAACCATGCCCCGGTTGCCCGCGACATCACCCTTCGCACTGAGCCAGGTGTGGCGTCCACGACGCCCGATCTCCTCGCCCTGGCGAGCGATGCCGATGACGACACGCTGAGCATTTCCGCTTTCAGCCAGGGCGCCCACGGCACGGTGAGGGCGAACGGTGACGGTACCCTGACGTACACACCGGGAGCCGGTTTCACCGGCCTCGACCGCTTCACCTACATGGTCAGCGACGATTACGGCGCCAAGACTTCGGCCACCGTGACCGTCCTGGCCACCGCCACTGACGGTGCTGTGCGCGGTGGCGGTGGTGGCGTCGGGCTACCGTTCCTTGGTGCGCTGGTAATCCTGGCGGCGTTCGCGGGGGGGCGATGCCGGCACGTAGCGTGAGCCGACCTGCGGTGTTCGCGCCTTGGCTTCGCGCGCCGGTCAGACCAGTGGTTGAAGCTGCACCGCGGTCGACATCTCCTGCCGTGGCCAATCCCGGTGATTGAGCACCTGACCTTCTTCGCGCACGCGCGCAAGGGCGGCGAGGTCGAGTCCGGCGAACAGCCATTGCGCCGCATTGAGCGTGCCGCAGGCCACCACGCCGTCGCCCGGCAAACCGATGTCGGGCGGCACGAACACGCCGGCGGCCCCGACGTTCACGTCCACTGCCTCGGACCAGGGCGCGTTGCCCACGGTGCAGGACTGGACCACGGCGCACTGGTTTTCCAGCGCGCGCGCCTGGCAGCCGATGCGCACGCGGTGATAACCGGCGAGGCCGTCGGTGCAGCTGGGCGCCAGGATGAGTTCGGCGCCGGCCTCCACCTGGCGGCGCACCAGTGCGGGAAACTCCACGTCATAGCAGACGGCCACGGCGAGCCGGCCGAGGCGTGTGTCGAACACGCGGGCGGGCGCGCCCGCGGAGATGCCCCAGCGCTCGTTTTCGAAGCGCGTCATCATCTGCTTGTCCTGCCAGCCGAGATTGCCTTGCGGGCTGAACAGATGTGCGCGGTTGCAGTACACCCCGGGGCGGACCTCCAGCGGAAAACTCGCGGCGAGCAGATACACCCGATGGTCCATGGCAAGCGCGCGATGCAGGTCGAGGAAGCGCGGCAGCAGGGCCTGCATGCCCGCAATCTGCAAGCGAAGATCGGCACGCGCCGGCGCCGGCGCCGGCAGCAGCGATGCCAGTTCCATGGCGCCGTATTCCGGGAACACCAGCAGCTCGGCGCGGGGCGCGGCCTCGGCCACCCAGCGTGACAGCTTCGCGGCGTAGTCGTCCCAGTGCGCGAAATGGCCGATGTCGTACTGGGCGCTCGCGATGTGTACGGTGCGTGTCACGGCGTGGTGTCCAGGGGTTTGGTCCAGAAGGTCATGACCTTCGCGGTGTCGTGGGCGTCGTCCAGGTCCTTCCACTCATAGCGCGTGGTGAGCTCCGGGCGTTTTTGGTAGCCGCGGTGGGTCCAGAACGTGTCGAGCGGGATGTAATCGGGCGGGCGACGCGGGTGATCGGTGGGTCGTTCCACCGCGCAGAAACTGGCCCAGCGCAGGCCGCCCAGCGCCCGGCCGTGCGCCTCGCGTTCCTCGAAGAAACGTACGCCGATACCGCGGCCGCGGTAGGGTCTCAGCAGCACCGATTCGCCGAGATAGAGCACCTGATCGGGATCGATACCTGCCTCCACGAAGGGGCGCAGGAACTCGTCCGTTTCATGGCGCAGGGGCAGGGCGGATGACGCGCCCACCACCCGCTCACCGTCCAGCGCCAGTACCACCGCCGCGTCGGGCGACTCGACGTAGGTGCGCAGATAGTGTGCCTCGTACTCCGGCGTGCCGTCATAAAGATACGGGAAGTCGCGAAACACCTCGATGCGCAGGCGCGCCAGCTCCGGGATGTGGCGTTCCAGCTCGGCACCGGTCACGCGCTCGATGCGCAGTTCAGCGGTCACGAAAATCTCCTTTCCTGTTCAGGACGCGATCATACCGTGCCCGGGCGCGGCCGCCGACCTGTGTCTGAGGCGGCAAGGACCGGACTAGGGCAACTAGTCCTTCAGGCTGATGCCAGCGGTCGAGCGGGGCGCTAGAGTCCCACGCCTTCGCTGGGAGTGCCACGGACAGACACATGGGAAACGACCACCGGGACATGCCGGAATGCGCAAACTGCGTGCTCTACGGTTCGCGCGCACATCATGCCGTGCAGCAGTTCTGCCGCGGCTGCGTGTCAATGCCGGGCGCACGTCGCTATTGCCTCGCGTTCTCCGAGAACGACATGCTCAAGCCGGTGAACGCGAGCGAAGCACACGAAGTCGTCACCATGAAGCGCAGCGCGTGCAGCGGTGACGGCGCCTGGATCCTTCTCGAATGGCACGCCGCACGCAGGGCATACGGCTCCGCGTTTTGAGAATCACCTTCGACGCGACACTCCCGCCGGCATAGTCACGTAGCCGCTGCGCGGCAACGTGACCTACAAATCCACGGATGACTACACCCGAAGGTCACATTGCAAAGCCATGTGACCTTCTCCGGCGCATGTCACGTCGCCGTTGCGGCCAAGGACATGCTGCGCACGTGGGCGGCCCGGCCTGGCCGACGTTTCCGTGATCGGATGCCATCGGCAAACGCAGTCCAACCCACGAAGTCGCAAGCGAAAATTCACGCAGGGTCCGTTTCGGTGGCATCCCCTCGCTACTAGCTTTTTGTTATGGCTTGACTTGGACCCAGCCCCGTGAAAGACCCAACTGTCACCGAAGACAAGGCCGACACACGGCCCGATGCCGTCATCCCCGTGATGGAGGAACGCCTGAACGTGCGGAAGCGAAAGACCCGCAAGGGGGTGCGCGTGCGCAAATCCGTGCAGGAACGGGCGGTGACGGTGGATGAGCCAGAGGTGCACGAGGACGTGGACGTGACCCGGCTCGCGGTAGGCCGTGTGGTCGACGGTCCCATGGACAGCTACACGGAGGGCGACACCACGGTGATCCCCGTCGTCGATGAGGAGGTCGTGGTGCAAAAGCGTTGGGTCCTGCGTGAAGAGATTCGCGTCGCCAAGAGGGGAGTGACTCGGCGCGCGCCGAAACGTGTGGTGCTGCGCAGTGAATCGGCACGTATCGAGCCACTCGACGACTGAGAGATCAACCGAGGGCACAGTGATGATGAAAACCTTGATAGGCGTGTTCGACACGTCCACCGGCGCCGACAACGCCGTTGTTGAATTGAAGAACGCCGGCTTCCAGGACGATGCGCTCGATAAGCTGTCGGGAGAGCGGTTCCTGGATGAGATGTCCGCGGAAAAGAAGGGCGGCTTCTTCGCGAACATCAAACGCAAACTGGGCTTCGAATCCGGGGAATATTCCACCGCCAACATCGGACCCGATGATACGGTGGTGATGGTGGACGCTTCGGATGAGGACAGCGCCAGCCTGGCCGCGGACATTCTCAACCGCCAGGGCGCCGTCGATCTGGACAGCCGCGGTGCGGCAGCGCCGGAAACCGCGGAGACCGTGGCGGGCGAGGAAAGGATTCCGGTCACCGAAGAGGCGCTGCGCCTTGGCAAGCGCGCGCGACGCATCGGCGGCGTGCGTGTCTACAGCCATACGACGGAGCGCCCGGTGGAGGAGGAAATTCCCCTCAAGACCGAGGAGGTCCATGTGGAACGCCACGCCGTGGATCGGCCGGCCAGCGAGGCCGAGATGGCCGGCACCGGCGAGACCGTGGAAGTCACCGCGGTTTCGGAAGAGCCGGTGATCGAAAAGACCGCACGCGTCAAGGAAGAAGTGGTGGTGAGCAAGACGGCCGGGGAGCGCATGGAAACCGTGCACGAGACGCTGCGCGGCACGGAAGTGGAAGTGGAGCAGCTTAGTCCGGAAGAGGAGGCGGAGTTCGCCATGTACGAAGACGAGCTGCGCAGCGAGGCGGGCAGTGAGCAGTACGATGACCTGCGCCAGTCCTACCGCTACGGCTATCACCTGGCCCGGGACCCGAAATTCCATGACGGCAGCTGGGAGAATATCGAGCCGCTGATCCGCAGCGATTGGGAGGCGCACAGCTACGGCCCGTGGGACAAGTACAAGTCGGCCGTGCGTAGCGGTTGGGAGCGCGGCGCCCACCACGCATAAGGCAGGGCTACGGGCGGAACGCCCTGGTGCTCCGCCCGCACGGGCTCAAGCGTCGCCGGGCGCCACCTGCGCACGGCGGCGCAGGCCCATGTGTGTCGCAATCATGGCCGTGACCTGTGAGGTGATTTCCCTGTCGAAATTTCGCGCGAGCAGGATGTGCAGCAGGCCGCCCACGAACGCCCAGGTATCCAGGGCGACAGCGAAGGGATCGAGTTCCGGGCGCAAGGTGCGGGCGGCGGACGCCTTCTTGTAAGCGGTTTCCAGGCGTTCTAAGAACTCCTGTCCGGGCCGTTCCACCTCGGGCTGCACGTCGGCGAATTCGTCGGCGTACTCGCAGCGCAACACCATGATTTCCAGCATCTGGCGCATGACCGGACATTCGTCCAGCGCCACGAAAAGCTCGTTGAGCGCCGCCTCGATGGCGTCCAGGGGATCGGCGTAACGGCTGGTGAGCAGGTGGGCATCGAGGCGCTGGTCCATGGGCTCGAACACGTCCTCGCGCATGGCGCGGAACAGTTCCGCCTTGTCCTTGAAGTGCCAGTAGACGGCGCCGCGGGTGAGGCCGGCCGTGGTGGCTACCTGCTCGAGCGAGGAACGCGCGACGCCATGCCGATGGAAAACTTCCCGCGCGGCATCGATGATCTGTTGGCGGGTTAGCAGGGCTTCTGCCTTGGTCTTGCGCGCCATTTCGTCTCCACAAAAAAGTCCTTTTACGGACCGCGGCGCAGTATACATACATGCTCGAATGTATGTACACTAGCGTGTCCTGTAAAACCACCCCGCTGGAGATTTCCTCGATGAACATCGGTTCACCGCGTCATTCGATCCTTGGCCTGGTGTGGGGCGCCATTGCGCTTTCCGTCGGGGTGACCGGTTGCTCGTCCGATGATGGGGCCGCGGGGGCCACCGCACCCGCCCGACCGCCCATGCCGGTGAGCGTGCTTGAAATGCAGCCCCAGCGTGTCCCCGCCAGCATCGAGGTGATGGCCCAGACGGAAGGCGCACGCGAAACGGAAGTGCGCGCGCGCGTCGGCGGGATTCTCATGAAGCGCCTCTACCAGGAAGGCGAGACGGTGCGCGCGGGCCAGGCGCTGTTCCAGATCGATCGCGCCAGCTATGAAATCGCCCTGGCCGAGGCCAAGGCGCGTGCCGATCAGGCCGCCCGCGAACTGAAGCGCCTCGAGGGGCTGGTGGAACAGAACCTGGTGAGCCGTCGCGACTACGACAACGCCGTGTCCACCAACGACATCGCCCAGGCGGCACTGCGCCAGGCACAGCTGAACCTGTCGTGGACCACGGTCACCGCACCGGTCTCCGGTACCACCGGCCGCGCCATCAAGTCCGAGGGCAATCTCATCACCACGGGCGCCGACAGCCTGCTCACCTCCATCTATCAGCTGGATCCCATCTGGGTGCGCTTCAGCTTGGCCGAGAGTGACATCGCCAAGCTGCCGCAGGGCCGCCTGGTCGCGGAGAACATCACCGGCATCGAACTCATCCTGCCGGATGGCACGGTCTATCCGGTGCCGGGCAAGCTGAACTACCTGGCCAGCACCATCGACACGGCGCTGGGCACGCAGCAGTTGCGCGCCGAGTTTGCCAACCATGAAAACCGCCTGCTGCCCGGCCAGTTCGTGCGTGCGCGGTTGCT
Organism: Gammaproteobacteria bacterium; assembly: GCA_041685115.1. Lineage (GTDB taxonomy): Bacteria > Pseudomonadota > Gammaproteobacteria > Thiohalomonadales > Thiohalomonadaceae > JALOAT01. The sequence goes on along the minus strand of JAWLGK010000004.1, from coordinate 18,724 downwards.
GCTCGGCGATCGCGAGAATGTGTATCTGGTGCCGCAGGTGGCAGTGGTGCAGAACGATGCGGGCCGCATGGTCATGGTGGCCGATGCCGATAACAAGGTGACGCCACGTCCCGTGCAGACGGCCGAATGGCGCGGCCAGGATTGGGTGATTACCGGCGGCCTGCAACCCGGCGACCGGGTCATCACCGACAACATCATCAAGTTGCGTCCAGGCATGGTGGTGGCACCCAAGCCGGCGGCCCTGCCGGCCAACGCGGGCGGTAAGACCAGCGGTTCGCGCCAGACCGCAGCGTCGGCCCACACCAAGGGCTGATCGGAGCGACGCACATGTCTTCGAGATTCTTCATCAGCCGGCCGATATTTTCCTCGGTCATATCCATCGTCATCGTCATCGCGGGCCTGGTGGCCGCACAGGTGCTGCCCATCGCGCAGTATCCGCAGATCTCCCCACCCACGGTGATGGTCATCGCCAATTATCCCGGCGCGTCCGCCGAGACGCTCGCACGCACCGTTGCGGCGCCCCTCGAGGAGCAGCTGAACGGCATCGAGGGCCTCACGTACTTCAGCTCCACGTCCACCTCCAATGGCCAGATCATGATCACGGTCAATTTTGAAGTGGGCACGGACGTGGACACGGCCACCCAGAACGTCAACAACCGCGTCAAGGCGGCCGAGCCGCGCCTGCCCGAAGACGTGCGTCGCAATGGTGTGTTGGTGGTGAAGCGCAACATGGACATCCTGCTCATCACGTCCATGTTTTCGCCGGACGGCACTCGCGATCGCCTGTTCCTGTCCAACTACGCCAGCCTTAACGTGGTGGACGACCTGAAGCGTCTGCCGGGCGTCGGCGATGTGATCGTGTTCGGTGCGCAGGACTATTCCATGCGCATCTGGCTGAAGCCCGACCGTATGGCGCAACTGGGTGTCACGACCAGCGATATCGCGGCGGCGGTGCGCGTGCAGAATAATCAGTATGCGGCGGGCAAGATCGGCCATGAGCCCACGCCCAACCCGCAGATGCTGGTGTACACGGTGACCGCCAAGGGACGTCTGCTGACGCCCGAGGAATTCGGCGACATCATCATTCGTGCGGACGGCCCGAACGGCGTGCTGCGCGTGAAGGACGTGGCGCGCGTGGAACTCGGTGCCTACAACTACGACCAGAAGAGTACCGTCGACGGCAATCCAGCCATTGCCCTGGGCATCTTCCTGCAAACCGGCGCCAACGCCCTCGACGTGGCGGATGCCGTACGCGGTGAAATGGACGAGATCAAAAAGCGCTTTCCCTCTGGCGTCGATTACATGATCCCGTTCGATACCACGCAGTTCGTCATCGCGTCCATCAATGCAGTAATGACGACGCTGGTCGAGGCGCTGATCCTGGTGGTGGCGGTGGTGTTCATCTTCCTGCAGAACTGGCGCGCCACGCTCATACCCATGATCGCCGTACCGGTCTCGCTCATCGGCACGTTCGCGGGCCTGTGGCTGTTCGGCTTCTCCATCAACACCCTGACCTTGTTCGCCATGGTGCTCGCCATCGGCATCGTGGTGGACGACGCCATCATCGTGCTGGAAAACGTCGAACGCCATATGACCGAGCACAAGATGCGACCGTTCGATGCGGCGGTGACGGCCATGCGCGAGGTCTCGAGTGCGGTGGTGGCCATCGTGCTGGTGCTGTGCTCGGTGTTCATCCCCGTGGCCTTCCTGGGTGGCATCGCCGGTGTGCTCTACAAGCAGTTCGCCGTGACCGTGGCCGTGGCCGTGTTCATTTCCGGCATCGTGGCGTTGACCCTCACGCCAGCGCTGTGTGCGCTCATCCTCAAGCCGAACCACGGCGAGTCGCGGGTGTTCCGGCCCTTCAATCGTGGCTTCGAGGCGTTCACGCGACTGTATACGCGCACGGTGGAGGGCATTTTGCACCACCCGTATCTGGGCACCACGGTGTTCGTGGCCGTCATCGCCATGACGGTGTTCCTGTTCCGCATCGTCCCGGGCGGCTTCGTGCCGCCTGAGGACCAGGGCGTGGTGATGTCGGCGGTGATGTTGCCGGACGGCGCGTCGCTCCAGCGCACCAGTGCGACCGGCGAGCGTTTCCGCCAGATGGTCATCCAGAACGAGGCGGTGGATCACACCGTGCTCATCAGCGGGTACGACCTGATCGGCGGCGGCGCCAAGACCAACGGCGGCACCATGTTCATCAAGTTCAAGGACTGGAGCGAGCGCGACGTTCCCGCCGAGGCGCTGGTAGGTCAGTTCATGGGTATGGGCATGGGCGCGTTGCCGGACGGCATGGCCATGACCTTCAACCCGCCCGCCATCCGCGGCCTGGGTGCCGCCGGCGGCTTCGAGTTCTACGTGCAGAACCGTGCCGATGGTGAAACGCAGAGCTTGAACGACGTGACGCAGACGCTCATCGGCGCACTGCAGCAGCGCCCGGAATTCACGCGTATCAATACCTTCTTCCGCCCGACCTCACCGCAGTTGTTCGTGGAGGTGGACGAGCCGAAGGCGTTGTCGCTGGGGATTCCGCTCAATCAGGTCTACGAGACCCTGCAGAGCACCATGGGTGCGCTGTACGTGAACGACTTCAACAAGACCGGCCGTGCCTACCGCGTGCAGTTGCAGGCCGAATCTGACTACCGCATGAAGCCGGACGACCTGGGCAAGGTCTACGTGCGTAGCGCCAACAGCGGCGCCATGATCCCGCTGGCAGCGGTCATCAAGGTGAAGGACATCGTCGGCGCCGAGCAGTTGGAGCGCTTCAATGGCTTCCTGGCCGCCAAGATCATGGGCGCCTCCGTACCAGGTATCAGCTCGGGCGATGCCATCGCCATTGTCGAGCAGGTCGCTGCCGAGGTGCTGCCGGCCGGTTATTCACTGGCCTGGTCCGGCGAGGCGTTCCAGCAGATGCGCGATGCGGGCTCCTCCGGTCCGGCGCTCATCTTCGGCGTGATCATGGTGTTCCTGATTTTGGCCGCACAGTACGAGAAGTGGTCGCTGCCGCTCGCCGTGATCATGTCCGTGCCCTTCGCGCTCATGGGAGCACTGGCACTGGTGTTCGCACGCGGCATGCCCAACGACATCTACTTCCAGATCGGCCTGGTGGTGCTCATCGGTCTTGCCGCCAAGAACGCCATCCTGATCGTGGAGTTCGCGGCCCAGCAATACGCCAACGGCAAGAGCGTGGTCGACGCCGCCATCGAAGCCGCACGCCTGCGCTTCCGTCCTATCGTCATGACCTCGTTGGCCTTCGTCTTGGGCGTCGTGCCGCTGGCCATCTCCACAGGCGCGGGCGCCGCAGCGCGGCAATCCATGGGCACCGGTGTACTCGGCGGCATGCTCGCCGCCACTTTCATCGCCACGCTGTTCGTGCCGCTGTTCTTCAAATGGCTCGAACGCGGCAAGCAGATGAAGCCGGTGGGCGACGAAGAGAGCGAAATGCCGCTTTGATGCGGCAGGCGACCGAAAAGAAAACGCCGGGGCATCACCCCGGCGTTTTTTTTATCCGAGAACCCCGTACTGTCACCGTAGTCCGGATGAAGCGAAGCGGAATCCGGGATCTCTCGCGCGAAGCCGCCCCATCAAGTTCCTCTACGCGATCAGGAACGATACGGCGCCGTTTCGCTCCTCACCCTGCCCGTCGTCCGCCCAGCATTCCCCGGGTTCCGCTGCGCTCCTTCCGGGCTACGAACGCCCTCTCCCTCCGGGAGAGGGTTGGGGAGAGGGGATCAAAATCCGGGCTGGATTTGTTTGGAATTCCGCTGTGCTCCATCGGGGCACGAACACCCCCTCCCTCCGGGAGAGGGTCGGGGAGAGGGGATCAAGATCCGCGCAGGATTCGTTTGGATCTTGTGCTGAATTCCCCGGATTCCGCTGCGCTCCATCGGGGCTACGAACACCCTCTCCCTCCGGGAGAGGGTTGGGGAGAGGGGATCAAGATCCGCGCAGGATTCGTTTGGATCTTGTGCTGAATTCCCCGGATTCCGCTGCGCTCCATCGGGGCACGAACACCCTCTCCCTCCGGGAGAGGGTTGGGGAGAGGGGATCAAAATCCGGGACGGATCGTTTGGATCTTGTGCTGAATTCCCCGGATTCCGCTGCGCTCCATCCGGGCACGAACACCCTCTACCTCCGGGAGAGGGCTGGGGAGAGGGGAGCAAAATCCGGGACGGATCGTTTGGATCTCGTGCTGAATTCCCCGGATTCCGCTGCGCTCCATCCGGGCACGAACACCCTCTCCCTCCGGGAGAGGGCTGGGGAGAGGGGATCAAGATCCACGCAGGATTCGTTTGGATCTCGTGCTGAATTCCCCGGATTCCGCTGCGCTCCATCGGGGCACGAACACCCTCTCCCTCCGGGAGAGGGTTGGGGAGAGCGGAGCAAAATCCGGGACGGATCGTTTGGATCTCGTGCTGGATTCCCGGATTCCGCTGCGCTCCATCGGGGCACGAACACCCTCTCCCTCCGGGAGAGGGCTGGGGAGAGGGGAGCAAAATTCGGGCTGAGTTCGTTTGGATGTCGTGCTGGATTCCCCGGATTCCGCTGCGCTCCATCCGGGCTACGAAACGGCCTGCGGTCGCTACGCTCCTGGGTATCCCCAGGGAAAAACCACCGCCAAGCCCATGACCGAACCGCGCCATCCACCCGAATCCCAAGCCGCCTGGCGGGCGCTGCCCGTGGGGATCTGGGCCATGGGGTTCGGCTCGCTGTTCATGGACGCCTCGTCGGAGATGATCCACAGCCTGCTGCCGGTCTTCATGGTCAGCGTGCTTGGGGTGTCCATGGTCACGGTGGGCTTCATCGAAGGCATTGCCGAGGCCATCGCGGCGGTGCTGAAGGTGTTCTCCGGCACACTCAGCGACTTCCTCGGCAGGCGCAAGGTGCTCATGGTGCTCGGCTATGGCCTCGCGGCGCTCACCAAGCCGGTGTTCCCCTTGGCGAACGCCATCGGCTGGGTGGCCGCCGCGCGTTTTGTCGACCGCGTGGGCAAGGGTATCCGTGGCGCGCCGCGCGACGCGCTCATCGCCGACATCACCGCGGCGCGGCTGCGCGGCGCCGCCTACGGGCTGCGCCAGGCGCTCGATTCCGTCGGTGCGCTCATCGGCCCACTGCTCGCTGTGGTGTTCATGCTCTGGCTGGATGACGACATCCGCGCGGTGATGTGGATCGCCGTGCTGCCTGCGGTGGTATCGGTGGCATTGCTCGTGGTCTACGTGCGCGAACCGGAGACCGCGCGGGGAGGGGAGGCACGCCCGCCGCTGAGCCTACGCGATGCACAGCGTCTGCCGCGACGCTACTGGCTGGTGGTGCTGCTTGGCGCCGTGTTCACCCTGGCGCGCTTCAGCGAGGCCTTTTTGGTATTGCGCGCCCAGGACGTGGGCCTGCAACTCACCTACGTGCCGCTCATCATGATCGTGGTGAACGTGTTCTATGCGGGCGCCGCCTATCCGGCGGGCGCTGCGGCCGACCGGGTCAGCGCGCGCGGGCTGTTGCTCATGGGCCTCGTCATGCTCATGGCCGCCGACCTGCTGATCGCCTTCGCCGCCGTACCCCTCGGCGCCTTCGCGGGCGCCGCCCTGTGGGGCCTGCACATGGCCTTCACGCAAGGCCTGCTGTCGAAGCTGGTGGCCGACACTGTGCCGGCGGAACTGCGCGGCACGGGCTTCGGCGTCTTCAATCTGGTGAGCGGCGGCGCGCTGCTGCTCGCGAGCGTCCTCGCCGGCGCGCTGTGGAGCCGGTTCGGCGCCGCGGCGACCTTCCTCGGCGGCGCCGCATTCGCCGCGCTCGCCGCCCTCGGTCTGTTGCTGCGCCGCACGCGCCGTTAGCGCATGGCGAACAATTCCTGGTGGAAGTCGTCCTGCGCCATCCCGGCGGCGACCAGATCGCAACGCAGGCTGTCGGCGAAGCCGGCCGGCCCACAGAACCACACGTCGGCGCCCTGCCAATGCGGCACGGCGGCGCGCAGGCGTGCGCCCGTGAGAAAGCCGTCGCGTTGAGTCACCCATACGTGCAGCCGCACCCGGGCCCGTTCGGCGAGCGAACGCAGCCGCGTTAATACGTCGTCATCGGGCACATTGGTGCTGTAGAACAGGTCGATGGACCTGTCGTCGGTGCGTCCTTCCAGCGCCTGCAGGCGAGCGATGAAGGGCGTCAGGCCAATGCCGCCCGCCACCCAGATCTGGCCGGGCTTGCGGCCGTTGAAATCGAAGCAGCCGTAAGGGCCTTCCACGGTCACGAGATTCCCGCGGCGCAGCAGCGTCGGCAGCCTCTTGGTGTAATCACCCAGTTCCTTGATGTGGAACTGCAACCTGCCGTCGCCGCGCCAAGCAGAAGAAATGGTGAACGGGTGCGGCCCCTCTGCCTTGTCGAAGGTGAGGAAGGCGAACTGCCCAGGTACATGGCCGGGCCAACGGTCATGCAGCTGCACGGCCACGCTCAGCACGTGCGGGATCTCGCGGTGTACCACCTCGGCCACCTCGCCCAGCGCGCGCCGCCCGGCGCCGATGCGGCGAAACAAGGACGTGAACGCCGCGAACGTGCCGCCCAGCATCAGCGCCGCCACCAGCAAGCCGACGGGCTGCGCCCAGTAATTCATGTCCAGCAGGATCACGCCATGGAACACAAGCACCAGGTAGGCGATCGCGAGCAGCCGGTGGGTCTTGAAAAAATGGCGATAGGGAAACCACTTGACCAGTGCGAGCAGCATCAGCACGACGGCGCCGTAAAACGCCCACTCGCCCACGCCCTCGGCGAGATGGCGTTGCGCGCGGAACCATTGCTCGATGTCGCCGAGCGGTGGTCCCGCACCGCGTCGGGGCTTCTCCAGCCAGCCTAAGCCCACCGCCCACTTGGGTCCTTTCGCCCACAGCCAGTGCGTTATAGATACCACCAGTGCTGTGATGCCCAGCCACTTGTGCAGCCGATAAGACTTGTCCAGGCCGCCCAGCCAAGGTTCGATACGGCCAGGCCGAATGGCCAGCATCATGGCAACGCTCATCACACCCATGCCGATCACGCCGGTCAGCTGCACCATGCCATTGCGCAGGGGGAAGAATCCGTTGGCGGTCCACAAGGTGTCGTCGGCCAGAAACCAAAGCATGGCCAGCAGCGTGAGAAGGGCGAAATAGGCGGTTTTTATCGGTTTCATGATGGCACCTGCGCGTCAAGTCACAGGTTCATTCTACCCGCGGCGGTACGGGAAAAATGCAAAGAAAGCTGAGGTTGAGCAAACAACGCACCCCCGGCACCGACCCGGTAGCCCGGATGGAGCGCAGCGGAATCCGGGTTCGTTGGCACGCGAATGTGCCACCGTCACTGACGCTACAAAAAGGACACTCTGCACGACAATGGCGTTTAGGTGATCCCCGGATTCCGCTGCGCTCCATCCGGGCTACGGGGCTGAATGACTTGGGGGCGATTTCGTCGCGGCACGAACGGCGCTCTTACGCAATTCCTCTGCGCTCAAAAACAAAAGCGGTGACACGAGCACCAGCAGCCACGCGTTCGCGGCAAGCGGGACGTTGCCAAGAATTCTGTTCAGCCCCGGGGCATAGATGAATGCGAGCAGCACAAGTGCCTCGACCGCAACACTGGCTACCAGCAGGCGATTGGAGAACAGGCCGATCTGGAAAATCGACGCGGGTGTTCGCCGACATTCGAATGCGTTGATCATCTGCTGAAGCACGATGGCGGTGAAAACCAGTGTCGAAAGCGTCGCCACTGCCTGGGCCGGGATGGGCTGTCCCGGCGTCCAGGCGAAGAGGAGCACGGCGCCGATCGGAACGAGGCTCAAGGAAAGGACTGCCTGGAGCGGCCCAAGGAATCCGAAGGCTCGCGCCAACACGCTGCTACTGAGCAGTCTTTCCTCCCGCAGGCGAGGCGGTTTTCCCATGATGCCGGGGTCCGGCCGTTCGGCGCCGAGGGCGAGGGCGGGCAACAGATCAGTACCGATATCCAGTGCGAGGATCTGCAGCACGGACAAAACGAGGGGAAAGGTGCCGCCTGAGAGGGCCCAGACCGCGAAAGGGGCAAGCTCTGCGACGTTGTCGGTCAGGTGATAGCTGAGGAAACGCCGGATGTTCGAGAAGGCGGCGCGCCCTTCCTCGATGGCCGCGACGATGTGCGCAAAATTGTCGTCGAGCAGCACGAGATCGGCCGCCTCTCGCGCGACGTCGGTGCCCGAACAGCCCATGGCGATACCGATGTCGGCCTGACGCAGGGCAGGGGCGTCGTTCACGCCATCACCGGTCATGGCGACCACCTCGCCGCGGTTTTGCAGCGCCCGCGCGATACGCAGCTTTTGCTCGGGGGCGACGCGCGCGACCACCGTGATGGTACGGAACAGCATTGCGCCCAGCGCCGCGTCGTCCTCGGGCAGGTCCGCGCCCAGGCGTACCTCGCCTTCCGAGAATCCTGCCTTGCGTGCCACCACCGCGGCGGTCGCGGGATGATCGCCGGTGATCATCAGTACCCGGATGCCCGCGCGACGGCATTGGGCGAGTGCGTGCGGCACTTCGGGACGCACCGGGTCCTCCATCGCCGCCAGTCCCAGCAGCACCAGATCCGATTCCAAAGCGGTGGCGGCGGTATGGGTTGCAGCGGGCAGCACGCGCTGGGCCAACGCCATCACTCGCAATCCGTCGGCGGCCATCACCTCCGCCTCCGCGATCACCTGCGACCGGCGCTCCGCAATCATTGGCTGAGGACTTCCATCCACCGCCACCGCCGTGCATACCTCAAGTATCGATTCCGGCGATCCTTTACTCAGCACCAGGTGATCGCCCGAGGGCAGGACATGCACCGTGCTCATGCGCCGGCGATGAGAGTCGAAGGGCAGTTCCCGGATTCGATGAGCGGAGCGCTCGGCGCTGGTGCGCATCACCCCGCCTTTCATCGCCAGCACCAGCAGTGCGCCGTCGACCGGGTCACCGAGGCAGCGCCAGCGGCCTTCGCGCTGCTCGATGCGGGCGTCACCGCACAGCGCAGCAACCTGGAGCATGGGCCCCAGCTCCGATGCTTCCTCGTGATTGAGCGGTCTGCCCTCATGAAGCACGGTACCACGCGGGTTGTAGCCCAGCCCGGTGACCGTGAAGTGCCGGCCGCCGGCCCACAGGCGTCGCACGGTCATCTCGCTGGTGGTAACGGTGCCCGTCTTGTCCGAACAGATCACCGTGGTCGCACCCAGGTTCTCCACCGCTTCCAGGTGCCTGACGAGAGCCCGCCGCCGCGCCATGCGTGTTGCACCCATGGAAAGCGAAAGGGTAAGCGTGGGCAACAGCCCTTCGGGGACCAGCGCGACAATCACCCCCACGGTGAACAACAATGCGTCGCGCGCGGGCTCCCCGAGGAGAAGGGAGATGACGAAAAAGACAAGGCCCACCGTCACGGAAAAGGCGGCGATGACACGCACCGCGCGGTGGATGTCGCGGCGCAGCGGACTGGGACGGCGCTGCACGCCTGCCGTGAGCCGGGTGATGGCGGCGAGCTGGGTCCGTGCGCCGGTGGCTGCGGCGACGGCTCGGCCGGAACCCGCTGCGACAAAGCTGCCGGCGAACACCAGATCGGCGGCTTGCAGCAGCGCGCTCTCGGCCATCGGCGGCAGCTCGCTCACGCGTTCGACCGGTTCCGACTCACCGGTCAACAGCGCGTTGTCCACGCGTAGCCCCTCGGCCTGGATGACCCATGCATCACACGAGATGCGATCCCCTTCGTGCAGGAGCATCAGATCACCAGTAACCAGTTCTTCAGCGGAAATCGTCATGCGCCGGCCGTGGCGCAACACGGTGGCCAGCGGCGGCAGCAGTGCCGCGAGCGCCTGCGTCGCACGCTCGGCACGGTATTCCTGAATGAAGCTGAAGAGCCCGTTGACCGTGATGACGACAATGATTGCCACACCCAGTTCAGGCATCCCGGCGATGAACGCCAGAACCGCGGCGACCCACAAGACGATGGCGAAGAAATGAATGAGCTGGGCGAGCAATTGCCGCCACAATCCCGGGCCTTCCGGGCGAGGCAAACGGTTGGGTCCTTCGAGCTGCAACCGATGGGCGGCCTGTTCGGGCGACAGTCCTTCGGGTGAGGACTCGAGCACCTCGAACACGCGTGAGGCGGGCAGGGCGGCCAGCGTCAGTAACGGTGTGCCGTCTGTTGGGTCTCGTGAAGCGCCTGAACCTCCGTGCATGGGCTCCCCGGTGGCGTGTCGGGAAAACGGTTGAGTGCGTTCTCCTTCCGTGAGAAGGCTAGGAAGCGCCGACCAAAAATCAATGATGGGCGCCATCCCGGGAGAGATAAGTCCGCCGGTGGGCGCCGCCGCGAACCGCGATGCGACTAAGCGATTTCCGGTGCCTGGTTGCGCGCGCAGAATTGTTCGAGGGAATGCAAAAGGCTGGCGGATTTCCCGCTGTCTTTGCCGAAGTGACGCGAAGCGTCACGTAATCGCAACGTGCGTCACGACAGCAGGAAACTGCGAGTATCAAAAATCCCCGCGTCCCCCGCGTTAATTCTTCAATTCTTCTCCCCCATCACCCCGCCGCCGCGAGCATTTTGCGGAAGCGGGTCAGGGAGAAGGCGAACAGGGCGCTGCCGATGAGGGCGAGGGCGAGGAATTGGGGCCAGATCATGGCGAAGCCGACGCCGCGGAACAGCACGGCCTGGGCGATCATGACGAAGTGCGTGTTGGGTGTGGCGAGCATGATGGCCTGCACGAAGTCGGGCATGCTCTCGCGCGGCGTGACGGCGCCGGAGAGGATCTGCAACGGGGTGATGGCCAGCATGATAAGCAGGCCGAACTGGGGCATGGAGCGGGCCACCGTGGCGAGGAAGATGCCCATCGAGGTGGTGGCGTAGACGTGCAGTGCAGCGCCGGCCAGGAACAGCGGCACGGAACCCTGCACCGGAATGGACAGCGCCCCCTGCACCACGAACACCAGCGACGCCGCCGCGGCGGTCAGCACCACCAGGGCCATGGACCACACCTTGCCCAGCATGATCTCCACGGGCGTCACCGGCATGGCCAGCAGGTGCTCGATGGTGCCGTGCTCGCGCTCGCGGATGAGCGCCGCACCGGTGAGGATGATGGACAGCATGGTGATCTGGCTGATGATGGCGGTGAGTCCGCCGAACCAGGATTTGTTCAGCTCGGGATTGAAGCGTGCGCGCAGCGCCAGCTCCACGGGGAGTCCGTCCGCCTCGCGATTGCGCTGTACGAAGGCGTTCACCTCGCCCACCAAAATGGCCTGGATGTAGGCGTTGCCCGTGAAGGCCTGACTCATGCGCGTGGCGTCCACGTTGAGCTGCAGCGCGGGGCTCTGCCCGGCCAGCACGTCGCGCTCGAAACCGGGCGGGATGGTCAGGCCGAAGGTGTAGCGGCCTTCGTCCATGCCCGCGTCCATCTGTGCGGGCGTCACCCGCTGGGGCGGCGTGAAGTTGGGCGGGTAGAAGGCATCGACGATGCGCTGCGACAGTATGGACTGGTCCTCATCGACAATGGCGATGGGCGCCATGTGCAGGGTCTCGGGCATGGCCGTCGCGGAACTGTAGACGGCGACGGTGAACGCGTAGGCGACCAGCACCAGCATGAGCGGGTCGCGCATCAGGCCGCGCAGTTCCTTGATGCCCAGGTTGAAGGCGTTGCTCACACGCATGTCAGCGTTCCTGCTTGCGCAGCAGCACGACCGCCAGCCCGACCAGCACCGGTCCCGCGATGAGCAGCGGGATGAGCGAGGTCCACAGGTCCGGCAGGTACAGCGCCTTGGAGAAGGTGCCGCGCGCGATGGTGAGGAAGTGCGTGGTCGGATAGACCTCGCCGATCCAGCGGCCCAGGCCTTCGATGGACGACACCGGATTGATCATTCCGGAGAACTCGGCGGCGGGGATCAGCGTGAGGATGGCGGTGGCGAACAGCGCGGCGATCTGACTGCGGGTGAAGGTGGATATGACCAGTCCCATGGCCGTGGCCGCGATTACGTACAGGAACGCGCCCAAGGTGAGGGTGAGCGGACTGCCCGTGATGGGCACGCGGAATACGAACAGCGCCATGAGGGTGAGCAGCAGGAAATTGAGCATGGCGAGCAGCACGTAGGGCAGTTGTTTGCCCACCAGGAATTCCACGCGCGTCACCGGCGTGACGTAGAAGTTGATGATGGAACCGAGCTCCTTTTCGCGCACCACGGAAAGGGTGCTGAGCATGGCGGGGATGAGCATGAGCAACAGCGGAATCACCGCCGGCACCATGGCCGGCAGGCTCTCCACGTCCGGGTTGTAGCGATAGCGGGTCTCGATCTGCGCCGCTTGCACCGTGGCGGCGGAACCGTAGCGTTCGCGCGCCTTGCCGGCGAGCCAGTGGTTGTGGATGCCCTGCACGTAGCCGCTCACGGTCTCGGCCCGCGCCGGCATGGCGCCATCGATCCAGGCGCCGATCTGCACCGGGATGCCGCGCGCGATGTCGCGCGCGATGTCGCGGGCGAAGCCCGGCGGTATTTCGATGGCGAGGCTGATCTCGCCGCTGCGCATGCGCGTCTCCAGGTCCGCATAGTCGCGCAGCGGCGGGCGTTCGGTGAAATAACGTGAGCCGGCGATGTTCAGCACGTAATCGCGGCTTGCGACGGTGTCATCGCGGTCCAGGACCGCGAACGCCAGGTTTTCCACGTCCATGCTGAGGCCGTAGCCCATGATCAGCATGAGCAGGGCGCTGCCCACGGTGGCCATGGTGATGCGGATGGGGTCGCGCACCAGTTCCAGCGTCTCGCGGCGCGCATAGCTGAACAAACGGCGCAGGTCGATGAAACGCCGGCCGGACGGCGTCCGCACCGGGGGCGGCGGCGGCACGGCCGGGGCCACCGCGGAGGGTGCGGGCGTCTCGCCGAGGGCATCCTCCAGATAGGCGATGAAGGCCTCCTCCAGGGTATCCGTGCCGCGGCGCTCGCGGATGGCCGCCGGCGTGTCGCTCACCAGCACGCGTCCCGCGTGCATGAGCGAAATGCGGTCACAGCGCTCCGCCTCGTTCATGAAATGCGTGGAAACGAAAATGGTAACGTTGTCCCGGCGCGCCAGTTCGATGAGCACGTTCCAGAAGCGATCGCGGGCGATGGGGTCCACGCCGGAGGTGGGCTCGTCGAGGATCAGCATCTCCGGACCGTGGATCATCGCCACCGCCAACGACAGGCGCTGGCGTTCGCCGAGCGGCAGGGTGCCGGGCAGGCTGTCCATGATGTCGAGCAGTTCGAAACGCGTAGCCATGTCCCGCACCCGCGCGTCGATGCGGTCCGCGGGCATCTGGAACAGGCGCGCGTGCAGTACCAGGTTCTGGCGCACCGTCAGCTCCCCGTACAGGGAAAACGACTGCGTCATGTAGCCCACGCGCCGACGCGTATCACTGCGCGGGTCCACCGCCTCGCCGAACAGCCAGGCCTCGCCCTCGCTCGCGGGCAGCAGGCCCGTGAGCATCTTCATGGTGGTGGTCTTGCCGCAGCCGTTGGAACCGAGGAAGCCGAAGATCTCACCGCGATGGATGCGGAAGCTCACGTGATCCACGGCGGTGAAATCACCGAAGCGCCGCGTCAGGTCGCGGGCCTCGATGGCCACTTCGGTGTCTGCGCCGATGGTGCGCGGTGCGAGCGCCACCGGTCGGTAGCCGGCGCGCAGCGCCTCGGGCAAGAGCGCAATGAAAGCCTCGTCGAGGCTGCGGGTTGCGGTGCGCGCCAGTAGCTCCCGGGCGGTGCCGGCGGCGAGCACACGCCCGGCGTTCATGGCCACCAGCCAGTCGAAGCGCGCCGCTTCTTCCATGTAGGCGGTGGCCACCAGCACGGTCATGCCGGGACGATTGGCGCGAATACGTTCGATGAGTTCCCAAAACTGGCGCCGCGACAGGGGATCGACGCCCGTGGTGGGTTCGTCGAGGATCAGCAGGTCCGGGTCGTGGATGAGGGCGCAGCACAGGCCGAGCTTCTGCTTCATGCCGCCCGAGAGTTTGCCGGCGGCACGGGTGGTGAAGGGTGCGAGGCCGGTGGCCTGCAGCAGTGCGTCGATGCGGCGCTCGCGCTCGGCGCGGCCTTGGCCGAACAGCCGGCCGAAGAAATCCACGTTCTCGAACACCGACAGGGTCGGATACAAGTTCTTGCCGAGACCCTGGGGCATGTAGGCGATGCGCGGCAGCAGGGCGTCGCGATAGCGCGTGTCGGCCAAGTCACCGCCCAGCACCTCGATGCGTCCGCTCTGGATATGCCGCGCGCCGGCGATGAGCGAGAACAGGCTCGACTTGCCCACACCGTCCGGGCCGATGAAGCCGATCATGCGCCCGGCGGGCAGGTCGAGGCTGATGTCGGTCAGGGCCTCGGCGCTGCGATAACGCAATCCCACCGCCTGCAGGCGTACTGCGGGCGCCGTGTCGCCGTGGCGTGCGCTCATTGCACCAGATTCTGCTGCAGGCGTGCGGGCCACGGCGCGGCGGGATCGATGCGCACGTAGGCCATGCCGGGCAGGCCGGTCTTCACGTGCACGATGTATTTCTTGAGCAGCTCCTGCGGCAGTTGCGCGCGCACGCGGAACATGAGCTTCTCGCGCTCGCTTTCGGTCTCCACCGTCTTGGGCGTGAACTGGGCCACGTCGGCCACGAACGACACCTGTGCCGGGATCACGTACTGCGGCGCGGCGTCCAGTACGATGCGCGCCTCGCTGCCGATGGCGATGCGTCCCGCCGCACGGGTGGGCAGGAAGAAGGTCATGTACACGTCGCTGAGATCGATCATGTTCAGCACCCGGCCGCCTGCGCCCACCACCTCGCCGCTGCGCGCCACGATGTATTGCACGCGGCCGTCGCGCGGGGCTTGCAGGGTGGCATCGTCGATGTCCGACTGCACCCGCGCCACCGCGGCGCGGGCGGCTTCCACCGCCGACTGGGTGGCGTTGATCTGGGTGCGCGCTGTGGCGATGGCCGCATCGGTGGCGGCCCCCTGGGCCTGGGACGCGCTGAGCGCCGCGGCGGCGCTGTCCACCGCCGTGCGGGCATCGTCCGCCTCCTGCTGGGAGGCGACGCCCTTGCCGGCCAGCTCGGCCACGCGCTTTTCCCGGGTGCGGGCCGCGTTCAGTTCGGCCTGGCGCTGCGCCACCAGCGCCTGCGCGGCGGCCTTCTCGCTCTGCCGCTGCGCCAACTGGCTGCGCGCGGTGGTCACGGCGTCCTCGGCTTCGCGCAGTTGCGCCTGGGCCTGCGCCAACTGCGCCTGGAGCGACCGGGTGTCCATGCGCGCGAGTACCTGGCCGGCGGTCACGAACTCGCCCTCGCGTACCAGGATCTCTTCAAGCCTGCCCGGCGACCGGGCGGCGACGTCGATCTCCACCGCCTCGATACGGCCGTTGCCGCTGGCGAAGGCCATGGATTCCTGGTCGGTGGCGAAGCGTTGCCAGACGAGAACGACGAGCGCCGCGAGCAACAGCGCCCCCAACAGCAGGATGAGCCGGCGTTTGTTTGGTTTGTTCATTCTTCTTGTCCAAGGAAATTCAAAGAAGAACCGGCGATTGAAACAGTGATTTGTCTCTCCGGAGAAGGCTAGTGTACCGCGTCATCGGACGGAAAGGATCCGAGGACGCCTTACCCGTCGCTACGGATCCCTCCCTGAGTTCCCTGGGTTCCGCTGTGCTGGATTTCCCGGATTCCGCTGCGCTTCATCCGAGCTACGGGCGAATATACTTTGTTGATGGAGCCTGCGACGAAGGCGATTCTGCATACCTATGTCACGCTCATCCTGCTTTCGACCTTTGCGACGTCTTTCATCTGGGGTATCAACACGCTGTTCCTGCTCGATGCCGGCTTGACAATCACCCAGGCCTTCCTGGTCAACGCTTTCTTTACGATGGGTCAGGTGGCCTTCGAAGTACCCACCGGCGTGGTGGCGGACACCATCGGGCGACGAGCGTCGTTCCTTGCCGGCGCGGCGACGTTGTTGGTTTCGACCGTGTTTTATCTTTTGCTTTGGCAACTCGGCGGGAATATGTGGGCATGGGCCGTTGCGTCCATGCTGCTCGGACTCGGCTTCACCTTTTTCTCGGGTGCCACCGAGGCGTGGCTGGTGGATGCGCTGCGCTTCAGCGGATACGCGGGAGCCTTCGATGATGCCTTCGCAAGGGGGGAGGTCGCGGCCGGTGTGGCCATGCTCACCGGTACCGTGGCAGGCGGATTCATCGCCCAGTGGAGCAATCTGGGCATGCCTTACCTGCTGCGCGCCCTGCTGTTGGGGCTGACCTTCGTCGTGGCGTGGAGATTGATGCACGACGTCGGCTTCACACCTCGCAAACGCCGCCGTATGGGCGCCGAAATGCACCGGGTGTTCCGGACGTCGGTGCGCTACGGGTTCGGCAACCGTCCGGTGCGCTGGCTCATTCTGGCCGGCCCGTTCATCATGGGCACCGGTTTCTACGTGTTCTACGCCATGCAGCCGTATCTCCTCGAACTCTACGGCCGCTCCGACGCCTACGCCATCGCCGGCCTGGCCGCGGCCATCATCGCCGGCGCGCAGATCGTCGGTGGGTTGCTGGTGCCCTTTGTGCGCAAGGCGTTTCGGCGTCGCACCAGCCTGCTGTTCACGGCCGCGCTGCTCACCGCCGCGACCCTCGCCCTGGCGGGCCTGTGGACGGATTTTGTCGCGGTGTTGGTGCTGCTGTGCCTGTGGGGCATCCTCGATGCCGTGAGTTATCCGGTGCGGCTTGCGTTCATCAACGGCCTCATCCGTTCGGAGGAACGCGCCACGGTGCTTTCCACGGACAATCTCGTGAGTTCGTCGGGCGGATTGGTGCAGCCGGTGCTGGGGCGTGTGGCGGATGCGTGGGGCTACCCGGCCTCCTACCTGGCGGGCGGCGGGCTGATCCTCCTGGCGCTGCCGTTCATCCGTCTGGCCCGTCACGAGCAGGCGGTGTCGGACGGGTTCGGTGACGTGGGCGAGCCGGACTGACCGGCCGTGAGGATCATGTAGGCTTTGACGAGGAATGGCCGTCACACCGCCGGAGCCTGCGCGTGGATCTGGATACGAAAGTCCGCTTCCTGCGTCGTCCCGAGGTCTACCTGGACCGACCCGCGCGCGTGGACGTGGTGGAGACCCACATCTCCTGGGTGTTTCTCACGCGACGTTATGCCTACAAGTTGAAAAAGCCTGTGCGCAAGCCCTACCTGGATTTCCGCACCGTGGATGCGCGCCACCAGGACTGTCTGGAAGAGGTGCGCCTCAACCGGCGCCTGGCGGGCGAGGTGTATCTGGGTGTGGTGCCGCTCAATGTCGCACAGGGACAGCTCAGTCTTGGGGGCGAGGGCGACACGGTGGACTGGCTGGTGCACATGCGCCGCCTGCCGGCGCGGCGCATGCTCGATCAACGCATCCTGCGCGGCATCGCGCGCTCGGACGATCTGCGCGTGGTCGGCGAATGCCTGGCGCGGTTCTACGCCGCTGCGCCTCCCATTGCCGCGGACGCCGAGGAGCACCCTACGGGCTTTCGCGACGACATTGAGGAAAATCGCCGCGAGTTGTGCGACCCGCGTTATGGTTTGCCCGCCGCAAGGATCATCGCGCTCTGCGAGCGGCAGCAAACGCTGCTCGACGCATTGCGGACCGTGCTCGGCGAACGGGTGCGGCAGGGCTGCATCGTTGAGGGTCATGGTGACCTGCGCCCCGAACACGTGTGTCTGCTGCCGACGCCCGTGATCATCGACTGCCTGGAATTCAAACGCGCCTTCCGCGTGCTCGACGCCGCCGACGAACTGGGCTTTCTCGCCCTGGAATGCGAACGCCTCGGCGCGCCCTGGGCCGGCGAGATCCTGTTCGGTACCTATGGCTATATCACCGGGGACCGGCCAGCACCGGTTCTGGTGCATTTCTACAAGAGCTTCCGCGCCCTCCTGCGTGCCAAGATTGCCATTTGGCACAACCGCGACGACGGCGTGCGTCACTCAGAAAAATGGCTGCGCCGCAGCCTGGCGTACATCGAGCTGTCGGAACGCCACGCGCATCTGGCGGAGGCGGCGCGGCCACGTGGGTCACGGTGCGAAGCGACGTGACAGGCTTTGGGGAATGTCACGTAGGCGCTATGCGCCAACGTGACCTACGGCGTTTTTCTTCCCTGTGGGAGTGGCCTCAGGCCGTGATGGTGTTTCGGCCGCGCGTGAATCGCGGGCTGAGCCCGCTTCCACGAGGCTTCCCGGAGAACACCTTCGTCTTTTCGCCGTACGTCGTGGGTCACGTTGCGAAGCTACGTGACATCTTCCAGCCGCGCAGTGGCACGTAGGCGCTGTGCGCCAACGTAACCTACGGCGTTTTTCTTGCCTGTGGGGAGTGGCCTCAGGCCGCGATGGTGTTTGGGTCGCTCGGGGAATCGCGGGCTGAGCCCGCTCCCACGAGGCTTCCCGGAGAACACCTTCGTCTTTTCGCCGTACGCCGTAGGTCACGTTGCGAAGCTACGTGACATCTTCCAGCCGCGCAGTGGCACGTAGGCGCTGTGCGCCAACGTGACCTACGGCTTCGCGATCCGGTAGAGGGCGAGGCACACGTAGGTCACGTTGTGAAGCTACGTGACGTGGTTTGGAAAATTTCACGTAGGCGCTGCGCGCCAACGTGACCTACGGCCGTGTGGGTATGATCGCGTTTTGATAGGGGTCGGAACGGGCTACCGCCCGCCCCGCCCTCCGAACCGTGCGTGCGGTTCTCCCGCACACGGCTCTCCAGTCGGTGGTTTCATCATCGTG
>JAWLGK010000003.1:21231-194853 GCA_041685115.1 Gammaproteobacteria bacterium | reverse complement strand
CTTGGCCACCAGCATGGCCTTGGCGTGCAGCGGGATGTCGGGGCGGCTCCAGGCCTCGGAGGCGGGCGAGAAGTCGTCGGTGTTGGTCTCGCCGGGGGACTTGAAGACGGTGAGTTTGATCTCGCGCGGCAGCTCGGCGCGGCTGGTGAACCACTGGGCGTCGGCCCAGGCCTGGGCGACCTGCTGGGCGGCGGCGCTGCCCGCCTTGGCCTTGGCCATGACGTCGTTGAAGGCGTCGAACATGAGCAGGGTCTTGCTCAGGGCGGCGACGGCTACCTCGCCCACTTCGGCGTCATCGAGCAGGTCCACCAGCGGCTTGATGTTGTAGCCGCCGAGCATGGTGCCGAGCAGGCCGGTGGCGTGCTTGCGGTCGATGAGCGGGCTTTGGGCGCTGCCCTTGGCCAGGTCAGCCAGGAAGGCGGCCTTCACGTAGGCGGCCTCGTCCACACCGGGGGGAACGCGGTTGGTGAGCAGGTCGAGCAGGAGTTCTTCTTCATTCTTCGGCGGGTTCTTGAGCAGTTCGACCAGCGCGGCGACCTGCTGGGCATCGAGGGGCAAGGGGGGCAGGCCCTGGGCGGCGCGTTCGGTGACGTGGGTGCGATATTGTTCGAGCATTTTCAATAGCCTATGTGTGAATCCTGGGCCGCGCGCGCGAAGCGTATGCGCGAAAAGGCCGTTAGGATACCAAACTAGGTAACTTCCCGGAGGACGGGAACCCCGAGGCATTTCACCTACCCCGTGACTGCCTTCACGGCAATGTTGAGGGTGCCTCGATAGCCTGTTCACGACACCGCCGCATTCGAGGAGGGTGCCATGGAAACCGTGGCATTTGTACTCGCACTGGGGATCTTGTCACTGGTCTCCGACGTGGAGAGCGAAGTTCCCACCGCGGCTGTTCAGGAAGAGCAGCAGATCGAACCTGAGCGCGATCTACGCCGCCAGCGCATCATGATCACCAACCACCTGTTCCGCGAGATCCGCCTCGCCGGACTGGAGAGAGGCGACGAGGGATCTTAGAAAATCCGGTCGCGTTTTGCGGGAGCGTCCTCACGTTCGCCCGGAGGGGGCGCTCTCTTGAACCCTCGCCTTGCGTGGCCGCCTCTTTCCGGGGCGGTCGGGCGAGGGTTCCTTCCATCCCCGCTTGCCCTTGGTGCCCCTCTGCGCCCGCTGTCGGCGTTTTCGTTTACCATCCGGACGAAACCCAACCGACGACCTGCGATGAACCTGCGTGATCTGGAATACGTGGTGGCCCTGGATGAAGAGCAGCATTTTCACCGCGCCGCCGAACGCTGCTGCGTGAGCCAACCCACCCTGAGCGGCCAGGTGAAGAAGCTGGAAGACACTCTCGGGATCCAGCTGGTGGAACGCAACGGCCGGCAGGTGCGCATGACCGAGGCCGGTCGCGAGGTGGCGGCCCAGGCGCGCCGGGTGTTGGCCGAGGCGCGCGCCATCAAGGAACTGGCCGCGGCCTTTCGCGACCCCTTGCAAGGGCGCTTGCAGGTGGGCGTGATCCCGACCATCGCCCCCTACCTGTTGCCACTGTTCATGGCGCGCCTGCGCGAACGCCATCCTCACCTGCAATTGTTCCTGCACGAACAGCAGACCGCCGTGCTGCTCGAACGGCTGCACCGCGGCGAGCTGGATCTGCTCATCCTCGCCCTGCCCGTGGAGACGCAGGAATTCGCCGAGCAGAACCTCTATGACGAGCCCTTCCTGCTGGCCGTGCCGGCCCATCACACCCACGCCGCGCGCAAGAAAGTCACGCTCGATCACCTGCACGGACAGGACGTGCTGCTGCTGGAGGAAGGCCACTGCCTGCGCGGCCAGGCCCTGGACGTGTGCATGCTCGCGGGCGCCAGCGAATTCCGCGGCTTTCGCGGCACCAGCCTGGAGACCGTGCGGCAGATGGTGGCCGAGGGCATCGGCATTACCCTGATGCCGCAACTGGCCGCAGGCGAGGAAGCGGGCATCCGCTACCTGCCCTTTGCCGAGCCCGCGCCGACGCGCCGGATCGGCCTTTTGTACCGCAAGGGCAGTTATCGCCAGGCGGCCTTTGCCGCCATTGCCAAGATCATTCGCGAGGCGGCGGGCGAGGCCATGGGCAGGAAGCGCGTGGTGGTCGAGCCGCC
This sequence comes from Gammaproteobacteria bacterium, assembly GCA_041685115.1. Lineage (GTDB taxonomy): Bacteria > Pseudomonadota > Gammaproteobacteria > Thiohalomonadales > Thiohalomonadaceae > JALOAT01. The sequence goes on along the minus strand of JAWLGK010000003.1, from coordinate 192,724 downwards.
GGCGACCAGACAGGGTGCGGGCAAGGCCTGATTTCGTGGATGTGGGTATCGCGGCCTGAGGCCGCTCCGGACGGGTAACGAGATCGAGGGGTCGCATGCGCTGGGAAAATCCGTTGCTGCTGTTTGCTGTGCTGGCGGGGTTCGTCGTCTCCGGCATCACACCCTTCGACCGGCTGACCTGGCTTCTTGAGGTGGTGCCGGTGCTCATTGCCGTGCCGCTGCTGGTGGCGACGCACCGGCGTTTTCCCCTCACGCCCCTCACCTACCGGCTGATTGCGCTGCACATGGCCATCGTGCTGATCGGTGCGCACTACACCTATGCGCAGGTGCCGGTGGGTTATTGGGTGCAGGAGCTGTTTGACCTGAGCCGCAACCACTACGACCGCTTCGGCCACCTGGCGCAGGGTTTCATCCCGGCCATCATTGCCCGCGAGATCCTCATCCGCCGCTCGCCGCTGGTGCCCGGCAAGTGGCTGTTCTTCCTGGTGACCTGCGTGTGCCTCGCCATCAGCGCGTGCTACGAGTTCATGGAGTGGTGGGTGTCGCTGCTGGCGGGCGCGGAAGGCGATGCCTTCCTGGCCACCCAGGGCGATGTGTGGGATACCCAGTGGGACATGTTCCTGGCCATGTGCGGCGCCATTACCGCGCAGTGGTTGCTCGGCCACGTGCACGACCGCCAGTTGGCCCGTGTGCAGGTGGGTCTCCGCTAGCCGCTCCCTTCATTGATCCCCTCTCCCCAGCCCTCTCCCGGAGGGAGAGGGAGTGTGCGGGGAAGGCTCCCGCGGGACTAGTCACGTAGGCGCTGCGCGCCAACGTGACCTACGACGTTGGTCGTCGCAACGGCAGAATCGCGAGCGGAAGATCGCTCCCACCTGCGGAGGCGATGCCTTCCTGGCCACCCAGGGCGATGTGTGGGATACCCAGTGGGACATGTTCCTGGCCATGTGCGGCGCCATTACCGCGCAGTGGTTGCTCGGCCACGTGCACGACCGCCAGTTGGCCCGTGTGCAGGTGGGTCTCCGCTAGCCGCTCCCTTCATTGATCCCCTCTCCCCAGCCCTCTCCCGGAGGGAGAGGGAGTGTGCGGGGAAGGCTCCCGCGGGACTAGTCACGTAGGCGCTGCGCGCCAACGTGACCTACGACGTTGGTCGTCGCAACGGCAGAATCGCGAGCGGAAGATCGCTCCCACCTGCGGAGGCGATGCCTTCCTGGCCACCCAGGGCGATGTGTGGGATACCCAGTGGGACATGTTCCTGGCCATGTGCGGCGCCATTACCGCGCAGTGGTTGCTCGGCCACGTGCACGACCGCCAGTTGGCCCGTGTGCAGGTGGGTCTCCGCTAGCCGCTCCCTTCATTGATCCCCTCTCCCCAGCCCTCTCCCGGAGGGAGAGGGAGTGTGCGGGGAAGGCTCCCGCGGGACTAGTCACGTAGGCGCTGCGCGCCAACGTGACCTACGACGTTGGTCGTCGCAACGGCAGAATCGCAAGCGGAAGATCGCTCCCGCCTGCGGAAATGACACGGGAAGCGCGGCCGGCGGTTGTTCCTACAACGTGAAGTAGAAACGGGTGCCCTCACCTTCCTTGCTTTCCACCCAGATATCCCCGCCGTGGCGCTGCACGATGCGTTGCACCGTCGCAAGGCCGATGCCGGTGCCTGGGTAGTCGCGACCGTGCAGGCGTTCGAAGGGCTTGAACAGTTTGCCCGCGTAGCGCATGTCGAAGCCGGCGCCGTTGTCGCTCACCACGAATACCTCGCGGCCCTTGGCGCGCCCACGGGCAACGTGGATCTGCGCCTTGGTGCATGCCGCGGTGAATTTCCAGGCGTTGCCCAGCAGGTTTTCCAGCAGCACGGTCGCCATGGCGCGGTCCGCCTGGCAATGCAGATCGGGGGCGATGTGAAAGGTCACGGCGCGCGCCGGCGCCGAGGCGCGCAGCATCTCGGCGATGGAAGCGGCCAGGGCCGACAGGTCCACGGGCTCCCGCACCAGGTCCGCGCGGGTGATGCGCGAGAGCCGCAGCAGGCCGTCGATGAGGTCGGACATGCGTGTGGCGGCAAGGTGAATGCGTTGCAGCCAGTCGCGCCCTTGTTCGTCGAGCTTGCCCGCGTAGTCCTCCGCCAGCAGGGCGCTGAAGCCGTCGATGCTGCGCAGCGGCGCGCGCAGGTCATGGGAGACCGTATAGCTGAAGGACTCCAGATCGCGGTTCAAGGACGTGAGCCGTTCCACGTGCCGGGCCAGGTGTTCGTTGAGCTGGCGGATCTCGCGGGCCGCCCGTTCACGTTCGGTAACGTCGCGCACGATGGCGGTGACGTAGTGCCGGCCGTTCTGCGCCATAGCGCTGGCGCTCACCTCGACGGGAAAACGGCTGTCGTCCTTGCGCCTGGCGGTCAGCGTATCGTCGTGGGGATTGGCGGTGGCACTCGGCGCGACTGCGGCATCGAGCACGGCGCGCAGGGGCGGTGCATCGAACCATTGCGGGATCAGCCGCGCAATGCCGCGGCCGATGAGTTCGCCGCGAGCGAAGCCGAACATGTGCTCTGCCAGGGGATTCACGTATTCGATCCGGCCCTCGCGGGTGGTGATGACGATGGCGTCGGGCGCCGCCTCGATGAGTGCGCTCAGCCGCGCCTCGCTGGCGCGCAGCGCCGCCTCGACGAAACGGCGTTCGCTGACCTCGCGACCGTAGGCGTGCAGGCTGTCATCGTCCACGCTGATGAGCACGAAGCTGAACAGGCGCGGCCCGAGCGTCACGTCCACCGACCATTCGCCGCGGGCGATGGCCTCGGGCACGGCCGTGCGCAGGCGCATTTCCAACGCGGGCGCGCCGGCATAGTCGATGAGTTCCCGCCCCGGCGGGTTGGCGAATTCGATGCGGCCTTGGCGGTCCAGGCGCAGGAAGGGATGCACGCCGCCCGCGGGCAGTGGTGTGCCCCGCCGAATCGGCGCCACCGCCAGCACGGCAAGCCCATCGAGATGCAGGCGCGTGATGCGAACGCGCCGCCCGGTTCCGTTCGCCGTGGGCCATACGGCAACTCCAGGGTGCAGTGAAAGCGCGCCCGACGTTTGCGCAAGCACGCGCTCCATGGTGCGGTTGAGCGGATGCGGCGGCGCCTCGCGCAGCAGGCCGATGCCGAGCCGCTCCGCCAGCTGCGCGGCCTGGGCGAGGGCGTCGCCCGGTTCCCGCGCGAAGGCCCGCAGCGGATCCGGAGTTGCCGAAGTCATGGTGGTGAACTAGGCATTGGAATCATGCATATCCTCATGCATTCCGAGGAGGACCTGGAAATCTCGGACTTTCTCGCGCCCGAGATGACCGTACACAGTCACGATCCGGATGCGGCCTACAGTGCCATCCAGATGTTCGCCACCTCACTGGCGTTATGCGCGTTTTCTGTGCTCTATGCCTACGGCGAGACCATCGCTGTGGCGCCGGACGCCATCGGCATCCGTGTGCGCTGGTCGTATGCCGCCGACGACGGGCGTATCGACGAGATCGCCATGGACATCCATTGGCCCGGTCTGCCGCAGACGCGCCAGGAGGCCGCCCGGCGCGCGGCGGCCTCGTGCACCTTGCACCGCACCCTGGAGCATCCGCCGCGGGTGCAGACACGCATCGCCTGAGTGCAATCCCGCATCACTTGCAGCCCCCATCGCAGGAGCCGACACCGTCGGCGAAGGTGGTTTCCCTAACCGCCCAAACGGTCGGAAGGCATTCGCCCACAGGGTGGGCTCCTACGCGGGGGCACCATCAACCCACCAGTGCCTTCACGGTACGCGCGATGGCTTCGCGACCGATGCCGTGAAATTCCAACAATTCATCCGGTTTGCCTGAACGCGGTTCGTCGCTGACCGCCAGCACGTGCACCGCGGCCTCGCCGCACACCAGGGTGGCCACGGCCTCGCCGAGGCCGCCGGCGCGCCAATGGTCTTCCACCGTGATGACGAGCCCGGTTTCCCGCGCCGCCTCGCGCAAGGCGGCCTCGTCGAGTGGTCTCACGGAATAGGCGTCGATGACCCGCACCGCCACACCGCACACGGCGAGCGCCTCGGCGGCAGCAAGCGCCTCGTGCACGGTGATGCCCGCCGCCACCAGGGTAGCGCGGTCCTGTGCCGAGCGACGCAGCACCTTACTGCCGCCCACCACGAAGGATTCATCGTTGGCGTACAGCACGGGCGTCTTGCCGCGGGTGGTACGCAGGTAAACGATCCCCGGCGTGTTCAGCGCGCAGGCGGTCAAGTGCTCCGCGCTCACCGCATCACAGGGGTACAGCACCGTGCTGTCGGCCAGGGCGCGGAACATGGCGATGTCTTCGAGGCCCATCTGTGACGGGCCGTCCTCGCCGATGGACACCCCCGCGTGGCTGCCGCAAAAGATGAGGTGCTCCGGCCGGCTGTGCCCCGCCATGCGGATGAAGTCATAAGCGCGCGAGAGAAAGCAGGCGAAGGTAGCCGCGCAGGGCACGAAGCCAGCGGTCGCGAGACCGAGTGCGGCGCCGCTCATGGCCTGTTCGGCGATGGAACTCTGGAAGAAGCGCTCAGGGTGGGCCGCGGCGAACAGATCGGTGCGCGTGGAATTGCCCACGTCGCCGTCGAGGACCACCAGGCGCGCGTGCTGGTCGCCGAGCTTGCTCAGCGCGTGTCCGAAGGCCTCGCGCGTCGCCATCGACTGGCCGGATCGATAGTCGCAAGCGATGCGTGCTGCCGGCGCCGACGGCCGCGTGCGCGCGCCAAGCCGCTGCGGCGCCACACGCAGGCCGATGTCGTCGCCCTGCAATTCCGCCAGGGCCTGGGCACTCTGTTCCGGCTTCAGCGGTTTGCCGTGCAGGTCATCGCGCGCCTCCAGGAATGACACGCCCTTGCCCTTTACGGTACGCGCGATGATGGCGGTGGGGCCGTGTTGCGTGGCCTTATCCAGGGCGTCGATGATCGCGGCGATGTCGTGGCCGTCGATCTCGATGGCGTTCCAGCCGAAGGCACGGAAGCGCGTGGCGAACACCCCGGTGTCGTGTCCGTAAGGCGCCGGGCCGCTTTGGGCAAGGCCGTTCACGTCCGCGATTGCAACCACGCTGGAAAGCCCGTGCAGTTGCGCAAATTGCGCTGCCTCCCATACGGAGCCTTCCGAGCATTCGCCATCACCCATCAGGCAGTACACGTGGGCATCGATGCCATCCAAGCGGTTGGCCAGCGCGATGCCGTTGGACGCCGCCAGGCCCTGGCCGAGGGAGCCCGTGGCGACCCGCACCCACGGGTTGCGCGGCGTCGGGTGGCCTTCCAGCGTGCTGTCGATGCGTCGCAGCGAGCGCAGGTCTTCGGTGATTGCCCCTGCTTCCCAAAGGGCGGCCCACAGGATCGGCGCTGCGTGGCCCTTCGACAGGACGAAGCTGTCCACGTCGCGTGCATGCGGGTCGCCCGGGTCCCAGCGCATCTGGTGAAAAAAAAGCGTGCTCACGATATCGGCGCAGGACAGCGCCGAGGTGGGATGCCCGGAACCCGCGGCAGTGGTCATCTCGACGGCGTGTCGGCGCAGCTTCTGCGCCATGAGCGCAAGCGACGCCAAATCGATCGGCGCGGTGGCAGTGCGGTTCATCGCGGCCCTCCCGAAGTTCATAGAACTATGGACCGGGTGCGCGGGGGCGGCCTGCGTGATTTCGTGATTGACCGCCGCCGGTTTTCTCCACACTCCTTATCGTCTTTCCTGTGCGTCCACCCCGTAGGCGCCTTACCGAGCGGATCAGCGACTACGATTACTCAGGCCGGGACCTCATTGAATGCGTGAGGGGCGCATCGCATTTCCAAATAGGCATTCTCACCACATCACTTGGATGCCAAGTCACTCCCCCTGTCCGGCAAACACGCGCCGGCAATCATGCCGCGTAGCGCGGAGTGCTGGCGTGGCCTAGGATTCTTCACGCAGGAAGGCATCGCGACAACAAGGAGACCGCTATGGCCGATAGACCGTTCGAAGAAGAACTCGAATCCTTGAAATCCGACATTTCCAATCTTCGATCGGACGTGGCGGATCTCACGAACGCGATTCGCGGAACCTCAAGTGAAAGGGTAACCGACATGAAAGCGCAGATGCAGGAACGTATTAACGCCACTCGTGATCAGGTTCGCCGCAAGCTCCAGGAGGCGCGCGAACGCAGCGGCAAGGCCATGGACGACATGGAGGAGACCATCGGCCAGCACCCGATCGGCAGCATCGCCACGGCCGTGGGCGTCGGTTTCCTGATCGCCAAGCTGATGGACCTGGGGGCCCGCCGCTGAATACGCTGGCCGAGTTCGTCATCGCCCTTGCCGACCTCTTCGAGGCCGAGGCAAGGGCGATGCGGCAGTCCGTCGCCCGCTTCGCGGGCGCACTGGCGCTCGTGGTCGCTGCAGTGCTGTTTGCGTTTGCCGGTCTTGCCTTCTGGGTATGGAGTCTCTACCTGTATTCCGCCCGGCACCTGCCCGCCGACGCCGCCGCACTCGCCACCGGCCTGGTGACGTTGCTGGTTGCGGGATTGATCGCATGGGCCGCAAAGAGACTGAATCAATAACACCGCAGGAAGCCAAGGCGCGGTTGCGCATCATCGCCCGGGAAACGGGCCTTGTCCCTTGGGTGCGCCGCCAACCCATGGACGCCATGCTCGTGGCGGTGGTAGGTGGTTTCGTGCTCGGCGGTATCCCGCGCCTGTGGGGCATGCTGTGGGGTACGGGCGTAGGAAGACGCGTGGGCCGGAAGGTCGCGCAGCGTATTGCCCCGTAGGTTACCTTGGCGCACAGTGCTTCGACGGGCCGTGTCCGTCTTTCAGCGTTGATGAATCGCCACGTCCAGGGGCGCCCTACGGGGTTTCGCCCGCCGCATGTTTCCCTTTGCACATCGCCCATAACCGCGCATGCAAGCCGTCTGTGATGCGCTCGTCGCTGCGCATGCCTTTGCCCTGTGCGGCAAGCTCGTCGGGCATGACGGGCTCGCCCACGTCCACGGTGATTTCGCTGCGCCGTGGCACGCGTCGCCCCGGCGGCATGGCGTCGTTGGCGCCGCGGATGACCACGGGGACCACGGGCACCCTGCGATGTTCGAGCACCACGCCTATGCCGCGCTTGAACGGCAGCAGGCGGCCGTCGGGTGAGCGTTGGCCCTCGGGAAACCACACCAGCGGTTTGCCGGCATCCAGCACCGCCACTGCAAGGGCCAGACTCGATACGGCGCCGCGCTGCGGATCGACCGGCAGCACGTGCGCCAGTCGGCTGAAGCCGCGCACTATCGGATTGGCAAAGGCCATGTCGCTGATGCCAGCCCAATGCACGTCGCGCGCAATGCCGCGGGGGATCACCGCGGACAAGGCGAAGGGATCGAGCACGCTGCCGTGGTTGGGCACCAGCAGATAAGGGCCACGGGGCGGCAGATGTTCCAGGCCGCAGGCGCGCACGCGAAACAGACGGTGCATGAGTGCGCCGTTCAGGCGGGTGAGCGCACGGGCAAACCGCTCCAACGGCGCAGGCAATGGGGTGAGATAGCGTTGCCCCTGATCCCCCAGTACACGCTCCGGGTGGGCCAGCCATCCGCCCTTCTCACCTGCGCTCTGCCCCTCCGCCGCGGCGTTCAGCAGATCACGCACCCGTTCCATGCGTGCAATGACCGTGTCGTCCAGTTCCACGCCCGTGCGCGTGCCTAGCTCAAGGGTCAGGTCGATCCAGCCGAGTGAATCAATGCCCAGTTCCAGTTCCAGGTGTGTATCCGGCGTGAGGCGCCGGTCGGGATAGCGCGCCGTCAGCCACGACCATGCGACCCGCGCGGCCTCCGCGTCCAGCAGCCCGCGATCGGCGCTCGCCCATTGTTCCGGCGACAAGGGCCGTGCGCGTGTCTGCGGCCCGGCGCGGCGCGCCAGTTCGAAACGTTCATGCAGGCGGTGGCGCTGCAGTTTGCCGAGGCGTGTGCGCGGCAGCGGCTCGTGGGTCAAGGCCAGGGCGGCCGGGCGCTGGTAGCTGGCCAGGCCTCGCGCGATCCCGGACACTGCGGCGCGCACCGCCTCCTCCACCTCCCGCCCGGCGCGCACCGCCTCGGCAACCTCCGGCACCACTAGGAGCGCGAGCCCTTTATCGCCCGGCAGCAGCGCCGCCTCACGGATGAACGGACTGGTTTCAAACGCCGCCTCCACTTCCTCGGGCTGCACGTTCACACCGCCGGCGGTGACGATGATCTCGGACAGCCGGCCTTGGACGAACAGATAGCCGTCGGCATCCACGCTGCCGCGATCACCGGTGCGGAACCAGCCGTCTCCGGTGAAGGTCTCGGCATTTTTTTCCGGCAGATTCAGGTAGCCGCTGAATACGCCCGGTCCGCGCGCCTGGATCTCGCCGTCCCGCACGCGGATTTCCACGCCTGCGAGCGGGCGCCCCACACTGCCGTGGCGCACGGGCGTTCGGTCGAGGGTCAGCAGCGGCGAAGTCTCGGTGAGGCCGTAGCCGATGGCCAGGTCCCAGCCGAAGGCCTCAAGACGGCGCGCCAGCGCCGCATCCAGGGCCGCCCCGCCGCACGCGGCGACGCGCAGCCGTGGGGCGATGCGCCGGTGTAGCGGAGCGAACAATCGACGCCCGGCATTGATGCCGGTGCCGCGGCGCAGACCGCCCGCGGCGGTGAGCCCGACTCGGAACAGCAGCGGTGCCCAGCGTCCTGCCGCGGCGAGGCGCGCCTCCAGTGCCTCGAACAAGGCGCCATAGAGCCTCGGCACACCGATGATCACCGACGCCTCGCTCTCACGCAGCGCTCGCGCGATCTGCGGCCCGGTGAGCCCCGCCGGGATGACCAGCGGCAACCCCAGGATCAGCGGCGCGAAGATGCCGAGCGCAAAGGGATAGACATGGTGCGCCGGCAGCGGCAGCAGGGCGCGGTCTTCGCCGTGCACCAGGCCCATGGCGGCGAGGCTCTCCACCTGAAAGGCCAGATTGCGGTGCGTGAGCGGCACGCCCTTGGGAAAAGCGGTGGTGCCGGAGGTGTAGAGGATGGCGGCCACTGCCTCGGCATCCTGCGGCAGCGGCGGCAGGGACACCGGCGCCGGCGGCGCTTCATCCATGGGTAATGCCGTCACCGAGGCCGGTAGCCCGGCGGCGTGCGCCGCATCGGTCCATGCACAGTGTGCCCCACAATCGCGCAGCACGTGCGCCAGGGTGTCGCCGCTGAACTGCGCGTCGATGGGCACGATGCAGGCGCCCACGCGCAGGGTGCCAAGCAGCGCTGCGATCCATCCCGGCCGCATGTCGCCCTGGAGCACCACCCGTTCACCATTGCGCACGCCGTTGGCCAGCAGGACCTGGGCATGCGCCTCCGCCGCTTGCCACAACCGCGCCCGTGTCCAGCGCACGCAATCATCACGGGTGAAGGCGATCACCGCCTCGCGATCGGGCTGCCGCGCCAGCGCGTCGGCGACCAGGGCGATGAGTGTGGTCACGGTGTCGCGCACCATCGAGCCATCGAGTGCGAGCGGCCGGGGAACATGCTTTCGCGCCGCGACGGGCTTGCCATGAGCGCAGTGTAGGCCGGCCCACCCGGGAGCGTGACGGGCGACATATGGCTTCGCATGGCACGACTGTCCTTCATCCCGGCCGGGATCCAACGCGGGGCAGAAGATGGATCCCAGCTATTGCCGGATGACGTGGACTTCTCTTTCCACTACCGCACCGTCCAGGCTGTTCCGTTGGCCGGCGACTAAACTCCACCCTCAGAGGGAAGGCCATGGAACATTCACCCACGTCTCGCCAATCAGTGGATACGCTCACAGGCCTCTACACCTGGCCGGAGTTCGAGCGTCAGCAGCGCGCCGCCGCGGCCCGGGTGACGCGGTACGGCGGCGCACTGGGGCTGGTGATCTTCGAATTGGATAATTATCCCGAGTTGTCACACCGGCTCGGTACGGAGGGCAGCAACGACATGCTGCGCCGTATTGCCACCCTGCTGGAGCGCAACGTGCGTGTGAGCGACGTGCTGGCGCACTGGAACGGCCCGCGCTTCGCCGCTCTTGCGCCGGCGCTCGACCTGCACGAGGCCACGGGGTTCGCCGTGAAACTGCGGCGCCTGGTGGCCGAATACCGCTACAACGGCAGTGGTCTCATCTCCGGCAGCTTCGGTGTCACCGAGTATTCACCGGGTGAACCGCTCGACGCCTTCACCCAGCGCGCCCTGGGCGCCCTCGCCCATGCCCGGAGCCACGGCGGCAATCGGGTGGCTGCCGCACGCGCGGCACAGGACTGAGTCACGACCCGCCCCGACGCCAGCGCATGACGCGGCGGTAGGCGGCGTTGATGGCCGCCATAGGCGCCGCTTCGTCGGGTGCGCCGCCGCGGGCCATTACCGCGTCGGGGTGATACTGCCGCGTCAGGCGTCGAAAGGCGGTGCGCACGTCGCGGTCGCTGGCGTCGCGCGGGATGCCGAGCACGCGATAGGGGTCGTCCTCCCGGGCGTGCAGTGCATCCACACTCCGCCAATAGCCGGGCAGACCGAACACTTCACACAGGTCGTCGAGGAAGGTGCTCTCCTGCGAGGTCGGACTGCCGTCGACCAGGGCCAGCCGGTAAAGACGCTCGACGAGGTCTTCGAGCGCCGCACTGCCCCGGCCATGCAGCTGGAGCAGTTGTATGGCAAAGGGCCGAAAGGCCTGCTTGTCCTTGTGGTAGCGCGCGAACAGCGCGACCTGTTCCGGGCGGGCCTCGTGGGAGAGGCGGAACAGGCGTACGAAACCCTCCCGCTCCAGTTTATTCGGTTCGCCGTCGCAGCTTGCCAGGTGCGCCGCCAGCACGGTCGTCGCAGTGCGGCCGGCGCGCGGTTCGGGCGCAGCGGCTGCAAACAGGCCGCCCCGTGGCGGCGTCTCGGTGCGGGGTTTCTTTCTTTTCCGGAAGAAACGAAACACGCGGGCCTCACGAACCAATGGGTCCGGAACAAACCATAGCCGGCGACCGGGATCAGGCAACCGCCCCCGATGGCGCGGTTGCCTCGTAGGAGCCCACACCGTGGGCGAATGCCGGCGAGCAGCGGAAGCGCGTTCGCCGACGGTGTCGGCGCCTACAAGGGTTCGAGAACCACCCGTAGCGCGTAGCCGGATGCAGCGGAGCGGAATCCGGGGCTTGCTGTGTTCAAGCGCGACGGGCACCGCCGTGTCCGAGCCCGCCCCGAACCCCGGGTTCCGCTACGCTGGGAACCGGGAGCCTTTGCGCGGGGGCGGGCTGCTACGGGCGCGACAGGTAATCGCGCAGCGCGACGGCGTTGTTGTGCTCCGTATCGCGCGCGGCATACAGCAGAGTAACCGGACCACGGCGCACGAGGGCGCGCAGCTCCGCGAGGTCATCGGCGCGAGCATCCAGCTCGGCGAAATAGCGCCGCCGGAACTCCTCCCAGCGGTCCGGATCATGGCCGAACCAGGCGCGCAAACCCGGGCTGGGCGCCAGGTCTTTGCGCCAATCGTCCAGCTGCAGCGCCTCCTTGCGCACGCCGCGCGGCCAGATTCGGTCCACCAGCACGCGCCGACCATCGGCGGCGGACACGCCGTCGTAGACACGTTTGACGTTGATGCGCGTCTTGCCGGTGTGATGCGTACGGCGGGGATGCCCGCCACTGGATACGTGATTGCTCATGACGATGCCTCGCCTACCCGTGCCGCGAGCAGGGCGAGGAATTTTGCCACCTCGTCCGGGCTCGCGAGTCGATACCGCGCGGCCGTGGCCGCGGGCGTGTCCTGGACGACGATGCCGCTGCCGCGTTCTTTGAGCAGCGCCAGCGCCGCCTCGTCGGTCTGATCATCGCCCACGTAAATGGGCCAAGCCGCGGGTGCCATACGGGCGAGCAGCCAGTCGACCGCCCGGCCCTTGTGCCAGTCCACCGCGGGCAGGAGTTCGATGACCTTCTTGCCGCGGCTCGCCCGCAGGTCAGGGTGTGCCGCAAGCGCCGCGGCCACCGCCTCCTCCACGCGTGGCACCGCCGCGGGTTCCACCTTGCGGTAATGGGCCGCCAGCGCGAAGCGCTTGCGTTCCACCAGGGCGCCCGGCACCCGGTCGAGGCAGCCGTGCAGGTAGGTCTCGGCGGCGTCGAGGCTGGCGACACAGGCCAGCGCGTCCGGCTGCTCGTAGCGCAGCCCGTCCGGTCCGGCGATGTCGAAACCGTGGCTGCCGGCGTAGTACAGCATCGGCAGCTGCACCCGTGCCTGCAAATTCTCCCGATCCCGCCCGCTCACGATCGCCACCGGGATACGGCGCGCGATGGCCGCCAGCATATCGCGCACATAGTCCGCCAGCATCGCCTCCCCCGGCGTCCCGGTGATGCCGGTGAGGGTGCCGTCGAAATCCAGGAACAGCGCCACCGGCCCGCCGGCAGGTACGATGGCCTCCATGTGCTCCAAGGCGGAGGGCAACGGCGCGGCGGCCGCACCCACGGGGGCGGACGGCAACACCACCGTGAAGGCATCGATGACGTCGGGCGCGCCACCCAGCGCCGCCCTATCGCCCACATCCCACACCGCAGCGATGCCCGCCTGCCGCGCGGCCGCCGCTTCGGCCGGGCCGTTGACCAGCGCCGCACTGCGGTGCGTCGACACCTCGAGGCGGCGCAGTGCATCACGCCACGGCTCGGGCGCAGGCCAGGGGCCCAGGCGAAAGCGCTGCACATCACGCCCATCCACCCGCGCATCGAACAACCCCAAAAGCCCTGCGGCTTGCAGCAAGGCAGTGGCCTGCGCCTCCCGGCTCACCAGCCCGACGCGGAAACCGCAGCGGTGCAAGGTCTTGGCAAGCCGCACCGCGGCATCACGTATCACCACACCCGCGCGCAGCCGCGCCGCGAGAATCCGCTCGGCCCGGCGTGCCAGCCCCCACGTGCTCAAGGCTTCCGGCCGGTCGCGCGCACCGCCAGGCGGTACGGTGATCTGTCTGGCCGCGAGCAGGCGTCCGGCCACCAGGTCGAAGGGGTAACCGCGTATCTTCATGGGGTAATCGCGCGCCGCATCGAACGGTGCAGTCGGAGTGGCAGCGGCGGCGTGCGGGATTTGCGCCTCGTTTTGCCGAAGGCCGGGGTCCATCGTTGTTGCTGTGGCGAGGCGGGCCGCCTGAAATTCGTCGAAGGCTTGGCGCCACACCGACACAAGCAGCGCATCACTGTCCACCAACACCCCTTCGAGCAGGAACAGCACCGCATCGAAGCGCGTGCGATCGATGTCCCGTCCCTCTGCGGACAGCCCCACCGGTGCGGACTCAGCCGCGTTTCGCGGCGATGAGATCGAGCAGCGCGTCGTAGGGTTCGATGAATTTTTGTACGCCTTCGCGCTGCAACTGATCGGTCACGCCCTCCAGATCGATGCCAAGGCGTTCCAGCCCGGAAAACACCTCGGCCGCCTCGTCGACACCCTCCTCCACCGTGCCGGCCCGGGCCTTGCCGTGATCCGCGTACGCGGCGAGGGTGACGTCCGGCAACGTGTTCACGGTATTGCGACCGATGAGCGGTTCCACGTACATCACATCGCTGTACTTGGGGTTCTTGGTACTGGTGCTCGCCCAGACGAGCTGCTGCGGACGTGCGCCGCGTTCAGCGAGCCGCCGCCAGCGGTCACTGCCGGTGATGTGCAGAAAACGCTGGTAGGCGAGCTTGGCGTTGGCGATGGCCGTTCTGCCGAGCAGGTCCTGGGGACGGGGCTCCGCGCCGACGCCGTTTTCCGTCTGGATCTTCGCATGCAGGGCCCGATCCACCAGGTTGTCGATGCGCGAGAGGAAAAAACTCGCCACCGACGACACCTCCGTCAGCGAACGTCCTTCCGCGAGGCGACGCTCCAGGGCTCGCAGGTAGGCCTCGGCGACCGCCTCGTAGACGTCAATGGCGAACAGCAGGGTGATGTTGACGGACACGCCATCGAACAACAGCGCCTCGATGGCGTGGATGCCGGCTTCCGTGCCGGGGATCTTGATGTACAGATTGGGCCGCCCGACCTTGGCGCGCAGATGGTGTGCCTCGCGTATGGAGGCTCCCGCGTCGTAGGCCAGGTGCGGTGATACCTCGAGACTTACGAAGCCGTGCAGGCCCTCGCTGCGATCGTGGAGCGGGCGCAGCACGTCGCAGGCGTCGCGCACGTCGGTGGTGACCACCTCCTCGTAGACCTCGTGCACCGACTTGCCTTCGGCGAACAGGCGATGGATCTGTTCGTCGTAGGCCGAACCCGCGGCGATGGCCTTGTGGAAGATGGCAGGGTTGGAGGTGACGCCACGCAGGCCGTCCTGACGCCAGCGCCGCTCCAGCTCACCATTGCGGAGCATGTCGCGCGAGAGGTTATCGATCCACCAGCTCTGCCCATAGTCGCTCAGCTGCCGCAACGGATTCATCGGCCTGCCTCCTGATTCGCTTTCTGCACGGGCACATCGACCAGTGAACGATTCAAAGCTTAACCAAGGAATCCGATACGTGAGCAACCGGCCGCGTACGCCGGAGCTGAAAACGGCGCCAGAGTCTCCCGGACAGTAGCCTCAGCCGCCCTTCTCCTCCGGGTGAATTTCCCGGAGGGAGGCGGATGAGTCACACTGAGTGATGATTGTCTTCAGGCCTTTTCCATCGCCGCCTTGTACTGACCCTTCTGCGCCGAACCGTTCAGTTTGGCGCGATGGAAGAAGGCCTTGCGGGCCGCATCCACGTTCTTCGCGTCGCCCTTCCAGGCCTGCATCACCGGTTCCTGCAAGGCGCGTGCATAGGAGAAGCTGAGGTTCCAGGGCAGCTTGGGATGCCGCTCATTCATGGCGTTGAGGTTGGCGCTGGCCTGTTCGGGGGTCTGACCGCCGGACAGGAAGTTGATGGTGGGCACGGCGCCGGGTACGGTGCGACGCAGCACCTCGACCGTGCGGTCGGCCACTTCCTCGGGCGTGGACTTGCGCGCGTGACTCTTGCCCGCGATCACCATGTTCGGTTTCAACACCATCATTTCCAGGCGTACACCGTGGCGATGCAGCGCATGGAACACTTCATGGAAGGCCACTTCACTCACTTCGGCACATTGATCGATGGAATGATCGCCGTCGATGAGCACCTCCGGCTCGACGATGGGCACGATGCCATGGTTCTGGCATTCGGCCGCATAGCGCGCCAGCACCTCGGCATTGGCCTCGATGGCGAGGCGGGTGGGATGACCGGCGCCGATGTTGTAGACGGAGCGCCACTTGGCGAAGCGCGCACCCTTCTGCTTGTACGTGGCCAGGCGCTCGCCGAGACCATCCAGTCCCTGGCTCACCTTGTCGCCGTTGGTGAACGGCAATTCCACCAGCCCCTTGTCGACCTTGATGCCCGGCACGATACCCTGCTTGGCGCACAGTTCCGGCAGCGGCGTGCCGTCGGACGCCTTTTGATCCAGGGTCTCTTCAAAGAGGATGATGCCAGACAGGTATTCGCCGATTTGCGGCGTGCCGATGAGCAGCTCGCGGTAGGCGCGGCGCGTATCGGGGTTGGACTGAATGCCCACGGCCTGAAAACGCTTGGTGATGGTCGGAATACTCTCGTCGGCGGCCAGGATAC
This sequence comes from Gammaproteobacteria bacterium, assembly GCA_041685115.1. Classification (GTDB taxonomy): domain Bacteria; phylum Pseudomonadota; class Gammaproteobacteria; order Thiohalomonadales; family Thiohalomonadaceae; genus JALOAT01. The sequence goes on along the minus strand of JAWLGK010000003.1, from coordinate 177,215 downwards.
CCTTGCCCGGCATTACCAGCGCCGAAATCGTCGCCTGCATGTCCTTGACTGCATCCAGCACCATGTCCATCGATTTCCTCCCGGGCCCATGGCCCCGCGTTATGAACGGAAATCAACCATACCAGCTGCGCGCCTTCCACAGTATAGGAACGCCATGAGGAAGCTCCCTATTCAATATTCATTCACCGATGAGATGAAAATCCTGCTGGATTTCCAGGATGTCTTCCGCCCAGCGCAGCGCGGCCGAGACGGTTGGAAAACCGATGAGACTGGTCGCAAGGATCAGCGCATGACGGATCTCGCCAGGACTCGCACCGCAGTCGAGCGACCGGCGCACGTGGCTGTGCACAGCGCCCTCCGAATGCACCGCTGCGGCCGCCACCAGTTGCAGTAATTGCGCGGTTTTCTCCTCGACGGGGCCCGCCGCGCGGGTCGCCTCGCCGAGCTGCTCAAGCGCGCTGATGTAGCCCGCATGTCGGGCGGACAGCGTGCGGTACCAGGCAGGTCTTTGATCGTTCATGGTGGACCTCGCGCATCCATAAAACGAATCCGCGTCGGCGATAGAGATTGATCGCCGTCTTCCTATACTTCTTATAGCCCGTTGCTTGCGAGAACCCGGCCATGCCGACGCGTGACATGCAGCTCCTTCAGGCGCGGCTCGACAGCCTCGACGCCAGGATTGCGCAGCTGGAGCACGAGATGGTGCATGCGGATCCGAAGCTGCATGAAACCTATCAGGCGCAGTGGCAGGAAGCCACGGAAACGCGCCGTCATGCCGGTGATCTCATGGCGCAATTGAAACTTCAGGAAGCGGAAAGTTGGGAACGCATGGATCTCTGGAACGGCCTCGAAGCCGTTTTCGACGATCTGGGCAAATTTCTCGACCGCATCACTGGAACCAAACTGCCACCACCCCAATGAATACATCCGCCTGGCGTCCCGAGGTGCTCTACGAGCATCTGCTGCATGGCCCGCGGTTTCAAATCCTGGACGTGCGCTCCGCGGAGGAGTTCGCCGCTTGGCGCATCGAGGGCCGCGAGCCGATACCCACGGTGAACGTGCCCTATTTCGAATTCCTTGATTTGGACACCGATGAGGATGTGGTCAAGGCGGTCCTGAAAAGTGCTCCGCAGACCCTGCTGCCACGCCTCGATACGGGTCTGCCCGTCCTGGTCGTCTGTCCCCACGGCAATACCTCGGACCTCGTGGCCGAAGGCCTGCGACAGCTCGGCCGTGATGCCGCCAACCTGGACGGCGGCATGGCCGCGTGGGGCGATCACTACCACGTGGAATCGGTGGCTGAGGAGGCGGCGCTGCGTATCCTGCAGATCAGCCGACCGGCGCGCGGCTGTTTGAGCCATGTACTGGTGAGTGAAGGCGCCGCGGCGGTGATCGATCCGCTGCGGCATGTGAGCATCTATCTCGATACGGTCCAACGCCACGGTGCACGCGTCACCCATGTGCTCGACACCCACATGCACGCGGATCATCTGAGCGGCGGCGTGGGCCTGGCGCAACAAACCAATACCGACTATCACCTCCATCCGTATGACGCGATCCATCCCATGGATCTGCTGCCTGCACGCTATGGATTCGAGTTCCTAAGGGACGGGCAACAGTTCCGGATCGGACGCGCCGAGGTGCGCGTGATACATATCCCGGGCCATACGCTCGGGGAAGTCGCCTTCCTCGTCAACGAGCGCTGGCTGCTTGCCGGCGACAGCATTTTCATCGAATCGGTGGCGCGTCCCGATCTCGGTGGTCATCCGGAACAGTGGACACCGTTGTTTCAGCAGTCGCTGCAACGCCTGCTCGCCCTGCCCGGTGAAACCGTGCTGCTTCCTGCCCACTTCAGCACGGCGCGGGAAGGCGATCCGCAGGGCCGGTTCATGGCGGCGCTGGGGGAACTTCGCACACGCAACGAGGGCCTGGCGCTGGCCACCGGCGAGGAGGCGGCGTTCACCCGTTTCATCCTCGCGAGCCTCCCCACGTTCCCGCCGGGTTACGTGGAGATCAAACGCGTAAACGCCGGCCTGACGAGCGCCGACGAACGCAAGGCCTCGGAACTGGAACTCGGCAAGAATGTCTGCGCCCTCGCCAGCCGCACGGCCGACTAATGGAAAAACGGCCCAACGCAAAGGCGCAGAGACGCAGAGGCCGCAGAGGGGTTACAAATACCGGCTGGGACGCAACACGGGCTCGTCACTGGTCTTCCCTACTTCCCGGCATTCGCTTCGTGTGTGATCCGCGACCCCGATTTCGCGGCCATGCGAGCTCATGCTCCGTGATCCTCGGATTCCGCTTCGCTTCATCCGGGCTACGGAACACTGAGGCGCACGACCGGATCACCGGTGCCCACGCACCAGGCGTGCGGCATGGCCGGGGTGAGGTGTCCGACGCCCACGCGGCCGCGCTTGTCCAGGGCGATGATGCCCACGTCGCGGCCGATCTGTTCGGCCATGGCCGCGAGCACCGCGTCCACCACGGCCTGGATGTCGCCGGTGCGGGCGCCGTCACACACGGCCTTGGCGGTGAGAAACCGCATCATGAGCTCACCCTTGCCCGTGGCCGATACGCCGGCGTCCGGGGTGGCGTAATTGCCTGCACCGGGCAGCGGCGTGTCACCGATTCGGCCCGCCAGCTTGAGGGTAACGCCCCCCGTGGAGGTGGCCGCCGCGATGCGGCCCTGCCCGTCCAGGGCCACCGCACCCACGGTGCCGGCGGGCAGTTGCGGATGGTGCGCGAGCAGCGCGTGCAAGCGGGGCAGGTAGGCATCGCCACGTCGTTCCAAGGCCGCACGCGCCCGCTGCCAACCGGCCCGACGCTCGGCGATGATCGGGTCGTGATCCGCAAAGCCGAAGGCGCGCGCGAAACGCCCGGCGCCCTCCCCGGCCAGCAGCACGTGGTCGGTCTGTTCCATCACCGCCCGCGCCACGGCGACGGGATTCTTCACCCGCCGCAGTGCGGCCACATTGCCCGTGCGCAGGCCTTCGGAGAGCATGACGCCGGCGTCCATCTCGACCTCACCGTCCAGGTTGAGCACCGAGCCCGTGCCGGCGTTGAAGGCGGGATCGTCCTCCAGCACCATCACGGCGGCCACGGCGGCATCCAAGGCATGGCCACCCGCGGCCAACACGCCATGCCCGACCCGAGCGGCCTCGCGCACGCCGCACAGCGCCGGTTGCACATGCTCTCCGCTGCACACGCCGGCCCCGCCGTGCACCACGATGGCGAACATGACGCGCCTCCCGCAGCACTTGTCACGAAAAGCCTATGCGCAGGCCCGGTCGGCGCCAAGGCGCACCACAGATTTGTCCCGAATCATGCGCTGTTCGATGCTTGGTGAAAGTGGCCACAGGCGTGGCGCATGCACCCCGAACTCGGACTGGTCTGCATCACCCGCAGCGATGCCTTGCGCTATCGCACCGTGACGCGCACGCGCCTGCGGGCTGCAACACCCGCGGCACGCACGGACCTGCTGCGCGCGATCTATGCGGCCAATCTGGCCACACTGGCGCTCGCGCCGCGCTTCTGCATCGAACGGAGCATCCGGCTGTATCGCATTCCCTCAGGGATCTTCCCGTTCGCCGACGATGAGTTGGGCGCACCGCTGCTGGAGACCATCGCCGGCGAACTCGGCGCGATTGGGCGTGCCGCCACCGCGCTGGGCGTGCGTCTGGTCATGCATCCGGATCAGTTCGTGGTGCTGAATTCGGAGTCCGAGGTGGTGGTGGCGAACAGTCTGCGCATCCTCGCCATGCACGGGCGCATCCTCGACGCCCTGACGCAGCCGCGCACCCCCTGGGCCGTGCTGGAGATCCACGGCGGCAGGCGCGGGCGCGCGGCCGCGCTGCGCGAGGCCATCGCGCGCCTGCCGCCGGCCGTGCGCGGACGCATTGCGCTGGAGAACGACGAGAGCCGCTACGGCGCCGAGGAAATCCTGAGCCTGTGCAAGGCCGCGGGCGTACCCATGGTGTTCGACGCCCATCATCACGTGTGCTTCCGGCAACTGGCCAGCTACGAACACCCCAGCATCGCAGAATTCACCAGCGCCGCCGCCGCCACCTGGCCCGACCCGCGCTGGCAACTGGTGCATATATCGAACGGCCGCAACGGCTTCGCCGATCGACGCCATGCCGACGAGATTGCCATCATGCCAAGCGCCTACGCACGGGTGCCCTGGATCGAAGTGGAGGCCAAGCGCAAGGAACGGGCCATCGCCCGCCTGCAACGGGAATGGCTTGCAGGACTGCCATAGCAGGCCGTTTGGGAAGGCCTGCCTCTTCAATCCCGCACCGGCGTCAGCGCAACAGCAAAACGGGAACCGACGCGTTGCGCAGCATCTGGGTAGGCCAGGGCGTCCCGCAGCGTCTGCTGAAAGGCTTTTCCGGCTATTTGCAGGTCGACGGCTAATGACGGTTATCGCCAAACGGATGGTCACGTAGCTTCGCAACGTATCTACGGGGAAGGCACGAAGCGGAGTCGCGTGGCTTTGGAAAGTGATCGCACGAAAATCGCAGCCTGAGGCCGCCAGTACAGGTATTGACAAACGTCGTAGGTTACATTGGTGCGCAGCGCCTACGTGATAGCGCGGCCGGAAGAATGTCACGTAGCTTCGCAACGTTACCTACGAAGACAAATCGCGGCCTGAGGCCGCTCCACACAAGGGCTCAGGCTGTTCGGCGGGCGGCGGCGCGGGCCTTTACGGGGGCGAAGCTGTGGCGGTGGATGGGACTCGGCCCCAGCGCATCCAGGGCCTTGAGGTGTTCGGCTGTGCCATAGCCCTTGTGCTTGGCGAGGCCGTAGCCGGGGTATTGCTTGTCGAGCACGGCCATCTCCCGATCGCGGGTGACCTTGGCGACGATGGAGGCCGCGCTGATGGCCTCGATTTTGGCGTCGCCGTCGATGACCCATTCCGCCGTGCACGCCAGCCCCTCGGGACAGCGGTTGCCGTCGATGAGGGCGTGGTCGGGGAGCGGCGACAAGGCCTCGAGGGCACGGCGCATGGCCAGCAGGGTGGCCTGGAGGATGTTGATGCGGTCGATCTCCTCCACCTCGGCCCGGCCCACCGCCCAGCCCAGGGCCCGTTCCTTGATCAAGGTGAACAAGGCCTCGCGGCCCGCCTCGGTGAGTTTTTTGGAGTCGTCCAGGCCGGCGATGGGGCGCGCGGGGTCGAGGATCACGGCGGCGGCGATCACCGGTCCGGCCAGGGGGCCGCGTCCGGCCTCGTCGACACCGGCGACCCGCCGCGCCCCGGCGGAGAAGTCGAAACTGGCTTGTTGCGTCATGGTGGTGCACAGCATATCCGAGTGGCCGGACCGTGCGCCAACCGATTGATATTACCGGCTGTAAATGCGACCATCTGCGCCCGGTTTTTCGGGTTCCCCGAGCCAGGAACGACGTTCTCACAATCAGGACTCCCCCGTTGAAAAAGCTGCGAACCGCCGTCGTGGGTGTGGGCTATCTCGGCCGCTTCCATGCCCAGAAATATGCTGCCCTCGCCAATGCCGAACTGGTCGCCGTAGTGGACGCCTCGGCGGAAACCACGCAGCGCGTGGCCGATGAGCTGAACACCCAGGCCTTCACCGATTACCGCGAGTTGTTCGACAAGGTCGATGCGGTGAGCATCGTGGTGCCCACCCAGATGCACTACGCCGTCGCGAAGGAGTTCCTCGCCCGCGGCGTGCACGTGATGCTGGAAAAGCCCATGACCGTGACGGTGGACGAGGCCGACGAACTCATCGCGCTGGCCAAACAGAACAACCTGGTGCTGCAGATCGGTCACCTGGAGCGCTTCAACTCCGCCGTGATGGCCCTCGGCAAGGTGCTCGACCGCCCGCAGTTCATCGAATCCCACCGCCTGGCCCCGTTCAAGCCGCGCGGCGCCGACGTGAACGTGGTGCTGGATCTCATGATCCACGACATCGATATCATCCAGCACCTGGTGCGCTCGCCCATCACCAAGATCGACACCAACGGCGTGACGGTGCTCACCAAAGAGATCGACATCGCCAACGCGCGCCTGCAATTCGAAAACGGCTGCGTGGCCAACGTCACCGCCAGCCGCGTGAGCATGAAGCCGCAGCGCAAGATGCGCATCTTCCAGCCCGACGCCTACATCTCCGTGGATTTCCAGGACAAGGTCCTGTCCGTGCACCGCAAGGGCAGCAAGGAGATGTTCCCGGGCATTCCCGAGATCACCTCCGAGGAGAGCATCTTCGAGAACTCCGACGCCATCCTTGCGGAGATCGAGGCCTTCATCAAAGCCATCGAACAGGGAACGCGCCCGCCGGTCACCGGCGAAGACGGCCGCGACGCCCTGAAGACGGCCATCTGGATTACCGAACTGCTTACTGGAGAAAAACAATGATCCCCATGGTGGACCTGAAGGGCCAGTACATGGCCCTCAAGGCGGAAATTGACGGTGTCCTGCTGGGTGCACTGGAAAAAACCCAGTTCATCCTCGGCCCCAACGTGCAGGACTTCGAGAAGGAAGCCGCTGCGTACCTGGGCGTGGAACACGCCGTCTCCTGCGCCAACGGCACCGACGCGCTGCACCTTGCCCTGCTCGCCGCCGGCATCGGCCCCGGCGACGAGGTCATCACCACCGCCTTCACCTTCATCGCCACCGCCGAGGCCATCCGCTACGTGGGCGCCAATCCGGTGTTCGCGGACATCGACGGCCGCACGCTCAACATCGATCCCGCCAAGATCGAAGCGGCCATCACACCGAAGACCCGCGCCATCCTGCCCGTGCACCTGTTCGGCCAACCGGCCGACATGGCCGCCATCCAGGCCATCGCCGACAAGCACAAGCTGCTGGTCATCGAGGACTGCGCCCAATCCTTCGGCGCCGCCATCGGGGGCAAACTAACCGGCGGCATCGGCCTGGCCGGCTGCCACAGCTTCTTCCCCAGCAAGAACCTGGGCTGCTACGGCGACGGCGGCATGGTCACCACCAACGACGCCGGCGTGGCCGAGCGTGTACGCATGCTGCGCAACCACGGCAGCAAGGTGCGTTATTACCACGACGTCATCGGCTACAACAGCCGCCTGGATGAATTGCAGGCGGTGATCCTGCGCGTGAAGCTCAAGCGCATCGAGCAGTTCAACGAAGGTCGCCGCCGCGTGGCGCACCGCTACAGCGAAGGCCTGGCCAAGCTGGACGGCGTCACCCCCGCCTTCGAGGACGGCAAGGGCCGTCACGTGTATCACCAGTACACGCTGCTCACCACCCATCGCGACGCCATCCAGAAGGCGCTGAACGAGGCGCAGATCGCCAACGCCATCTACTATCCGGTACCCCTACACCAGCAGAAGGCCTTCGCGGACGTGTGCAAGGACGTGAAACTGCCGGTGACCGAGCAGGTCGCCAGCCAGTGCCTGTCCCTGCCCATCTACCCCGAGCTCAGCAACGCCCAGGTCGACGAGGTCCTCGCGGTCATCGCCAAGGCGGTCAAATAGCTACTCCGGGATAAACGCGGAGGTCGCGGAGGCGCGGAGATCGCGGAGGACGAGAACGCCCATGGTGTGTTCTCCGCGTCCTCCGCGCCTCTGCGTTCTCCGCGTCGAACCATGACGACGAAGAACATCATGATCATCGCCGGTGAGGCCTCCGGCGACGCGCGCGCGGCGGGGCTGGTGCGGGCGGTGAAGCGCCAGGATCCGTCGGTGCGCTTCTTCGGCATCGGCGGCGACCGCATGCGCGCGGAAGGCGTGGAAACGCTGGTGGATTCGCGCGTCATGGCCGTGGTGGGCCTGTTCGAGGTGCTGGCGCACTTCAGGACCATCTACGGCGCGCTGCAACTCATGCGCCGCAAGCTGCGCGAGGAACGCCCCGACCTGCTCATCCTGGTCGACTATCCCGATTTCAACCTGCGTCTGGCGAAGACGGCGAAGGCGCTCGGCATCAAGGTGCTGTATTACATCAGCCCGCAAGTGTGGGCTTGGCGTCAGAAGCGCGTGTACACCATCCGCGAGCGCATCGACCACATGGCCGTGGTGTTTCCCTTCGAGGTGCCGTTCTACGAAAAGGCCGGCGTACCGGTCACCTTCGTCGGCCATCCGCTGGTGGAGGAAGTGCCGCACGGCCTGGAGCGTGACGCCGCCTGTAGCCAGCTCGGGCTCGATCCCGCACGCAAGGTGCTGGGCCTGTTCCCGGGCAGCCGCCGCAGCGAGATCACACGCCTGCTGCCGGTGCTGCTCGACGCCGCCACGAAGCTGCACCGCGACCACCCGGATCTGCAATTCGTGCTGCCGCGCGCCTCCACCTTGTCGGTGGACGACTTCGCCCTCTTCTTTGATGGCCGTGACCTGCCCGTTACCCAGGTGGAGGGGCACGCCTACGAGGTGATGGCCGCCTGTGATGCCATCGTCAGTGCCTCGGGCACGGCGACGCTGGAAATCGCCCTTATGCAGGTGCCGCTGGTGGTGATCTACCGCATCGCACCGCTCAGTTATCGAATCATGCGTCGGCTCATCCGCGTGGATCACATCGGCCTGTGCAACATCGTGGCGGGCGAGCGCATCGCCCCGGAACTCATCCAGGACGACGCGACCCCGCAGAACATCGCCGCCGAAGCCAAGGCGTTGCTATTCGACGACGCCCGCAACCGCGCCATGCGCGAGCGGCTGGCGGTGATACGGGAGCGGCTTGGCGCCAGCGGCGATTCCGACAGTGTAGGCACGCTCGCCCTGGCAATGCTTCGCCCAACCGTGACGTGATCGGTTTTTGGTGCCAACGCCCCTACGTTTTGGCATGCTAACACGTCGCTACTTCTGCTAGGAGACTCGCAATGTCCATGTTTGGCGGGCTGCTGCTTGCGGCCCTTGCCCTGCTCCCGTCCGCGGCCTGGGCCGCAGACTTTGGCACGATTGTCGATTTCACGACGAGCTGGTATGGCATCGCCGCCCTCGTCACCTTCGTGGTCGCCTACGGCATGGTGGTAGGCGAGGAATTCATGCACCTGCGCAAGTCCAAGCCGGTCATGGTGGGTGCGGGCGTGATCTGGGCCCTGGTCGCCATCGCCTTCGCCACACAAGGCGACAGCACCGCGGCGGCCAATGCCGTACGCCACAACATCGCGGAATACGCGGAGCTGTTCCTGTTCCTGCTCGCGGCCATGACCTACATCAACACCATGGATGAGCGTCAGGTGTTCGCCGCGCTGCGCGCTTGGCTGGTCTCCCGCGGCTTCACCCTGCGCACCATCTTCTGGCTCACCGGTCTGCTGGCGTTCTTCATCTCTCCTGTCGCCGACAACCTCACCACCGCCCTGCTCATGGCGGCCGTGGCCATTGCCGTGGGTGGCGCCAACAAGACCTTCGTGGTGGTGGCCTGCATCAACATCGTGGTGGCGGCCAATGCGGGCGGCGCCTTCAGCCCGTTCGGCGATATCACCACGCTGATGGTCTGGCAAAAGGGCGTGGTGCAGTTCAAGGAGTTCTTCGCTCTTTTCGTCCCCTCGGTGGTCAACTGGCTCGTGCCTGCGGTGCTCATGTCCTTCGCTGTATCCAAGGACCGCCCTGAGGCTTTGCACGAAGAAGTCCACGTGAAGTACGGCGGTTTCGTGGTCATCGGCCTGTTCGCGGTCACGTTGGTGCTTGCGGTCACAGGCCACAATTACCTGCATCTGCCGCCGGTACTGGGCATGATGACCGGTCTCGGCCTGCTCAAGATCTTTGGCTATTTCATCCGCAAGCACGAATTGCATTCGCCCTCGGGTACCGTGCAGGGACCAGAAGAGTTGATGCTCGGCGATATAGCCTCTTTCGTGAAGCCGCGTCACAAGCCCTTCGACGTGTTCATCAGTGTCAAGCGCGCCGAGTGGGACACCCTGATGTTCTTCTACGGCGTGGTGTTGTGCGTGGGCGGCCTGGGTGCGCTCGGCTACCTGGCGCTCGCTTCCCAGACCATGTACCTGGACCTCGGCGCCACCACCGCCAACGTCCTGGTGGGCCTGCTTTCTGCCATCGTCGATAACATTCCGGTGATGTTCGCCGTGCTCACCATGAACCCGGACATGTCCCACGGCCAGTGGCTGCTGGTGACCCTGACCGCCGGCGTGGGCGGCTCGCTGCTGTCCATCGGCTCCGCAGCGGGCGTGGCGCTCATGGGCCAGGCGCGTGGCGTGTACACCTTCTTCGCCCATCTCAAGTGGACCTGGGCCATCGCCCTCGGCTACGCCGCCAGTATCTGGGTCCATTTCCTCATCAACAGCAGACTCATGTGAGTCATGGAGGTGGTGCGCCCGGGCGCACCACCTCTATCTGTGCAATTCGCCAGCCCGTTGGGCGGGATTCCGTCCAATCCCCACTCCTCTACGATCCAGCGGGATAGCTATTCGCAGTCTCTACGGGTGTCCTGCTCGGCCACGCTACGCACTTGCAAATGAAGCGCCGCCCGCGCAAGCAGATGTGCACTGATAGGTGCCGTGATGAACAGGAACAAGGTCACCAGCAATTCATGGAGACTGGTGCCATCCCCTGCGCTGAAGTGAATAGCCGAGGCAATCAGAATGCTCCCCACCCCGAGCGTGGTCGACTTGGTGGGGCCATGTAGACGCATAAAAAAATCCGGCAGCTTGGCCAGGCCGATGGAGCCCACCAGCGAGAAGAAACCACCTACCAGGATAAAAGTTGAAGTGAGCACTTCGACGAGCATCATGGTCACTCGATGATGTCGCCGCGTAACAGGTATTTGCACAGGGAAACCGTAGTCACGAATCCCACGACAGCCAACAACAACGCCGATTCGAAGTAAACGCTCGAATCGAAATGGATGCCGATCAGCACCAGCAAGGCGATGGTGTTCACGTAGAGGGTGTCGAGCGCGACGATGCGATCGGGGGCATCCGGTCCACGCAGGAGACGCCAGAAATTGAGCAACGCAGCCGCACCCATCATCGCGAACCCTGCTGTCACTGCCCATTGCAGCATCATGGAAAAATCTCCTTCAGAGGTTTTTCATAACGACGTTTTATGCCGTCGATGATTCTCTCCTTATCGTCCACATCCAAACAGTGCACCAGCAGCGTACGACGGTCGGCACTGATTTCCGCTGATACGGTACCGGGCGTGAGTGAAACCGTACTGGCCAGAAGGGTAACCGCCAAATCGTTATTCAGCTCGAGTGGTACGCTCACGAAAGCCGGCTTCAGACGACGGTTCGGCCCAAGCACGCGCACCGCCACGCCCAGATTCGCGCGCACGATGTCGAGAAGCAGTCGCAACAGATAGTGCAGCGCCACCGAGGGCCGGCGCAGCCGCGGTCGCTCGGGCCAGAAATGTTTGGTGAGGACGGGAAGCACTACACCCAACAGGGCTGCCTTGATCACGCTCACCACACGGATATCATTGACGAGCAGCAGCCACACGCTAAACAGCAGCACACTCATCCAGGGATGGGGTAGCCAGCGTCTCATGGCGCCTCCTTCACATGGCCGAGGACGGCAGAGACATAGGTGCCGCGCGATAATAACTGCACCGCGGTCGCATCGGTATAGGCCGTCAGCGGACCGCCCACGAGGGCCAGCCACAGCCCCGCCGAAACCAGCACGGCCGCGGGTACGGAGCCAAGCCAGTGCGGTGCCGCCGCCGCGGGCGGACGGTTACTCTTCCAGAAGATCACGCTGCCGGCCCGGGACAGGGCCAGCAGCACGGTGAAGCTTCCCACCAGTATCGTCGTCCAGAGCCATGTCACCTCGGGACTCTCCAGGCCGGCCTGAAGCACCAGCACCTTGCCGATGAACCCACTGGTAGGCGGCAGCCCCGCTGCTGCGATCGCCCCTACCAGGAACAGCACAGCCAACCACTGACGCGCCGCAGGGTATTCGCCACTCGTCAGGTACGTGCCTTCGCGCCGCTGCGCACCAATGAGATCAGCAAGCAGAAACAGCCCGCCACTCACCAGGGTGGTGTGCACCAGGTAATACAGTGCACCGCTGATGCCCATACCGGTAAACAGCGATACGCCGGTCAGCAGCGTGCCTACGGAGAACACCACCAGCCAGGCAACCTGGGTGCGGAGTTCGCGGCTCGCAAGCACGCCGATACCGGCTACCGCCAACGTGACGAGGGCGCCCCACAGCAGCCACGGCCCGACCAACGCTGCACCGAACATCAACGTGTAGACACGCACGATGGCATAGACGCCCACCTTGGTCATGATGGCGAACAGGGCGGCCACGGGCGCGGTGGCGCTGGAATAGGCGGGCACCAGCCAGAAGTGCAGCGGCACGAGCGCGGACTTGAGTCCGAACACCACAAGCAGCAGTAAGCCCGCTGACTCGACAAGCATGATGTCTGTCGCGGGCACCGCTGCGAGACGTGCGGCGAGATCGGCCATGTTCAGGGTGCCGAGAACACCATAGAGCACGCCTACGGCGATCAGGAACAGGGACGAACCCACCAGGTTGAGGACGACATAATGCAAGCCGGCGCGTGTGCGTGACGCACCGCCGCCATGCAACAACAACGTGTACGAAGCGATGAGCAGGATCTCGAAAAACACGAACAGGTTGAACACGTCACCAGTGAGGAAGGCGCCGTTCAGGCCAAGGAGTTGAAACTGAAACAGCGCGTGAAATCCTGCCCCCCGCCCATCCACCCCACCCAATGCGTGCAGCAGGGCGAACAGCGCCAGCAGCGCAGTGAGCAACACCATGAGCGACGACAGGCGGTCGAGTAGCAACGTGATCCCGAACGGCGCCGGCCAGTCACCGACCGCGTAGGAAAGAATGAGACCATCCGCAGCCGTGGTGAACAGCGTCACAGCCACGGCCAATTGCGCGGTTGCACTGGCCACCGATAACACGCGTGCCGTACGCAGCGCCGGCCGCGCCAAAGCGAGCAGTGTGGCGCCGGTAAGCAGCGGCAGCAGCACGGGCAAAATGAGTAGCAGGTTCATTCATCCCCTCTCCTGCCATCCACCCGATCGGAGCCGAGCATTCCGCGGGCGCGCAGCGCCAGCACCAGCACAAAGGCAGTCATGGCAAAGCCGATGACGATCGCGGTGAGCACCAGGGCCTGAGGCAATGGATCGGTGTAAGGACCCGGCAAGGAAACGAGCGGCTCGCGGTGAGTGTTGAGCCGCCCCATGGCGAATAGGAACAGATTGGTGCCATAGGACAGCAGCACCAGCCCGAACACCACGGAGAAACTGTGTCTGCGCAGCAGCAGATACACGCCACAGCCCACCAGCACGCCGATAGCGAGTGCGACGAGTGCTTCCATCAGTGGACCTCCTCCGGGTTCGCCGGGGGCGTACGCACCTGCTGACGGCTCAGCCGGCCCAAATGGGCAAGAACGATGATCACCACGCCGAGCACGGCGAAGAAAACACCCAGATCGAACGCCATGGCACTCGCCAGCTCCAGTTCGCCTATAAGGGGCAGGTTCAGGTGGAGCAAGCCAGAGGTGAGATAAGGTCGCCCTGCCGCTACGGCAGCCAGGCCCGTAAGTGCGGCGATGATGAGCCCCGTCCCTGCCACGCGGAAGTAACGCAGGCGCAAACGGGCCTGGGTCCACTCGATGCCGTTGGCAAGATATTGGAGTATGAGTGCGGTCCCGGCGACCAGGCCTGCGATGAACCCACCACCAGGCGCATTGTGGCCGCGCAGCAGGAGATAGATCGAGACCAGCAGCGCCAGCGGCAGCAGGGGCCGGGACAGCACCGCCAGGAAAAGCGGATGACGCTCGCCGCACCAGGGTCGGCCGGCGCTGTCGGTGGCCGGCAGGTCCAGGCGAAGCCCGCGCAGCATGGCGTAGATGCCCGTGGCGGCGATGGCGAGCACGGTGATCTCGCCCAGGGTGTCGAATCCACGGAAATCAACCAGTATCACGTTCACCACGTTGTCGCCGCCGCCTACAGGCTTGGCGTTGGCGAAATAGAATCCCGCGATGCTCTTATAGGGCCGGGTAAGCACCCCCAGTGCCAGTGCCGCTGCACCCAAGCCCACCAGCGCCGCCAGCATGGCGTCGAATGCGCGGCGCCCATGCGGCTCGTGCTCTCGTTGGCCGCCCGGAAGAAAGAACAGGGCGAGCAGCAGAAGCACTGTGGAGACCACCTCCACGGTGATTTGGGTGAGGGCGAGATCGGGCGCGGAGAAATGCACGAACGTCAGGGTGACCACCAGGCCTACGACCCCGAGCCAAATGATCGCCAATAGGCGCCGTTGGTGCATGAATACGGCGGCCAGCGCGCCGCCGACGAGCATGAACGTGGCAATCAGCACCAGAGGGTCCGCATCGGTCAGCGGCAGCGGGCCCAAGCCACCTCCCCTCAAGAGGAACGGCGCAGCAGCCAAGACCACTGCCGACACGAACACCAACGCGATGTAGCGCCTCAGACGCCCGTCGTCCGACGAGGCCCGTAGAATTTCGGCGCCTGCCATGGCACGCGACAAGGCGCGCTCGAACACATCCGAGCCTTCCGGCAAGGGAAAGCGGTCGTGAACGGCGAAGACGTAACGCCGGACCGCGTACACCAGGATGCCGCCAACCAGGGCGATCGCGGACATAGCCAAGGGCGGTGAAAGCCCGTGCCACAGTACCAGGTCATAGTCCGGGAGTGCTCCGACGACCCCCAACGCGGCAGCATCCAGCAACGGCTTGACCATAAACCCGGGAAAAAGGCCCACCACTATGCACAAGGTAACCAGCACCTCGATGGGAATCCTCATCCAACGCGGCGGCTCGTGGGGGGGCATCTTCGGTAGGTCCACGGGTTCACCGTTGAAGAACACGTCATGAATGAACCGCACGGAATAGGCCACAGCGAACACGCCTGCAAGCGTGGCCAGCGCCGGCAGGATCCAACCTGCCACTCCCAGCTGCTCTAAATGAACAGTTTCCGCAAAGAACATTTCCTTGCTGAGAAAGCCGTTGAGCAGTGGCACACCCGCCATGGAAGCGGCCGCCACCATGGCAAGCAGCGCGGTATGAGGCATGTAGTTCCACAGCCCGTTGATACGCCGCATGTCGCGTGACCCGGTCTCGTGATCGATGATACCGGCCGCCATGAACAGCGAGGCCTTGAAGATGGCGTGGTTGATAACGTGGAAAATGCCTGCCACGGCCCCGAGCGGGGTGCCGATACCGAACAGCAGGGTAATGAGCCCGAGGTGGCTCACGGTGGAGTAGGCCAGGAGTCCCTTGAGGTCGTGTTGGAACAGGGCCACATAGGCCGCATACAGCAATGTGACCAGTCCCACCGTGCCCACGATGAAAAACCACGCATCCGTACCGGAGAGTACCGGAAACAACCGCGCCAACAGGAACACACCGGCCTTCACCATGGTGGCTGAATGCAGATATGCCGACACTGGCGTGGGCGCTGCCATGGCCCCAGGCAACCAGAAGTGGAAAGGAAATTGCGCAGACTTCGTGAAGGCGCCCGTGAGCACCAGAAGCAGCATGGGCATGTACCAGGGATGGGCACGTATGGTCTCGCCCATGCCAAGCAGTTCGCCAATGCGATACGTGCCGGCCATGTGCCCCAGCATCAGAAAGCCGGCGAGCAGAGCCAACCCCCCTGCACCAGTCACAGCCAAGGCGACGCGTGCCCCCCGGCGCGACTCGCCAGACCCGATGTTGTAGCCGATGAGCAGAAAGGAACTGAGACTGGTGAGCTCCCAAAACACCACCAGCAACAGCAGATTATCCGCAAGCACCACGCCGAGCATGGCGCCCTGGAACAACAGCAGCAAGCCATAGAACCGGCCCAGGTAATCCGATTTGGGCAGGTAGTAGCGCGCGTAAAGGATCATCAGCAACCCGATGCCCAGGATGAGCAGCGAGAACAGAAAACCGAGACCGTCCAGGCGCAGCGCAAACTCCAGTCCCAGGGTGGGCACCCAAGGGACACTCAGGGCTGCCGGCTCGTCGAGCGAGGGCGCGAGCCCGAGCAGCAACGCGAGCGCACCGCCGGTCAGTGCCGCCGCGGCAGCCGGCGCCGCATCGCGTCCCAATCGGGCCGCCAACGGGGGTAGCAGCGCGCCAACAATGGGGAGCAGAAGGATTAGAACCAGTGACATACAATCCTTGTCCGTGCAGTGGCGGACCGCCGCATCAGGCGGTCCGAGGCAAGGCGCCGCGCATACTCGGGGCGGAAGGCTCAGCCCCCGGGCAGCCAATGGCGCAGCAGCCCCGCCGCTGTCCGGTCATGACCGGCGCCTCGGCGAGGCTGTTACCCACAGAGCATATCGGAAGACACGGTGAACGAGAGCTCTCCCCATCGGGCATGGGCTCGCGCTGGTGCCCTGCATCGGGACGCCGACACCAGCCCTCTCAGGAACAAATCCCTGCTCGCTACGGCAGTTTAAAGCGGCGCACGACGGTCAATCGTCGGGTGAGTCGGGCTACGGTAGCCCAGGGATACTGCATTTTGGCGGGACGCTTCCGTGCTACCTGCCGTGAGCCATAAGTAATGGAAGTCATGTCACCTGTGTCGTGGGCGAACGCAACCTGCGTCGTTCACCGCAGCCGTAGGTCACGTTGGCGCATAGCGGCGATGACAGCGCGGTCGGGAACGACCAGAGGAGATCAGGCGATCTTGTCGGCCTCGTCGGTGGTGTCGCCGAGCAGTTGTTGTGCAAACTCCGTGGCTTGCATCGGCCGCCCGAACAACCATCCCTGCGCCAGCTTGCAACCATGGGTGAGCAAAAAGTCCTTTTGCGCTTCGGTCTCCACGCCTTCCGCTGTAACGCGCAACTGGAGGTTTTCCGCCAGCGCGATCACCGCGCGCACGATGGCTGCGTCGTTGGCATCGGTGGCGATATCGTGCACGAATGACTTGTCCACTTTCAGGTTGTCGAGCGGGAACCGTTTGAGATAGCCGAGCGAGGAATAACCCGTACCAAAATCGTCGATGGCGAGTTCCACGCCAAGGGCCTGCAACCCGTCGAGGGTGGCCGTGGCCTGCTCCGGTTCCTTCATCAACTGGCTTTCGGTTATCTCCAGTTCCAAACAGCCTGACTCGATACCTGTCTCGCGCACTATCCTCTGCACCGTACCGACCAGATCGCCACGCTGCACCTGCACACCGGAAATGTTCACGGAAACTCGCTTGAGCCCGAGCCCCTGCTTCCGCCAGCTGACGAACTGCTGACACGCCTCCCGGAGTACCCATTCGCCGATGGGGACGATGAGCCCGGTATCCTCGGCGAGCGGGATGAAACGGTCCGGGGCGACCAGGCCGTATTCCGGATGCCGCCAGCGCAACAGGGCTTCGGCGGCAACGATGCTTCCCGAGCTCATGTCGACCAACGGTTGGTAGAACACACAGAACTCGCCGCGATCGAGTGCATGGCGGAGTCCGACTTCCAGGTGGAAACGCTCTTCTGCGCTGGCGCTCAGCTCGGTGGTGTAGAAGCGGAAGGTATTGCGACCTTCCTCCTTCGAGAGGTACATGGCGGCATCGGCATTCTTCAGCAGGGTGGCCATGTCGTTACCGTCCTCCGGGAACATGGCGATACCGATGCTCGCGCCCAGATGCAACTCGTTGTCCGCCACCACGAACGGTTCGTCGAACACGTCCAGGAGTTTTTGCGCAACCGCTGTCACTTCACTTGCATCCTCGACGCGATCCAGGGTCACCACGAATTCATCGCCGCCCAGGCGCGCCACCGTATCGCATTCACGCAGGTGCTCCCGCATGCGCCAGGCCACCATCTGCAGCAGTTGATCACCTACCGGGTGCCCCAAGGTGTCGTTCACGTTCTTGAAGCGATCGAGATCCAGATAGAGCACTGCCACATGGGTCTGGCTGCGCCGGGCGTGTTCGATGGCATGACTCAGGCGCGCTGAGAACAACAGCCGATTGGGTAAATCGGTGAGCGGGTCGTGGTGCGCCAGGTGATTGAGCTGCTCCTGCGACTGCTTGATGGCGGAGATGTCGGAGAATACCCCGACGTAGTTCATCACGCGGCTATTGGGGTCGCGCACGACGCTGATGGTCATCCATTCCGGATGGATCTCGCCCGACTTGCGACGGTTCCAGATTTCGCCTTGCCAGCGTCCGTTGCGCACGATGTCCTTCCACATGGCGCCGAAGAACGCCTCATCGTGACGTCCGGACCCCAGGATACTCGGCGTCTGTCCGATGGCTTCTTCCGGCTCGAAACCGGTGATCTCCGTGAAGGCCTTGTTGACGGCGATGATGACTTTGCGGTCATCGGTGATCATCACGCCTTCTGCCGTGCTCTCGAATACCACGGCGGATTGGCGCAACTGCTCTTCGGCCTGACGGCGCTCGGTGACGTCCCAGAAGATACCCAGGATGCCGACCACCTCGCCGTGCGCATCGAGGAGAGGCTTTTTAACCGTGTGGATGAAACGCTCTTCACCGTCGAAACAGTAGCGTTCCTCACGTTCCACGATGTGTCCGGCGTCCAATACGCGCTGGTCGCTCTCGCGGTACTCCGCCGCGAGATTCGCCGGGAACAGCTCTTCGTCGGTCTTGCCGATAGCATCTTCGGCCCTGATGCCGAGGTCTTCCGCCATGCGTTGGTTGACGGACACATAGACCAGGTTTCGGTCCTTGTAGAAAATGCGTTGCGGAAGGTTCTCGAGCAGGTTGCGGTACTTGTCTTCACTCTCGACCATGGCCTGCTGACGTTGCGCAATGGTCTCGGCCATGGTGTTGAAGGTAAGCGCCAGGCGACCCAGCTCATCATCACTGTGCACGTCGACCCGCCGCGCGGATTCACCGCGCCCGAAGGCCTCCACACTGGCGAGCAGCCTGTCCACGGGCTCGCTGATGAGCTTCCGCGCCGTGTAGGCGCCGGTCGGGAGGATGACGGCTGCGGACAACAGCAGGATGATCAGCATGACCTGCTGGGTGCGATCGACCTCCTGTTGCACCGTTTCCAGAGGAATGCCGCCCATGATGACGGCGCGCTGTCCATCAGCGAGGGATACACCCACTGCGGAGAGAAAATATTTGCCGTGTTCCGGGTGTGCGTGGACGCCAGACATCAAATCGTCAAACTGCATGAAGGCCTCGGAGGGCATCCCACTCACTTCACGCAAGCCGCCGACGTGTTGGCCATCCTGGAAAAGCAGCGCCACATCGATGCCGCTGCGCCGGGTCACCTCGGCAAAGAACTCGTCGTGGATAAATTGGGTGCCGACCAAGGACCCTATCACTTCCGTAGAACCGTCCGGAAACTCGCGCAACACCGGGGCCGTCACTTCGATGACAAAACCAGTGCGGCAACGTCGATATACCGCCGAGTGAGAGCGCTCCTGACCGGGCGTCCGGTTCAGTGCCACCGTCTCGGGCAGACTCGCCTCGGACCACTTGGATCCCAGTGCGCTGGCCATCACCACGGGTGCACCCTTGTTGTACGAGACATAGCCCCCCAGAGGCGGCTCCTGTTCGCGATGGAAGGCGACGAGCATGCCGCGCCCATCGTAGGCTACCAATTGCCCGATACCGCCCGTGTGCGCCTGATTGGCGAGGACCCGCATCAGGGCCTGCTTCTCAACGTCGTAGATGAGCCCCTCGTAGGTCTCGGGACGCGCGTAACGGTGAATCATGTTGATCGACGACACCACACCGGTACGCTTGGCGAGGGTCTCTACGGTGCGGATGAGCTTGGCCTCGCGCTCATCGATCTGCCGACTGATTTCACGGAACAGTTCGGTGAAGCGGTGGTGGGATTCTTCCTCATGGAACTCGCGAATCAACTGGTGGAACGCGAGTCCAACCAGCAACAGGACCAGGAGCACACTCGCCAGGAGCAGCAAAATGAGTTTGCGCTTGATGGTGAAAGTCATGATGCGGACCGTCTAGAAGATCGGCTCCACCCGCTCCACGTTGGCGCGGGTGATTTTTTGTGACGGCACGGCGATGTGGCGCGGAACGTCACGGCCGGCCGTGATATCCATCACCACCTGCGCCGCCTCGGCAGCGCAGGTGGGATAGGTGAAGCTGGCGCTCTGCTCGCCGTTACGGATGGCCTCGCGTGCCTCGCTGATGTAGTCGATACCGACGATCACCAGGGTGGCGGGATCGCGCCCGGCGCCGCGCAGGGCGATGCGGGCGCCGCTCGCCATGCTGTCGCTCTGGGCATAGATCGCGTCGAAGTGGAGATCTTCCTGCAGTGCTTCCTCGACGCCGCGAATGGCATCGTTGCGCAGGTAATTGCCGGTTTTCACTCCCACCACGCGCAACTCCGGGTAGGCTTTGAGTTCCCTGAGGAAAGCGCGGGTGCGCAGGATGGCGGTAGTGGCCGTTGGCACGCCTTCAAGCATCAGCACATCGCCCTTGCCACCGAGCACATCCGCCAGGTGACGCGCGGCTTCGCGGCCGATGCTCGCATCGTCAGGCGAGATGAAGCTGGTGTACGCGGCACCCTCGATACGACGCGTAAGCAGCACCACCGGGATGCCCGCGCGATACGCCTTGGCAATAACGGGCGTCATGGCCCGGCCATCGCGCGGGCTCGTGACCAGCACATCCACCTTCCTGGCCACCAGGTCTTCGATGTCGCTGATCTGCCGGGCGGTGGAGCCCTTGGCGTCGGTGACCCGGAGCTCCACATGAGGGTAGCGGGCGAGTGCCCGCCGAAGATCGGCGACCTGCGCCAAACGCCAATCGTTGGCGAGGGTGTCTTGAGAGAAGCCCACGACGATCTTGCCAGGCTGTTCTTGCGCAGCGGCGGCGGATACGAGCACGAGCGTCAGTCCGGCGGACATCCAGCCGAGCAAACGCCTTCTGGAAAGCATGGAGGATCCTTTCCCTTGCATGGTCGACCGATGATACAACGCGAACGCCGTCGGGCGCGACGCGGGGCTACCCGAGTTGCGATGCGTATCGCCAATTGCACCCGGCAACGTCCCTTGACCGTTGGTGTGCTTGGCCGTTAAAGTTCCGCCCGCTACAGGTTCCCCACGAGCATGCGCCCGTGGGGTTAAACGGGAAATCGGTAAAGTTCTTAGTGTGATGATTCACTAGAGCCAACCCGATGCTGCCCCCGCAACGGTAGACGAGTCAAAGGTCTGCATAACGCCACTGTGCCACTCGGCATGGGAAGGCGCAGGCCCGGGATACCCCCGCTCGTGAGCCCGGAGACCGGCCTGTCGCACACACGGCGGTATCGCGGAGGGCGATGCCACGACGCGACAGAACCCTGCCCGTCCTTCTCCTCCGCACCCGCCATTTCGATCCCAGATGGCGCGGGTGTGCGTCAGGAGAAAACAATGAGAATCCGCCCCTTCGCGGCGGCGCTGCTGTGCGCCTCCGCCGCCCAGGCCCAAGAGGCCGCTTCGCCGATCATCGTCACGGCCAGTCGTGCCGAATTCATCGACACCGAAGCACCCTACGCCTCGGAAGTGCATACCCGCGAAGCAATCCAGCAATCGGGCGCCGTGAGTCTGTCCGACTATCTGGATCGGTATACCTCGGTGGCAGTGATGCCCGCCTTTGGCAATCCACTGACGCCCAAGATCGACATGCGCGGTTACGGGATCGGCGACGGCTACCAGAACGTGGTGGTCACGCTGGACGGTCGCAGGCTCAACAACATCGACATGACGCCCCAACTCCTCGGCGCCGTACCGCTGGCAAGCATTGAGCGTATCGAAATAATCAAGGGCAGCGGGTCGGTAGTGAGCGGTGATGCGGCCATGGCAGGCGCGATCCATATCCACACCCGTGACGTGAGCGGCGTCGCCATCAATGTCGCCGCAGGCAGTCATGGGCTGATCGCCAGTGCAGTCTCGGCAGGTGTCGCCGGCGAGCATGCATCGCTGTCCGTCACCAGTGACAACTACCGGCACGACGGGTTTCGGGCGGCTGATCCTCTTGGCCAAGAGGATGAGGTTCAGAGCGACAATGCCCGCGCCATGCTGCGAGTCTTCCCGGTGGAATCGTTCGAACTGCGGTTTGGCAAGGAGCGCACGCGCATCGATAACGTCTACGGCGGATATCTGACCCTGGCTCAGTTCAACGCCAATCCCGCTCAGCACGGCGGCCTCAACTACAACGGCCAGCAAGTCCGTGCCGACGTCAACCTGTTCGGGACACGGCTGGAGCTAAGCGATGCCTGGTCTTTGGACGTTGCGCATTCCCGCGAGGACAAGACCTCCGAATACGCTGGCGGCTGGGCATCGGAGTACGAAAATGACGCCACCGATCTGGCATTGCAGTATGCACGTGGGCCCTGGAACATTGCTCTCGGGTGGCAGGAATTCGATGGCTCCCGCGCCGACGGCAGCACCGGCGACACCAGCAAGCGCAACAGGGGCTACTACCTGCAAGCCCACCACAGCATGGGCTCGACCACCTACAGCCTGGGCGTTCGCAGCGAACGCATCGAATACACCCACGCGCCTGCCAGTGGTGCAGACCTGAAAGATGAGCACGAGATGTCCGCGTTCGACGTGGGGCTCAACCATCGACTGAGCGAGCAAACGAATGTTTTCGCCAACTACAACAGCGCCTATCAGGCCCCGGACATCGATCGCTTCTTCACCACCGATTGGATGACTTCCACCACATCGTTCAATGGCTTCGTCAGCCCCGCACGCGCGCGCACGGTGAATATCGGCGCCAATCAAGTCACCGCGAACAACGCGCTCAAGGCAACGCTGTTCTATGCCCGTCTGGAAAACGAAATTTATTATTACTCGACCGGTCCGTGGAGCGGTTTGAATACCAACATCGACGAATCACACAAATATGGTTTGGAGTTGCAGGACACTTACCGCCTCACGCCCCGCTTGACCGCTTCCCTGAACTATGCCTATGTGCGTGCCATCATCGACAGTGAAGATCAGGGTGGTGGGGCATTCGACGGCAAAGACCTGCCCGGTGTATCGCCACACAGTCTGAACCTGGGCCTGCGCTACTCACCCACCGAAAAAACACGCTGGACTGTGAGCCACACCTGGCGCAGCGAGGCCTACGCTGCCAATGATTTCGCAAACACCTTTTCCCAGAAGCAGGACGATTATCATGCCACGGGCGTCGGCTTCGCCTATCGCTTCGATGGAGTCGAGCTGTTTGCCCAAATCGACAACGTGTTTGAGCGTGCCAATGGGCAGTGGATCAAGGACGATGTGATTTACCCTGTCAATTTTGAACGCACGTGGCGCATGGGCTTGCGCGCGGAGCTATGACCGTCCGCCGGCTGCGCTTCGCCATCGCCCTGTGCGTGCTGTCGCTCACCGCCGCAGCACGCGCGCAAGGGCTTGTGGCGCAGGACGATCTTAGACAGCTCGTGCGGCTTGCGGCCCCCGCCACCCGCATCGTGAGTCTCGCCCCCCATGTCACCGAGCTGTTATTTGCCGCCGGGGCCGGTGAACAGGTGGTGGGCACGGTGGAGTTCAGCGACTATCCGCCTGAGGCGGCGCGCATTCCGCGCGTGGGTTCCTATGCTGCCCTCGATATCGAGCGCATCCTCGCCCTGCGGCCCACCCTGGTGGTGGGCTGGCAAAGCGGCAACGGTCCGGTGCTCGAACGGCTGCGCGCGCTGGGGCTTACGGTGTACGTGACCGAGCCGCGCCGCTTTGAAGACGTGCTGCGCGCCATCGACGACCTCGGCGTGCTCGCCGGCAGCGCAGAAACGGCGCGCGAAGAGACCACCGGATTACGCACACGCCTTGCCGCCTTGCAACGGCGTTATGCGCAGGCTCCCGCCGTGTCCGTGTTCTACCAGGTCTGGCATCAGCCGCTCATGACCGTGGGCGGATCGCACCTGGTGACACGCATGATCGAGACCTGCGGCGGGCGCAACGTCTTCGCCGGCGTGGATGCGCTGGCGCCGGCGGTGGACATCGAGGCCGTGCTCGCCGCCGCCCCCGAGGCCATCGTGGCGAGCGGCATGGACGAGGCGCGTCCCGAGTGGCTGGATGACTGGCGGCGCTGGCCACAACTGCCGGCGGTGCGTGACGGGCACCTGTTCTTCATCCCACCGGACCTGCTGCAACGCCCTACCCCGCGCCTGCTGGATGGCGCGGAACGGCTGTGCACGGCGTTGGCGCGCGTGCGCGGGGCACGCGGGCAATGAAGACGTTTACCCTCATGGTGCAAGGCTGCACCTCCGATGCCGGCAAGAGCACACTGGTCGCGGGACTGTGCCGGCTCATGGCCCGCCGCGGTGTGCGCGTGGCGCCGTTCAAACCGCAGAACATGGCGCTCAACAGCGCCGTGACCGTGGATGGCGGCGAGATCGGCCGTGCCCAGGCAGTGCAGGCCCGGGCCTGCGGCCTCGAACCCCACACGGATATGAATCCGGTGTTGCTGAAGCCCAACACGGACGTGGGCGCCCAAGTGATCGTGCACGGCCACGCGCTCGCGAACATGCACGCGCAGGATTACCACGCGTACAAGCGCATCGCCCGCGAGGCCGTGCTCGCGTCCTATGCCAGGCTCGCCGCGCAATACCGGGCTGTGGTCGTGGAAGGCGCCGGCAGCCCGGCGGAGATCAACCTGCGCGAGGGCGACATCGCCAACATGGGTTTCGCTGAGGCGGTGGACTGCCCGGTTATCCTGGTGGCGGACATCGAGCGCGGCGGCGTGTTCGCCCACCTGGTAGGCACCCTGGCACTGCTCTCAGAAAGCGAACGGGCGCGGGTGAAAGGTTTCGTCATCAACCGCTTTCGCGGCGACCTGGCGCTGCTCGAACCCGGCCTGCACTGGCTGGAACAACAGACCGGCAAGCCGGTGCTTGGTGTGTTGCCCTACCTGCACGACCTGCACCTGGAAGCGGAAGACGCCATCGAAGCGGCACAGGTGACCGATGCCGGCGCGCTGCGCGTGGTGGTGCCCGTGCTGCCGCGCATCAGCAATCACACCGACTTCGATCCCCTACGCCTGCACCCGCGGGTGGACCTGCGCTTCGTCGCCGTGGGCGAGCCCCTGCCCGGCTGCGACCTGGTGATCCTGCCCGGCAGCAAGAATGTGCGCGCCGATCTCGACGCATTACGCGAACACGGCTGGGAGCGCGCGCTGCAAAGACACCTGCGCTATGGCGGCAAGGTGCTCGGTATTTGCGGTGGGTTTCAGATGCTCGGCCACGTGTTGCACGATCCGCACGGCATCGAAGGCCCGTGCGGCGAGAGCGCAGGCCTCGGCCTGCTCGATTGCGCCACCATCCTGGAACCGGAAAAACGCCTGGCCAACGTGCACGGCAGGCTCGCCTTTGTCGATGTGCCGATACATGGTTATGAAATCCATGCCGGCCGCACCACGGGCGCCGGCCTGTGCCGACCGTTCGCGCATCTGCCGCACGGCCCGGACGGCGCGATCTCCGCGGACGACCAGGTGATGGGCAGCTATCTGCATGGCCTGTTCGAGGACGCGACGAGCTGCGATGCCCTGCTGCGCTGGGCCGGCCTGGCAGAACCCGCGAGCCCCGATTACCCTGCCCGCCGCGAGCAGGACATCGATCGCCTGGCCGATGCGGTGCAGTCGCATCTGGACGTGGAGGCGATCTTCAGGGTCGCTACTGCGTAGGCGCAAGCGGAACATTGCTTATCTCCCCTGTCCCTCACCTATTCAGCTGAGAGAATCGTCCCTTCTCCCTCCGGGAGAAGGACAGGAAGAGGGGATCTATAAACCAGCGACCGCGTCTCAATTGATCCCCTCTCCCCAGCCCTCTCCCGGCGGGAGAGGGGGCTAGAAGGGCAGCCCTCTTCCGGAGGGAGAGGAGCTTGAAGGGCAGCCCTCTCCCGAAGGGAGCGGGGGCTAGAAGGCTGGCGGTACAAGCATGCATGGGAATGAAGGTGTCACGATGAAACAGCTGATCCTCGGTGGTGTCCGCTCGGGCAAGAGCCGTCTCGCCGAGCGCCTTGCGGCAGCCTCGGGCATGGCCGTTACCTACGTCGCCACGGCCACGGCCGGCGACGAGGAGATGCACGCGCGCATCGCCCATCACCGCGCCCTGCGTCCGCAGGAATGGCGAGTCGTGGAGGAACCTATTGCCCTGGCCGCGGCGCTGCGCGCCCATGCCAGTGCCGATCGCTGCGTGCTGGTGGACTGCCTCACGCTGTGGCTCACCAACCTGTTGTGCAGCGGTGACGCCGGGGCACTGGCACGTGAGCGTGAGGCGCTGCTCGCCGCCCTGCCCTCGCTCCCTGGCCGGATCATTCTCGTCACCAACGAGACCGGTCTCGGCGTGGTGCCCGCCGACCCGCTGTCACGCCGCTTCTGTGATGAGGCGGGCCGCCTGCACCAGGCCCTGGCCGGCGCGTGCGATCGGGTCATCTTTACCGTGGCGGGCCTGCCACAGGTCCTGAAAGGAACACCGTTGTGAATGAATTGACATGGCTCGACAGCCCGTGCGCGGACCTGAGTGAGGCTGCGCGCGCCGCGGCTGAGACCCACCAGCACGCGCTCACCAAACCGCGCGGCTCCCTGGGTCGACTGGAGCGGGTGGCCGTCCAACTGGCGGCGCTTCAGGGGACATCCCGACCGGCAGCCGACCAGGTGCACATTGCCGTTTTTGCAGGGGATCACGGCGTGGCCGCACAGGGCGTGTCCGCCTATCCGCAGTCGGTCACCGCGGAGATGGTGCGCAACTTCGCCGCCGGCGGTGCAGCCATCAGCGTACTCGCCCGTGAGTTGGGCGCCACGCTCGAAGTGATCAACCTCGGGACGGTGACGGAGCTTGCGGAACTGCCCGGCGTGTTGTCCTTGCATCTCGGCGCGGGCACCGCCGATTTCACCGCAGCTCCGGCCATGGATGAAGCGCAGTTCGCCCGCGCCCTCGCCGCGGGACGGGACAGCGCACTGCGGGCGGTGCGTGCCGGCGCGCAGATCTACATCGGCGGCGAAATGGGTATCGGCAATACCACCGCCGCCGCTGCCCTCGCCTGCGCCCTGCTTGCCCTGCCGCCCGAACGCCTCACCGGGCCCGGCACGGGCATGGACGCGCCGGGCATCGCCCGCAAGAGCGCCATCATCACACAGGCCCTGGCCTACCACGCACCGCAACTGCAAAGCTCGGGCGAGTCCCTGCGCCGCCTCGGCGGCTTCGAAATCGCCGCGCTCACGGGCGCCTTCATTGCCTGCGCCCAACAGGGCCTGCCCATGGTGGCAGACGGCTTCATCACCACCGCGGCATTGCTCGCGGCCGAACGGCTGCGTCCGGGCGTGCGCGACTGGTGTCTGTTCGGCCACCGCTCAGAGGAACCCGGCCACGCGTTGTTGCTGGAGGCGCTGGGCGCCACGCCGCTGCTCGATCTGGACATGCGCCTCGGCGAAGGCAGCGGTGCTGCCGCCGCCGTACCGTTGCTGCGCCTCGCCTGTGCACTGCACAACGGCATGGCCACGTTCACCGGCGCCGGCGTTTCCGATCAGGGGGCGTGATGCGCGCGTTCCTGCTCGCCGTGCAGTTTCTCACTCGCCTGCCCGTGCCCGGCACGGACCAGATAGCTGCACACGACCCCGGTCGCGCCGTGTTGTTTTTTCCACTGGTGGGCCTGCTGCTCGGCGCGCTGCTGGTGGCCCTCGCAGTCATGCTCGCCGGCGCGCCGCCGCACCTCGCCGCCGCGCTGTTGCTGGTGGTTTGGGTACTCGTCACCGGGGCCTTGCACCTCGATGGGCTGGCGGACAGCGCCGATGCCTGGGTGGGCGGCCACGGCGATCGCCAACGCACCCTCGCCATCATGAAGGACCCCTATGCCGGCCCGGCAGGGGTGACGCTGATCGTCCTGGTGCTGCTGGTGAAATACACCGCTTTGCATGCGCTGCTCGCCGGCGCGAATCACGCGGCGCTGCTGCTTGCCCCGCTGCTCGGCCGCACGGCCATTCCACTGCTGTTTCTCACCACGGCCTACGTGCGCCCCGGCGGCCTGGGCGACGCCATGGCGCACCACCTGCCGCGCCGCGGCGCAGTAGTGACGGTCAGCGCCGCCGGACTGCTTGCTTTGATGCTCAGCGGTTTCGCGGTGTTGTCGGCCGCCGCGGCCCTGCTGTTGTTGCTGCGCGCCCTGATGTGCCGACGGCTCGGCGGCGCCACCGGCGATACACTGGGCGCCGGTGTGGAACTCGTGGAGGCCGCGGTGCTCGTCACCGCCGCCTTGGTCGCCTGACATGCTTGCCGAACTGGCCGCTTTCCTCACCTGCCCCATCTGCGGCAAAGACCTGCGCCTGAGCGACCACGCCCTGCGTTGCGAGACACGCCACAGCTTCGACGTGGCACGCCAGGGCTATGTCAACCTGCTGGCCGGACACGCGCCGCCCGGTAGCGCGGATACCCAGGACATGGTGCAGGCCCGCGCGGCCTTCCTCGCGGCGGGTCACTACCGGCGACTCGCGGATAAAGTGGCCAGCCACGCCGCGAAGCTCATGCAGCGCGGGTTGGTGATCGATGTGGGCGCGGGGACCGGTTATTACCTGCACGCACTGCTCGAACAGATTCCCTATGCCGTCGGTCTCGCCCTGGACATTTCCAAGTTTGCGCTGCGCCGCGCGGCACGCGCCCATGGCCGTGCAGCGGCGGTGGTGTGGGATGTGTGGCGCCCGCTGCCCGTGAAGTCCGCCAGCGCGGCCTTGGTGCTCGACGTGTTCGCGCCGCGCAACGGTGCCGAATTCCGGCGCGTGTTGCGGCCCGATGGCGCCCTGCTGGTGGTCACACCCGGCATGGATCACCTGGCGGAACTGGTGGCGGCCCTGGGACTGCTGACGGTGGACGAACGCAAGGGGGCGCGCCTGGAGGAAACGTTGTCGCCATCGTTCCATCTTGCAGAGCGCGAGGAGTTGCGCTTCCCTATGGCCCTGACCAAGGCCGAGGCCGTGGCGCTGGCCGGCATGGGACCGAGCGGTCATCACCTGACCCAGGAGGCGCTTGTGCAGGCCATCGACAAGCGGCCGGAACCACTCACCGTGACCGCTTCGTTCGCGATCTCGGTGTTCCGCCCGCGAGCATAGTGCTCTTGTCAGCGAACTGACACACGGAGAGCCTACATGGGAACGATACAAATCCCTCTGGGGTCTCTGCGCCTCTGCGCCTCTGCGTTGGGGCCGTTGTTTTACTGGGCTTCAACGCAGCAGTGCGAGCGCCGCCAGGAAATCCTGCTC
This sequence comes from Gammaproteobacteria bacterium, assembly GCA_041685115.1. Classification (GTDB taxonomy): domain Bacteria; phylum Pseudomonadota; class Gammaproteobacteria; order Thiohalomonadales; family Thiohalomonadaceae; genus JALOAT01. The sequence goes on along the minus strand of JAWLGK010000003.1, from coordinate 148,186 downwards.
GGCCTCGGACAGGGCGTCTTCGAGCATGGCGTGGGTGATGCCGGCCAGCTCCCAGGCGCTGCTCTCGCGCGGCAGGAAGTCGCGCACCTGTTCGCGATCAAACGACGGCGCCCGCCCTGCGGCAAGGGCCAGATGCACCAACGCCGCTTCTGCGCCGTGGCTCTCGGCCTGCTCCGGATGGATGTGCCAGGCAATCACACAACGAAACAGCTCGGGCAACCGCCAGCGCCGCGCCAGCGCTTCGCCCACTTGCGCGTAATCGAAGCCGATGAATTCGCGCTGCATGGCATACAAGGGCTCGCCACGATAGCGGTGCTCGAGCAGGGTCTTGCGGCCCAATTCCGGAAGGCGGGCGTAGATGACCAGATGACCAACGCCATGCAACAGAGCCGCCACGAACATTGCATCCGCATCCAGGGGCGGCGAACGACGGTCAGCCAACAGCCGCGCCAGCACGGCGCAACGCACGCTCTGGCGCCAGAAGGCGTAGATGTCGATCAGGTTCGCTGGAATCCCGTCGAAGTGGCGGATGACCTCAGTGGCGAGCACCAGCTGCTTCAACTCCTGGATACCGATGAGGGCGATGGCCTCACTGACGTTGAGCACTGGCCGCAGCAGCGCGAAGAAGGGGCTGTTGGCGAGGCGCAACAGCCGCGCAGCGAGCGCAGGGTCGTGCTCAATCACGTCGACGACGGCTGTCAACGTTGCCTCCGCATTTTCCAGCAGGTGCGTCAAGCGGGCGTAGACTTCGGGTGGAGACACCAGCGCCACGTCCCCAAGCAGTAAATCATCAACCTTGAGGTCCGTCCGATCGAAACGGATAAACGTCATTGCTTTAACCGATCCTTCGCAGCTTTCAGGTCGAGCGTCGGCCGACCGATGAAATAGCCCTGTCCATAATCGATGCCCATCTCCACCAGCAACCGGAACGTCGCACCGTCCTCGATAAATTCCGCCACGACTTCCTTATCCAGGCTGTGGCCCACATCCACCATCGACTGGACGATGGCCTTGTCGCGGCGATCATCGCGAATACCCACGATGAACGAACCGTCGATCTTCAGCATATCGATGGGAAAATGCTTGATGTAATTATAGGAGCTGAAGCCCGAACCGAAGTCATCGAGAGCAAACCTGCAACCCAACGCGGCGATTTCACAAATCAGGCGTCGCGTGTGCACCAGATTGACGATCGCGGCGGTCTCTGTGATCTCGAAGGTGAGTCGTTCCGGCGAAACCTGGGTGGCGGCCAGCTTCTTCTTGAGCAGCGGCAGCAGGCCCGGCTCCTGAAAGGCATGGCTCGACAGGTTGACCGCCAGGCGAAGGTCGGGGTGTTCGTGGAGAAAATCCAGCGCCTTGTTAACCACCCATAGATCTATCTGTTGCGCGAGCCCCAGGCGTTCCGCGGCCAACATGAAGCGTGCGGACTCACCGTCACCGCCACAGGCGGTGGGGATGCGCAGCAGGGCCTCGTAGTGGGAAATGCGTCCTTCGGCCACGGACAGGATGGGCTGAAAGGCGAGAAAGAAACGGTCCTCCGCCAAGGCCTGGCGGATGGGGCGGGCCCAATGCATATCCTCGCGCAGATGTGCCAGGGCGCGATCGTCATGACTGAAGCGATGGATGGCATTGCCGCCACGCGTTTTCGCCACATAGCACGCCTGTTCCGCCTGGGCGAACACCTGGCTTGCGTTGGACACGCTGCCCGGCAGGAATACGGTCACCCCGCAGCTGGCCGCCACGTGATAGACGATGTGTTCGCCGTCAGGCTCGATTTGCGACACGCGCACACGCAAGTCATCGGCGAGGCGCATAGCCTCCTGCTCGTCCGCCCCTTGCAGCAGCACCGCGAATTCATCGGCACCCAGCCGGCCAAGAAGGTATTCGGGCGGCAAGGCCCCACGAAGGATATTGGCGACCAGCAACAGAAGGTGGTCACCGGCGCCGTGCCCAGCCACCTCGTTGTGCAGTTTGAAACGGTCGATATCCAGATGCAGCAGGGCGTTGGTGATGCCACGCTGGCGACCCAGCTCGATACAGGCGCCGAGCGCCCGTTCGAAGGCGCTGCGGTTGGCCAGTTCGGTCACCAGATCGTGATTGGCGGCGTAATGGCTGCGCGCCTCCATGACACGCCGGTCGGCCAGTTGCATCTGGTAATGCTGCTCCTGCGTGACGCGCAGACGCCGTTCGTTGATCAGCTTCCAGGCCAGCAGCAGGCGGTGATGCAGGTCCTGACGGATGAGACGGCCGTCCGTATGCAGCACGTCGACGCACCCGCTCGCCAGCGCATCGCCCCAGGCGGCCTCATCGGGCACCGGCCCATACACCAGGCCGACGATGCCGAGTCGGCCATGCTCGATGAGGTCATGGAAGCGGCGGCAATGATCCAAGAGTGCCTCGTCCATGCGCTCCATGCAGAACACCACGAGCGCGGCATCACCGTCACGGCCGTAGTGCACCGGCGCCAATCGCGCACGCAGCTCGCCCGCGTTCACGTGTTCGACCGACGCTGCGCCCTGACGACGCAATTCTTCGCTTAACCAGTCGGTCGGTTCACCGCGGTTGTCGACCACGTAGATGGTTGCGTCTGGCGAGGACCCTTTCAGGCCCATGGCGCACTCCCTTTGCACATGAACACCTTGTCTTCTTATTCGGAACGCCGGCCAGTGTACCCGCCTGACGTAGGGGAATACCACTCCGACACGGGATGGGTGCGCGCCGGGTACGGGGGCTGTCCCGCGCAGCGCATCGAACCGAGCCGCTTGGCCTTCAGGCCAGGCCGGGGAAAAGTTGCTTGATGCCGTTGGCCATGATTTCCACCGCGATGGCGGCCATGATGAGGCCCATCAGGCGCGTGACCACGTTGATGCCGGTGCGCCCCAGCATGCCGGCGATGTACGGCGCCGCTCGGAACGAGAGCCAGACCACCACGGCAATGAGCAGGATCTCCAGTTCCAGCAGCGCGTAATGACCCACCGCATCGCCACGACCGGCATACACGATGACCGTACTGATCGCGCCCGGGCCCGAGAGCAGCGGTATACCCATGGGGATCACCGCCACGGTCTCCTTTTCCGCGGCGTCCTGGACCTCCTCTTCGGTCTGCTTCGCCGGGCTCACCCGCGCGTGCAGCATGGAGATGGCGATGAGCAGCACCAGGATACCGCCGCCCACGCGGAACGAGGCGAGACTGATGCCGAAGAACTGCAGGATGCTTTCGCCCGTAACCAGCGCCACGGTAAGCACCACGGCCACCGTGGTGGCGCTGAGGCGCGCCGTGCGCGCGCGCTCGGCCAAGGTCTGCTGACGGGTTAGGCTGATGAAGATCGGTACTGAACCGATGGGATTGACGATGGCCAGCAGGCCGGCAAAGTACTTGATGTATTCGACTTCAGTCATGGCTGGGCGATTCGCAGGCCTCCAGTGGCGCCGCAAGGCTATCACGCGACAATCCGTCGCGGAACGGAACCGGGCGAGTCTCGGCATCTTTCCCACGTACTCACGTCTGTTCCGTATCGCCGAGCACCCCCTCCACGTAGACCCGCTTGACCAGCACCATGAACAGCACCGAAAGGGGGGCTGCCACGAACAGGCCGAGCAGTCCGTACTGCACCGCCAACAGCAACTGGGCGGCGAGCACCAGCACGGGCGGCAGGTTCACCACTTGGCGCTGCACCAAGGGTGTCACCAAATAGCTTTCGAGGCTTTCCACCGCGATGTATAGCAGGACCACGTAGACAGCGAGCAACGGTGTCTCGGTGAAGCCCACGAGCACAGCGGGAATGGCGGCGAGCACGGGGCCGATGGTGGGAATGAACGTCAGCAGTGCCGCCGCCAGCGCGAGCGTAGTAGCGAGGGGCACGCCGAGGAGCATCAGTCCCACCCAGGTCAACACGCCGATGGTGAACATGGAGACGAACTGGCCGAACAGCCACCACGTCAGCATGTAGGTAAGCTCATCAAGGAGCAGACCCGCCTGGGGGCGGCTGCGCGGCGGCACGAGCCGCAGCAGCCCGGTGCGGTACAGGTCCGGCTCCGCCGCCACATACACCGCGGTAAATACCACCACCACCAGGGCTATCGCCCCACCGATGACGGTGGAAAAAATCCCTGCAACACGCGCCAGGGTTCCGGAGGCGATACCTGCCCCCTGTCCGCCCAGGGCGTCCTGGAGTGAGCGCACCACCGCCGGATGGTCTTTGAGTTTTTCCATCACCACGCCCGCGGCCTCGGGCAGACTCTCGGCGAGTTGGGCGAAGCCGTCGATGAGCAGCGGACCAAACAGCAGCAGCACACCGCCCAGGACGCTGAAAAAGATGAAAACGGCCGCGACGAAGGCCAGGCCTGCCGGAACCCTCGCACGTTCCAAAGGGCGCGCCAAAGCACGCAACAACAAGGCCAGCAGCAGGCCTGCGAACAGCAGCAGGAACAATTCCGCGCCCGCATAGAGCACGCCCACCAGGGCTACGGCCAACACGACCAACGCCACCACTGGCAGGCTCTGGCGTGCAATGTCCACCAAGCTATGGGCCTGCTCGTTCAGGCGCATGGCCCGGCACACCCCGTGATCGCACCTGGCTCGGCCACCTGTGGTCTTGCTGGGCGCCGTGTGCACAGGCAGGCGGACCACACCGAGGCGCACACGCACGGAAGGTAAGAGCACCTGCCGAACACCGCTCGTTCCGCCAGTCCCATGGATATATCCACCGGCCTTTTTTTAAGCTAAGCACGCGCGAGGCCCGCAGGGATCACCCAACGCGTGAACTAACGGAACGGCCAGGCTCAGGAACAGATTTTCATGGTGCTCGCTTCAGGAACGAAACTGCGCCCGCCCGAGCGAAACGGTGATGGAAGGGATGTATGTCTGATGGAGGGGTCGGATGTCAGGTCCACGGACGGAGCTTGCTCATTACGAGCAGCGAAGCAGTCCGGCTTGCTCCTGTTCAGCACTTGGTATTGCTCGCAACGGTCGCAAGGAAAATGGCCGATATCCGGTTGCGTTGGCGAAGGTCGTGCGGCCCGGCATCAAACCGATGCCGGGCCGGACCGCTTCTTCACTCCTGCACGATGGATTCGAGGCGCTCCAGGTCGTTGATGACCCGGAACGCGCCACCGGCACGTTCCACCTTGCCGCGCCAGGCTTCCAGCCGCCCCGCGTATTCGCGCGGGTCGATGTTGTCGCCGCGCAGCTTGGTGACGTTGAGCGCCACCACCTGGATACCCGTGAGATCCAGCGGTACGTCACGCACATAGCCCGCCGGGATCTCTTCCTTCATGTCGGAGAAGATCAGGATGGTCTTGCTGCCCGTGCCGGCCTCGCGCAGGAACTCCACGCCCTGGAGCAGGCCACCCGTGATGTCTGTGTAGGTGCTGGATTTGACCTCCTTAACGAAACGGTTGATGTTCTCCAGGAATGCTCTTTTTTGCTGGTTGGCGCGACTCGGCTGCTCGTCGAAGCTCACCTTGGCGATGATGTCCTTTTCGCTGAAACTGGCGGTGTCGATGCGCGCCACCGCGAAGACGTCGGCGGAATCGAGCTTTGCCAGCACGTAGTTCATGATGCTTTGTGCCTTGTTCAGCTCCTGTGTATAGGTGCCGGAGGTGTCGAGAAGCATGTAGACGCCCTGGCGATGATCCGCCGGCGTGGAGCATGCCGTGGCGGCCAGGCAGCCGATGGCGATGAACAGTGTCTTGAGCTTCATGATCAGGCCTCCGCAACCTTTGCCCGCGGTGACGCCTTGTGTTCGGCGCTGCGGCTGGCGATCAGCCGCTCGATACCCAGCGGCGCGAAGGCCGCGATGTCGTAGATCTGAATCAACAGCGCACCCAGGTGGTGGAAGATGTTGCCGCCGAGGCGGAAAAAGAATGCGAGCGCCCTCAGTCCGAGAACCGCGAGCACGCCGGATACCGTGCGTGCCGCATGGATGAACGACTCCAGCGGGATGGCCACGAAGGTCAGAGCGAACGGCAGGATGAAGCCCATGCCCATCTGTGCGGCAGCAGTGATCCACTGCTGCCCGGCCACGGCAGTGTCCGTGCCGGCCAACTGGGCGATCAGCGCGGCATCGTCCTGCGCAAGGATTTCGCGCATGTAGGCCAAACCGGCCTCGACGCTGGCCAGGATGAACAGCAGCACGAAGGCGGCCCAGCCCATGCGGATACGCAAGCGGTCGTCCAGGGCGGAGATCACGGGAAACAGGCGCGTGACGCGCATGGCCTCCATGAAGAACAGACCCATGGCGATTTCCATCAGGATGATCACCAGCGCCGCCACCTGCGACACCTTGAAGCCGGCGATGTAGGCACTCCCGCCCACCATCTCCTGCAACGGACGCGCAATGAGGTGGAAGTTCACCAGGGCGCCGCCCACCGCAATCACCAGCACCAGGCCGGCGATGAAGAACTGGGTGATGGAAGACGACGACAGCGCCCGCTCCGCATGTTCATCGCCACGCACGATGCTGCGGTACTCTTCCATATAACGGTCGATGCTGCGTGAACGCTCCAGCAAGCGGTTCAGCGCCACTGAAACCGAATCGATGCCCTTCACCAGCTTGCGCCAGTGCGGCATGGCGCGGGACAACAGACGATGACGCTCGTTGGTGGCCTTGCGGTATTCCTCCAGGGCCGTGGACTGATCCCTTTCGATGGAGGTCTGGATGTCCTTGAGGACTTTCGTCATGGTGTCGCGTGTCGATGAGATCTTCGCGATGGTGTCCACCGCGTGTACCCAATCATCGGGCGCGGGCGGGCTTTCCGCATGGGACTGATAGTCTTCCTCGATACGCTGGATCGAGGCGCTGAGGCGCCGGTGCAGGGCCGGGTAGTCGGACAGGTCGCGGTTGACCGCCGCCTCGACGCGCTCAAACTCCCGTTCGACTACCCGCTCCGCCGCTTCGCGCCCGGCGCTGAGCAGAACCTCCCGGTTGCGCGCAACCAGTCGCTTTTCCAGCAGTTCCAGGCTGCGGGCCGTAAGCCGCATGCCGTTGCGCAGCACGCGCGTGATCGAGCGTATCGCCTGATGAACCGGCATACGGGCCAGGTACAGGACGACCATGCCGAGCACCACGAGCATGGCTATGGACGCGCCGGGTGAATCGGGGAAAATGAGATACCAGCCTTCAGCGGACATAGTTCGACCCCTTCTTAGTGTTTTATCGTCGATAAATAAGCGTTAACCTGATTCACAACTGTTAAATGGGTCACGAAGAGCCATGAGAACCGCGACAACGAGCTAAAGAAAACTTGCAACTGAGAACCGTTGCACGCTCCTGCCACGGTGCTGCCGTGGGCACACGGGTGCTATCGCGCCCACTCATCGGCGGCAGGTTCACTTGCGCTTGCGCAATGCATCGCATGAATAAATGCCGATATCATCTCCGGCCCGTTCATCAAGAAGATTGTGGATCCCATGTTCTACCGCTTCGTCCTGTGTTTGTCGTTAGTCCTGTTCGTCCCGGCGGTATCCGCCCAGTTTGTGTTCTCGGCCCCACCCCGTGAAGATGCCGCCGAGGCCAGGCGGTTCTATACCCCGCTGGCCAAGGAACTCAGCCGCATCGTCGGCGACCAGGTCGTTTTCGAGGCGCCGGAAAGCTGGGCGGCCTACAGCCGCCACATCCAGGAAGGACACTACGACTTCGTCCTCGACGGCCCGCACTTCGTCGCCTGGCGTATCGCCCATACCGGGCACGTCCCCCTGGTGCGCCTCGACGGTCACCTCGATTACACCTTGTTCACCCACCAGGACGGCCCCACCTCCCTGGACGCCCTGAAATTCGAAAAAGTCTGTTCCATGGCATCGCCGAACCTGGCGGCCGTGGTGCTGCTCGCCCAGTTCAGCCCGTATCATGCGCCAAAGCTGGTAGCGCCGCGCGGCGGCGTGAAGGGTTCGTTCGAGGCCTTCCTGGGTGCACGATGCAGTGCGGTGATACTGCCCAGTTACTTCCTCGAAAAATTGCCGCCGGAAAAGACCGCCGGCCTGCGCACCTTGTTCACCAGCAACAAGCTGCCCAACCTCACCCTCACCGCCGGACCGCGCGTGGATCCGCGCGTTCATGCGGATCTCGTCGCCGCCTTGGGCCAGGCCCATACGCTGCCGACCCTGAAGCCCCTGCTCCAGAAACTCGCGGGCAACGGCACGGGCATCTTCTTGCCCGCCACGAGCAGCGCTTACGCCGGAAACGAGAAGTTGCTCGAAGGCGTGGTATGGGGCTGGTGACGGTGTGAGCGCCATCACAAAACGAGCGTGACCCCGGCACCATAAGGGGGCAATAAGTCTTTTCCCTGTTTCCCGGCCCCCGTGCGCCAGCAAAAATCGCGCCCTCGAAAAACTGCCGAAACCGCGAAAAAGGAAGAAACAAGAAAATGACCGGGAATCAAACACGCGCCATCGCCATGCTCACCTTCGGCCTGCTTTCATCGGCCCCTGCCTTCGGCGGCGAGCAACTGGCTGTGAACATCACGCCCGAGCTGGGTGCGGTCGAAGTGATGCACGCAGGTCAGAAGGTGCTTATTCAGCGTAACCAGGACCAGGAGGCGGTTCTGCGCGGCGAGTACGCCCGGACCTCACGGCCGTGTCCGCCGTCCTGCATCCAACCGGGCACCATCGCACCGGGCGTCGAAACCGTCGGCGAATTGGAAGTGCTCGAGTATCTGCAACGGGTCAGTGCAGGTGATGACAGCGTACTGGTGATCGACTCGCGAACCCCCGACTGGGTCGCCAACGGGACCATCCCGGGCGCCGTGAATATTCCTTGGAACACCCTGATGGAAGGCCTGGATGGGGCCGACGCATTCAGCGTGGCCGAGATCCTGGTGAACCGGTTTGGCGCCAAGGAGGACGGTACCGGTTTTGATTTCAGTGCTGCCAAGACACTGGTGATGTTCTGCAACGGCATGTGGTGCCGTCAGTCACCAACGAACATCCGCCTGCTGGTCGGGATGGGTTACCCGCCTGGGAAACTGAAGTGGTATCGCGGCGGCATGCAGGACTGGGCCATGCTCGGCCTGACGACCCTGAAAATGCCGGTACCTCCCCTCGCTGCGAAGTGACCGTCAATCGCGGGCTTCTGGATACCGTTGTAGGAGCCGACACCGTCGGCGAACATGCCGTCTCGGTGTATCGCCGCGGTCAGAACCCTTCGCCCACGGGGTGGGCTCCTACGGGGGGTTATCGGAACCTTGTAGGAGCCGACACTGTCGGCGAACATGCCGCTTCGGCGTAGCGCCGCGGTCAAAACCCTTCGCCCACGGGGTGGGCTCCTACGGGGCTTCTGGATACCGTTGTAGGAGCCGACACCGTCGGCGAATGCGGTTTCGGTGACCGCCCGGCGGTTGGTAAAAACCCTTCGCCTACGGGGTGGGCTCCTACGGGGCTAAGCTGCACCCTCGACGGCAAGCCAGGCATCCTCTGCCGCCCGCACAAGCAGCGCGAGCCGCGCGACGATCTGTTTCCGGAGGTCCAGCAAGCCGTTCAGCACCACCGCGGCTTCGTCCAGCTCCAGATAGCGGGCGTGCGTTGGCACCCAGCCGGTGCGCACGTGTTCGAACACCTGGGTCTTTTCGTCAAGCGGGTTACGCAGACGCCCTGTGGCGATACGGATGGCCGTGAGCCGGTTGCCGATCTCGGCCTGCTGTTCAACGATGCGGTCCTTGAGGGCCGCGTGACGGCGCTCCGGGGCGGTCAACAGCAGTTCGAGTACGCCAAGCTGGATTGCCAACTCATGCAGCAGGGCCATCTGCGGCTGAAGCTTGTCGAGGGTTTCGCACAACGCGAGGCCACGCGCCGCCAGGCCGCGTGCGCCGGGCAGCCGCGCCGCCGTTTCCGGCCGCTCCAGCAGCGCGATGGCGTTGGCGATGCGGCGCGAAATGCGCTCTCCCTGCGGCGCGAGATCACGTGTCGTCTTCTCCAGGGCGGCTTCCAGTTCACGACAGCGGATCTGCACACCTTCGAGTGCTTCCCGTAAGCGCCGTGTCGATGTCCTGGAACGCCTCATCAGTTCTTCATGCAGCGCACGAATGAGTTCGTCCGCCACGGCGTCATGCTGCCCCAGGATGCGGCGCGTATCGGCGCTGCCCGCTGCCGTCGCAGCGCGCAAGGCCCGAGCCTCCGCGGCCAGTTCACGCGTGGTTCGGGTGCGGTCAATGAAAGGCAGCGGCGACACGGACATTGCATCGGCGAAGGCCCCGCCGCTGATGGCGTCCACGATGGGTTGCGCAGTACTGCTCCGCGTTTGGAGCCTGACGGGTGTGACGGGCAGGCCCAAGCCGTTGCGGTAATGGAGCATGGTCGTCCGCCGCGTCAACAGGGCATAACCGCGCACCAACTCACGCGCCGGCCTGCCGCATGTAATAACGGGCGCGAAGGCGCCCTGGCGGATACGCTCGATGCGCTGGGCGTCGGCCAGATGAAATTCCTCTACAGCCTCCTGCTCGATCTCCGCGGCGGCGACGACCCTCGCCAGCCCGGACTTTGCCAACGCGCCGAGGCGCGCCTGCAAGGCGCCCGCAAGATCGGCCGGCAAGGGCCGTCCCTTGCGCCAGAGTTCCTGTGAGGCGGCCGCGGCTCGATCCGTGGCAAATCCAATCAGGCGCATGCGCCGAATACCTCTGGCGAAGGTCTCCACGCCGACGATCCACGCCTGGTGGCGATCACGATGCCATTCGATGGAGCGCATGGCCGCGGCGCTGGTGCCGATGGCCTCGCGCAATAGATGACCGAGCAGCTTGCGTGTCAGACGCAGCAGTGCCGCGGCCTCGCGCGCTGCGAAACGCACCGGCGCATACCTCGATTGCAGGCCGCGCGCCAAAGCGCGGTCGAACAGATCCCGGCCGTGCACCGCTTCATGAAGTATATGCAGCGATGTCACGACGAAGCGCGCCATGCGTGCCGTGCTGCCGCCGATGTGCAAGGTGAACGCACGCGCCAACAAACCACCCAGTTCCGCCGTGCTGACACTTGCCAGGACAGGCAGACCGATGGTGAGTGCGGAACCGGGCTGGCGTCCCGCCTTCACCGAGGCCGACATGTCGAGCAATACGCCCTGCGGGTACGGCACATGGATGGCTTCACATACGTAGGCGATGAACTCGAACAGTTCCGGTTCGTTGGCGCGTTCGAGAGGTATGGCCATGGGCAGGTGCGACTGCACGCGCACGAAGGGTTTGACCAGACCGGCGATGGTCAGCACCAGAACCGTCATCAACACTGCGTACACAGGCACCACCACCGCAGGCCAGGGCACTTGCTCGATGAGCCAGCCCAGGGAAAAGGCCAGGGTTGCGAGCGAGGCCGCCAGCAGGCCGATGACCAACACACCGAGCAGGGCGATCACCGACAATACGAAGGCCGCACGTACCAACCAGACGCGCTGACCGAAAGAGGGCGGCACGGAGGGTTTGCGATGGGCGGCGGGTGTGTCGGAGGTCAATTGAGTCGGCGTGGATTCAGCATCGCCGGGACCTTCGATGCGTACCTCGGCGCCGGCCTGGATGAAGATCTCAGCCAGCCGCGCGGCGGTCCGTTCCGATGCCCCCGCGAGGAGGACCTGCGCGGGGCCGTCGAGCAGCTTTTCCAGGGCCACACGGTCCCGACCCAACGCCTCCGACAGGCGACCGGCCACCCCTGAGCGCGTCTGTCCGCGCCGCAGCTTTCCCTGGTAAACGACCCGGAAGCCTGTATCCATCGCTCGAGCTTAGATCTTCAGGTAAGGGGCGTAAGCATAGGCAAATAGCGATTCTGATTATGTCGCCCGGTTCTCGGTTCTAACGGGAACTAGCGAAACCGGGGTCATCGCCAGGCGAGTATTGCCGGGAGTGCTGATACACTGCACGACACCAACCGAGAGGGATACCCATGGCCCTGCATGTCGCCGCACTGCCCTGGAAAGAGATCATCAAGGTCCTGCCGGCCCTGGTCGGCACTGCCACGCGGCTCTGGGAACAGACGCGCGCGCAATCCCATGTCGCGCCCGTCGACCCGCAGGACGACCCACGCAAGCAACTGGCCGCCATGCTGCAACGGATCGAGGCCATGGAAGCCGCGGAGCTGGCGCAGGCAGACCTGGTGAGACAACTGACCGAGCAGCTGCAAGGCGTCTCCACGGGACTCGCCGAACTGGCCCGGCGCAACACCTGGCTGACCATTGCCACCACGGCGGCGCTGGTGTTGTCCGCGACGGCGCTCGGCCTCGTGCTGTTGCAGAGTTGATTCGGCATCGTGACCGCCTGGCTGCACGTCCAGGTCGAGACCGGCGTCGAGCGCGTGCCCTGCGGGACCGTCGTCACCCTCGGCCGCGATCGGAACAACACCATCGTGTTTTCCGAGCTGGAGATATCCCGCAACCACGCCATGGTGCGCCGGCTCGGCGCAGCGGACTACTACTTCATCGACAGCGGCAGTTCCAACGGCAGTTGGGTGAACGGTCGGCGCGTCACCGCGCCCACCCTGCTCCACGACGGCGATATCATTTCCATCGGCCGCAGCGAAATCATCTTCGAACAGCCGGCGCCGTCAGCCGCCTTCACCGATTCCCTGTCGCTCCAGGCCACCGTGGTGATGCCTCGCGCGCTGGTGGGCGAGATCACGCTGCTGGTGGCTGACATCCGCGGCTTCACGGCCCTGTCGGAGCGGCTCAGCATCCAACAACTCACCCGGGTGATGAACCGTTGGTTCGACGAGGTCAGCGAAATCATCGCGCATCACGCTGGCATCGTGGACAAGTTCATCGGTGACTGTGTATTCGCGCGTTGGGAAGGTGGGGAATCGCAGCACGATGTACGCGAGGCCCTGCGTGCCGCCTGCCGTATCGGCGCGATCACGGCCGCCCTGAACGACGCCTTTCCGGAAATCCCCATGCCGCTGCACATCGGCGTGGGCATCCATACGGGCATTGCGGCGCTCGGTATCGGCCACGAAAATACCGCCCTCGGCGACACCGTGAACACGGCCTTCCGCCTGGAAGCCGCGAGCATGGCGCTGGAAACGGACATCGTGCTGAGTGAAAGCGCCTATGCCCATCTGCCCGACGAATTCCGGCAGGAGAGTCCGCAGGAACTGCACCTCAAGGGCAAGGCGAACCCGGTGCACGTAGTGACACTGGACTTTGCCCACGCGACGGCATTGCTCGCCAGGCTCCCTGATTGACGCTTGCGTAAGTCGCCCGCGTGCGCGCCGGCGCACCGTCATGCCTCACTGCCTCACAGTGCCGCCGTCGAAAACCGCGTGACGTATGGCGTTCTTGCCGCTGCGCTTCACGTCGTACATCAATTTATCCGCCAGTTGCACCATGCTGCGCGTATCCACCGGAGGTGTCTTGAACACCACCAGGCCGATACTGAAGGTCACCGCGCAGTTCAGCTCCGCCATGGCCCTGAGCAGTTCGTCGCGCATGGCCTCGACCACGGCCACGGCGCCCTGTGGCTCCGCCTCCACCAGCAATACCACGAACTCGTCACCGCCCGCGCGGGCGATCACATCCGCCTCACGCAACACGCGCTGCAAGGTGGCGGCCACCGCGCGCAGCACCGCGTTGCCAGCCACGTGACCCAGCGTGTCGTTCACTTCCTTGAAGTTGTCCAGGTCCATGAATGCGACGGCAAAGGGGCGACCGAAGCGCCGTGCCCGTGCGATCTCCTCCTCGGCCTGAAGCATGAAGGTGCTGAGATTGAGCAACCCGGTCAAGGCATCGCGTTCGGCGCGGGCACGCTCCCACGCCAGGCGCTGGTGCAGCAGGTCCACCAGATGCAGCACAATGACGAATAGCAGGAACGGTGAAAAGCCGTTCCAGTAGCGGATCCATTCGCGTTCATACAATTGCGCACTCCACTGTCCGCCCTGAAACCAGGCCACTGCGGCCAGCACGGCGATCACGTAGCCGAGGCGCAGCCCGCCCCACCAGCCGCCCAGGGCCACCGGCAGCACATAGAACACCGAGAGGGAAAACTGGAAGGGTGTGATCCTGCCCAGAGCAGCGATGAGCAGCACCAGCCCGGCCGCAATGGCGGCCTTCAGCCAGCGTGGTAAAGATTCGATGTCCCGGAGTTGATTGCGCACGCGATTCCCTCGCCCTTCGCCCGGCCCGCGCTCATGCGCGGGCCGCGGCACCTCTAGCCGCCAGCATCCTCACCTTGCACACGGCGCATGATCCATTTCTCCACTTCCACCACCACGAACACCAGGAAACCGACCATCAATGTGTGCAGCCAGGCATCGAGTCCGATATCGTCCGTGCCAAACAGCTTTTTCATGGGTTCGAAATATGTGAACAGCACCTGCAATGCGACGATCACTGCGATGGCGGGCCACAGTGCAGGGTTGCCGGTAAGCGCACTCAGACGGACACTGGAATCCACGACGAAGCGCGCGCTGAACAGATAGAACACCTGGCCCATGACCAGGGTGTTCACGGTGGCCACGCGCGCCGCCTCCAGGCTTGCACCGTCCGCCAGTTCCCACTGGAAGACCACCAGCGAGCCCGCCACAAGGATCGCCGACACGAACACCACGCGCCAGGCCAGCATGGGTGAAAGGATGGGCGCGCGGGGGTCGCGCGGCGGCCGGCGCATGACGCCCGGTTCGCCGGGCTCGAAGGCGAGCACCAGGGCCAGCGTGACGGCCGATACCATGTTGACCCACAGGATCTGCACCGGGGTGATGGGCATCACCATGCCGAACAGGATGGCGGTGATGATCACGCTGGCCTGCCCCATGTTGGTGGGCAGCACGAACAGAATGGCCTTGGTGAGGTTGTCGTGGATGGTGCGCCCCTCCTCCACCGCATGCACGATGGTGGCGAAGTTGTCGTCGGTGAGCACCATCTGCGAGGCCTCACGCGCCGCATCGGTGCCCTTTTCGCCCATGGCCACGCCCACGTCGGCACGCTTCAGCGCCGGTGCATCGTTCACGCCGTCGCCGGTCATGGCGGTGATTTCGCCGCGCCGTTGCAGCGCCTCCACCAGGCGCAGCTTGTGTTCGGGACTGGTGCGCGCGAACACGTCCGTCTTCGCCACCACTTCCTCGAAGGCCGCGCCGTCCAGGCGCTCCAGTTCCGGACCGGTGACGGCGGCACGGCCTTCACCGATGCCGAGCTGTGCAGCGATGCTGCTGGCCGTGGCCGCATGGTCGCCGGTGATCATCTTCACCCGGATACCCGCTGTGCGACACAGGGCAACCGACTCGATGGCCTCCTCCCGGGGTGGGTCGATGATGCCCACCAAGCCAAGCAGCGTGAGGTCTTGTTGCACGTCAGGGAAGTTCAGTTCGGTGCGGCCGGCCATAATGGGCAGCGTTGCAATGGCGAGTACACGATGCCCGCTCGCGGCCAGGCCGTCGACCTTCGCCTGCCAGTGATCGGTACGTACTGGCTGGATCCCGTCGCCATGGCGCTCGTGGCTGCACATGCCGAGCACCCGCTCCGGCGCACCCTTCACGAACACATAGCCGTGGCCCTGGTGGTCATGGTGCAGGCTGGCCATGAAGCCATGCTGCGATTCAAAGGGAATTTCGTCCGTGCGCGGATAGTGGCGCCGCTCCGAATCCGGGTTGATACCGAGCTTGGTGGCCAGTACCACCAGCGCGCCTTCGGTGGGATCGCCGCGTACGCGCCAGCCCTGCTCGCCGTGTTGCAGTCCGGCCTCGTTGCATAGCAGGCCCGCGCGCGTCAGTTCCTCCACCACGGCACTTCCGCCGGCGCCCTGCATGGGGACCAGTTCGCCACTGGGCTCATATCCCACGCCCGTGACACGCCAATCGCCCTCGGCGACCACCACGCGGGCGACGGTCATTTCATTGCGCGTCAAGGTGCCGGTCTTATCGGTGCAGATGACGGTGACCGAGCCGAGCGTCTCCACCGCAGGCAGGCGGCGGATGATGGCGTGCCGTCTGGCCATGCGCTGCACACCGATGGCCAGGGTGATGGTCATGATGGCGGGCAACCCCTCCGGGATCGCGGCGACCGCAAGCCCGACCGCCGCCAGGAAACTGTCGCGCAAGTCAAAATCGCGGGCGTAGTAGGCGAAGCTGAAGCTCGCGGCGGCAATGGCGAGGACCACCCAGGTCAGCCAGTGGCCGAAGTGGTCGATCTGGCGCAGCAGCGGCGTGGTGAGGGTCTGCACTTCCGTGAGCAGCTTGCTGATGCGGCCGAGCTCCGTCGTCTCCCCCGTGCCCACCACCAGCCCGCTGCCCTGACCGTAGGTGACCAGCGTGCCGGTATGCGCCATGCCCAGGCGATCACCGATGGGCGAGTCCCCAGCGACCGCCGCGGTGTTTTTTTCCACCGGCACCGATTCGCCCGTGAGCGCCGCCTCTTCGATGCGCAACTCGCGGGTACGGAACAGTCGCAGATCTGCGGGGACCCGATCGCCCGACTGCAGGAACACCACGTCGCCAGGCACCAGTTGTTCGGCCGGCAAAGTACGACGGCCGCCATCGCGCAGCACGGTGCAAGTGGGCGTGAGCAGGCTGCTCACCGCCTCCAGCGCCTTTTCGGCCTTACCCTCCTGGAGGAAACCGACAATGGCGTTGATGACCACCACGCCGATGATGACCCCCGTATCCACCCATTCGCCGAGCAGCGCCGTGATGGCGGCGGAGGCGAGCAACAGATAGATGAGCACGTTGTGGAACTGCAGCAGAAAGCGCATAAGCGGCCCCCGCCGTGCGGGCGGCGGAAGCAGGTTGGGGCCGTATTCATCGAGGCGCTGTGCGGCAGCGGCGGTGCTCAGCCCGTCCGGGGACGACTGGAAGTGCTTGAACAGGACTTCGCTGTCCAGGGCGTGCGGCTGGAGGGGGCTTTCCGACATAGCGGCTCCGGGTGCTCGTTGGTATTGTTCTCGGCGCGCAGGGTACCGTGATCCGCGCCAAGGGAACCACCAGATTATCGGTTCAGCCGGTACGCTTGTCGCCCGCTCGAATGAGCGTATCCGGCGCCACGACGCGGAGGTCAGCTACGAGGATCTCCGAAATCGCACAGGCGCCGCGGTATTTGGACGCTTATGAACGACGGAATCACTCGCAGCGCAAATCGGCGGAAAGAGATTGGGCGATTCCTTTGCGTCCCTTGGCGTCTTGGCGAGAGGAACTCTTCTCCCTTGGCAAGCGCCGCATGCATCAAGGCCCGGCAAGCACAACCCGCGTCGTCAGCGAATGTACGCTTCGGTCACGTAGCGGCGCAGCATGCGATGGCTGTTGAAGAAGGGCGCGTTGCGGGAAATGGCGCCTTTCATCACGCGGATCCAGCCCGGCCGGTCCGTGTAATACAGCGGCAGCACGTTCTCTTCGAGTTTGCGGTAGAGCGCCGCCGCATGGTCGATCTCGTTTCCTTCACCAATGGCCCAGCCGGTGATGCCCTCGATCCAACCCTCCGCCCACCAGCCATCCAACACACTCAGGTTCGGCACCCCGTTGAGCGCCGCTTTCATGCCGCTGGTGCCGGAGGCTTCCTGCGGCGGCAAGGGATTGTTCAGCCAAAGGTCCACACCCGCAACCATGACGGCGGCCAGGTCCATGTCGTAGTCCACGAGGAAAACCACGGGCAACACATCCTGCAACGCCTCCGCCGCGCGATGGATGGCGACGATGGCCTGCTTGCCCCCTTCATCGCGCGGATGCGCCTTCCCCGCCATCACCACCTGTACCGGGTAGCGCGCCGCGATGGCGCGCAGGCGTTCCATGTCGGAAAAAATGAGTTCCGGCCTTTTGTAGCCGGTCATGCGCCGCGCGAAGCCGATGGTGATCACGTCCTCGCGCAATGGCCGGCCCGTGCGCTCCGCCACATTCTTCAGCAGTTCACGCTTCTGCTCCATGTGCGCGTTCCAGATCGCCGCATCGGCAATGCGATCGGCGTTCACCAGCAACTCGGGCTCGTGTTGCCACACGCTCACTTCGCGGTCATACACCATGCGCATGGCCGGCCCAACCCAAGTGGGCGGGTGAACGCCGTTGGTCACCGCCTCCAGGTGGTAGCCCGGGAACATGGCGCTGGAAGTCTTGGCGTGGCTCTTGGCGACGCCGTTCACATACTCGCTCGCGTTGAGGGCCAGACGCGTCATGTTCAGATTGTCCGTGCCGGCAAGGGAGCGGAGCATCACCATGTCGCGGAACTCATCCAGCACACGTTCCACGAGTTCATAAGGGAACTTGTCGTGTCCGGCCTCGACCGGTGTGTGGGTGGTGAAGTTGCATAGATCGCGAACCCGGGGCAGGTCGTACATGACCTCGCCCGGCCGCACGTCTTCGGGCGCATAGGTGTGACGGCGCAGCAATTCAAGCACCAGAAGGGCCGAGTGTCCCTCATTCATGTGGTACTCGGTGATTTTGAAACCCAGTGCGTGCAACATGCGTGCACCGCCGATACCCAGCACACACTCCTGGCGCAACCGGTATGCCGCATCGCCGCCATAAAGAAAATGCGTCAGGGTGCGATCATCCGGGTGATTTTCCTCCAGATCAGTGTCGAGCAGAACGACCGGCACCTGCCCCCCCAGTTGCCCGGTGACGACGTGCAGACAGCCGCGAATCCACACCTCGCGGCCCGCAATACCGATGGCGATCTTCGCGCGCAACGGCTGTGTCCAGGCGCTGACGTCCCACCAGGCGGGCTCTTCAATCTGGTTACCCTGCGCGTCGAGGCTCTGACGAAAATAACCGGCCTTGCTGAGCAGGGTAACGCCGACCATGGGCACGCGCAGATCGGCCGCCGAGCGCAAGGTGTCGCCTGCCAACACACCGAGACCGCCCGAGTAAGTCGACATTTGCGAACACAGCGCGATCTCCATGGAGAAGTAGGCCACTGAAGGCTGATGGACAAACGGCTCCAGCACATCACCCACCGGCAATGTTCGCTCAGCCTTGCTTCCGTCCATGTGGCTTTCCTCCACAGGAATCACCCGCAGCGCAGCGGTGCGCCTTCATACCTCGCACGGCGGGCGGTTCTGGCGTTCCAGGAATGCCCGCAGCGCCTGCTTGCCCTCGCCGACCCAGGGCACGCCATGGGCCAACAGCAGGTGTTCGAAGGGTTGTTCGACAAGGTGATAAAACGCCGCGACCAACCCGCGCTTTACCTCGTCCGGTTCATCACCCATCAGCCCATCGGGCACGAAGCCGAGCTTGTCGCCATGGCGCACGATGGCATCGCCCATGGCCAGCGCGCCGTCCCCTACCGGGATGAGAAACGCGGTTTCCTCCGGGCACAGCACACCCACCGGCAGCGCCTTGACGCCGCCGGGCAACACATCGCCATGCAGGAAGGGCCTGACCCGCTCGCCGTGGGTGAACTCGTGCAACCCGTCGAGGTGGCACCACACCTCGGTGCCGAAGCGCTCGGCGAAACGGCCGCTGTGGCGATAATGGTGGCGGTTGGTGAGATAAGCATGGGCCGGGCGCGGGCGGCCGGTGAACCCGTTCAGGCCCACGTGCGGCACACGCGGATCGATGAGCACGGCAGGCTCGGTGGCCTGGACGTAGTAAGAATGTACCCGCTCCCCGATGCCCTCGTGCAGGGTGGTCCAGTGAAAGATGCCGGGGAGGATCTCGCGCATGACGGCGCCTTCGGTGCCTGGGTCTCCTTCAACCTAAGCACGCGCCCTCGATGGCGGCCATCTGCGGGCCCAGTATTCACAAAAACAGCGGGCTCCTCCGCAGAATTTGTGGGTGGCCCTGAGCGCTCCTTTCCCTCCGGGCTGTCTCTTGTCACTTTTTTGCCGTGGGCACCAGCCTACTTACCCCCTCTCCCTCCGGGCTGTCTCTTAGTCACATTTCGCCGTTGTAGCCAGCTTCTCTTGCCCCCTCTCCCTCCGGGAGAGGGCTGGGGAGAGGGGATCAATTTCAGGTGCGGCTATTGGTTATTGATCCCCTCATCCTGCCCTTCTCCCGGAGGGAGAAGGGACGCAAGCTTCTGTCTCTCCTGAAAATGATGTGACTAAGAGACAGCCCTCCGGGAGACGAGCGCATGGATGCGCGAGGTAGAGCAACGCAGGGAGCGGTTGCCGAGGGCTGGGGAAAGGGGGTTCAATCAGTACACTCCCTGCATCATCACTGGCACCTGGACTTCTAACTCCTAGCCATCAGGCGCGAAGATGCGACAGGAGCCGATGTCCAGCATCGGTGCCTCCCCGGTGCAGCCTGTGAGTGCGAATATCGCACAGTTTCGACCCCCTCTCCCTGGCCCTCTCCCGGAGGGAGAGGGGACGCTTCGTTCCCCGTCTATCCATCGTCAGACCTTTCGATAATTTCTCGCCCTCAGAAAGAAGATGCCCTTGTTGAGATCGGAAACCACAGCGCAATCATGCCGCTATGAACATATGCCCCCAACGTGTATCCACAAATTCTGCGGAAGAGCCAAACAGCGAAGGCCCATCCACAGGCGGCGTCCAAGGCGGGCTACGTAGCGGCTTGCCCGCAGGACCCCCACGATCGCCCAGGCCTGTATGGCGCCGTTGCCACGCCAAAAGCAAACTAGCTTCTTTTCTGTTTGTTCCTGCGCCGCGTCTTGCCGTGGCTGCCGCGAAAGATTTTGCCGCGTGTGGTGCGCTGATCGCCCTTTCCCATCTTTCCTCCCTGGCATCGATGCATGATTGCTGTATGGATGCCCCGCCATGCGGGCACACCGTTATGGCTTAGTCGGAGCCGGGGCGGAAATCAATGAACTCCTCCCACAGCCCCCAAACGCAGACGCGACCGCCGGCACGTCAATGAGGACGATTGCAGGACAGGTCACCAGTCTTCGCTAGGCCGCCAATCGTGCTCGCGACTTACAAGCGATACCCGGTGATGTCCCGGGTCCAGGAAGTGCAGGCCTTCGCCATTCCCGCGACTCGGCAGGTGCGTCTGCACACCCCGGGATCCTCCCGGGGTGTGTACGGTGCATTTGCGGGCATCTAATAGGTCAGAAAGGCCTCGCCAATCTCATAGATCGTGCCGTTACCATCCGCCTGGGTGGAGGACACGAACACCGCACGGGTGCCGCCGGCGCCCCAGAGGATGTCGATGTACTCGTCGCCCATGGGGCCATGCAGGTGGTACACGCCGCCGCGGTTCTCCACAGTGAGCGCCAGGGTGCCGGTTTCACCTTCGTTGTCCCGGTAGCTCAACGTGGCGCTGTCATCCTGGGAGCGAATGGTCCCGCTGATGACGGCGAGCTTGTAGTCTACCAAGCTGATCAGCGCGCTACTGTCCGGGTCGATGGTGTAAAGCGGACGGGCGATGAAGTCGAGCTGTGCCTCGCCCGAATCGACCAACGAGGGATCGGCGCTGGCGGGGGCCGCGAAGCCCACCAGCGGCACGGGCCAGTCGGCGGCGTCGATCACGGGACCCAGCCCTGCGAAATTACCACCGTCCATGATGTCTCCCTGCAGGGCGCCGGTGGGGTGCATTTCGGCAATGGCGAGGAAGTCTTCATCGTCATCGATAAGGTCGGTATCAATTCCCCCGGCACTGTATTTCAGACCCAGCATGCTGCCGCTCACCACCTGAACGCCCTCATCAGCGGCAGCGGCATCGCCAGCGGCCCCTGACCCCGAACTCAGCGAGGGCACGGTGAAGGTGACATTGACATCCACGAACTCGTCCGGATCCCGGGTGACACCGAGCATATGCACATTGACATTGCTCACCGCCAGTTTCATGGGCGTCTCTTGATTGGCCGCGAGAATGTCCACGCCCAACGCGTCTCTGCGGGCCGAGTAGGACTCGCCGATGGCATAGATGTTCCCGCCCGCGCCAGAGGCGCCGGCCACGTACACACCGCGTCGGTTTCCGAGCGCCTGAATCAGGTAGGCATGATCGCCCGCGTTATCGGTGAAGCGCATCACCGCCAGGCCGGCGGGCGTGCCGTCGCCAAGGGTGACCAACTTCCCTTCCTCCCAATTGAGGATATCCGCAGCACCGCCGTTAGCGTTGAGCGTGATCCCAAACGAAGCAGCGGTCTCGATAGTAGCGGCGTTAGTGTCTACGCTCACCGCTCCCATGCTGCCCCATGCCAGGTCGCGGTCGCCGTAGAGATCGCGGAACAGCAGATTGCGCTGGCCGGCGTAGAGCGCCTCGGTGACTGTCTTCAGACCCTCGCTGTCGATGCCGCTCGCCGGCACGAGCGAGGCCACGAAAACGCCGGTGGACAGTCTTTGGTCATCGGTAAGCAAGGGATCGCCGTCGAAGTCCACATAGGTGCCGGAGAGACTGCCGAGCAGGCCAACGCTGCCGGCCACCCGCACCACGCCGTTGCCGTCCGGGTACTCGAGGCTGAGCACCAGGCTGGGACCCTGGATGCGCCCCGTAACGGTGTCGCTATCGATGGTGCCGGTAACCACGCCGTTGGCAATGTGGAGAGTGCCGTCGAGCAGCTTGGCGGTCAGCAGGGCGTCGATGTCCGTGAAGGTGCCGTCGCCGATGTCGTTCTCGCCCAGATACACCAGCCTCACCTGATAATCACCATCGGGCAGGGCCACGGTCTGGTCACCGGCCGCCAACGCGCGGTACAGCCCGGCCGTGAGCTCCGCCGGCGCATCCACCGCCAAGGGGTCGTCATAGAGTTCCGCCGGCGTGAGCCCCAGTTCGGCGGCCAGTGCCTGCTCTGCGTCCACGAAGGATTCTGTGGCACGCAAGCCCTGCCGGGTGATCCGATCGGTAAGCGGGGTCACGTAGTAACGGTCCCGCTCACGCATGGCCATCATCGCCATGGTGGGCGCGGGCAGACCGGTATCGATGATCGTGCCGCCCTTGGAAAGCAGGGCGAAGTAGTCGGGCAACTCGGCCGCGGGCAGGGTCAGGACGAAATCGCCGTTGGCGTCGGTGGTCGCCGTGGCCAGGGCGGCGGGGCCGGCGAAACCTTCCGTACCATAGAGCGTCACGGTGGCGCCACGCACATAGCCGTCGACCACGGCTCCCTGCACCGTCGCCTGCGGGGTGCTGCTTCCACCGCCGCCACTGCTGCAGCCGACGAACAACAGTGTCGTTAGCGCGACTGCGAATCCGGGTGATAGCTGACGAATACGGTCGGGAGTCATGGCGCGGTCCTCTTGAGGCAAACGACGGGGGGAGGGTTCCCTCCTGGGTCCGATCCGACGCCTGTTGGCCCGCAAGACCAAGTCGTCCCTGTGTCGTCTTTTTGGAATTCCTGTCGGCCTTCTGTAGACTTCCCGGGTGCCTTCGCTTTTCATGGACTTCCGACCCGTGGCAGCGAGACTTGGGGGCATGCTTCCCGCCTGGGCGTTCGCGGGCTACGTGTTGTGGCTGTTGGCGTTTCCCATGTCCGGGAGCCTGTTGAACGACAGGGCCGATCTGCTGTGGTTCCTGCTTCCCCATGCCGTGCTGCTGTTTGTCCTTGGCCGCTTTTGTCGACCACGCCGGTTCGATGTGGTCGGCCGGGCAGGTGTGCTGATCACCGTGGGCCTTACCTGGCTGTTCCCCGTCCTGCCCGAGTCCCCCGAACTCTCCCTCGCACTGATCGGTCTCAGCGCCGCACCGCTTTCGATCCGCGCCGGTGTCGCTTTGAAATCCGCCTCCTCGCCCCTGCTTGCGGCCCTGGCGGGTCTCGTCCTGGGAAATCTCCTGCTCCCGCTGGTAGAGCGGCTGCCGGGCGATACCGCCGGTCTTGCCGTCGCCGGCCTGGTACTGCTCCCGCTCCTGCTCCGCACACTGCCCCGCCACGCCTTGAGCGGCGAACCCCCTGGGTTGTTTCTCTATTTGAGCTTTGTGTTCGTGTTTCAGCTGGTCAGCGGCCTGATGTACGGATTCCTCTATCCGGCCTATGCGAACGCGGCACTGTGGCCGGGCAGTGAATTGTTGCTCTACATCACGGGCGCGGGCCTTGCGACGCTGCTGTTCGTCCGTCGTCAAAGGGACCTTGCCATTATCGTGGGCGTGGTGGCGGCCATGCTGGCCTTCGTGCTGCTCATTTATGGCGCGGGCGTGCGTCTGGTGAACCCGAGCATGTACGCGATGATGCTCGCGGCGGGCACCATCGACCTGTTCCTGCTGGGCTACGTGCTGTCCTTTCCGAACGTGCTGCGCGCCTACGGCTACGGTACGGGGGTGCTCTGCAGCGGCATCGTAGCCGGACACCTGTTGGCCATGGCGATCAGTGAAACAGGCGACGAGGTGGGATTGGCGGGCTCCGTCGTCCTCAACGTGTCGGTGCTGGTGCTGTTTTTTCTGGCCCGCAGGCGCGCACCTGCCGCTGAACCGCAAGGCGCCATTACACTGCCACCTGGGCTGCTGTCCCGGCTTTCCGAACAGGAACGCCTGGTGCTCGAGGGGGTGCTGGAACGCCGCACCTACAAAGAGATAGCCCGGCAACTGGGGATCTCGGAGTCATCCGTGAAGACCTACATGCACCGCATCTACGAGAAGTGGGGCGTCACCGGAAGGCGGCAACTGTTGTCCCGGCTTCACGAACAGTCGCAGACTGATCACGCGCCCTGAAAGCGTCCACGAACCCAGCACTGTTATGCGCGCAGGATTGTGGTCGCGCTGGCATACAGCCCGCGACCAGCAGCCACGGCGGCTGCCGACTCGAGCAGTGCAGCGCGCGAACAGCGGCATCACGCAATCAGGCAGAGTCCGCGGAGCTGACTCCTGCAGAGGCCGATGGCGAGGCGTGCAGCATGAAAAAGCGGCACACCGCGTCCAGCGAGCGCGTGCGCAGCATGCGTGGCAGGCTTTCCACGAAGGTGCGGCCGTAGGGTTTGGTGAGCAGGCGCGGGTCGCCGATCATCAGCACGCCGCGGTCGTTCACGTCGCGGATGAGCCGGCCCACGCCCTGCTTGAGGGTGATCACCGCCTGGGGCAGTTGGTAGTCGAGGAAGGCGTCCTGGCCGCGCTCGCGCAGGGCGTCGATGCGCGCCTGCAACACCGGATCGCCGGGCGAGGCGAACGGCAGTTTGTCGATGACCACCAGGGACAGCGCCTCGCCGCGCACGTCCACCCCTTCCCAGAAACTGCCGGTGCCGAGCAACACCGCGTTGCCGAGGCGGCGGAACTCGTCCAGCAGCCGGCGGCGCGGCGCCTCGCCCTGGACCAGCAACGGATAGTCGATGCGTCCGCGCAGACGCTCCGCCGCTTCCTGCAAGGCGCGGTGGCTGGTGAACAGCAGGAAGGCGCGCCCGCGGCTCGCCTCCAGTACGGGCAGGGCCGCTTCCACCACGCGCTGGGTGTAATCGGGTGCGCGCGGGTCCGGCATGTCGGGCGGGACGAAGAACACGGCCTGGCGGGTGTAATCGAAGGGGCTGTCCCAGCGGCGGGTCTCCGCCTCCTGGATGCCAAGCTGGGCCGCGAAGTGCTCGAAGCTCTCGCCCACCGCGAGCGTCGCCGAGGTGAACACCCAGGCGCACGGCCGCGCCTTGAGTTTGTCGCGGAAGATCTCCGCGACGTCCAGCGGCGTGAGGTTGAAGGTGAACGAGCGCGTGTGGGTCTCAAACCAGTGGATGTAGCCCGCGGGCGTGGCGCCGGTCACGGCGCTGAAGCGCTGCTTCAGCTCGGCGGCGCGGCGCGCGCAGCTCTCCAGGCCCTTGCCGCGCCCGGCCATGGGTTCCAGGGCCTTGTGCAGCGCAGCGAGGCGCTCCGCGGTATGGGCGATCGCAGCGACAATGGCCGCGTCGTCCATGTGCGGGTGCCAGGGCGCGCGGCGCACACCGTCGCCGAGGGCGAGGCGCAGATCGGCCACGGCCTTTTCCAGGGCCTCGGCGGCGCTGCGCACGCTGCGCGAGTCCGCCGCCTCACGCAGCTCTTCGCCCAGGCTGTCGCGGGCGAGCTCGCGGAGCTGGTTGCCGCCCAGGGTCAGGCCGAAAAAACCCGAGGCGATCTCCGGCACCTGATGGGCCTCGTCGAGGATCACCGCATTGGCGCCGGGCAGCAGTTCCCCGAAGCCCTGCTCGCGCAGGGCCATGTCCGCGAACAGCAGGTGATGGTTCACCACCAGCAGGTCCGCCTCCTGGGCCTGACGGCGCGCGTTGGCGAGGAAGCAGTCGGCAATGCGCGGGCATTCGCCGCCCAGGCAGTTGTCGGTGCTCGACGTGACCTGCGGCCACAGCGGCGAATCCTCCGGGAGCTCCGACAGCTCGCCGATGTCGCCGCTGCGGGTGCGCGCGGCCCAGCGGGCGATGGCCTGCAACTGGTGGGTTTGCTCGCGGCTGATGAAGCGGCCCTCGCTCTGGGCCAGGTCGAGGCGATGGGGGCACAGGTAGTTGGCACGGCCCTTGAGCAGCGCCACTTCCACGGGGACGCCCAGGGCCTCGCGCACCAGCGGGAGGTCCTTGTGGAACAGCTGGTCCTGCAGGTTCTTGGTGCCCGTGGAGACGATCACCTTCTGCCCCGAGCGCAGCGCAGGCACCAGGTAGGCGAAGGTCTTGCCGGTGCCGGTGCCGGCTTCGGCGATGAGCGTGCCGCGCGCCTCGAAGGTGGCGGCGACGGCCTCGGCCATGGCCTGCTGTTCGGCGCGGGGGGCGAAGCCGGGAATGAGGCGGGCGAAGGGTCCGTCGGGACCCAGCAGATCGGCAGGCGCGTCCATGGCGATGTTCAGGAGGTCCGGTTGTCCCAGATCTCGTCGTCGATGAGACCGTCCTCGCGGGTCCACACCAGGCGGGCGATGTTCTTGAAGCGGGCGATGGTCATGGCGCCGCGTTTGCTGCGCTTGCTGTCGCCGGCGTCATCGAGCGCGGCGAGCACGGTCTCGCGATCGGCCTCGTGGATCTCATAGGGCATGAACTGCGCATCCATCAGCACCAGCAGCACCGCATCCCAAGGCTGGTCCTGCTTCAGCTGACCCATGCGCTGCCCGGCCTTGCTCTCATCGAAGATGGCGCGGGCCTTGATCTGGTAGCGTACGCCGGCACGCGGGCCGCTGCGCCCCACCGCGTCCCAGCCGCCCTGCGGGCGCTCGGGCAGCTCCAGGTCGAGCAGGCGCGCCGCGTCGTAGCGCGCGATCTCGCCGCTCACCGCGAGCGGCTGGCCCGTGGCCTCACGGTAGGCCACCGCCAGTCGGCGCGTCTCGGCGATCAGTTTGTCGACGGAGTAGAGCTCCACAGGGCCTCTGCCGGCTGGTATCCGGTGGGTGTTTGCGCATTATACTGCGTGGGTTTCTTATATTTTCGGATTTCCTACCGCCGGACTTTAGTTTTCATGCCTGTTGACGACACGCTCTCCCGCCAGGCACGCCTGATCGACGCCCTGCGTGATCCCAGCCGATGGCCTCACCCGGCCGATGCGGTCGCCGTGATCGAGACCCACGTCTCGTGGGTCCTGCTGGTGGGCGCCTATGCCTACAAGTTCAAGAAGGCCCTCGATCTGGGCTTTCTCGACTATTCCACCCTCGCGCGGCGTCAGCACTTCTGCGAAGAGGAGCTGCGCCTCAACCGCCGCACCGCGCCGGCCATTTACCTGGGCGTCATCGCCATCGGCGGCAGCGCAGAGGATCCCCGCCCGGGTGCGGCCGGGCCGGCCATTGAATATGCGGTGCAGATGCGCCGCTTCGACGACGCGGGTCTACTCGACAACCAGTTGGCCACCGGCAGCCTCACCGCGCGGCACATCGATGAGGCCATGCGCGCCGCGGCCGACCTGCACGCCCTGGCGGCACGCGTGGCGCCGGAGGCGCCTTATGGCGATCCCGAGGCCGTGTTCCACCCCATCGCGGAGAACTTCGCCCAGATCCCGCCGCTCCTCGATGCCCCCGAAGATCGTGCGCTGCTCGCCCCGCACGCCGCTTGGGCCGAAGCGCGCTTCGCGGAGCTCGCCCCCCTCATGGCCGCGCGCAAGCGCGCAGGCTTCGTGCGCGAGTGCCACGGCGATCTGCATCTTGGCAACCTCGCCGAGGTGGACGGCCAGGTGCTCGCCTTCGACGGCATCGAGTTCAATCCGGGGCTGCGCTACATCGACGTGATGAGCGAACTCGCCTTCCTGGCCATGGACCTGGAGGCGCGCGGCCAATGGCCCCTGGCGCGCCGCGCCGTGAACGGCTATCTGGAACGCACCGGCGATTACGCCGGCCTGCCGCTGCTGGATTTTTACAAGCACTACCGCGCCATGGTGCGCGCCAAGGTCACGGCCATTCGCCGCCGCCAGGACGGCATTTCACTCTCCGAACGCCTGGCGCTCACGGAACGTTTCGGCGCCTACCTCGCGCTCGCCAGCCAATACCTCGTCCCACGCCGCCCTGCCCTGCTGCTCACCTGCGGCGTGTCCGGCACCGGCAAGAGCGTGCTCGCCGCCGCTTTGGTCGAGGGGCTTGAAAACACCGTGCGCCTGCGCTCGGACGTGGAACGCAAGCGTCTATTCGGCCTGGCGGCGCAGGCGGACAGCGGCTCGCTGGTGGGCGCGGGCATCTACACCGCCGACGCCACCGCGCGCACCTATGAACGGCTCGCCGAGTTGGCGAAACACGCCATCGACGGCGGCTACACGGCGGTGGTGGACGCCACTTTTTTGGAGCGCGCGCGGCGCGAGACCTTCCGCAAGTTGGCGCACGCCTGGGGCGTGCCGTTCCGGGTGCTGTTCCTCACCGCACCCGACGAGGTATTGCAGCAGCGCATCATCGCCCGCCATGCCGCAGGCAACGACGCTTCGGAGGCCGATCTGGCAGTGCTTGCGCACCAGCGCACCCGCGTGGAGCCGCCGCAAGGAGCTGAATTGGCGGAAACCCTCACCCTCGACGCCGGCTGGGATCCGCGTCATGCCATCGAATACATCCAAGCGCACCTGAAAACGGCGTAGGCGCCGTTGCGAAGCTACGTGACATCTTCCAACCCCGCTTGTCACGTAGGCGCTGCGCGCCAACGTGACCTACGCCCCCCCCAACCCGCCGTAGGTCACGTTGCGAAGCTACGTGACATCTTCCAACCGCGCATTGTCACGTAGGCGCTGCGCGCCAACGTGCCCTACGCCCCCCCCCCCAACCCGCCGTAGATCACGTTGCGAAGCTACGTGACGCCTTCCAACCGCGCATTGTCACGTAGGCGCTGCGCGCCAACATGACCTACAGGAACCTCAGCCAGCCGTAGGTCACGTTGCGAAGCTACGTGACATCTTCCAACCGTGCACGTCACGTAGGCGCTGCGCGCCAACATGACCTACGCCCCCCCAACCCGCCGTAGGTCACGTTGCGAAGCTACGTGACATCTTCCAACCGCGCATGTCACGTAGGCGCTGCGCGCCAACGTGACCCACAGAAACCGACCCGCCGTAGGTCACGTTGCGAAGCTACGTGACGCCTTCCAACCGCGCACGTCACGTAGGCGCTGCGCGCCAACGTGACCTACGAAACCCCCAACCCGCCGTAGGTCACGTTGCGAAGCTACGTGACATCTTCCAACCGCGCATGTCACGTAGGCGCTGCGCGCCAACGTGACCTACGAAAACACCAACCCACCGTAGGTCACGTTGCGAAGCTACGTGACATCTTCCAACCCCGCACGTCACGTAGGCGCTGCGCGCCAACGTGACCTACGAAACCCCCAACCCGCCGTAGGTCACGTTGCGAAGCTACGTGACATCTTCCAACCGCCCATGTCACGTAGGCGCTGCGCGCCAACGTGACCTACGAAAACCCTCAACCCGCCGTAGGTCACGTTGCGAAGCTACGTGACATCTTCCAACCGCCCATGTCACGTAGGCGCTGCGCGCCAACGTGACCTACGAAAACACCAACCCGCCGTAGGTCACGTTGCGAAGCTACGTGACATCTTCCAACCGCCCATGTCACGTAGGCGCTGCGCGCCAACGTGACCTACGAAAACACCAACCCGCCGTAGGTCACGTTGCGAAGCTACGTGACATCTTCCAACCGCCCATGTCACGTAGGCGCTGCGCGCCAACGTGACCTACGAAAACCCAACCCGCCGTAGGTCACGTTGCGAAGCTACGTGACATCTTCCAACCGCGCATTGTCACGTAGGCGCTGCGCGCCAACGTGACCTACGAAAACACCAACCCGCCGTAGGTCACGTTGCGAAGCTACGTGACATCTTCCAACCGCGCATGTCACGTAGGCGCTGCGCGCCAACGTGACCTACGAAAACCCCAACCCGCCGTAGGTCACGTTGCGAAGCTACGTGACTCGTCTCACAAGGTCAGTACAGGCGACGCCTGATATTTGGTTCCACGGCGACCACCCCGGTAATCTCGCCGAAGCGCGCCTGCGCCGCCTCCAGGTCGAGACCCGCAGGGGCGACAATGTGGATGACGGGGGCATGCTCGTAGACTTGCAGGACTTGTGCGCCCTCCTGTACGAGGCGGCGTTGCACGGTGTTGGGATCCGCCTGCTCATCGACGGTAATCAGGAGTTCCACGGCAGGATTCGCGGCCGGTGCCGCGACAGGTGTCTCCTGAGCACTGGCGCAACCGGCGAGCAGAAACGGTAAGGTGAACCACAGTGACCGCGCGCGCCCCAGGCGCCGCATGAACCAACCGACAAACGCAAGCGCCGTGAGCCACGCACCTTCACCACCGCCTCCGCCACCACCGCTGCTTACGCTGGGTGCGGCTTCGCTTACCCGCAAGCTGTAGCGGAGGTTCTTGAATTGCGGGTCCCAGTTGAACACCGCCACGTGATAGACGCCCGCGGCGGCATTTTGCAGTTGTATGGATTCTCGGCTAAGGCTGCTCGCACTGCTCCACGTGCCAACGGCCACATCGCCGCTGAAGGAATCGAACTGGGGCACCCCGCCGCGCTTTACATACAAGTCCAGGTCACCAGCCACAGCTTCGAGATCGAACTGTAAGCTCGGCAGCGCGTCGCGGAGATGGAAGGTCCAGATGTGCATGTCATCCTGAGCAGTTTGCTGGATGAACGCTGATGACCAACTTCCGTATTGAAGCGTACCCGCCTGCATGTTGAAGTAACGGGTCATTGACGCCTCACCCGCATCTATTTCGAGGGCAAGCGGAATGCGCCGATGCCCCACCACGTTCGGCGAGAGCCGAACGGAGAATGACACGGTCTTTCGGTCACCCGACGAAATGCCGAAATTGGCTGTAGCCCCCTCGACGAGGAACAAAGAATCCCCACTGATGAGTCGCACAGAAACAGCGCTTGCCGCCTCCCAAAGATTCTCCACCGTCACATTCAACTGCGCGAGCTCACCGGGTTCCAACACGTTGTTCCCGTTCCCCTGCGGATCCGCCACACTGTGCCCGGCGTATACGATCACGGGCTGCGGTAGAGCGTCGAGGGCCGCGCGGGTATTGGCCCGGCCGTCTGTGACTAGGAATCCACGAGTACCCATGTCGGTAGCGCCCGCGAGAATGCGCGCCTTAAGCTCCTGATACGTCACATTCCTGCCTTCGCTTTTGATCTTGCTCGCGACAAGCGCGGCGATGCCGGCTACATGTGGTGCAGAGAACGACGTACCGTCGACACAGGCATAACGATCCACGGGCACCGCCACCTTGATAGCCTCACCCGGTGCAGCCAGATCCACGCTGGCCGCGCCGAAATGACTCCATGTCACCAGTCCTCCCGTCTCGGTGCTGGCAGCCACGGAAAGCACATTGGGTAGCGGGAGGCTGGAGGGATAGTCGGCAACCAGATCATTGTCCATTTCGGAGTTGCCGGCCGCTGCGACCACCAGAATCCCCGCATCCCGCAACTTCTCTATCCCGGAAGACTCCGCCATCGAAAACTGCGGACCGCCCCAACTCGCATTCAAAATGTAGATATCGTCGGCTAGATTGTCGTTCTCGTTGATGGCTACCAGCTTGTCGTACAGGGTCAGCAAAGACGATATCCGAAGGTCGGATTGCAATGGCAGCACCTTCACGCCATTCGCAACGCCAACTCCATTGCCTGCGATGGCCGCAGCGACTGCCGTGCCATGCCAATCACTCAAGTTTATCGG
The DNA here is from genome assembly GCA_041685115.1 of Gammaproteobacteria bacterium. Lineage (GTDB taxonomy): Bacteria > Pseudomonadota > Gammaproteobacteria > Thiohalomonadales > Thiohalomonadaceae > JALOAT01. The sequence continues at coordinate 116,365 of JAWLGK010000003.1, read as the reverse complement.
CTCTTGTTGCGGCGGTAATTTCGTAGGGTCTTCGGGATCGCTTTCCAGCTTAATCAACGCACCCGCAAGTTCCGGATGGGGTTCCTCGATCTGCACACCCGTGTCGATGACTGCCACGATTATCGACGGCTCTATCACCGGGGCATCCGGAACTCCCATGTCGCTCAGCGCCCATTGCGTACAATCAACCGCCCGGATGTTGCGCAAACGCCGCTGGTAATTGGGCTCAACGAATTCCACCGCCCCCGAGGTCCGCAGCTCGTCCATCACCGCCTGCATGTCCACGCCTTCCGGCAGCTTCCATTGCTCGATGCCCAGGCGCTCGAAGGTTCGGACATGTGTGCGCATGTGCACGCCAGTAGCGAATGGCTTTTGCGCCGCACGGGTGCCCGGTTTGAACTTGACCAGCAGTTCGCCTGGCACGTAGTCGCCGGACCGTGGACCCGCCGCCGCGGCGAATCCTGCGAAGGACAGGAGTGCGAGGAACAACGCCACAGTGCGCGCCAAGCACATCCGGCGGTTCATGTGATGCCCCCGAATCGCACGCCGGCCATCCATGCCGCCGCACTTGCCGCAATCACGAATAGCAACAACGTGCCCGCCGCTTCCAGCCGGAAACGCCTCAGCAGTTTTTCTTCGGGGATCGCCGAGAGCAGGTAAGGCTGGCCATGGGGCGGGCGCGCCATGAGGTGGACGCCGGGCTCGGCCGCGCGCGCGGCGCGCGACTGGAACACATGCGTCTCGGCGGCGCGGCGCGCCGCTTCCCACTCCTGCATGTCGATCTGCCCGTCGCGATTGCTATCGAAGCGCTCCAGCAGCTTGGCCTGATCGCGCTTCCACTGGGCGAGCACGGCGCGCACTTCCTCGCGCACGCTCCCGCCGCTTTCGTAGGCGGCGCCGGTAGTGCGGAATTCGCCGATGGCATAGAGGGGATCGCCCACCTCAATGCGGCTCTCGGTGAAACGGAACGGCCCCGAGGAGAACAGGCCCCGGCGGGCCGGCGGGCCGAACCACGCCGACGAGTCGCCGTACCACAGCTGTTTTACCGCAGGGAGTACATGGGCGCCGTCCGGATCGATGACACATTCGCCCGTGTCGTCGCGCAGCAGGAACAGGCCATCGCTGCGCACGCTGCGCACCGTGCGCCAACTCGTGGTGGTGTGGCCGCGGCTGTCGCGAGTGGTCACACGTTCCTCGACCCGACAGTGAAACCAGGTACAGAGGGTGCCGGTGAGCACGGCGATGATGGGATCACCGGGCAGCAGTGCCGCCTCACCGGCCAGTTCCACGTAGCCCTGGGCGGCCGAGCGGATGCGCGAGGTGGGGATGTTGGCGATGGTGCGCACCCGGTGCAGGGCGCGGAAGCCGAAATACAGCGTGGCCGCGGCAAGCACGGCCAGCCCGGCCAACGCCAGCCAGAATTCGCCGGCGTCGAGGGCAAGGACGTCCGCCGCCAAACCGGCCATGGCTTAGCGAAACAGCGCCGCCAGGTCCACGTCCTTCTTCTCTTCCTCGCTGAACTGGAGCAGCGCCTTGGGACCGAAGGCGAACATGCGTGCGACGATGACGTCCGGGAACTGTTCGATGCGCACGTTGTTGAGATTGACGCTTTCGTTGTAGAACTCGCGCCGGTCGGCGATGGCGTTCTCCAGGCCGCTGATGCGCGACTGCAGGTGCTGGAAGCTGTCGTTGGCCTTCAGATCGGGATAGGCCTCGGCCAACGCGAACAGGTTGCCGAGCCCCATGCGCAGTTGTGTCTCTGCGTGACCGAGGGCGCCGACGTCACCGCGCTCGCGGGCGCTCGCCACCGCGGAACGCGCGCGCATGACCTTCTCCAGGGTGTCCTGTTCGTACTGCATGTACTGCTTGCACACCTCGACCAGCTTGGGCAGTTCGTCGTGGCGCTGCTTCAACAGCACGTCGATGTTCGACCACGCCTTGGCCACCCCGTGCTTCAGTTGCACCAAACCGTTGTAGATGGTGATCACATAGATGGCAAACACCAGGAGTACGACCAAAAACACAATGGCAGCAATGGACACCGTTCTTCTCCTGATGAAATCCCTGGCGCAGCGACTATATCACTTGCGACCCGCTCTTCCGCCGGGCCGGGGTGTGACGGACTACACGTTTGTCTCGATGCGTTTCACACCCACCAGCGAAACGTCTCCTGATCCACACAGGACTGCAGGCGGCGCAGCGTGGGGAGCAGGGTCTGGTCGGCGTAGGGGCAACCGGTCTGCTTCGGGTCCTTCTGCTGCAGCTTGTCGGCCGCCTCCAGTAGATGACCACCGCCCTCCCGCAGCATGCGCAGCAAAGGCTCGTAGCCGGGCTGCCAGGCACGCGCGCCGAACAGGCGGTGCAGTTGCCTGAGGATGCCCATGCCTTCGAAATCCAGGTCGCCCCAGAAATGCACCGGCAGGGGCCTGTCGCAACGACCGAACCACCAGTCTTCGAAGTTTGGTTTGCAGTCCACAGCGCCCGCGTAATGCAGCGCCGCGCCGCCGGGCTCGCGAATGCGCGCAGCACCCGCCTTGAAACCCGCGGCATACACCAGTGCACAGCCGCGCGTGCCCGGCAGTTCGCGCGACGCAGCACGCAAATAGGTGTCCTGGTTCTCGATGAACAGCACCGCCTCGACGCGGGCCGGCAGAAAAACATCCACGACCAGAGGCCGCTGCGCGGGCTGGAGCTTTGGATACAGCGCCTCCACCAGAGAGGCGCCGTGCCGTTCGAGAAACTTCGAGTCGCCGAAAAATGCACTGGCGCTCAATTGACGAAGCGTGAGCCCGCGCCCGGCCAAACTACCGAGCTGGACAAAGCCCGCGACCACCTCTTCCGGACTGCGCCCTTCGACGTGCAGACGCCGTTCACGCAACCTCGCACGTGCCGTTGCCGGCCACGCGGCCGGGGCCGCGTCCACCGCCTCACGCCAGGCCTGCGCCTCGGGCGTGACATGCGGGCGCAGCAGCCATTCACGGATTTTTATTTCACACGAGGGTTCCAATGCGAGCCGCGCACCCACGTATTCCGGTTCGAAGTCATCACGGTTGCGCCTGAAGGTGATCTTGAGCGGCAATGACTCCGTCAGGCCCGCGATCAGTTGCCAGCGCCCGTCCGCTTCAGGGCCGAAGTGGAACAAGCCCGGGAACAGCTTCTCATCCACGGTAAAACGCAAGGGCTCCTTGCGTTCTTCTGCGGGCTGCCGCTCCAGACGATCCAGCACCGTGTGCAGCCAGGCCAGCACCTCGGGATCGTCATTCAGCCAACGGGGTTTGGTGTTACGCATAGGTCATTTCCGTGGCAACGCCACTCGTTCAGCCTGCCAGTACATCTTGCATGAAGTCCAGTTCCGCCTGGTCATATACGGCGCGCCGATGCTTCGCCCAAAGCGCCTGCACACGCTCCTGCTCGAAGCACTTGCGGTCCACCAGCACGCGCGTCTGCAACTGGCCACGCGCTTGCGCGCTCGGCACCTTGGCGAACACGAACTCGTGGCTGATGAGGTCCATGAACGGGCCGCACTTGCTGGTGGGCATGATGAACACCAGTTGCAGGCCGAGCGAATCGGTCAGGTAGGCGATGACCTCGCGCGAGCGGGTCTCGTCCATCTTGGAGAAGGCCTCGTCCACCAGCACCATGCGCAGGTGGTTCTGTCCCTCGGCGAAGCGGAAGGCCGAGGTGATGGCCGCGGAGCGGATGATGTAGGCCGGCGTCTCCAACTGGCCGCCGGAGCCGGTGCCGTACTCGGACAGGGGAATGGGTGCCTTGCCCTCCACTTCCTTGAAGATCTCGTAGCGCCGGTAGTGGCGGTAATCGGCGATGCGTTCCAGCTCGCGCAGGGCCTTGTGCTCGTCCTCGTCGAGCAGCATGGCCATGATCTCGTCGCGCACCCTTTTCGACTTGCCGCTCAGCTCCAGCTCGAACAGCGTGACCTCGTCGCCTAACGCGGGGTTCTTCACCACTTCCTCGAAAAAGCGCCAGTAGTCGCGGTATTCGGGGATCCATTCGCTGGCGAAGCGGAAGGTCTCGCGGTCCGCGCCGAAGCGGTGGTGTTGCAGTTCGCGGTTGAGCAGCTCCACCTGGCGCTCACCGTCCTTGATGGCCTGGTAGATGGCGTGGCACAAATGGGTCACGAAGGCGTTGTTGAAGCTGGCCTTGAGCTGCGCCAGATTGTCGTGCTTCTCCACCAGGATGTTGTTCTTCAGCAGGTTGTACACCCGGTCCAGCTCGCCGCGCACGGCGCAGACCTTGCCGAACAGCCCGGCGTCATACTCGCCATCAAAGCCGGTGTAGACGATGGCGTCGCCCGGGCGGCAGTGCTGGTTATGCTCCTGGATGACGCCGTCCATGTGACGTTCGGCGGCGCGCAGCTTGTGCTCGATCTCGGCCCGTTCGTTGCGTGCGCGCTTTTCATCCAGCTCCTTCGCCTCGGCGTCCAGATGGTCGAGGCGCGCGTCCAGGTCGAAGTCGGGCCAGTCGGCGGTGATGGCGCGCAGGTTGGCCTCGCACTGCTCCACGCGCAGTTGCGTTTCTTCCTGGGCATCGGCCAGCGCGGTGACAGCCTTGTCGGCCTCGCGCAGTTGTTCCTCGAACTTGCCGCTGGCCTTGAGCAGTTGTTCCTGACGCTCGCGCCACTGGCGTTCTTCCTGACGCAGCGTGTCGAGTTTCTCTTCCAGTTCCCGGTGCTCGCCCAGATCGAGCTGCGACAGCAGGCTCTCCAGACGGGTCAGTTCACGCTGCGCCGCCAGCATCCCGGCCAGGGTGTCCGCGTAGCTGCTCGGCTCCAGGCCGTCCACCGCGGCCAGCAGTTGCGCGGCCTCTTCGAGGCGCGCGTGGGCGCTTTGCCATTCAGCAGCGAGTTGCGCCAGTTCCGCACGCTTGGCGGCAAGGGCGCGCTCGCGGGCGGCGGCGCCGAACACCAGTTCGCCATCCGGCAGGTCGCAGCGGAACATGGAATAGCCGCCGGAGCCCATGCCGTCGGCGGTGATGCCGCGGGCGGTGTGGCGCAGTTCCTCGGCGCTTTCCACGCGCACTACGGAGCCGTAGTTGGCGATGAAATAATCGCGCGCCACGGCATGGGTGAAGGCCAGCACGTGCACGATGGAATCGGCCGAGGGTTTGAAACGCTCGGCATCGCGCCGCGCCTTGGAGCCTTGGATGACGCGCGCCTTGTTGTCGCGGCCCGGCATGGCGCGCACGATGCGAATGGCCTCGGCCTCGTGGTCCGGCTCCACCACGATGCCGAAGCGCGCGCCGCCCAGATAACCCTCGATGGCCGACTGCCAGCGCGAATCGGTCACCTCCACGTGGTCGCACAGTACGCGCGGGTCCGCCTGCGGACACTGGGCGCGGATGGCGGCCAGGGCGCGCTCCACGTGCGGCGGATAGCTCACCTGGCGTGTCTCCAGGCGCTCGATCTCCTGTTCCTTCTGGCGGTGCTGGGCCTTTAACTGATCGTGGCGCGCGCGGCGTTGCTGGCCGAGGCCCGCCAGCCTGTCGCGCAGGCTCTCGCCGTTGCCGGCGCGGGTGCGCCAGTGGTCCACCAGGCGGTTGTGCAGGCGCTGGGCGGTGCGGGCCTGATCCAGTTGTTGCTCCAGGGCGGAGAGATCGCCGGTGATGTCGCGCTGCAACAGCGAGTGCAGGTCCACGTCGGCACGCCGGCCCTTTTCCAGCGCTTCGCGCACCAGGTTGCGCGTCTCCAGGTCGGTGGCATCGGGCAGTTCGCGGGCCAGTTCGGCCCCTTGCAGGCGGTCGGCCAGGACCTTCACGCGCGCGGCGTTCTGTTGCAGGCGGTTGTCCTGCACCAGCAGTTGCTTGCCGAGTTCCACGAGTCGCGTCTGCTCCTCGCGCCGGCGCGCCTCCAGTTCGTCCTTCTGGCGCAGGGCATCCACGCCCAGGCGCTGCGCCTCCAGGCTGACGATGGTCTCGTGCACCTGCACGTAGCGCTGGGACGCCAGGGCGATCTCGCCGCCGTTTTCCTGGATCTGCCGGCGCAGGTCTTCCTGGGCGCGCTTGGCGTGCAGGTAGTCCTGCTGGCGCACGTCATAGGCGTGCTTGGCCAGGGTGTAGTCCAGGGTGTTGAGCGCGATCCACTGATCGATGTAGTTCTGCGCCTGGCCCATGGCCCCTTCCAGCAGGCCGATGGACTCCACCAGGCGGCGCGCCTCGCCTTCCATGGAATGGATGGTCTTGAGCTGGCTGGAGATGGAACGGATGGCCTCGCCCAGGTCCTTGCGTTCCAGGATCTCCTCGGCCACGAACTGGTTGATGCTGTTCACCGGCTTGTAGGCCATGAAGCGCGAGAAGGCGCGCGCCGCGGCCACCGCCTCGCGCTCGCTCACCGAGTCGTCGCGCCCGCGCAGGGCGGCGTAGAGGCGGCGCAGGTACGGCTTCTTGGTGTCGTAGCGTTCCAGGCGGCGCTGGCCGAATTCGGCGACCAATAGGGTCGGCAGTTTGTCGAGCGGGACGATGTAACGCCCGCCCTTGTCCTCGCGCTGGAAGTGGCCGAGGGTCAGTTCCGTGTCAGGCAGGATGAAGAACTGCAATTCGTCCTGACGCGCCGTGGCGTTGCTGCCGGACTGATCCAGCCAGGCGCGCACGGCGATGACGGCGGTGAAGGGCTTGGCGGTCTCGCCCTGGGTGGGATGAAACACCGCGGCGAGGTAACCGTCGGTGGGCTCCAGGCGCGCGAAACTGCCGTCGTCGCAGCCGAGCACGTAAGACGCGAGGGTGCGCACCTTCTTGCCACCGCGCCCGCGCTGGGTGGTCTCATCCTGGCCCGGGTTGTACTGGAACAGGTTCTCGTGGGCGGCGGTCATCACCGTCTGGATGGCGTCCGCCGCCGTGGTCTTGCCCGAACCGTTGCCGCCGGAAAACAGATTGATGGGGCCCATCTCGAACTCCAGGTTCGGGATGTTGCCCCAGTTCACGAACATGAACCGCTTGAGGAACATTGTGCTTTTATCCGAGGGGTTGGACGCGGAGGGCGCGGAGGGCGCGGAGGCGCGGAGGGCGCGGAGAAAAGGCGTATGACGGCTCACGGTGTACAGCGACACCGCGGCGCCGATCGTTCGGTTCCGTTCTCCAGCGGAGAACAGACGGGTCGAACGCGGAGCGTGCGGAGGCGCAGAGGGCGCGGAGAAAAGACCTTCGATGAGCGTGCACACTGACACCGCAGCTCACGTTCTTCGGTTCCATTTCGCACACAACCCCGTCCACGCACCCGCGTTCAAACTTCATAACATTCATCCCCTCCGCGTCCTCCGCGCCTCCGCGTCCTCCGCGTTGTCCTCACCTGAGTCCCCCTCCTCAGTCTCCGTCTCGCCCAAGGCCGCCAACGCCTCCGGCGAGACGAAGTCGACGATCATGGGATGGATGCGCAGCCAGGCCTCGCCGTTTTCCAGGTCTTCGTCCTGGCGGTAGTCGATGAGGCGCAGGGTCTTGAGGCGCTGGAACAGGCGTTTGCGTTCGGTGAGTTTGTCGGGCAGGCCGCGGCCGAGGAGGTTCTTGATGGCAATGCCCAGGGCCTCCATGGATTCGGCGACGAAGCCGTGCTCGTCCACCTTGCCCTCGCGCAGGGCCTTGTCGTACTGGGCGCGCAGCACCAGCAGCAGGGCCACTTCGTTTTGCGTGAGCCGCGCACGCAGGCTGCCGGCGAAGGCGTTGTCCTCGGCGCCGTCCATGCCGGGCAGGCGGCTGGCGGGCGGGTACAGGCGCAGGTATTCGAAGCGGCGATCGTGGTGCACGCCGATGCCCAGCATGTCCAGGTATTCCCGCGCCGCGTCCTCCACACGCAGGAAGCGGTCGTAGAGTTCGCGCTCGGTCTGGTTCTCGTCGCGGCACAGCACGCCGTAGTTCATCAGGCGCACCAGCAGTTCTCGGAATTCGTCGACGCCCACGCCGCGCGCGGACAGGCGCTCTTCCAGGTAGTTACTCAGGGACATGTTCGGCTTCCACGAGCTCGATGAGGAATTCATCGCCCTCGAAATAGTCGTTGCGATAGCGCACCCCGCCCTCGTCTTCCTTCACGCGCGTCACCCTGAAGCGGTATTCGCCGCCCGTGCCTTCGGCGCCCGCCTCGATGGCGTGGGCGAGATACAGCAGTTCGCGCGCGTCGTTCACGGGCAGGGCCGCGGTACTCACGCTGCCGTTGGCCGTGAGCGCCGCGGCCAGGTATTCGCGCAGGGCCTTGTTGTTGATGCTGAAGGCCTGCTCCACGGCGCGCTGGATGAACAACTGGCGGCGCGTGTCCGGGTCGTCGGCCTCGGGGCCGAACTCCTCCACGCGGGTGCTGACCACGCGCTTGCGCGGCCCGGTCTGCAGGCGCGCGCCGTCCGGGTCCACGAAGCCCACGTTGAGCACTGCCAGAGTGTCGCCTGCTTGCGCCAGGCGCGCGTCGAAGGCCGCATCGTCCAGGGCCGCCAGGGTCTGGCAGGCGTCGATGACCGCGTTGCTGCCGCTGCCGGTGAAGGTGAGCTGGCGGATGATGATGTCGGCGCGGCGGGTGAAGCCGTGCAGGGCGCGGCGCAGGGCGGGCAACATGACCTCCGCGGCGTTGTGGACGCGGCTGTCGATGCCGTCCAGGATGGTGAGGAACACCGAGACCCGTTCGTCCTTCACCAGTTCGGGGGCGGCGCGGCGCAGTTCGCGTTCGGCGTTGGCGCGGAATTCCTTGCGCTTGCCGCGCGCCTTTTTTATCAGGTCGGCGATCTCGTCGCGGTATTTCTCCACGCTGTCGGCGGACAGGCGGATGGCCAGGTCCGGCATGAAGCGCTTTTCCATGAAATCGAAGAACTCGTCCGAGGCCCGCTGCACCAGTTGCTGGGCCTCCACCTCGCGCACCAGCTGACGCTTGCGTTCGTCCAGTTCGGCGATGATGTCGGAGAAATCGCTGACGATACGCTCGGAATACTCGTAGGCATCCAGCAGGTCGTAGACCTCGCCCTTGTCCAGGAAGGACTGCAGGGCGTTGCGGGTATTGCGGGTGTTGCGATGGCGGGTGCGAAAGCGCCCGCCGGCCAGCTCCACCATGGGCTGGGTGAACAGCCGGCCCACGCGGGAGAAGGCGTAACTGCTCTCCAGGGTGGCCTCGTCCATGTGTTTCTCCAGCCAGCCGTGCTCCAGCAGCAGGTTCAGCACCCAGCCCGCCTGCTCGCGGTCCGAGCGGGACACCGCCGCCTCCTCGCCCTCGTCGTCCAGCAGCGGGGTGCGGGTCAGCGTCTCCTGGAACAGCTCGATGATCTGGTCGCGGTTGAAGCTGCGGGAATAGTCCGCGAGATCACTGAACAGCCGGGCGTACAGGGCGCGGAGGCAGGCCACCACCTGTTCGCGGTATTTGCCCGTGAGGGGGCGGAAGAAGTGCTGGCGGCCGTCGGCGAAGAACATGGGGGCGTATGGTACCCGATCGCCCCGGCGGTCGCCGCGGGTAGTGCGCCCATGCGATCCGGTTCGGCGCCCGGGGTTGTCGAAGCCGCTTCCGGGATGCGCTTCCCTATCCAGCCTGGAGGATGGCGTATCGGGGCCCCTCCACTAGACTGGAGCCCAAGGAACTCTGGAGCTCCGGCATGGCACAGCACTTCAAATACGTCGTGGTCGGCGCAGGGCTTGCCGGCACATCGGCCATCGAAGCCATCCGGGAAGGTGATCGCGAAGGGAGCGTGCTGCTCCTTGGCGAGGAGGAGCACCTGCCCTACGACCGCCCACCCCTTTCGAAAAAGCTCTGGTGGGGCAAGAAGCGCGTCGAAGACATTTTTCTCAAACCAGCCGATTACTATGCGGAGCAACGGGTGGAGCTGCGCCTCGGCCGGCGGGCGGTGCGCCTCGACGGCAGAGACAAGACCGTTACGGATGCACGCGGCGATCACTACGGCTTCGATAAACTGCTGCTCGCCACCGGCGGCAAGCCGCGCCGACTTTCCATTCCCGGCGGGGACATGGAGGACATCTGTTATTACCGGACCCTGGACGATTACCTGGCCATGCACGCCCTCGCCGCGCCCGGCCGCTCGGTGATCATCGTCGGCGGCGGCTTCATCGGCTCCGAACTGGCTGCCTCCCTGCGGGGCAATGACCTCGACGTGACCATGATCTTCCCGGGCGCGTACCTGGTCGACAAGGTGTTTCCCGACTATCTCGCCAAGGCGCTCACGACCCGTTTCATGAAGCGCGGCATCCGTATCGAACATGACCGGCCGGCATCGTTCGCCAAGCACGGCGACCGCTTCGTGGTGACCACCGTAAAGGGCGCACGCCACGAGGCGGACATGATCATCGTTGGCGTGGGTATCACACCGGACACCGCACTGGCCGAACAGGCCAATCTCGCACTGGACAACGGTGTCGTGGTGGATGACTACCTTGCGACCTCCCATCCCGACATTTTCGCCGCCGGCGACATCGCCCGTTATCCATCGAGGTTGCTGGGCGTCTCGAAACGCTCGGAACACTGGGATAATGCCGTTAACCAGGGCCGGTGTGCGGGCGCCAACATGAGTGGCGCCCGCATACAGTACGACTATGAGCCCTATTTCTTTTCCGATCTCTTCGAATTCGGCTACGAGGCCGTGGGCGAAACGGACGCCCGCCTGACCACCTTTGCCGATTGGCAGAAGGAGAACGAGACCGGCGTCATCTACTACCTGCGTGACGACCGTGTACGTGGCGTGATGTTGTGCAACATCTGGGAGAAAGTGGATGAGGCACGAGCCCTCATTCGTAGCGGCGAGGCCGTGACGCCACAGATGCTGCGTGGGAGAATTCGGTAGCGCACGCAGGGCTGTTCGCGTGTCTGAAATCTTCGCGTTGCAGACTTCGTTGGCGGAAGCCCTGGTTCGGGGGACCGCCGTTTATCTGATCATTGCCGTATTGTTCCGGCTCATGCCCAAACGGCAAACGGGTAATCTCTCCCCCAACGATCTGGTTGCTGTGATCGTCGTCGGCAGCCTTGCCGCCAATGCCATGAGCGGCGGAATCACCGGGTTGTCAGACATCGTACTGATCATGCTGACGGTCCTCGCATGGGACTATCTCTTCAACCTACTCGAGTACCGATGGCCCAGGTTGCGTGGCTTGGCGCAGGATTCACCCACACTGCTAATCCACAATGGCCGGCTGGTCAAACCCAATCTGGCCAAGGAATGGCTCACGGAACAGGAGCTCCTGGCGAACCTCCGTAAGCACGGCATCGAGGATATCGGGCGGGTGAAGCACGCCATCCTGGAGGTGGACGGCCAGATCAGCGTGGTCACCTTCGAGGAGGAACCCGGGAAATGACCGCACCTGTCGATAAGGCAGACATTCGGCGGATGATTCTGTGACCTGCCGGTCGTTCAGCTCCCCCAGGGAACGCACCGCTTTCGTTCAGAAACTGAAGCGCGCCAACTGGCGTTGCAGCCTGCCGGTGAGGCTATCGAGATGCTGGGCCGCCGCAGCGATTTCCTCGATGGAGTGCACGTAGCCGCGCGTGACATCGCTGATCTCGTGCATCTCCGCCGCACCGCGTTCAATGGCCTGGAGCAGTTCGTTGAGCCTTGCAGCACCGTCCTGCACTGCCTGGGTGGACTGGCCCATGCTCGTCACGACGCCACCGATGGCCTCGCTGCCCTGATCCCATTCTTCGCGCAACTGCTCACTGGCCTGGGCGCTGCGTACCATTTCATCGCTCGCATCGGTTACCGACCGGGCGATGACGTTGAGCGTGGTATCGATCTCGGTGAGTGCCTTCTGGGTATGGTCCGCAAGATTCCGCACCTCGTCGGCCACTACGGCAAAACCCCGGCCGTGCTCGCCGGCACGCGCGGCCTCGATGGCCGCGTTGAGTGCAAGCAAATTGGTTTGTTCGGCGATGCCGTCGATGACCGCCAGCACATTGCGCACCTGATCGGTCTGGTGCGTGAGCTGACTGAGCTTGCCGGAAAGCGCGGTCTGCTCCGTCGCGCGTTCCCGCACCGAGCACGCCATGCTGTCGATGGTATCCCGCACCGCGGCGAGTCGGGCATTGGCCTCGATGGCCTGATCACGGGTATGGCTGAAGGAATCGCTGGCGAATTGCACCTCGGAAAAAATGCGCTGCATCTCCTCTTCCACCTGCCGCACGTGACCGGACGTCGTCTCGGCGGCCTCACCCATCTGTCGTGCAGACCCGCTCATCTGTGCGCTCACCGACGCGTTCTCACCGGCATTTTTCTGCGCACCGGCGAGGGCGTCCGCAAGGGCCTGCAAAAGCGTATTGAGGTCCTGGGCCATTCGGCCGATCTCATCACGTCCTCCTGCGTCGAAACGTGTCTTCAGATCCAGCGACTCGGCGCAGTGACGCACCTTCTCCCCCATAACGGCGATGGCACCGGTGAAATAGCCCAGGCTGAGCCACAACAGGCCGAGTATGGCCACGAAGCCCACCACCAGCGTGATCAGCAGTGAGTGGGTGGTGCTCATGAAGTGCCGCGTGGGAATACTCTCCGCAAATACCCAGCCCGGCGTGTTGGCAATGGGTGCGAAGAACAAGGTGCGCGCGATGCCATCGGCATCCGTGAACTCGCCTACGCCGTTCTTGTTGGCGAGCAGCGTACCCGCCAATGCATCCAGGCCGCGAAAGCCGTGTTCTGCACTGTCGGCAATCTTCAGTTTGAGCGGGTAATTCGCATTGGGATGTGCAAACACCTGGCCCGTGCCGTCGATGAGCCAGCCGTCACTCTTCTCAGCCAGTTGCAGCCGGTTGGCTACCGCACTCAGTGTGCCGGTATTGATGGATGCGAAAACCAGCCCCTTGATCTGGCCGGCGCGGTCCTTCACCGCGTAGGTGATGGCGATGATCACGTTGCCCGTGCTGCGGGCCAAAAAGGGATTGGTGACCAGATACTCGGCAGACTGCTCCTGGACCAGGGCCTTGAAGTAGTCGCGGTCCGACAAATCATGGCGCGCGCCGGTATGATAGTAACCGTTGCCTTGTCGGTCGGCGAAGAGCAATACCTCAACCTCTTCGCTCATCTGCTTGCCGAACTCCTGCAGAAACGCCGCAATTTCCTCCGCACCGCCGTCACGCATTACCGGCAGACTCGCGAGACTCCTCACCACCTGTCGGTGGCCTTGCACCCAGCGGCTGATCTCTTCCGCCGTCGCGTTCACCGTCTCGGCCGTCAAGCGCTGCTCGATGCCGATGACTCGGCCGGTCACCACCGCCACCAGTGCGCCGCCCACCAGAAGGAAGAGCAGTATCGCGACGAACAAGATCTTCTGGCGAATGCCGAGTGCGGAAAAGGACATCATCCCCCCTGTGGTGGCCGTGAGAAGTTTGGCGGGAATCTAGCACAGGTTGCGGTGGTGTTTTCCCTTCGCCCCCCACCCACCATGCCGGCCAGGAAAAGGGCGCGTGTTTTTGGGGGGTTCACCTACCGATGCGTAAAAATGCGGAGAATTCCGAGCCGCGCATGTGCCAACACGTCGGCACACGACGCCCCGGGGCACACTCCATCTCATTGGAACCGTGGGCGTCCTGCTGTCCCCACCCGCTGAGTGCATCTCGGTCGGACGGCAAACCGGCGCCTATCCAAGGCGTTGATACCTGCCCCACTGCCTCCAGACACTCGCACCTTACTGACCCGTGCGATCGCTTTCACACACAGGAAAACTTTGTGTCCAAGGCCCTTTACTTTTCGCTCCAGGTAGTGAGAATGTGCCGCTCCGCGGGCAGGGGTAAGGATTTTTTTTACAGCTATGAAGGTTTGCCAGGACATCGTCATCAAGGGCATCACGCAGCAGGGCCGCGCTTTCCGACCCAGCGACTGGGCACAGCGTCTCGCCACCGCCGTCGGCAGCATGGGGGCTGACCGGCGCATCCGTTTCCATACGAAGGTCCGCCCCGCCCTGCGCGACGGCGTGAACTGCGTGGTCATCGACGCCAGCCTGCGTGAATCCGAACCGCGCCTGTTCGATTTCGTGCTCGGGTTCGCCATGAGCAACGCGTTGCAGGTCGACGACGGCAACGCGCAGGTCAGCAAGGCCGCCTGACACCCATTCCGTGTCAGGGCCTCGTGACGCTCCTGGCTGTGCCCGGCGTCCAGTAGTGCGTTAGACCTCCGTCACAGCCAGGAAAGATGGCCGTTATGCCCTGACGAAGCGTGAACGGCATCCACGTGCCTCCAGGCCTGTGGGCGTACAAGGTGCCTAGCGTCCGCTCCGCCGGTCCTGGACATGCCCAAGGCTTTTGCTGCACTCCTCGTCGTTTTCGCACTGCTTCTCACCACGGGCTGCAGCACCGTGGGCCCGCACGCCAGGCGTGCGGCCATGGACCCCTGGACCTGGGTGCCGCTGCTGGGCGCCGCGGTGGTCGAGGTCACCGATTCGGACCGGCGCATCTCCGACTGGGCCAAGACGCATACGCCCGTGTACGGTTCACGGGAAGATGCGCTGCGCGCCAGTGATCGCTACCGCAACATCGCCACGAACACCTCATGGGCTGCTCTCGCCGCCGCGCGGCCGAGCCGCGAAGGCAATTGGTTTGCCGGCAAGGCCATCGATGCCACGGCGAGCCTGGCGGGCGTGATGCTCGCGCGCAACACCACCGGCTACCTGAAAGGCGCCACCGATCGCGAGCGGCCCAACGGGAGCGCGGTTCACGACAGCTTCCCCTCCGCCCACGCGACCGACGCCTTCGCACGCGCCGCCATGGGTCGCTTCCACGCCGACCGTCTGGCCCTGCCGGGGCCAGCGCGCGAAGGCGTCAAGTGGGTCATGAACGCCTCCGCGATCGCCACCGCCTGGGGACGCGTGGAAGGCGGTGTGCACTATCCAACCGACGTGCTCGTCGGCGCCGCCATTGCCAACTTCTCCACCTACCTGCTGCTCTCCCCGCTCGAACACGGCTGGCGCATCGCACCGATCACCGACGGCGATTCCGTGATGATGCTGTTTCAGAAGCCGTTCTAGATGCACCTGCAATCCTCGCCTGCTCAACCGTAGCCCGTATGAAGCGCAGCGGAATACGGGAATCCAACGCACCATTGCGCGGTTCGACTGGACGGGCCGGGGCACTGGCCGCGCGCTTTGCGAAAATCTCCGCCTGGGTGTCCGACGCCGCGGCGTTGCTATAATCCCGCCCTTCCCTACGTCCCTGCCCGATATGCGCGCGCTTCAGTGATGTTTTCCATTCGCACCAAATTCATTCTCGCCTTGCTGGTGATCAGCCTCACCTCCACGGCCGTGGTGGGCGGACTGGCCTACCAGCGGCTGATGCGCAAGTTCGAGGACGCCGTGCTGGAAAACGCGGCACGGAATTTTCGCCAGGACGTGGCCGCTTATATAAAAGCCTACGGCAGCTGGGAACAGGCGCAGGAACACGAACCCTTTCCGGCCTTTTCCGCGCGGCGCCGCCTGGCCATGGGGCTGCCGCTCGCCAGCGGCCCGGCCGCGCCCGATGCCGAATTCTTCCGTCCGCGCGTCGACGACGTGCAACTCGCGCCCCTCGCCGCATCGGCACCGGCGGCGCCGCCCGATGACCTGCGGCGCCCGCCTTTCCTCTTCTACCTGTTCGATACGGAACACCGGGCACTCATGCCTTTGCCGCCGTACCGGATCGGCGACGCCATGCAGCCGGGGCTGCACGACACGGTGCAGCCCATCGAACTGGACGGCCACGTGGTCGCCTACTTTTCGCCGGAAGGGCACATCAACTATTCGGCCCTCGATCTCGGTTATCTCGCCGCCATTCGCGAGGCCCTCCTCTACGGCTTGATAGCGGCGATCGTGCTCGCCCTGGTGCTGGGCATCGCCTTCGGCAGCCGCCTGAGCGCGGCGCTCGTGCGCCTCACCTCGGCCACACGCGCCGTCGCCGACGGCCAGCTCAGACAGGAAGTCACCATCGAATCGGACGACGAAGTCGGCGCCCTGGCGTACGCGTTCAACCGCATGAGCAACCGATTGGTGGCGAGCCAGGAACAGCTCGAGCAGGCGCACGAACAGCTGCGCCAGCAGGCGGTGCGGCTGGAGGAATTGAGCGTACGCGACAGTCTGACCGGTTTGCACAACCGCCGCTTCTTCGACGACCAGGCACGCCGGCTGTTCGAGCATGCGCAGCGCTATCAGCGCCCGTTCACGGTGGTGATCGGCGACGTGGATGGCTTCAAGCGCATCAACGATCAGCTTTCACACGCCACCGGCGATACGGTGTTGCGCGTTTTGGGTGAAATCCTGCGTGCCCGACTGCGCAGCACGGACGTCGTGGCGCGCTATGGCGGTGAAGAATTCGCCGTGGCCTTCCCGGAGACGACGCCCACGGCCGCCGCGGAGGTCTGCGAGGTCCTGCGTCGCACCATTGAGGAACATCCCTGGCAGGCGCTGCATCCGGAACTCAAGGTAACCATGAGTATCGGTGTGTACGGCGAAACCCGCGTGGGCAGCCTGGATGCCATGCTGGCGCAGGCCGACCGCCTGCTCTATGTCGCCAAGTCCTCGGGCCGCAATCGCGTGTGCATCGAAAACATTGAATCCGCCCCGTCGCCCGGATGAAGCGCCGCGCAATCCGGGAACGCGCGGCTTGAAGATCTGGATCCCACTTCGCTCCAAACGGCCGGCGCTGGCGAACCGCTAGCTCCGTGCCGCGTGGAACCAAGAAGCCCCTCGCACCTGGAGGCTGTTCCTTATTCCCATTTTCCTCGCACACTCTCTCTCCCTGTGTGCTGTCTCTTAGTCACAATTCGTCGTTGTAGCCAGCTCTTCTTGCCCCTCTCCCTCCGGGCTGTCTCTTGGTCACATTTTGTCGTTGCAGACAGCCTTCGCCCCCTCTCCCTCCGGGAGAGGGCTGGGGAGAGGGGGTAAAGGGCTGTTTGACTAAGAGACAACCCGAGAGGAGAGGCGCGTTCCGGGAGGGGGTCCGTAGGAGCCCACCCTGTGGGCGAATGCCTTTCCAACCGCCGGTGCTTGACCAAAACCCCATTCGCCGACGGTGTCGGCTCCTACAGGGTTCCGATAACCGCCCGTAGGTGCCCACACCTGTGGTGTTGCACGTTAGAACCGACTCCACCTCAACCCGGCGCTCTCGGGCAGTCAGCTCTTTGGCTTGGCGCGCGCCGTGGGCACGGCGCTCCACGGGTCGTCAGGCCAGGGATGCTTGGGATAGCGGCCCTTCAACTCCTTTTTCACCTCCGCGTAGGTGCGCTCCCAGAAGCCCTTCAGGTCTTGCGTGACCTGAATGGGGCGCTGCGCTGGCGAGAGCAGGTGCAGGGTGACGGGCACCTTGCCGAAGGCCACGCGCGGCGTGTCGGCCTGGCCGAACATCTCCTGCAGTTTCACCGCCAGCACGGGCGATTCGCCCACCTTGTACGTGAGGCGTTTGCGTGAACCGCTGGGTACGGCGATGTGCGTGGGCGCGCCTTCCTCCAATCTCTTCTGCATGGGCCAGTCCAGGCGCGCGAGCAGGACGTCGTGCAGATCAAGGCGCGCGAGGTGCTCAAGGCGCGTCATCCCCGCCAGATAGGGCGCGAGCCAGTCCTCCAGCGTGGCCAGCAGTGCCCCGTCGGAAACATCGGGCCAGCCGTCTTCGGGCAACCAATGACGCAGGGATTCCACCCGCGCGACCAGTTCGCGCGCCGCATCGCTCCAGGGCAGCACGGCAAGACCGCGACTGCGCACCGCATCGAGCAGGGCTGCGGTGATGGCGCCCGGCGGCGGCGTGGCCAGCGGCTTGCTCTCCAGCACCAGCTTGCCGAGCCGATCCTCGCGTACGGCCGTCACGCCCTCGCGGCGCTCGTCGAAACGGACCACTTCACGGGTCTCGATGCGATGCTGGAAATGGCTGCGCAGCTGCGCCGGGGCGATCTCCGCGGCCAGTCGCACGCGGCTGTCATCGCCCCGGCCATCGAGCACCGCCGCCACCAGCCAGGGCGTCTTGGCAAGATGGGAGCCCTGCGGCAGGCGCGCGCCGCGGCCGTTGGCCAGCAGCAGGCGTTCGCCGTCGCTTCGTAATTGCGCAACGCGATCGGGATAGGCAAAGGCCAGCAGCACGCCGAGGGCGGCGTCATCGTCGTCCGCGTCTTTTGCGTCGAGCAAGCGGCGGTATTGTTCCGCGGCGCGGTTCACACTGGCGCAGGCGTTGGGGTCCGCATCCAGGCGGCGTGCGGCATCGCGGCCGGCGCGGCGGAAGGCGCGCAGCGCATCGAGGCGCAGCGAGAGATCCACGTCGCGCGCGGGGCCGCGGAACACGTCGCGCTCCGAGAGCAGCGCCGCCACATCGCAGGCGAGCGCGGCCAGGCGCAGGCGCCGGCCCTCGCGCAGCAGATGGCCGAGGCGCGGATGCACCGGCCATTCGGCGATCTCGCGCCCGGCGGCGGTGATGCGGCCGTGCCCATCCAGTATGTCCAAATCTTTCAGAAGGTCACGCGCCTGCGCGAGGGTCGCGCGCGGCGGCGGGTCCAGCCAGACCAGGCCGTCCGCATCGGCGCCCCACTGCGCCAATTCCAGTGCCAGCGGCGCGAGATCCGCCTCGACGATCTCCGCTGCGGCGAAGGGCACCAGGCCGCGTTGGGTGTTCTCGCCCCACAGGCGATAGCACACGCCGGGGCCGAGGCGCCCGGCGCGACCGGCGCGCTGGTCGGCGCTGGCGCGTGCGATGCGCACCAGGTCCAGACGAGTGAGTGCGGTGTTGGGGTCGAAGCGCGGCACGCGCGCGAAACCGCTGTCGATGACCACGGCCACGCCTTCGATGGTCAGGCTGGTCTCGGCGATGTTGGTGGCGAGCACCACTTTGCGCCGGCCCTGCGGGTCCGCCACGATGGCGCGCTGCTGCGCGTCCATGGGCATGTCGCCGTACAGCGTGTGGATCTGTACGTCGCCGGGCAGCTCCGCGAGCAAGTCGCGGGTGCGCTGTATCTCACCGGCGCCCGGTAGAAACGCCAGGATGTCGCCGCGCGTCTCCGCCAGGGCACGGGACACCGCGGCGCGCATGATCTCGGGCAGCGGGCCTTCCGGGTCGCGCGCCAGGTAGCGCACGTCCACGGGATGGCTGCGGCCCTCGCTGGTGACCACCGGGGCGTCGAGCAGCCTCGCCACTGGACCGCCGTCCAGGGTGGCCGACATCACCAGCAGTTTGAGGTCTTCACGCAGGCCGCGTTGGGCATCAACGCACAGGGCCAGGGCCAGGTCGCTGTGCAGGTGACGTTCGTGAAATTCGTCGAAGATCACCAGGCCCACGCCGGCGAGTTCCGGGTCGCGCTGGAGGCGGCGCGTGAGTATGCCTTCGGTGACCACCTCGATGCGCGTGGCCGCGCTCACGCGGTTCTCGAAGCGGATGCGATAGCCGACCGTCTCCCCAACCTTCTCGCCCAGTTCCGCGGCCAGGCGCTCCGCCGCCGCGCGTGCGGCGAGCCGGCGCGGTTCGAGCATGATGATCCTGCGGCCCTGGAGCCATGGCGCATCCAGCAGCGCCAGCGGCACGCGCGTGGTCTTGCCCGCGCCCGGCGGCGCCTGCAACACCAGATTAGCGCTGCGGGCCAACGCCCCGGCGATGTCCGCCAGGACGCCATCGATGGGCAGCGCGTGTGTTTTCCAGTTCAGTGCCATTATGTTTGAAGAAAAGCATTAACCACGGGGGACACGGGGAAAGATCGAAATATTCTCCAGCAGTAGGTCACGTTGGCGCGCCAGCGCCTACGTGACATTGCGGGAGTGTCAGGTAGCGCTACGCGCAACCTGACCTACGGCGTGAACAAGTCACTGCGCACATCCATCCCCGTCCCCTGGGGAAGGTCGAAATATTCTCTTGCACCTGGTGGCAGCGGTAGGTCACGTTGGCGCGCCAGCGCCTACGTGACATTGCGCGGGAGTGTCAGGTAGCGCTACGCGCAACCTGACCTACGTGGTGAACAAACACCGCGTACATCCCCGTCTCCCCCGTGTCCCCGTGGTTAATCGCTTTATTAACCCGCCGTGGCCAAATTGATGCCCTCTTCCATGACCTGGACCAGGAAACGGATCTGCTCTTCGGTGATGACATACGGCGGCATGAGGTAGCTGACGTTGCCGAGCGGCCGGAGCAACGCACCACGCGCGAGGGCGTGCTGGTAGATGCGCAGGCCACGCCGCTCTTGCCACGGATACGGTTCCCGTGTCGCCTTGTCCTTGACCAGCTCCACCGCGAGGATCATGCCGCGCTGGCGCACCTCGGCGACGTGGGGATGGTCCGCCAGGTGCGCGGTGGCCTCGCCCATCACCCGCGCCAATTCGCGGTTGCGGGCGATCACGTCGTCCTGCGCAAAAATGTCCAGGGTGGCGAGCGCCGCGGTACAGGCGAGGGCATTGCCGGTGTAGCTGTGTGAATGCAGGAAGGCGGCGCCGATGTTCTCGTAATCGCAGTAGAAGGCCTGGTATACCTCGTCGGTGGTGAGCACCACGGACAGGGGCAGGTAGCCGCCGGTGAGTCCCTTCGAGAGGCACATGAAGTCGGGGGTGATGCCCGCCTGTTCACAGGCGAACATCGTGCCGGTGCGGCCGAAGCCCACGGCAATCTCGTCGGCGATGAGGTGCACTCCGTGGCGGTCGCAGGCCTCGCGCAGCAGACGCAGGTAGACGGGGTGGTACATGCGCATGTTGCCGGCGCACTGCACCAGCGGCTCGACGATGACGGCGCACACCTCGCCCGCGTGCTTTTCCAGGGCCGCTTCCATGTGGGCGAACATGCGTTCGCTGTAGGCGGCGCAGCTTTCGCCCGCTTCGCGGTAGAAGCAGTCCGGCGAGGGCACGGCGATGCTCTCCATGAGCAGCGGCTGATAGGTTTCCTTGTACAGGCCCACGTCACCCACCGCCAGTGCACCCAGGGTCTCGCCGTGGTAGCTGTTGGTGAGGGTGATGAAGCGGGTGCGTCGGGTCTCGCCGCGGTTGCGCCAGTAGTGGAAGCTCATCTTGAGCGCCACCTCGATGGCGGAGGAGCCGTTGTCGGCGTAGAAACAGCGACGGAGCCCCTCCGGCGTCAGCTCTACGAGGCGCTCGGAGAGTTGCACCACGGGCTCGTGGCTGAAGCCGGCGAGGATCACGTGCTCCAGTCGATCCAGCTGTGCCTTGATGGCGCCGTTGATGCGCGGGTTGGCGTGACCAAACAGATTTACCCACCAGGAGCTGATGGCGTCCAGGTAGCGCTGGCCCTCGAAGTCCTCCAGCCACACACCCTCGCCGCGCCGGATGGGAATGAGCGGCAGACGCTCGTGGTCCTTCATCTGGGTGCAGGGATGCCAGAGCACCGCCAGGTCGCGGCGCATCCAGTCCGCGTTGTTCATAGCAGGTAATCGAGGGCGATGCCCACGAAGATGGAGGCGCCCACGTAGTGGTTGTGCAAAAAGGCCCGGAAGCAGCGCATGGGCTCGCGCGTGCGGATCATCCACTGCTCGTAGGCACTGAGCGCCGCCGCCGCGGCAAGACCGGCGAAGTAGAACGCGCCCATGCCCAGGTCGTTGCCGGCGATGGCGAGCAGCAGCAGGAACAGCAGTTGAAGCACACCGATGATGAGCCGGTCGAAGCGGCCGAACAGGATGGCCGAGGATTTCACGCCGATCTTCAGGTCGTCTTCCCGATCGGCCATGGCATACATGGTGTCGTACACCAGCGACCACATGACGTTGGCGAAGAACATCACCCAGGCCGGGCCGGGCACCTCGTTGGTCAGGGCAGCAAAGCCCATGGGAATGCCCCAGCCGAAGGCCATGCCCAGATAAGCCTGGGGCAGATAGGTGTAGCGCTTGGTGAAGGGATAGCTGAACGCCAGGAACAGGCCGAGGACGGAAAGCTGGATGGTAAGCGGGTTCAGAAACAACACCAGTCCGAAGGCCGCCAGCGACAGCACCACGAACACCATCATTGCCTCGCGCGGCGTCACGTGACCGGCGGCGATGGGGCGGTCCTTGGTGCGCCAGACATGGCCGTCGATATCCCGGTCGGCGTAGTCGTTGATGGCGCAGCCGGCCGAGCGCATGAGCACCGTGCCGACCATGAAAATGGCGAAGACCGCCAGGTCCGGGCGGCCCTCCCCGGCAATCCACAGCGCCCACAGGGTCGGCCAGAGCACCAAGTAGATGCCGATAGGCCGATGCAGGCGCGCCAGGCGCGCGTAATGGCCGAGACGTTCGAGTACGAGGGAGGACATGGCGGGCAATCTTAGCAAAACCACGGCCCGCAGCGGTTATCTGGACGAAGTCCGCAAGTGGCGATAAAGGCAAGAGCATTAACCACGGGGGACACGGGGAACACGGGGGAATCGATTTTTTCTACAGAAGCGGCTGTATACCCAAAGGGTGCTCGGGCCGCGATAGCGCAGGATCCGACGAAATCGCGGCCTGAGGCCGCTCCTACAGGTAGGGGCAATCCTTCTTGGTTTTCCCCCCGTGGTCCCCGTGTCCCCCGTGTCCCCCGTGGTCCCCGTGTCCCCGTGGTTAAGCTTTTCTCTTCTGAGTTATCTGCGGACGTTCAGGGCGAGGACCACGACGGCGACCACGATGGCGAGGATGGCCAGTTCGATCAGCACCACGTCAGGGCGTCCTTTTCAGCAGGGTGACGAAGGCAATGGCCGTGTCCTGTTCATCGGCCAGACTGAGGTGGCACTCCCCTGCCCCGAGTTCCGCAAGCAGCTCCGCGGCGCGGCCCGTGAACACCAGGTAGGGGCGGCCCTTGGGTTCGTGGGCCACGGCGATGTGGCGCAGGGAAAGCCCGTCGCGAAAGCCGGTACCCATGGCCTTGGCCACGGCCTCCTTGGCGGCGAAACGCTTCGCCAGGAAGGCAGCGGGTCTTCCCGCGCCGCGAAATTCCGCCATTTCTTCTGGCGCCAGCAGGCGCTCGGCAAAGCGCTCGCCGTGACGGCTCAGACCATCCTCCATGCGCGCAATGCGCACAATATCAGTGCCGATGCCGAGGATCACCGGCTGCGGGCCTCCACCATGATGCGCTTCATTTCGCGCACCGCCTCCTGCAAGCCGGTGAACAGGGCGCGGGCGATGATCGCGTGGCCGATGTTGAGCTCGCGGATCTCCGGAATCGCCGCGATGGGCGCGGTGTTGTGGTAGTTGAGGCCGTGACCGGCATTCACGTACAGGCCTGCCGCGTGCGCCACGCGCACCGCATCGCGGATGCGCGCCAGCTCCGCAGCCTTTTGCTCGCGCGATTCGAGATCGGCGTAGTGACCGGTGTGGAATTCGATCACCGGTGCACCGCAGGCCACGGCCGCCTCGATCTGGCGCGGGTCCGGATCGATGAACAGCGAGACGCGCACGCCGGCGGCAGCCAGGCGCGTGCAGGCGTCCTTCACACGCGAGGTCTGCCCCGCCACGTCCAGTCCGCCTTCGGTGGTGAGTTCCTGGCGGCGCTCGGGCACCAGGCAGCAGTCATGGGGGCGGATGCGCTCGGCGATGGCGATCATCTCGTCGGTGACGGCCATTTCCAGGTTCATGCGCGTCTGCAGGATGCCGCGCAGCATTTCCACGTCGCGGTCCTGGATGTGCCGGCGGTCCTCGCGCAGGTGCAGGGTGATGGCGTCGGCGCCGGCCTGCTCCGCGTCGATGGCCGCCTGGATGGGATCGGGATAGCGCGTGCCGCGCGCCTGACGCAGGGTGGCCACATGATCGATGTTCACGCCGAGTTCGATGGGAAAGAGCTCGCTCACGGTTGTTCTTCCTCGTTGTCTTTAAGGCCCAGAGCGCTCGCATACAAGGCACGGCTCTCCAGCGGCCGCGCGCCCAGGTAGAGCCTGAGCACGCGGCGCAACAGCTTCTTCACTTCGCGACGGGCCGCCGCATCCGCCGGCAAACAGCCATCCAGTGCCAGCAGGGCGCGCCCGGAAACGGCATGCAGCGTCGCCAGGTCGCCGCAGCGAATGGCGCCGATTTCCGCTTGGTAATCATAGAGCGCGTCGCTCTCGATGGGCTCGCCTTCCGTGTCCACCTGAAGCCCGAGGCCGTAGCCCAGTTCGGACAGCAGGTCCCGCTCGAACAGGCGCAGTGCCCATTCTTCGTCGCCCGGCAGGGCGGCGAGAGTTTCGCCATAGCGTGCGAACAGGGCCGGGTGCGGATCATCCCTTTCGGTGAGGCGCAGTAGCAACTCATTGAGATAGAAACCGCTGTAGAGGGCGTGTCCGGACAGCACCGGCACGGGACCGCTGGGCTCCGCGTCGACGAGGCTGCGCAACTCGCCGCGCCCGCTCCAGGACAGCAGCAACGGCCGGAAAGGCTGGATAACCCCCTGAAGCCGGCCCTTGCCCCGCCGCACGCCCTTGGCGATCAGACCCACCCGCCCGTGCTCCGCCGTGAAAGCCTCCACCAGCAGGCTGGTCTCCCGGTACGCCCGCCGGTGCAGCACATAGGCGGGCTGTAGTGCGATTCGTTCGCCGGTCATGGGAAAAAAGCCTTAACCACGGGGAACACGGGGAATTCCAGGCATGTCATCGGAGAAGGGTGTGCAGGCGCGAGGTTTTACCACCTGACAGGAATCGCGGCCTAAGACCGCTCCTACAGTAATTCAATTTCCCCGTGTCCCCCGTGTCCCCCGTGTCAGCGCTTTTCCCTTCAGTCATCCGAATAGCCGAGGCTGCGCAGGGCGCGTTCGTCGTCGGACCAGCCTTCCTTCACCTTGACCCACAGGCGCAGGAAGACGCGGTACTGGAAGAGTTTTTCCATGTCTTCGCGGGCCTGTTGGCCGACCAGCTTGAGGCCGGCGCCACCCTTGCCGATGACGATCTTCTTCTGACCCTCGCGCTCGACCCAGATCACCGCGGCAATGTCGTAGACACCGCCCTCCTCCTTGAATTGTTCGATCTCCACGGTGAGGGCATAGGGCAGTTCCTCGCCCAGGTTACGCATGAGTTTCTCACGGACGATCTCCGCGGCCAGGAAACGCTGGCTGCGATCGGTGAGTTGGTCCTGCTCGAAAATGGCCTCGCCCGGGGGCAAATAGCGGGGCACCTGCTTGCGCAAGGACGGCAGGTTGCTGTCCTTGAGCGCCGACACGGGCACCACCTCGACGAAGTCGCGCTTCTTCGCCAGCTCCGCAAGCAGCGGGAGCAGCGCGGTCTTGTCGGCGAACTTGTCGACCTTGTTCACCACCAGGATCACCGGCACGGTCACGTCGGTGAGGCGCGTCAGCACCATCTCATCCTCGGCGGTCCAGCGCCCGGCTTCGATGACGAACAGCACCAGGTCCACGCCCTCCAGCGAGCCCGCCGCGGCACGGTTCATGTAGCGGTTCATGGCCTTTTTCGCGCCCAAGTGCAGGCCCGGCGTATCCACGTAGACCGCCTGATAGCCCGCATCGCTGTCGATGCCCAGCACGCGATGGCGCGTGGTCTGAGGTTTGGCGGAGGTGATGCTGATCTTCTGGCCGATGAGATGATTCATCAGCGTGGACTTGCCCACATTGGGCCGCCCCACGATGGCCACGTATCCAGCACGAAAATCGCTCATTCAAGTACCTGCTAGAAAGATCCGCGCATCAATGCAAGCGGACAAAAGACAGAAGAGAAAAGCCTAACCACGGGGAACACGGGGTGATATTCATCAACGGTTACCGCTACCTGCAGGAGTGGCTTCAAGCCGCGTTGTCGTCGGATACCGCGCATCGCGGCCTGAGGCCGCTCCTACAGAAACAATCGATTTCCCCGTGTCCCCCGTGTCCCCCGTGGTTACTGCTGTTTGCCTTTATGGCTGCTTGCGTTCATGCGGACGCTGCGAAATCAGTTGGTTCAGCGCCGCTTCGGCCGCGGCCTGTTCGGCGCGGCGGCGGCTGGCGCCGATGCCTTCGGTGGATTCAGGCAGGCCGCCGACGGTACAGTGCACTACGAAGGTCTGGTCGTGGGCCTCGCCGGTGACGGAGATCACCTCGTACTGGGGCAGTGGCAGACGGCGGGACTGGAGGAATTCCTGAAGCTGCGTTTTCGGATCCTTGAGGTTTTCTGCCGGCGACGCCTTGTCCAGGTCGTCACCGTACAAGGTCAGGATCAGGCGCCGCGCGGCATCGATGCCGCCGTCCAGGTAGACCGCGCCGATGATGGCTTCCAGCGCATCCGCGAGGATGGAGGCGCGGCGAAAGCCCCCGCTCTTGAGTTCACCCGAGCCGAGCTGGAGGTTGTCACCGAGATTCAGCTGCCGGGCCAGCTCCGCCAATGCGTCGCCCTTCACCAGCGAGGCCCGCAAGCGGCTCAAACGGCCTTCATCGAGACTGGGGAAGCGCGTGTACAACTCCGAGGAAACGACGAAGCTGAGGATCGCATCACCCAGGAATTCCAGGCGCTCATTGTGCTGACTGCCGAAGCTGCGGTGGGTCAGTGCACAGCGCAACAGATCCGGGTTCCTGAAACCGTAGCCGAGCGCCCTTTTCAACCTGTCGAGCGAAGGATTCAACGAAGCGGAACCTCGGCGTCGTGTTCGAAACTGAGCACCAGATCGATGTTGAACATGAACGGCGTGCGCACTTCGTACTCGACGGCCACGTCGAACCGGCCGCTGGCTTGCGAGATTTCCACGTCGTCACGCGTTACATTGGTCACGTCGTTCATGGAGAAGCGGCGCAGCAGTGCTGACTGGAGCTGCGAAGGGGTCGAATACGTCGCCAGGCTGTCCTCTTCCAACGAACGGACCGCAGATCCCACCGCGAAATCCTGTAGGTAGACGGGGAACACCCGCAGCAGGAACAGGACCACCACGGCCAGGGCCGCCAGGACGAATGCCCAGCTGATCATGGTCATTCCGCGTTGATGCCTTGAAAATTTCATATGCACTCTCCCATCCCCTTGGAGTTATTCGATGCTGGAACCGATGCGGTTCCAGTTCACGGTCTCACCCGCGCCGAGCATGCAGGCGAAAAGGCCACGCTGTCCGCAATCGATGTTCCACCAGATGAAGAACGCCTTGCCGACGAGATTTTCGTCGGGTACGGGTCCCCAGAAGCGGCTGTCACGGCTGTTGTCGCGGTTGTCACCCATGGCGAAATAGTGCCCTTCGGGCACGGTGTATTGGAACGGACGCTCGAAGGCGTTGGGCACCACCAGGACCTCGTGATTCACCCCGCCGAGCTGTTCCATGCGCTGGCTCGCGCCGCTCATGGACGCACCGGATCCCTCGCCCACGTAGGTGCCGATAGGCGTCTGCGCCATGGGCTCACCGTTCACGTACAACACCTTGTCCTGGTACACGAGGTGATCGCCCGGGACGCCGACCACACGCTTGATGTAATCGATGCGCGGGTCTTCGGGGTAGCGGAACACCACAATGTCGCCGCGCTCCGGGCTGCCGAGGTCCAGTACCTTGGTATTCAGCACCGGCAGGCGCAGCCCGTAGGCGAACTTGTTCACCAGGATGAAGTCGCCCACCAGCAGGGTCGGCATCATGGAGCCGGACGGGATGCGAAACGGCTCCACCACGAACGAGCGCACCACCAGCACGGCGAGGATGATGGGAAAGAACGAGCGCGCGACCTCGACCACCGCCGGTTCCTTGGCCGCGGCCTGCGCCGCCTCCTGACCACCCGCCACGCCTGCCAGTTCCGCGACGCGGGCGCGGCGCTTCGGCGCCCAGAACAGCGCATCCAGCGCCCAGATCACGCCGGTGATGAAGGTCGCCGCAACCAGCAGCAACGGAAAGCTCACATTCATTTGTTGTCCTTGCCTACGTGCAGCACGGCCAGGAAGGCCTCCTGCGGGACTTCCACGGAACCCAGTTGCTTCATGCGTTTCTTGCCCGCCTTCTGTTTTTCCAGCAGCTTGCGCTTGCGGGTGATGTCACCACCATAACACTTGGCCAGTACGTTCTTGCGCAACGCCTTCACTGTGGCGCGAGCAATGATATGCGCACCGATGGCCGCCTGGATGGCCACGTCGAACATCTGGCGGGGAATCAGCTCGGCCATTTTCTCCACCAGCTCGCGACCGCGGTACTGGGCCTGTTCCTGATGCACGATGATGGACAGGGCGTCCACACGGTCGCCATTGATGAGCAGATCGAGCTTCACCAGTCTTGCCGGCTGGAAGCGCTCGAAGTGGTAATCGAGGGAGGCGTAGCCACGACTCACGGACTTGAGGCGGTCGAAGAAATCGAGCACCACCTCGTTCATTGGCATCTCGTAACTGAGCTGAACCTGGTTACCCGCATACAGCATTTTCTTCTGTACGCCGCGCTTTTCCACGCACAGGGTCATCACGTTGCCAAGGTACGGTTGGGGCACCAGGATGTTGGCGGTGATGATGGGTTCGCGGATCTCGGCGATGTAGTTGACCGCCGGCAGCTTGGCCGGGTTGTCGACCTGGATCACCTCGCCCTTGGTGGTTTCGACCTCGTAGACCACGGTGGGTGCGGTGGTGATGAGGTTCAGATCGTATTCGCGCTCCAGCCGTTCCTGCACGATTTCCATGTGCAGCATACCGAGGAAGCCGCAGCGGAAACCAAAGCCGAGGGCCTGCGAGGTCTCCGGCTCGAAGAACAGTGCGGCATCATTGAGGCGCAGCTTGCCCAAGGCCTCGCGCAGGCCTTCGTATTCCTCGGCGCTGACCGGGAACAGGCCCGCGAACACGCGCGGCTGCACCTGCTTGAAGCCGGGTAGCGGCTCGCCGGCCGGGTTTTCGCTCTGGGTGATGGTGTCACCCACCGGGGCGCCGTCGATCTCCTTGATGCCGGCGATCACAAAACCCACCTCGCCGGCGGCGAGGGTCTCCAGGTCGTGCATCTTGGGTGTGAAGATGCCCACCCGATCCACCTGGTAGCTGCGGCCCGTGGACATGACGGTGATCTTCTGGCGCTTGCTGAGGGTGCCCTGGGTCACGCGCACCAGCGAGACCACACCCAGGTAATTGTCGAACCAGGAGTCGATGATGAGGGCCTTCAGCGGTGCCTCGCGCTCGCCCTGGGGGGCAGGGATGCGTTGCACCAGCGCCTCCAGCAGGTCGCTGACACCGATGCCGCTCTTGGCGCTCACGGCCACCGCATCCTGGGCCTCGATACCGATGATCTCCTCGATCTCGGTCTTCACGCGCTCGGGATCGGCGGCTGGCAGGTCGATCTTGTTGAGCACCGGCATGACCTCGAGTCCCTGGTCCAGCGCCGTGTAGCAATTGGCCACGGTCTGTGCCTCCACGCCCTGGGAGGCGTCCACCACCAGCAAGGCCCCCTCACAGGCCGCCAGGGAACGGGACACTTCATAGGAGAAGTCCACGTGGCCGGGGGTGTCGATGAAGTTCAGCAGGTAGGTCTCGCCGTTCTTCGCCTTGTAGTTGAGCGAAACGCTGTGGGCCTTGATGGTGATGCCGCGCTCCTTCTCCAGGTCCATGGAGTCGAGCACCTGCGCGGACATTTCGCGCTCCGTAAGGCCCCCGCAAATCTGGATGAAGCGATCGGCCAGGGTCGATTTGCCGTGGTCGATGTGCGCGATGATGGAGAAGTTTCGGATATGCGTGAGGTCGGTCACTGTGCGGTTTCCGCTCTGGGCGACCGGGACAAACAAAGAGGCGCCCAGAGGGCGCCCCTTCTTGCCGTGGAATCGTGGGGCGAGCCCCCGTCCCGGCCGCGTGATGGCAAGGGATTCTACCCCATGTTCAAGGGGTGGATAAATACCGCTTCAACTCCGGCGGATCGAGGAAATACCGGCAGATCTCCGCCCCGTCGGGGCCGACGAGCACCGGCACGCTCTGCCCGTAGCGGGCCTGGAGCGCCGGGTCGCCGTCCACATCCACCGGTTCCAGCTCGAACCCGAAGTTGCGGCGATACGGTTCGAGTTCTTCGAGCACCGCCTCGCACAGGGAACATCCGTCACGAAAATAGAAGGTCAGCCGCATGTGAAATCCTGGAAAAAGCCCTCAACCACGGGACACATGAAGAGATAACATTGTCCCCTCCGTGTTCTCCGTGGCCAATCGCATTTCCTCTTATTTCTTCGCCGCCGGTACCTTGAGCGCCAGGAAGATGGGCCCGGCGCGGCGCTGCACCAGCAGGGGTACCGTCTTGCCCGCCGGCAGTTCCGCCGTCAGTCGCTGGAAATGCGCAGCATTTTCCACATTCACATTATTGATGCGCACGATCACGTCGCCCGGACGTACGCCGGCATCGGCCGCAGGACCCTGATCCAGCTCGCGCACCAGCACGCCAAACTTGCCCAGCTCGAGCTGCTCGCGCTGCTCGGCGGAGAGGTCCGCCACGCCGACACCCAGCCGGCTGTCCACGGCCCGGCGCGGCTCGGTCGCCGCAGCGATCTCTTCCTCGGCAGGCAGCTCACCCACCTGCACGGTGAGGGTCTGCTGCTTGCCGTTGCGGATGATCTTCATGGGGATGTCGTCGCCAATGGCTGCGCGCCCGACCAGCGGCGGCAGGTCCGAGGAGTAGTCGACGGCCTTGCCGCCAAACTCCACCAC
This sequence comes from Gammaproteobacteria bacterium, assembly GCA_041685115.1. Taxonomy (GTDB): domain Bacteria; phylum Pseudomonadota; class Gammaproteobacteria; order Thiohalomonadales; family Thiohalomonadaceae; genus JALOAT01. The sequence continues at coordinate 86,010 of JAWLGK010000003.1, read as the reverse complement.
TACGTCGCCCACCTGTACACCGGCCTTGGCCGCCGGGCTGTCGTCCAGCACCTTGGCCACCAGGGCGCCCGACGGGCGCTCCATGCCGAAGGACTCGGCCAACTCGCGGGTCACGTCCTGGATGAGCACCCCCAGCCAGCCGCGGCTCACATAGCCCTTCTCTTTGAGCTGCTCCACCACCCCCATGGCCACATCCATGGGAATGGCGAAGGAGAGTCCCATGAAGCCGCCGGTGCGGCTGTAGATCTGGGAGTTGATGCCGACCACCTCGCCGTCCAGGTTGAACAGCGGGCCACCCGAGTTGCCCGGGTTGATGGCCACGTCGGTCTGGATGAAGGGCACGTAGCTCTCGCTGGGCAGGCTGCGGCCGAGCGCACTGACCACACCCACGGATACCGAGTGGTCGAAGCCGAATGGCGAACCGATGGCCATCACCCACTCGCCCACCTTGAGGTCGTCCGAACGCCCGAGCTTCACCACCGGCAGGCTCTTGGCCTTGACCCGCAGCAGGGCGATGTCGCTGCGGGCATCCGCGCCGATGAGCTCAGCGGTAAGCTCGCGCCGGTCGGACAGGCGCACGCGGATCTCGTCGGCGCCTTCCACCACGTGATTGTTGGTGAGGATGAAACCTTCCTGGTCGATGATGAAGCCGGAGCCGAGCGAACGATCCGGGATCTCGGGGCCGCCGCCACGCGGGCCTTCGCCGAAGAAACGCCGGAACAGGTCGTCCCACGGTCCGCCCTCCGGGAAGCGCGGTATTTCCTGCAGGCCGCGCGGGCTGCCGGTTTCATCGGGCGCCGCCTTCTGGGTCGTGCTGATATTCACCACGGCGGGACTGTATTTGTCGACCAGACGGGTGAAATCGGGCAGCTCGCGTGCGTCGCATGAGGCTGAAAAGAACATGCCGGCGGAGAGGAAAAGAAGCACAAATTGACGCTTCGAACGGGCAGCGGACCACAGCTGTCGCATGACTGGACCTTCTTTCGTCTTGTCAGTTCTTAAAGTGAACGGGAGCGAATTCTTCCGGCGCTATGCGCAGGATCACCGGGCGATACCGCGGGTCGTTGGCGGCTCGGCTTCCGAATCTGCGCACCCAGGCGAAACCCAGGGCGAGCCCGGCCAGGCCAAGCAGCGCCACCAGGCCATCATGCGCCTGGGCAAACAGCGCTTCGCCTGCCAGTGCCGCCGCCAGCATCGTCAGCAGGGGTGTCAGATAGACGGCCAGCGAGCCGCGCACCAGGGCATCATCGTGCAAGCCAATCACCACCCGGTCACCGGGCCTGGCGCCGATGGGGTTGTGGGCGACCAGCGTGAGTGCACGCCGGCCCAGCACCTTGGAGAGCACCGACGTGCCGCAGCTGCTCTGGGCCACACAATGGCCGCAACTGGTCTTGCGCTGCATCGATTCCACCCAGGCCAGCTCACCTTCGGTGGTGGTGATCTGGACGGTTTCTTCAATCACGAGGTCTCCTCCGCGAGGGTGACGGAATCACCAATGCGTCGTACGGTCGCAGGCGGGACCTCGCCGATCACCATGATGCGATAGCCGTCCGTGCCGCGCGCATAGACATTGACTGCACCCTTGCGCGACACGCCCATGAAGCTCTTGTCATCCACGCCCTTTTCGATGAACACCGACACGGATGCCAGGCCATCGGTATAGACCAGGTGCTCGACCGGCCCGGCGGTCGCGGCCACCCGGTGGAAGCGCCGTATGTCCTGGCGAAATCCCGGCGGCAGGTCCTCCACGCGCCAGGCGTTCTCGGGCGAGTCTGCCTGTTCGCCGGTGTGCTCCGGCCCGCGCGTGTACCAGGTCAGGTCCGTGCCGGTCTGCTGGGGCTCGAAAAATGACGGCGGCAGGGCCTCCGCATGCAGCTTCAGGTCGGTGAACATGAGGCGTTCGATGACCTGCCCGGCCTCGTCCACCAGTTCCGACTTGAGCAACAGTGCGCTCTCTTCGTCGAGCCAGACGTTCTGTCCGTAGCGGTAGGTATCCCGTGGGCGGATGATCAACTTGCGCGTGGCGCGTTCGGCGACACGATCGCTGCCTGCCATTTGCACGTCGTAATAGCCCTCGAGCTGTTCGAGGTGGGTGGGCAGGCTGATGGGAAACGGGCGCGCCGGGCCGGTGGCGTCCACCAGTACGGCCTTGTCGTCCGGCAGGATGCAAGTGACCTTGTCGTTGTCCCGGATCACCTCGCGGGAGGCGCCGTCGAGGGTGACGAGCCGCTCGCGTTCGCCCTGATCATCCGCGCCGTGGAAGACCTTCATGGACTGGATGGTGCCTAGGTGCTCGTACACGAAGGTGCCTTCGTAATTGAGCGTATGTGCCGCACGGGACATGCGGCTCAGCCAATCACCGGCTTCCTGCGGGGACTCCGCCAGGGCACCGAGCGGAAACAGCAGGCCGAACGCGAACAGGATGGCGGAAGACTTCATTTAATCGCCTCGCCCCCGGCGTCCTGGCTCACAATCCGCACGTAAGGCAGCATGCCATGCATGCCGGTGGACACCGAGTGTTCGTTGTGATTGACCAAAAAGGCGTCTAGGCGCGGGTCGGTGCTCACGGGTGCGGCTGTGCGCTCAACCACCGATGCCGGCGTGTTGACGGCCACCGTGGTGGGGGCCTCCTCGTACATAGCCTGGAAGGTAAGGATGGCGATGGCCGCCACGGAAGCCGCAACGGCCATGCTGGCGGCGTGCCGCATCAGGGGTTTCAAGTGGCGGTGGATGGTGCGGCGCGGGACCAGGATGGCCGGTTCGTCCTTGAGCGACGCGTGAATGCGTTCGCTCAGGTCGAAGTGGATGCGGGCAGGGAGCGTATCGTGCAGGGCATCGCGGATGAGATGGTAACGCCGCCAACGCCCGGCCAGGCCCGGTTCCTTGCGCAGGCGCTCCAGCACCCAGGGGACCTCACGCTCGGACAATTCGCCATCCATCAGTGCGGAAATCTGCTCGTCAATGCTGTTTGCCATGTGACACCCGCCAAAAAGGCCTTTCGGCTTTCATGTTCTCACGCTTCAAGCAACGGCTTCAGTCGCTTGTCGATGGCCTCGCGCGCCCGGAAGATCCGGGACCGCACCGTGCCGATGGGACATGCCATGGCCAAGGCGATGTCCTCGTAACTCAAGCCTTCCAGTTCCCGCAGCGTGATGGCGGTGCGCAGATCGTCCGGCAGGCCTTCGATGGTCTCGAAGATGACCCGCTCGATCTCGTCGCGCTGCGCCAGCAGCTCCGGCGAATCGCTTTCCCTCAGTCCGGGCTCCGCCTCAAACTGAATGGCGTCGTCCACGTCCACGTCGGTGTCGGGCGGCCGCCGCCCCTGCGACACCAGATAATTCTTGGCCGTATTGATGGCAATGCGATACAGCCAGGTATAAAAGGCACTCTCGCCGCGAAAGTTCCCCAGGGCACGGTAGGCCTTGATGAAGCTCTCCTGCGCCACGTCCAGGGCTTCGCTCTGGTCGCGGACGTATCGGGAGATCAGCTTGACGATCTTGTGTTGGTACTTCAGGACCAATACGTCAAAAGCTGCCTTATCTCCCTGTTGGACCCGCTCAACCAGTTGCTGGTCGACATTCATCGCGCCCATTCGGGCTATTTCCTCCCCGTGCAGAAGGACCGTCCCCCTGCACCTGCCATAGACATCACGGCGGCGGCCAAGTTCGCGGGCCTCTTTCGGTCACCCGCTTCTTGCCCATATCATAGACAGCCTTATGGGCCTCCGGCACGGATCCGCCTTTCCGTTTATTTTCATAGCGTTGATTTCTTACTGCAAGAAGGCACCATGCTCCCGGAACCTGTGACCTGCGATGTTCTCATACTCGGCAGCGGTGCTGCCGGGCTTTCTGCGGCATTGAACGTTGCGGATCGCGCCTCCGTACTGGTGGTGTCCAAGGGCAGCCTGGCCGAAAGTTGCACGCTCTACGCCCAGGGTGGCGTCGCCGCCGTGCTGGATGCCGGCGATTCCATCGATTCCCACGTGAGCGACACCCAGGCGGCCGGTGGCGGCATGTGCCACGAGGATGTGGTGCGCTATACCGCCGAGCGCGCCCCGGACGCCATCCAGTGGCTCATCGATATGGGCGTGCCCTTTACCCTGGACGAGGAACACAGCGGCTATCATCTGACCCGTGAAGGCGGTCACAGTCACCGGCGCATCATCCACGCGGCCGACGCCACCGGCCGCGCCATCGAACAGACCCTGCTGGAGCGCGCGCGCCGCCACGGCAACATCACCCTGCTCGACCAGCACATCGCAGTGGATCTGATCACCACGGCCAAACTCGGCCAGGTGCGGAACCGCTGCGTCGGCGCCTATGTACTCGACCGTGCCTCGGGCCAGGTGCGCGCCATCGCCGCGCGCTTCGTGGTGCTCGCCACCGGCGGGGGCAGCAAGGTGTACCTGTACACCAGCAATCCGGACCTGGCGACCGGCGACGGCATCGCCATGGCCTGGCGCGCCGGCTGCCGGGTGGCGAACATGGAATTCATGCAATTCCATCCCACCTGCCTCTACCACCCACAGGCCCGGCGTTTTCTCATCACCGAGGCCATCCGCGGTGAAGGCGGCCGCCTGCTGTTGCCGAGCGGTGAACCGTTCATGCAGCGCTTCGACCCGCGCGGCGAACTGGCGCCCCGCGACGTGGTGGCACGCGCCATCGATCACGAGATGAAACGCCTGGGTGCCGAGCACCTGCTGCTGGACATCAGCCACCGCCCGGCCGAGTTCATCACCGGCCATTTCCCGACCGTCTACCAGACCTGCCTGCAATACGGCATCGACATCACCCGCGAGCCCATTCCCATCGTGCCCGCCGCGCACTTCACCTGCGGTGGCGTGATGACCGACCTGCACGCACGCACCGATCTGGCCAACCTGTACGCCGCCGGCGAAACCGCCTTCACCGGCCTGCACGGCGCCAACCGCATGGCGAGCAATTCGCTGCTCGAATGCCTGGTATTCGGCAAGGCCGCCGCCGACGACATCCGCAGTCGTCTCGCCGATGTGCCCGCACCGCCTTCCCTGCCCCACTGGGACGAGAGCCGCGTCACCGATTCCGACGAAGAAGTGGTGGTGTCCCACAACTGGGAAGAGCTGCGCCGCTTCATGTGGGACTACGTGGGTATCGTGCGCACCAACAAGCGCCTGGAACGGGCCAAACGCCGCATCGATCTGCTGCTCGGTGAAATCGCCGATTACTACGGCAACTTCCGCGTCACCAACGACCTGCTGGAACTGCGCAACCTCGCCACCGTCGCGGACCTCATCATCCGCTCCGCCATGGCGCGCAAGGAAAGCCGCGGACTGCACTACACCCTCGACTATCCGCAGCGCGACGACACCCGCCCCCCACAGGACACCATCCTGATGCCCAGGAAAGGCGTCTGAACGACGGCCATAATCCCGGCTTGCGCATAGGTCTCGTAGCCCGGATGCAGCGCAGCGGACGGGGATCAAAAGGTCAACCGTGGCAACGAAGACCCGGATTCCGCGTTGCTCCATCCGGGCTACGTCTTTGGCCCATCAGACCGTTCTCGCCGGCGCATCCTCCGTCGAAGCCAGCCGCAGCCGCACACGCAGGCGGCGGAAGGTTTCCGCATCGAGACTGTCCGTAAGGAGCACCAGGGTGCGGCTGGTTCGATCATCGCGAAGGCGCAGGATCACCGCATACGCGCTCACATAACCGAGGGGCGCGAGGCGCAGCGTGCGTTGCGCACCGTCCGCCGTTTCCAATGCCCACTCACCACCCGCCCCCCAGACCACCTGGGTGATGCGCCGCCTGCCGAGGTGCAGACCCCAGGCGTGGTAGAGGCTGGCGAGCACCGTGCCGAGCATCACGCCAGCGGCCAGCGGCGGGAGCACCAGAAAGGGCCACAGCCCCGCACCCGCATGCATGAGCAGCAGCATGGCACCCAGGCGGCGCGACGGTTCAGGATGGAGCGTGAGCGGTGTGGCGTATGTGTACGACGACACGGGCCTGTCCCTGGTCCTTGGGTGTGTCCTGGCCAAGAAGATAGCGAAGCAGCTGCGGGTCGGGAAGCATCAGCAGCGCCTCGAAGGCGGCGGCCTCCTGTGCATCGAGCTGCCCATAGCCATGCGCCATGAAATTTTCGAGCAGGAGATCCAACTCCAGCAGGCCGCGGCGGCAGCGCCAGCGCAGGCGTTCGGCGTCGACCCTCATAGGCTGCGTCGCAGCATCAGCGCCTTGATGAGGCCGATGGCGCGGGTCGGATTGAGCCCCTTCGGACAGGACTCGGTACAGCTCATGATGCTGTGGCAGCGGAACAGCCGATAGGCCCCGTCCAGCTCCGCGAGTCGTTCGTCCGTGGCCTGGTCGCGACTGTCGGCGAGGAAGCGCCAGGCCTGCAACAGGGCTGCGGGGCCGCGGAATTTCTCCGGGTTCCACCAGTACGAGGGGCAGGCCGTGGAACAGCAACCGCACAGGATGCATTCGTATAACCCGTCCAGCTGATCGCGCTGTTTTGGCGACTGGAGGTATTCGGTCTCGGGCGCCGGGTCGTCCACGATCAGGTAGGGCCTCACGGCACGGTAGTGCTGGAAGAACTGGCTCATGTCCACCACCAGATCACGGATCACCGGCTGACCGGGCAGCGGACGCACCTCGATGGGCTCCTTGAGCGACTCCACGGGCGTGATGCACGCGAGCCGGTTGCGGCCGTTCACGTTCAGCGCATCGGAGCCGCACACGCCCTCGCCGCAGGAATGCCGGAAGGTGAGGCCTTCATCCTGCTCGGCGCGCAGCCGCAGCAGCGCTTCGCGCAGCATGGTCCCGGGCGCCACGTCCGCCAGATCGAAGGTCTGCATGCGCGGGGCGCGGTCGGTTTCCGGGTTGTAGCGGTAGATTCTGAAGCGCATAGGGGAAAATGCTCTAACCACGGAGGACACGGGGAAGGACAATGCTCGTGGCAGCTCTTGCCATTGGATTCAATTCCCCATGCCCTGTCATGCAATTCATTTTCTTCCCCCCGTGTTCCCCGTGGTCGATGCTTTTCATCAGTACACCCGCGCCGTGGGCGGGAAGGTATCCACCGTGAGTGGCTTGGTGCGCACGGGTTTGTATTCCAGGGTATTGCCCTGTTTGTAGAACAGGCTGTGCCTGAGCCAGTGCTGGTCGTCGCGCTCGGGGAAGTCCACGCGCGAGTGGGCGCCGCGGCTTTCCCTGCGCCCGAGCGCGGAGCTGACGGTGGCGACCGCCAGGTCCACCAGGTTTTCCAGCTCGAAGGCCTCGATGCGTGCGGTGTTGAACACGCGGCTGGTGTCGCGCAGGCGTACGTCGTCCAGCCGTGACTGGATAGCGAGGACCTTTGCCAATCCTTCCTGCAATATCTCTTCGCTGCGGAACACGCCGCAATAGGTCTCCATCACGCCCTGCAATTCACGCCGCAGGCCTTCGACGGTTTCGCCGCCGCCCGGCCGCTCCCAGCGGGACAGGCGCGCCACGGCGGCATCGACATGCGCTTGGGGCAGTTCGCGGTGATAGCGGTGCTCCGCCAGGTAGTCGATGATGTGGCTCCCCGCCGCACGGCCGAACACCACGATGTCCAGCAAGGAGTTGCCGCCGAGGCGGTTGGCACCGTGTACGGAGACGCAGGCGCATTCGCCGACTGCATAGAGGCCGGGGATGACCTCCTCGCCGTGGGCGACCGGCACCACCACCTGGCCGAAGCGGTTGGTGGGGATGCCGCCCATGGTGTAGTGGGCGGTGGGATAAACCGGGATGGGCGCCTTGGCCGGATCGATGCCCAGGAAGGTCATGGCCATCTCGCGTATGCCGGGCAGGCGTTTACGGATAACCTCCTCGCCCAGATGCGCCACCTGCAACAATACGTGATCGGCGTTAGGGCCGCAGCCGCGACCTTGCTTCACTTCCGTGTAGATGGCGCGGCTCACCACGTCGCGGCTGGCCAGGTCGGTGGCATGGGGCGCGTAGCGTGTCATGAAGCGCTCGCCCTCGGCGTTCACCAGATAGCCACCCTCGCCGCGCACGCCCTCGCTGATGAGCATGCCCTTGCCGGCGATGCCGGTGGGATGGAACTGGAAGAACTCCATGTCCTGAAGCGGGATGCCGGCGCGCAAGGCCATGGCCATGCCGTCACCGGTGTTGATGCGTGCGTTGGTGTTGGTGCGGAACAGCTGGCCCGCCCCCCCGGTGGCGATGAGCGTGGTCTTCGCCTCGATGATGAGCGGCTCGCCGGTCTCGATCTCGATGACCAGGGCGCCGAGCACATCGCCCTGCACGTCCTGTAGCAGGTCCACCGCAAAGAATTCGTCGAAAAAGTGCGTGCGCGCGCGGATGTTCTGCTGGTAGAGGGTATGCAGGATGGCGTGACCGGTGCGATCCGCCGCGGCGCAGGTGCGGGTGGCCTGGGCGCCGCCGAAATCGCGGCTCTGCCCGCCGAATGGACGCTGGTAGATCTTGCCGCTGTCAAGGCGCGAGAACGGCACGCCCGCGTGCTCCAGCTCGACGACCACATTGGCGGCGGCGCGACACATGAACTCGATGGCGTCCTGATCGCCGAGGAAGTCCCCGCCCTTTACCGTGTCGTACATATGCCAGTGCCAGTTGTCGGGCGTGACATTGGCGAGGGCCGCGTTGATGCCGCCCTGCGCGGCGACGGTATGCGAGCGCGTGGGAAACACCTTGGAGACCACCGCCACCTTGGCCTCGGCGTGCGCCAGTTGCAGAGCAGCGCGCAGGCCCGAGCCGCCGGCGCCGATGACCAGGGTATCGAAGCGTCGGCGCGGGATATTCACGGAAGCGTCACTCCAAGCAGCAGCCAGGCAGACCAAACGCCGAGCACCAGCAACCATCCGCCCAACATCACCAGGGCCAGCAGCCGCAGTGCCGCGGGACGCACATAATCGAGGACCACGTCGCGCATGCCGACCCAGGCGTGGGTGAGTAGCGAAAATATGCACAAGCCGGCGGCGAGGGCGACCCAGGGGCGGGCCAGGGTCGCCACGAGCGCCGCGTGGTCATCGTCCGCCAGCCGGCGGTACTCCAGGACGAACAGGAGGGGAAAGATCAGCAGATAGACCGCGCTGAGGCGTTGCAGAAGCCAGGCCCCAAGACCGGACAGCCCCCTTACCACGCCAGCACTCCTGCGACGGCGAAGGCCACACATCCAAGCGCCAGGACAGCGATAGCACTGGCGCGCGCGCGGGCCAGAAACACCCCTATATGGATGTCGAGCAGCAGTACGCGCAGGCCGGCCAATACATGATGTGCCAGACTCCAGGCCAGCAGCACCAGCGCGAGCCGGGCCGCGGGGGTAGCCAGTAGATCGGCAGCGGCGGCGAATCCTTGCGGACTCTCCAGCGCCCGCTGCAACAAATAGAGGCCCGGTGCCAAGGCCAGAAACAGCAAGATTCCGCTGATCCGATGACCCACCGAGACGAGCGCCGTCACCGGCAGGCGAATCCGGCGCAGGTCCAGGAAAACCGGACGGGTGTTGCGGTCTATCATGCGTCGCATCCAACGGGGAACTGGCGTAAACCGGTGTATTATGGCGCAAAAGCCGACGGCACGGACGTTGGCAGGAAACAAGAAAGGAGCTTGCATGCATAACGACTGGCAGTCCTTCCTCACGTCGGCCGGCGCGCAGATCAGCGATGGCCGGGTGGTCGGGTTCGGTGATGCCGCCGCAGAGCGTCAGGCCACGACCGGTGACATCATTGCCGATCTCTCGCACTTCGGACTCATCGCGGTCAGCGGCCAGGACGCCGTCGAATTCCTCCAGGGTCAGGTCACCAACGATGTGCGACTGGTCGACGACAAGCACAGCCAGTTGAACAGCTACTGCACCCCGAAGGGCCGCATCCTCGCCACCTTCCGCCTGTTCCATCGTGACGGCACCTATTACCTACGCCTGCCCGCGGAGCGCCTGGCGTTCGTGCTCAAGCGTCTGCGTATGTACGTGTTACGTTCGCAGGTCCAACTCGACGACGCGAGCGACATGCTGGTGCGTTTCGGCGTTGCAGGTCCGCATGCCGCGGCGCTGTTGGGCGAGGCACTCGGCACGGCCATGCCCGAGCACACCGACGCAGTACTGCAAACCCCGGACATCGCGGTCGTGCGCGTACCGGGCGGGCGTTTCGAATGTCACGGTGCCCCGGCCGCGCTGGCCGCGCTGTGGCAGCGCCTGGCGACGCAGGCGCGCCCAGTGGGGGCCGACGCCTGGATGCTCACGGAGGTCCGTGCCGGCGTGCCTCATGTGCTGGACGCCACCAGCGAGGCCTTCGTGCCACAAATGCTCAACCTGCACGCCATCGGCGGCGTGAGCTTCCGCAAGGGCTGTTACACGGGGCAGGAGGTGGTGGCCCGCATGCAGTACCTGGGCAAGCTCAAGCGGCGCATGTATCTCGCCCACGTGGACGCACCCTGCCCCGCGCCGGGTACGGAACTGTTTGCCGCAGAGATCGAAAGCGGCCAGGGCACCGGCAAGGTGGTCAATGCGCAGCCGGCGCCGCAGGGCGGTTGTGACCTGCTCGCCGTGGTACTGATCGAGGCGGTGGAAAACGGCACGCCCGTGCGCATCGGTGATGCGGACGGCGCGGTGTTGCAGATACTGCCTCAGCCATACGAAGTAGATGACCTCAGTACCCCGGAACAGAAGTCATGAACCGTCTTGCCGAACAATTCCTGAGCGAACTCCTGCAAGACCTGGCCAAGGGCCGGCTTACCCTGCCGACCCTGCCCGAGGTGGCATTGCGCGTGCGCGAGGTGGTGGATGACGAGGACGCCAACCTCGGCGATATCGTCGGGGTGATCACCACTGATGCCGCCCTCAGCGCGCGTCTGGTGCAAGTGGCCAACAGCCCGTTGCTGCGTGGCAGCCGCGCCGTGGATTCCGTCGACATGGCCGTCTCGCGGCTCGGCATGAAACTGGTGCGTGACATGGTGGTGAGCATGGCCATGCAGCAGATGTTCCAGGCGACTTCGGACGTCACCGATCGCAAGCTGCGCGCAGTGTGGGAACACAGCACGCAGGTCGCCGCCATCAGCCACGCGCTCGCCTCTGGCTTCACCCGGTTGTCACCGGAACAGGCCATGCTGGCCGGGCTGGTCCACGACATCGGCATACTGCCGGTGCTGGTACGCGCCGAGGACGTGCCCGAGTTGCTCGAGGACGAAGCGATGCTCGACAAACTCATCGCCACGGCGCACGGTCCTATCGGCAAGGCCATTCTGGAGGCTTGGAATTTCCCGCCCGAATTGGTGGCCGTCGCGGAAGGCCACGAGGAACTGCAACGGGCATCGGAGAAGATCGATTACGTGGACGTGGTGACAGTCGCCAACCTGCAGAGCTACATCGGCACCAATCACCCGCTCACGCAACAGGACTGGCGCACCGTCCCGGCCTTCCGGCGACTGGGCCTGAGCCCGGAGGTCAACGTGGTGGAGATGGCGGAAACCGCTGGCAATATCCGCGAGGTGCATTCCATCCTCGCCGGTTGAGTGATAGCCACGGAGAACACCATACCGTGGGCGAATTGTTGTCCCAACGCCGACGGTTGCCGGCAGGTTCATCAAGACCCCGTAGGAGCCCACACCGTGGGCGAATGCCTTGCAAACCACGCGGCGGTGATCGGCACCACATTCGCCGACGGTGTCGGCTCCTACAACCCTCAACCTTGCGGACGCATGTGCGGGAACAGCAGCACGTCACGGATGGACGGCGAATCCGTGAACAGCATCACCAGTCGATCGATGCCGATGCCCTCGCCCGCCGTGGGTGGCAGGCCGTGTTCCAGGGCGACGATGTAATCGGCATCGAAGTGCATGGCCTCTTCGTTCCCGGCCGTCTTCTCCTCCACCTGCTTGCGGAAGCGTTCGGCCTGATCCTCCGGGTCGTTGAGCTCGGAAAAGCCGTTGGCGATCTCGCGCCCGCCCACGAAGAACTCGAAACGGTCCGTGACGAACGGATTCGCGTCGTTGCGCCGTGCCAGCGGTGACACTTCGGTGGGATACTCGGTGATGAAAGTCGGTTCCTTGAGCCGGTGTTCGACAGTCTTCTCGAAGATTTCGATCTGTACCTTGCCAAGGCCATAGGTCGGCTTGAGCGGGATGGCCAGGGCTTCGGCGACCTTGCGCGCCTCCTCCAGCGAATCCAGCTGCTCCGGCCGCAGAGCCGGATTGAAGTGCAGGATGGACTCCTTCACGGTCATGCGCTTGAACGGCGCACCGAAGTGATACTCCTCGCCCTGGTAGTTCACCGTGGTGGTCCCCAATACCTTGGCGGCCACTTCGCGCAACAGTTCCTCCGTGAGGTCCATCAGGTCACGGTAGTCCGCGTAGGCCTGGTAGAACTCCATCATGGTGAACTCGGGGTTGTGGCGCGTGGACAGCCCCTCGTTACGGAAATTGCGGTTAATCTCGAACACCTTCTCGAAGCCACCCACCACCAGGCGTTTCAGATAGAGCTCGGGGGCGATGCGCAGGTAAAGTTCCATGTCGAGCGCATTGTGGAAGGTGACGAACGGCTTGGCCGTGGCGCCGCCCGGAATGGCCTGCATCATGGGCGTTTCCACTTCCAGGAAGCCGCGCGCCACCATGAAGTCTCGGATGTGGTGGACAACGCTGGAGCGGACGCGGAAGGTCTCACGCGTCACGTCGTTGATGATGAGATCGAGATACCGCTGGCGATACTTGGTCTCCTGATCCGACAGGCCGTGCCATTTCTCGGGCAGCGGACGCAGCGACTTGGTGAGCAGGCGCAGACTGTCCACCTTCACCGACAACTCACCGGTCTTGGTGCGGAACAGCTCGCCTTCGGCTCCGACGATGTCGCCGATATCCCAGCGCTTGAAGTCCTCGTAGGTCTCGCCGAGCATCTCACGCTGCACGAAAAGCTGGATCTGGCCAGACATGTCCTTGAGGTGTGCAAACGCCGCCTTGCCCATCACGCGCCGGGACATCATGCGTCCGGCGACGCTCACGCGCACCGGCGCGGCCGCCAGCGCCTCCGCATCCTGGTCATGATATTTGGCGTGAATCTCGCCGGCCACCACGTTGCGGCGGAAGTCGTTGGGAAAAGCCACGCCCTTCTCGCGCAAGGCGGCCAGCTTGCTGCGCCGCTCGGCAATCAGCTTGTTCTCGTCCAGGGTCTGTTCAATGTCAGTCATGATGAAATCCAATTAATGTCCGCAAATGAACGCAAGCGGACATAAAGGCAAAAAGCATTAACCACGGGGGACACGGGGAACACGGGGAAATCCATCAACGGTTACCCCTGCCTGTAGGAGCGGCCTCAGGCCGCGATTGTCGTCGGAAACCGCACTATCGCGGCCTGAGGCCGCTCCTACAGAAAAGATCGATTTCCCCGTGTTCCCCGTGTCCCCCGTGGTTAGCTTTTCTCTTCTGTCTTCGGCCGCTCCCGTTCATTGGCGGAACAACACTACTCCAGCCCGCTCTTGAGGCTGGCCTCGATGAAGTCGTCCAGGTCGCCGTCAAGCACGGCCTGGGTGTTGGCGGTTTCGACGCCGGTGCGCAGGTCCTTGATGCGGGACTGGTCGAGCACGTAGGAGCGGATCTGGCTGCCCCAGCCGATGTCGGACTTGCTGTCCTCCAGCGCCTGCTGCGTGACCATGCGTTTCTGCATTTCCATCTCGTACAGCTTGGCCTTGAGCATTTTCATGGCCTGGTCTTTGTTCTTGTGCTGCGAGCGGTCAGTCTGGCACTGGGTCACGATGCCCGAAGGCTCGTGGGTGATACGTACGGCCGATTCCGTGCGGTTCACGTGCTGACCACCGGCGCCCGAGGCGCGATATACATCGATGCGCAGGTCGGCGGGATTGATCTCGATGGCGATGTCATCGTCCACCTCAGGCGATACGAACACCGAGGCGAACGAGGTGTGCCGACGGTTACCGGAGTCGAACGGTGACTTACGCACCAGGCGATGCACGCCGGTCTCCGTGCGCAGCCAGCCGAAGGCGTACTCGCCCTCGAAGTGGATGGTTGCGCTCTTGATGCCGGCCACTTCGCCCGGTGAGACTTCCATCAACTCGGTCTTGAAACCGCGGCGTTCACCCCAGCGCAGATACATGCGCAGCAGCATGCTGGCCCAGTCCTGGGCCTCGGTCCCCCCCGAGCCGGACTGGATGTCCAGATAGGCGTTGTTCGGGTCCATGGGGTTGGCAAACATGCGGCGGAACTCGAGCGTGGCAAGTTCCTTCTCGGCCGATACGAGATCCGCAGCGACCGCCTCGGCCATTGCGGCATCGTCATCCGCTTCGGCGAGTTCCAGCAGTTCCGCGGCCTCGTCGAGCTTGTAGGTAAGGCTGTCGATGGTACCGACGGACTTTTCGAGGGAGGCGCGCTCGCGCCCCAGTTCCTGCGCGTATTCGGGGCGGTTCCACACCGCGGGGTCTTCGAGTTCGCGCGTTACTTCGACAAGGCGTTCGTTCTTGACGTCGTAGTCAAAGATACCCCCTCAGGGCGTCGATGCGCCCTTGCATATCCTTGATCTGGCGGAAAATGGCGTTGAGTTCCAGCATGGAGAAAGAGAATCCGTGAGAGGCAGGCTAAGGGCGGAATGATACTACAGCAGGCCCGCACTGACACAGGCCACCCAGCTCACGGCAACTCAAAGACCGGAAGAATCATCACGGCCTGAGGCCGCCCCCACGTCCGGGCGTGCAGGCGTTCGCCTTCGAAGGACGCTACGCAGGAATGGGCTCAGCCGGCGGTTGAAATGCCGTCGAGTACGGCCCGGCAGCGGTTCATGAGCGCCTCGGCCTTGTCTTCGTCGATGAGCAGGCGCACCACCTTCTTGCACTGGCTCACGACTTCGAGAAGTCCTTCTCGGCTGTCGGGGGCTGCTTCGATTTTGCTGATCACCTTGCCGGCGTCGGCGCCGAGCAGCTCGCGGGCAATGGCGATCAGTGAGGCCTTCATGGCCGTGACGTCGCCGGTTGTGGCGCTTGCCCCCGACGCGTAGCCCTCGATGTCCACGTAACCTTCGGCGGCCAGACGCGCCAGGCTACCCTCCACGTCCGGCATGCCGGCACCCTTGGCGACGAGCTGCTCCACACTGGAGCTGCCATCCACCAGAATGAGCACATAGCGCAGATTACGTTCCAAACCGTGGGACCGCGTCTGGATCTCCTCTTCGCCAAGCGCCGTTTTGCGGACGACGGCGCCCCTGTTCATTCGGTCAGCTCCTGGATGACGCGGTAGATCAGCTTCACCGTCAACACCACGTACAACGCGCCGAACAGGAAGATGACACCGACGATGAGACGCAGAACGTCTTCAGGAAGGGCACTGAAGAAGGGTGTGGTCAGATAACCGACCGTGAAGACCATCACCAGGCCCATGAGCAGATTCCAGCGCTTGCCGATGATTCCGCCCGGCACATTGGCCTTCAGGCTGACCACCAGCCACAGACAGTACGCCATGACCAGGATGGCGCCGAAGCTGAAGACCTGGGCGATGTCCAGGTTGTAGATGCTTTGTAAACCGTTCACTGTGGTTGTCCTCCCGGTGGGTGCTGTTCTTATTATTGTGCGTTGGTTCACAAACTAGACCCTAACCACAAAACGGTCAATATCACCACGAGCCCTGACGGAATGCTGATTTAATGGGTGCTTCCCGCGGCACATGGATGTGCCGCCATTTTCTCCCACACAAGCGCTTGTTAAAGGCGAGCAAAAACCACGTTTTAGTGCGCGCCGTACACTGAGAAAACCGCAATGGCTTTATTCAGCGCTTGCCGAACAGGGCTCCATGTATTCCACTACAAATTGTACGGTACGCTCGCCGCGGTACTCGTTAACATCCAGGCGATAGACCGTGCGTACCTGCGGGCTCGCACTCGGCGCCCTATTGAAAGCAATGGCGTCCACAGTGCGTGTTTCCCCCGGCCAGCGCAGCCGCATTTTCAGGTGCCGCTCGCCGACGATGCGCTGTTGGGCAATTTCAAACACGTCGTCGAAACGCGGTTCCGGAAACCCTTGCCCCCAGGGGCCACCGGAGCGGATCTGTTCAGCCAGTTCCAGTTCTGCATCTTCAGGGGCGAGTGACCCGTCCGTCATCAGCGCGCCGTCCAGGTCGCGCACATCCAGATGGCGGCGCACCTCCTCATCGAACGCCCACCGGAAGCGCTCCAGCTCGCCCTCGCGCAGCGTGAGCCCTGCCGCCATGGCATGTCCGCCGAAACGCACCAGCAGATCCGGTTCACGGGTGGCGATGGCCTCCAGCGCATCGCGCACGTGAAGTCCGCTGACGGAACGCGCCGAACCCTTGAGCTCGCCGTTTTCTGCGCGGGTAAACACCACCACGGGGCGATGCACGCGCTCCTTCACCCGCGACGCGAGCAGGCCAATGACGCCTTCGTGCCAGTGGGGTTCGAACAGGCAGAGGCCGAACGGAAGCGCGCCCGAGAGCTGCATGCGTGCCAGCTCACCGGCGGCTTCACTCTGCATTTCGGCCTCGATGGCGCGCCGTTCCACATTGAGGCGGTCCAGCTCCCGCGCGAGCGGCAGGGCTTCGTCCAGGGTATCGGCAAGCAGGCAACGTATGCCAAGGCTCATGTCGTCCAGGCGACCTGCGGCGTTGAGGCGCGGCCCCAGGACGAAACCGAGGTCCATGGCCGAGAGTCGCGCCCCATCGCGGCCCGCAATGCGCAGCAAGGCGTTGAGCCCCGCACAGGCCCGCCCCGCACGGATGCGCGCGAGCCCCTGGGCGACCAGGACGCGATTGTTGGCATCCAGCGTCGCCACGTCCGCGACCGTGCCAAGCGCGACGAGGTCGAGATAATGCGCGAGGTTGGGCTCATCTAGCCCCTGCGCCGTAAACCAGCCTATGGCGCGCAGCCGCGCACGCAACGCGGTGAGCACATAGAAGATCACGCCGACGCCGGCCAGCGACTTGCTGGGAAACACGCAGCCGTGCTGGTTGGGATTGACCACCGCATCGGCGTCTGGGAGTTCCGCGCCCGGCAGGTGATGGTCGGTTATCAGCACACGCATGCCATGGGCACGGGCGGTGGCGACGCCGGCGACACTGGAGATTCCGTTGTCCACCGTGACCAGCAGATCGGGCCTGCGCCCGGCAGCCACCTCGACAATGGCGGGCGTGAGCCCGTAACCAAAACGGAAACGATCCGGCACCAGGAAGTCCACCTGGGCCGCACCCATGGCGCGCAGCGCCCGAATTGCAATGGCAGTGCTGGTGGCGCCGTCGGCGTCGAAATCACCGATCACCAGAATACGTTGGCGTTGCTCGACGGCCTCGGCGAGCAAGGTGGTCGCCGCCTCGAGGCCAGCCAGTGAATGTGCCGGCTGGAGTCGCCCCAGTCCCAGTTCCAGTTCCGCGGCATCGCGCACGCCGCGCGCCGCATACAGGCGGGCCATCACCGGATGCAGATGCGACGGACAACCCGTCAGGGCGGCGGCGGCAGGCCGCCGTTCGATACGGCGTTTCAGCATGTGCGGTAACTTTCGATCGGGCGGCGCAGGCGCCAGAAGCGGTGTAGACCCCGCGGCGTCAGGTGGAAGACGCGGCCTTGTCCGTCATGCACACTGAGCCGCTGGTATCGATGCGCGCGCAGGGCGCTGAGCAGCGGGGCAAACCATGCCGCGTCAAGGCCCGGCGTGAGGTCATGATGCGCCGGAAAAATCACCAGGTGACTCGTCCCGCTTGTATCGACCAGCGCACGCGCATCCATGGGCAGATCACGCGTCACACATGCAGCCAGGCGCGCCAGTCCGCGCACCAGCGCCTCGCCACCCCAGACCATGTCAAACGGCGCCGGACGTGCCGCCGGCAGCACGCCCGCCCCCCATAACCAAAGTCCATTGACCGGTGGATCGCCTGCCGTCTCACGTTGCCGATTCACCGCACTGCCGTGCAGAAGCATTTGCAGTTCGTTGATGAGCGAGAGCCAGTGGAGATGTTCACGGTCGTGCGGCAACACGGCATCGAGGCTGCGTCCAAGCACCTCCCGCGTCGGGGGTAATGAAAAATCCGGCGCTTGCGGACCTCTCAGAAACAGACACCCGGCCGCGTGATGTACCTGCCAACCATCCACTTGGAAATGGCTCGCCAGTTCTGCGGCCAGCGTCGCCGCTTCCGTGGCACACAGCGCCCGGGTGGGTGAGACGAGGACGTGATCGCGGGCGGGGATGAACTGCACCGGATCCGCGCACAGCCAGACGCCCTCCACCGCATCGCTGTCCTCGTGCGCGCCGTACAGGGCCACGGCAGCAACGGGAAGTTCTTTATCCGTCGGGTGCCCAAACAGTGAGAAAAGCAGCGCTTCGTGGGCGGCCGATGCATGGCGCCGGTCAGACCGCGCCAGCAGGCGTTCAAGAAATGTCAGTCTTGGCGCTGGCCGCGAAAACAAGTCCGGGAGGAGGACGTCGATGGTACAACCGGTATCGGACACGCGGGAAAAAGGCGGCCGCCGACGCGGCCGCCGCTTGCTCAAGCCATGTTGTCCAGGATCGCGCGCTTGACCGCGTCGAGCTTGGCGTCGATGGTCAGCATGCGTGAACCGCTCTGCTTGATGGCGGTATCAGGATCCTTGAGACCGTGGCCGGTGAGCGTGCACACCACCTTGCTGCCTTCCGGGATCTTGCCCGACAGGATGTCGCGCATGGCACCCGCGAAGGAGGTGGCGGAGGCGGGCTCGCAGAACACGCCTTCCTTTTCGGCCAGCATCTTCTGTGCGGCGAGGATCTCCTCGTCGGTGCACTCGTCGAACCAGCCGTTGGAGTCCTTCTGCACGACCCAGGCCTTATCCCAGCTTTGCGGATGGCCGATGCGAATGGCGGTCGCGATGGTCTCGGGGTTGTCGACCATCGCGCCGCGCATGAAGGGTGCGGCGCCCGCGGCCTGGTAGCCAACCATGCGCGGTACGTTGTTGACGATACCGTGCTCCCGGTATTCGCTGTAGCCCATCCAATGCGCCGTAATGTTGCCGGCGTTACCCACCGGGATGCAGTGGAAGTCGGGCGCGGTGCCAAGCTCTTCCACAATTTCGAAGGCGGCGGTCTTCTGACCCTGCAGGCGGAACGGGTTGATGGAGTTGACGATGGTCACCGGCGCCTCGCTGGCCACTTCCTTCACCAGGCGCATGCCGTCATCGAAGTTGCCCTTGATCTGGATGACCACGGCGCCGTGAATCATGGCCTGGGCCAACTTGCCCATGGCAATCTTGCCGTCCGGGATCAGCACGAAGCTGGTGATGCCCGCACGTGCCGCATAGGCCGCTGCCGCCGCCGAGGTGTTGCCCGTGGAGGCGCAGATGATGGCCTTGGAGCCCTCTTCCACCGCCTTGGTCACCGCCATGGTCATGCCACGGTCCTTGAAGGAACCGGTGGGATTCAGGCCCTCGTACTTGACGTAGACGTCCACGTCCTTCTTCAGCAGCTTGGGAATATTGTGCAGGCGGATGAGCGGCGTATTGCCTTCGCCCAGGCTGATGATGCGGGTGTCATCATGGACCGGCAGGCGGTCGCGATAACGGTCGATGAGTCCGGTGTAGCGGTTGCGAAACGGCATGGCTGTCTTTCCAAAACCTGAGAAAAAAATTTCAACGCAAAGACGCAAAGATGGCCAAGGGTATTCGGTCGAATACTTTTGTGTCCTTTGCGTCTCTGCGCCTTGCGTTGGGCTGTTCTCTTGCCTTCAATCCAAGTGTTCGACGCGGATGTGCGCGATGGGGCCGGCGATGGAGCCGTCGCTTTCCAGGCGGCGCATGGCCTCGTTCATGGTGGCTTCCTTCACCACGTTGGTGAGGATGACCAGGTCCACCTGGCGCTCACCGTGCTTCGGCTCTTTCTGGATCAACGCCTCGATGCTGATCTGGAAGTCGGACAGCGCACTGGAAATCTTTGAAAGTACGCCGGGCTTGTCCACCGCCTTCATGCGCAGATAGAAGGCCGTTTCCACCTCGTCCATGGCCAGCACGGGTAGTTCGGCGATGGCCTCCGGTTGGAAGGCCAGGCACGGCACACGGCAATCGCTCGGTGCATTCATGCCACGCGCCACATCGATGAGGTCGGCGACCACCGCGGAAGCGGTCGGTCCGGCGCCGGCGCCGGCGCCGTAATACATCGTGGGACCCACCATATTGCCCTTCACCAGCACGGCGTTGTTCACGCCATCCACATTGGCGATGAGACGACTCTCAGGGATCAGCGTGGGATGAACGCGCAATTCCACGCCCTTATCCGTGCGACGGGCAATACCCAGTGCCTTGATGCGATAGCCGAGCTCGTCCGCGTATTTCACGTCGTCGCTGGTGATGCGCGTGATGCCTTCCGTGTAGACATTTTCGAACCGCGGCGGAATGCCGAAGGCGATGGAGGCAAGGATGGTGAGCTTGTGCGCCGCGTCGATGCCTTCCACGTCGAAGGTGGGGTCGGCTTCGGCGTAACCCAGACGCTGGGCCTCGGCAAGTACGTCGGCGAACTCGCGATCGTCCTCGCGCATGGCGGTGAGTATGAAATTGCCGGTACCGTTGATGATCCCGACCAGCCATTCGATGCGATTGGCGGCGAGGCCCTCGCGGACGGCCTTAATGACCGGGATGCCCCCGGCGACCGCCGCCTCGAAGGCCACCATCACGCCCTTTTCACGCGCTGCCGCGAACACCTCGCTACCGTGCTTGGCAAGCAGCATCTTGTTGGCGGTGACCACATGCTTGCCATTGTTTATGGCGCGCAGCACCATTTCACGCGCAATGCCGTCACCGCCCATGAGCTCGATCACTACATCCACGTCCGGATTGTCCACCACCTCACGCGGGTCAGTGGTGAGCGTAATTCCGGTAGTATCGCAAATCCGGGCCTTGGACAAATCGCGCGCCGAGGCGTGCACGATCTGAATCGGCGCACCGAGCCGCTGTGCGATGGCGTCACCATTTTCCCTGAGCACGTTGACGGTGCCACCGCCGACCGTCCCCAGTCCCAACAAGCCTACTTTCACGGGTTTCATTTTGCTGTAAGCCTTTGACTTCTATGAACTTTCGCAATGCGATAACTGGGGCGTGACGGTACGCCAACCGCTCATTTCATGCCGCGTACCGCTTGCGGTAATTAGCGAGAAAACGTGCCAGACGTTCCATGGCTTCCTGGAGCTGATCCACGTTGGGCAGGAATACCAGGCGGAAGTGGTCGGACTCGGGCCAGTTGAAACCTGTCCCCTGCACCAGCAGCAGCTTCTCCTCGACGAGAAGGTCAAGGATGAAAGCCTGGTCGTCGTTGATGGGATAAACCTTCTTGTCGAGCCGCGGGAACATGTACAGGGTGGCCTTGGGCTTGACGCAGCTCACGCCGGGAATGGACGTAATCAGGTCCCATGCCAGATCGCGCTGCTTGCACAGGCGCCCGCCGGGCGCCACCAGGTCGTTGATGCTCTGGTAACCGCCCAAAGCCGTCTGGATGGCGTGCTGTCCCGGCACGTTGGAACACAGGCGCATGGAGGACAGGATGTTCAAGCCCTCGATGTAGTCCTGCGCGTGGCGCTTCTCGCCGGAGACCACCATCCATCCCGCGCGGTAGCCACAGGCACGGTAATTTTTCGAAAGGCCATTGAAGGTGACAAACAGCACGTCTTCGGCGAGCGAGGCAATGGAGGTATGGCTCAGGCCGTCGTAGATCACCTTGTCGTAGATCTCGTCCGCGAACACGATGAGCTGGTGCTGGCGGGCGATCTCCACGAGCTCCTTGAGCAGGTCGTCGGGATAGAGCGCACCGGTGGGATTGTTCGGGTTGATGATGACGATGGCGCGGGTGTGCGCGGTGATCTTCGCGCGGATGTCGTCGAGGTCGGGCAGCCAGCCAGCGCCTTCGTCGCAAATGTAGTGCCGCGGCGTGCCGCCGCCCAGGCTCACGGCCGCGGTCCACAGAGGATAGTCGGGCGCAGGCACCAACACTTCGTCACCGTTGTTCAGCAACGCCTGCATGGACATTACGATAAGCTCGGAGGCGCCGTTGCCGATGTAGATGTCCTCCAGCCCCACCCCGGGAATACGCTTCTCCTGGGTGTAGTGCATGATGGCCTTGCGCGCGGAGAACAGCCCCTTGGAATCCGAATACCCGGATGAGGCCGGCAGGTTACGAATGACATCCTGCTGGATTTCCTCGGGCGCCTCGAAGCCGAACGGCGCCAGGTTGCCGATGTTCAGCTTGATGATCCGGTGACCTTCTTCCTCCATCTGCCGCGCGCGGGCGAGCACCGGCCCGCGGATGTCATAGCAGACGTTCGCCAGCTTGGCGGATTTCGCAATGGGACGCATGGCCTAAACCTCAGCGATTCTGTGCAGCGGCCGCCCTTGGCGGACGGCGCGCCCGGGATCTGTGTGCCTGATACGGCTCAGGCTGCCGACAAACGCCATTTTGGACGGTGCAGCTTCGCGGCGCCGGTCTGTCGGCGTCTGCCGCGCGGATTCGCTGCGGGCAGAACGCTGGCAGGTCCCTGCCGGACGAAAGCTGCTAACATTAATGGCGGCCATAAGCCCCTGTCAAATCAGTACCCGCGTCCTGTAGCCCATGAAAATCAGTCTCGACGATTCAGGCGGCGCCTACCTCATCCAGGGTTACGCCCCCGGTGAGATCCGCGTACTGCGCCCTGCCTCCGGCTCCCTCGGGGAAGGGCTCGCCGTGTGCCATTCCAGCCTGATCGTGAGCGCCTCGCGCCTGATTACCGATTGGGCGCCACAGCACTTCGATGAACTCGCCACGAGCCATTTCGAGGTTCTGAAGGAAATCGATCCGGAAGTGCTGCTGATCGGCACCGGTTCCCGCCTGCGCCTTCCCTCTCCGCCCCTGCTCGCACCCTTGGTCCGGCTGCGTGCCGGCTTCGAGGTCATGGATACGGGGGCCGCCTGCCGCACCTATAATCTGCTGGTGGGTGAAGGTCGACGGGTCGCAGCGGCGCTACTCATCGGCTGAAAGCTGCATGGTGACGACCCAAAGGGCGCGGCGTCGTAGGAGCCCACACCGTGGGCGAATGGTCTTTCCAAACGCCGGCGGTTAACCGAAACCCCGTTCGCCGACGGTGTCGGCTCCTACAAGTTCGGATAACCCCCGTAGGGGTCCACCCCGTGGGCGAATTGTCCTGTAACCGCCGGCGGTCAACCAAAAACCCGTTCGCCGACGGTGTCGGCTCCTACAAGGCATCGAAACCCCCCGTAGGAGCCCACCCCGTGGGAGAATTGTTCTTTAACCGCCGGGTGGGCGAATTGCCTCTAACCGCCGGGCGGTCAACCAAACCCCGTTCGCCGACGGTGTCGGCTCCTACAAGGTCTCGATAACCAAGCCACCCCGTTGGCGGAGCATCTCAAGGACCAGCGACAATTCGGCGGGAGGGGTTCAGAGTGCTTCCTGGGTGAAGCCCTGGCTTTCCATGATTTCGCGCAGGCGCTTGAGGGCCTCGATCTGGATCTGGCGCACGCGCTCGCGGGTGACGCCGATCTGGTTACCCACTTCCTCCAGGGTGCTCACGTCGTGACCGTGCAGACCGAAACGACGTTCCACCACCTCGCGCTGCTTGTCCGTGAGCTGACCGAGCCAGTCCTCGAGATTGCCGCGCATGTCGTCGTCCTGAAGCAGGTCCGACGGGTCCACGTTGTTCTCGTCCGGGATGGCGTCCAGCAGGGACTTGTCGGCATCCCGGCCCAGCGGCACGTCCACCGAGGTGACGCGCTCGTTCAGGCTCAGCATGCGCTTGACGTCTTCCACTGGTTTGTCGAGCATCGCCGCAATCTCCTCCGGCGTGGGCTCGTGGTCCAGGCGCTGAGCCAGCTGGCGGCTCGCGCGCAGGTAGACGTTGATTTCCTTCACCACGTGGATGGGCAGACGGATGGTGCGGGTCTGGTTCATGATGGCCCGCTCGATGGTCTGGCGGATCCACCAGGTGGCATAGGTGGAGAAACGGAAACCGCGCTCGGGATCAAACTTCTCCACGGCTCGGATGAGACCCAGATTGCCCTCTTCGATAAGGTCCAACAGCGCCAGGCCGCGGTTCAGGTAGCGGCGCGAGATCTTCACCACCAGACGCAGGTTGCTTTCGATCATGCGCTTGCGGGCGGCCTCGTCGCCTCGCTGCGCCAGGCGGGCGTAGTACACCTCTTCTTCGGCAGAGAGCAGGGGCGAAAAACCGATCTCACTTAGATAGAGACGGGTGGCATCGAGCTGACTGTCAGGAACGCTGCCGGGTGCATAGGTCTCAGGAGTTTCCTCTTCGCCGAGACTGGCTTCCTCTTCGTAGAGAGCCTCTTCCTCGTCTTCCGCGTCCGCGGCCCCGTCCAGGACTTCCGGCTCCAGGAAGTGTTCGAGTTGGTCGGCGTTCAGACTGCTCTTTGACATGATTCATCCTTCTCTCTATGTCGGCTTATCCGGCAAGTAAAGCAGCGGGTCCATGGGTTTTCCATTCTTCCTTATCTCGAAATGAAGAACAGGAAGGCCCTTGGGACCCTCGCCCATTTCCCCAAGTGTAGCCCCTTGTTTTACTTTGTCTCCCTCCTTCACCAATAACCTACGATTATGGCCGTAGGCGCTCAGGTACACGTCGTCGTGCTTGACGATGACCAAATTGCCATAGCCAATCAATCCGTTACCGCTGTAGACCACGTCCCCGTCGGCCGCGGCCCGCACCGGCTGACCAAGCTGCCCGCTAACGTCGATCCCCTTGCGCCGCTGTCCGGCAGCAAATCCGGCAACGGTCTTTCCGGTGGTGGGCCAAATCCACTTGATGGGGCCGGAGGGTGCCGGGGAACGGCTCACGGCCGCCTTGGGCGGTGTAGCCGGGGTGGGCGGCCTGGTTGGTGTGGCCCTTGACGATGCCGGTGGGGCAGCGGCCCTTGTCGGCGCCGGCGCACGGGCAGATGCCGGCGCCGCGGCGGGCGGGACCGGCCCGCGCTCCCGGAGTGTGAATCGGTCCGGAGTCACAATCAGCAGCTCCTGGCCGGGGTGAATGCGGTAAGGCGGCCCGATGCGGTTCCAGGCGGCGACTTCGCGGTAATCGTGACCGAAGCGCCAGGCGATGGAATAGAGGGTCTCCCCGGGTTTCACCGGGTAGCGCAGATAGTAGTGGCCGCTACCGGCCGGCCGCATCTCACCGCAGCCCGTCAGCCAGGCCGCGCAGCACAACAGGAGGAAGAGTCGGACGGTAGTGTACTGCGTCACTCTTGGAGGCACTTTCAGAGCCTCCCAAAAGCGCCATGGCAAGGCGCACTCTGCAGGGAATGGCGAGCCCTTGCCAAGGAGTGCAACGCCACATTGGCGCTTTTGGGAGGCTCCCTTCGGGCTAGCCGCTGAAAGTGCCTCCAAGAGTGATGCAGTACACTAAGCGCCATTACTCAGGGCGAAGTACAGAACCACGGCCAGCACGACCATGGCCCAGCCGATGCGATCCACATAGCTGCGCAACAGCGACTGCATGCGCTCGCCGCCCCAGCGCATCAGCGCCGAAACCAGGAAGAAACGCCCGCCACGTCCCACCGCGGAGGCCAGCATGAACGCGGGCATGGCCATGCCTACGACGCCGGCGGCGATGGTGAACACCTTGTAGGGGATGGGCGAGAAACCGGCGATGAACACCGCCCAGAAACCCCAGCGCTGGAACCAGCTCTGGGCCGTGAGATAGTGGTCCCAGTAGCCTGCCTCGCGGAGCAGCGGTTCGACCAGATCGAAGGCGAACACCCCGATGAAATACCCGACCACGCCGCCGAGCACCGAGGCAATGGTGGTGATGGCCGCGTAGTACCAGGCGCGCGCCGGCTGGGCCAACGCCATGGGTGCGAGCATCACGTCCGGCGGGATGGGAAAGAACGAGGATTCCGCAAAGCTCAGCCCGGCCAGGTAGCGCGGCGCATGGGGATGGGCGGCCCAGCGCATGGCAAGGTCATAAAGGACGGAAAAGAGGCGCATGGGTTACCTGCGGGTACCTGTCAGCATGGGAACGAAGGTCACGGGGTCCAGTTCGGCACGATCGAATTCCTGGCCCCGTCGACGCACGGTGATGAGACGCTGTTGGCGACCCTGCCCTACCGGAATCACCAGCACCCCGCCATCGGCGAGTTGCTGCCGCAGTGAGTCAGGTATTTCTGCGGGCGCCGCGGCGGCAAGTATGGCATCGAAAGGCCCGTGCTCGGCCCAGCCCAGGGTGCCGTCGGCAAGCCGAAAGCGCACGTTCCGGACCTTCAGCTCCGCCAGCAGGCGCCGGGCGCGCTCCAGCAGCGGGGCGATCCGCTCGATGCTGTACACCTCAGGCACCAGACGGGCGAGCACGGCGGTCTGATAACCGGACCCCGTGCCCACCTCCAGCACCTTGCGCGGCTGTACCTGGGCGACGAGCTCAGTCATGCGCGCCACGGTGAACGGGGCGGAGATGGTTTGCGCATTGCCGATGGGCAGCGAGATGTCCTCATAGGCGCGGGTGGCGAGCGCCTCGTCGACGAACAGGTGACGCGGCACCTCCCGCATCACTTCGAGCACCCGCGGATCGGCGATGCCCTTCTCACGCAGCCGTGTGATCAGGCGCTCACGAGTGCGCTGTGAGGTCATACCGATACCGAGCAGGCGGGTATCGATGCTCAAGGGGCGAGGTCCCCGAGCCAGTTGGCGAGGGTAGGCACGGCGCCGTGGCGGGTGAGGTCCACCTGAATCGGAGTGACGGACACCCGACCGCGGCGTACCGCGTGGAAATCGGTCCCGGGACCCGCATCCTGCTCGGGACCCGCCGGGCCAATCCAGTAGCAGACCCGCCCCCGGGGGTCGCGCATCTGCACCACCGGCTCGGACTTGTGGCGGTGGCCGAGGCGCGTGGCCTCGAAACCCTGCACCTCGTCCCAGGGGATGTCCGGCACATTGATGTTGAGGATGGTATCCGCCGGCAGGGGGTGGCGCCGCAGGTGTTCGACCAGGGCGACCACCGCGCGGCCCGCGGTGTCGTAGTGGCGCAGGTCCTTGCCGACCAGCGAAACGGCGATAGCCGGCAGGCCGAGGAACCGCCCCTCCATGGCCGCCGCCACGGTCCCCGAGTAGATCACGTCGTCGCCCATGTTGGCGCCTGCGTTGATGCCGGAGATCACCATATCGGGTTCCTGATCCAGCATGCCCGTGACCGCCAGATGAACGCAGTCGGTGGGCGTGCCTTCCACACGCATGAAACCGTTTTCGGTGACGTGGGCGCGGATAGGGTTGTCGAGGGTGAGGGAATTGCTGGCGCCGCTGCGGTCCCGGTCCGGTGCGACGACCACGATGTCGGCCGTTTCACCCAGGTGGCGCGCCAGGCAGGCGAGCCCTGGCGCGAGGTAGCCGTCATCGTTGCTGAGGAGAATCTTCATGCGCGCGCAAGGTCTGAAGGATCAACCGGTTAACTATACCCGAAAACACCGGCGCGACGGCAGCGGCCGTTTCTCGTTTGCAAGGACCGCGGTAGACTGCCATCAACCCCGCCCGCCACAGGAACTGCCATGCCGTTCTCCGACGATGACGCCGAGTTGTTCCGCGAGGCCGTGGCCGATGCCCGCCCGCTGCGGGGCGAACGGGTCGTCCTGGCCGGGCCCCGTCCCCCCCCCACGCCCGTCCAGCGCCTGGAGGACGAACGGGCGGTCATGGACGAACTGCTCGACGACCCGCCGCTCGAGGTGGGCTGTGAAACTGGTGAAGAGCTCCTGTTCGCCCGCCCGGGCCTGCAGCACTCGGTTATCCGCAAGCTCCGCCGCGGCGCCTACAGCATCGAAGGCCAACTCGATCTGCACGGCATGCGCGTGGCCGAGGCGCGGCTTGCCGTCGCGCAATTTCTGGCGGCAGCACGCGCACGCGGGCAGCGCTGCGTACGCATCATTCACGGTAAAGGCAACGGTTCCGCTCTGAAACAGCCCGTACTCAAGATCAAGGTGAATCATTGGCTGCGTCAGCGTAACGAGGTCCTTGCGTTCGCATCCGCCACGCCAACGGACGGCGGGACGGGAGCGATCTACGTGTTATTGCGCCGGCTGTGACATAGTCACAATCCCCGGCCAGGAGTCAGGCTAGGATGCGCGGGAACCGCGGCCAGCGTGTATTGGTAGGATGAACGGCGCTTATGAAAAAGAACCTTCCCATTACCGGCGTCGAACACCGTTTCCCCGATGACGCCAATATCCTCTCCACCACGGACACCAAGGGCAGTATCACCTATGTGAATGCCGATTTCGTCCAGGTCAGCGGCTTCACCGAAGCGGAGCTGCTCGGACGGAATCACAATATGGTCCGTCATCCCGACATGCCACCGGCCGCATTCGCGGACCTGTGGGCCACCATCCAGTCGGGGCGTTCGTGGATGGGACTGGTCAAGAACCGTCGCAGTAACGGCGATCATTATTGGGTGGATGCCTTTGTCACGCCCATTCTCGAGAACGGCCGAGTGATCGAGTACCAGTCGGTGCGTACCAGCCCGCACCCGGACATGGTGCGCCGTGCCGAGGCGGTATATCACAAGCTCAATGCCGGAATCCGCCTGCGCCGCTTCCCCGCGCTCACCCTCGGCAGCCGCATCCAGCTCGGTCTGGCGTGCGGCGCTGCGGTATCCCTGGCGCTTGGCTTCTCGCTGGGGATATCGCTCGCGACCCTCGTCCCCCCACTGCTCGGCTTCCTGGTCGCCGCCGCCATCGCCCACCTGGCGCTCGGGCCGTTCGAGAAGCTGGTGCAGCGCAGCCGCGCCGTCGCCGACAACCCGGTCGCCCGTCACATCTACACGGGACGCGACGACGACCTCGGCCAGCTGGAGCTCGCCCTGAAGATGCTGCAGTCGGAGACCGGGGCGATCGTCGGCCGCATGGCCGATTCGTCCCAACACCTGTCGGCCACGGCATGCGGCCTTTCCGCCACCGTGCAGACCAGCAGCGACGGCATCCGCCAGCAACAGAGCGAAACCGACCAGGTGGCCACGGCCATCAACGAGATGGCGGCCAGCGTCCAGGAAGTCGCCCGCAACGCCCAGCAGACGGCGGAAGCCGCGGAGTGCGCCGACCGGGAAGCCCGTTCGGGCATGACCGTGGTGGACGACACCACCCGGGTCATCCGTGAACTGGCCGAAGAAGTGGGCCACGCGGCGGAGGTGATCCTTCAGCTTGAATCACACAGCCAAGAGATCACTACGGTAGTGGACGTGATCCGCGGCATTGCAGACCAGACCAATCTGCTCGCACTGAACGCCGCGATCGAGGCGGCGCGCGCCGGCGAGGAAGGCCGCGGCTTTGCGGTGGTGGCCGATGAGGTGCGCACATTGGCCATGCGGACCCAGCAAGCCACCCAGGAAATCCACGCCATGATCGAGCGCCTGCGCCAAGGTGCAGCCAGTGCCGTGGATGCCATGAACAAGAACCGGCAACGCACCGACGACACCGTGCAACAGGCCGAGCGCGCGGCCCAGTCCCTCGGCGCCATCACCGGCGCAGTGACCCGCATCAGTGACATGAGTACCCAGATCGCCACCGCCGTGGAAGAGCAAAGCGCCGTCAGCGAGGAAATCAACCGCTCCATCACCTCCATCCGCCACGTCGCCGACACGACCGCCGCGAAGGCGGGGGAGAGTGAACGGGCGGGAAACACGCTGGAAGAACTGGCGCATCAGCTTCAACAGCTGGTGGAACAGTTCCGCATCAAGAAGGGCTGAGATCAGCCGCAGCGCAGGTGCGGCATGCCCGAAGCAAATGCCCATGGTCGATAGGAGCCCGGGCCATTGGGGCAATCCTTTTTCCGTGGAAACTCCAAAAAGCAATCGCCCAGGGGGCTGGGCTCCTACGCCGGGTTGTCCGTGCGCAGGACTTCACGCAGTACGGCGGTAGCGTAACTGCCGGCGGCAAGAGCGAACCTCAAGGTAAGCGCGTCACCCTCCTGTGCCCATTCGAGCCCTTCGGCGGCCAGGCGCAAGGATCGGCGCTCCTGTTCCATGCCCGCGCGTTCGAGACCGGTCCGCAAGGATTCGAATGGCGCGAGCCAGGCCGCCTCAAGGTCGTTGATTTCACCGCCGCAAGGCGGCAACCCGCGCCCCCACAGCGGCCCGCTGGGGTGCACGTCCCAGGCGGCGAGCCGTGCCGAGAGTTTTTCGTCGATCACCGAGGCACGAAAGAAGCTCGCCGTGCCATCCAGCACCAGACACTCGCCCGCCAGGGCGTGATTCCAATTCCCCTGCCGCACGCGCTCGGACAGCACGGTGTTGAACAGATAGGAACGGGCGGCCGAGAGGTACATGCCGCGCTTGGCCCGATCGTGCTCACGTCGTGCGCCCGCGAACATTTCCGCGGCCCGGAGGAGATTCCCACCCTCGCGGCCGAAACGCTGCTCACCGAAGTAGTTGGGGACGCCGTGTTCGCGAATGCAGGCGCAACGCTGTTCGATGGCCTGCCGCGGGCCGCTCACCTCGCGGAGACGAATCGTGAAGCGGTTGCCGGCCAGGGCGCCGCGCCGCAGCTTGCGCGTATGCCGCACCGCATCGAGCACGCGGTATTCCTCACCGGCAAACCCGGACCAGTCCGGCTCGGCGCGGCCCGGCAGGTGCACGCTGAACCACTGGGTGGTCACTGCGTGGCGATCCTTCAGACCCGCATAGCTCACGTCCATGGGTCGCACACCGGCGAAACGGGCGAGCTGGCGCGCCACCCACTCGGTGTTGGCGCCGCGCTTTTGCACCTGCACCAAAACGTGTTCGCCCTGCCCGTCGGCAGCGAAGCCCAGGTCTTCGTCCACTACGAAGTCCTCGGGCTCGCAGCGCAGCCGGCCCCGCCCGGCGGGGCCCCCGTGGGCGAAGGCCCACGCCATGGGAAACTCCATCGTCATCGCGCGCACTCGATGAGGACCACTGCATAGGCGGCGATGCCTTCGCCACGGCCCGTAAAACCCATGCGCTCCGTGGTGGTCGCCTTCACGTTCACCGCGTCGCGCGCCATGCGCAGGTCATCGGCGAGATTGGCCACCATGGCCTCGATGTGACCTGCCATGCGCGGCGCCTGCGCCACCAGCGTGGTATCCACGTTCGTCACCCGATAGCCCTTCGCCGCCACGGCATCCACGGTGCGCCGCAACAGGATGCGGCTGTCGATGCCCTTGAACTCGGCGCTGCTGTCCGGGAAGTGCTTGCCGATATCGCCCAGGGCGGCGGCGCCGAGCAGCGCGTCGCACAGGGCGTGGACCAGCACATCACCATCGGAGTGCGCCAGCATGCCCTGGCTGTGCGGAATGCGCACGCCGCCGATCACCACGTGATCCCCCTCGCCGAAGCGATGTGCATCAAACCCATGCCCAATGCGCAGACTCGTCATTGTGTTTGCCACCACCAAGGTTCCGAAGCGTGAAGGCGCGCAGCAGGATCTTTGTGTCCTCTGTGCCTTCTGCGCCTATGCGTTGAATTTCTTCTATTCCCGCGCCTGCAATTGCAGATAAAGTTCGGCCAGGAGCAGATCTCCGGGGCGGGTGATCTTGATGTTGTCCGCCTGCCCTTCCACCATGCGCGGCCGGTGTCCGGCCAGCTCCATGGCCGCCGCCTCGTCGGTGACCAGGCGATCGGCGGCCAGGGCGTCACGCAGGGCCTCGCGCAACGGACCGAAGCGGAACATCTGCGGCGTGAGGGCACGCCACAGGCCCTCGCGGCTGACCGTCTGGAGCACCTCGTCGCGGGCGTCGGCGCGCTTGACCGTATCGGTCAGGGGCAGGCCCAGCAGACCGCCGACGGGGTGATCGATCAAGGTGTGGACCAGACGCTCGATGTCGGCGGCGCGGATGCACGGGCGCGCCGCATCGTGCACCAGCACCCAGTCATGTTCATCGGCCAGGGTCGTCAGATATTCCAGGGCGTTGAGCACGGAGTGGCAGCGTTCGGTGCCGCCTTCAGCGAGGTGGAGCGCTGCGGCATGGAAACGCGGGGCGAGTTCGGGCCAGTAGCCATCGCCCGCACTGACGGCGACCACCGTTGCCGCAATGCGCGGATGGGCGGTGATGCGCGTCAGGGTGTGTTCGATGACCGTGCGCCCGGCGAGGGGCAGGTATTGCTTGGGGATGTCGGCGCCCATGCGACGACCGACGCCAGCCGCGGGCACCACGGCGAAACAACGGGGGACCGAACGGGACACCTACTCCTCCACCACCTGATAGAAGGTCTCGCCATCCCTGATCATGCCCAGCTCTGTACGGGCGCGCTCCTCGATGGCCGCAACGCCTTCTTTCAGGTCACGCACTTCGGCCTCCAGCGCGCGATTGCGTTCGCTGAGCCGTTGGTTTTCGTTTTGTTGTTCGGCCAAGGCCTGTTTGAGCTGCCAGACCTTGACGAGGCTGCTGTCGCCAAACCAAAGGCGATACTGGAGCAGGACGAAAACCACGAGCAGTGTCGCTATCAGAGTCCTCATCCTGCCGTCCGCCGCTAAGCGCGTTTAACCACGGAAGCCGTGGAGGCCACGGAGGAATCCGCCGTGAGCAGACGGGAAACAGCGGTATTTCACCTCCGCCTCCTGATTCCTCTCCGTGTACGCCGTGGCCTCCGTGGTTGATGTTCTCAACCCTTCAAGTTGTAGAAGGCAGACCGCCCCGGGTACATGGCCTTGTCGCCCAGCGCCTCTTCGATGCGCAGCAGGCGGTTGTACTTGGCGATGCGGTCGGAGCGCGACATGGAGCCGGTCTTGATCTGGCCGGCGCCGGTGGCCACCGCCAGGTCGGCGATGGTGGTGTCCTCGGTCTCGCCGGAGCGGTGCGAGATGACGGCGGTGTAGCCGGCGTCCTTGGCCATCTGGATGGCGGCCAGGGTCTCGGTGAGGGTGCCGATCTGGTTGACCTTGATGAGGATCGAGTTGGCGATGCCCTTGTCGATGCCTTCCTTGAAGATGGCGGTGTTGGTGACGAACAGGTCGTCGCCCACCAGCTGGATCTTGCCACCGACCTTTTCGGTGAGCAGCTTCCAGCCGTCCCAGTCCTGCTCGGCCATACCGTCTTCGATGGAGATGATCGGGTAACGGTCGACCCAGTCGGCCAGGTAGTCGGTGAACTCGGCCGACGACAGGCTCTTGTTCTCGGAGCCGAGCACGTACTGGCCGTCCTTGTAGAACTCGGAGCTGGCGGCGTCGAGGGCGATCATCACGTCCTTGCCGGCCGTGTAACCGGCCTTCTCGATGGCCTCGAGGATCACCTCCAGGGCCGATTCATTGGATGGCAGGTTGGGGGCGAAACCGCCTTCGTCGCCCACGGCGGTGGCCATGCCCTTGCCGTGCAGCACCTTCTTCAGGGTGTGGAAGATCTCGGCGCCTTGGCGCAGCGCTTCCGAAATGCTCGGCGCGCCCACCGGCATGATCATGAATTCCTGCAGGTCGACGCTGTTGTCCGCATGGGCGCCGCCGTTGATGATGTTCATCATCGGCACCGGCAGGGTGAAGGTCTTGTCGTCCCGGTTCAGGTAGCGGTACAGCGGCAGGTCGAGGGCGGCCGCGGAGGCCTTGGCGGCGGCCAGGGACACGGAGAGGATG
The DNA here is from genome assembly GCA_041685115.1 of Gammaproteobacteria bacterium. Taxonomy (GTDB): domain Bacteria; phylum Pseudomonadota; class Gammaproteobacteria; order Thiohalomonadales; family Thiohalomonadaceae; genus JALOAT01. Next base: position 52,536 of record JAWLGK010000003.1, on the reverse strand, counting down.
GCGTTGGCGCCCAGATTCGCCTTGTTAGGCGTGCCGTCCGCCTCGATCATGATGCGATCGAGTTCGGCCTGCTCACGGGCATCCTTGCCCACCAGGGCGTCACGGAGGGTGCGGTTGACGTTCTCGACGGCCCTCAGCACGCCCTTGCCGAGGTAACGGCCCTTGTCGCCGTCGCGCAGCTCGATGGCCTCGCGTGAGCCCGTGGAGGCGCCGGAGGGCACCGCCGCGCGGCCGATGGTGCCGCCGGCCAGGATCACGTCGGCCTCGACGGTGGGATTGCCGCGGGAGTCGATGATTTCCCGGGCGCGCACGTCAACGATCTGGGTTTTGTTCTGAGACATGAAAACTCCGTAGTCCTGATTATTGCTTCTTGATGTTCCCGATGGGCATGTGCCCCGCTCCGCGAATCCCCGCGGAACTGGTTCAAAGTGTAGCTTCGGCAAACCCCCGCGCCTTCACCACGACATCGATCTGCTGCAAGGTTTCGAGGAGCTCGCGCAGGCGGCCCAGCGGCCAGGAATTGGGCCCGTCGCTGAGGGCCTGTTCCGGGTTCGGATGGGTCTCCATGAACAGGCCGGCGATGCCGCTGGCCACCGCGGCACGTGCCAGTACCGGCACGAACTCGCGCTGTCCGCCCGAGCTGGCGCCCTGCCCGCCCGGCTGCTGCACCGAATGGGTGGCGTCGTAGACCACCGGGCAGCCGGTGTCGCGCATGATGGCGAGGCCGCGCATGTCCGAGACCAGCGTGTTGTAACCGAAGGACACGCCGCGTTCGCAGACCATGATCTGGTCGTTGCCCGCTTCGCGCGCCTTCTGCACCACGTTCTGCATATCCCAGGGGGCGAGGAACTGGCCCTTCTTGATGTTCACGGGCCTGCCCTGGCGCGCCACCGCCTGGATGAAATTGGTCTGGCGGCACAGGAAGGCAGGGGTCTGCAACACGTCCACCACCGCGGCCACTTCGTCCAGCGGCGTGTCTTCGTGCACGTCGGTGAGCACCGGCAGGTTCAGTTCCGTGCGCACCTTCTCGAGGATGCGCAGGCCCTGTTCCAGCCCGGGGCCGCGGAAGCTCTTCGACGAGGTGCGGTTGGCTTTATCGTACGAGGCCTTGAACACGTAAGGAATGCCGAGGGCTTCGGTGATTTCCTGAATCGTGCCGGCGATTTCCAGGACCAGCCCCTCGCTCTCGATGACGCAGGGGCCGGCGATGAGAAACAACGGCTGGTCGAGGCCGACCTCGTGGCCGCAGAGCTTCATTGACCGGTGCGCTCCTTCTGCTCACGGGCGGCCTTCACGAAGCCCGTGAAGAGCGGGTGGCCATCCCGCGGCGTGGAGGTGAACTCCGGGTGGAACTGGCAGGCCACGAACCAGGGATGATCGGCCAGCTCGATGACCTCCACCAGGTTGTTGTCCATGGAGGCGCCGGTCACGCGCAGGCCCGCCTCGATGAGCCTGTCGCGATAGCCGTTGTTGAATTCGTAACGATGGCGATGGCGCTCGACGATCACATCCTTGCCGTAGATGGCGCGCACCCGCGAACCGTCCGCCAAGCGGCACTGCTGACCGCCCAGGCGCATGCTGCCGCCCAGATCGGAGCCGGCGGTGCGTTTCTCGACGTTGCCTTCGGCCGTGGTCCACTCGGTAATCATGGCGATCACCGGATGCGCGCAGTTCTGACGGAATTCGGTGCTGTGGGCGCCTTCGAGTCCGGCCACGTCGCGCGCGTATTCGATCACGGCCACCTGCATACCGAGGCAGATGCCGAGGTACGGGATCTTGTTCTCGCGCGCGTAACGCACGGTGCGGATCTTGCCTTCCACGCCGCGTTCGCCGAAACCGCCGGGGACCAGGATCGCGTCCATGCCCTTGAGCATGTCCGTGCCGTGTTTTTCGATCTCCTCGGAGTCCACGTAGACGATCTTCACCTTGGTGCGGGTGTGGATGCCGGCGTGGATGAGGGCCTCGGACAGGGACTTGTAGGATTCGGTCAGGTCCACGTACTTGCCGACCATGGCGATGCTTACCTGGCCCGTGGGATGGGCCATGGCCTCCACCACGCGTTCCCATTCCGCGAGATCGGCCGGCGGCGCAGCGATGCGCAGTTTCCCGACCACGATGTCATCGAGGTGCTGTGCGTGCAGGCGCAGTGGAATCTTGTAGATGGTGTCCACGTCCTCCAGGCCGATGACGGCGCGCTCTTCCACATTGGTAAACAGCGCGATCTTGCCCTTCTCGTCCTCGGGCAGCGGCCGATCGGCGCGGCACACCAGGATGTCGGGCTGGATACCGATGGAGCGCAGCTCCTTCACCGAGTGTTGGGTGGGCTTGGTCTTCAGTTCGCCGGCGGTGGGGATGTAGGGCAGCAGGGTCAGGTGCATGTACAGCACGTTGTCGTGCCCGAGCTCCACGCCCATCTGGCGGATGGTCTCGAGAAACGGCAGGGACTCGATGTCGCCCACCGTGCCGCCGATCTCCACCATGGCCACGTCGTAGCCTTCGGCACCGGCCTTGATGCAGCGCTTGATCTCGTCGGTGATGTGCGGGATCACCTGCACCGTGCCGCCGAGATAATCGCCGCGGCGCTCCTTGCGGATGACGTTCTCGTAGATGCGGCCGGTGGTGAAGTTGTTGCGCTTCGTCATGGTAGTGCGGACGAAACGCTCGTAGTGACCGAGATCCAGGTCGGTCTCCGCACCGTCTTCGGTGACGAACACCTCGCCGTGCTGGAACGGGCTCATGGTGCCCGGATCCACATTGATGTAGGGATCGAGCTTGAGCAGAGTGACCTTGAGGCCGCGCGCTTCCAGAAGCGCGGCAAGCGAGGCGGAAGCGATGCCCTTCCCGAGAGAAGAAACGACACCACCCGTAATGAAAACGTACTTGGTCATCAAGTCTGGCTTCGGAAAAAGACGGGGAGGACTAACCGGGATTTCTCCGCGCCGTTGCTGATATGGCGCGAATCCGGGCTAAGGCGCGGGGCCCGACAAATTGTCGTCTTTTTGGGAAGTCGTTTCAATGGCAAAGGGCCGCCAAAGTGGCATCCATCCCTTTTCCTGCGCCGGCGCGGCGAATTCCGCGCAGATCCAGCGCTCGCCCACCGCTGCGAGCACGCCGTCCACATAAACAAGCGGCGTGCGCTCACGCTCCCACGGCGGCACGCTCGCCTCCTGCCAGAGTTTTTTCAGGCTCTGGTGATGGGCGCGGCCAGCCGGACGGCAATGCTCGCCCGCAACACCGAAACGCACCTGGAGCCGCGCGCCACGCCACGCCGGGTCCAGCCCGCCGGGCGCCTCAACTGCCTCCAGCATGCCGAGGCCGGGCACCATCAGGGCCGTACGGCCATCCCACGAAAAGCCTGCCGCGGGCACCGGCGGCAGGGGCGGGAGCACGAACAGGCGATCGCGGTAGCGGCGCGCCTCGGCGCCCCGCCAGCTCACCCGCGGCGTGGCATCCTCACGGGCGCACACCACCTCGTCGAGGATACGCTGCGCCCTTCCGGCGTCCGGCACGGGCAGCCCCAGGCTGCGGATCCAGTAGCGGAGCAGATTGCGGGCGCGCGCCCCGGAAAGCGCGCGCAGTCCGGCAATGTGCAGCGCATCCCCGGATTGCAGGCGGCCAAGATCCTCGGCCGCCAGTTCGTCCAGCAAGTGGGCGGCCTCACCCTGGTGCGCGCTGGCGCGCGCGATGACCTGCATAGCGGCCGGCCAGCGCGCCACGAGCGGCGGCAGGACGGTATTGCGCAGAAAATTGCGATCGAAGGCCGTATCGAAATTGCTGGGGTCGTCGATCCAGGCAAGCCCCTGGCGACGTGCGTAGCCGCACAGCTGCCGTCGGGAAAAGCCGAGCAGTGGCCGGGCCAGGTGCCCCTTGCCGAAGGTCACGCAGGCGGGCATGGCCGCCAGACCGCGCGGTCCCGCGCCGCGTAGCAGTTGCAACAAAAAGGTCTCGGCCTGATCGTCCTGGTGATGGGCGGTGAGCAGGATGTCACCGGGGCGCATGGCCTCGGCGAGGGCGTCATAACGGGCCCGTCGCGCCGCCGCTTCGCGGCTTTCGCCGGGGATGGCCCGGGCATCCACGCGCCGGCATTCGCAGGGCACCTGCCAGTGCGCGCACTGCCGGGCGCAGTGCTCCGCCCAGCGGGCCGAGGGTGTCTGTAGCCCATGGTCCACGTGCAGGGCGAGCAAGGGCACGGAAAGCTCCACGTGCAGGGCCCGTAGGGCATGGAGCAGGACGGTGGAATCGCAGCCGCCGCTGAAGGCGACCAGATAACGTTGCGCCGGCGGCAGCCGGCGCAACAGGGGGAGCAATAGTGGAGGTTCGAAATCCATGACGGCATCCGCGGGTCGACCGCGGCCGCCCCGCATCAGGCCTCGGTGAAGTTACCGTAGCCCATGATGCGGCGGTAGCGCTGATCGACCAGTTTGTCGATGGGCGTGGCGCCGAGCAGGTCCAGGCTCTCCAGGAGCGCTTCCTTCACATTGCGCGCCGCAGCGACAGGCTCGCGGTGGGCACCGCCCAGCGGCTCGGCGATGACGCGGTCGATGAGACCGAGTTCCTTCAAGCGGCCGGAGGTGATGCCCAGGGATTCGGCCGCCTCCGGCGCCTTGTCGGCGCTCTTCCACAGAATGGAGGCACAGCCCTCGGGGGAGATGACCGAATAGGTGCTGTACTGCAGCATCATCACCCGGTCGCCCACGCCGATGGCCAGTGCGCCGCCGGAGCCGCCCTCGCCAATCACCGTGCAGACGATGGGCGTCTTGAGCCGCGCCATCACGAACAGGTTGCGCGCGATGGCCTCGCTCTGGCCGCGCTCCTCCGCACCGACGCCCGGATAGGCGCCCGGGGTGTCGATGAAGGTGACGATGGGCAGCCGGAAGCGCTCTGCCATGTGCATGAGGCGCATGGCCTTGCGATAACCCTCGGGGCGCGGCATGCCGAAATTGCGGTAGATCTTCTGCTTGGTGTCGCGACCCTTCTGCTGGCCGATGATCATCACCGGCCTGCCGTCGAGGCGCGCGATACCGCCCACGATGGAAGGGTCGTCGGCGAAGGCACGATCGCCGTGCAGCTCTTCGAAATCCGTGAACAGGTGCTGGATGTAATCGAGCGTATACGGGCGCTGCGGATGGCGCGCGAGCTGGGCGATCTGCCAGGGTTTCAGATTGGCGAAGATGCTTTCGGTAAGCGCGCGGCTCTTGCCTTCGAGGCGGGCGATCTCCTCGCTGATGTTGATCTCGTTGTCGTCGCCCACGTAGCGCAACTCTTCGATCTTGGCTTCCAGCTCGGCGATCGGCTGCTCGAAATCGAGAAAATTCAGGTTCATGTTCCGATTGTGTTTTTTTGGCGGAATGCGGCGGAAACCGCCCATGCGTGGGCCGGGATTCTACTATCAGCGTCCTCGCCTGTATACCGGAGCGGCCCCTTGCGCGCCCCCCGGGCGGTTCTAAGGTAAGGGGCAGGAACGGGCGACGACAGGGATTTTCGTGGAGACGCGTACCACTCCTCCCCCCAGTGCCAGGGTGCTTTTCGCTGGCAAGGCCGCGGCCGACTGGGAAGCCCGGAAAGGTGGCCCGCCGCAGTGGAAAGTGGAAGGCGGCTTCCTCGAGGTATTGCCTGGCACGGGCGACATCATGACCCACGCCACGTTCCGTGACGCCTTCCTGCACCTGGAATTCCGCTGTCCCGACATGCCGCGTGCCAAAGGCCAGGATAAAGCGAACAGCGGCGTGTACCTGCAAGGCCGCTACGAGCTGCAGATCCTCGATTCTTGGGGTGTCAAGAAACCGGGCCCGCGCGATTGCGGGGCCGTGTACAGCGTTGCCGCGCCGTTGGTGAACGCCGCCAAAGCGCCTTCCACCTGGCAGACCTTCGAGGTGGTGTTCCGCGCACCGCGCGAAACGGCCCAAGGGATCGACGCGGCACGCATCACGGTTTTCCTGAATGGACTGGTCATCCACAACAACCTCGCCCTGCCCGCCCCCACCCCGGGCGCACTCGACGAAGACCTGCTCGCCCCCGGCCCCCTGCTGCTCCAGGACCACGGCTCGCCCGTGGCCTTCCGGCGCATCTGGATTGTGCCGCTGGCGGAGGGGTGAATTTAAGAGAAAAGCGTTAACACGGGCGAACACGGGGTAATTAGCTGTAGGTCTCGTTGGCGCGCCAGCCCTACGTGACAAGCCGCAGCCTGAAGCATGTCACCTAGCTGCGCAACGTGACCTACGCGACCGGCAGCAGAATTCGTCATTCCGGCGCAAGCCGGAATCCATCTTCAATCCCGCCAAGATGGACCGGCTTTCGCCGGGGTGACAAGGCGCCGCAGGTGAGGGGCACGTGAGGAGCCGCCATGTTTTACCCCGTGTTCCCCGTGTTCCCCGTGTTAATGCCTTTTCTTCAAGCCGCCGCCGAAGCCGCACGGCGATCGCCGTATTCGAGGCGGACGTTGTCGTCACCGAGCAGATGGCGGAGGCGTTGCAGCAGTTCCTGGGCGGGGCGGACGTTCCAGGTTTCACCGAGGTCGATGGGGGTCTGGGCGGTTCGGTTGCGGTAGTGCACGCGGATGGGACAGCGGCCTTCGCGGAACGGCGATAAGGCCTTTTCAAGGGCCGTCAACAAGCCATTATCAGCGGCCGCTTCGTCCAGCCGCAGCACGATGCGGCGCGCGTAGCGCTCGCGGGCCTGGTCGATGTCGTAGATCTCGCTGGCCTGCATGCGCAGGCCGCCGCTGTATTCGTCCTGATTGACCTCGCCTTCCACCACCAGCACGCGATCCTTCACCAGTTGATCGCGGAAGCGCTGGTAGGCCTCGGCGAAGGCGGCGATCTCGATACGGCCGCTGCGGTCGTCCAGGGTGACGAAGCCCATGCGATCGCCACGCTTGTTTTGCATGGTGCGTACGCCCACCACCAGGCCCGCCACCACCACGTTCTGCTTGCGCTGCGGTTTCAGATCGGCGATGCGGCAGGAGGTGAAGCGCTTGAGTTCGTCCAGGTACTGATTGATAGGATGGCCGGTGAGATAGAGCCCGAGGGTTTCCTTCTCCCCTTGCAGGCGGAAATCCTCGTCCCATTCCGGCACCGGATCATACGTGGCCGGACTGTCTACCAGTACGGTGCTATCGAAACCGAACAGATCGCCGAGCCCCGCTTCGCTGTTCTTGCTGTCCTGCTCGGCCAGCTTCAGGGCCTGGGGCAGCGCCGCCATGAGAGTGGCGCGATTGGCGCCGAGCCCGTCCAGTGCACCGGCGCGGATGAGCGCCTCCAGCACGCGACGGTTGGCCTTCTTCAGGTCGATGCGGCGGCAGAAATCGAACAGGTCGCGGAACGGTCCTTTGGCCAGGCGTTCCTCCACGATACCGGCGATGGCCTGTTCGCCCACGCCCTTGATGGCGCCAAGGCCGTAGACGACGGTTCCCTCACGCACCGTGAACTTGTGCGCACTGGTATTCACGCTGGGCGGCACCACTTCGAGGTCCATGGCGCGGCATTCCTCGATGAGGGTCACCACCTTGTCGGTGTTGTCCATGTCCGCCGACAGCACGGCCGCCATGAACGCCGCCGGGTAATGGGCCTTGAGCCACATGGTCTGGTAGGAGACCAGGGCATAGGCGGCGGAGTGTGACTTGTTGAAGCCGTAGCCCGCGAACTTCTCCATCAAATCGAACAGCGCGCCGGCCTTGTCCAGGTCGAAGCACAGCTTGCCCGCGCCTTCCAGGAAGGTGCTGCGCTGCTTGGCCATCTCCTCGGGCTTTTTCTTGCCCATGGCGCGGCGCAGCAGGTCGGCGCCGCCCAGGGTATAGCCGCCCACCACCTGGGAGATCTGCATGACCTGTTCCTGGTAGACGATGACGCCATAAGTGGGCGCGAGGATCGCCTCCAGCTCCGGGAACGGGTATTCCACGGCGGCACGGCCGTGCTTGCGGTTGATGAAGTCGTCCACCATGCCCGACTCCAGCGGACCGGGGCGGAACAGGGCGACCAGGGCGATGATGTCTTCGAAGCAGTCCGGTTGCAGGCGGCGGATCAGGTCCTTCATGCCGCGGGATTCCAGCTGGAACACCGCGGTGGTCTGGCAGGCCTTGAGCAGGTCGTAGGAGGGCTTGTCGTTCAGCGGAATGGCGCTGATGTCGATGGTTTTCCCGGTGGCCTGCGCGATGTTCTGCAATGCCCAGTCGATGATGGTGAGGGTGCGCAGGCCGAGGAAATCGAACTTCACCAGGCCCACGGACTCCACGTCGTTCTTGTCGAACTGGGTCACCACGTTGTGGCCGCCCGCTTCGCAATAAAGTGGCGCGAAGTCGGTGAGCTGGGAGGGCGCGATCACCACGCCGCCCGCGTGCTTGCCGGCGTTGCGGGTGATGCCCTCCAGTTGCAGCGCCATGTCGATGAGGGCGTGGACGTCGTCCTCCTTCTCGTAGCGCTCGCGCAGCTGCTCTTCTTTCTTCAGCGCCTCTTCGAGGGTGATCCCCAGTTCGAAGGGGATGAGCTTGGCGATCTGATCGACAAACCCATACGGATGGCCCATGACGCGGCCCACGTCGCGCACCACGGCCTTGGCCGCCATGGTGCCGTAAGTGATGATCTGCGAGACCTTCTCGCGGCCGTAGTGATCGGCCACGTAGTCGATGACCCGATCGCGGCCCTCCATGCAGAAGTCCACGTCGAAGTCGGGCATGGACACGCGCTCGGGATTGAGGAAGCGTTCGAACAGCAGGTCGTAGGGCAGCGGATCCAGATCGGTGATCATCAGCGCGTAGGCCACCAGCGAGCCGGCGCCGGAACCGCGCCCCGGCCCCACCGGGATGCCGTTGCGCTTGGCCCACTGGATGAAGTCCGCGACGATGAGGAAGTAGCCCGGGAACCCCATCTGGATGATGACGTTCAGCTCGATCTCCAGGCGCTCGTCATAGGGCTTGCGCTTCTCGCCGAAGTCCGGCGCGGCCGGATCGAACAGCTTCGCCAGGCGCCGCTCCAGGCCTTCCCGGGCCTCACGGCGGAAGAACTCGTCCATGGTCAGGCCGACCGGCACCGGGAAGTCCGGCAGGAAATACTTGCCCAGGGTCAGCTCCACATTGCAGCGCCGCGCGATCTCCACCGTGTTTTCGATGGCCTCGGGGATGTCGGCGAACAGCTCGGCCATCTCCTCGGGTGAACGCAGGTATTGCTGCTCGGTGTAGCGCCGTGGGCGGCGCGGGTCGTCCAGCACACGGCCGTCGTGGATGCACACCCGCGCCTCATGGGCCTCGAATTCGTCGGGCTTCAGGAAGCGCACGTCGTTGGTGGCTACCACCGGAACGCCCATCATGGCGGCGAGGCCCACCGCCTCGTGCAGGTAATCCTCTTCACCGGGCCGCCCGGTGCGGGTGAGTTCCAGATAGTAGTGGTCACCGAACAGGCGCAGCCAACCGGTGAGCAGTTCCGCCGCCTGGTCGCGATGGCCCGCGAGCAGCGCCCGTCCCACGTCACCCTCGCGACCGCCGGACAGGACGATGAGCCCATCCACGTTGCCCGTAAGCCAGCTGCGGTGGAGCATGGGCCTGCCGTGCTGCTGGCCCTCGGTGTAGCTGCGCGAGACCAGCCGTGAAAGATTGAGATAACCCGCCTTGTCTTTGCACAGCAGCACCAGGCGGTAGGGCTGGGCCGGGTCGGCGGGATTCTCCAGCCACACGTCCGCGCCCGCGATGGGCTTCACGCCCGCCCCCTGCGCCGCCTTGTAGAACTGCACCAGGGCGAACAGGTTGTTTTGATCGGTGACCGCCACGGCGGGCATGCCCCCGGCAGCGGCGGCCTTCACCAGCGGTTTGACGCGGACGAGGCCATCCACCAGGGAGTATTCGGTATGGACGCGGAGGTGAACGAAGCTGGGCATGGGGCGCGACGTTACCCAAGGGGGGCGCCGCGAACAAGTCTTGACAGCCCATCGTACGGCGGGGAAATCCCGCGTGCAGGACTCTGGAATCCCCAAGCCTCAGATGAGCTGGTAGAGGATGCCTATGAACACCAGCACCCCGGTCAGCCCCATGATCAGGGCGATGGCGAACACCGGCCGCAACAGCGGCACGGGCCGAAAGCCCCGCATCTCGCGTAGCGTCAACCAGTATTCGGTGATGCCCATCACCATGGACAACACGGCGAGCCCACTCAGGAACAGCCCTATCCCCTCGGCCTGGGACAAGTGGTCACCAAACTGGCCGCTTTGCTGCAAACCCTGGAGCAGCTTGTAGAGCGTGATACCCACGCCGATCATCGCCAATGCGGTGCGCACCCAGGCCATGAGAGAGCGGTCCGCCGCCATGATGGTGCGTGTCACGGCCAGTTCGGTGCGCTCTTCGGCCAGTTGGTTGACGCTTTTCACCGCTTCATCCCTGAGTTCCATCGCCCCGACCGGTTGTTTACGCGGCGATTACACCCAGCGCCCCTCGAACAACGGCTGGACCGGATTCCTGCTCTTGCGCAGTCGCAGGTCGGTGAAGATCTCCGCACCGGCCGCGGTTTCATTTTCGGCTCCGAAATCCAGGCCGAGTTCCTGCTTCACGTCTTCCGTGGCCCCGATGAGCAGCAACTCGGTGCCCGCATGGTCGAGCAGCTCGGGCGGGTCCGGATCGGCGAAACGCCGGTCGCCGAAGCGGGCCCGCAGCGACTTGGGAAGCGTGGCCTTCTGTGGCGGACGCAGACCTGTGCGACGGGGTGAAGACTTGGCCGGATTCTTTACGCTGATGACATAGCTGGCCTGCGGCTCGATGTTCAGCTCGTCCTGCACCTCGCCCGGCCGTTTCGGCAGTTCCAAGACATAGGCGAAATGGGTATGGCCATCGTGCCGCACGATGCCGTACACGCCTTCCCCCGCTGCGCGCGCCGGCGGCAGTTTACGTGTGCCGCGGGTCCTGGTCTGGTATTCGCCGCCTTCCAGCTCCGCACGCAATTGCACGGGATCGTGTTCCACGCGATCTACGAAGGCCCAGTATTTCCCGCCGCCGCGCGTCACCTCCGGCAGGTGTTTTCTGCCCAGCACGATCAGGCGATACAGGCGCTTGCCGCGCGGGCTCAAGACCATGAAGAAGCGCTGAATATCTTCCACGCCCTGCGGCTGCGTCGGTTCCTCGGCAGCCACCACGCGCGGGCGATAGAGGAAATACACGTCCCCTTCTTCAATGACCTCCAGCATGGCGAGCACCTCTCGATGCAGCGCAGCAAAACCATAAACCGAGTATAGGCATGCACCGCGCTCAGGCTTTTGGCCATGGAAAATCAACAATCTGAAACTAAAGTTCATTGCACGCTCGACGGGTTTGAAGAAAGGATTCCATGCCCTCTCACGTTCTCATCACGGGCGGCGCCGGCTTCATCGGTTCCCACGTGGCCGATCGGCTGCTGGCCCGCGGTTACCGCGTGCGCGTGCTGGACGCACTGCTCCCGCAGGTACATGGCCCGGACGCGGTCCGCCCGGACTATCTCCATCCCGACATCGACCTGCACATCGGCGACGTGCGTGACGCCCGCGCGGTACGCGAAGCGCTCGACGGCATCGACGCGGTATTCCATTTCGCGGCGCGGGTGGGCGTCGGCCAGAGCATGTATCGGGTGGACGACTACATCGACCACAACACCCGCGGCACCGCCGTACTCATGGAAGCGCTCATGGCGCATCCGGTGGAGCGACTGGTGGTCGCATCGAGCATGAGCATCTACGGCGAGGGGCGCTATCGCTGCACGGATGGCAGCTTTACCGATCGCGCCTGCCGCGTCGACGCGCAACTGCGCGCCGGACGCTGGGAGCCGCTGGGACCCGACGACCTGCCGCTGATGCCCGTACCCACGCCCGAGGACAAGGCGCCGGTGCTGTCCTCGGTGTATGCGCTTTCCAAATTCGATCAGGAGATGATGACGTTGGTGCTCGGGCGCGCCTACGGCATCCCGACCACCGCGCTGCGTTTTTTCAACGTCTATGGCGAGCGCCAGGCGTTGTCCAACCCGTACACCGGCGTGCTGGCCATTTTCGCCTCGCGCCTGCTCAACGACCGCGCGCCCCTGGTGTTCGAGGACGGTGAACAGCGCCGCGATTTCGTCAGCGTGCACGACGTGGCCGAGGCCTGTCTGCTCGCCCTGGAGCACCCCGCCGCCATCGGCGAGGCGTTCAACATCGGCAGCGGCGAATCCGTCAGCGTGCGCGCCATCGCCGAGCGCGTGGCCATGGCGCTGGGCCGTGACATCGCCCCCGAGATCACCGGCCGGTTTCGCAGCGGCGACATCCGCCATTGCTTCGCCGATACCGACAAGGCCCGGCAGCGGCTGGGCTTCACCGCGCAGGTGCGCCTGGAAGACGGCGTGAGTCGCCTGGCCGAATGGCTGGCCACCCAGCCCGCCGATGATCGCGTGCCCGAGGCTGCCGAGGAACTGCGTCTACGGGGCCTGTCGGCATGATCGTCAACGAAACCTACGGTATCGCAGGACGCTTCAAGCCCGGTGATTATGCCCGCGCTGAAGCATTCGTCGGCTACCTGGAACAGCTGGGTGTCCGTCGCGTGCGCATCACCATCGACAGCGCAGACCTCGACAGCGGACACGGGCGCGCTTGGTTCGAGTGGCTATTCGCGGCCCTTGCCGGCCGCGCCGAAGTGCTGGCCTGCCTGGAAGGTCGTGCGGACGCGGCGATGGCCTCGGATGCCGAGCGTTACCTGGGCTTCATCGAGGAGGTGATGAGCCTGTTCTCACCGTATATCTCCGCGGTGGAACTGGCGGCCTCGCCGAGTCCTGCACAACGCGATCCACGCCTCGACCCGGCGGGCGCCGCGTTCAGTGAGGCGCTGGCGCAGGCCATCGGTCGCGTGCGTGACCGCGGCAAGCGCGTGCTCATCGCCGGTGCCCCGCCCCATCACGAGGGTTGGCTGGAACTGCTCGGTGCGCGAGGACTGCTGCGCGAGGTGGATGCCATCGGCCTGCGCGCCGTCGCCGCGGCGGCCGAGCCGGGTGGGCATTTCTGGCCGCGCAGGATCGATCAGGTGCGCACGCTGCTCACCCGGCACGGCAGCCGCGCCGAGCTGTGGGTCACCGAAACCTGCTATGCCGGTGCCGAGCACGACGAGCGAGGGCGACTGCTGGCCTTCATCGAGGCCCTCGATGCGCCGGTGCAGCGGGTGTACTGGGCCGGCGCGGGGGCAAGCGATCCGGCCCACCTGCTGGGCCGTTTACTCCGCAAGGGCGGACCGGCCGCGGTGCGCGAACTCTCCCACGCCGCCGCCCAGGGCGTTCGCCGTAACGGCCGCGGCGTGAGCGTCATCACCGGTGGCGCCGGTTTCATCGGCACCAACCTCGCAGCACGCCTGTTGAGCGAAGGCAAGCGTGTGCGCATCCTGGACAACCTCCAGCGGGCCGGTACGGAAGCCAATTTGAAATGGTTGACCGGACGCTTCGCGGAGCGTGTCGAGTTCGTGCTGGCGGACATGCGCGACACGGATGCGGTGAGCGCGGCGACCATGGACGCCGAGGCGGTCTATCACTTCGCCGCACAGGTGGCGGTGACCACCAGCCTGGCCGACCCGCTGCACGACTTCGACGTGAACGGCCGCGGCACCCTCAACCTGCTTGAGGCGCTGCGCCGCCATCCGGCGCCGCCGCCGTTGCTGTTCACCTCCACCAATAAGGTGTACGGCAGCCTCGACGGCGTGGGGTTCGCTCACGACGGTTGCCGTTATGGGCCCACGGATGCCGAACTCGCCCGCCACGGTGTGGACGAGTCGCGCCCTTTGTCGTTTTGCAGCCCCTATGGCTGTTCCAAGGGCGCGGCGGATCAATACGTACTCGACTACGCCCGCACCTTTGGCCTGCCTGCCGTGGTCCTGCGCATGAGCTGCATCTACGGCCCGCACCAGTTCGGCAACGAAGACCAGGGTTGGGTGGCGCACTTCGTACGCTACGCCTCCTCCGGAGAACCCATCACCATCTACGGCGACGGGCGCCAGGTACGTGACGTGCTGTTCGTGGATGACCTGCTCGACGCCATGGGCGCCGCGCTCGCACACGTCGACACGCTCAAGGGCCAGGCCTTCAACATCGGCGGCGGGCCCGAAAACACCCTGTCGCTGCTGCAACTGATCGACCGGCTCACGGACATGACCGGACGCGTGCCCGCCCTCAGCTTCGAGGACTGGCGCGCCAGCGACCAGCGCTGGTACGTGTCGGACATCCGCCGTTTCAGTGCGGCGACCGGCTGGCAGCCGCGCGTCGGCGTTAATGACGGACTGGCGCGGCTGTGGCGCTGGATCGCCAGCGAACCGGCGCTCACCGCCGCGCCGCCGCGCCGCCTGCCCGGCGCGGAAGGGAGGGCCGTACCATGAGGTTCGCCCTGGTGAATCCGCCCTGGGATTTCACCGGCAGCATCTACTTCGGCTGCCGCGACGGCCACCTGCCGCTGGAATTCGGCTATGCGCGCCGTCTGCTCAAAGACGCGGGTCACGAGGTGCTGCTCGTGGACGCCACCCTTGAAGGGCTCGACCTGGCCGCGCTGTGCAGCAAGGTCGCGCAGTTCGCCCCCGACATCACCGCGGTGACCACCGCGCCGACCTATCTGTTCTGGCGCTGCCCGCCGCCGGAGCTGCGTTCACCGCTGCGCGCCTGCCGCGCCCTGCGCGCACTCTCGCCGGTGCTGGTGGCGGTCGGGCCGCACGGCTCCACGACGCCCCGCGCCACGCTCACCAAGCTGCCGGTGGACGCGGTGATCCTGGGCGAATGCGAGGAGGTCCTGCCGAAACTCGCCGGCGACTGGCGGCAGGTCGCGGGCATCGCCTACCACACGCAGGATGCCGTGGTGGTGCAGGGCGGCCCGCAGGCCGCCGACTTCGCCGCCCTGCCCGCACTGCGCTGGGAAGAGCGTTTCCTGCACGACCATCACCATCACCGCTTCGACGAACCGCGCGCCGGACTCGCCGCCGAGGTGGAGGCCTCGCGGGGCTGCCCCTATGCGTGCAGCTTCTGCGCCAAGGAAAACTTCCGCGACGCCTTCCGCCGCCGCGATCCCGCCGTGGTGTTCGAGGAGATCGACGGGCTCGTGGCACAGGGCGTGCGCTACCTGTATTTCGTCGACGAGATCTTCCTGCCCCAGCGCGAGCTGCTCGAAGGGCTCGCCGAGCGCCCGGTGCAGTTCGGGGTGCAGACCCGCATCGACCTGTGGAAGCCCGACATGCTCGACCTGCTCGGCCGCGCCGGCTGCGTCTCCATCGAGGCCGGCATCGAGAGCGTCTCCGACCTGGGACGCATGCTGCTCAACAAACACTGCAAGCTCGACTCCGACGCCCTGCGCGCCAAGCTGCTGCACGCCCGCCGCAGCGTGCCCTTCGTGCAGGCCAGCCTGCTCGATTCGGGCATCGACGACGACGCCACCGTGGAAGCCTTCCGGCAGTCCCTGCTCGACCAGGGCGTATGGGTGAACAAACCCGTGCCCATGTTCCCCTACCCCGGCTCCCCCGGCTACACCGAGATCTGGGGCCCGCCGGACGACCACGCCTGGGAACGCGCCCACGCCCACTACCTCGGCCAATTCGCCCGCTTCAGCGACATCCAGGACGACCGCCCGCTACCGCTTGCCACCTTGGAGCATATCGATTCATGACGGGCCCAAAACGCGGAGGACGCGGAGGCGCAGAGGGTGATTCCGTTGATGGATGGCCGTTCATCCGAAAATCGCCACGCCAATATTGCTGAAGATGGATTTTCTCCGCGTCCTCCGCGCCTCCGCGCCCTCCGCGTCCAACCCCCAGGCAGGAACCCGCACTGCATGAAAATCGCCCTGTTCTGCCACTCGCTGCGCTCGGACTGGAATCACGGCAATGCGCATTTCCTGCGCGGTGTGGTCAGCGAGCTGATGCAGCGTGGTCACGCGGTGCGGGTATTCGAGCCGCGCGAGGGGTGGAGTTTCGTCAATCAGGCGCGCGAGGACCCGCACGTGCTCGAACGCCTGCACGCGGTCTATCCGGCGCTGCACAGCGAGCCCTACGACCCGGCCGACCTGGATCTTGGCGCGGTGTTGGAAGACGTGGACCTGGTGCTGGTCCACGAGTGGAACGACCACGCCCTGGTCGCCCGCCTCGGGCGGCATCGCGCCCGGCACGGCGGCTTCCGGCTGCTGTTCCACGATACCCACCACCGCTCGGTAAGCGAGCCCGAAAGCATCGGCCGCTATGACCTTTCCCACTACGACGGCGTACTCGCCTTCGGCGCCGCCCTGCGCGAGCGTTACCTGCGCGCGGGCTGGGCCGAACGCGTGTGGGTGTGGCACGAGGCGGCCGACCCGCGGGTGTTCAGGCCGCTGCCGCACGACGAGGCGACGCGGCGTGAACTGGTGTGGATCGGCAACTGGGGCGACGACGAGCGCACCGCAGAGCTGCGCGAGTTCCTATTCGAACCCGCGGCCGCGCTCAAGCTGCGCTGCCGAGTACATGGTGTGCGTTATCCGGACGCCGCACGCGCGGAGTTGGCCCGCCTGGGCATCGAGTACGCCGGCTGGGTCGCCAACTTCGACGTGCCCGCGGCCTTCGCCACCCACCGCGTCACCGTGCACGTGCCGCGTCGCCCGTATCTCGACCAACTGCCGGGCATCCCCACCATCCGCCCCTTCGAGGCCCTCGCCTGCGGCATCCCACTGATCATGGCGTTGTGGGAGGACAGCGAAGGCCTGTTCCGACCCGGCACCGATTATTTGCAGGCGCAAAACGGCATCGCCATGCGCCGCCACCTGCGCGACGTGCTCGGCGACCCGGCCCTCGCCGCCTCGCTGGCCCGTCACGGGCGCGAGACCGTCCTGGCACGGCATACCTGTGCGCACCGCGTGGACGAGCTGCTCGTCATCGCCCAGGAGCTTGGCTGCCGTGATGTGCGCGTGCCCCCGGCGACCGTTCATCACCGCGCCCAGACCTGACACCATCCCCGGAGGTTTCCATGGGTCTGTCCATCGCCTTTTTCGGTTCCAGCCTGGTGTCCGCCTACTGGAACGGGGCCGCCACCTACTACCGCGGCATCCTGCGCGCCCTGGCGGCGCGCGGCCACGCCATCACCTTCTTCGAGCCCGACGCCTACGATCGCCAGCGTCACCGCGACATGGACGACCCGCCCTGGGCGCGCGTGGTGGTCTATCCGGCCACTGAAGACGGCGTGCTACGCGCCCTGGAGCAGGCCGCGGCAGCGGACGTGCTGGTGAAGGCGAGCGGCGTGGGGGTGTTCGACGACCTGCTCGAGGCCGCGGTGCCCCGCCACACCCGGCCCGGCGCCCAGTGCGTGTTCTGGGACGTGGACGCCCCGGCCACCCTCGCGCGCATGCACGGTGATGCCCGGGACCCGCTGCGCCGGGCAGTCACCGAATACCATCACGTGTTCACCTATGGCGGCGGCGCGCCGGTGGTACAGGCCTATCTGCACTTGGGCGCCCGCGCCTGCGCGCCGGTGTACAACGCGCTGGACCCGGACACCCATCACCCGGCGGCGCCCGACGCGCGTTTCGCCGCCACCCTCGGCTTTCTCGGCAACCGCCTGCCCGACCGGGAGGCGCGCGTCGAAGCGTTCTTCCTGCGTGCCGCACAACTACGTCCCGGTGCGCGCTTCCTGCTGGGCGGCGCCGGCTGGGACGACAAGCCCCGCCCCGCCAACGTGCACTACCTCGGCCACGTCTATACGCGCGATCACAACGCCTTCAATTGCACGCCCCTGGCCGTGCTCAACATCAGCCGCGACAGCATGGCCGCCAACGGCTGGTCGCCGGCCACCCGGGTGTTCGAGGCCGCGGGCGCCGGCGCCTGCCTGATCAGCGACACCTGGGAGGGCATAGCGGATTTTCTTGAGCCCAATCGGGAAATCCTCCTGGCCCATGACGGCGATCAAGTGGCTTGGTGGCTCGACAACCTGAGCGTGGAGCGGGCGCGCCGCATCGGCGAACGTGCGCGCCAACGCGTGCTCCGCGAGCACACCTACGCACAGCGTGCGGCCCAGGTGGAGGCCTTGCTCGACGGCGCGCGGCCGCCGTTATCGGGACACATTCGCCGACAGTGTCGGCTCGTACAAGACATCGAGGACCACCCGTAGGAGCCCACACCGTGGGCGAATGTCTTTCGAACCACCGCCCACCAACCTGGGGTGGTCGCATACATGTTCCGGACAGTAGTGGGCTTGCGCCGGAATGACGCCAAAACTTGGTTCCTTTCTACTACCGCAACCACAAACGCCATATGCCTTGCCATGACCCGCACCCCTCCCCGTCATCCCGGCGAAAGCCAGGTGAAAGCCAGGTGAAAGCCGGGATCCATTCCCCCGGGCAGAAGATGGATCCTGACTTTCTCAGTGCACTACGGGCAAAAAGCGTGGTTTTTGCCGCCTTAACACAACCACTTTGGGAAAAAAGGGCGGCAACTATCTAGACGCGGGGGGGGGCCGCGGGAAGCGCCGATTAATCAGCGTTTCCGAAAGCGACCCTTCACGCCAATTTCAGGGATTCACCGACGACACACCGGTCGCTCCGGTGGTGTAATGTGCCGATTCAGACCCGGTATGCCCCCGCCCAAACCGCGGGGCCTGTGCATAGCGGATCCCTTTGAAACCGGCTCGAAGGCCCTTCGTCCCGTGCGTCGTTCACTGCCTTTCCTTAGCGCACCTGTCTGGCTGGGCGCCAGCGCCCTGTTGCTCGTACTGGCAGCCTGGTGGTGGGGGCGTCCCGCCCCGCGTGCGCCGATGGTCACCATCGGCATCGTGCAGCTCACCGCAGTGGATGCCGCCACCGTGGAGGGGTTCAAGGCCCACCTTACAGAACTCGGTTATCAGGAAGGCCGTGACGTGCGCTACCGCTACCCGGGGCCGGCCGGGAGCATCGAGCGTCTGGCACCGATGCTTGCCGAGCAGCTCGCGGCCGGTGTCGATCTGCTGCTCGTTTCGAGCACGCCGGCGGCGGTCGCCGCGCAAGCCGCTACCGCACACACTGCCGTCCCGGTGGTATTCGCGCCGGTGAACGATCCGGTGAAGGCCGGCGTGGTAAAGAGCCTGCAATCACCGGGCGGCAACCTCACCGGCGTACGACTGCCGCAAGGCGACGCCATCCGTTTGCAGTGGCTCGTGAAACTGGCGCCACAGGTGCGAAGAATTCTGTTCCCACACAACCCCAACGACCCGAGTGCAGTGGAAAGCCTGCGACAGATCCAGGCCGTGAGTGCGGCGCTCGGCACCACGCTCGTGACGCAACCGCTGCCCACTGCCGAGGCCATGGAAGCCGCACTGCGTGCGCCGCCGCAGGTGGATGCCATCCTCCTGCCCCGCGACTCGTCCGTGGAGGCGCGCATCGCCGACTATGTGGCCCTCGCGCGGGAACGCAAGATCCCGCTGTGCGCCCCCAGTCTCACCCAGGTCCACGCTGGCGCCCTGGTAAGCTACGGTTTCGTGCATTACGAGATCGGCCGGCAGGCGGCACGCATGGCCCATCAGATCCTCGGCGGTACGCCGCCGGGCGACCTACCAGTGGAGACTGCGCTCAGCTCGCTGGCCATCAACCTGCGCACGGCACAGGCTATCGGCTTGAGCGTGTCGCCGCAGATCCTGCGCAGCGCCCATACCATCGTGCGATGAACCGAATGACCACGCCGTTATCCATTCAACGCCGTCTGACCCTGGCGTTCCTGGGGCTGGCCGTCGTGCCCCTGCTGCTCGCTGCGCTGGTCAACGCGAGCCTCTACTATCGGCAGCACGCCGGTGCACAACTGAACGGCATGCAGCAGATCGCCCTGCGCGTGGCCGCCCAGGTGGACGGTGCACTACGCCAAGGCGAGCAGGCCCTTGGCAACCTGCGGCGCTTCAACGACCTGCCCCGGCTTACCCCCAAGGCACAGGAGGCGCTGCTTTCGGAGCTGCTCGCACAGCATGCCCTGCTGCAGGAGGCGGCCGTGCTCGATGCCCAGGGTCGCGAGCTTGCGCGCCACTCCAGCGTCGAAGCCGTCCTCGAGCGGCGGGACCGCAGCGCCGACGAGAACTTTCACCGGGCTGCGGCGTCGGACAAGGCCCACTACGGTGCCATCCATTACGACTCGAGCGGCGAGCCCTTGCTGCCGCTGGCACTGCCCCAGCGCGACCTGTACACCGGTCACATCGAAACGATCCTGACCGCCGAACTCCGCCTCAAGTCGCTTTGGAACCTGGTGGCCGATCTGACACCTGGACCCGGTGCACAGGTTTACGTACTGAACGAGCGGGGCGTGGTCATCGCACACCGCAATCCCTCCGTGGTGTTGCGCGGGACCCGCGTGGCAATACCCGACCAGCCCGCCGTGACACAAGGTATCGAAGGAAACCCAGTCTTCATGGCCGTCAGTCCGGTGCAGCTCGGCGATCGCGGGTTCCAGGTCGTCGCCGAGCACGACTGGCGGCACGCCATGACACCGGCCATCAACAGCCTGCTCGTACTCGGCGGCGTGCTGACCGTCGCCTTGAGTCTCGCCTTCGCCGCCGGCATGCACGTGTTGCGATACATCGTGCGCCCCATCATGGACGTGGAAAAAACCACCCGTGCCATTGCCGCCGGCGACCTGACGCAGCGCCTGGTCATAAACCGCCGGGACGAGATCGGCCACTTGGCCGAGTCCTTCAACGCCATGTCGGACCACCTGCAACGCACCCTCACCGAGCTGCGCGACGAGGTTGTGGTACGCCAAAGGGCCGAGGCCGAGCTGATGCGGCATCGCGAACAGCTGGAGGTGCTCGTGGAACAACGCACCACGGCGCTGCGCGAGAGCGAGCTGCGTTATCGCACCGTCGCCAATTTCACCAACGACTGGGAAACCTGGCTCGGTGAGGACGGCCAATACCGTTATGTCTCGCCCTCCTGTGAACGCATCACGGGCTACCGCGCGGAAGAATTCATGGCCGATCCCGAGCTGTTGCTGCGCATCCTTCACCCGGAGGACCGCGCGCGTTTCCAGGAACATCTGGGCGGCAACCGCGAGGCCACGCAGGTGCAGACGCAGGAGTTTCGCTTGCTGCGCCGCGACGGCCGCACCATCTGGGTCGAGCACATCTGTCAGCCGGTGCACGACGAGCGAGGGCGCTATCTGGGCACGCGCGCCAGCAACCGTGATCTCACCGAGCACAAGCACCTGGCTATCGAGCTTGCGCGGGCCAGGGATCAGGCCCAGGGCGCCAACCGTGCCAAGAGCACCTTCCTCGCCAACATGAGCCATGAGCTGCGTACCCCGATGAACGCCATCCTCGGGTTTGCCCAGCTGCTGCAACAGGACGCCTCGCTCAGCGCGGCGCAGCTCACGCACGTGGAAACCATTGCACGCAGCGGTCGCCACCTGCTCACGCTGATCAACGACGTACTGGAGATATCCAAGATCGAGGCCGGCAAGGCCGCACTGGATCCGCAGCCCATGGATCTCATCGAACTGATCGAGTCCATCGAGGATATGGTTCGCCTGCGTGCGGAAAACAAACGTCTGGCGCTGGTGGTCACGGTGGACCCGCAAGTGCCGCGCAACGTGCGCGGCGATGCCAAGAAGCTCAGGCAGGTTTTGATCAACCTGCTTGGCAATGCCATCAAATTCACCACCCACGGCGGCGTGAGCCTGCGGGTGGATGTGGAGCCGGGCGCACGAGGCAGGATTCGCTTCGAAGTCGCCGACACCGGTTGCGGCATCGCCGCCGACGATCGGGAGCACATCTTCGAAGCCTTCTTCCAGAGCGCCGAGTCCAGTGTCAGTGGCGAAGGCACCGGGCTCGGCCTGAGCATCAGCCACGAATACACGGAACTGATGGGCGGCCAGCTGACCCTGGAGAGCGAGCCGGGCAAAGGCTCCACATTCCGCTTCGCGCTGCCCCTGAAGCCGATCAACGAGAGCGAACTAGATCGGCCAAAAACCGGCGGGCGCGTGGTGGGTCTGGCGCCCGGACAACCGCGATATCGCATTTTGATCGTCGAAGATCGCCCGGACAATCGCGAGCTACTGTGTCAGCTGTTGAAGTCGGTGGGCTTCGAGGTACGTAGCGCGGAAAACGGCGAACGGGCGCTGAACGTGTTTCACACCTGGCATCCTCACCTGGTATGGATGGACATGCGCATGCCCGTGATGGACGGCTATGAGGCCACACGTCGCATCAAGGCCTCACCGCAAGGCCACAACACCGTGGTCCTCGCGCTCACCGCGAGCGCCTTTGAAGAGGACCGCGCCGCAGTGCTGGCCTCCGGCTGCGACGGCTTTCTGCGCAAGCCGCTTGAGGTAGACGTCATTTTCGCCGCCATGGCCGAGCATCTCGGTGTGCGTTACCAATATGCCGAGGACCTGCATGCCCCACCCGTCGGCATCGACGCGCTACTGCCCGACGCCCAGGCCCTCGCCGGCGTACCGGCGGCGCTGCGCAAGCAACTCGGCCATGCCGCGCTCCTGCTGGATGGCCAGGCGGCCATGCAAGTGATCCGCCAGATCCACGCGCAGCAACCGGTTCTGGCCGACAAGCTCGCCCGATTGGTGGACGACTATCAATTCGACGAGCTTGGCCGGCTCTGCAACGAATTGGCGGAGACCGCGTCATGATGCCACACACCGAAACCGCGGCCAGCCAAGCCGCCAGCGTGCTGATCGTCGACGACAACTCCAACAACCTGCGCGTGCTGAGCGGCATGCTGGAACAGGCCGGTTATCGGGTGCGGCCGGCGCTCAACGGTACGACGGCCTTGCGCTCCATGCAGGCGGCGCTCCCCGACATCGTCCTGCTCGATATCCGCATGCCCGAGATGGACGGCTACGAGGTGTGCCGACGCATGAAGGCGGACCCGGCCACGGCCGCGATTCCGGTGATCTTCATCAGCGCCCTGCACGAGGCCGATGACAAGGTGACGGCGTTCCAGGTCGGCGGTGCGGACTACATCGTCAAGCCGTTCCAGATTGAGGAGGTCTTGGCGCGCGTACGTATGCACCTGGAGCTGTGCCGTGCCCGCCGCGCCTTGCAGGAGGCCTATACCGGCATGGAACGCCAGGTGCAGGAACGAACCACGGAATTGATCAAGGCCAAGGAGGAGCGCCTTGAGGCGCTGGAGGTTGCGCGCGGCACCCTGGTGCAGATGATCGAGGCCCTGGTGATTGCCCTGGAGAAGCGTGATCCCTACACCGCGGGCCATCAAAAGCGCGTCAGTGTGTTGTCCACCGCCATCGGCCGCGAACTCGATCTGCCGCAATCCAGCCTAGAAGCCATTCATCTCGGTGCATTGGTGCATGACGTGGGCATGATCTATGTGCCCGCGGAGATCCTCAACCGCCCAGGCCGCTTGAACGACATGGAAATGGCGATCATCCGCACCCATGCCCAGGTCGGCTACGAGATCATCGAAGGTGTCCGCTTCCCGTGGCCGGTGAAGGAAATGATCGTGCAACACCATGAACGTCTCGATGGCAGCGGTTATCCGATGGGTTTGCGGGGCGATGCCATTATCCCCGAGGCGCGCATCGTGGCGGCCGCAGACGTGGTCGAGGCCATGGCCTCACATCGTCCATACCGGCCGGCGCTCGGTATCGAGGCGGCGCTCAATGAACTGGAGCGACACAGCGGGACCTTGTATGACCCGAGCGTGGTGGAGGCGGTCACGCGTCTGTTTCGGGAGAAACACTTCAACTGGGACACGCCGGAGACGTGAGGCACCTATATTCCGGCTGATCAGGCGATGCGCGGCGCCGCCTGCGACATGCCGGATCGCAGGCAGTGCTCGAAATAGGCGATGGTCCGCTTCAGACTCGATCCAGCGGCGTGACGGGTTCCCAGCCCAACTGCCGGCGCGCCTTGCCGATGTCAGGCTTGCGCTGGCGGGGATCATCGCTCGGCAGCGGACGATACACGATGCGTGATCGTGAGCCGGTGAGCGCGCGCACGTGCTCGGCCAGTTCCGCCACGGTGAATTCCACGGGATTGCCCAGGTTCACCGGCCCGCACACCCTGGTCGCTGCCCATCATGCGCACCAGCTCCTCCACCAGGTCATCCACCTAGCAGAACGAGCGCGTCTGCTCGTCCTTGCCGTACACCGTCAGTGGCTGACTGCGTAGCGCCTGGACGATAAAGTTGGACACCACGCGACCGTCCTGCTGTTGCATATACGGGCCGTAGGTGTTGAAGATGCGCACCATCTTCACGCGTGTGTTGTGTTGGCGGCGGTAGTCGAAGAACAAGGTCTCGGCACAGCGCTTCCCCTCGTCGTAGCAGCGCGCGTACCCACCGGGTTGACGTGTCCCCAATAGGCCGGTTGAAGATGTAGCAAACCCGGCCGCTTACGGCGATGACTGCCCGTCGCGGCGCACGAACTTGAAGAACCGGCTCGTCCCGCCGCCCTTGGTCTGGTCCTGATACAGGAACGCCAGGTCATTCTCCTCGAACTTGCGGAAGAATTCGTCCCACTCGATGTCCTGCAACGAATCCTCGGCAAATCCCGGGAAATTCACCCGCAGGATGCCCGGGTCCTTGTCGCCGCCGGTGCCCTTCACGGAAGCCGGACGCCCGCCGCGGCTTTCCATCCAGCGGCGGATTTCCTCGTGGTCGGTGGTGACATGACTTTCCCCAGCCATAAGCACCTCCTCAGCCATTGACGATCTCGCCGCCGTTGGGATGCAACACCTGTCCCGTCATGTACGACGCATCCGCACAGGCGAGGAACACGAAACATGGCGCCACCTCGGAGGGCTGCCCTGCACGTCCGAGCGGCTTTGAGGCACCGAACTTGGCCACGTGCTCTGCGCTGAAGGTGGCCGGGATCAGGGGCGTCCAGATGGGGCCCGGCGCCACTGCGTTCACGCGGATGCCACGGCCCGCCAGATTCACCGCCAGCGAACGCGTGAAGGCCACGATGGCGCCCTTGCTCGCGGCGTAGTCCATGAGCGTCGGATGGCCCACGTAGGCCGTCACCGACGCGGAGTTCACGACGGCCGCGCCCGGCTTCAGGTGCGGCAGGGCCGCGGCGGTCACATGGAACATGGCGAACACGTTGGTGCGAAAGGTGCGTTCCAGTTGCGCCGCGTCGATCTCTGTGAGGTCCGCGCGTTCGTGCTGTTCGCCGGCGTTGTTGACCAGCACGTCGAGACGCCCGAAGGTCGTCACGGTGCGCGCCACAATGTCGCGGCAATGGGCCTCGTCGGCCAAGTCCCCGGGTAACAGCACGCATTGCCGACCCGCTTCCCGCACCCGCCGTTGGGTCTCCTGCGCATCGTCGTGTTCGTTCAGGTAGGCGATGGCCAGGTCCGCGCCTTCCAGGGCGAAGGCCAGCGCCACCGCGCGGCCGATGCCGCTGTCACCCCCGGTGATCAGCGCGACCCGCCCGGTGAGTTTTCCGCACGCCCGGTAGTCCGATCGCAGGTACTCCGGCGGCGGCTGCATGGCCTGTTCGCGTCCCGGCTGACCGGGCTGGTGTTGCGGCGGTTGCTGCGCGTTCGGCATGGCGCTCTCCCCTGTCAGGCTGAGCATCGCGAAGCCGCTGTGGCCACGCCATGACGATCCGGGTGAGTTCACCTTGAAAGATCCCGTTTTGCGTCCAAGCTGTTCTGGTGGTTCAGGTCACCGATTCGGCAGGCCGCTCTCGCGAGAGCGGCACGGCGCGCCCGCTGTGCGTCCTGATGACGGCGGATACCGTCGGCGGGGTGTGGACGTACGCGCTGCACCTCGCGGCAGGGCTCGCCGCGCACGGCACCGAGGTCCACCTGGCCACCATGGGTGCGCCGCCGGACGCGGGACAACGGCACCGGGCCGCCGCCGTCACCGGTCTGCACCTGCACGAAAGCAGCTTTCGCCTGGAGTGGATGACTTCTCCCTGGGCCGATGTGGCGGCCGCCGGCGACTGGCTGCTTGCGCTCGAAGAACGGATTGCCCCCGACGTGATTCATTTGAACGGTTACGCCCATGGCGTGCTGCCCTGGCATGCACCGCATCTCGTGGTAGGACACTCGTGCGTGTACTCATGGTGGCGCGCCGTACATGGCGCGCGCCCGCCGCTCGGCTATGCGCGTTACGAGGCGGCCACCCGCAGCGGCCTGGCGGCCGCGCGCGCGGTGGTGGCGCCCTCACGCGCCATGCTCGCCGCATTGCGTGCGCACTATGGCGCAGTGCCCCACGGCGAGGTCATCCACAACGGCCTTCCGCCGCTTGCCGGCGAGGCGTGGACCAAGGAACCCTTCGTACTGACGGTCGGCCGGCTCTGGGACGAGGCCAAGAATGTACAGACCGCTGTGCGCGCTGCCGAGCGCATGCGCTGGCCGCTCTATCTTGCCGGTGAGACCCGCCACCCGGACGGCTGGCACGCGGACCTCGGCCCGGTCACGCACCTGGGTGTGCTGGCGCCGGAGACGCTCGCCGCCTGGTATGCACGCGCGGCGGTGTTCGCCTCACCGGCGCGCTACGAGCCGTTCGGGCTGTCGATCCTGGAGGCGGCCATGCACGGCTGTGCCCTGGTGCTCGCGGACCTCCCGAGCCTGCGCGAGCTGTGGGAAGACGCCGCGCTGTTCGTGCCGCCCGACGACGCGGACGCCCTCGCCGGCGCCGTCGATAGGCTCGCCGGCGATGACGCACTGCGAACCCGTTACTCACAAAAGGCCGTGGTGGCCGCGAGCCGCTACACCCTTGAACGCTGCACCCACGGCTATCTGGCGCTCTATCGCCGCCTGCTCCACGCCCACGCCGCGCGCGAAGCGCTCTGACTCGAAAGGAAACTTCCATGCCCCGTCTCGGTATCGTGATCCTCGGCCTGTCCATCACCTCCGCGTGGGGCAACGGCCATGCCACCACTTACCGCGGCCTGGTGCGCGCATTGGCCGCGCGCGGCCATGACGTGCTGTTCCTCGAACGCGACAAGCCCTGGTATGCGCAACACCGCGACCTGCCCCATCCGCCCTACGGACGCACCGCCTTGTACGGCAGCGTGGGCGAGTTGACGGAACGCTACGCGGAAGAGGTGCGCAACGCCGACCTGGTGATCGTTGGCTCCTACGTGCCGGACGGCGTCGCCGTGGGCCAATGGGTGCTCGCGACGGCGCGCGGGGTGCGTGCGTTCTATGACATCGACACCCCGGTTACGCTGGCGCAACTGGCCAACGACACCTGTGCCTACCTGAGCCCGGCACAGGTGAAGGAATACGATCTGTATCTCTCCTTCACCGGCGGCCCCACGTTGCAGACCCTGGAGCGCGACCTCGGTGCGCCCCGGGCCAGGGCGCTGTACTGCTCGGTGGATCCTGCGCAGTATCACCCGGAGGCGGTTTCCGAGTATTGGGACCTCGGCTACATCGGTACCTATGCGCCGGATCGCCAGGCGACCGTCGACCGCCTGCTCCTGGAACCCGCGCGCCAGTGGCGCGAAGGCCGCTTCGTATGCGCCGGCCCGCAATATCCCACGGGCATCGTCTGGTCCGACAACGTCGCGCGCATCGAGCACCTGCCGCCATCGGAGCACCGCATGTTCTACAACCGCCAGCGCTTCACCCTGAACGTGACGCGGGCGGACATGGTCCGGCTCGGCTGGTCACCCAGCGTGCGCCTGTTCGAGGCCGCGGCATGCGCCACGCCCATCGTGAGCGATCGCTGGGCAGGCCTCGAGGCCATCTTCACTCCGGGGAAGGAGATCATCGTGGCGGACAGCCATGCACAAGTGCTGGAGCTGCTGCGTCGCATGCGGACGGAGCAGCGCATCGCCCTCGGCGAGAACGCGCGCCGCCGCGCGCTCGCCGAACACACCAGTGATCACCGTGCTGCCGAACTGGAGGCACATTTCGCGGCGCTCCCACGCCGCGCCCTGTGACTTCATCGTAGGAGCGGACTCAGCCCGCGATTTTTTGAGGCGCGGCCTGAGGCCAGGCCGTGGGTGCAACATCCCGGATACGGAGTTCACCTGACCTGTGGAAGGAGTGAGCTGCCGCTCGCGATTTCTCCGCGACTGCACCATCGCGAGCGGAAGCCCGCTCCCACGGTTGGCGGAGAGGAGCTTTGTCGCAGGCACGCTTTTGGTCTTTTCCATCCCACCGAAGCATCACCCGGGCAGAGCTCCTGCGGAAACCTTGTTTGAGCGCGCGCCGCTCGTCAGATGAGTTTGAACACCGCGGAGCTGACAATCACACCGAAGCCAACCGCGAGGCCGAGCGACAGCACGGGGAAACGCATCACCCAACGGGCTGTGCCGGCCAAGGCGCGCTCGATGGCGCCGGCCATGCGCTCGTCCACACCCGGCGCTTCGTCCAGAAAGAACTCGCCGTCGCGCGGAGGCTCCACCATTCCGGCAGCCTCGTCGGCAATATGTCTGGCCATAGCGCCTCCTCGTTAAAGAAATCGTGATGGGCCCGTTGAGAAAACTTTAGACGCTGTTCCGACCTGTTCTCCGCAAGCGGCATGAGATATTTTTATCGTTCTCCGCAGCGCGAGAGCCTCTGCCGCCGGTGCTCGTTGCGCAGACCGCACGATCCCGGCAAATCCCCTCACGATTCATGCACGAGCGCATTTTGTGTGAACCGTCCCACAGTTTGTCCCGTGACGAATCCGTAAAAACGCGTGGCTCAAAGCCGCGGTTACGGAGTCTTGCATGGCACAGAATGCGCCCTTCACCGTCTACACCCGCGCCCTCAAGGAGGCGCGTGCCTATTGGCCGCACATCGGACTGGTGCTGCTGCTCGGCCTGGCCTGGACACCGCTCGCCCTGCTCACCCCCTTACCGCTGAAGCTCATCGTCGACAACGTCCTGGGCGATCAGCCGCTGCCTGCCTACGTCGCATGGGCGGTGCCCGCGGGTTTTGGCGCCGGTGCCGAGGCCGTGCTTGCGCTGGCCATCATCCTGTCGATCATGATTGCCCTGTTCGGCATCGTGCACACCGCAGCCGACTGGCTGCTGCGCGAATACGTAGCCGAGCGCATGGTGCTCGACTTCCGCGGCCGGCTATTCCTGCACAGCCTGCACGCCTCGCTGCTCAGTCATTTCAAGCGCGGCAGTCACGAACCCGCCTACCGCATCAACCTGGACGCGCCGGCATTGCAGTGGACCGCCTTATACGGGATCGTCCCGGTGATTCTTGCGCTCACGTCCCTCGGCAGTATGCTGTACGTCACCTCGCTCATCGCGCCGCGGCTCGCGCTGGTGGCGTTGGCGACCGCGGTCCCCATCATCCTGCTCATCCACCTGAACCAGGCGCGCATGCGCAACAAGTGGCACGGCGTGCGCGAGAAGGAAAGCGCGGCGCAATCGGTGGTGCAGGAGGCGCTCGGCGCCTTGCGCGTGGTCACGGTGTTCGGCCAGGAGCAGCGCGAGCAACAGCGCTACCTGGGCGCGGCACGCGCCGGTCTGCGCGCGCGCCTGCGTGTGGTGCAACTGGAGGGCGTGTTCTCCATGGGCCTCGGACTCGCCACGGCCCTGGGCACCACCACCATCCTGTACCTGGGCGTGCGTGACGTGCAGGCGGGCGCCATCGCCGTGGGTGATCTGCTGCTCATCATGGGCTACATCGGTCAGTTGTATGGCCCGTTGCAGACCATCGGCAACCACATCACCGGGCAGCAGCGCGCCATTGCCAGCGCCGAGCGCGCCTTCGGCATGCTGGACGAAAAACCCATGGTGGAGGAGCGGCCGAATGCCCGGGCACTGAACGAGGCACGCGGTGAGATCGTCTTCGATGACGTGACCTTTGCCTATCCGAACACCGAGCGCCCGACGCTGCGAAACGTGAACCTGCGCCTGCCGGCAGGCGCCAGCGTCGGCATCATCGGACGCTCCGGCGCGGGCAAGAGCACGCTAATCAACCTGTTGGTACGCATGTTCGATCCGCAGCAGGGGCGCATCCTGCTCGATGGCCAGGACATCCGCGACCTGAAGATCGCCGACCTGCGCCGGCAATTCAGCATGGTCTCCCAGGAGGTGGTGCTGTTCTCCACCACGGTGGCCGAAAACATCGCCTATGCGAAGCCCGGCGCCACCCGTGCGGAGATCATGGAGGCCGCACGTCGCGCCGACGCGCACGCGTTCATTTCACGGCTGCCACAGGGCTACGACACGCCGGTGGGCGACAGCGGCATGCTGCTGTCCGGCGGCGAACGCCAGCGCATCTCCCTGGCACGCGCCTTCCTCAAGGACGCCCCCATCCTGCTGCTCGACGAACCTACCAGCGCCCTGGACAACCAGACCGAGGCGGCCATCACCGCATGCCTTGAACGCCTGGTGCGCGGTCGCACCGTGCTCATCATTGCCCATCACCAGACGGTGCTGCGTGAGGTGGATTACCTGTTCCGCGTGGACGACGGCCGCGTGCTGGAAGAAAACCGCGTCCCTGAGATCGTGCCCGCACTGCTGAAGGTCACCGGCTGAAGCAGAAGAATCGCCCGTAGGAGCAGCCCCAGGCCGCGATTGGATGAACGGTGAGGCGTCACCCCGGCGAAAGCCGGGGTCCATTCCCAGGACCGGAAGATGGATTCCGGCTCGCACCTGGCTTGCGCCGGAATGACGAATTCTGCAGCCGTCCCGCCGGTCTTGTTGCGAAGCGACGTGACATTCTTCCGACCGCGTGTGTCACGTAGCATTGATTCTGCTCAGCGCTGGTTCAGTGCCGCGAGCAAGGCCTTCATGAGCATGATCGGCGTGGGCGGACAGCCGGGGATTTTCACGTCCACGGGGATGACGTTCTCCACGGCACCGCAGCTGGCGTATGACACACCGAACTCGCCGCCGTCACAGGCACAGCTGCCCGCGGCGATCACCCACTTGGGCGAGGGCGTGGCGCGCCAGGTACGCCGCAGCGCAGTTTCCATGTGGCGCGAGACCGGGCCGGTCACCAGCAGGGCATCCGCGTGGCGCGGCGAGGCCACGAAGTGCACGCCGAAACGCTCGATGTCGTGATAGGGGTTGTTGAGGGCATGGATCTCCAGTTCGCAACCATTGCACGAACCCACGTCCACCTGCCGGATGGCAAAACTGCTGCCGAAGCGCTTCTCGATGCGACGGCGCAACTCGGCGCCGACCTGCTCCAGTTCCGCATCGGTCGGCGCCGGTTCCGTCACGATCCCCGTACACAACGCCTGTTTAAGAATTCTCAACATGTCATCTGCCTATGAAGAGAAAGCCGTAAACCACGGAGGGCCACGGAGAAGATGAAAGACGCATTCGATTCAGGACGGCGGCATCAACTCCCCGGCTGCGTGGTGTCAGGGATCCCGCGCTGCGCAATGAAACAAAATGCAGCTTCATTTTTCCTCCCCTCTCCCTGTCCCTCTCCCTGAGGGAGAGGGGACGTTCAAATTGACTGCGTGCTGTCCGAACCCGCCTCAGCTCTTGCCCCCTCTCCCTCCGGGAGA
>JAWLGK010000003.1:0-21131 GCA_041685115.1 Gammaproteobacteria bacterium | reverse complement strand
GGAGACAAACCCCACCGCGCCTCGCCTATCTCCGTGGCCTTCTACTCCCTCTCCCTGTCCCTCTCCCTGAGGGAGAGGGGACGTTCAAATTGACTGCGTACTGTCCGAACCCACCTCAGCTCTTGCCCCCTCTCCCTCCGGGAGAGGGCTGGGGAGAGGGGGGATATGAGGACACCTCGACGGAGACAAACCCCACCGCGCCTCGCCTATCTCCGTGGCCTTCTACTCCCTCTCCCTGTCCCTCTCCCTGAGGGAGAGGGAACGTTCAATTGGACTGCGTGCTGTCCGAACCCGCCTCAGCTCTTGCCCCCTCTCCCTCCGGGAAAGGGCTGGGGAGAGGGGGGATATGAGGACACCTCGACGGAGACAAACCCCACCACACCTCGCCTATCTCCGTGGCCTTCTACTCCCTCTCCCTGTCCCTCTCCCTGAGGGAGAGGGGACGTTCAAATTGACTGCGTGCTGTCCGAACCCGCCTCAGCTCTTGCCCCCTCTCCCTCCGGGAAAGGGGACGTTCAAATGGACTGCGTGCTGCCCGAACCCGCCTCAGCTCTTGCCCCCTCTCCCTCCGGGAAAGGGGACGTTCAAATGGACTGCGTGCTGTCCGAACCCACCTCAGCTCTTGCCCCCTCTCCCTCCGGGAGAGGGCTGGGGAGAGGGGGATTATGAGGACACCTCGACGGAGACAAACCCCACCGCACCTCGCCTATCTCCGTGGCCTTCCCTTCTACTCCCTCTCCCTGTCCCTCTCCCTGAGGGAGAGGGGACGTTCAAATTGACTGCGTACTGTCCGAACCCACCTCAGCTCTTGCCCCCTCTCCCTCCGGGAGAGGGCTGGGGAGAGGGGGGATATGAGGACACCTCGACGGAGACAAACCCCACCGCGCCTCGCCTATCTCCGTGGCCTTCTACTCCCTCTCCCTGTCCCTCTCCCTGAGGGAGAGGGAACGTTCAATTGGACTGCGTGCTGTCCGAACCCGCCTCAGCTCTTGCCCCCTCTCCCTCCGGGAAAGGGGACGTTCAAATTGACTGCGTACTGTCCGAACCCGCCTCAGCTCTTGCCCCCTCTCCCTCCGGGAGAGGGCTGGGGAGAGGGGGGTTATGAGGACACCTCGACGGAAAACGAACCCCACCGCGCCTCGCCTATCTCCGTGGCCTTCTACTCCCTCTCCCTGTCCCTCTCCCTGAGGGAGAGGGGACGTTCAAATTGACTGCGTGCTGTCCGAACCCGCCTCAGCTCTTGCCCCCTCTCCCTCCGGGAAAGGGGACGTTCAAATGGACTGCGTGCTGCCCGAACCCACCTCAGCTCTTGCCCCCTCTCCCTCCGGGAGAGGGCTGGGGAGAGGGGGGGTATGAGGACACCTCGACGGAGACAAACCCCACCGCACCTCGCCTATCTCCGTGGCCCTTCCCTGGTTGAAACACCTTCACAAATCCTGCCCCGAATACGAACCATTGACGGACTTGTTGCACACCGGGAAGTCCGGGACGATGTTGCCGCGGATGAGGCGCTCCAGCGCGGGCCAGGTGAACCAGCTGGGGTCACGGGGAAAGAAGCGCGCGATGCGGCCGTCGGCGCCAAAGCGCACGTAGGTGATCAGTTCGCCCCGCCAGGCCTCGACCATGCCGAGCCCGGCCGCGCCCGCTTGGGGTGACGGCAGCGGTACGGCGATCGGCCCCGCCGGCAAGCCGTCCAGCAGCCGGTCCATGAGGGCGAGGCTGTCGCGGATTTCGTCCATGCGCACCCGCACCCGCGCCGCCACGTCGCCTTCGCTACATACCGGCACCGCCACGTCGAGATCGGTGTAAGGCGCATAGGGACTGTCGCGGCGGACATCCCGATCCTGGCCGCTCGCCTTGCCCACATAGCCCGTGCAGCCCAGGGTCCGCGCATCCTCCGTGCTCAACCGGCCGGTGGTGAACAGGCGATCCTCCAGGGAGGGATGGTCGTCGATGACATCGAACAACGGCTCGATGGCGCGGCGAAGTTCTGCGTGATCGGCACGCAGCCGATCGGCATCCGCCTCGCTCAGGTCGCGCGCCACGCCGCCGGGCACCAGCACGTCCATCAGGAAGCGGTGGCCGAACAGCTCATGATTACGCCGCTGCCACTGTTCGCGCAGGCGTGCGCACTGGACGTGCGCGAAGGCGAAGCCGACGTCGTTGCAGATGGCGCCGATGTCGCCCAGGTGATTGGCGATGCGCTCACGCTCGGCCAGCAGGCCGCGCAAGCTGTCGGCCCGGGCGGGGACCTCACAGCCGGTGGCGCGTTCCATGGCCTGGCAGGCGGCCCAGGTGTGGGCCACGGTGGTGTCGCCCGAGACCCGTCCGGCAAGCCGTGCCAGCCCGGCGGGATCGCGGCCCACGGCGATCTTTTCGATGCCCTTGTGCACGTAACCGAGCCGCTCCTCCAGGCGCAGTACCTCCTCGCCCACGGCCTGGAAGCGGAAATGGCCCGGCTCTATGATGCCGGCGTGCACCGGTCCCACCGGGATCTCGTAAACGCCGCTGCCGTGCACACGCACGAAGGGATAGTCGGCGTCGGCCGGCGTGCGGCAGGGTGAGCGGCCCGCTGCGGGAAAATCCACTCGCAGCGGATAGACGCCCTCCCCCCAGGCCTTGTGACGGGTCCAGCGGCGACTGTCCGGGTGGTCGACGAAGGCGATGCCGCACAGATCCTGCAGGTGGCGCTCGAGACGATCGGCGTTGGCGAAATAGGGCGTGTGCGAGGCCAGCACCGGTTGGTTCAGTGGCACCTCGGTTTCCAGCACCAGATAAGCGCCCTGCCGCGCCATGCAGGCGCGCACCATCACCGACTGCTCGGCAGGGTCGCCCCACACGGCCACGTAGCGGCAGCCGAACGCCGCGGCTACCCGGCCGGCACTGCCCCAATCTTCCGGATCGAGCACCAGCCGGTGGGCCGGCGCCAGGCCATGGGCGTCGCCGGAGTGGACCAGTACGTGCTCGTCCTCCAGGCGCGCCAGGTACTCGGCAAGCCAGTCGAAACTGCTCATAGCAGATGGGCCCCCGTGATGAGCTGAGTGGCGCGATCCAGCCAGCCGGCCAGAAAGTCAGGAATGGCGAGCCCCAGCCACAGCACCAGCCCCAGGTGGATCACCACCGGCAGCATGTTGGCATTCACCGGCCGCTGCCCTTCCGGCGCCGGACCGTACACCATGGGATGCAAATGACGGAACAGTCCCGCAAAGGCGATGGCCAGTCCGCTCAGCAGCGCCATGGTGAGCCAGGGCTGGCTCTGCATGGTGGCGGTGAGCAGCAGGAATTCACTGGTGAACACGCCGAACGGCGGGAAACCGGCGATGGCCGCCACACCAAACAGCAGCGCCCAGCCCACCGCGGGCTGGGTACGGATCAGGCCGCGGATCTTGTCGATGGTCTGGGTGCCGGCGAGGTGGGTGGCGTGGCCCACGGTGACGAAGATGGCCGACTTGGTGAGCGAGTGCACCAGCATGTGCAACAGGGCGCCGAAGGTGGCCAGCGGGCCGCCCAGGCCGAAGGCGAAGGTCATCAGCCCCATGTGTTCGATGGAGGAGTAACTGAACATGCGCTTGATATCGCGCTGACGGTGCAGGAACAACCCCGCCACCAGGAACGACACCAGGCCGAAGCCCATCAGCAGGTCGCCGGCCAGATGGGGCGCGTCGGTGGCGGCCAGGGAGCCGTCCACCAGCATTTTCAAGCGCACCACCGCATACAGCGCCACATTCAGCAGCAGCCCTGAGAGCACCGCCGACATGGGCGTGGGACCCTCCGAGTGGGCGTCGGGCAGCCACTGGTGCATGGGCACCAGGCCCACCTTGGTGCCGTAGCCCACCAGCAGAAACACGAACGCCAGCCCCATGACCGACGGCTCCAGGGCGCGCGCCTGCTGGAACAGGACGCTCCAGGTGAGTCCCTCGGCCGGATCGCCGACCACCTGCTGCGCGGCGAAATAGGTGAGCACGGTGCCAAACAGGGCCAGGGCGATGCCCACGCCGCACAACACGAAATACTTCCAGGCCGCTTCCACTGCCTCCGGGGTGCGGTAAAGCGAGACCAGCAACACCGTGGCCAGGGTCGCGCCCTCCACTGCCACCCACAGCACCCCCAGGTTGTCGGTGGTGAGCGCCAGCAGCATGGTGAACATGAACGCCTGGTACATGGCGTGATAGATGCGCATGCCACGTTCGCTGGTCAGGCCGGTGTCGCACACGTGGCGCATGTAGGGTCGGGAAAAGATCGACGTGGTGAGCCCCACGAAGGCGGTCAACACCACCAGGTAGACATTGAAGGCGTCCACCCGGAAGCTGAGCCCGGCCACTTCGCCGGCCACGGCCACGTCCCAGGCCAGCACCACCGAGGCGGCAAAGGTGAGCGCGGAGACGGCGGTATTGAGCCAGCCGGCCCAGCGCAACGGACGCAGCATGGCCAGCGCGAGGGCGCCGGCCACGGGGGCGAGCAACGTGACGAGCAATGCGTTCATTCGCCCTCCGCCACGGCGCTCTTGACCATCATCGGCCGGGAGCCGGCGCCGGTCTCCGCGTCGGTCTCCTCCACCGTTTCCGTCAAGCGGTTGAGCCGGTCCACATCGAGGGAATCGATGCTCTCGCGGATCTGGAAGAAGAACACCCCGAACAGCACCATGGCCACCAGCACGTCGAAGGCGACACCCAGCTCCACCACCAGCGGCATGCCGTAGGTGGCGGACACGGCGGCCAGGAACAGGCCGTTCTCCATGGACATGAAGCCGAGCACCTGCGCCACCGCCTGCTGGCGCACCACCATCATCCACAGGCCGATGAGCACCACGGCCAGACTGATGGCGACGATGTTGCGGGTGAAGGCCAATTCCTCGTGCACCATGGGCAGCACCAGCCAGTAGCTGAAGATCACCAGCGCCACTGCGACCATGTTCACCATGGCGTACCAGCGCAGCAGCTCCACGTGGCGCTCCAGTTCCAGGCGGCGGATCAAGCGGTGCAGCATCCAGGGGATCAGCACCGCCTTGAGCATGAAGGTCAGCAGGGCGGAGAAATAGAGATGGGTGGAGTCACCCGCCACCGCCACCACAGTGGTGACTGCCGCGACCAGACCGCCCTGCCAGGCAAACGCATGGATGGCCGAAACCAGCCGGGCCTGGGACAGCAGCACGAACGAAGAGAACAGCACCAGCGCCGCCAGCACCAGCACGAATTGCTGCAGCAGCGGCAGGGCGACCAGGCTCATGCCCCCACCTCCAGGATCACGTGGCTGAGCAGGCCGAGCAGCGCCAGCAGCAGCGCCAGATTGAGAAACGCCGGCGCCCGGAACAGTCGCATCTTCGCCAACACGGTTTCACCCACGGCAAGCGCCGCGCCGAGCAGCATCAGCTTGGCGATAACGGCGGCGATGGCGATGCCCAGGGCGGACGGGGCCAGGCTCTGGGCGATGCCCCAGGGGAAGAAGATGTTGGCGATGAGCGCACCGTAGAGCACCAGCTTGATCTGCGCCGCCCACTCCATCAATGCCAGATGCCGCCCGGAGTATTCGAGCAGCATGGCCTCATGGATCATGGTCAGCTCCAGGTGGGTGGCCGGATTGTCCACGGGAATGCGCCCGGTCTCGGCCAGCGCCACCAGCACCAGCCCGGCGAGGGCGAACAGGAACGAGGGGCGCAGTGCGAAGTCACTGGTCAGCTGGAAATCGATCACGCCGGCCAGGTTGGTGCTGTGGGCGGTCATGGCCAGGGTGAACACCGCCATGAGCATGGCCGGTTCGGCCAGGGTCGAGACCAGCATCTCCCGTGAGCTGCCCATGCCGCCGAAGGCGGTGCCTACGTCCATGCCGGCCAGGGCGAGGAAGAAACGCGCCAGCGCCAACAAACCCACCAGCACGATGAGGTCGGCCACCGCAGTGGTGGGTAGATCCACGGCGAACAGTGGAACGGTGGCGGCGGCCAGCCAGGTGGCGGCGAACACCACGTAAGGCGCCGCCCGGAACAGCGGCGAGGCGGTGTGGGCGACGCGCACTTCCTTGCCCAGCAGCTTGCGCAGGTCGCGGTAGGGTTGCAGCACCGACGGGCCGCGCCTGTTTTGCAGCCGCGCCTTGACCTTGCGGATCCAGCCCACCAGCAGCGGTGCCGCTGCCGCATACAGCACGGCCTGCAATACCGCGGCGACCGCGGCAGCCACGCTCAGGAGATGATCCATAGCAGCACCACCAATGTGGCCAGTGTCCAGCCGAGATAGACGCGCACGTTGCCGGACTGGAGGCGGATCACGCGCCGCGTAGCGGCCTCCACCCAGCGCGCGATGGGTTGATACAACAGCCCCCAGCTTCGGTCGCCGATGGTCAATTGGTGGCGGTGACTGCCGTCACTGCGGGGTACCAGCGCCTCCTCCACCAGAAACAGGTGGCCGAATACCCGCCGGATAGGCTGGGCAAAGGCCGTCGCGGTGTACTGCATGCGGGCGTTCGGCGGCGCGAAGCCGCAGTCCCAGGCGTCGCAGCGGCGCACCCGGCGCACGGCACCCCGGCGCAGGGCCCAGAAAGCCAGGGCTATGCACAGCCCCAGCAGCACCGCGACCAGGGGGGCGCTGTAGCTGGCGCCGTTGGCGGCGACCAGATTCAGTGACAGCCAGCCCTCGGTGGCGGAGTGCGGCAAACCGGTCCCCAGCAGTTGCTCGGGAATGGCGTTGATGGCGCCGATCACCCACACCGGCATGATGCCGAGCACGAGACAGAGCGTCGCCAGGATCCCCTGCCCTGCCCGCATGCCATGGGGTACGGGCCGCGCGCGACGCACGTGGCGGCTGCGCGCCTGGCCGAGGAAGGCCACGCCGTAAACCTTGACGAAGGTGGCCGCCACCAAGGCGCCGGTGAGCGCCAACACGGCAGCGACGATGGGAATCAGGCTGCGCAGCACACCGCTGTCGAGCTGCCAGGTCTGCAATGCCGCCTGAAAAGTGAGCCATTCGGAGACGAAACCGTTGAACGGCGGCAGGGAGGCGATCGACAAACAGCCCACCAGGAAAAGGAATCCGGTCCAGGGCATGCGCCGCAGCAATCCGCCCATTTGTTCCAGATCGTGCTCGTGAGAGCTGTGCAGGATGGCGCCCGCGCCGAGGAACAGCAGCCCCTTGAACAGGGCGTGATTGAGCGCGTGGTAGAGGGCGGCGATGAAGGCCAATACGCCGGGCAGAGGGTAGCCCGTGCCCAGAAACAGCAGCGCGAGTCCCAGGCCGATGAAGATGATGCCCAGGTTCTCCACCGAGGAATACGCCAACAGGCGCTTCAGGTCTCGTTGCATCATGGCGGCCAGCACCCCGAACAGGGCGGACAGGCTGCCGACGGCCAGTACCGCCACGCCCCACTGCCACTGCACCTCGCCGATGAGATCGAACACGACACGCACGAAGCCGTACACCGCCACCTTCAGCATCACCCCGGACATGAGCGCCGAGATATGCGAAGGCGCCACCGGGTGGGCCTCGGGCAGCCAGGCATGCAGCGGCACCAGCCCCGCCTTCATGCCGAAGCCCACGAAGGCGAGCACGAACGCCACGCTGGCCCAGCCGGGCGACAGGCTCGCCGCACGCATGGCGTCGAAGGCGAAGCCGTCACCGAAGGAGGCCAGCACACCGTAGCCGAGCAGGATCGCAAGACCGCCCACGTGGGCCATGAGCAGGTAAAGGAAAGCCGCACGCCGATTGGCGGCGTTGTCGTGCTGGAAGGCGACCAGAAAATAGGAGGCGAGCGACATCAGCTCCCAGGCCACCATGAACAGGAAGGCGTCGTCGGCGAGCACCACCGCCAACATCCCGGTGAGGAACAACCCGGAGAAACCGCCCAGGGCCACCAGCGAATCGCGTCCCTTCTCCAGGCCGCGCACGTAGGCGGGACCGTAAACCCCCACCGCGAAACTCACCACGCCGATGAGGGCCAGGAAGAAACCGGACAAGGCATCCAGCCGTATCCGCCAGGGCAGCCAGGGCAGACCCAGCGGCAGGGTGGTGGTGACGGCGTCGCCGAGCAACACCGCGATGAGCCCGCCCGCCAGGGCCGACAACCCCGCCAGTGCAAACAGGGGCATGGCGAGCAAGCGCACCACCGTGGACATCCTCGCCGCGGCCAAAGAGACCGCCGACGAGGCCAGCGCCAACACGACCGACAACGCGACCAGCGACAGCGCAGCACTCATGTTCATACAGTTTCCGGCGGCGTCTTGAGCCGTACCCCCCGTCCACCGCCAACACTGGCCGCACCGTCGGCGATCAGCTCCACACCGGCGCGCTCGATGGCCTCGATGACCTTCACCAGCGATTCCACATTGCCGCGCACCTGGCCGGCGCTGGCCTCCATGCGCTGGATAGTGGGCAGCGACAGGCCGGCGGCTTCCGCCAGCGAACGCTGGTCCATCCCGATCAGGGCACGGGCGGCCCGGATCTGTGCGGCAGTGATCATGCTCGGGGCGGTCGATAGTTAGGTCTGGGCGCCTACTTTAAAGGGCTCAGACCTGACTAGACAAGTCTCATACATCACGCTTTCCCGATATCGAATGCCGAATGAATTGATGTCCCGCCCAAGGAAGCACCCTGAGGGGCAGATGCACGGCCCAGAACAAAGGGACCATCTTTGAACCCTGGGAATGGACCTCGGCTTTCGCCGGGGTAACGAATAAGTAAGCCGTAGGTCACGTTGGCGCGCAGCGCCTACGTGACAGGCGCGGCCCGAAGACGTCACGTAGCTTCGCAACGTGACCTACGGGTGGCAGAAATGCCGTAGGTCACGTTGGCGCGCAGCGCCTACGTGACAGCCGCGGCCCAAGACGTCACGTAGCTTCGCAACGTGACCTACGGGTAGCGGAAATGCCGTAGGTCACGTTGGCGCAC
Organism: Gammaproteobacteria bacterium; assembly: GCA_041685115.1. GTDB lineage: Bacteria > Pseudomonadota > Gammaproteobacteria > Thiohalomonadales > Thiohalomonadaceae > JALOAT01. The sequence continues at coordinate 12,261 of JAWLGK010000003.1, read as the reverse complement.
AGCGCCTACGTGACAGGCGCGGCCCGAAGACGTCACGTAGCTTCGCAACATGACCTACGGGTGACGGAAATGCCGTAGGTCACGTTGGCGCACAGCGCCTACGTGACAGACGCGGCCCGAAGCGTCACGTAGCTTCGCAACGTGACCTACGGGTGACGGAAATGCCGTCACGTTGGCGCGCAGCGCCTACGTGACAGGCGCGGCCCGAAGACGTCACGTAGCTTCGCAACGTGACCTACGGGTGGCAGAAATGCCGTAGGTCACGTTGGCGCGCAGCGCCTACGTGACAGCCGCGGCCCAAGACGTCACGTAGCTTCGCAACGTGACCTACGGGTGACGGAAATGCCGTCACGTTGGCGCGCAGCGCCTACGTGACAGGCGCGGCCCGAGGACGTCACGTAGCTTCGCAACGTGACCTACGAGTGGCAGAAATGCCGTAGGTCACGTTGGCGCGCAGCGCCTACGTGACAGGCGCGGCCCGAAGACGTCACGTAGCTTCGCAACATGACCTACGGGTGGCGGAAATACCGTAGGTCACGTTGGCGCGCAGCGCCTACGTGACAGCCGCGGCCCGAAGATGTCACGTAGCTTCGCAACGTGACCTACGGGGGGCAGGAATGCCGTAGGTCACGTTGGCGCGCAGCGCCTACGTGACAACACCACCTGAAGAATGTGCGCAGCTCCGCATGACCCACATCACCAGCAGCAGACGCGTCATTCCGGCGAAAGCCGGAATCCATCTTCACGCACGTGGAATGGACCCCGGCTTTCGCCGGGGTGACGAATGAGCAATGCCGTAGCTAGCAAAAACGCCATGCTCGTGGTCTACGCTTACGAACGTGTTCAACTTATGCAACCGGAGGGCATGCACAGAGATGGCCATGGCAAGCTTCATTCGCCCACCCAGCGCTGCGGAAGAACATATTCTCGGGGAAATCGCCTACTGCAAAGCCCGCCTTGCCGACATTTCCAAGGCGCCGGAGGCATCCCGACACCGCGAAGCGCTCAGTCAGGTGACCGAGCGGTTGCGCCGCAACGAACGACTGCTGGCGCAACTGCGAAACCACCGCTGAACAAGCCGCCGTCCGTTCTCACTGCGGGGAACGCACGGCGCAGCTTACCGGCCACCCTGACGGGTGGCCGATTTTTTTCATTGAGGGGGTTTGCAGGATCCGTCACCGGACGGAAGTCAGGCCTCGAACAGGTTGTGGCGGATGGCGATGCGGGTCATCTCGGCCTTGCTGCTCACGCCGAGCTTGTTCTTGATGTGGTGGTAATGGGTATTGATGGTGTTGGGCGACAGGTGCAACGCCTTTGACACGTCGGACGTGCTGCGTCCCTCCGCCAACATCAAGAAGACAGTGAACTCGCGCTCGGTCAGATTCATGAACGGCTTGCTGCCGCCAGTGACCTGTTGCAGGGCGATCTCCTGTGCGATCTCCGCATCGATGTATTTCTTGCCCTGGGAGATCTGCATGATCGCCCGGTGGAAGTTCTCGCTCGGGCAGCGCTTGCTGATATAGCCGAACACGCCATCACGCAGGGCGCGATCGGCGAGGATCGCGTTCTCGTGAAAGCTCAGCACCAGGATCTTCGCCTTGGGCTCCCGGGCCATGATCTTGTGGATGGTCTCCATCCCGCCGATGCCGGGGATGCCCATGTCGAGCAGCAGCACATCGGGTTTTTGCCGCGTGAACTGTTCGACGGCCTGCTCGCCTGTTTCCGCCTCCCCCACAATCTGAACGTCACCCCACTCCTTGGCGAGCGTCCTGAAGCCTATGCGCAAAACGGGATGTGCATCTGCCAGGACGATCCGGACTGGTAGGCTCACGATGGTCGCTCCTTCGGTTGCGGATCCGGCCGGCTTCGCTGTAGCGCGCGCCGCCCTCGCGTCCACCGAGTGCGATCACGCGTTCGGATCATGTCGGGGCCCGAATTGCCGATGGGCATCAAACAGTGTTCCCTTTGTTCGTGAAGCCGCCTGAATCATCCGTAAACGTGCGGCAAATCCATTGCCGAGTCATCGCCATCGGGACCAACTATAGCCGAGCGCACGAGGGGGTTAAGCTCAAATCCGCGCGAGTTTGATGAAGGAAAACATGAATTTGAAGTGGTAAAACCCCCCAGTCGCCCTACCGTGCCGGCCCCGTCCCGGTGCCATGGACGAATTCCGCAGCGCTCGCCAAGTCGCAAAAAAGCACGACTGCGCCACGGAAGCGGGCCGCCCCCTTGCCCTGCCCGACACTTCTCAACTACTGTATATCCGTCCACCCACACCCGAAAGGCACCATGGCCGAACTCACGGAGCGACAGCAGGAAATCCTCGATCTGATCCGCGCGCACCTGGAGGAAACCGGCTATCCGCCCACCCGCGCCGAAATCGCCGATGCCCTGGGCTTCGCCTCGCCGAACGCCGCCGAAGGCCATTTGCGGGCGCTGGCGCGCAAGGGCGCCATCGAGCTGGTGCCCGGCTCCTCGCGGGGCATCCGCCTGCCGCAACTGGGGCTCGCCGTGATCGGGCGCGTGGCGGCGGGTCATCCCATCCTGGCTGAACAGCATATCGAGCAGCACCTGTCCCTCGACCCGGGCCTGTTCAAGCCCCGTGCCGACTACCTGCTCAAGGTGCGCGGCATGAGCATGCGTGATGCGGGCATCCTGGATGGCGACCTGCTCGCCGTGCACCGCCAGCCGGAGGCCCGCAACGGCCAGATCGTGGTGGCGCGGCTCGACAATGAGGTGACGGTCAAGCGCTTCCGCCGCCAGGGGCGGCGCGTGATGCTGCTGCCGGAAAACCCCGACTTCAAACCCATCGAGGTGGACCTCGCCGCCACGCCGCTGGTCATCGAAGGCATCGGCGTGGGCATCCTGCGCAACGGCAAGTCCCTGTGATCCGCCATGAACACCGCCCGAGCCCTCTACCGCCCGGCCCCCGCAGGCATCGGGCTGGTCAGCCCCCCGACACCGCACGCCTCCACGCAGGGACCGGCGCTGAACAGCGTGCTGCAACGCCCGGACATATGGCGTGGGCGCTTCCATGCACCGCAGGGCGGTCACGTGCCCACCGGCCATGGGGCCCTGGATGAAATCCTGCCGGGCGGCGGCTGGCCGCAAGGCGCCCTCACCGAACTGCTCGTCACCCACACGGGCATCGGCGAGCTGGGCCTACTCATGCCGGCCCTCGCCGCCCTCAGCCAGGGCGAGCACTGGATCGCCTGGATCGGCACACCGCACCTGCCCTATGCCCCGGCCCTGGCGGCGGCGGGCCTGCGCCTCGGGCGCCTCCTGTTGATCCAGCCGGCCACCGCGAAGGAAGGCCTGTGGGCCACGGAACAGACCCTGCGCTCCGGCGCCTGCGCCGCGGTACTGGCCTGGCCCGGGCACCCGGATGAACGCGCCCTGCGCCGCCTGCAACTGGCCGCCGAGGAGGGTGGCACCATCGGCTTTTTGTTCCGGCCAGGCCATGCAGCACGCCACGCCTCCCCCGCCGCCCTGCGCCTCGCCCTCGCCCCGGGCGACGGCGAACTCATCGCACAGGTACTCAAATGCCGCGGCGGCTGGTCGCGCCATGCCGTTCACTTGCCTAGGGGCTGTGGTGACGGGCATACCCTGATTGATGGTCAAAACGCGGAGGGCGCGGAGGCGCGAGGAATTGAATGGAGGAGATCCGCAGAGGATCAGTGGGGTCAAAGGATCAGTGGGGTCAGGTCAACTGAATGCAGTTGACTCTGACCCCACTGATCCCTGCAGGAGAGACAGAGGCTTGGAAATAACGTATTAACCGGCGGCCGCAAAAAGATTCGTCCCTTCTCCCTCCGGGAGAAGGACAGGATGAGGGAATCAAGAAACCAAACAGCGGCACCTGAATGGATCCCCTCTCCCCAGCCCTCTCCCGGAGGGAGAGGGGGCAAGAAGAGCTGGCTACAACGGCGAAATGTGACCAAGAGACAGCCCGGAGGGAGAGGGGGCTAGAGGTGGATGGCCCGGATTGATGTTCCCTCTACCGGAGGGTTTGCTCGTGACCAACTCACGCACCTGGAGACAAAGAACCATCTTTTCCCCCGTGTTCCCCGTGTCCATGGTTAATGCTTTGTCCTAATCCCATGCTCTGGCTCAGCCTGCACTTTCCCCATCTCGCCCTGGAGGTCTTCGCGCGCGCACTGAGCGATCCGGCGCTGCCGCTGCTGGTGAGCGATGCCCGCGGGGCGCGCCATTACGTGCATGCCCGCAACCGCGCTGCAGCCGCGGCGGGTGTGGTCCCCGGCATGGCGCTCGGCGCTGCCGAGGCCCTGTTGCCGGTCCATCGCACCCTGGCCCGCGACGCAGACAGCGAGCGCGCCGCGCTGGAGGGGCTCGCGGCCTGGGCGGGGCAGTTCACCTCCACCGTCAGCCTGGTGCCGCCCCAGGGATTGCTGCTCGAGATCGGCGGCAGTCTGTTGCTGTTTGGTGGCCTCGACGCGCTGCGGGCGCGCGTGCACGACGGACTCCGCGCCCTCGGTTACCGCGCCGTGGATGCCGTCGCGCCGGTGCCGCTCGCCGCCGTGCTGCTCGCCCGCGCCGGGCGCACCGCGCCCGTGCTGGAAAAATCCGCCCTGCGTGCCGCCCTCGGCGATCTGCCCCTGGAGCGGCTCGGGCTTGACGAGACAGCGGTTGAGGCCCTGCGCGGCATGGGGCTGCGGCAGCTTGCCGAATGCCTGCGCCTGCCCCGCCACGGACTCGCACGCCGCCTCGGTCCCGACGTGCTCGCCCATCTGCTGCGTGCGGTGGGTGAACTGCCCGACCCGCGCCCCGCCTTCGTGTCGCCGCCCGCCTTCAGCCGCCGCCTGGTGCTGCCGGCGGAGGTGGACGGCACCGAGGCCCTGCTGTTCGCCACGCGCCGCCTGCTGCTGGAATTGGCCGGACTCCTGCGTGCCCGCGGCGCCGGCGTGGCGCAACTGGTGTTGACGCTCGGCCATCGCGGCCGCCCACCGAGCCGGCTGGAACTGGGCCTGCTCACGCCGAGCCGCGACGCCGCCCATCTGCTCATGTTGCTGCGCACGCGCCTCGATCAGTTCACCCTGCCCGCACCCGTGGACGAACTGAGTCTCGACGCCACGCAGTTGAGCGCGCAGCCCGATGAAAACCGTGTGTTGTTCGGTGAAGCGCGCACGCTACAGACACGGGGAGAGCAATTGCTGGACACCCTGTGCGCACGCCTCGGCAGCAACGCGGTGCAGGGCTGTCGCGCGGTCGCCGACCACCGACCCGAGCGGGCCTGGCGCCACTGTGTCCCCGGCAGTTCGACAAAAGGGGAAACCACGCCGGCGCGCCGCCCGCTCTGGCTGCTGGACGTCCCCGAACCCCTGGAAGAGGTGGATGGACACCCCTGCCGCAGAGGAAAGCTTCGCCTACTGAGCGGCCCCGAACGCATCGAGGCCGGCTGGTGGGACGAGGGCGTCACACGTGACTACTTCATGGCCGAAGACAGGGAACACGCGCGCCTGTGGATCTTCCGCGAACACCGCGGCGGGCAGTGGTTCCTGCATGGTCTGTTCAGCTGAGCGCCACACCTGTTCGTACTGGTGCGCGTCACGACTCGTCACCCCGGCGAAAGCCGGGGTCCATTCCCAGGCAGAGAGATGAATTCCGTGTTTCGCCGGAATGACGCGTCTGTTGCTGATTGCGTAGGTCACGTTGCGGAGCTGCACACATTCTTCAGGTGGTGTTGTCACGTAGGCGCTACGCGCCAACGTGACCTACGGCATTTCTGCCCCGTAGGTCACGTTGCGAAGCTACGTGACGTCTTTGGGCCGCGCTTGCTTATTCGCCACCCCGGCGAAGCCAGGGTCCATTCCCAGGGCAGTAACGTAGCCCGGATGCAGCGCAGCGGAATCCGGGGAACACACAGCTGAAGACCCGCATTCGCTTCGCTCCATACGGGCTACCTTCAGTCGCGTGCAAGCTGCGGAATGCTGACTAAAATGCGTGGCGGCGCAAATTCCAGATCGAGATTTTCTGAAGGAGAAGCCCTATGGCAGTCGTCCGTATCGCAGACCTCATGGAAACCAGCGGCGTGAAATTCGGCACCAGCGGTGCCCGCGGCCGCGTCGAGGACATGACCGACCGGGTCTGTTACGCGTACACGACGGCCTTTCTCCAACATGCCGCCAAGGCGCACGGACTCGCCCGGGGCAGCCAGGTCGGCATTGCCGGCGACCGTCGTCCGAGCACCCCGCGCATCATGGCGGCCTGCGCGCAGGCCATCGTGGATCTTGGCTTCGAGCCCGTGAATTGCGGTCTGATCCCATCGCCCGCCGTGGCGTTCTACGGCATCCGCCACCGCCTACCCACGCTCATGGTCACGGGCAGCCACATCCCGGGCGATCGCAACGGCATCAAATTCAACACCGCCAGCGGTGAGATCCTCAAGGAGGACGAGACGGCGATTCGTGCAGAAACGGTAAGCCTGCCCGCAGGCCTGTTCGATGCACGTGGTGCCTTCACCGCACCGGCGCGGTTACCGCCCGAGCACGGCGCCGCCCTGGAAGAATACATCGCCCGCTATACCGACTTCTTCCCGGCCGACCTGCTCGCCGGAAAACGTATCGCCTTGTACGAGCACTCCACGGTCGCCAATCATGCCTTCGCCCGTGTGTTGAGTGCCCTCGGCGCCGAGGTGCTGAAGCTCGGCCACTCGGAGGTATTCATCCCTGTGGATACCGAGGCCATCCGCCCCGAGGACATCGCACTTGCGGAGCAATGGGCGCACCAATACCGCTTCGATGCCATCGTCTCCGCCGACGGCGACGGCGACCGCCCCCTGGTGGGCGACGAACAGGGCAACTGGCTGCGCGGCGACGTGGCCGGTGTGCTGTGCGCGCGCTTCCTGGGTGTGGACGCCATCGTCACGCCCGTGAGCAGCAACACCGTGGCGGAAAAGTCCGGCTACTTCCACGCCGTGCGGCGCACGCGCATCGGTTCGCCGTTCGTCATCGAAGGCATGAATGCCAGCCTGGACGCCGGCCATGCGTGCGTGGCCGGTTACGAAGCCAACGGCGGTTTCCTGCTGGGCTCCGCCATCACACGGGACGGCAAGCGCCTGGACGCCCTGCCCACCCGCGATGCCATCATCGTCGCCCTGGGCCTCCTGGGGCTGGCAAAGCAACAGGGCTGCACCGTGTCGGAACTGTCCCGCGCCCTGCCCCCACGCTTCACCGCCAGCGAACGCGTCAAGGATTTCCCCACCGCGCAAAGCGCCCGCATCCTGGCGCACTTGCAGCAAGGCACGCCGAGCGACATCCTCCAGCGGATCGAAACCCTGTTCGGCCCCATCGCCGGCACGCCCAAATCCACCGACACCACCGACGGCCTGCGCGTCACCTTCGGGAACGCCGAGGTCATCCACCTGCGCCCCTCGGGCAACGCCCCGGAATTCCGCTGCTACAACGAAGCGGATTCCGCCGACCGCGCCGCGGAAATGAACCGCGCTTGCATGGAAATGCTGGCAAACTGGAAAACCCGGCCCCCGGTATCCACTGCGTGACGCCATCGCGACAAGGTCGGTTCCCACAATACGCACCGTAGGAGCCCACACCGTGGGCGAATCCCCACCCGCGGCACACCATCCGCCCATTCGCCGACAGGCTCGGCTCCTACAACACGCGACCGTAGGAGCCCACCCCGTGGGCGAATCCCCACCGGCGGCACACCATCCGCCCGTTCGCCGACAGGCTCGGCTCCTACAACACGCGCCGTAGGAGCCCACCCCGTGGGCGAATCCCCACCCGCGGCACACCATCCGCCCGTTCGCCGACAGGGTCGGCTCCTACAACACGCACCGTAGGAGCCCACCCCGTGGGCGAATCCCCACCGGCGGCACACCATCCGCCCATTCGCCGACAGGGTCGGCCCCTACAACACGCACCGTAGGAGCCCACACCGTGGGCGAATCCCCACCCGCGGCACACCATCCGCCCATTCGCCGACAGGGTCGGCTCCTACAACACGCACCGTAGGAGCCCACACCGTGGGCGAATCCTCACCGGCGGCACATCATCCGCCTGTTCGCTGACAGGGTCGGCTCCTACAACACGCACCGTAGAAGCCCACCCCGTGGGCGAATCCCCACCGCTGCAACCGATAACCACACGCCAACCGGAGCCTTGCCCACCACCCAGACTCCATGACCCAAATCACGTTAGAATGGCCCCACTATCGACAAGGCCCATGCGCCGTCTCGCCCCCTGCGTGGGTTTCCGGATTATTTGCCCATAACATGCGTTCAACCTTTTGGATTTCCCGGCTGGTACCCCTCGCGGTATTCACCTTCCCCATCACCGTGGCTTCGGTCGAGAACGCTGGCAGCAGCATCGGACTGTTGCTTCTCTTGGCGGGTTTAGCCTTCGGTCGGCAGTGGAACACCCTGACACCGAGAGAAAAACCCGTGCTTGTCGGATTCGTGGTCCTGCTGATCGTTATGGGCCTCAGTCTGGTGAATTCTGCAAACCTCGAATTTGGCTTGCAGCGCCTCGAACGCTTTGTCCGCATCGCGGCATTCGTACCGATTTACCTCATGCTACGACGCTTCGACGTCAGCGTAGGGCGCGCCTTCGTTTACGGAGCCATCGTCGCCGGCTTCGTAATGGCGATTCAGGCCGGTTACCAAGTAGCCACCGATCACAAGCGAGCCATCGGCGCCTATCACGAGATCGTCTTCGGTGACCTGGCCATGCTCGTAGCAGTACTCGCGTTGTTGGGTACGGTTTATCTTGCGAACACACGTATCAAGCAGCTCGTGTTTATCGCCAGCGCCAGCGCGGCCATCTATGCGAGCGTGCTTTCAGGCACCCGCGGGGCCTGGATCCTGTTGCCGATTCTCGGGGTTTTCCTGCTCTGGCTTCACCGCGCTCGGCTTAACCGCCGCGTGTGGGCGGGCGTGACCGCCGTAGTAGTTCTGCTCGGATTCGCCGCGGCCAGCACCGACACCGTGCGCATAAGACTGGAATTGGGAACCTCCGACCTGCACTCGTTCATCGCAGATCCCTCCGTAAAGACCTCATGGGGAATCCGCCTGAACCTCTGGCGCAACAGCCTGCTCATCGTGAAGGACGCACCCCTGCTTGGGACGGGCCTGGGGGATTTCCAGCGTGAAATGATTGCGATGAAAAAAGACCAGCGCTCGCTGAACCGCCATGTCACCAAATTCGGACACGCCCACAGCATCTATTTCGATGCCTTGGCCACGTCGGGAATCCTAGGGTTTACGGCGCTGGTCATCGCTCTCTTCTACCTGCCCTTCCGGTACTTCCACAGATATTGGTCGGAGGCCGCAGACCCTGCCGTACGCTTCTACAGCCTGGGGGGGATGACCTCACTCGTCGCGTTCGCCGTCTTCGGCATCAGCGAGGGATGGCTGGCGCGAAATCCATTCGTCGTGTCGTACGTTATGTGCGTACTCGTGTTCATGAGCGCTCTGGCAAATACCATCGCTAGGGGTAGCTGTCACAGAGAAACCGGCTCCGGTCGCCGCCCGTAGCTGGAGGCGCCCCAAGCAATAAGCCAGGGTAATATCTTCTAACCAGAACTCTCGAATAGAGAATGATTGTACTTCCTCCCGCCACTAATACTACCTACCGTCCTGATATTGACGGACTTCGTGCAATTGCCGTTTTGTCGGTGGTGCTATTCCATTCAGGAATCTCATTTTTCCCTGGCGGTTATGTTGGAGTGGACGTCTTCTTCGTAATATCCGGCTATCTCATCACATCGATCATAATCAACGACATCGATAGGCACTCATTTTCTCTGACGGGATTTTATCTACGGAGAATCCGTCGAATCATACCCGCATTATTTGTAGTCCTCGCCTGCTCATCGTTCGCCGCCTACCTGTTGTTCATGCCCGGTGAGTTTGTAGCTTTCGGCAAGAGCCTCATCGCCGCGATAGCCTCCGTATCAAACGTGCTGTTTTTTACAGAGGCCGGATACTTCGAAGGCCCCGCCGAACTAAAGCCCCTGCTTCACACTTGGTCCCTTGGCGTCGAAGAGCAGTTTTACCTTATATTTCCCCTGCTCGTTCTACTCCTCACGCGCATTGCGGGAAAATGGCGGATGGCCGTTATTCTACTGCTCGCATTGTTTTCACTGGGTTTCAGCGAATGGGCGATCGCAAAGGATCCTTCTGCTGCCTTTTATCTTGCCCACTATCGCGCATGGGAACTCGCACTTGGCGGATTAATGACACAAGCTCCAAGCCTACGCGCTGAATCGCGTGTTGCTCGCGAATCCATGGGTATCCTCGGGATGCTCCTCATACTTACAAGTGTCTTCACGTACTCTGACAGCACACGGTTTCCTGGTATGTTCGCTGCGGTACCCGCACTTGGTGCGGCATTGATCATCTATTCCGGTGGCGCCGTATTTCCCACCATGACTAAACGATTTCTCAGCACGACACCGCTAGTTTTTATAGGATTAATATCGTACTCCCTGTATCTCTGGCACTGGCCGATACTCGTGTTTCTCAAGTATTATCTCATCATCCCTTCGACAACATCCCAAATTGCACTTGCCCTTTTGACGATATTTCTCTTGGCGTCGCTCTCATGGCGACTCGTGGAACAACCGTTCCGAAAAGTTCGAATTTCACCTAATGCGACATTTTCTGCGTTCGCTGTTGTTTCGATCGTCCTCATAGCCGTCGGCACTGCAGTTATTCTCGCTAACGGCTTGCCTGGGCGCGTGTCACAGGAGGCAGTTGCGTATGCTAAGGGTGCAAAGGATATCGACCGAACCGTGGGCAAGTGCCAGCGGCAACTTGCCTCATATGTCGCCAATCCTACTGCCTCCATTGAGGCATGTACGTTAGGAAAGGCTTCTGCATCGCCATCATTCATTCTCTGGGGCGATAGTCACGCTGGCGCGCTTGTGCCCGCTCTGAAGAAACTTGCACAGGAGCATCACGTCTCGGGACTGGCAGCCACGAAGAACGCATGCCCCCCTTTACTGGGAGTGACACGACTCGACCAATCCTCGGCTCATAACTGCCGCGCATTCAACGCTGCCGTCTTTGATTTGATTAATAAAAATGGCATTGCCAACGTGGTACTTGCGGCACGATGGTCACTGTACTGGCACGGCACAGAAAACTTCGGTAAGCGGAAGAAGCTCGCACTCTTGGGTGATGGTGACACGACACCCACCGATGTGGCAGAGAGCAGGCAAGTTACACTCCGTGCCATCAAGCGTACAATCGCCGCACTTGAAGCTAGCGGCGCAAAAGTCTGGTTAGTCGAGCAGGTACCCGAACTCGGACATTCTGGCCCAACTATCATCGCCAGACTTGCCCATGTCGGAGCATCGCCCGAGCGCCTATCCACCTCATTAGAAGACCACTCTCTGCGCCAAGCGTCCTTCAGACAGCATTTGCATATGATCCGTGAATCGTATGACTTAAAAACACTCGATCCCGCAGACATCCTATGTAACGCAGCTGTGTGTCGGAGTACGATGAATGGAAGATCCCTTTATAGGGATGATGATCACTTGAGTCGCTTTGGCTCGATAACTATAAAGAACCTTTTCATGCCGGTCGTTCGTTATCAGAAGCCAGCATCCACCGAGCTATCGAAGCAGTGAAATGATCCTGCCCAATCTGTCCGGATACCCGGTCAAGAGAATAAGTTCTGGACCAGTGTCGGATAAATGAAAGCGAAACAGGCGGTGAGGAAGACTCGGAATCGGTACAGCGCAGAGTTCGAAAAGCAGGCAACGCTAGCACGAGCAGAGACGGATGGCGTGGCGACAGCGGCCCGGGGCCCCCCGCGTCAAGATAGTTGCCGCCTCGATAGCTCTGTAACCTATGGGGGCTAAGAGGTGAGCACGTGGCCAGATACGGACAAACATTCAAGAATCGAGCAGTTGCGAGATTGTTGCCGCCGGAAAGTTCTCCGGTGGAAACGGTTTCGCGTGATTTGGGGATAGGCTTGGCGACCTTGGAGCGCTGGCGTTCAGAGGCACTTCTCCTGCCTGCCGAGCACAAGACCTGGACCGCCGCAGCGCGTCTGGAAGCGGTGATTGCTACCGCGGCGATGGATGAGGCGGGTAAGAACGCGTGGTGCCGCCAACAGGGTGTGTATCCACATGAATTGGAGAAGTGGCGCCAGGGTGCCATAGCCGCATTGGCTACCCCGGAAGAGGTGCGCGCCAGTCCGCAGCAGAGCCGTGAAGACAAGCGGCGCATCAAGGACCTGGAGCGCGAGCTGAAGCGCAAGGACAAGGCGTTGG
>JAWLGK010000028.1:0-36745 GCA_041685115.1 Gammaproteobacteria bacterium | reverse complement strand
TCTCTCGTCGGGCCTGCGTATCAACAGCGCGAAGGACGACGCGGCGGGTCTCGCCATTTCCCAGCGCTTCACCGCGCAGATCCGCGGCCTCAACCAGGCCGTTCGCAACGCCAACGACGGCATCTCCCTGGCGCAGACCGCTGAAGGCGCGCTGGCCGAGGTGGGCAACATCCTCCAGCGCATCCGCGAGCTGGCGGTGCAGTCCGCCAACGCCACCAACTCCGCCACCGACCGCCAGGCCCTGCAGGCGGAAGTGGGGCAGCTCGTGTCCGAGTTGGACCGCATCGCCACCTCCACCGACTTCAACGGCCAGAAGCTGCTGGATGGCACCTTCGGTTCCGCGCAGTTCCAGGTGGGCGCCAATGCCAACGAGACCATCATTGCCACCACCGGCAACTTCCGTACCTCCCAATACGGCACCTATCGCGTAGCAGGTGCCGTATCCTCGGGCGATACTAGCGCGCGACTTGCCGGCGAGAGCCTCGCCATAAACGGGGCCTTGGGCAGCGATACCCTGACCATCCCGGCCAATGCCAGCGCCCAGAAGGTGGCCGAGATGGTGAACGAGGCCACCCCGAGAACGGGTGTGACCGCCATCGCCAGGACAGAGCTGGACATCAAGTTCGGTGCTGCCGCCGGTGCCTTTGCGCTGAAGCTGACCGGCGACAACAGCACGGCACAGACCATCTCGTTTTCCCTGAGCGCAAACACCGGTGCCGACGCCCTGGCGGCCGCGGTGACGGCCTTCAACGACCAGTCGTCCAAGACCGGCGTGATCGCACGGGTGAACGCTGCCGGCGACGGCGTCACCCTGACCCACGCCAAGGGCAACAACATCACCCTCGAGAGGGACGCCGCGGTGACTAACGGCAGTACGGTGAGCGTAGGTACTGCCACGATCTCCGCAACCGGCGCCACCTCAACCGCTGTGATCACGGGCCAGGTGACCTTCGATTCCGACAAGTCGTTCCAAGTGACCGGCAACGCCACCGAGACGCTGACCAATGCCTCTGAGCCGTCGAGCCTGAAGAAGGTCTCCGAACTCGACATCACCTCGGTGGACAATGCCAACCTGGCGCTGGCCATCGTGGACTCGGCGCTGGCCAGCGTGAACACCCAGCGTGCCAAGTTCGGCGCCCTGCAGAACCGTTTCGTGTCCACCATCGCCAACCTGAGCACTACCTCGGAGAACCTGACGGCCGCCCGCAGCCGTATCCAGGACGCGGACTTCGCTGCCGAGACCGCAGCCCTGACCCGTGCCCAGATCCTGCAGCAGGCCGGTACGGCGATGCTGGCCCAGGCCAACCAGGTCCCGCAGAACGTGCTGAACCTGCTGGGCGGCTAAGGGAGCACTGAATAGCCATACCGGCTTTCTCAGCGCGCGGCGGGCAAAAGCCTTCGGCGGAATCCGGGACTGCTTCGGTGGCATCCCGGATTCCGCTGCGCTTCATCTGGGCTACGGTGAGGGATGGGCCGGCCGCCGGCCCTTTTCATTCAATAGGTTAGGGAGATTTCGCAAGCCAGGCTAAAGTTTCGTTTCCCTGGGGTCGACATTAAGGCCGGAAGCGGTGAATGCCTTAGGGCATATCCGCTAATTACAGCCGGAAGCCGCAGTCGCTCAGCGACACAGAAGCGGCAACAGGAGAAGTGTCATGCCCCAGATTATCAATACCAACATCATGTCGCTGAACTCCCAGCGCAACCTGAACGCCTCCCAGAGCGACCTGCAGACCTCGTTGCAGCGCCTCTCCTCGGGTCTGCGTATCAACAGCGCGAAGGACGACGCAGCGGGTCTCGCCATTTCGCAGCGCTTCACCGCGCAGGTGCGCGGCCTCAACCAGGCGGTGCGTAACGCCAACGACGGCATCTCCCTGGCGCAGACCGCCGAAGGCGCGCTGACGGAGGTCGGCAACATCCTCCAGCGTATCCGCGAACTCGCGGTGCAGTCCGCCAACGCCACCAACTCCGCCAGCGACCGCCAGGCCCTGCAGTCGGAAGTGGGCCAGCTGGTGTCCGAGCTGGATCGCATCGCCACGGCCACCGACTTTAACGGCCAGAAGCTGCTCGACGGCACCTTCGGTTCCGCCCAGTTCCAGGTGGGCGCCAACGCCAACGAGACCATCGTCGCCACCACCGGTAACTTCCGTACCTCCCAGTACGGCGACTTCCGCGTGGTCGGTGCCGTAGCCTCGGGCGGTGCCGCGGCCCGCCTTTCCGGTGAAACCCTCACCATCAACGGCGCCATCGGCAGCAAGGCCCTGACCATCGCTCCCGGTTCCAGCGCACAAAAGGTGGCCCAGCAGGTGAACGAGGCCACGTCCGCTACAGGCGTGACCGCCAGCGCCAAGACCGAGCTCGACATCTCGTTTAGTAGTGACGGTTCCTACGCCCTGACCATCGAAGGAGATAACGCGGGTGCTGCGCAGACCGTATCGTTCTCCCTGAGCGCGGCGACCGGTGCCGATGGGCTCGCATCGGCCGTGACGGCTTTCAACGACCAGACCTCCAAGACCGGTGTGACTGCTCGCGTGGCTGACGACGGTAACAGTATCGTCCTGACCCACGCCAAGGGCAACAACATCACCCTCAAGGACACTGCTGTGGATAACGCCGGGATCGTAACGGTGGGTAGTGCAACCCTGGACAATACTGATGGTGCTGCTAATACCGCGGTGATCTCCGGCCAGGTGACCTTCGACTCGGACAAGTCGTTCAACGTGGTCGGCGATGCGGCCGAGACGCTGACCAATGCCTCCGAGGCTGCGGTGCTGAAGAAGGTCTCCGAGCTCGACATCACCTCGGTGGACAACGCCAACCTGGCGCTGGCCATCGTGGACTCGGCGCTGGCCAACGTGAACACCCAGCGCGCCAAGTTCGGTGCCTTGCAGAACCGCTTCCAGTCGACCATCTCGAACCTGAGCACGACGGCCGAGAACCTCTCCGCCGCCCGCAGCCGAATCCAGGACGCGGACTTCGCATCCGAGACGGCGGCCCTGACCCGCGCGCAGATCCTGCAACAGGCAGGTACGGCGATGCTGGCCCAGGCCAATCAGGTCCCGCAGAACGTCCTGAGTCTGCTGCGCTAACTCCGCAGTAAACTGAGGCAGGTGTAGTTAGCCGGACGGGAGCGGGCGCAGGCCCGCTCCCGTGTCGGCGCAGGAGGTGGATACCATGGCCACGCAGGTGACGAATGACAGGTCTCCGCCCCAGCTGGTGCCACTGAAGCCGGTCACCACCGGCGAGGTGCCGCCCGCCGGGACCCGTCCGGCAGGCGTCGGGGCAAAAGAGGTCGAGGTTCAGGCGACGGCGCGAAAGCCGGTGCCCGAGGCCTCTGTTTCCGAAATCGTGGGCCAGATGGCCCAGATTATCCGTCGCGACCTCAACTTCTCCCTGGACGAGGACAGCGGCAAGATGGTCGTCAAGATCATCGACGCCGAGAGTCAGGAAACGGTTCGCCAGATCCCGCCGGAAGAATTGCTGGCGCTGGCACGCCGATTGCAGCAATTCGAGCAGGAGCAATCCGCGTCAGGAGACCAACTGAAAGGATTGCTGTTGACCACCAAGGCCTAACGGGAGGCAACATGGCTTCGATTGCGTCAATGGGAGTGGGTTCCGGCATGGACATCGCGGGCCTGGTCCAGAAACTGGTCGCGGCGGAACGCCAGCCGGCAGAGCAGCGCCTGATCCGACGCGAGACCAACCTCTCCGTGCAACTGAGCGCCTTGGGCAGTTTGAAAGGCGCCATGGCGGACTTTCAGTCGGCCTTGTCTTCGCTGAAGGACATCTCCGCTTTCAACAAACGCACCGCCACCTCGGGCAATACCGACCTCTATACGGTATCCGCGGGCAGCAATGCCGTGGCAGGCAACTACGAAGTGGAAGTGATCGCCACGGCACAGAGCCACAAGATCGCCAGCGATCCGTTCACTGCCGCCACCGATGTGGTGGGCACAGGCACGCTGACCTTTCAATTCGGCGACCCCACCAAACCGGCCCAGACCGTGGCCATCGACGCGGCCCACAGCAGCCTCGAGGGTATCCGCAATGCGGTCAATGCGGCGAACATCGGCGTCCGCGCCTCCATCGTCAACGGCGACGACGGTTATCAGTTGGTGTTCGCCTCCCAGAACACCGGTCTCGACAACGCACTCAAGGTGAGCGTCGCCGACGATGACGGCGGCGACACCGACACGACGGGGCTTTCCCAGCTGGCCTTCAACGCCAGTGCCGGAAATATGACGCAGATCGTTGCCGCCGAGGATGCCGAGATTAAAGTGGACGGCATCAAAGTCACCAGCTCCAACAACACCTTCGCCAACGTCGTCGATGGCGTCACCGTGACGGCCAAAAAGGCCGAACCGGGCGCCAAATCGAAAATGTCCATCGCACTGGATACGGCGTCCACCTCCACGGCGGTGGAGAATTTCGTCTCGGCCTACAACGAATTGATGGGCACCATCAATTCCATCGCGGGCTACGATGCCGAGACCAAGCAAGCGGGCCCGATGGTCGGCGATGCGGGCATACGCGGCATCACCATGCAGCTGCGCCAAATGCTCGGCGGGGTGATCCCAGGTGGGGAGTTCAAGACCCTGGCGGATCTCGGCATCAAGACCCAGCGGGATGGCACCCTCAGCCTGGACAAGACCGTCCTGGGGAAGGCGCTGTCCAGCAATTATGACGACGTGGGACGGTTGTTCGCCGCGGGGGCCAAGGTGAGCGACCCTCAAGTGCGTTTCGTGAGCGCCGGCGACAAGACCCAGCCCGGGGACTACGCCCTGAATATCACGCAGCTTGCCACGCACGGCGTCTACACGGGAAACGCACCCGTCACCACCACAGTGGGCGATACCAACGACACCCTCAGGATCAAGGTGGATGGCGTCTCGTCCAGCGTCATCACGCTTGCGCAGGGCGACTATACCGGCGAGGCATTGGCCTCAGAGCTGCAAAGCCGAATCAATGGCGACAGCGCGCTCAAGGAGGCCGGTGTCTCCGTGAGTGTGGAATTCGACGGCTCCCGTTTCATCCTCACCTCGGATCGCTACGGCAGCGGCTCGAGCGTGGAAATCCTCGGCGGTAATACCGCCGATTTCGGCCTGCCCGCGGGTGCAGGGACCACCGGCCTTGACGTAGCCGGCACCATCAATGGCGTGGAGGCCCTTGGCACCGGCCAGACTCTAACCTCCTCCGGCGGACTCAAGGTGGAGGTGACCGGTGGCGACACGGGTGATCGTGGCAGCGTGCTGTTCTCGCACGGTATCGCGGCGCAGGTCGATTCGCTGCTGACGAGAATGCTCGACGACAAGGGCCTGCTCAGCAGCAGGAGCAAGGGCCTGGACAACCAGGTAAAAGACGTGATGACGCAGCGTGAGGCCCTGGAGCGGCGTATGGAGATGGTGGAACAACGCTACATCGCCCAGTTCACCGCCATGGACACCATGATTGCGAAGCTCAATTCCACCGGCAGCTACCTCAGCCAGCAGCTTGCCTCGCTGGCCAAGCTGGGCAGCAACAGCAATTAAGGAGCCGCAATGAATCACAACGAATTCCTTGCCAACCTGCTGGCGCTCTCCGAAGCGATGCTGGAACATGGCCGTCGGGGAGAGTGGGAGGACGTGGAGCGCCTGGAGGCCGTTCGTCGCCAAGGACTCGAGTCCTGCTTTGAGAAGCCTGTGGCTGCCGGAGATGCATCCACGGCGCAGGGGTTCCTGAAGCGCATCCTGGAAACCGACGCAGAATTGACGGCCCTGGCCACGCGCAACCGCGACGAAGCCAGAGCACAGCTGGCCGAGTTGCGCACCGGGCGTCGGGCCACTGCGGCTTACGCCGCCAACGTCTGAGCACCGGCCGGCATTAAAGTTTCGATGCCTTTCGGCCGATTCAACGAACACGCATCACGAAACAAAGGGAAACAGCGATGGCATTCCACTCCCGTGTCCTCAACCAATATCAGCAGGTGAAAGTGGAAGGCGGCGTGCAGGCCGCCGACCCGCATCGCCTGGTCGCCATGTTGCTGGAAGGCGCGAAGGAGAAGATCCACGGCGCGAAGCTGCGTATCATCCATAACCACGGTGTCAAGGACGTGCAGGAAAAGGGTGCGCTCATCGGTGGCAGCATCGCCATCGTGGACGCACTGCGCGCCAGTCTCGACATGGACAAGGGCGGCGAGATCGCCGCCAACCTGGAGCAGCTCTACGACTACATGACCCGGCGCCTGCTTGAGGCGAACCTGCGCAATGACGTGAGCGCCCTCGACGAAGTGGCCGGTCTGCTCGGCTCCATCGAAGAGGCGTGGAACGCCATCGCCCCGAAGACCCCCTCGCCGACGACAGTCGATCGCCCCACCGCGGTTTCCTTGGGAGCCTGAGTCCTTCGCGCCAAAAAGCCGGCTTTTCAGCCGGCTTTTTGTTGTTTTTATGCGCCTGTGAACAGGCGTCAAGAATAACGACAATATTTTGACAACATCAATGGAAATGTTACCCTGGCCTTCCATTGAACCCGGGCCGTCTGCCCGCGGGCCAAGCGAGAGACACGGATGAGCGCCGATACAATCCTGGTGGTGGATCGCGATGAGCGGCGTCGTGACCAGCTCGTTGCCGTCATTGAATTTCTTGGTCAGGGTAAGGTGTTGAGCACGGACCCGGGCGGCTTCTCCGGCCTGGTGGCGCCCGACCGCCTGAAGGCCGTTTTCCTGAGCGACCGGGCGGATGTGGATGCCCTGCAGCGTTGGGCCGGTGCCGCGCCCCTGTTTCTGATCAGCGAGCGCGGCGACGTGCCGCCCGGTGTGCTGGGGCGGCTCGACTTCCCCTTGCGCTACCACGCCCTGGTCACGGCCTTGCACCGCGCCGACGTTTTTTGCGAGAACCACCGCCCGGGCAACAGTGAGCCCCAGGCGCGGCTGTCCCGAGTGTTTGTGGGCAAACACGCCGGCGTGCGCCAGGTCCGCCGGCTCATCGATCAGGTGGCCGACTCCGACGCCAACGTGATCATCCTGGGCGAGTCCGGCACGGGCAAGGAAGTCATCGCCCGCAGCCTGCACTACCTCTCATCCCGCCGGGACAAGCCTTTCGTGCCGGTGAACTGCGGGGCCATTCCTGCGGAATTGCTGGAGAGTGAGCTGTTCGGCCACGAGAAGGGCGCCTTCACCGGGGCGCTCACCACCCGCCAGGGGCGCTTCGAGATGGCCGAGGGCGGAAGCTTGTTCCTGGACGAGATCGGCGACATGCCCATCAACATGCAGGTGAAGCTGTTGCGCGTGTTGCAGGAGCGCAGCTTCGAGCGCGTGGGCAGCAACCGCAGCATCGCCGCCAATGTGCGGGTGATCGCCGCTACCCACCGCAACCTGGAGCAGGCCATCACGGACGGACAATTCCGTGAGGACCTCTATTACCGGTTGAACGTATTCCCTATCGACGTGCCGCCGCTGCGCGAGCGCCAGGAGGACATTCCGCTGCTGGTCAGCGAGCTGGTGGCGCGCCTGGAGCGCGAGCAGCGCGGTTCTGTGCGGCTAACCCAGGCGGCGCTGGCCTCGTTGATGAACTACCCGTGGCCCGGCAATGTGCGTGAACTGGCGAACCTGATGGAGCGCCTGGTCATCATGCATCCGGGCGGCGTGGTGGATTACCACGACCTGCCCGCCAAGTTCCAGACCGATGCGAGCCTGGTGGAGCAGGACATGCCCATGCCGGCGCCCGCCGAGGCTCCGCCGGAGCAGGTCGTTTCGCACGGCCCCATGGCCTTGCCCGAGGAGGGCCTCGACCTGAAGGAATACCTCGCCGACCTGGAACTCAAACTCATCCACCGGGCCCTCGACGACGCCGACGGCGTAGTCGCCCACGCCGCCCAGCGGCTCAAGATGCGTCGCACCACCTTGGTGGAGAAGATGCGCAAGTACGGGATCTCGCGAGGGGAGTGATTGGGCGATAGCCGTTCGCCGACGGTGTCGGCTCCTACAAAGATTCGGTATCCCGTAGGAGCCCACCCCGTGGGCGAATGCCTTTCCAACCACCGGCGCTTGACCGAAACCGCATTCGCCGACGGTGTCGGCTCCTACAACGGTTCCGATAACCACCGGTAGGAGCCCACCCCGTGGGCGAATGCCTTTGCAACCACCGGCGCTTGACCGAAACCCTCATTCGCCGACGGTGTCGGCTCCTACAACGGTTCCGATAACCACCGGTAGGAGCCCACCCCGTGGGCGAATGCCTTTCCCAATTGCCGGCGGTCGCCGAAACCCCATTCGCCGACAGTGTCGGCTCCTACAACGGTTCCGATAACCCCCGTAGGGGCCCACCCCGGTGGGCGAATGCCTTTCCAACCACCGGCGCTTGACCGAACCCCGTTCGCCGACAGTGTCGGCTCCTACAACGGTTCCGATAACCACCGGTAGGAGCCCACCCCGTGGGCGAATGCCTTTCCAACCACCCGGCGACCACGGACCGCACCAAGCCTGGATATCCCACCCCCGCACGAAGTCACAAATTTGACTCCGTCACGCGAGGTCATTTCCTAACCCACTGTAAACGCAGCAAATTGTAACCGGCACAACCTTTGCTTGGCCTAGGGCGTCCATTACGAATACGACAAGGCTATGGCAATACAGAGCGCCATCCAAACGAAGGCCGAGAGCCCGTCTCGCGAACGAATCGAGCTCCTGACAGCCGAACACGCGCGGCTCCGCGCGGAATTGCGTGCGTTGACGTCGTCCGTTCCCGCGGCCTTGGTGATGCTGGACGGCCGTGGGCGGGTGGCTTCGGCCAACGCGCGCGCGGAGGCGCTGCTCGGCGCTCCGTTGCTCGGCGAGCCCTGGCGCGACATCGTGCAGCGTGCCTTCGCGTCCGGCACGGTCGGCAGCGATCTGCAGCTGCGCGACGGGCGCCTGGTGACCGTCGCCACGGCGCCACGGGGCGACGGGCCGGGGCAGTTGTTGTGGTTGCAGGATGTGACCGCCGAGCGCCAGTGGCACCGCCAGGCGGAACACTCGCGGCGCCTCGCCGATATGGGCCGCATGGCGGCCACGCTCGCCCATCAGGTACGTACGCCGCTGTCTTCGGCCCTGCTGTATGCCTCGCAATTGGCCGACCCGCAACTCGCCGCCGGCCGGCGCAGCGGTTTCACCGAAAAGCTCATTTCCCGCCTGCGCGACCTGGAGCGTCTGGTGAACGACATGCTCGGTCTGGCGCGTGGCGAAAGCGGGGCGAGGGAGACCTTTGCCGCGGCCGAGCTGTTCGCCCAGGTGCATGAGGCCGCCCGCGAGGCTGCATCGACCCGTCACATCTCGGTGCGCGCCAGCGACGCGACCGACGGCCAAGTGGTGTGCGGCAATCCCACGCTCATCAAGAGCGCCCTGCTCAACCTGGTGAACAACGCCCTGGAGGCCAGCGCGCCGGGCAGTGAACTCGAACTGGCCTGCCGCCCGGCCAAGCCGGATGCGATCGAATTCCTGGTGCGCGACCACGGCTGCGGCGTGCCCGAGTCCCTGCGTCCGCGGCTGTTCCAACCCTTCGCCACGGGCCGGCGCGATGGTGCGGGACTCGGCCTGGCCGCGGTGCGCGCCGTGGCGCGCGCCCAGGGTGGTGATGTCTGGTATGCGCCCGAAGCAGACGGTGGCAGCGTGTTTGCCATACGCCTGCCGGCGCAATACCGGGTAGCCGAGCGGCTGGCAGTGAATGCCTGAAGGAAGTGACCATGCAAACCGTACTCGTAGTCGAAGATGATCGCGGCCTCGCCGAGGCGCTGGCCGATACCCTGGACGTGGCAGGTTTTCGTGCCTGCGTCGCTCACAACGCCGCCGATGCCCTGGCCACGCTGGACGACGCCACCCCCGATCTGGTGGTGAGCGACGTGCACATGCCGGGGATGGACGGGCACGCGCTGCTCGGTGCCCTGAAACACCGTGATCCGGAATTGCCGGTGTTGCTCATGACCGCCTACGCCAGTGTGCCCAAGGCCGTGGAGGCCATGCGCGCAGGCGCGGTGGATTACCTGGTGAAGCCGTTCGCGGCCGCTGCGCTGGTGGATGCGGTGAACAAGCACGTGCGTCCCCCCGACAGCACGCCGGGTGCGCCGCTCGTGGAAGACCCACGCAGCCGCGAACTCTTCCGCCTGGCCGGGCGCGTGGCCCACAGCGAGGTTACGGTGCTCATCCACGGCGAGAGCGGCAGCGGCAAGGAGGTGATCGCCCGCTACGTCCACGAGCATTCGGCGCGTGCCGGGGGGCCGTTCGTGGCGGTCAATTGCGCGGCCATCCCCGAGAACATGCTGGAGGCGACGCTGTTCGGCTGGGAGAAGGGCGCCTACACCGGCGCGGTGCGGAGCATGCCCGGCAAGTTCGAACAGGCCCAGGGCGGCACGCTGTTGCTGGACGAGGTCTCGGAAATGGACCCGAACCTGCAGGCCAAGCTTTTGCGCGTCCTCCAGGAGCGCGAGGTGGAGCGCCTCGGCGGCGAGCGCGTCATCCCGCTCGACGTGCGCGTGCTCGCCACCACCAACCGTGACCTGCGCGAAGAGGTGCGCCAAGGCCGCTTCCGCGAAGACCTCTATTTCCGGTTGGCGGTGTTTCCGCTACGCGCGCTCGCCCTGCGTGAGCGCCCGGGCGACATCCTGCCGCTGGCGGAGCGCTCACTGGCGGCGGCGGCCCGCGCCGCAGGACGCCAGGCGCCGACCCTGTCCCCCGCGGCGACCAGCCTGCTGCGTCGCTACGGCTTCCCGGGCAACGTGCGCGAGCTGGACAACCTCATGCAGCGCGCGCTGATCCTCCAGCCCGGGGATTCCCTTGGCCCGGCCGACCTGGTGTTCGAGCAAGCCCCCGCGCCCACATTGGAGACCCCGGCCGTCGATGGCCTGAATGGCGAGCTGAAGGAACGGGAATATCACCTCATCGCCGAGGCCCTGCGCGCCGGTTCGCGCAAGGCCGCGGCACAGAAACTCGGCATCAGCGAACGCACCTTGCGCTACAAGCTGGCGCGTATGCGGGAAGAGGGTTTCGCCTGCCCGGAGCGGTTGGCACCGTAAATGCATCTGAGATCCGCAGTGACGGATTTCAAACATTGGCGGAGGCATCATGAACACCATCGACAGCTCCCAGCTCCTCGCCCAGCTGCGTCTCGCCGCGGCGCAGGCCAAGGGCACCGGTGTGCTGCCGGCGGCCGATGCCTCGGCCGGGACCGCAGGCGCCAGCTTTTCGTCGGTGCTCAAGCAGTCCATCGATACCGTCAACGGCATGCAACAGACCGCCGGCGAGCTCAAGCAGTCCTTCGAGCTGGGTACCCCCGGCGTGGGGCTGTCGGATGTCATGCTGGCCACCAGCCAAGCGCAGCTCGGCTTCCAGGCCATGGTGCAGGTGCGCAACAAGGTGGTCGAGGCCTATCAGGAAATCATGCGCATGCCCGTGTAAGGCATAGCGCCCGACGATGAACGCGGTAAAGGCACACTCCATGGCGACGACTCAACTGGCCGTCCTTGCTCAAAACCCGGTGACCCGCCAGCTCGGCGTGATGTTCGGGCTCGCCGCCGCGGTGGCGCTCGGCATCGCGGTGGTGCTGTGGGGCCGCGAGCCCACCTATGGCGTGCTCTACAGCGGTCTGGTGGGACAGGACGCCGGCGCGGTGGTCGAGCAACTGAGCAAGGACAACGTGAAGTACCGCCTCGACGAGACCACCGGCGCCATCCTGGTCCCTGCCGAACAGGTCCACGAGCTGCGTTTGCAAATGGCCAGTGCCGGCCTGCCGAAGAGCGCGGGCGTCGGCTTCAACGTGCTGGAACAGAAGCAGGAATTCGGCACCAGCCAGTTCATGGAAAACGCGCGTTACCAGCGTGCTTTGGAGGAGGAGCTGGCACGCACCATCGCCTCGGTGAAATACGTGGAGAACGCCCGCGTGCACCTGGCCCTGCCCAAGCAATCGGTGTTCGTACGCAAGCGCCAGGAACCCAGCGCCTCGGTGCTGATCAGCCTGTTTCCCGGCCGCGTACTGGAGCGCGAACAGGTCGCGGCGATCACCCACATGGTGGCCTCCAGCGTCCCCAACCTGGAGCCCGGCCGCGTCACCGTGGTTGACCAATCGGGCCGCCTGCTCAGCGACGAAAAACTCAATCCCGAGCTGTCCGCCAGCAAGGAGCAGTTCGCGCACACGCGCACCCTTGAAGAATCCTACGTGCAGCGTATCGAGAGCATCCTCACGCCGGTGTTGGGCCCGGACGGCGTGCGCGCGCAGGTGTCGGCGGATGTGGATTACGCGGTCACCGAGCAGACCCAGGAGACCTACAACCCCGAAACCGCCGCCATGCGCAGCGAGCAGCGCTTCGAGCAGACCAATACCGGAACCGATCCAATGGGTATTCCCGGTGCGCTCTCCAATGAACCGCCCGGTGCGGGCCGCGCACCCGAGGTCCTGCCGGCGCAGGGTACGCCGGCCGCGGAAGGCGAGAACATGCGCAGTGTCCGGCGCGCCACCGTCAACTACGAACTGGACCGCACCATCAGCCACACCCGTTCGGCGGTGGGGCAGATCAAACGCCTGACTGTGGCCGTAGTGGTGGACGACAAGATGGTGCCGGACGAGGAGGGCAATCTGGTACGCACGCCGCGTGCGCCCGAGGAGCTGGACCGCATCACCACCCTGGTGCGCGATGCCATCGGTTTCAGCGCCGACCGCGGCGACACGATCAACGTGGTCAACGTCGCCTTCACCGAGACCCATGGTCTGGCACCGTTGCCCGAGGCGCCGCTGTGGAAGCAGGTCTGGTTGTGGGATGTGGTGAAGGAAGTGTTCGCCTGGATCATCGCCGCGGTAGTGCTGCTGTTCGCCCTGCGGGCAGTGGTGCGCAGCTTCGGCCCGCAGGCGAAGCCCGAGGAGGAGGAGGCGGACCAGCTTGCCGGGCCGGCCATGGCAGAGGATCATCTCTCCTTGAGCGGTTCCACCGCGACGGTGCAATTGCCGGGCCCCGACCAGACCTACGAAGAAAATCTGAACCAGGCGCGTCAGATGGCCCTGCAGGACCCCAAGCGGGTCGCGCAGGTGGTGCGCAGCTGGATCCATGCGGACGACAAGTAAACGACCATGGCTGAACAACCGAAAACCAAGCTCACGGGCGCCGAGCGCGCGGCCATTCTCATGATGAGTCTCGGCGAGTCCGGTGCGGTGGAGATCATGAAGCACCTCGGACCGAAGGAGGTGCAGAAAATCGGCGAAGCCATGACCGCCACCCGCAGCGTCACCAAGCCGCAGGTGAGCGATGTGCTGCAGAATTTCGCCGAAGAGCTGGGCATGCAAACGGCGCTCGGCGTGGGCTCGGAGGACTATCTGCGCCGCGTGCTCACCAATGCGCTCGGCGAGGACAAGGCGGCGAACCTCATCGACCGCATCCTGCTCGGGCGCTCCTCCAAGGGTCTCGAGGCGCTCAAGTGGATGGAGCCGCGCGCCATCGCCGAGATCGTCCGCCTGGAGCATCCGCAGATTATCGCCATCGTGTTGTCCTATCTCGACAGCGATCAGGCCGCGCAGGTGCTGTCCGCTCTGCCGGAGAACCTGCGCGCCGATATCCTGATGCGCGTAGCCAGCCTCGACGGTATCCAGCCCGCCGCCCTGGCGGAACTGGACGATATCCTGGACAAGCAGTTCTCGGGCAGCTCCGGCAACATCAAGTCGTCCAGTGTGGGCGGCAAGAAGACGGCCGCCAATATCCTCAATTTCATGGATACCTCCATCGAGACCAAGATCCTCGACAAGATCCGCGATGCAGAACCGGAACTGGCACAGAACATCGAGGACCTCATGTTCGTGTTCGAGAACCTGGCCGACATCGACGACCGCAGCATGCAAGCGCTGCTGCGCGAGGTTTCTTCGGACAGCCTCATCATGGCCCTGAAGGGCGCCGACGACAACGTGAAGGAAAAGGTGTTCAGGAATATGTCCAAGCGCGCCTCCGAAATGTTGCGCGACGACCTCGACGCACGCGGTCCGGTGCGCATCTCGGAAGTGGAGACCGCGCAGAAGGAAATCCTCGCCATTGCACGCCGCATGGCGGAATCCGGCGATTTGTCGCTGGGCGGAGGCGGCGATGAGTACGTCTAAGCTCATCGCCAAGGAATCACTCACCGCCTACGAGCGTTGGGAACTGCCCAACGTGGGGGAGCCGGACGCACCCGAACCGCCACAGCCCACCGCCGAGGAGATCGACGCAGCGGAGCTGCGCGAACTGCTGTCGGCGGAAAGGCTTGAGGAGATCCGGCGCGAGGCGCAGAAAGAGGGTTTCGAGCAAGGCGTGGAGCAAGGCTTCGAGCAGGGCCGGCGCGAAGGCATGCAGGCGGGGCAGACGGAAGTGGCCGCCCAGGCGCAGCGCCTTGGTCAGATCCTCACCGCCATGGCCGAACCCCTGAACGACGTGAACGAACGCGTCGAAGACGAACTGGTACAGCTGGCGCTGGCGGTCGCTCGTCAAGTGATGCGGCGGGAACTGGCGAGCGATCCTGCACAGGTGATCGCCGTGGTGCGCGAGGCGGTCGGCGCATTGCCGTCTCATGCAGAACGTATCCAGGTATTTCTGCATCCCGAGGACGCGGCGCTGGTGCGCGAGCACATCGCCGGTACGGATACGCCCTGGCGCATCGCCGAGGAGCCGGCGCTGACGCGCGGCGGCTGCCGCATCACCAGCGAAAACTCCCGCATCGACGCGACGCTCGAGTCCCGGGTCGCCGAGGTGATGGAAAAACTCATGGGCGGGGCGGATGACCAGCCATCGTCCTGAGAAGACGCGCGCGGAGCATTGGGCACAGGCGCTAAGCGAAAAGCGTGAGCGCATCGCCGCACCTATGCCCCTGCGCGTGGAAGGGCGCCTCAGCCGGCTGGTCGGTCTTACCCTCGAAGCGGTCGGCCTGCAGGCCACCATCGGCACCCGCTGCCTGGTCGAGGCCGCGGGCGGAAGTTTCATCGAGGCGGAGGTGGTCGGCTTCGCACGCGACCGGCTCTACCTCATGCCCACCGGCGACATCCGCGGTGTCGGCCCCGATTCCCGCGTCATTCCCACCGGCAACACCTACGACGCCCCGGTCGGCGAGGCGCTGCTCGGCCGCGTGCTGGATGGCGCCGGCCGGCCCCTCGACGGCAAGGGCGAACCCGCCACGCACGAACGCATGCCGCTCACGGGCCGGCCCATCAATCCCATGGCGCGCCGCCCCATCCGCGAACCGCTGGACGTGGGCATCCGCGCCATCAACGCCCTGCTCACCGTGGGCCGCGGCCAGCGCATGGGTCTGTTCGCCGGTTCCGGCGTCGGCAAGAGCGTACTGCTTGGCATGATGACGCGCTACACCACCGCGGATGTGATCGTGGTGGGGCTCATCGGCGAGCGCGGCCGCGAGGTGAAGGAATTCATCGAGAACATCCTCGGCGAGGAAGGCATGGCGCGCGCCGTGGTCGTGGCGTCGCCGGCGGACAATACGCCGGTGATGCGCCTGCACGGGGCGGCGCTTGCCACCAGCATCGCCGAGTATTTCCGCGACCAGGGCAAGGACGTGCTGTTGCTCATGGACTCCCTGACCCGCTATGCGCAGGCGCAGCGCGAACTGGCGCTGGCCATCGGCGAGCCGCCGGCCACCAAGGGTTATCCTGCCTCGGTGTTTGCCAAGCTGCCGGCGCTGGTGGAGCGTGCGGGCAACGGCGGTGAGGGCGGTGGTTCCATCACGGGGTTTTACACCGTACTGGCCGAGGGCGACGATCAGCAGGACCCCATCGCCGACGCGGCGCGCGCCATTCTCGACGGCCACGTGGTGCTGACCCGCCGCCTGGCGGATTCCGGTCACTATCCGGCCATCGACATCGAGGCCTCCATCAGCCGCGCCATGACCGAGATCACCACGCCTGAACACCAACAGTCGGCGAGGCATTTCAAGAAGATGTACTCCACGTACGAGCAGAACCGCGACCTCATCAGCGTGGGTGCGTACGCGCCGGGTGCCGATGCGCGCATCGACGAGGCCATACGCATGCAGCCGCACATGATGGATTTCCTGGCCCAGGGCATCCGCGAGGCGGTGAATTTCGAAAACAGCCAGCACGATCTGCAGGCGTTACTGGAAAAGGCGCCCTCGCTGCCCGCCAAGGCGGCGGTGCGACGGTGAACTGAGCGATGCGCAAGTCACGACGCATGGAGCCGGTGTTGCGGGTCGCCGCCTCGCGCGAGGACAAGGCCGCCCAGGAATTCGGCGCCAGCCGGCGACAGCTCGATGAACACGAACGCCAGCTGGCCCAGTTGCAGGGCTACCGGCGCGAATACCAGGCACGCTTCGAGACCAGTGGTGCGGCGGGCATTACAGCGGCGCGGCTGCTCGACACGCGGCGATTCCTGGCGCAACTGGATCAGGCCATTGCCCAGCAGCAACAGGCGGTGAGCAATGCCGCACGCCTATGCGAGCAAAAACGCCAGCTGTGGCTCAGAACCCGACAAAAATCCCAGACCTTCATCAAGGCCAAGGAGCGCTTCGAGACCCAGGAGAGCCTGGCGGACGACAAGCGGGATCAGAAGGCATCGGACGAACTGGCGCAGCGCAAGCGGCCCAGCGACGAATGAGAGTGGAATGGATGTTGCTTCATTCTCGGTATAGCGAGGGAAAACAGACATGACACCCAATAACACCAAGAATCTGGACACCGGGCTGCTCGGCTTCGACGCCGCCAACACGCGCGTGCGCCGGGGGCGCTCCAGTGGCGAGGATGGCTTCGCTGAGGTTTTCGATGCCCAGGTGCGTGGCGCCGGGCGCACGCCCTCACGCAATGACGGGGGCGGCAGGCCGGACAGGCCGGAGACGGCAGCGCCTCGTTCCGACAGGAGTTCCAAGGCGAACGGCACCTCGAAGGCAGAAACTTCCAAGCCCGAGGAGCGTTCGGCAACGGCCGCCGATGAGGCCCGTGCCGGGGCACGCACGGAGGAGGGCGCCGCCGAGGAATCGACAGCGGCAGCCCCGGGTAATGCCGCCGAGGCACAGACCGGGACGGCGGACGGCGAAGAGACGTCGGAGCTCACCCCCGAGCAGCTTCTTGCCGCGCTGGGCGGCAATACCTTGCCGGTTGATGAACAGGCCGATGCAGCGGCCACCGGTGTGCCGGCGGCTACGCCAGCGACCGACGCGACGAATACCGCGGACACGGCGGATACGGAGGGCGAGCCCGTGCTGTTCAACGCGCTCGCCGCTACCGCCGATAGCGAAGCGGCGCCCGAGACCGCCGACGACGGGCTGACAGTGCCCCCGCAGGGGCAGACGGGTGCGCGCACAACGGCAGCGGCAACGGCGGCGGTCCGGGGCGATCAGGCAACGAAGCCGGCCACCGAGCGTCCGGCCGACGACTTGCTCACGGCGTTTCGCTTCAGCCGCATGATGTCCCAGGAAAACGGTGTTGAGAAGGCGGCCCTGGACGCGACCGGGCTGATCGAGGGAAAGCCAACGGGCCAGTCCGCCCAGCGTGGCCCCGATTTTCTCAACCTGCTGAACGGTATGGGGCCGACACCACCCGGCCGCGAGGCGGCGCCGAGCGCTGCGCAGGCCCCGGCCACCCCGAGTATCCCGGTACCGCTCAATCGTGCGGGTTGGGACCAGGCCTTCAACGAACGCGTGGTGTGGATGGCCCGCCAGGGCATCCAGGAAGCGCACATCCAGGTGACTCCGCGCGAGATGGGCCCGATCGAGGTGCGCATCTCCGTGCAACAGGACCAAGCTACGGTTGCCTTCACTGCAAACAATGTGGTGGCCCGTGACGCCATCGAAGCGGCGATGCCGCGCCTGCGGGACATGCTGGCGGACAGCGGCCTCAATCTCGTGCAGTCGGAGGTGTCGCAGCAATCGCCGCAGGAACGGGGCGACGGGCGTGAACACCTGGGCGGGCGCGGCGGCCCTCAGGTGGGTGGCGCCGAGTCGGACGGCACGGACATCGGCACCGAGGTGAGTCACGCCGATAGCGGCCGCGGCATGGTCGATTTCTTCGCCTGATCGAGGGAACGCCTCAAACCACCGCACCGCCGGCGAATATTTCAACAGCCGCGTTTTGCCGAAACCGCATATTCGCCGACAGTGTCGGCTCCTACAAGGATTCGATAAACCGCCGTAGGAGCCCACTCCGTGGGCGAATGCCTTTTCAACGCCCGGTTCACCGAAACCCCGTTCGCCGACAGTGTCGGCTCCTACAACAGAGATATCGGACGCGTATTCCTCCGCGATTGCGTAGGCGCTCGATTCCGGTGATGTCAAGCGAAAACGGGCGTTTTCTGTCATACGACGCATCTCCGGTTTGAGCCCTTCACGGTTACCCCGACGTCTTGCCCGGTGCTATCCTAAGCCTGCCGGCGTTTTCGCCGGGCGCTACGCCGGCAAGGGATGTCCCTGGTCAGGCATGTGCGCCGTCCTGGCACATGTCCCCTTCACTTTCAACGTTTTTTCAACCGCACGGAACCGCGTGCGCTGCGGCGTGTCTTTAGGCTGAGTCATGGTTTTCGGTGGCATTCAGTGAGTTGCGTATTCGAGGAAAGACCGGAGGCGATTTTCGAGGAGCTCTATGGGCTGCTCGTGTTGCTGCTGCCCGGTCTGAGCGAGGGCGCCACGGGTCAGCCGCCGGGACTCGAAGTCGAACTGCGCGAGCAGTCGCGCTACACCAGCACGTTCGAACTGCGCCATCTCTTCGAAGCGGACAACCTCGTGCCTGACGTGGCAATGACAGTGCGCGTGTATCACGACGCCTGCGTTGCGGAAGTGATCGCCTATCAGGGCTGCGAGCACCTGCCGGCGCCCTACGCCGTCAACGGCGATCCGCGCTACGTGCGTGATGAACGCCGCCAGATCAACCGATTGCTACGCCAGCTCCTGCGGCACCGCATGGTGACCCGCCCGGTCAGCCTGCCATGGCCAACGCCGGATGCGGTATAGCCAGCCGCTCCCTCGCATTCGCGCGAGGTGTATAAGCTGAACATAAGGACGGTCTGTATCGAGCCCTCGTCGTCTGGAACGACGCAGCCGATGCGGTAATACTTCATCGCCGACCATCCCCGAGGAGTCACCGATGAATCTTTCTGCGGGCCTCTTACCGCCGTTCTTCTACTGGCTCGCGTCGATTGGATTCACCGCGGCGTTCGGCTGGGCAGCCTACACGGCGCCATGGCAGGTCTATCGCAAGGACCCTGCCAAGAGCCACGTGCTGCTGGCAAGTTGCGTACTGTTGCTGCTGCTGTGGCAGATGGACGCAGGGCTGAAACCCGGCATGAGTTTTCACCTGCTCGGCGCCACCCTGTTCGTGCTGATGTTCGGCTGGCAGCTCGCCTTCATCGGCCTCAGCCTGGTGCTGCTCGGCACCACCCTCGATGGCATGGGTGATCTGCAATCACTGGCCTTGAATGGCATCGTGATGGTGGCGGTGCCCGTGCTGGTGAGCGAGACCATCCACCGCCTGTCGGTGCGCTTTCTGCCGCACCACTTCTTCGTCTACGTGCTCGGCAATGGATTCTTGTGCGGCGGACTGGCCATGGTCGCAACCATCGCGGCGGCGACCGTGCTGCTGGCCTGTTGCGGGCCTTACACCTTCGCCAAGGTGGCGCACGACTACCTGCCGTTCGCGCCGCTCATGATCTTCGCCGAGGCCTTCTTCACGGGCATGATCGCGGCCAGCCTGGTGCTGTTTCGCCCGGACTGGATCAGCACCTTCGACGACCGGCGTTATCTCTCGGGCAAGTAGGTGCCTTTGCAGATGATGTTTTCCCAGAAGCGATGGCGTGATCGACGGGACCTGTGGACTTAGGCCCTTCGCTGGGGAGCGGGGCCGGAGAGAATAACGACGCGGAGAGAGAGCGAAATGCGGCCCCAGGTGGGGATGCAGCCGGGAAGGGGAAGTCCACCGGAATCCGCAGGCCCCCCGCAGACACGCGGGAGCGTGCAAGAAAAAAGGCCAACCGGGAACCGGTTGGCCTTTTTTGTTGGGGCGGCGACTACCGAAAACGTTCTGTAAGGCATTGAATGCAAATGTTTCGTCTATGTCGGTCTAGTGTAGATGCCCCCAAAGTTGCCCCCGCGCTTGCTTGGTGTCTCT
Organism: Gammaproteobacteria bacterium; assembly: GCA_041685115.1. GTDB lineage: Bacteria > Pseudomonadota > Gammaproteobacteria > Thiohalomonadales > Thiohalomonadaceae > JALOAT01. The sequence continues at coordinate 16,679 of JAWLGK010000028.1, read as the reverse complement.
ACAGCTTGAGACCGAACCGCTGAACCATCCCCGCCAACGAAATTTGCACGAAAGCATCATGTTCGGCGGTCAGCCGTTCGAAGGTCCGCCAGTGCATTCCTTTGGGCTTCCAGCCGTTGCCGTTCCCGTTGAGGATGCCCGGTTCCCAGCCCAACTTGTCACGGATTCGATCCGCCCGGCGGGCCGCGCGGTCATCGTAGGTTTCCCGTTGGCTGGGATAGGCGAGTTGGTAGCAGTGGCGGCAGGCGAAGATGGCGCCGCCGTATAGGAGCGCCACGCGCCGCCCGCACCCCACGGCGGGGCAAAGAAACCACGGGCGCGACCCGCCCAGGTTGCAGGGTGTCCAGTCTAGATAGACCGGGTAGCTTTCGTCCTTCCACTCTCCGCCGCCGCTCCGGTGGCGGTAGCTCAGAACGACGCGGCCGGCTTCGGCTCGTGCCTGGATCGATGCCACCACTTCGCCCCTGCGGCTCCACTGCCATCCGAAGGCGTTGCCCGGTATCAGGAGCCCGTCCCGTTGCCAGCGCCGAACGTCGATGGCCCGGTAATCCTCCGTGGTGTCATTCGCGCCGTAGTGCCAGCGCCGCCCGCTACCCATGCCGCCCATGTTTGCCTCCAGAATTTTGCCGAAATCATTTGGGAATTTGACCTGTTAACCTTCCGCCATTTTCACCGTCTGGGCGGGTCGCGCTGGCGAAGCTTTCGCACCATCGCCTATCGGTGTCCCACAGCCCCGCTATGGCCTCGGGTTCGCCGCTGGCACAGTGCCCCAAGTTCGGATGGTCGATACGCTGGAAGTGCTGGCACTCTCCGCACTTTGCCCAATGGTCAGGGGCGACGGGAGGAGGAACTTCTTCGGCGCGTTGCAGGAAGTACGCTCGCGCCTCCATATCGGCACGGCATTGGTCCAGCACTTCGGTGATGGTTTCAACGCTGGTTTCAGCGATATACGCGAGCCAGGTGCGGATCGCCGTTTCTTCTTCGGCAGCCATCGCTGTTGCCGGGGGCTGTGGCTTTGCGACCGCGACAGTTGCGACTTGTGCGACAGTTGCCGCGCTCTCCGCCTCTTGTGTCGCCAGGGTCGCGGGTGTCGCCGTCGCAACCTGTGCAAGTCCACCCTTGCGGATCAGGTTCGAGAGGGTCATACCGCACCCCCTGCCAGCAATGCCGGGTTGACATGGATTTCCTTGCGCTTTCCCTCCTGCACCAGCAGCACCCGCCCGGCCTCGATCAGCTCCCGCAAGCCGTCTTCGAGCACCGACCGCTGGCGCAGGTGTACGGGTGTCACGTTGCGCTGCACCTCCCGCCGGGGAACGATGGTCGTCTTATGGCGGCGGCAGTAGTCGAGCAGCCAGCCATCCAGCCGCGCCGCGTCGGCCAGCTCCGCCGGTAGCGCCAACTCGCCGAAGAAGCGCCGCGCCTCGTTCAGGTGCCAGGCTGCGATGCGGCTTGCCGACTCGAATGCTTCCGCACCGATGGCGCCGCCCGTACCCTCGAAGACCTGGAACAGCGCCGCCAGCCGCGCCGCGTTGTCGGCGGTTTTGCTCGCCACGTCGCGCACGTCGTAGAGTTCGCCGCCGCTGGCAAGCTCGCTTTCGATGGTGTCATGGAAGGCCACCCATGCCGCCTTGGCCTCAGCCGTCAGCGGCAGCAGGGGCGGACTCAGAGCGCCGTTTTCATCAACCGGCGCGGGCTGTTCCAGAATCGCCGCAATGCGCCGGTTGAATGCCGCCAACGCGGGCCAGTTGGCGGGTGCTTCGGTGAAGGGGCGAAAGCCTTGCGTCGATTCCGGCCAGGCGACGAGGAAGCGGGCGAGAAAGCCAGTGCCGCGCGCCAGTCCACCGGAGCGGTCAAAGAAGGTGCGCAAGGTCGCCTCCTGCACCTGCAAGGCCACGGTCAGCCGCGCACCGCGCACGGTGAAGGATTCCGCCGTGCGCCGGTCGATGGTGAGATTGCCGCCGTCCCACAGCACATTGAGCAGCGCCAAGTTGCGCATGACCGAGTCCTTGCCCATGCCATGCGCACCGAACACGATCCCGGCTTCGGCGGAAACCACGCCGCCCGACGGCCAGTTTCTCGCCAAGCCGTAGGCCAGGGCCTCCGGTGTCGCATCGGCATACAGCAGGCGCGGCACGCGCGGCGGTTCCGGCTTGTTGTGTTCCAGATCGCACAAGGCCGCTTCCTTCTCGCCGGTCGGCTTGTTCTCCTTGGCGAGATGGCGGATCTTCTCCTTGATGCCGGCCCGTTTCGCCTCCCATGCCTCGGTGGCCGCCTTGTGGTCCTTGAGCGCCGGCTTTGCCAACTCCGCCTGCGTCTCTTCGTAGTCGCGGATCGCCTTGGTAAAGAAACCATCGCAGGTGGATTTGCGCTCGCCGGAATCGGCGATGGTGAGCAGGAACAGGCTTACCGGGCCGGTGAGTTTTTCCGCCCGCTTCGCATCGGCGTGCGCCTGAATCGCCAACGACAGCGCAGCCAGCGCGCTTGAGGCCACCAGCGGCACGGGTGCCTTGGTGAAGCCCTGCACCTCGTCCACCGCTGCGCGGATGGCCTCCGGCAGGGCGTCCAGCGGGTAGGGCTCCGGCTCCACCTTCGCCGCCAACGGCTGCGGCTCGGGCCACAGTTCGCCCGCTGCGGCACTCTCCGGAATGCCACCGCCGAGCGAGGCTGCGTTGTTGATCGTATTGCGCACCGCATCCATGCCAAGCGCCCCCGCCATGTCGTTAAAGTCGGTCGCGCCGGGTGGCCGCTCGGGGCCGAAGTTCGGCATGGCCAACAGCCCGCCGACGGTTCGCGCCGCCTCGCTGGCCTTGCTCAAACCGGGGTTGCCTTGCATGTCTACGTCATCATCCGCACAGACGATTAGCGGCAGGTTAGGGAACCGTTCCCGCATAGCCTGCGCCACCGCCTTCAGATTCCCGGCATTGAATGTAACGGCCACGGGGTAGCCCGTCGCCTGGTGGATGGTCGCGCCGGTCGCAAAGCCTTCGGCTATGCACAAGGCCGCCGCGCCTTGTGTGCTGCCGATGCTGCAATAGCACCCCGCCATGCGCCCGCCGGTCAGGAACCGCTTGTCGCTGTCCGGCCCGATGAATTGCAGCGAATGGAGTTCGCCGCCTTCGCGCATCGGGATCAGCAGCGCGCCATTGTGCAGCCGCGCGCCGTGGGCCTTGATGTCCTTGCGCACAAGGTAGGGATGATCGCCGGGCGCGGGTGCCGCTGAATTCCAGATCGCCGCCGCCTTCGCAGCCGCTTCGGCCTGCCGTGCCTTGCGTTCGGCCTCCGCTTGCGCCTGCGCCTCCGCCACATGCCGCTTGAAGGCTTCCCGTTCCACCGTGGAAAACGGACGGTCGCGTTTCGCTTGCCAGTTCTCGGAGAACCCCGAAGACCAGTCGCCGAAGCTGCCGCCCAGGCCGTCGTCGAACAGCTTGCACCAGCCCGCCGTGTTGCCGTTGCGTTTGCCGATACCGGGAAAGCGGTGCAGCTTGCCCGGCTCGATCACCTCCGGCGGTTCCAGCCCGGCGGCACGCATCGCCTCGCGGAATTGGGAGACCGCATCATTCATCGCGCGGCCCTCCCATGCGGTTGATCCGGTCCGCCAGCCCGAGCGGGAACCAGCCCCACACGGCCAGGGTCACGATGGCCGCTTTCATGCGGGCACCGAGGCCGGTAGAATTGCGGTTGCTTTGAGATGTAATCGGGGTCGCCTGGTGCCCGCCAGCGCGGCCCTTTGTTTTTCCGGTCATGATGGCCGCCTCCCGTTCACTGCGCCGCCTTGCGGCTCGCCTCGATGCGTTTCGCCAGCCAATCGTTCACCTCCGCCTCGATCCACCCGACGGCACGGCCGCCGAGCGAAACGGGCGCGGGGAAACTGCCTTCAGCGACGCGCAGATAGATGGTGCTGCGGGAAAGCCCGGTGCGGGCCTTGACGGTGGGAAGTCTCAGGATGGTGGTAACCATGTTTGCGCCTCCATAGGCGTTGTTGAACACGGTTACGGATTGAGAACGAGATAGGGGACTGGCTTGCAAGCTGTCTCGTAAAACAGCGCGCCAAGCCGCATCATGGCTTGGTTTCGGATTTGGGCGGGGTAGTCCCGCCTGCCGGAGTTACCAGCGAGAGCCGGGCTTGGTGGGTTCGGTGTCGTCGTTCAGGAGCTGTTTCACACGAGAGACGGAAATCCCTTCCTCTGCGGCTACGGTCTTCAAGAATCCCTTTACGCCCTTGGCCTTGAGTACTGCCACGCGTTTCTTGACCCGTTCGCGCCGTTGGGCTGCCGACTCGACATCCCCGGCCCCGGCGACGGGTTGATCCACCAAGCGAGTCAACGACCGCCGGTCCACCTGGAAGGCATTGCCTTCAAGTGCCAGCACATCGGCCACGGGGACGGAATGACCGGCCAGGGAAAGGGTGAGCTTGCCATCGGCAATCAGAACGAGGTGGCTGGAGTGCTTCGTACCCTTGAGCATGCCGACCTCCCACCGGGCGGCATCAGTGCCGGAACCTGAACGGTGCAGGCCCAGCAAGCCGGCGAGCAGCGAGGCAACCGAATCGCCGGAAGCCTGCCACTGTTCCAGACGAGCGACCGGCACGGGCACCCGGTTAATGTCGCTGCGCTTGTCGCAAACGATGAACGCCTCCGGGCCGCGCGCCGTGTCGATCAGCACATGCACGGGCATGACGCATTCGCGCTCACAGCCGGGACACACCGCGCTGGTGGCCGGGCGTCCTCTCGTCAGCAGCCCTTGTGACTGCATCGCCGCGACAGCAGCGCCGGGCCACGCGCCCAACTCCTGGGCGCTGATAACAACGGCCGCGCCACGATGCGCGCCGATGCGGTCAAGCAATTCGACCAGAACGGCCTCCGGCATCATGCCTCAACCGCTTCCGCCGTTTCGGTTTCCGCCACCAGTTCCTTGGGCTCAATCCCCGAGGCTTCCAACATGTCGCGCAGCTTCAGATCCACCTCGTCGTATTTGAGCGAGCAGGAATTGGGGTGACCGATGCGGATGGTGATCGACTTGGCCGGCTTGTCGGGGTCCACCACCACCGAGGCGGCAAGTTCCACCTGGGTGACGTTGTAGAGGTGCAGCGGAACGGCCTTGCCGATCTTGTCGAGCAGCGTATAGACGGCATCCGGGTCTTGCGAGGCGTCCGTCTCCAGGGTGATGCGGTCGCCCTTGTTCACGCGGGAGGAGAGGCGCAGCTTCTTCACCGCCACGTTCTCGATACCACTGCCCACGGCATAGGTGAAATCGAAACTCTTTTGGCTCAGCGGGTTCAGGTCATAGACGCGCTCGTCCTTCGGGTCGGGTGGCAATTCGTCCAGCTTGAGGATCGCCGTGGCGAACATCCCTTGCAGCGCCTCCACCGCCTTGCGGGCGCCCCGAAAGTTCAGGTCCAGCGAGCCTTCCTTCTGCGAGTAGACGTAGACCACCTCGAAGGCGGGGTTGTGCGGGCGCGGGTCGAACTTGCCGTCCACCCACTCGATGCTGTGCTGGGAGTGGTCTTCGGGGTAGCAGAAGAAGTAATCCCGTTCCCCGCGTCGGTAGGGCTCCACCACACAGTTCTTGCCCCGGCCCTCCGTGTGGTGGAAGTAGTTGCTGATCTGTCGGGCGAGCTGCTGGATGCCGGCGTCGTCCACCGCTGCCGGCCGGTGCGGCAGGTTCTTGCGCTTGCGCCAGTAGCTCAGGGTGTCGGCATGGTAGAAGCGGGTCGCCCCCTTCCAGAACTCCTTGTGATCCAGAAAGGTGACCATCGCCCGCTCGAAGTGGTTGGGCAGCGCCGATAGCTTTTCCACCAATTGGGTGATCGCCTCCGGGTCTTCGCGCAACTGCCAACGGGCCTCGTCCAGGACCGCCAGAAACCCCTTCTCGCAGCACAGGGCGAAGATGTCCCGCAACTCAGCGTCCATCTCGTTGCGAGGGCTGTCCGGCAGGGCCAGCCAGGCATCGAACAGCGCATCCGGCTTGCCCTCCTTCATGGCCGCGAAGTCCAGGTCGCCGAACACCTCCCACTCTTGGAAGTATCGGGCGAGCAAGGCGTTGGGCATCTGCCGGAAGAAGTCCCTCGTGGAGTAGTGCCGGGCCATGAATCCCTCCTGTGCCGTTGTTTGGTAAGCCTTGGATTATATGGGACTTTACTGTACATTGCAGTACATTCCCAGCCTGCCAACCGAGAGGGGAAAATGGCCACCTCCAAGACCACGACCCTGACTTTCCGCATCGAGCCTGGACTGAAAGAAGCGCTGCGCGAGGCGGCGAACCGAGACCATCGCTCCATCGCCAACATGGTGGAGGTTTTGATCCGGGATTATTGCGGACGGAATGGGATAGCGATCCCCGAACAGGGAGCCTTGTTCGAAGATGGCGAAAAGCCGGTTAAGCGCTAAATCCAAAGGAAGCTGATCGTGGCCTTACACCCAGAATTTCCAACATCCCCTTATGAAACGCTTCTTCCTGACCGGCGCTGGTTTCCAGCGGCGGAGGAGTTGCGCGACACGGCCTACGAAAAGCTCCTGCCGCCTTTGGTGGCAGAGGTTCGCAAGGAAGTTTGGAAATGGCGTGATGCCGGCTATGCCGGTGCCTCCGAAACTTCGAGGTCGCTCTTGAAGTGGTGGTTCGAGACGGATCACCTGATTGAGCAGGCAGACGGTACGCAAAGCCAATTTCGCTACTATTTTGCCCAGCGCGAGGCGGTCGAAACCGTCATCTGGGTTCATGACGTGCGCGGTGCGCGGGACAAGTTCGACCTGATGCGCTTCGACGCTTCCGGCGCTGTTTCCGCCAACATGTTCGACGAGGACTGGCCTCGTTTCGTGGTAAAGATGGCGACCGGCGCCGGTAAGACCAAGGTGCTTTCGCTGCTAATGGCTTGGTGCTATTTCCACAAACTCTATGAGCCGGATTCGACCCTGGCCCGCAACTTCCTCCTAATCGCGCCCAACATCATTGTGCTGGACCGCTTGCGGACCGACTTCGACGGCCTGCGCATCTTCTTCAACGACCCCGTGCTCCCCGACAATGGCCACGCCGGGCGCAACTGGCGGGACGACTTCCAGATCGCCTTGCATATCCAGGACGACGTGCGCGTCGTGCGCCCCACCGGCAACCTGTTCCTGACCAACATCCACCGCGTCTACCTGGGTGAGATCACCGAGCCGTCCCTGGAAGATGACGACCTGCGCGATTATTTCCTGGCCCCCTTTGGGGCCAAGCCTGTTGGTAAGACTACCGACAGCCAGACCGACCTGGGCGAAATCGTCCGCGAGATCGACGAACTCGCCGTCTTCAACGACGAGGCGCACCACATCCACGATCCCCGGCTGGCCTGGTTCAAGTGCATCCAGGACATCCACCACAAGCTGCTGCAAAAGGACTTGCGCCTGTCGATCCAGATCGACGTGACGGCCACACCCCGCCATAACAACGGCGCGATCTTCGTGCAGACCGTTAGTGACTATCCGCTGGTCGAGGCCATCGCCCAGAACGTGGTCAAGCATCCCGTATTGCCCGACGCCGCCAGCCGGGCAAAGCTCGCCGAGCATCAAAGCCCGATCATCACTGAGAAATACTCAGATTATCTGCAACTCGGTGTCGAGGAGTGGCGTAAGAGCTACGCCGAGCATGAAAAGCTGGGCAAGAAGGCGGTGTTGTTCGTGATGGTGGACGACACCAAGAACTGCGACGTGGTGGGCGAGCACCTGCAAAAAATCTGCCCCGAGCTGCAAGACGCTGTACTCGTGATCCACACCAAGGCCAACGGTGAGATCTCCGAGGCGGCGAGCGGCAAGAACAAGGAAGAGCTGGAGCGCCTTCGCAAGCAATCCAACGAGATCGACACCTGGAACTCGCCGTACAAGGCCATCGTCTCGGTGCTGATGCTGAAAGAGGGCTGGGACGTGCGCAACGTCTCGGTGATCGTTGGCCTGCGCGCCTATGCCGCCAAGAGCAACATCCTGCCCGAACAGACCTTGGGCCGAGGCTTGAGGCGCATGTATTTCGGTAGCGACCAGCGGGAAACCGTGTCCGTCATGGGCACCCCAGCCTTCATGGACTTCGTTGAGTCCATCCAGAGCGAGGGCGTGACCTTCGAGCGCGTCCCCATGGGCGGCGCAGGCGGCCGCGAGCGGCAGGACTCCGTTGTGGTCGAAGTGGACAGCGAGTCGCCGGACAAGAATATCGATGACCTCGACATCGCCCTGCCGCGCCTCACCCGCCGTTTTAACCGCGAGTTCAAGGACCTCGGGGAGTTGGACCCAGCCGCCCTCGGCAATCCCAAATTGCCGGTCAAGACCTTCACCCCGGAGGAAACCCGCGAGATTGTCTTCAAGACCATGCTCGAAGCCGAGGTGGATCACTCCATCCAGCTCGACGGCAGCGGCCCGGCGGATTACCGCTCAGTGGTGGCCTTCTTCGCCCGCCAGTTGCTCAAGGAATTGCGCCTGGTAGGCGGCTACGACCAGCTCTACCCTAAGGTGCGCGACTTTGTCCGTGACCACCTGTTCAACCAGCCGGTCGATCTGGACGACCCGGTCATCCTGCGCAACCTTTCTGAACCGGAAGTCGGCAAGACACTTTTCGATCATTTCCGTGCCGCCATCAACGCGCTGACCATCCACGACACTGGAACCTCGCGTATCGAGGGTCACATCCGGCTGCGTGATACCCGGCCCTTCCGTACCGAGCCACGCGGTTTCCTCCAAGCCAAGCGTTCCGTTTTCAACCGTATTGTCGGCGAGGCCGGTGCGGATCGCTTGGAGCTGTCTTTTGCCGCCTTCCTGGACAGCGCGTCGGACGTGCAGGCGTTCGGCAAAAACTACATGGCGGTGGGCTTCCGGCTGGACTACCTGAAGGCCGATGGCGACCTCTCCACCTACACGCCCGACTTCATCGTTCGCACCACCGACGGACAAGTCTGGATCGTTGAAACCAAGGGCCGTGAGGAGCTGGACATCCCCCAGAAGATGGCTCGGCTGAAACAGTGGTGCGCCGACGCCACGGAAGCAGCCAAAGAGCAGGACGGAACCCGCTACGGCTTCGTCTATGTCGATCAGGATGGCTTCGAGAAACATCCGCCCAAGACCTTTGCCGGACTGATTGCCGCCTTCCGCGAATACCAAGGAGATTGAACGTGGCGAAACAGCGCGCCTATGAGTTGAGCGAGGCCGAACAGCGCGACCTGATGACGCTGATCCGCGAGGGCCGACCGCTACCGGAGAAATACCGCTTTATCCTCTTCGAGGACAAGCGCGAGGTGGAACTGGTCTGGAACGGCAAGACTCGCGACGTGTGCACCACCGTGTTGCCCTTCCAGACCCTGGAGCACGTGGACGAGCCGCGCACCGAAACCAAGCATCAGGGCGACCTGTTCGACAGCCGGGGTCGGCAACTCCAAGGCTGGACGAACAAGCTCATCTGGGGAGACAACAAGCTCATTCTCTCGTCCCTGAAGGCAGGTGCACTGCGCCAGCAGATCGAGGAGGCCGGTGGACTCAAGCTCATCTACATCGATCCGCCCTTTGACGTAGGCGCCGATTTCAGCATGGATATTGAGATCGGAGGCGAAACCTTCCACAAGGAACCGAACCTTCTGGAGCAGATTGCCTACCGGGATACCTGGGGGCGGGGGGCAGATAGTTTCATCGCGATGTTGTACGAGCGCTTGATCCTCATGCGAGACTTGCTGGCCGACGATGGCAGCATCTATTTGCATTCTGATTGGCGGGTGACTGCTTATCTTCGGAGCATATTAGATGAGGTGTTTGGCCGCTCTAATTATCGGGGTGAAATTGTCTGGAAGCGAGATGCCGTTGGCAAGGGAGCAAAGAAGCGTGCTAGGCACTGGCCAAAAACATTCGATACCATAATTGCTTTTGCTAAGACTGAATCCGGCATTTTCAACTTCGTATCTGCTGAACTCACAGACAAACAGCTTAGAGAGTTTCGCTATGCGGACCCTGATGGCCGCAAATTCAAAAGAACAACGCTGGGTGACTATTCGGAGGCCTCTATTTTAAGAATGGAGGCAGAAGGTTTGATTTACGTATCATCGAGTGGTCAGAAATACAAGAAATATTACCTAGATGAATATACGATACAGCTTGATTCAATTTGGACTGATGTTCCAGGCTTTGGTGTAGCCACATCTTCTCAAGAGCGACTTAACTATCCAACACAGAAACCTGAAGCTCTAGTCGAACGCATAATCAGCGCCAGCAGTAATCCCGGAGACTTGGTAGCCGACTTTTTTTGCGGTTCCGGCACCACCACTGCCGTGGCCGAACGGCTCGGTCGCAAGTGGATCGCTACCGATCTTGGTAAATTCGGTATTCACACCACCCGCAAGCGGTTGATCGGTGTGCAGCGAGAACTGAAGGCTGCCGAGAAGGACTTCCGAGCCTTCGAGGTGCTGAACTTGGGCCGCTACGAGCGGCATGCGTACTTAAACGTTGGCAGCCGCCTCACCGGCAAGCAAAAGGAAGAAGCCTTGGCGCAGAAGGAGCAAGAGTTCCGCGACCTGATCCTGCGCGCCTACAAGGCAACCGGCTTCGGCGGCGGTGAAGGGGCGCCGGCCCAGGACGGCTTTTTCCACGGCGCCCGCGCTGGCCGGCTGGTGGTGATCGGCCCTATCAACCTGCCGGTGGGCCGGCTGTTCGTGGAGGAGGTCATCACCGAGTGCCGCAAGCGGGGCGCTTCTCGGGTGGACGTGCTGGCCTTCGAGTTTGAGATGGGGCTGTTCCCCGCTGTGCTGGAAGAGGCTCGGGGCAAGGGCATCGACCTTTCGCCCAAGTACATACCCGCGGAGGTGTTTGATAAGCGGGCGGTGGACAAGGGGCAGGTGGTGTTCCACGACATCAGTTTCGTCGAGGCGACGCCGCGCTATGACAAGAAGAATAAGCGGGCCCTCAGTATCGAGCTGACCGACTTTTCTGTCTATTACACCCAGGGAGCGGCGGAAGCCGCCATCGCCAATCTGAAGGAAGGCAAGAACGGGGTGATCTGCGAGGCGGGCCAGCTCTACAAGGTGAGCAAGAGCAAGGAGGGCGTTGTCACCAAGGAGCGCCTGACCAAACACTGGACCGACTGGGTGGATTACTGGGCAGTGGACTTTGACTACATGAGCCGCAAGGAGATCATCAAAGTGCCTGTCGGCACCGGCCATTCCGGTGTCGCCACGTTGCCCGGATTCGAGGCGCCCCAAGGCGAAATGGCCCTGCCCCAATTCGAGGAACGTTGGACCGGGGGCTATATCTTTGAGAACGAATGGCAGAGCTTCCGCACCCGCCAGAGCCGCGACCTTGAACTAGCCACCGCCGCGCACACCTATGACCGGCCTGGACGCTACACCGTGGCGGTGAAGGTGATCGACATCTTCGGCAACGACACCATGACCCTGGTGCCGGTGAACGTGGGCTGATCGGCGATGCCGCCCTTGGTGGAGTATTCCAAGCCGTGGAAGAGCTATGAGGACCAGCTCGAACTGCTGGTCTCGCGCGGTTTGGCCGTGACGGACCGTTCGAAGGCTCTGGATTACTTGCAGCGCATCGGTTACTACCGCCTGAGCGGCTACTTATTCCCCTTTCGCGCCCGGTCCGGCCCACTTACGCTACTGGACGAGCAAGGACGTAAACCGGCGAAACCAAACAAGGTGGAAACCATTGCCCTTGATGAGTTCCTGCCGGGCGCGACTTTCGAGAACGCGGTCAAGCTCTACGTTTTCGACAAGAAGTTGCGGCTACTGACCTTGGATGCGCTGGAGCGCATCGAGATTGCGCTGAGGGTGGATATTTCACATACGCTGGGTGAAATCGACCGGTTCGCCTATCTTCGCCCCGAGCTGTTCCACAAGGAGTTCAGCCGGGAGCTGAATAACGGCAAAGGAGTGACGCAGCACCACGAATGGCTGGGCAAGCACGCTCGCTTAGTCGGTGACTCGAAGGAGGAGTTTGTACGCCATAACAAGACCAAGTATGGCCTGCCACTGGCGATCTGGGTCGCCTGCGAGGTTTGGGATTTTGGCACCATGTCGCGGTTGTATGCCGGGATGCGCGAGCACGAGCAGGATGTTATCTCAGCGAAATACGGCGTTCTCAACGGCCGGAAATTCGCCACTTGGCTGCGCAGCCTGAACTACCTGCGCAATGTCTGCGCTCACCATAGTCGTCTATGGAACCGCAACATCATCGATCAGCCGAAACTGCCTTCAGCGGCTGAGGTGGCTTGGGTTGCACCGTTCGAGGACGATAGCCACCTTCGAGCGCGCTGTTTCTTGTTGCTCTGCATTGCGCGTCATCTGCTGCGGGTCGTGAATCCGAAATCGAGCTGGCCGGAGCGGATGAAGACCCATTTGCAGGACTTCCCGGAATTGGGCCACTTGGGGCTGAATCTGGCGGGAATGGGTGCCCCGGAGGATTGGGAAACACGCTGGTAAGTGGCGCGGCCAATAAAAAACCCCTTAGCAATCTCCCCGCCGAAGCGGTTCAACCGAAAGGGGCCGTGTTGACCGGAACGATAGACCCAATGGGTATAGAAATCAACCTGAAGTTGCCCCTCGGACCGCACGTCACGCCGCTTGCTTGCTAACGCGGCAAGCGTCGCGCCGGGCTAGCGCGGTGCCAACCTGACGCGCCGGGCAATGCTCCGGCGGCTACGGCCACAAACCCGGCCTTCGCCACCTACGCAATGCCCTCAGTGCCTTTGTTCGGCGTTGTCCCCTCCGTTTCCGCCCGCCCTCCGCCACGGCGCCCTTCGCCCCAAAAAGACGGGGCCAAGGGCTTGCGGCTCCGCGCGGGCTGCGCCGTGTCGTACCCGAACGCCGCCGGATGCTGCGCAACCGGCTCGGTGGCTCAGGTCGGCTTGGGTTCCCTTCGTTTCCGCTTGCGCGGCAGCACTGGCAGGCCCGGCATTCGCCCGGCCTGCCGCGCCGCCGCACGGCGCTGCGCTTTCCCGCCCGCGAGCGTCCCCGGCTTCGTTCGCCGCCCGGTGCCACCTGCCCAGCCAGATTCGGAGGTCGGCAATTCAACATAATGCTGGGAATTATGCGCAGCGCAAAAAACCGCGCTGTCCGCTTCGCCGCATAATTTGCACTATGTGTAAATTGCCTCCGCCTGATTTGATGCCCCGCCCGCCCAGCGGGCCGCTACCGCGTCCCGCCCCGTCCGCCCCGAAGGGGCTCCCTGACCTTTGTTAAAGACGTGGGCCGGGCCAGACGCGCAATGCTGCTTCGGCGAGCACCTCACCTCGGTTCACAATCGCCGCCTCATCCCATCCCGGTAGCGAAATAAGGGGAATGTTGAGGCGTAGATTCGTGTTGGCGATCAGCAGATCCCGCTTGCTCCCAAAGGCAAAGTTCTGCGCTTCGCGGTTCACGCTAAGGTTAAGAAGAGTGAGATTTCCAAGCGTCGGAATGGCTGCTTGCCGATGCGCAATCATTTGTTGCCGTTCGTTTGGTTCTTCGCCCGTCAGCACCAAGAGCTCGATCTCCGATGCCTCGTGGGAGGTTGCACTGGAATTGTCGGCAAGCGGCCAATGGGCAAACCAAGAACGGGGCATGATGTGGTCCACATCAAGGTTGCTGAGATCCGGCGCGGTCGGCTCTTCGCTTCGGACTGTGGTCCGCAAGTAACCCTCCAGTTCGGTCAAGATAGCTCTTATCTTTGGCGCGTCCAGCCTGCCGGGGTAGAGGCTGGACGAAAGGCACGCGGTTCGGAACTCGGCGTCCTGCGGCCACCGGGACGCCTCTCCGGTCAGTCCACCAAGTACTTTGCGGAGCGCGTTGGGTGTTACGCCGGCGCTATGGAGTTGGCGCAACGTATTCAGGAACACGTTGTTGTAATTCTTGTAGGTGAGCCCACAGACAGCGCGACGAACAAGGTACGACACAAGGTCACCAAGCATTTCGTTCTTGGCTTCGTCGGTAATGGGCGAAGCTGAAATCATCAACGCCAGTGGGTGCAGGGTGGTTATGTCGTAGCCTGCAATCCGCTTACCGAATTTGGCAATAGGGCTTGATCCCGTACCGCTGATCAGTTCTTTGTAATGCTTTGCGTACTCCGTGAGTGTGAGTAGCTGTTTCTCAGCAGAAAGCGGCGGATCGCCTGCGGTCGCAAATCGGCGGTATTCGTAATAGAGACGGCCAAGATCGACTTCGTCGTGCAATTCAGCCTGTAGGGACGTGTGAATCAGCCATTCGAGCCGTGGCTTCTTCATTCGGCCGCGTCTCTGCTCGATAGACCAGTATTCGGTTTCGAAGGGGGACCAAAGCGTGTCGTAAAGGGATTCAGAATCGGCACCGTCGCGGTCGGCGCGCATGAAGAGATAGTTCCTGATTAGATCGGTTGCGTGGAGTTGCGCGCCACGCCCGTTCAGGGTTTCAAAGATGATTTGTGCATCATCATCAGCTTCCAGGATGATGGAAACCACTTTCAGGTCGCGAAGGATGGCCAGGATCAGTGCTTCGGCACGGGTGGCCACCTGTTCGGGTTCGGCGGTGAGCCATGCGTCAAACCAGCGGGTGAAATACCATAGCGCCGCCAATGTGGGAGGGTGATCAATACCAATCTTCCGAAGGTCGCCTGCTTGTGTGAAATGCGCTGGAAATCGGCTGCGGAGCTCATCAAGGTTTCGCGCTTCCATAGCCAGCGTGAAACTTTGGCGATCTCGGAAGGTCGGCCAGACCTTGAACTTCTCTACTGCCGGATTGCGCATAGTGTCGGGGGTGCCGTTCTTGGCGCATTCCGCGACGACGGTCATAAGCGCAGCTTGACCGTTACGCTCCAAACTCAGCAGCGCCGACGCTAGGACGTACTGAAGCGTCGTCAGGCGTTGCTGCCCGTCGATGATGTGGAAGACATCAACCCCAATGAGTCCTTCACGGGGCTGAGGGTCAAGGACAACCGCACCAAGGAAGTGTGGAGTGGCTTTCCTGCCGGCAAGGCGCGACTCGGCTTTTTCCCGAATATCTTCCCAAAGCTGTTCCCATTGGTCCTCAAGCGTCCAGACATAGGCCCGCTGGTAGAAGGGGACGCAGTACTGTCGGCGATCCTGAAAGATGTTTTGTATTGTGATTGTTTCCGACTTCATTCTTTTCTCCCTGATTCTGCGCTTCTAACTACGCTTTCTTGTGTAACGGAATCACTTCGGCCCCGGCCTTCAGCTTGTCGAGATAGTCCGCCCACTGCTGCATCATCTTCCGCCGCTCGGGCAGGTGCGCGGTGCGGTTGTAGGCGCGCCCGTTCGGGTCGCGCACGGCGTGGGCCAACTGGTGTTCGATGTAGTCGGGGCGTACCCCCAGCACCTCGTCGAGGATGGTCCGCGCGACGGCTCGGAAGCCGTGGCCGCTCATCTCTTCCTTGCCGATGCCCATGCGCCGCATGGCGGCGAGGATGGCGTTATCACTCATCGGCCGCCCGTTGCTGCGCGCTCCAGGAAAGACGAACTGCCCGCGCCCGGTGAGCGGTTGCAGTTCGCGCAGGATCGCCACGGCTTGGCGGGAGAGGGGGACGATGTGCGGGGTGTTGGTCTTTGTGACGGTGTAGCGCCACTCCGCCGCGTCCAGGTCGATGTCGGCCCATTCGGCCTTGCGCAGCTCGCCGGGGCGCACGAAAACCAGCGGGGCCAGGCGCAGGGCGCAGCGCACGGTGAGGGTGCCTTGGTAGCCGTCCAGCGCCCGCAGGATTTCGCCAACCCGTTTCGGGTCGGTGGTCGCCGCGAAGTGTTCGCCCTTCACCGGGGGCAGGGCGCCGCGCAGGTCGCCGGAGGGGTCGCGCTCGGCGCGGCCGGTGGCGACGGCATAGCGGAACACCTGCCCGCAGTTACCTAAGGCACGGTGGGCGGTCTCCAGTGCGCCCCGGTCCTCGATACGGCGTACCACGGTCAGCAGCTCGGGGGCAGTGACCTCGGCAATCGGCCGCCCGCCGATCCAGGGGAAGATGTCGCGCTCGAAGCGCCGGATGATGCGGTTGCCGTGGTCCTTCGCCCAAGTGGCGGAATACTTGGCATACCACTCCCGCGCCACCACCTCGAAACTGTTCGCCGCCCGGTCGGCCCGCGCCGACTTCTGCGCCTTGCGGTTCTCGCTCGGATCGGTGCCATCGGCCAGCAGCTTGCGCGCCGCGTCCCGCCGCTCGCGGGCATCCTTCAGGCTCACGTCGGGGTACACGCCCAGGGATAGCCGCTTCTCCTTGCCGTCGAAGCGGTACTTGAGCCGCCACCACTTCCCGCCGGCGGGAGAGACTTCCAGATAAAGCCCGCGCTCGTCGAACAGCTTGATGGTCTTCTCGCCGGGCTTGGCGTTACGGATGGCGGTATCGGTCAGCGGCATGGGGGCAACTCCCTGTAGGGGCAACTCACTTGCCCCCAAGGTTGCCCCCACCTGCCCCCGGATGTCAATGGACAGTGTTGCCCCTTACTGGACCGAAAACCAAAGAAAAAGCCCGCAGTTACGCGGGCTTCGGGATGTTGCTGGAACTGCTTGGATGTTTAAATGGTGGAGGCGGCGGGAATCGAACCCGCGTCCGTAAGCCCTCTACCCTCGGCTCTACATGCGTAGCCACGTCTATTGTGTTTCACCGGCGACTGCCCGGCGGGCAGGGCGTGTCGACGGCTAGCCCGTTGGATTTAGTGCTTCCGGTCCCGGGCCAGGACCTTGGCACGATCTTGTGTAGATGACCTCCGCGTGTCCC
>JAWLGK010000027.1:0-43655 GCA_041685115.1 Gammaproteobacteria bacterium | reverse complement strand
GCGCATCGGCAAACTCTCCGATATCAAACTGTCCGCCAACTGGATGGCGCCCGCCGGTCATCCCGGTGAAGACGCCGGCCTGTTCGAGGCGGTAAAGGCCGTGGGCATGGAACTGTGCCCGGCGCTGGGTCTCACCATCCCGGTGGGCAAGGACTCCATGTCCATGAGAACGGTGTGGGACGACAACGGTGCGAAGAAGTCGGTGACCGCGCCCCTGTCGCTCATTATTTCCGCCTTCGCCCCCGTGCTCGACGTGCGCCGCACGCTCACGCCGCAGCTGCGCACCGATGTGGGTGATACGGATCTGATCCTCATCGATCTGGGGCGCGGCCGACAGCGCCTGGGCGGCTCCTGCCTGGCGCAGGTCTACAAGCAGGCCGGCCACCATGCCCCCGACCTGGAAAAGCCGGAGCACCTGAAGGCGTTCTTCGACGCCATCCAGAGCCTGAACGAACGCAAGTTGCTGCTCGCCTATCACGACCGCTCCGACGGTGGCCTGTTCGTCACGTTGGCGGAGATGGCCTTCGCCGGTCGCGCCGGTATCACGGTGCAACTGGACGGGCTGGGCGAGGATGCCGCTGCGGCGCTCTTCAACGAAGAACTGGGCGCGGTGATCCAGGTGCGTCATCAGGACACCGACGAGGTGCTCGCCTGGCTGCACGACTTCGGCCTGGGCAAGTACAGCCGTGTGATCGGCGAACTCAACGAGGACGATCGCGTGGTGATCATGCACCGCGATCTCGAAGCCTTCTCGGAGCTGCGCGTCGATCTCCAGCGCGCCTGGGCCGAGACCAGTTATCGCATGCAGGCCCTGCGCGACAACCCGGAGTGCGCGCAGGAGGAATTCGATCGCCTGCTGGATGTTTCCGATCCGGGCCTCAGCCCCGTGCTCACCTTCGAGCCCGACGAGGACATCGCCGCGCCGTTCATTGCCAAGGGCGTGCGCCCGCGCGTGGCCATCCTGCGCGAGCAGGGCGTGAACGGTCAGGTGGAGATGGCCGCGGCCTTCGACCGCGCCGGCTTCGCCAGCGTGGACGTGCACATGAGCGACGTGCTGAGCGGCCGTGTGAGCCTCAAGGACTTCCAGGGCCTGGTGGCCTGTGGCGGTTTCTCCTACGGCGACGTACTGGGCGCGGGCGAGGGCTGGGCCAAGTCCATCCTGTTCAATCCCCGCGCGCGCGAGGAATTCGAGACCTTTTTCCACCGCGGCGACAGCTTCACCCTGGGCGTGTGCAACGGTTGCCAGATGATGAGCAACCTGCACGAACTCATCCCGGGCGCCGACGGTTGGCCGCGCTTCGTGCGCAACGAATCGGAGCAGTTCGAGGCGCGCGTGGCCATGGTGGAGGTGCTGCGCTCGCCTTCCCTGTTCCTCAAAGGCATGGAAGGCGCCAAGCTGCCCATCGCCGTGGCCCACGGCGAAGGCCGCGCGGAATTCCGCGACGCGGACGCGCCGGCCCATGCACTGCGCGAACACCTCGCCTGCGTGCGCTATGTGGACAACTACGGTGATGCCACCGAGGTGTACCCGGCCAACCCCAACGGCTCACCGCTGGGCCTCACCGGCCTCACCACCCGCGACGGCCGCGTCACCATCCTCATGCCGCACCCCGAGCGCGTGTTCCGCACCGTGCAGTATTCCTGGCACCCGGACGACTGGGGCGTGGACGGCCCGTGGATGCGCATGTTCCGCAACGCGCGGGTGTGGGTCGGCTGAGGCGGGCAAAGAGAAGCGCGCCCTGAAGGAGTGAGCGTAACGCGGAGGGCGCGGAGGCGCGGAGGACGCGGAGGGAATGAGATACCCGACGGGTTACGTTTTCGCGGGTAGGTAACCCTCGTGGTCACCTGTCCATCGTCAGGTTTTCTGATGAGCTTTCGCTAGAGAACCCCCGCTTTCTCCGCGTCCTCCGCGCCTCCGCGCCTCCGCGCCCTCCGCGTTCAAACCCCGACTCAATGTTCTGGCCTTCACTCAGCCATGGACACCCCGGCCCGTGGATGCGCATGTTCCGCAACGCGCGGGTGTGGGTCGGCTGAGGCGGGCAAAGAGAAGCGCGCCTGAAGGAGTGAGCGTAACGCGGAGGGCGCGGAGGCGCGGAGGACGCGGAGGGAATGGGATACCCGACGGGTTACGTTTTCGCGGGTAGGCAGCCCTCGTGGTCACCTGTCCATCGTCAGGTTTTCTGATGAGCTTTCGCTAGAGAAGCCCCGCTTTCTCCGCATCCTCCGCGCCTCCGCGCCCTCCGCGTTCAAACCCTACCCAATGTTCTGGCCTTCACTCAGCCATTGACACCCCGGCCCGCGCGGCCAGCTGCTGGGCCATGGTGAGGTGTCCTTCGAGGATGGGGAGGGTTTCGCGGGCGAGGCTGCGTAATTCGGCGGACTGGCCATTCTGCGCCTGCAGGCGGAACAGGTTCACCGCATCCTGATGCATGTTCACCTGGCTCGACAGGTACTCCCGATCGAACTCCCGCCCCGACAAGTCGGCCAGCTGGTCGCGCATCTTGGCATGTTCCGGTGCGATGGCCTGCGGCGCCACGATGCCTTCGTCCTGGGCCTTCTCCAGCAACTGCGCATTGGCATTGCGGTGATCGGTGATCATGCGGTCGGCGTACTGCTGGATGGCGGGGCTGCGTGATTTCTGGCTCGCCAGGCTGGCGAGGGCGATCTCCGCCTGATTGCTCTGCGCGGCCTTGGTGACGAAGTTGCGGTCCTGGGACGACACACCGGAGCGGGTCGCGGCCTCCTCGGTGGTGTAACGGTCCGTGGCGCAGCCGGCCGCGACGCCGGCAAGCAAGACCAACGCAAGGGTTGCGGCCTGTTTCATGCGTGCCTCTCCTGGATGTATTGGCGTGTGCACAGCGTAGCAGCGCGACTCCGGTGCGCGATGGTGCGGCGGCGTTTCCAAGGGTTCGGTGAGATCGCCTCCGTGCAATCCTTGTCCCTCGGGTTTCAATGCACTGGCGGCCGCGGTTGCTCACGATGTGCAATCGGCGTCATGTCGCCGAGCACGCGTTCGCGAAAACGCTCCAGGTTCAGGTGGACGCGGCGGGTTGCGGCCTCCAGGTAAGCGGAGGCATCGTGCGTCGGCTCCGAGGGTTCCAACTCCATGTCCACGCTCAGCCGCGTGGTGCCGAACTCCGTCGGCACCATGTCGACGACCGCATCGTTCAGATGCTCGGGGCCGCGCCAGGCAAGGCGTCTACCGGGCACGTTCTCGATTACATCGACTTCCCATTCACGCATCTGGCCATTGATGCAGCCGCGCCAATGCATCCGCCCATCACCTACGGGGCGGACCTCTGCGATGTCGATCATGAAGCATGGGTAGTCTTCGAAGCGCAGCCAATGGTCGAATACCTGTTCGACCGGTGCGGTGATCTCGATGGAGTCATGCACACGCGCCATGGGATCGGCTCCGTCGGGGCCAGGTCCCTCTGGCGGGAAAGTCTGTCTGTTCCTACTTTAGTACGTCGCGCCGTGCCATCAGCAATCCGGAGCCTCGGCGGCTATTCTTTCCTCAGGTGCTGATGGAGGCGGGCATGCCGGCGAGTCGCGAAGGCAAACGGGTGCCGGACGTGGTGTTCAAGGTCCACGAGGACGAGCACTGGAGCGATGTGAGTTCCAGCGAGGTGTTTCTCGGCCGCACCGTGGCCGCGTTCGCCCTGCCGGGCGCCTTCACCCCCACCTGCAGTGCGGCCCATCTGCCGCGCTTCAACGAACTTGCTCCACTGTTCATCGCCAACGGTGTGGACGAGGTGGTTTGCCTGTCGGTCAACGACTCGCATGTGATGAACGCCTGGCGCAGGCAGCAGCGCATCGAGCACGTGCGTCTGCTGCCGGACGGCAACGGCGACTTCGCCGCCGGCATGGGCATGCTGGTGGACATGCGCCATCAGGGCTACGGCTGGCGCTCCTGGCGCTATTCCATGTTGGTGCGCGACGGGATCATCGTGAAGATGTTCATCGAGCCGGAGCAGGAGGGCGATCCCTACGAGGTCTCCGATGCGGATACGCTGCTGCGCTACATCAATCCGCAGGTGCTGATTCCGCCACCGGTGATCGTGTTTACCCGCGAAGGTTGCCCCTATTGCGCGCGCGCCAAGCGCATGTTGTCGGAGCACGGCTATCCCTATGAGGAAGTGGTGGTGGGGGTGGGCATCAGCGAGCGCAGCCTGCGCGCACTCAGTGGCAGCGAGATCACGCCCCAGGTCTTCGTGGGCGGTGAGCGCGTAGGCGATTCCGAGGCACTGGCCGCCTATTTCGCCACGCAGGGTTGATTGCCCGCCGGGCGTTGCCGTCGCGGTGGATGCAAGGCATGATCCACCCCCTTAGATTCATGCCTTACCGCAGGTCCCGGCCGCGTTGATGCCATCATGACCCTAACCATTTTTCGCCTGCGTTCGCTGCTTGTGTCACTGCTTGCCCTGGGGGCGCCCATTTTGCTCGCCGGCGTGCTGGACGTGTTTGTGGCCGAGCCCCTGCGCGATGCGCGCAGTCTGCACATCCGCCTCGTGCCCGTGTACGCCGGAACGGCCGCCGAGCTGGCGGCGCGCATGGAGGCCGAACAGTATGGCTGGCCACCGGCTGCGGCGGTGCCGCGCCTTGGCCTCACCGCGTTGCCGGGCGACATGGCCTCCCTCGATGTGACGCAGCGCAAGGCCGTGTTCTTTCGCAGCGTACTGCCGCTCGCCATCGCGGAGAACGCACGCCTCGCCCGTCTGCGCACTACGTTGGAAGGTGTGTTCGCCGCCGGGCCCCTGACGCCGGGTACGTGGCGCTTCCGTCGGGCGTCGCAGATTGCGCGCGCCTTTCGCCTGGAAGGGGACCTGAACGATACGACGCTGCGCGCGGAGCTGTTGCGGCGCGTGGACACCATCCCCGTCGCACTGCTGCTCGCGCAGGCCGCCAACGAAAGCGCCTGGGGTGGTTCGCGCTTTGCGCTGGAAGGCAATGCGCTGTTCGGTCAATGGACCTGGGTGCCCGATGCGGGGATCACGCCTCGGCAGCGCAAGAAGGGGGCGCGCCATCAGGTGCGCGCCTATGCGGACCTACGCGGCTCGGTGCGCGCGTATCTGCACAATCTCAACACCGGACATGCCTACGCGGATCTGCGCGCGCTGCGCGAGGCCATGCGCCGGGAAGGCCGGGAGCTTGATGCATTGGCGCTGGCCGGGACGCTGCTGCGTTATTCGGAGCGGCGCGAGGCCTATGTGGCCGAGGTGCAGGCGCTCATTCGCAACAACGGTCTCGATCAACTGCCCGCGCTGGCCCTCGCGCCACTGCCGGGCCTGCGCCCCTAATCCGTCACCAGCCAGGGTTGGCTGAACCAGTAGTAACGTTTTCCCGTGGCGTATGGTGCGGTGCAGTTGTAGCGGCTGCGACCCGGCGGTAGCGGTTTTGCGGCCACGGCGCGAAAGCGGCGCTCATCGAGCACCTGCACGCGCATCGCTTCACCACCGAGATAGCAGCGGATCGCCGTTGCCGCGGGGGCGTATTCCGCCAGGGTGATGGTGAGCCGCGGCGGATTGTCGCGCACCAGCGGTTCGGCCGGTCCCACCGCCACCACCGGCAGCGGCAGGCTCGCGGCCTTGGTGATGAAGCCGTCGCGCGCCGCATAGGATTCGGCCATGGGGTAGCGCGGCAGCGCGCGGCGATCGGACAACGTGCCCACGGCCCCCGAGTGCTGGCCGAAGCCCACGTAACCCAGTTCCTTCACGTAGTCCGCCAGCGCGAGCGTGTATTCGCCGTAGGGGTAGGCGAACAGGGCCGGCGCGGTATTGGTCTGCGCCCCGAGTTCTTCTTGCAGGCGCACCTGCGCCTGTTCCAGGTCCTGGCGCACGCGCGTGCGCCAAGCGGGTTCATCCTCATCGGGCAGACGGCGCCACAGTGCGGTGTGGCCGGCGCCGTGGTTGGCGAAGCGCACGCCGTGGCCCTGCATCTCCCGCATCTGATCCCAGGTCATGTAATCGGACAGACCGCGATCCACCGGTTCCGTGTTCACGAACACCGTGAAGGGCCAGCCGCGATCACGCAGGCGCGGGAATGCATGGCGGTACACCGAGGCGTAGGCGTCGTCCACGGTGATGGCGATCGTGCGATCGGGAATGGCCTCGCCGTGCTCCAGGTACTGCACGATGCGCTCCAGCGGCCAGACCGTATAGCCGCCGCCCACCAGCCAGTCCAGATGGGCCTCGAACTGATCGATGCGCACGCTGGTGGAGGGATAACGGTCCTCGCCGAAGCGGTGATACATGAACACCACGGCGTGGGATTCCACGGCAGCGGCGAGGCTGGGGAGCAACAGAAGCAGGGCAGCGAAGAGGCGCACGGTCGATTGTCTCGAAGCGAAGCAGATGCACTATTTAGCCACGGCTTCGGGCCGAGACAAAGTCGCAGGGGGTTATCGACACCTTGCAGGAGCCGACACTGTCGGCGAACGCGGTTTCGGCCAAGCGCCGGTGGTTGGGAAAACCATTCGCCCACGGGGTTATCGGAACCGTTGTAGGAGCCGACACCGTCGGCGAACGCGGTTTCGGCCAAGCGCCGGCGGTTGGGAAAAACCATTCGCCCACGGGGTGGGCTCCTACGGGGTTATCGGAACCGTTGTAGGAGCCGACACCGTCGGCGAACGCGGTTTCGGCCAAGCGCCGGTGGTTGGGAAAAAACCATTCGCCCACGGGGTGGGCTCCTACAGGTGGTTCTCGACACCTTGTAGGCCGAAGCCGTTATGGCGGGAAATGGTGAGATTTCAGGTGTCGTTGAACGCAATAGCAAGTCCCCTCTCCCTCCGGGAGACGAGCGCATGGATGCGCGAGGTATGGCCCCATGGATGGGGGAGGTAGACCGCGCCGGGAGCAGGCGGTCGAGAGCAACGCAGGGAGCGGTTGCCGAGGGCCAGGGGAGAGGGGGGGTGAAACCGCACTGCGCTCGCGTTCGCAGGCTGCGCTGGCAAAGCACCGGTGCTGAACAGTGGGTGTGTTGTACCGTCGCATGCGATGGTTAGCGGGTTACAGGTTCTGGCATCAGGTGATGATTGTAGGCCCGGCGCTGATTGAAGCCCCCTCTCCCCAGCCCTCTCCCGGAGGGCTATCTCTTGGTCACATCATTTCTTGGAAAGACAGAAGCTTGCGTCCCTTCTCCCTCCGGGAGAAGGACAGGATGAGGGGATCTATAAACCAGCGGCAGCCTGATTGATCCCCTCTCCCCAGCCCTCTCCCGAAGGGAGAGGGGGCAAGATGTGACCAAGAGACAGCCCGGAGGGAGAGGGGGTAACAAGGGTTGGCTACGACGGCGAAGTGACCAAGAAACAACCTAGAGGGAGTGTGCGGGCAAGATGTGACCAAGAGACAGCCCACACGGAGTGGGAGCAAGAGAGGCACCAGCAGGCAGGCAGCGGGCGCTCAGGGCTGGCGCGGAGGAGCGTCGTTCGCCAGCTGCTCGTTCAACCAGGCGATGAGCCGCTCGCGCTGTTCCTCGCTGGTGAACACGGCGATGTGGCGCGCACCGTCCACCAGCCAGAGGGTTTTCGGTTCGCGGGCGGCCTCGTACAGGGCCTCGCCGTGATGCGGGGGGATGATCTGATCGTCCCGGCTGTGCACGACGAGCAGCGGCACCGGGCTGATGTCGTCCACTGTGTCGAGGGGCCGGAAGTCATCGGAAATGGTGAGGGACAAGGGCCATTGCAACGGCCAGGTCAGCCACCATTCGGAAAGCAGCTCGCGCGCCAGGCTGCGGTAACTGGAGGGCACGCCTTCCACCACCAGGGCGCGTACCTGGGTGCGCGCCGGTGCGCGGGCGAGTCCGCTGATGGCGGTGGCGCCGCCCATGCTCTGGCCGAACACCACGAGACGGCTCGGATCCACCTCGGGCATGGCTAACACCTGCTGGAGCGCGGCGGCGAAGTCCATCTGCAGGCCGGCCAGCGACGGCTGGCCGTCCGAGCGGCCGTAACCGCGATAGTCGAACAAAAAGACCTGGTAGCCGTAGTCCGGCATCCAGTACACGCTGCCGATGTGGGTGCTCACGTTCTCCGCATTGCCGTGCAGGAACAGCACGGTGCCGCGGGGCGTACCCTTCGCGGGCAGGAACCAGCCGTGCAGGCGCGTGCCGTCGCCGGCATGAAACCATACGTCGCGGGCCTCGACGCCCACCTCGGCAGGGGTGAGCACGTGCTGGCGCATGGGCTGGAAGATGAGTCCGGTGCAACCACCGAGCAGGACCGTAACGAGGACCGCCAGCAGTCGCACGCCCATCAGAAGTACCAGTGCAGCGACAGGCTGCCGTCGAGCAGGTTGGTATGTTCGAGGTGGGTGGCGCTGAGTTCCAGGCGCAGTGCCATGTGGTCGGCCAGCGTGAATCCCGCCTGGGCGAAGACCTCCGTCTCGTTGGTCCACAGTTCCGTGTAGCGGCGCGCCCGCGCGCCCGCGAGCAGGTTCAGATCCTCCCCCACGTTGGCGTAGACGCCGAGCAGGGGACCGGCAGCGAAAGAGTAGCCCTTGGCCAGGCTGTCGTCCGCGAGCACGTCGGCCTCGAGCATGGCGAAGCCGTAGACGTTCGGGCGCCATTCCCAGGTGCCGCCCGCGCCGCCGTTCACGGTGAATACCACCTCGTCGCCTGCCACGGCGCGGTTCTCGAAGGCGGCGGTGATGCGCCAGGACAATGGCTGGAAGAAGTCGTCGCGCGGGCTCAGGGACACGATGTCCACGAACCGGAACCAGCGCAGTTCGAAGTCGTCCTCGTCGGGGTACCAACGGCCCGCCAGGTCGAAGAAATTGATCTGCGCACCGGGGGCGTAGCCCGCCTGCGGGTCGATGAGGTCGTGGTAAGCGGGGCGGACGCGCAGTTCCGTGAAGCCTTCGCCGTCCCGTGCGCCGGCGCCCAGGGCGACGCGCGCGGTGCCGTGGCCCTGGTCCGGGCGCACCGCCGGTGCGGGCGGCGTGACCGGGGCGTCGGCCGCGGGCAGCGTGCTGCGCAGGCGCAGCAGGGCCAGGGCGCGCGGCGCCACGTAATCACGCGGCAGGTCCTCGTCGACGCGGCGGTATTGCAGGTAGTCATAGGCCAGCTCGGCGACCGCGGTGGCCTGGTCCGGCGCCAGGGCCAGGGTGCGTGTGCGCGGTTCGCCTTCCGGATCGGCCGCCAGTTCGCGGGCGAGGCGCGCGAGCGGCGGTGTGAGGCCGGCGACGCGGTGGCGGATGAGGGTGGCGTTCGATGGCCGGAAATGGGCACGGCGCAGCAGGCCTTCTTCCTCCAGCGTCGCACGCACCGTGTCGCTCGGGATCGCCCAGCCGGGGAACCGGTCGGCCAGGTGACGGCCGGGGCGCGCCACGTCCATGAGCGCCACCAGCTGGTAGGAGCAGTTTTCCGACAGGAAGTAATAGTCGAAGTTGACCTGGCCCAGTTCCCAGGCGTGCTCCAGCAGGCGGCGGGTCTCGGCGGGCGTGAAGGCCAGTTCGTATTCCCAGATATCGCGGTTTTCCAGGTCGTTGTACTCCTTCACCTTCTCGTAATAGGGCGTGATGGAGAACAGGCCTGGATAACCGCCGAACAGGCCCTTGGCGGCGAACACCACGCCGTTGGTCTCGTCGGTCTCGGCAGCGAAGTTGATGGCGTAGGAATACAGGCGCGTGGCCTCGGACTGCTGTGTGTTGTCCACGCGCAGCAGGGTGTGGCCGAAGCTGGAGGAGGGATTGTTCAGGTAGGCCGCCGGGAAAATGAGCGTCACCTGGCGCGGGTCGATGGCGGCGTACCAGGCCTCGAAGCGCGCACAGTGCTTTTCCGGCAGGCGCGCCGGGTCGAACGCCAGGCGTTCCTTGAGCCACTGATAGCGCGCGATGAAACGGCACTGCGGATGCTGCCAGGTGGGTGTCTCTTCGCCGGGCCCGAAGAAGGCGGCGAGGGTGGCGTCCAGTTCCGCCTGGGGATCGGTCTTGCCGCCGGGCGCAAGGAAGAAGCCGTGGGCGTCGGCCAGGCTGGTATAGCCGGGCAACAGCGCGTTGGGGCGCCAGTGGCCCAGGTCGAGCCATTCACGCTGCCCGGCCACTCCGGCGCTGCGGGCCGCGCTCTGCAATTCGTTGAGATAGTCCGCCCGCGCCAGGCCGGCGCAGGAAAGGAGAAAGGCAAAGAGAATGAGTCGTCGCATGATGAAAAAGGCGACACCCGCGTGAGCGGGTGTCGCCTCTTGACGCATCACTGCTTAGGCAGCGTAGCGGGACAGCTCGGCGTCGGCGGCCAGGACCTTGTTCAGGTTGGCGATGACTTCTTCGGCGGTGACGTTGGAGCTGGTGAACACCTTGTCGAAGTTGTCATGGGTGGCGGCGAAGAACGCGGCCTTGTCCGCGGACTCGACGCCCATCAGGTCGGCGAGGGTTTCCAGGGCTTCGCCCTGGCCCTTGGACATATCGGCAGCCAGCTTGTCCATGTTGGAACCGGTGAACATGGAGAGCTTGACCGTGGAGCTCACGGTGCCGTCCTGGGTGCAACCCAGGGTGCCGGAGGTGATACCGAAGGTCTGGTTGCCCGAGGTGCCGTTGGTGGTGGCGGCGAGCACCTGGGGAGCGATGCCGCTCTGGCCGTCGAACACCATGGAGCCGAGGCCGCAGCCGACATTGTTCTGCTGGGCGAAGGCGGTGCCGCTGGAGAGGGCAAGGGCCAAAGCGGAGAACGCGATCTTCTTCATACGATTCCTTCCTCGTGAGTCTTGTTAGGGTTCTTGTGCGCCCTTGATCCAGGGTGGACGCGCGCTTTGTTTATCACAGGACTCCTTGGGGCGTCCATGCCGAGGTTTCGCTAATTGCTGAATTTGCGAACGATTGGTGACAATCCGTAGAGCCAGGTTCCGAGCACCAGGCCGGCCAGGGTCGGCAGTACGGCAAGCTTTCCCTCGCCGAGCATGGCGAGCACCGAACCCGGGCAGGCGCCGGCCAGGCCCCAGCCGATGCCGAACAGAAATGCCCCTAAAATGAGGCCGCTGCGGTATGGACGCCCCTGGAAGTCGATGGGTTGGCGTCCCACCAGGCTGTGCGCGCCGCTGTGCTTGAGCAGCATGACGCCGATGAGCCCGACCGCCACTGCGGCGCTGATCATCCACAACAGCTGCAGGTCCTGGAACAGGAACAGCTGCACATAGAAATCGAAATTGGTGGCGCCGCCGCGGCTTAGCAGGAAACCAAAGCCGATACCGAATGCAAGATAGAAAAAACGCATGGCTTAAACCTGGCTCACCCGGAACAGGACCTGCACGGCCACGGTGCCGCCCACGAAGAACAGCGCACCTGCCAAGACGCTGGGCCGGTTCATGAGTGGGACACCCGAGATGACATGGCCGCTGGTGCAGCCGCCGGCCAGGCGCGCACCCAGCCCCATGAGCGTGCCGGCGCAAAGCAGCACCAGGCCGCGCACCACGGGATGCTCCGGCAGCGCCTGTTCGTACAGGCCCATGCCGGTGGTGAAACTGACGCCGTCGCCGCTGCTGGCGAGCAGGGCGCCCACGGGAATGCCGAGGCCGAACCACAGCCGCCAGCGGTTGTTGCGGCGGAATTCCTCGGAGCGGAAGGAACCGGCGCCCGGGAGCACCTGGCAGGCATAGCCGTAAACGGTGGAAATGCCGAGCTGTTTGTTGGCGAACCAGTAGAGGGCAATGGTGAGCAGCCCGAGAAGGCTGCCCGCCAGCCAGCCTGACCAGACAGGGGTCATCAGAAAAACTCCAGGTCAACGGGGGAGGGGTGGCAGTATCCCCTCCCGCGCCGGACAGGGAAATTAGAATGTGTATATCGGCGTATAAGAAAATTCTTATACGCTAACAGACGGCCCGATGTGGTTTGAATGCCCGGGGCGCGGCACTACAATGCCGCCCCTCGCCATTCACCAGCCTGGAAGCGCCATGACCATTTCTCAGCGCATCGCTCAAGAACTTGCCGTACAGGTCTCGCAAGTGGAGGCCGCCATCCGGCTCCTGGACGAAGGCGCCACCGTCCCGTTCATTGCTCGCTATCGCAAGGAAGTCACGGGCGGCCTGGACGACACCCAGTTGCGCACCCTGGAAGAGCGCCTGACCTATCTGCGCGAGCTGGACGAGCGCCGCGCCACGGTGCTGAAGAGCATCGAGGAGCAGGGCAAGCTCACCCCCGAACTGAAGGCCGCCATCCTGGCCGCGGATACCAAGGTCCGCCTGGAAGACCTCTACCGCCCCTACATGCAGAAGCGCCGCACCAAGGCGCAGATCGCCAAGGAGGCCGGGCTGGAGCCGCTGGCCGACGCGTTGCTCACCGATCCGACGCTGACCCCCGAGGCCGCGGCCGCCGCCTACGTGGATGCGGACAAGGGCGTGGCCGATGTGGCGGCCGCCCTGGACGGCGCGCGCCAGATCCTCATGGAGCGCTTCGCCGAGGATGCGGAGCTGGTGGGCCTGCTGCGCACCTACCTGTGGGAGAACGCCCACCTCAAGTCCACCGTGGTGGCGGGCAAGCAGGAGGAGGGCGCCAAATTCTCCGACTACTTCGAGCACAGCGAGCCGCTCAAGGGCGTGCCCTCGCACCGCGCCCTGGCGCTGTTCCGTGGCCGCAAGGAGGGTGTGCTCAACCTGGAACTGGTGATCCCCGCAGATGATGTCCAGGGAAGGACAAATGCCGCGGAGGGCAGGACGCCCGGGAGCGGTGATGTCCAGGGAAGGACGAATGCCGCGGAGGGCAGGACGCCCGGGAGCGGCCAGGTGGAAGGCCGCAAGCCCACCGACCCGTCGGTGTGCGAGGGCATGATCGCCAAGCACGTGGGTATCCGCGCGGAGGGCCGGCCCGCGGACAAGTGGCTGCTGGAGACCGTGCGCTGGGCCTGGCGCGTGAAGATCCTCAGTCACCTGGACACGGAACTGAAGGCGCAGCTGCGCGAGGGTTCCGAGGAAGAGGCCATCAAGGTCTTCGCCCGCAACCTGCATGACCTGCTGCTCGCCGCGCCCGCCGGCGCGCGCGCCACCATGGGCCTGGACCCGGGGCTGCGCACCGGCGTGAAGGTGGCGGTGGTGGACGCCACCGGCAAGCTGCTCGGCACCGGCACCATCTATCCCCACGCGCCGCAGAACCGCTGGGACGAATCCACTGCCACGCTCGCGGCGCTGTGCCAGAAGTTCAACGTGGAGCTCATTGCCATCGGTAACGGCACTGCCTCGCGCGAGACCGACAAGCTGGCGGGCGAGCTCATCAAGCGTTATCCCGCGCTCAAGGTCACCAAGGTGATGGTGAGCGAGGCGGGCGCCTCGGTGTACTCCGCCTCGGAACTGGCGGCGAAGGAATTCCCGGATCTCGACGTGTCGCTGCGTGGCGCCGTGTCCATCGCGCGCCGTTTGCAGGACCCGCTGGCCGAACTGGTGAAGATCGATCCCAAGTCCATCGGCGTGGGCCAGTACCAGCACGACGTCTCCCAGACCCGCCTGGCGCGCATGCTCGATGCCGTCGTGGAGGACTGCGTGAACGCCGTGGGCGTGGACGTGAACATGGCCTCGCCCGCGCTGCTGACGCGTATCTCTGGACTCAACACCACGCTCGCCAACAACATCGTCGCCTATCGTGATCAACACGGCGCCTTCAGGACCCGCAAGGAGCTCATGAACGTGCCGCGTCTGGGTGAAAAGGCCTTCGAACAGGCGGCCGGTTTCCTGCGCATCATGAACGGCGATGACCCGCTCGACGCCTCCGCGGTGCACCCGGAGGCCTATCCGGTGGTGCAGCGCATCATCGAGGTCACGGGCAAGGGTATCCGCGACGTCATCGGTGACGGGCGGTTCCTCAAAGGCCTCAAGCCCGCCAATTTCATCGATGAGAAATTCGGCGAGCCCACGGTGAAGGACATCCTTGCCGAGCTGGAAAAACCGGGCCGCGACCCGCGCCCGGAGTTCAAGACCGCCACCTTCAAGGAAGGCATCGAGGACCTGAAAGACCTGCAACCGGGCATGATCCTGGAGGGCGTGGTCACCAACGTGACCAACTTCGGTGCCTTCGTCGACATCGGCGTGCACCAGGATGGCCTCGTACACATCTCCGCATTATCCGATAAGTTCGTGAAGGATCCCCACGAGGTGGTGAAGGCGGGCGACCTGGTGAAGGTGAAGGTCATGGAGGTGGACGTGAAACGCCGCCGCGTGGGACTTTCCATGCGTCTTACCGACGACGTACGCGACCAGCCCAGGGACATGCCGCGCGAGCGCGGCCCGGGCCCCAAGGGCGGCAAGCCGCGCCAGCCCCAAGGCTCGCAGCCCATGGGCGCCATGGCCGAGGCCTTCGCGCGCCTCAAGAAGTAGCGCGAGAGAGAGGGCATAACGCGGAGGGCGCGGAGGCGCGGAGGACGCGGAGAAAAGACATGGGGGGAAGATCGCCCAACCCCATCTGTGCCCTCTGGGTTGAGAACGATGGGCACCGGCAGTGTGCCCCGTCGTCAGGCGCTTCGTCCCTTCTCGATTTCCTCCGCGTCCTCCGCGCCTCCGCGCCCTCCGCGTTGAATCACCGTTCCGAGTAGCGCCGCACGGAACCACTTTTCCGCCCGCCCGGCGCCGTACTAGAATTCGCGCCCTCCGTGGCAGCCTCGGCGGTGTATGGCGAATCCCTGTCTCGATTGCGGCGCGTGCTGCGCCTTTTTCCGCGTGTCCTTCTACTGGGCCGAAGCGGAGCTTTTCCTGGGCGGAACCGTCCCCGCCGAACTCACTACCCAACTGAATCCCCACCTGGCCGCCATGCGCGGCACCGAGGCCAGGCCGGCGCGCTGCGTGGCCTTGCAGGGCCGCATCGGAGAAGCGGTGGCCTGCGGCATCTACGAGCATCGACCCTCGCCCTGTCGCGAACTGATGCCCGCCTGGCTGGACGGCGAGGCGAGTCCGAAATGCGATAAGGCGCGCACCGCCCACGGCCTGCCGCCGCTCGATCCGCCCGATTGTCTCGGACCGGAATCCAATCCGCCTGTCCCCGTGCCGGCGTGACCGGACGTTTCCGGCCGTGCTCGGGTATAGTGCGTCCACCGGCAGGCTGTGAGAGGAGAACACGATGAAACGACGCGCGTTCCTGATGGCGGCGACGCTGTTCAGCGCGCCGGCCTCGGCCGGCCTCGCCGACCTGTTTTCCAGTAAACCGAAACCCCATGGCGAGGGCGTGCTGAATCGTGTCGATGCGGGCACCGGCATCATTAACATCACGCACGGGCCGGTCGCCTTCGCCGGTTGGCAGACCATGACTCGCGACCTGCGTCTGAAACCGAAGACCCTGGCCAAGGGCCTGCGGCCCGGCATGCAGGTACGTTTCCGGCTGCATCGCGAAGACCCGCTGCATTACACCGTCATCGCCATCGAACCCCGGGAGTAGACCATGCAGCGCGCGACGCGCGCCATTCTGCACGTGGACATGGACGCCTTCTACGCGTCCGTGGAGATCCGCGAGCGTCCCGAACTGGCCGACAAGCCCGTGATCGTGGGCGGCACGCCGGAGGGGCGCGGCGTGGTCTGCGCCGCCAATTACATCGCGCGCCGCTACGGCGTGCACAGCGCCATGCCCGCGGGCATGGCGCGCCGGCTCTGTCCCCAGGGCGTGTTCCTGCGGCCGCGCCACGACCTGTACGCGCAGGTATCGCGCGCCATCCACGCCATCTTCGAGCGCTACACGCCCCAGGTGGAGCCGCTGTCGCTGGACGAGGCCTTCCTGGACGTCACCGCCAGCGAGGCCCTGTTCGGTCCGGCCGAGCACATCGCGCGCTGCATCAAGGACGCCATCCGCAGCGAATTGCAGTTGGTCGCCTCGGTGGGGGTCGCGCCCAACAAGTTCCTCGCCAAGATCGCCAGTGACATCGACAAGCCCGACGGCTTCAAGGTCGTGGCCGCGGCGGAGGTGCAGGCGTTCCTCGACCCCCTGCCGGTGTCGCGCCTGTGGGGTGTGGGGAAGGTCACCGAGCAGGCCTTCCAGCGCCTCGGCATCCGCACCATCGGTCAGTTCCGCAGTTATCCCGCCGCTCTGGTGCGCGAGCACTTCGGCAATGCGGGCGCACACCTGCTGGCCCTCGCCCACGGCCGCGACGAGCGTCCGGTGGAGGCGGGACGCGAGGCCAAGTCCATCTCCCACGAGACCACCTTCGCCTGCGACATCACCGACCGCGAGGTGTTGCTGGCTTGGTTGCTCGATCTCTCCGACCAGGTGGCCGGTCGCCTGCGCGCCCACGGTCTCGCGGGCCGCACCGTACAGATCAAGGTCCGCTACGGGGACTTCACCACCCTCACACGGTCACGGAGCCTCGGGGCACCGACGGCGGTGACCGATGTGCTGTGGCATGCGGCGCGCGAGTTGTTCGAGAGCCGCTTGCCGGCACGCCTGCCGCCGGTGCGTCTGCTCGGCATGGGCGTGAGCGGTTTCGAGGCAACCGAGGTCGTTCAGGGCGAGCTGATCACGGCACAGGCGCCGGCGCGCCAGGTGCAACTGGACGCGGTCACGGATTCCATCCGCGCGCGTTTCGGCGCCGACGCACTGGCCCGCGGCGCGGCGGCCCGGATCCGCAGGCGCCCGCGGGAAGCGTGAAGTACATCACGTTGCCGGTATTTCGACGTGACGCCGTTACCACTTCTGTGAAGCGGCCCGCGGCCTGCCTTGTGGCGTTCAGCTAGATTCCTTGCTAAAGAAGCAACTCCGATGTGTACGCCATGACTATTCCTTCCATCGTCAGCGAATATCTGCGCCGCAAGGGTGGCCAGTTCAAGGCGCGCGTCGGGGTTGGTGGCGACAGCCTGCACTCGGCCATCACAGAGGCGAAACTGTCACCGGCGCGGGTGGCGCAGGCCACGGTGCTGACCACCGGCAAGTCGGCGCTGATGATCGTGCATCCGGCAGACCAGGAACCCGATGCGGCCGCCGTGGCACAGATGGTGAAGCGGCCGCTGAGCCATGCCACGTTGCAGGATCTCTCGAGGTTGTTTCCGGATTGTGATCCCCAGGTTATCCCCCCCCTCCCGGAGGCCTTTGGCCTCAAGGGCATCGTCGATCCGGCACTCACCGAGGCCGACCATGTCTACTTTTCGGCGGGCCGCCTCGGCGTCTTCATACGGGCCAGCGGCGCCGATCTGGCGAGACTCATGGAAGGCAGCTGGGTCAGGTCCGTGTCCCGTCGCCGTGAAGAATCGGCGGCACCGGCCGGCGGTGACAAGATCGAGGCCATGCGCGAGCGCGTGCGGCACGTGCACCAACTGCCGTCCATGCCGGGCATGGCCATGCAGATTTTGAAGCTGCGCAACAACCCGTACTCGCACGTGAGTGAACTGGCCGCCATCGTCGAGCAGGACCCGTCGTTGTCCGCGCAGATCATCCGCTATGCCTCATCACCGTTCTTCGGCTACCAGGGACGGGTGGATTCGGTCGCCATGGCCATTGCCCGGGTGCTGGGCATGGATTTCGTCATGGACCTGGCGTTCGGTCTGTCCCTCGGCAAGTCCTTCCGCAACCCCACGAGCGGGCCGCTCGGTTTGAACAACTTCTGGCAGCACGCCACCTTCACAGGCGCGCTCACCCAGGCCCTGTGCCTGCGCATCCCTTACATGCGCCGGCCTTCACCGGGCATCGCTTACCTGTCGGGGCTGCTGCACAATTTTGGTTTCCTGCTGCTCGGGCACTTGTTCCCGGAACAGTTCGCACGCCTGAACAAGGCCCTTGCCGAACATCCGGAGCGGCCGATCACCGAACTGGAGCACGAAGTACTGGGCATCAGCCATGCGGACCTGGGTCTGTGGCTCATGGAGGCGTGGGGCATGCCCAAGGAAGTCGTCGACGCGGTGCACGAACACCATAACCCGACATTCCGCGGTGATTTCGCCGTCTACGCCAACCTGGTCTACATCGCCAACGCCTTGCTGAGCCGTCACGGCATCGGCGAATCCGAAACGCTGCAGATCCCGCCGGAACTGCTCGATGCCACGGGGCTCGACGAGATCCAGGCGGAGGCCGCACTCGGCACGGTGCTCGAGAGCCGCGAAAGCCTCGAGTTCATTGCGCGCAAGATGGCGGCCTGACCGGCCGACGATTTTCCAGACCCCACCAGGGCGTACAACCTCGCCCCCGCACACCGTCCTGGCAAAACAATGTGTTACGCCGAAGGGCGTGCACTTTTGCTCCTTTCATTTTGTTATCCCGTTCACACTTTGCCATTATTAATCCAGTGGTGAGCGGGGGTAATATGCTCCTAACCTCGAACAAGACTTTGGTGAACGGACACGCCCATGGGACGCTCTAGCGGTTTTTCACTGATCGAGCTGATGGCGACCGTCGCCGTACTCGGCATCGTCGCCGCTATCGCAATTCCGTCTCTCCAGCCGGTCATACAGAACAACCGGGCTGCTGCGATCACCAACGATCTTTCCAGCGCCCTGCATCTCGCCCGTTCCGAAGCCATCAAGCGCGCCCGCAATGTGGTGGTCTGCCGCCGCGGCGCGGACAACGCGTGCGCCAACGGCGCAGACTGGTCCGTGGGCTGGCTGGTGCAAACGACGCGGCCGGATGGGACTACCCAGGTATTGCAGGTGTGGGATGCGCCGGGCGGCAACCCCCAGCTGGCGGGCACCACAAACGGCGTGACGTTTACCCCCCAGGGGGCTGTCGCGGCCACGGCGAACTTTGCCCTGCAATTCGAGAACTGTAGCGGACAGGGGCGACGCACCCTCACCGTGGCCCTGTCGGGCCATCACGTGCTGGAAAGGAGTGATTGCCAATGAAGGCGCCCAACCCCAAACGCGTGATGGCTGGTCTCACGCTCGTGGAGGTGCTGGTCGCACTGCTGGTGCTCTCCATCGGCCTGCTCGGGCTCGCCGGCCTGCAAGTGACCGTGCTGCGCTCCAACCACAGCGCCTATCAGCGATCACAGGCCACCTTGCTGGCCCAGGACATCACCGAACGGCTGCAGGCCAATCGCGCGGCGGCCCTCGATGGCGCCTATGACGACTGCACCCATCCCGATTGCGCGACGTGGGCCGCTCGCGTCCCGGCGCTCCTTGGCGAGGGTGCCGTCGGCGTCCTGGAAAGGGACGGCACGGCCATCCAGGTGACCATCACCTGGGATGAGAGTCGGGGCCGGATCCGGGACGGCAGCGGTGATGCCGTCGGGGACGACGAAAGCACCTTCGTTTACCGGACGGGGATCTGACCATGCGCATGCAAACGGCTCAGCGTGGATTCAGCCTCGTCGAGATCCTCGTCGCGCTGGCCATCAGCCTGGTGCTCCTGGCGGGCGTCTGGAACGTCTTCCTCGCCAGCCGCCAGAGCTATCGCACCAACGAGGCACTTTCCCTGGTGCAGGACAACGGGCGCTACGCCGCCGGCCTGCTCGCCCGTGAACTCCGCCTCACCGGCTACAAGGGCTCATGCGGACCGAATACCACCATCAACAATCTGCTTGATCCCGATGGCACCGGTTATGATCCGGCGCTGTTCGATCTGGACAACGCGTTGCAGGGCTGGAACAACACCCTTCCCGTTGAGACCTTTACGCAGGGGGTGAACGGCTACATGGCTGGAACGGACGTGCTGTTATCCAAGCATGCCGGCTTGCTCACCAGCCTGACGGCCTCGGGTAATACGCCAAGGAATGCAGCCAACATCAATCTCACCAATTCGACGAGCGGGATCGCCAAGGGCACAATTGTAGTGGTCTCCGATCACCTGGGCTGCGACATCTTCCAGAACGGCGCCGATGCCAGCGCCAGTAATCTCAACCGCGGCGCTGGTGGCACACCCGGCAACATCCCTTTGAAACTTTTCAGCCATCAGTACGAAGGCGATATGGAAATCTACACCTTCCGTAGCGCCCTCTATTACATCGGCGCCGGGACCGACGGCCGGCCGGCGCTGCGCCGCCGGCTGTTCGATCAGGGCAGCGCCAGCGATGAGCTGCTCGCCGACGGTGTCGAGGACATGCAGATCGCCTACGGTGAGGACCTCAATGGCGATCGGCGCGTGGACCGCTACTGCCCCGCCGACGCCATCGCCTCCTGGCGCGACGTGCTTGCGGCACGCGTGACCCTGCGGGTGGCGAGTCGCACAGCGGATATTCTCGATGTGGATCAGGCGCTGACCTATGACGACGGCGCAGTGGATCCGGACCCGGACGGGTGTGAAGCGACGGAGGTCACGCCCGATACCAGCGATCGCCGGCTGCGTCAGGTCTTCACCACCACCATTGCGTTGCGTAACCGCTTGCCATGAACGGATCTCCCGACGTGCCTCGCCGTGAACAAGGTGTCGCCCTCGTGGTGGCGCTCGTGATCTTGCTGGTGCTGACCATCCTCGGTGTGTCCGGCATGCAGGGCGCTGCGATGCAGGAGCGCATCGCCGGTAATCTGAAGGAAAAGCAGCGGGCTTTTCTTGCCGCGGAGTTGGGGCTGCGCGCCGGAGAGGCGTATGCGACCGCCAACACGCCCAACGATCCCTGCACGCAAGCGACCGTACCCGCCTGTGGGGGTATCAATGCAGTGGAAGCATCACCCGGCGAGGTTGCCCCCGAATTTGCCTTCGAACTGCCCAGGGAACCCGCGCTGCGTGAAATCACCACTGCGACCGGCGCCACCGCCACCGGTGCAAAAGGTGGCGCGCGCAAGCTCTATGCCGCCCATTACCAGGTGGATGCCACCGGTTCCGCGGGCGATGCGGCCAGCGCGGTCCGTTCCGATTACGCGGTCCCGTTGTTCTGAAATATCGAGGTGGCGGTGTCAGAGCACCGCGCAACTTGTGTGGCGGCTTTAAGGCGAGGAATGTATCGCCTGTGGGAGAAAAAAACATGTGCAGGACCATCTCAGCACACTTCGGTGCTCTGTCTGCTGTCATGATTTTGTGTCTGTCTACACCCCAGGCCGTTGCCGGTCAAATCGTCGGTCGCGTGGACAGCGTCGCCTTCGCGCAGGGGATGGTGAGTATTGACGGTGCGGCCTATGAGATCCACCGGGGGAAGGGGCAAGTCTCGGCCCGTGCCCTCGAAAGGCAACTGAAGAATCTCAAGCCAGGCCAGGTGGTGTACTACCAGTTGGACGACGGAAAGGTCACCGCCATCACCGTATTGCCCGGACTCAAGGAAATCCCGCACTGAATCATGCTTGCTCCCGCACGGGAACAAGAGCAAGCCTGGAGACGAGTCAAATGAACAGCTGGAATCACCTATCCGGACTCATCCGAACCCGCAGGGCGACCCGTCGGGCCGCGGGCTGCGCCTTCACTCGCAGGGGGGGGGATGTCCATCCGCGTTCAGGGTGGTGGGCGGTTTCGAGTATTGGCGTGACGCTGCTGCTGTTTTTGGCGGTCGCCAATGTCCAGGCGGCCTGTCCCTCCATCACCGTGCAACGCAACATAGGGCCGAGCAGCAGTAACTGGAAAACTATCACCGTCAGTGAACTGGAAAGTATCACGGACATCTCGGGCTCCGGCGGATGGCTCTGCAGCCACGCCAAGATCCAACCCAACCAATTCAAATACCGCTGGTGCAATGGCACCTTCAGTTTCACCGGTCCCGCTGCCTCTTGCCCGAGTGAATCGGGTCCGGTCGAAGTCTCGCAGGTGCCGCTGTTCCTCGGCGGACAGGTGGACCCTAACGTCATGTTCATTCTCGATGACTCGGGCTCCATGCAGTTCGAGATCATGCCTGACGATTACACCAAGGGTGAAACCAGATACGTGTATCCCCGTGCCGATGGCGTTTACGGCAGCACGGATTACAATAACTACGTGGCGACCGTGGATAACAACACGGCCTTCGCTGCGCTGACGCGATCGCCCCAGGTGAATACCGTCTATTACGACCCCGGCATCACCTACCTGCCCTGGATCAAATGGGATGGCACGGAATATCCCGCCGCCGACCCCGCGTGTGCGCTTCACAACCCTGAACGTTCCGGCACGGGCAAGTCTTATTGCCGCGACCTGACCGACGACAACAGCAACTACAATTCCAACCGGTGGCTGACGTGCACCAGTAGCGGCAGCTGCAGTTCTACATCGAGCACCAAGTCTTTCTGGCCGGCAACCTACTTCTGGAAGGCCGACGACTCCAGTGCTGTGTGGGATTGGAACAACTACACGAAAGTCGAAATCAAACCGGGGATTACCACGTACACCGGTCACGGGCGCGAAGGGCGGGACGACTGCATTGCGGGTGTCTGCACCTATGATCAGGAAATCCAGAATTTCGCCAACTGGTACACCTATCACCGGTCACGCATCCTCGCCGCGCGCGCGGGCATCGGTCGTGCATTCGCCGAGCAAGGCCCGGGCATGCGTGTCGGCTTCAGTGCCATCAACAAGGAGTCGAGCTCCGTCGACGGCGCGAACACCGCTACAGTCGTGAGGGGCGTGCGGCGATTCAGCGGCACGGACCGCAAGGCATTCTTTGACGAACTCTACACGCGCGACATCCCGGCGGCAGGTACGCCGTTACGTACGGCGCTCGATGATGTGGGGCAGTATTTTTCCCGTAAGGACAACCGCGGGCCGTGGGGCGCTGTGCCGGGCACAAACGACAGCACCCCCCAACTGGCGTGCCGTCAGAGCTATTCCATTTTGATGACAGATGGTTACTGGTCGGGCGGCGGTTCCTACGACGCACGTACGGACGGAGCGCGCGCCAACGTCGACAATTCCGCCGGTTCGAAAATCACCGCGCCGGACGGTACCAGCTATCAGTATTCGCCGAGCAATCCCTATAAGGACGGACACAGCAACACCCTGGCAGACGTGGCCATGTACTACTGGAAGCGCGATCTGCATGGTGACCTCGCAAACCGGGTGCCGGTCACCCCGGCCGATCCGGCCTTCTGGCAGCACATGGTGACGTTCGGTGTCGGTCTTGGCGTCACCGGCTCCGTCGACCCGGATGAGGCCTGGGACGCAGTCCACAGCCGTGCTCAAATTGATTGGCCGAATACCAGCCCAAGTACTCAGAATTGCTCAGGGTCGACGTGCGCGGCGCGCCTGGATGACCTGTTGCACGCCGCGATGAACAGTCGGGGAGCTTTCTTCAGCGCCAAGGACTCGCACGATTTTTCCATCAGGCTGTCCGCGATCCTCTCGAACATCGTCGATCGGACCCGCACCTCATCGACCACCACGGCCATCAACTCGGTGCGTCTCGACACCGATTCGCTGGCTTACCAGGCGACGCTGAACAGCGCCGACTGGAGTGGTGAACTGGTCGCCTACGAGCCGAAGGTGGTGGAATATCGCCTGACGCTGACGGAGAGGTGGAACGCCGCAACCCACATTCCGGACCCGCTTGACCGCAACATCCTCAGCAACAGCGGTGAGACCAGCGGCGGCTTGAACAATAAGGGCATCACCTTCACCTGGAACAGCCTGACGGCGGCGCAACAGAGCCATCTGAACCAGCAGCAACTCGACTACCTGCGCGGTGACCAGAGCAAGGAACAGAAAAACGGTGGGACGTTGCGTGACCGCAGCACGCTCCTCGGCCATATCGTCAATTCGGACCCGGTATTCGTTGCGCAGGAGCATTTCGGTTTCCATAACCTCCCGGAGGCTGATGGCGGGGCGACGTACCAGGACTTCGTGCTCGGAAAATCGCAACGAACCGCCATGGTCTATGTGGGGGCCAATGACGGCATGCTGCACGGGTTTGATGCCAGCGAGGGCGACGAGGTCTTCGCCTATGTGCCGAATGCGGTCTATCCACGTCTGGCCGCACTCTCCAAACCGGGCTACGCGGGGCACTTCCTCATGGACGGCGACATCCACGTGTCGGATGCCTATTGGGGCGGCGCGTGGAAGAGCATCCTGCTGGGCGCCACCGGGGCCGCCGGTCGTGCCGTGTTCGCCTTGGACGTGACCGATCCGGAAGGCATGGATGCCACCAAGGTGTTGTGGGAATTCACCGACAACGAGCTTGGTTTCACCATCGGCAAGCCGGTGATTGCCCGCCTGAAGGACGGCACCTGGGCGGCACTGTTCGGTAATGGCTACAACAGCCAGAGCCAGCGGGCACAGCTGTTCATCGTGAACCTGCAGACAGGCGCGTTGATTCGGAAGATCGATACGGCTGTTGGCAGCAGTACCGAGCCCAACGGTCTCGCGACTCCTGCCTTCGTCTACGATGACGTGGATGGCTACGCGACCTACGTATATGCGGGTGATCTCCAGGGCAATCTCTGGAAATTCGACCTCACCAACAATAACGCCGGCAATTGGGACGTGGCCTTCAAATCAGGCAGCACCAAGCAACCGCTGTTCAAAGCGCGTAATGACGATGACCAGGTGCAGCCCATCACGGTCGAGCCCGAAATCCAATATCACCCCGAGGGCGGCTACCTGGTGCTCTTCGGCACGGGCAGCTTCTTCCAGCTGGACGACCCGGAAGACACCACGGTGCAAAGCCTGTATGCGATCCGCGACAACGGTGTGCGCATCGAAGAACTGGATCGCAGTACCTTGCAGTTGCAAGAGATCACCACGGAAACCACCCATGCCGAGTCCGGTTACGAGGTCAGGCTGGTGACCAATAACACCGTGGACTGGAGTACACAGGACGGCTGGTATCTCGACCTGGTCTCTCCGGTGAACGGCGAAGAGGGCGAGCGTGTCGTTCATGCGCCGCAGATCTGGTTCGACCGCATCCGCTTTGCGACCAGCATCCCCCAGAGCGATCCCTGCGCCGGTGGTATGAGCGGCTGGCTGATGGAACTGGACTTTGCGACGGGCGGGCGCACAGCAGATACCTTGTTCGACCTGAATGCCGACGGCAGTCTTGACGAACTCGATCAGATCTGTACTGACGGCGACTGTGTGCCGCCCAGCGGGCTGCGGCGTGACGATGGTACCGGGGTCACGCCCACCATCTTCGATGGCGAAGCAGAGTATCTGGTCGAGGAAGACGGTGTCGGAATGCGTTCACAACTGGGTCGCGAGTTGGGTCGCAAGGCCTGGCTTGAGGTTTTCTAGCAGGAGTCATGCATGCAAAGTCGTACCCGGGGTTTCTCCCTCATCGAGCTGATGATTGTGGTGGTCGTTATCGGCCTCCTGGCGGCGATCGCGATCCCGAATTATCGCGAGTATGTGGCGGCCGCCCGAAGGGCTGATGCCCAGGCGGCATTGATGGAGCTGGCGCAATTCATGGAGCGTTTTTACACCGCCAATGGAAGGTACCTGGATGCAGACGACGATCCACCGGCACTGCCATTCACCGAATCCCCCAAGGACCCGGGCATCAAGGTTTATGACCTGAGACTTGTTGCTGCCACGGGTAGCACTTACACGCTCTCCGCTGAGCCCAAGGGCATCATGGAAAAAGACCGCTGTGGCACGCTTCAGCTAACGAGCGCGGGTGTAAAGGGTATCGTGCTTGATCCTCCCAACCCGGACGTGACCGTGGAGCAGTGCTGGCGCCGCTGATGTTCAGCTTGAGAACGTGACCTCAATGAGCCGCTTGCAAGGCTCTTTGAGCTCTACTTAGCTGTTGCGGACCCGGACACACATGCCATCTCGCACAGACGCCAGGATCGCAAAGGAAAGCGCGAGAGAAAGCAGGCGATCCTGTTTCTGTTCCAGCTCTTGGCGTTCTCCGTGTCGTGACGAGCGTTAATCCACGTCTCGTGGTTCAAGCAGCTATTTAGCTGTGGGAGCGTGTTTCTGCCCTGGAAGTGCGGGGAAGACCTGTTCTTTCGCAAAGGCAGGCAAGCCTACCGAAGCGCCTCTCTCGAAGACCTAACACCGGCCGCCGTGAGGAGTCTGCTTCGATGCAATCCCAGGCAAGCAGTGTTGGCCGTGGACCCCAGCTTCTGAACGGATTTACTCAGCTCCCGAATTCGGGTCCTCCGCAGAATCTGTGGGGCCTTGAGCACCCCATTGCTTCCTGGAGGCCAGGTTCCCCAAGACTCTCTCACGAAACGTTCCTCTCCCTCCGGGCTGTCTCTTGGTCACATTTCGCCGTTGTCACCAGCCCTTCTTGCCTCCTCTCCCTCCGGGAAACGAGCGCATGGATGCGCTAGGTACGACGCCATGGATGGGGGAGGTAGACCGTGCCGGGAGCGAGCGGTCGAGAGCAACGCAGGGAGCGGTTGCCGAGGGCAGGGAAGGATCAATTCAGGTGCGGTTGTTGGCTTATTGACCCCCTCATCCTGTCCTTCGGCAATTCGCTCCATGCGTTGCCTACCTCCTGCATCCTCAGTCGTCTCCCCAGCAGCGTATGCCC
This sequence comes from Gammaproteobacteria bacterium, assembly GCA_041685115.1. Lineage (GTDB taxonomy): Bacteria > Pseudomonadota > Gammaproteobacteria > Thiohalomonadales > Thiohalomonadaceae > JALOAT01. Next base: position 17,471 of record JAWLGK010000027.1, on the reverse strand, counting down.
TTGGCAGGCTGCGCGCGAAACATCGCCTGCAGAGCTTCTATAGTGGAGCCAAAAAAGAACCCGGCTTGGAGCCGGGTTCTCTTGAAGCGTCGTTGGGTTACTTGCGCGTACTCGGCGCGTTCACGTTGATACCGTTGCTCATGTACGTATGGAAGTACTCAAGTGCGCGGTATTCAGGACCCTGATCGGCAAATGCCTTGGCGCGCACCTGCTCGTTGCAACCGCCGTAGCGGCGCTGCAGTGTGCCCAGGTTACCCCAAGACAGGCGATGCACCGGGAAGTGCGTCGGGTGGCCGAGGGCCGGGCTCAATACCTCGGAACGAACACGATTACCGGCGTTGTCCTTGTGGCAATTCGCGCACGACATGTTGAGCTGCCCGCGCTTCATGTAGAACTGGGCCTTGCCCTTCTCATACCAAGCCAACGCTCGCGGATCGTTAGGAATCTTGATGTTGAGTGCCTTGCCGTTGGACGTGGATGCCATGTAACCCGAGATCGCGGCGATGTCGCCCTTCTTGCCCGGCAGGGGCTTTTCGCCATTCTTGACCCGACACTCGTTGATTTCCTGCTCGAGGGTTTTCACTTCGCCGCTCTTTGCATCGAAGTACGGGTAGTTCTGGCGAATGCCGATACCGCCATTGCGGAAGCAACTGGCGTAGGTCTTGCCATTCGCGAAAGGCGTATTGAACAGCTTCTTGCCCTTCTCGAGTTCGTCGTCGTACGGCGGGAACTCCTCGATGGCTTCCCAGGATGAGCGCGCATCCGCATCGATGGCGTAGACACCGTTTCCGAACTCGTTGAGCGGTACACCGGGAAAGCGCTTCATATAGAAGTCACGAAATGCCTTCAGATCCTGTTCCGGCGTCGCCTGCCCGGCGAGCGGCATGCCTGCGAGCAGGGTAACGGCCGCTGCCATCGTCAACATTTTTTTCATTGTATGGGCTCCTTCCATCCTCTTATGGTGGCCGGCGCGTTACACGGTGTGTTCAGCCGAATCGCTCTCGCCTGTGTTGTCGGTCCAGCTCAGCATGAGCTTGTCGCCTGCTTTGGCGCCGCGGAACTCGAACGAGAGATAGGGATTGGCGGAAACCGCCGTACCCCAGTTCGCGTTCAATACGGCCTTGCCGTTATGGGTGCACACCAGTTCCTGGATGAACTTGGCGGGAATCACCTTGCCGGTCTTGGCGTCCTTGCGCTGGCCCGTCTCCATGACGTGCTTGATGAGAGTCTTCACGTTGCAGACGTCGCCATTGACGCTGGTCTTGATCTTGATGCTGTTAGCCATGAATCGTTTTCTCCGAACCGGTGTTGTTGGTTAGCCGCCGCAGCCGCCGATGGTGACCTTCACTTCCTTGCGGGCGCTGTACAGCTTGCCGCCGGACTTGACGACAGCGACGACGTTGGAGGTTTTGCCCATCTTGATGCGGGTGGAAACGGAACCCGCCGTGTTGGCCGCGAGCATGAAGTTCGCAGCGAGCGGGGTGGGGTTGCCATCGGCAAGGATGGAGATAGATTCGAGGTTCGTCAGATTGGTCGATACGGTTACGGGGACCACGGCGCCGTTTTCTGCGATATCGGGAGCCTTGATCTGGATGGCGTCGGTCGGTTCGGTCAGTTCACTGCCGAACGCACCATTGAGGGCTTCCTGCATGCTCTTGGCTTCGAAGGCGGATTTCGGCCAGGCGGCCAGGACCTGGCGCGGGTTGAGGAGACCGGCACCGACGGCGACGGCGACGGCGCTGCTGGCCAGGGTGCCTTTGAGGAATACTCTGCGCTTCATGTGAATCACCTTGCTGATTGGCTGGAAGGGTGCCGTTAGAGGCTGTAAATGAATTCGACGACCTTGTCGAGCTCGTCCGACGTGAGGATCTGGTGACGACCGAACGGCGGCATGATGCTGTTGGGATTGGCCAGCGTCGAATCGAAGATCTGTGCGCGCAACTTTGCCTTGTCCGGAAAACGCGCCTTCATGACGACCAACGGCGGGCCGATGTTGCCGGGAAGGTCACCGCCTTCGATCTGATGGCAGGCGAGGCAGTTGCCTTTCCTGTTGTCGAAGGAAATCGCCTTACCCTGCTCCAGAACCGACGGCTCTGCCGCGGCCACCGGCAGCGCAACGCTCAGTGCACCCAGCAGGGTCGCTACTGCGCTCGCAGCGGTGATGAGTTGAGCGGTGTTCCGCATTCCTATCCTCCTGGTTGGCTCAAGCGGCACTGTCATCGTGCCGTGCAATCGAAGATAAATGTGATGTTTTTATCGGGGTATCTCTCGGAGTGGATAGTGATCCACCTCCGTTGATGCACGGACTTAAGCATACCTAACGATAGGCCGATGGCAAGTTCGATCCGAACGTCACTCATCAGCATATTAGTGGCGTCTTATATCGATGCCACTGTGTCCAAAAGCACATGCAATGTAAGAGTGACGCGAGCTGCGCATTTTATTCCAAGTGATTTTTTACCGGCGGGATGCGGGGTCGCGGAGCTGTTGCAGACGCGCTTCGACACGTGCGAGATCGTAGAAGTCGACCCCCTTTTCTCGGCGCGCCATTTCCAGCTGTTCGATGGCCTGGTTTTTCTCGTCGAGAAGAATGAAACGCTCTGCTAGCGCAAGACGGGCAGCGGCGGGATTGCCAGCACCGTGTTCGGATTCGGCGAGGGCGTTCAGAAGGGGAGGCGAGGTGTGATAGTCGCGCAGGAACGCACGCAACGTGGCGACTGCGTCGGCATGCCGGCGCGTTTCTGCGAACAGACGGGTGTGTGCAAGGCAAAGGGCCTCATCACCTGGATAGAGATCACGGGCCTTCTTCAGGAGGGCCTCGGCATTCGCGTATCGGCCGTCGGCCAGTTCGAGTTCTGCGTGTACACGCAAGATACGCGCCTGTACCTCGGTCGGGGCATCGATGCGCTGCATGGCTGCCTTCGCGTCAGCAATGCGCCCCGCGCGCCACAGCGCCAGGGCATAGCCGTAGCGGGTCGCTTCCAGTGAACTCGACGCGCCGGCCTCGAGCTGCACGGCAAGCTGCCGGGCGAGCGCAGACGGGGCGGTGGCCAGACGTGCGCGGAGTTCAACCTTGATGAACTCGAAGGTCGCCGACGTGGGTGCCTGCCGACGATCGAATTCGGCCGCGCGGTTACGTGCATCGGAAATGCGCGAGATGGTCACCGGGTGGGTGCGCAGGAATTCCAGCTCGCTCGCTTCACCGCCCGCGAGGCGTGTTTCCTGATAGAGGCGCTCGAAGAAGGAGGCCATGGCGCCGGGCGCGAAGCCCGCATCACTGAGGATGTGCATGCCGATGCGATCCGCCTCCTGCTCATGCGCGCGCGAGAAGTCCAGCTGACTCTGGGTGGCCGCCCCCAGCGAGCTCGCGATGGCCGCCTGGCCCAGCTCCGGGTTTTGGCTGCCAAGCACGATGGCAGCGATGAGGGCCGCGGTCATCGGCAGGTTGGAGCGGTTCATCTGCTCAATGCGCCGAGCGATGTGCTGCTGCGTCACATGGGCGATTTCATGGGCGACCACGCTCGCCAACTCGCTCTCGGAACGGGCCGCCAGGATCAGGCCGGCATTCACGCCGATGAAACCGCCGGGAAGGGCGAAGGCGTTGATGGTGGGGTCGTCCAGCAGGAAAAAGCTGAACTGTTGCCCGGCGCCCGAGGCCGAGGTCAACCGCGCGCCGAGATCGTTGATGTAGGCGGTAAGACCCGGATCATCGACGACGTTGCCGGCACGGCGCAGCTGGCGGACGATGTCCCGGCCGATACGCTCCTCCTCGACAGGTGTGATCGCCGTCGACCCGGAACCCATGTCGGGCAACTGGATTTCGCTGTGTGCGGCGGCGGGGGCAAAGCTCAGCCAAAGCACCAGCATGAAGAGCAAGACATTACGCAAGTCTACGATCCTCAAGCAGTTTCTGGTTTCGTGAGGGTGCTGGGTGGTGCCACGATGCCCAGTTGAAACAGCGCTACACCGCTCTATAATATTAGAGCTTGCTAAAATGCTCATACGGGAGAGTACGCACATATGTTCAATATAAAGGAAGTCGATGCCGGTGACGTGTACCACAAGATAGCCAACGAGGCCGGGCTGCGGCTCATCGACGTCCGTTCCGAGGCCGAGGTGGCCCAGGGTGCCATCCCCGGCGCGGTGCACATCCCGCTGCACCTCCTGCCCATGCGGGTGCACGAGATCAGCGATGACGCCGAAACCATCATTTACTGCCGCAGCGGAATGCGCTCGGCGCAGGCCTGTGCGTTCCTTCAGGCGCAGGGCAAGAGGAACGTGTTCAACATGCGCGGCGGCATCATCGCCTGGGTGCAAAACGGCTTGGCTGTGGCCTAACCTTACCCGAATCCGACCCTTCGGAATGTGATGGCCCCCGTAGTGAATACCTTCACGACCCCCGTGTCCGGCAAGGGACGTACCCTTGGCTAACGTGCCCTTCCAGCGGAACGGGCCGTGACAGGCATCCTTGGCGCAGCCATGGCGTACGCGCCTTGCGAGCAGGGCGGCAGAGTGCCACTACATCGGGCGGGGCTATCACCAATGGGGGGGTTGCGTCATGGCGATGTTCACATATAAGTTCAGTCTTGAATTCTAATTCCCGCGCTGAATCCGGCAGGATTCGGCGCTTTTGTTACGTACGAAGGAGAACCGTGATGGCAAACTACGATCAAGAACTCGACGCTTCCGGCCTGAACTGCCCCCTGCCGATCCTGCGCGCCAAGAAGACCCTGGCAGGCCTGCAGTCCGGCCAGGTGCTGCGCATCGTGGCCACCGATCCCGGTTCGGTCAAGGACTTCGAAGCCTTCTCCAAGCAGACCGGCAACCCGCTGCTGGAATCCGGTGAAGAAGGCGGCAAGTTCGTCTTCCTGATCAAGAAGGCCTGAGCAACAACTACTTAGTGGGAGAGGTGTCGGATGTCTAAGAAGCTGGCCATCATCGCCACGAAAGGAACGCTGGATTGGGCGTATCCCCCGTTCATCCTGGCGTCCACCGCCGCTGCCCTTGGCTATGACGTGGAAGTGTTTTTCACGTTCTACGGCTTGCAGTTGGTCAAGAAAGATCTCGACCTGAAGGTATCGCCGCTCGGCAATCCCGGCATGCCCATGCCCATGGGCATGGACAAGTGGTTCCCGGTGCTGGGCACCGCCATCCCGGGCATGGAGAGCGTGATGACCTCCATGATGAAGAGCAAGATGAAGGCCAAGGGCGTGGCCAGCGTCGAGGAACTCCGCGAACTCTGCCAGGAAGCTGGCGTGCGCTTCGTGGCCTGCCAGATGACCGTGGACCTGTTCGACATGGAACCCTCGCAGTTCATCGACGGCCTGGAATTCGGCGGCGCCGCCACGTTCTTCGAGTTTGCCGGCGAGTCCGACATCTGCCTGTACATCTGACGCCCACTTCCGTTGGATGCAACGAAAACCCCCGCCTTCGAGCGGGGGTTTTTGTTTTTGCGGCCAGGCTGCCAAACAAGTATTAAACGGCGCTTATATAAGCGGCTTCTAACTACCCAATACGGAGTAGTGACTGATCCCCTGCCTCCTTCTATGTTTTCGGGCGGGCCATTATCAAAATGACCCCATTCAAAAAGCGATAATAAAAATCCTAACTAGACTTCAGTCGAGCGCTTTCGCCACGAGAGGAGACATCATGGAGAGAATTTCGAAGGGCCTGCTTGCGACCGCCGTAAGTGTCGCGCTGGGTGCGCCCGTGGTTGCCCACGCCACGAACGGTATGAATTTGGAAGGCTATGGCCCCATCGCCGCCGGCATGGGTGGTGCATCCATGGCATACGACAATGGCACGGCGGCGGTGATGAACAATCCGGCGACGTTGGGTTTGATGTCTGAGGGAAACCGCCTCGATTTTGCGATTGGTGTGCTAGGGCCGGATGTCGGTGCAGACATGGGACCGATGAGCTGGGATTCTGACGGGGACGCGTACTACATGCCTGCGGTTGGATGGGCAAGAAAGGCGGGTCGTTTCACATACGGTCTCGGTGCATTTGCTCAGGGTGGTATGGGTACTGAGTTTGATGGTGGCGGTCCAGGTACCGCCGGTGTGCAAGGTCTCATGGATATGATGGCTGAGAATCCATCAAGTGTTGCGCATTGGGATGAACGCTCGGAAGTCGGAGTTCTTCGCGTCATTCTCCCGTTGGCGTTCGATGTCAACGATAGCCTGACTGTGGCAGGTAGCATTGACTACGTTCGTGCCAACATGGATTTACAAATGGCTATGCCAGCGTCCGTGATGGGCGACATGATGATGAATCCAAATTCGACTGTGGGGTCGATCACGGGGAGCCTTGCAACCGCATTGCCGACTATGATTGGTGGTGCTGCGAATCTGCGCGGTGGCTATTTCGATTTTTCTGACGGCAGTGACTATACCGGCGAAACCGATGGCGATGGCTTCGCCGCTAAACTCGGATTTGTATATCAAATCAACCCACAGCTTGCCTTGGGTGGCACTTACCATTCGGAGACCGATCTCGATGACTTAGAAGGCAACGCGACCATGGAGGTTGCCCACGCGGGTGGTGTGGTCCCGGTTAATGGAAAAATCAGCATCAAGAACTTCCAATGGCCGGAAACCTATGGACTCGGCCTTGCGTATCAAGCATCTGACCGTCTGATGGTTGCGGCTGACGTAAAGCGTATCCACTGGTCCGACGTCATGAAGGACTTCAAGATGAGCTTTGAATCAGCCATGGGCAATCTGGATGCCGTTATGTTCCAGAACTGGGATGACCAAACGGTCTATCAACTCGGTGTTGCCTTCAAGGCCACCGACGCCATCACGCTGCGTGCGGGTGCCAATATCTCCGACAACCCGATTCCGGATAGTACGGTGCACTACCTGTTCCCGGCCATCGTCGAGGAGCACTATACATTCGGTATTGGCTATGACATTCCGGACAATGGAGAAATAAATTTCTCCATTACATATGCCCCGGAGGTTAAAGTGACGAATAGCGGTAATCCCGCCGATCCGAACGACGACCTTGATATCACCCACTCCCAGCTCAACTGGCAGCTGATGTACAGCCACAGCTTCTAATCGAAGAAGCCATAAAGAAACGGGGGCGCCTGCCCCCGTTTCACTAACGAAAAAAACACCACCACAAAATCAGGAGGCGCATCATGGATGTTCGCAGGAGTTGGGCGCTGGGGCTGTGCGTGTGGATGCTTGCCGCTGCGGCGCAAGCGGCCGATACCTACAAGCCCTTTGTGCTCGCGTACAAGGGTAGCGGAGAGATCACCGCGGCGGTGGAATCGGTCGCCACCAAGCTCACCCAGGCCGGTTTTGAGGTCGCGGGCAGCTACAGCCCGTATGCCACCGCAACCATCCTCGCCGTCACCAGCGACGAGCTGAAGCAGGAGGCCGCCAAGTCGAAGTTCGGCGGCTACGCCGCGGCCCAGCGTGTCGCCATCACCAAGGTTGGTGATGAACTGCAGGTGGCCTATACCAATCCCGTCTACATGGCCCATGCCTACCGCATGGAAGGCGATCTGAAGGCCGTGGCCGACAAACTGGCCGTTGCCCTCGGCCACGAGGCCGAGTACGGCCCCGAGAAGGCCATGAACGCCAAGGCGCTGCGCAAATACCACTACATGTTCGGCATGGAGTATTTCGACGACCCGAGCCTGCTTGCCGAGCACGACAGTTATGAAGCAGCGGTACAGGCCGTCGAGGCGAAGCTGACCGAAGGGGTATCCGGCGTAAGCAAGGTCTATCGCATCGACATCCCGGGCAAGCAGGAGACCGTGTTCGGTGTGGCCCTGCGCGGCAAGGACGCGGACAAAGGCAAGTACCAGGACGACGAGTTCATCATGAGCGAGATCGACTTCAAGCCGGTTCGCTCCACGGCGCACCTGCCGTACGAGATGCTGGTGTCCGGTAACAAGGTCTACGCGCTGTATGCCCGTTTCCGCATCGCCATCAACTTCCCGGACCTTTCCATGATGGGCAAGCACAGCTTCATGAACATCATGGAATCCCCGGCAGCCATCGAGCGCGCCCTGACCCTGGCTGCGGGCGGCGAGGTGAAGAAGAACTCCTGGCAGTAGTAACGGGCCACATCGGCTTCAGGGAAAGGCCTAGGAAGGGCATTAACAGGGACGTCCAAACAACTCAAAAGAAGCCCCTCAAGGGGCCGGGATTCTTCCCGGGAAGGACTCCACCCATAACCCCGCCGTCGGCGGGGTTTTCTTTTTCGCGCGTCCAGGTGTCGGCGGGGGAAAGAAAAGCATTAACCACGGGGGACACGGGGACTGAAAAATGGCCTGTGAGAGCAGTCTCAGGCCGTGCTTGGCATCGGATACCGTGCATTGCGGCCTGAGGCCGCTCCTCCGCCCAGGAGGCTGTCTCTTGGTCACATCGTTGGTAGGAGAGACAGAGGCTCGCGTCCCTTCTCCCTCCGGGAGACGACGGCATGGACGCAGGAGGTACGACCCCATGGATGGGGGAGGTAGACCGCGCCGGGAGCAGGCGGTCGAGAGCAATGCATGGAGCGAATTGCCCAAGGACAGGATGAGGGGATCAATAAATCAATAGCCGTACCTGAATTGATCCCCTCTCCCCAGCCCTCTCCCGGAGGGCTGTCTCTTAGTCACATCATTTCTAGGAGAGACAGAAGCTTGCGTTCCTTCTCCCTCCGGGAGAAGGACAGGATGAGGGGATCAATAACCAATAGCCGCATCTGAATTGATCCCCTCTCCCCAGCCCTCTCCCGGAGGGAGAGGGGGCAAGAAGGACGGCTACAACGGAAAAATGTGACCAAGAGACAGCCCGGAGGGAGAGGGGGCAAGAGGGGCTGGCTACAACGGCGAAATGTGACCAAGAGACAGGCCCAGGAGGGGAGTTGCCAACCCGAGCCGCTCCCGCCCTGTGACCACACGAAAATCCCTCACCCCAATTCGCCGTGGCGGGATGAAAACCATGTGGTCTGAGGCCGCTCCGGCACTCCATTCAACGCCAAAATCGCCGCGGGGTTTGACACATAGGACGGTATTCGCCGACGGTGTCGGCTCCTACAAGGTTTCGAAAACCACCCGGTAGGAGCCCACCCCGTGGGCGAATGCCTTTCACAACCACCGGCGGTCATCGAAACCGCATCTACAGAACAACATGGATTTCCCCGTGTCCCCCGTGTTTGATGCTTTTCTCTTCAGCTGCTGCTCGCTCCCCCGGGCCGAATGCAAAAATGGCCCGGATCGGGTAATCTTTCCGGTCTTTCGCGGAGCCCCTCCCGCCCTACTTCCGAGCCGATTCAGGAGTGCCGATGTACACGAAAAACATGTCTATCGACGGTTTTGACCCCGAACTGTTCAGCGCCATGGAGCAGGAGCGGGTCCGCCAGGAAGAACACATCGAGCTCATCGCCTCGGAGAACTACGCCAGCCCCCGCGTGCTGGAGGCCCAGGGCTCCGTGCTCACCAACAAGTACGCCGAGGGCTACCCGGGCAAGCGCTATTACGGCGGCTGCGAGTTCGTGGATATCGCCGAGCAGCTGGCTATCGACCGCGTGAAGCAGCTGTTCGGCGCCGACTACGCCAACGTCCAGCCCCATTCCGGCTCCCAGGCCAATGCCGCCGTGTACATGGCCCTGCTGAACCCGGGCGACACCGTGCTGGGCATGAGCCTGGCCCACGGCGGTCACCTGACCCACGGCGCCAAGGTGAATTTCTCCGGCAAGATCTACAACGCCGTGCAGTACGGCCTGAACGCCGACACCGGTGAGATCGACTACGCGCAGGTCGAGTCCCTGGCCCTGGAGCACAAGCCGAAGATGATCGTGGCCGGCTTCTCCGCCTATTCGCGCGTGGTGGACTGGCAGCGTTTCCGCGACATCGCCGACAAGGTGGGTGCCTACCTGATGGTGGACATGGCCCACGTGGCGGGCCTCATCGCCGCCGGCGTCTACCCCAGCCCGGTGCAGATCGCCGACGTGACCACCTCCACCACCCACAAGACCCTGCGCGGTCCGCGCGGCGGCATCATCCTGGCCAAGGCCAACCCGGACATCGAGAAGAAGCTCAACTCGCTGGTGTTTCCGGGCACCCAGGGCGGTCCGCTCATGCACGTCATTGCCGCCAAGGCCGTGGCCTTCAAGGAAGCGCTGGCCCCCGAGTTCAAGGACTACCAGGCCCAGGTGGTCGTCAACGCCCGCGCCATGGCCAAGGTGTTCATGGAACGCGGTTTCGACATCGTCTCCGGCGGCACCGACAATCATCTGTTCCTGGTGAGCTTCATCCGCCAGGGCCTCACCGGCAAGGATGTGGACGCCTGGCTGGGCGCCTCCTACATCACCGTGAACAAGAACGCCGTGCCCAATGACCCGCAGTCGCCCTTCGTCACCAGCGGCATCCGCATCGGCACCCCGGCGGTGACCACCCGCGGCTTCGGGGAAGCCGAGTGCCGTGACCTGGCCGGCTGGATCTGCGACGTCATCGACGCCCGCGGCAGCGAGGCGGCCATCGCCGCCGCCAAGGCCAAGGTGCTCGACCTCTGCAAGCGTTTCCCGGTCTACGCGTGAGAGCGGGTTGAGTCCGTGAATGAACGCAAATGTGCGCAAACAGGATCGCCAGGCAGGAGATGAACCGGGCAAGCGGTTAACCCTTGCTTGAGTGTCCATGTCTTGTTTGCGTCCATTTGCGTTGTTGCGGACTGATTGAGGTCTTCACATGCGTTGTCCCTTCTGCGGAGCGCCGGACACCAAGGTCATCGATTCGCGCCTCGCGAACGAGGGCGACATGGTGCGCCGGCGTCGCGAATGCCTCACCTGTAGCGAACGGTTCACCACCTTCGAATCGGCCGAGCTGGTGATGCCGCGCATCGTCAAACGCAGCGGTATCCGCGAGCCGTTCAACGAGGACAAGCTGCGCGGCGGCCTGCTGCGCGCGCTGGAAAAGCGCCCGGTGAGCATGGAGGCCATCGAGGCCGCAGTGAGCCGCATCAAACACAAGCTGCGCGCCACGGGCGATCGCGAGGTCGCCTCGGGCCTGCTCGGCGAGTGGGTGATGGACGAGCTACGTGCCATGGATGAGGTGGCCTACGTGCGTTTCGCCTCGGTCTACCGGCGCTTCCAGGACGTGAACGCCTTCCGTGAGGAGATCGAGCGCATGCAGAACGAACCCTCGGCCGAGGCCCGCCGCAACCAGCTCCCCCTCATCGAAAAGGGCGACGGCAAGTCGCGCTCATGAACACCTTCACCGCGGCCGACCACGCCCACATGGCACGCGCCATCCAGCTCGCGGCCCAGGGCCTGGAGACCACCAGCCCCAACCCGCGCGTGGGCTGTGTGCTGGTACGCGACGGCGTGGTGGTGGGCGAGGGCTGGCATGAGCGCGCCGGCGGGCCGCACGCCGAGGTAGTGGCCCTGCGCCAGGCCGGCGCGCGCGCGCGCGGCGCCACCGCCTACGTGAGCCTGGAACCGTGCTGTCATCACGGCCGCACACCACCCTGCACCGAGGCGCTGCTCACCGCGGGCGTGGCGCGCGTGGTCGCCGCCATGGAAGACCCCAATCCCAAAGTGGCGGGTAACGGCCTGAGCAGGTTGCGGGCGGCGGGCGTCGCCGTGGCAAGCGGCCTGTTGGCGACCCAGGCCGAGGCCCTGAATCCCGGCTTTGCCAAGCGCATGCGCAGCGGCCTCCCGTATGTGCGCGTGAAGTCCGCCATGAGCCTGGACGGCCGTACCGCCATGGCCAGCGGCGAGAGCAAGTGGATCACCTCCGAGGCCGCACGGCTCGATGTACAACACCTAAGGGCGCGCAGCTGCGCCATTGTTACCGGCGCCGACACGGTGCTGGCCGACGACCCCGCCATGACCGTGCGCCTCGATGGCCGTACCCGCCAGCCGCTGCGGGTGGTGGTGGATTCGCGGCTGCGCATCCCCGCGGGCGCCCGCGTTTTGCAGGGCGGCGCACTGATCGCCACCACCGCCCCGGAACTGACCAACGGGCTGCGCGAGGCAAGTGCCACGTTGCTGCAGCTCCCTGCGCGGGGCGGCCACGTGGATCTGGCGGCCCTGCTGCGGGCCCTTGCTGCGCGGGATGTGAACGAAGTCCTGGTGGAGACCGGACCGGCCCTGGCCGGCGCCTTCGTGGCCCAGGGCCTCGTCGATGAAATGGTGGTCTACGTCGCCCCGAAGCTCATGGGCCACGGCGCACGTGCGCTGTTCGAGTTACCCGGCCTCGATGCCATGGCCCAGGCAATCCTGCTCGCCATTACCGACGTCCGCGCCGTCGGCGCCGACTGGCGCATCACCGCCCGGGTGACAAGCCCGCGCTGAGGGGCATATGATGCGGGTCGGATTTTCGAGACTTTCTCCCCCATGTTCACCGGAATCATCCAGTCAGTAGGCGAGATCGCCGCCCTGGAGCCGCGCGGCGCGGACGTGCGCCTGCGTGTGCGCACGGCCCGGCTCGACCTGGGCGACGTCCAGCTCGGTGACAGCATCGCCGTGAACGGCGTCTGTCTCACGGCGGTGGAACTGCCGGGCGACGGCTTCTGGGCCGACGTGTCCGGCGAGACCCTGGCGCGCACCAGCTTTTCCGAACTGCGCATCGGCAGCCGCGTGAACCTGGAGAAGGCGCTCACGCCCAGCTCGCGCCTCGGCGGGCATTTGGTGTCCGGCCACGTCGACGGCGTCGGCACTGTGATGCGGCGCTGGGACGACGGCCGTTCCGTGCGTTTCGTCATCCGCGCACCGGACGAACTGGCCAAGTACATCGCGGAAAAGGGCTCCATTTGCGTGGATGGAATCAGCCTCACGGTGAACGCCGTGCAAGGCGCCGAGTTCGAACTGAATATCGTGCCGCATACGCTCAGCGAAACCACCATGGGCGACTTCGTCGTGGGTCGCCGAGTGAACCTCGAAGTAGACGTCATCGCGCGCTACCTGGAAAGGCTGCTGCTCGGCGAACGCGCCGCGCAGGCCAATACGCCGGGCATCACGCTCGATTTTCTGGCCGAGAACGGCTTCCTCAAAAAGTGATTGTCTGATCCATGGCCTTCAATAGCATCGAAGAAATCATCGAGGACATCCGCCAGGGCAAGATGGTCATCCTCGTGGACGACGAGGATCGCGAGAACGAGGGTGACCTGCTCATGGCCGCCTCGCTGGTGCGTCCTGAAGACGTCAATTTCATGGCCCGTTACGGACGCGGCCTCGTGTGCCTCACCCTCACCCGCGAGCGCTGCGAACAATTGCGCCTGCCGCTCATGGTGACCGACAACAACGAGAAGCACTCCACCGCCTTCACGCTGTCCATCGAGGCGGCGCGTGGCGTGACCACCGGCATCTCCGCCTACGATCGCGCGCACACGGTGCGCACCGCGGTGGCGCCCAACGCGCGTCCCGATGACCTGGTGCAGCCCGGCCACATCTTCCCGCTCATGGCGCGCCCCGGCGGCGTGCTCACCCGCGCCGGCCACACCGAGGCCGGTTGTGATCTGACCCGCCTGGCCGGCCTCGAGCCCGCGGCGGTGATCGTGGAGATCCTCAACGAGGATGGCAGCATGGCGCGCCGGCCCGATCTGGAAATCTTCGCCGCCGAGCACGGGTTGAAGATCGGCACCATCGCCGACCTCATCGAATACCGCCTGCGCAACGAACCCACCGTGGAGCGCGTCGCCGAGTGCGCCATGCCCACGGAATATGGTGAGTTCCGTCTCATCGCCTATCGCGACGTGATTGAGCGCTGCGTGCATTTCGCCCTGGTGCGCGGGCAGATCGATCCGGAAACCGCCGTGCCGGTGCGCGTGCACATGCAGAACACCCTGTGCGATGCCTTCGGCAACCTGCGCAGTGATTGCGGTTGGCCGCTGTCGCGTGCCCTGGCGTATCTGGGCAAGCAGGCGTCCGGCGTGGCGGTGATCCTGCGCCAGCAGCAGACACCGGAGATCCTGTTGCGCCACGTCCAGGACTACGCCCTGGAGGACCGCGGCATCAATCCGCCGCGCCAGGAGCCCACGGCGGACCTGCGCACTTACGGCATGGGTGCACAGATCCTCAAGGATGTCGGCGTGCGTCGCATGCAGGTCTTGAGCTCGCCCAAGAAGATGCACGGCCTGTCCGGCTTCGATCTGGAAGTGGTCGGCTACATCCACGGCGACGAATAAAACATCCGTGGGCGAGACCGGAGCAGGGTGGAACGTACTTCCCCCCACGTTCCCCGTACCCACGCGGCCAAGGCTTTTCTCTTCGAATTTGCGAACTTGAGAAGGAACAACACATGGGCAGCATGAAAACCATCGAAGGCAATCTGGTCGCGGGCGGTGCCCGCTTCGGCATCGTCGTCAGCCGCTTCAACAGCTTCGTGGTGGAGAGCCTGCTCGAGGGCGTGCTCGACACCCTGCGTCGCCACGGCGCCGAAGACGGCGCCATCGAGCTGGTGCGTGTTCCGGGCGCCTTCGAAATCCCGTTGGCGGCGCAGCGCATGGCCGCGAGCCGCAAGTACGACGCCATCATCGCCGTGGGCGCGGTGATCCGCGGCGGTACGCCGCACTTCGACTACGTGGCGGGCGAATGTGTGAAGGGCCTGGCCCAGGTATCCCTCGGCCACGACGTGCCGGTGTCCTTCGGTGTGCTCACCGTCGATACCATCGAGCAGGCCATCGAGCGCGCCGGCACCAAGGCCGGCAACAAGGGTGTGGAAGCCGCCCTGTCGGCCATCGAGATGGTGAATGTGTTGGGCAAGCTGCGGGCCGAAAAGTAAGACATGGCCGCGAATCCCCGTTCACGTGCGCGTTCGCGCGCCGTCCAGGCGTTGTACCAATGGCAGCTCACCGGGCAAAACGTCTCCGATGTGGAAACACAGTTCCTGGCCGAGGAGGACATGAGCGGTGTCGACGTGGGGTATTTTTCCACGTTGCTCCATGAAGTGCCGGCCAACCTGAAGAGCTTCGACGAACACCTTGCGTCGGTCATCGACCGCGGTATCGATGCCGTGGATCCCGTCGAGCGGGCGGTTCTGCGTCTCGGCGTGTGTGAGCTTGCCCTGCACCCGGAAGTCCCGTATCGGGTTGCCATCAACGAGGCGGTGGAACTGGCCAAGGTGTTCGGTGCCGAGCAGGGACACAAGTACGTGAACGGCGTGCTCGACAAGCTGGCGCGGAAGCTGCGCAAGCCCGAGACCAGCGCCCGCAAATAAGCGCGTGGCGCTGGGCGAATTTCAGCTCATCGAGCGCTTTTTCACCCGCCAGAGGGTGAAGCGCGACGATGTGGCGCTGGGCGTCGGGGACGATTGCGCGTTGCTGCGCATGCCGTCGGATGCGCGGCTGGCGGTCACCATGGACACACTGGTGGAGGGCCGTCATTTCCCTCAGGGCACCGATCCCGCTGCGCTTGGCCACAAGGCCCTGGCAGTGAACCTTTCGGATCTTGCCGCCATGGGCGCGGAACCCGCGTGGATCACGCTCTCCCTCAGCCTGCCGTCGGTCGACGAGGCCTGGCTGGATGCCTTTGCCGGCGGGTTGTTCCAGCTCGCCGAAGCCCATGGCGTGCAACTGGTGGGGGGCGACACGGTTCGGGGCCCGCTGACCATCACCCTTCAGGCCCATGGCCTTATCCCGGCCAACCAGGCACTGCGCCGCGACGGCGCGCGTGTGGGCGACCTCATCTACGTAACCGGCACGCTCGGCGACGCCGGCGCCGGGTTACGCATCGCGCTGGGTGAGCTGTCTGCCGATGGCGCCGATGGGCAATTCCTGCGGGGGCGCCTGGACCGGCCGACGCCGCGGGTTGCCTGGGGTCTTGCCCTGCGTGGACTGGCCTCCGCGGCCATCGACGTCTCGGACGGTCTTGCCGCCGACCTTGGCCACATCCTCAAGGCCAGCGGCGTGGGCGCCACGCTCAATTTCGCGGATCTCCCGATTTCCGATGCGCTCTGCCGCAGGGTGGGTGAGGCCCGGGCGCGCCAATTCGCCCTGACCGCCGGAGACGATTACGAGCTGTGCTTCACGGCGGCACCCGCGCAGGCCGAGGCCATCGCCGCCCTGCCGTTTCCGTGTGCGCGGGTGGGGGTGATCGAGGCCGGGGAGGGGCTGCGTGTGTACGGCCCGGATGGGCACCACGTGCCTGTGGAGCAGGCCGGTTTCGATCACTTCGGGGCGCAGCCATGAGGCGCCTTCTGTTGCGCGATCCCGGCCATCTGCTGTCGTTCGGATTCGGCAGCGGACTGGCACGTCAGGCGCCCGGTACCTTCGGTACCCTGGCTGCCATCCCGTTGTACCTGCTCATGCGTGACCTGCCGCTCGGCATGTATCTCGCCGTGGTGGCCGCACTGTTTGTCCTGGGCATCTGGCTGTGCGGACGCACTGCGCGGGCGCTGGGCGTCCACGATGCACCTGCCATCGTCTGGGATGAGGTGGTGGGGTATTTGCTGGTGATGGCCGCGGCACCTCACGCGGTTTGGGCGGTGATCCTCGGCTTCGTCCTGTTCCGCCTTTTCGACATCGCCAAGCCCTGGCCCATCCGCTGGGTCGACCGGCGCGTCACGGGCGGCTTCGGCATCATGGTGGACGACGTGCTCGCGGCGCTGCCCGCCTGGCTGTTGCTCCAGATCACGGCCCACGTGCTGGCCTGATACCCGCTCCCGTACCGTTGCGGTAAGCTGGCGCCATGAAACGCTGGCCGCCTGCCCTGCTGCTCCTGCCTTCACTCGCCATGGCGGCGCCCCAGGAGATCACCATCCTGGCCCTGTTCCGTGACCGGGCGGTGCTCAGCGTCGACGGCCAACGCCGCATCCTCGCCCGCGGTGAAACCACCCCGGAAGGCATTCAACTGTTGAGTGCAGACAGTAACGCCGCCACGTTGTTCATCGATGGCAAGGCGCGCCGTTACCCCCTCGGGGCACAAATCGGCGCGCAATACACGCCGCCCGTGGAAAGCACCGTGCAGATCTGGCCGCAGGCGGGCCTTTACCGTACCGGCGGGTTCATCAACGGCCAGACCGTGGATTTCATCGTGGATACGGGGGCGAGCAGCGTCACGCTGGGCGAAGCCGAGGCGCGGCGGCTCGGCATCGACTATCGCCTGCGCGGCGAGCCGCACACGGTGCTGACCGCCGGAGGACCGGTAAATGCCTGGTTGGTGAAACTGGACACCGTGCGCGTGGGTGAGTTGCAGCTACGAAACGTGGAGGCCTCCGTGCTGGAGAACAACGCCACCGGCAACCAGGTGCTGCTTGGCATGACCTATCTGGGGCGCATCGAGATGCAACGGGAAGGCGAGGCGCTGGTGCTGCGGCAGAAGCATTGAAGGCAGTGTCGGCTCCTTCGATAACCACCGTAGGAGCCCACCCCGTGGGCGAATGGTTTTTTCCAACCACCCGGCGGTTCCCGAAACCGCGTTGGCCGACAGTGTCGGCTCCTAGTGCGCTCGTGAAGGCGCGCACACAGCACGGTGAAAGTCCGTGTCGGGGTAAGCCAAGACCTCGTAGTCGAAGGTAACTGCGTCGCTGTGA
>JAWLGK010000026.1:0-44510 GCA_041685115.1 Gammaproteobacteria bacterium | reverse complement strand
GGAAAGGAGCGCTCCGTGAGGGGGCCTGTGGAAAAGTGACCAGTTTCTCCCGCGAGGAAGGGGCGCTCAGGGCCACCCACAAATTCTGCGGAGGAGCCGAAATGTTGTGGCTGCGGTGCGTGATACTGCACTGAATGGCGGATTCCAGTTCGAAGTGCATCACATAGGTCGTTAGGCGGGGCATCGTAGGACCGGCTGGTAGGATGGTGGCAACGCCTCTTTGAGCGCGCATCACACAAATCGGATTTGAGGAAGGGGTCTTCATGGCTGAGATAATTCCGTCCCTGAACAGGCGCACGCTGAGCCGCATGACTGCCGGGGAGAAGCGTGTTGCCCACTGCCTGGAATCGCTGCTGGATGACAGCTATGTCGTCTGGTACGACATCCCGGTCGGAAAGCGCCGCAGATTCCCGATTTCATCATTTTGCACCCTTCGCGCGGGCTCCTTTTTCTGGAAGTGAAGGACTGGAAAGCGGAACACCTGAAGGGTGGCTCAAGGCGTGCCGTGGAACCACATGACGGTGATCTACGCGGAGGGCAGCCCGGGCGCTCACATTGCGGAAGCGCTGGTCAAGTACCGCGTGCCACACGCGTGGCTCGGCGCCAAGGAGTACAAGCGCGCCTACGATCCCGGGGCTGAGCAGGTAACGGTGCTGACCATCCACAGCAGCAAAGGCCTAGCCGCTATGCCGAGCGATTAGGGCTGGCGGGCTTCCCGGCATCGGGTTCACCGGGGGGGCGCCGTACCGGGTCAAACTGTGCCGTGTTTCACATAGCTTTACCGGGGTTGTGATCGCTAGCGGCTGTTTTGTTTAGCATGACCCGGTCTAATAGTGATGTCGGACCGGTACCGCTCATCGCCTGACGTATGCCGCTGGTCGAAACCTGCTGGCTTTCGCCATGAGTGATTTCTAGCATCCAATACAGCTAAAAAGGATCAGGCGCATATGACGCGTAATGGTGGTTTTACCCTCATCGAATTAATGGTGGTCGTGGCGGTTATCGCGATTTTGGCCGCAGTCGCTGTACCGAGCTATCAACAGTTTCAGATCCGCGCAACGCGCAGTGCCGCGCAGCAATTCATGCTGGATATCGCCACGCATCAGAAGCAACACCTGCTTGATGCACGCACGTATGTGGCAGTGGATGACAACGCACACGTGGCGGCCTGGAATGCGCTTGATCTGGTGATTCCGCCCGAGGTCGCAGAATTTTACGAGATCAGCGTCGCAACGACGTCCACTCCCGCGACATTCGCCATAACAGCGGAACCCAAGTCAGGAACGCGCCAGGCGGGTGACGGCGACTTGACGCTCGATCAACGGGGGGCGAAATCGGCTAACTGGTGACCATGGTGAATGACCTGACCATCCATGTGCGTCACTCCCGGGGTTTCAGCCTCGTGGAACTGATCGCTGTCGTTGCCGTGATGGGTATCCTGGCTGCGGTGGCGGTGCCGAATTTCACACCGATACTCGAATCCCATCGTGCGCGCAATGCCAGCTTGGAATTGTTTACCACCCTGATGTGGGCGCGAAGCGAGGCCGTGAAGCGGAACGCTTCCGTGACGGTGGCCCGCGTCGACGGGGACTGGAATAAAGGTTGGGACATCAGTGCAGGAGGCACGTCCATCGGCAGCCACAAAGCGGTGTCCGGCGTGGTTATCACCACCGACCCTGCCGACGTGGCGAGCTTCCAGTTCACGCCCCACGGACGCGTAGATAGCACGCGTCCCAAATTCCAGATCGATGTCTCCGCTTCTCCGACAGGTAACGTCCGTTGCATTTCCATCGACCTGACCGGCAGGCCGGAATCCAAGAAAGGAGCTTGCTGATGCCAATCACCGTTGGCCAAAAGTGGGTGAACGGATTCGGCATGATCGAAGTCATGGTGGCGTTGCTCGTCATCATGGTGGGCCTGTTGGGCATGGCCGCCCTGCAGGGAAAGTCGTTTACGACGCAGGTCGAGGCCTATCAGCGGGCGCAGGCCATTGTGATTGCCAAGGACATGGTGGCGCGCATCAATGCCACCACCGATCCGCTGGTACGGCCTACCTACGAAACCACTGACGGCCCATTGGGAACCAACGATGACGGGAAAGGGGTACAGAATTGCACGGGGCTGTCGGACAAGGATCTGGATTTCTGCCAATGGCACAACATGCTGTTGGGTGCGGCGGAGACCGGGTCTGACGGCACGAACGTCGGAGCCATGATAGGCGCAAGGGGCTGCATCGATTACATCGCAAGTTCGCCGGACCGCTTTCTGGTTACCGTCGCCTGGCAGGGTGTGAGCAGCACGGTAGCGCCCAGCGTGCCATGCGGCCAGGGGGAGTACGATGACGATCGTATGCGCCGGGTGATCACCCTTCCCATCACTATTGCGGATCTGGGGACGTGATGTATTCGCCACGACACTTTCACCGACGGCTGGCTGCTTCGCGCCAGGGCGGCCTGTCCATGATCGAACTGCTGGTCTCCATGGCCGTCGGGCTTGTGCTGCTCGCCGGCATGAGCACGCTGTTCATCAACCAGAACCGGACCCAGGCCGGCCTGGATCGCACGGCCCGGCTGATCGAAAACGGCCGTTATGCCATGCAAGTGATAGCAGGCGAACTGCAGGTGGCCGGCTATTTCGGTGAGCTGGATACGAGCCCCACCGCTTTCATCCCCGGCACTGTGCCCAATGCCTGTGACGCCAGCATTGCCGGTCTGAGTGACGCCATCGGTATGCATGTGCAGGGCATCGACAATAGTCAGTCCATTCCGGTGGATTGGACGTGTATCGACGATGTGCGACCTGGCACCGACGTGCTCGTCATCAGACGCGTGCACAGCGTGCCTGCCAATGCCCCAACGGACGTAAACAACGCGACGCCTTATCTCCAGGTCAGTCTCTGCCAGGACGATGCCGAGAACACCTATAGGCTGGATATACTACCGAGCCAATTGAATCTGCGTGACAGAACGTGTGATGCGGCATCACGCGCGCAGGTGCGCCGCGTGCGGGTGGAAATCTACTTCGTCGCGCAGAACAACGACGCCGGAGACGGCATCCCGACGCTCAAACGGGCCGTTTTGCAGCCTACCGGACTTTTCGCGACGGAGGCACTGGTGGAGGGTATCGAAAATCTGCAGGTGGAGTACGGGATTGATGACTACGGGCCGCATCCGCTTACAGGCGCCCCGATCTTGGGCGGACTGAAGGACGGTAGCCCCGAGACATGGAGTAAATGCGACCTGTGTACTCCCGAAGACTTCTGGAGGACCGCTGCGGTTCGCGTCCACTTGCTGGCGCGCAGTCTGGAGCCGACGCCGGACATCGACACCAAAACCTACCAGTTGGCCGAACACATGATCACGCCGACCAGCGCCAATCCGAATGATCGGTTTCGGCGCCAGGTTTATTCGCAGTTCGTACGCCTGAACAATCCTGCCGGTCGCGGAGTCCTGCCATGATGCGTACAAGGGCACAACGGGGCAATACGCTGGTCGTGGCGCTCATCATGCTCACGCTGATGACCTTGATCGCGGTCGCGTCATTGAACATCAGTACGACCAGCGTGCAGGTGATCGGCAACATGCAGTTTCATGAGGAAGCCGTGACCGTCGCGCAACAGGCCATCGAGGACGTCATCACCTGGACTACTTACGACACGGTGAAGTTCATCGATGTGCAGCCTGATGCTCGTTCTATCAGTTTAACCAACGGCCCGGACCCCGATTATGAGGTGACGTTTACGCGCTCGTGCGTGTCCCATGTGCCGGCCGATGGTGCGGCAGCGGAGCTTCCGGACGACTGCACGGTGGGCTCTGGGGTGGGCGGTGGCGGTGCGAATGCGTCACTTTGCTTCTGGGCAATCTGGGATTTGGCGGCCACCGCCACTGATACAAGAACCGGCGCAAGCGCAACCGTTCATCAAGGCGTGCGGGTGCTGACCGGCTTGAACGCTGCGTTGGCTGGTTGCTGAACGCGCACGAGCGGATAGTGCCCTTGAGCCTTGACCGCTCGAGGGAAGGGGGAAGTCATGAAGGTATTCAACAAGACGATCTTTGCAGCCTTTTGCCTGGCGCTGCTGGGGAGCCGCGCCTCGGCCGAGGATATCGATATCTATGCGGCGCAGACCGGGCTTGAGAGCAATCCGAATGTAGTGATTGTCGTCGACAACAGCGCGAACTGGAACTCCAACGCGCAACATTGGCCCGGTGGCATCAAACAAGGCCAGGCGGAGCTGAACGCCATTCGCACCGTCATCAGCGAACTCGGAAGCGACGTCAACATAGGGTTGATGCTATTCACGGCCGGCACGAGCGCGAATAACCCGGATGGTCCCGGCGGCTACGTGCGATTCCATCTTCGCCCCATGGACCTCGAAAACAAGACCTCGTTCGCCGACTTGTTAGGCCATCCGGATGGTTGTACCGAGGGGCTCAACGAAAACGGTACACCGAACTGCATCTACCAAAACTTCAGTCAGCGCGAACAAGTCGGCACGGCCAAGACCGACTACAGCGCAATGTTGTTCGAGGTGTTCAAGTACTTCGGGGGACATACCCGTCCGGGTGACACGGAGGCCGGCGCGCCTGTCAGCCGCACGCAGTTCGGCCCATTGCGCTACGCGGGCGATCCCTCGGATAACAAGATGGACCTGAGCGCATATACGAGCGCGGCCAAATCCGAGTACACGCAAGTGATCACGGAGGAAGAAAATTGCGCGCAGAACTACGTGATTTTTATCGGCAACGGTTTTCCGAATACCGATTCCCCTTGTTCGCTTCTCGAAGGTGTGGGTGGCAGCTGTAATCCCCAGTTGGAAATGCCTGAGCTCATGGAGGCGAACACGGTTACGGAGAGCCTCATCGAGACGACCACCTGCGGTACCTATGACTCCATCGCGCAGTGCGAGGCGGATGCACAGGCCCGGTTCGGCGATGCGTACGATAGTTACACCTGTCAGGAGTACAGCCAGTGTTCGGCAGGTTCGACCGTAACGGAGACCGCGATCCTCCGCGCCTCCGAATGTGATGAGTTTGCGGATATCGCGACCTGCGAAGCGAGTCTTCCCGCCAATACTCCCACCGAGACATATAGCTGCCAGGAGCTCAATCCGAGTTGTGTCACGCTGGTGGATCTCAACCCCCGTAAGACGTTCGGTCCAACTGATTGTATCGATGCGAAAAAAGAAGAGAACTGCATCGCGTGGGCGAAGGGGCAGTGGCCGGAATATGACCTTTTCTCCTGTAGCGATGGGTCAAAATCGTCTTGCAGTGGCGGTTTGACGAAGTGGAGCCTGGTGCAGGCCTCGAAGCGGGAGGTGCCGGGTAAGACCTTCAGCCTGGTGAAGACCACCACGTCCACGACGACGGCCGTGACCAAGAGTCACCGGATCTACGGTACCCGTACACTCTCCGGCGTAACCCCCACCGGCGAGCGGAAACCGCCGGACAGCCCGAACAACGCGGATGAATGGGCGAAATTCCTCAACCGCACGGACGTGAGCCCGGCCAAAGGCCTGCAGAACGTCACCGTCTACACCATCGACGTCTTCAAGGACAAACAGGAGGCCGCCGAGACCGCGCTGCTCTACAGCATGGCGGATGCGGGTGGTGGCAAGTACTTCCAGGCGACCAACGAACAGGCGATCAAGGATGCATTGCGCAAGATCCTGGTGGAAATCCAGTCGGTCAATAGTGTGTTCGCCTCCTCGAGCTTGCCGGTCAGCGTCAACACCCAAGGGACGTATCTGAACCAGGTGTTCATCGGCATGTTCCGCCCAAATAGCGGCGCGGGTCCACGCTGGGCCGGCAATCTGAAGCAGTTCCAGTTCAAATTCTTCCTGGATGAATTGAAGCTGGCGGACAAGAACGGTGATGAGGCGATCAGTGCGACCACAGGCTTCATCACGCCGTGTGCCGACAGTATCTGGACCACCGACAGTGGCAGCTACTGGGATTACTCTGGCTCCGAGGCCGCCGGGTCATGCACCGCACAATCGTCGCAATACGCGTCGAGTTCGTTCTATTCAGATGCACCGGACGGGGACGTGGTGGAGAAAGGCGGTGCGGCACAGCGGTTGCGCGGTGTCTCCGGCACGACACAGCTCTCGACCAACTACGTGACGCGTAACCTGTTGACCTGTGCGGCGCCGGGATGTGACAACGTCGTTGACTTCAATACCAGCAATGTCAGTGCGGCGGCCCTGGGCGTTTCAACAACGACCGAGCGCGACTCGCTGATCGACTGGATACGGGGCAAGGACGTGGATGATGAAAACTCCAACGGAGAATACGATGAAGTGCGCCCGTCGGTGCATGGCGGCGTGATTCATGCGCAGCCGGCGGTCGTTGATTACGGCGCTGATGGCGTGGTCGCCTACTACGGTGCGGACGACGGCGTACTGCACGCGATTGCCGGCGGCATAGAGGACAGCGAAGGACACGAGTTGTGGGGGTTCATCGCACCGGAGACCTTCGACCGCTTCAAGCGACTGCGGACGAATGATCCGCTGATCGCGTTCCCGGAACTGAACGATGTCACAGCACTGCCGAAGGACTACTACTTCGACGGGCCCATCGGCGTGTATCAGCGCAATGGCACGACCTGGATCTTCCCCAGCATGCGCCGCGGTGGCCGGGCCATCTACGCCTTTGACGTGAGCGATCCGGATGCTGAGCCGGTGATCAAGTGGCGCAAGGGGTGTTTCACCAACGCCACCAGTGATGACAGCGCATGTTCGACGGACGACACCTACGACTGGTCCGACATCGGCCAGACCTGGTCGAAGCCGCAGCTTGCGTATATCCAGGGCTATGTCGATGGGGCGGGTACGGCCAAGCCGGTATTGGTGTTCGGCGGTGGTTATGACACCTGCGAGGATACCGCCAGCAAAACGCCACCATGCACCGCTCCGAAAGGCGCGAACATCTGGTTCGTGGATGCGCTTACCGGCGACGTGCTGCACCGTTACGACACGCTGAGGAGCGTGCCGGGCGACGTGGCGCTGCTGTTCGAAGGCCGGTATCTGCAGTACGTCTACGCCACGGATACGGGCGGTAACATCTATCGCGTCAACGTGGGAAGTTACGACACGGATGCCGCTACGGACGCGGAGCGGTTCGTGAACTGGTCCAGCGGCGGGATCCAGATCGCCGCTCTCGGTGGCGATGGAAGAAAGTTCTTGTTTGGGCCGGACGTGGTGCAGTACGGAACCTACAATGCCGTCCTCGCGGGAACAGGCGATCGTGAACGTCCGTTGTGGAGCGATTACCCGTGCAATAGCGGGGCGTCGGGAGGCGTCACGAACCGCTTCTATATGGTGAAGGATATCGTCACGGCCGGCGTGTATCCGGAGACGCCATACGAACCGGATGATCTGCTCGACGTCACCAATATCGCCAACTCCACCACGGAGGCGTTGGCAGCGAAACAAGGCTGGCTGTTCAACCTGGGAATCTGTGAGCAAGTAGTGAACAAACCGCTCACGTTTGCCGGTGACGTACACTTCGGTACCAATCAGCCGGCGGCAGTCGGTACTGCCTGCGGGCGCAACCTCGGCACGGCACGCGGCTATGCGGTGAACTTCCGTACGGGCAAACGTACCTTCACGGTCTTCGAAGGCGGTGGATTGCCGCCGTCGCCGGTGGCCGGGGTGGTTGACGTGGATGGCGTAAAAGTTCCCTTCATCATCGGCGGCGGTGGCGATTCGGATGATGAGGAGGAAGGCACCTCGGGTTCACCTTTGCAAGGGAAGAAGGTTGACGTCAGCCCACCATCCGTGCGAAGGAAACTTTACTGGCACAAAGAGAACGACTGATGTCATGCGGCCGGGGAAACCCGGCCGCTCGATTTCAACCCGGCGACAATAGATTGGTTGACGCATGCTCGAATACATCTTCTTCCACGAATCCCTGCGCGATCGCTTCGTGCAGTTCCTGCAAAACCATGGCGTTCAAATGGCGTTAACGGAAACCGAGGGCCTGGTGGTTGCCATCCCGGATGATCTGGACGATACCCTGAGCGAAGCCATCGAACAGGAGTACGACCTTCTGCTGCAGGCGCATCCGGACGTAATGGACGGCATCCTGGAGAAGGACGTGGCCGGGGTGCGGGTGGTGCTCGGCAACGGTTGCCCCGCCACCATCCGCTTCGACCCGGACCTGCTGGCCCGCGTGCTCCAGTCCATTTCCATGGAGCAGCTGCGGGATTTGGTGCAGACCATCGCCGAGCAGGTGGAGCATCCGGACGACCGGCCGTTGTGCCACACCTGAGATAGATGAAGCGCAGCGAAATCCGGGAAGTCGCGCTTAAAAACCCTGCCTGGCTTCAACCATGCAAGCGACCAAATAATCACCCACGCAAGTGTAATGCCCTGCAGATTCTCGTTGGACTGACGGCGTGCGTCTCGCTAACCTTCGGTGACCCGGCACGGCCGTCGTTTCGGCCTGCCGGTTTGCAAAACCACCGGAGGAAGCATGAATCATAAAAAGATAACCACTGCCCTGTTCACCGCCATGATGTGCTTGGGCGGCGCGGCCCAGGCCGAAGGAGTCAGCATCTCTCACAACGGACTCAATCTGGTGGGCGAATTGCGTGTTCCCGAGGGGAGCAGCCTGACCAGCGGCCCGCTGGTGCTCATGACCCATGGCACCCTGGCGCACGGCGGCATGGAGATCATGCAGGCCATGCAGCAGGGGTTGGAGGATCAGGGTGTCGCCAGTCTCGCCGTCAACCTGAGCCTTGGCCTCGACAGCCGGCGCGGCATGTACGATTGTGCCGTCACCCACACGCACCGTCACACCGATGCCATGGGCGAGATCGGCGCCTGGCTCAAGTGGGCCAAGGGCCGGGGTGCGAAAGACGTGGTGTTGCTCGGCCATTCCCGCGGCGGTAACCAGACCGCCTGGTTCGCCGCCGAGAACGACGACGCGAGCGTGCGCAAGGTCGTGCTGGTGGCGCCCGCCACCTGGTCGCGCGCGAGCCGGGACGCCGCCTATCGCAATGCCTACGGCAAG
Organism: Gammaproteobacteria bacterium; assembly: GCA_041685115.1. Classification (GTDB taxonomy): domain Bacteria; phylum Pseudomonadota; class Gammaproteobacteria; order Thiohalomonadales; family Thiohalomonadaceae; genus JALOAT01. Next base: position 35,499 of record JAWLGK010000026.1, on the reverse strand, counting down.
GACCTGGCCGATGTCTACGGACAGGCGCAGCGCGTGATGTCCACCAACGGTGGCAAGGGTACGCTGAAGGCGGGTTTCATCTATTGCCCGGACGCGGAGGTCACGGCCGCGTCGTTCGTCGACTACTACGCGGATGAGCCGCGCATGGACACGCCGAGCCTGTTCAACAGGATCAACGAGCAGGTGCTGGTGATCGCCGGCAGCGAAGACACCGTGGTGGAAGATCTGATCGAAAAGACCACGCCCGCGGCTGAGGACGGCAAGGTGCAGCTGGTGATTATCGACGGTGCCGACCACTTCTTCCTCGACCTGTATGCGGAAGAAGCGGTGGATGCGATTGTGGATTTTCTGAACGACTGATCGCATCTTCTGTAGGAGCCCACCCCGTGGGCGAATCCCGACCGCGTATTCGCCCACCGAGCGGGCTCCTGCGCCCGCTCAATCCTCCTGAAGTCGTCACTCTGCCATGTGCTTGGCCGTGCCCGAGCGGCATGTAAGAACAGCACCATCGCCCAGAGGACCTGCCCATGGAATTCTCCGCTTTTTCCCTTGCCGCGACACCGCGCCTTGCCTTCGGTGAAGGGCGCATCGGGGAGTTGCCGGCGTTCATCGCCGAGTACGGGCAAAAGGTGTTGCTGGTGACCGGTGCGCAGGCCTTTCGCGCCACGGCGCACTGGTCGCGGCTGCTGGAGGCGTTGCAGGCGCACGGCATCGGCTGGGAGGAATTCGCGGTCACGGAAGAACCTTCGCCGGCGGTGGTCGATGCGGCCGTACGGCGCTTTCATGGCCAGCAGATCCAGGTGGTGGCGGGCATCGGCGGCGGCAGTGTCATCGACGCGGCCAAGGCCATCGCCGGCCTGCTGCAAAGCGGCGAATCGGTGCTCGAATATCTTGAAGACGTGGGCCGCGGACGGCCCTACGCGGGGCCTCCCACACCGTTCATCGCCGTGCCCACCACCGCCGGCACCGGCAGCGAGGCCACCAGGAACGCCGTGCTGTCCACGCGCGGCGCGAGCGGTTACAAGAAGTCTTTCCGTCACGAACAGCTGGTGGCGCGGGTTGCGCTGATCGATCCGGCACTGCTGGCCAGTTGTCCGCCGGCGCAGATGGCCGCACAGGGCATGGATGCGTTCACGCAGTTGCTGGAGTCGTATCTTTCCGTACGCGCCAATCCGTTCACCGACGGCCTGGCCTTGAGCGGTCTGCACGCGGTGAAACAGGGCTTTCTCGACGCCTGGCGCGGTGGTGATTCGGCGGCGGCGCGGGACGGGCGCGCGGCCATGGCCTACGCGGCCTATGTCTCGGGCGTGACCCTGGCGCAAGTGGGACTCGGTTCCGTGCACGGCCTCGCCCAGCCCCTGGGCGCATTCTTCCCCGTGCCGCACGGCGTGGCCTGTGGCACCACGGTCGCCGCCGCAACGGCCGTGAACATCGCGGCACTGCGCGCGCGCGACCCGCATGGCCCGGGGCTGCGGCGCTACGCGGACGTGGGGCGCCTCCTGAGCGACCAACCGTGCGCGGATGATGTGGCGGCCTGCGATGCCCTGCTCAAGGTGCTGGAGGAGTGGACGCACACCCTGGCCCTGCCGCGACTCAGCGCCTATGGCATCACGGAAGCGGACCTGCCGCGCATCGTGCAGGCCTCGCGTAACAACAGCATGAAGACCAATCCCGTGGTGCTGACCGACGAGGAGATCGCCGCCATCGTGCGCGTGCGGATTTGAGGGCTGCTTTTTCAGACAAGATGTCGCTGTGGTCAGCCCTTCTTGCCCCTCTCCTTGGCCCTCGGCAATTTCCATGCATTGCTCTCGACCGCCTGCTGCCGGCGCGGTCTACCTCCTGCATCCGCGCAATCGTCTCCCGGAGGGTTGTCTCTTAGTCACATCACCGCAGGAGAGACAGAGGCTTGCGGATTAACTGGCAGCCGCAGAAAGATTCGTCCCTTCTCCCTCCGGGAGAAGGACAGGATGAGGGGAGCAATGAACCGGCCGCACCCGATCAATCCCCTCTCCCCAACCCTCGGCAACCGCTCCCTGCGTTGCTCTCGACCGCCTGCTCCCGGCGCGGTCTACCTCCCCCATCCATGGGGTCTTACCTCGCGCATCCATGCGCTCGTCTCCCGGAGGGAGAGGGGGCAAGAAGGGCGGACTACAACGGCGAAAATGTGATCAAGAGACAGCCGAAGGAAGCCGGGACAGCACGAACAGCTCTGCTCAATCCGCGCGATAGTAGAAGTGCGTCCAAGGTCCGCTGCCGAGTGCCTCCAGCGCGCCCATCAGTTTCTCCCCGGGCACGGCCTCGCCCTCGAAGATCCCCCATACCCGCACCGGGCAACGGCCGAAGCCGGCGCTCTGGCGCCAACCCAGCGCAGGCAGGGTCTGCACGCGTCCGCAGGTGGGGCAGGTGCAGGCGTCATCGCCCGTCTGCTGCCAGGTCGCCACCCGTTCATGCCAGTCCTCAAAGCGATGGCCGCACTTGCCGCAGCGCGGCGGTTTCACATTGGCGCCCGCGAAGAAATGCGGCGTTTGCAACGGAGCAGGGACCTCGATGCGGCAGAAATCCGCCGTGGCGCCGGGCTCGCCCAGGGATACCACCGGCGAACAGCCGAGAAAGGTGAGCAGGAACAGGAAGTCCTCGCCCGGCCGATAGAAATTCGTCTCGGGCATGGGGTCGCCCAGGAAATCGATGTCGGCCAGGCAACGCACCAGGGGCGTGTGGTTGGGCGCCGCGTTCGGGTCGCGCGGCAACAGGACGAGTTGATGGTTGCTCATGGCTTTGTGATCTCTGCGGAATCGGCAGTATACCCCGGACTGGTCCATGCTTAGCCGGCAACGGCCGCAGCGCCATTGTAAAGGGCCGCCGCAGCCATGGAACGACTACGCATCAACGGCACCACCATTCCGCCGGGCACCCGCGCCACCCTTGAACTGCCGGTGGCCCGTCTGTACACCCACGCCGACCTGGTGCTCCCGGTGAAGGTGATCAACGGGGCGAAGCCGGGCCCGGTGCTGTTCGTGACCGCGGCCATTCACGGCGACGAGATCAACGGCGTGGAGATCATCCGTCGTCTGCTCGGGCAGTTGCGCGCGGAAGAACTGCGCGGTGCGCTCATCGCTGTGCCGGTGGTCAACGTGCATGGCTTCCTGCAACGCTCCCGCTACCTCCCCGATCGGCGCGACCTGAACCGGAGCTTCCCGGGCTCGGGGCGCGGCTCGCTGGCCGCCCGTGTGGCCCATCGCGTGATGCAGTCCATCGTCGCCCGGGCAACGCACGGCATCGACTTGCACACGGCCGCCACCCATCGCGTCAACCTGCCGCAGATCCGCGCCGACCTTGCCCACGCGCCGACCCGTCGTCTCGCCGAGGGCTTCGGTGCACCGTTGGTGCTCAACACAGATGTACCCGATGGTTCGCTGCGCCAGGCCGCCATGGACAAGGGCCTGCCGGTGCTGCTCTTCGAAGGCGGTGAAGGCATGCGCCTGGACGAAGGCGCCATCGCGATCGGCCTGCGCGGCATCTTGCGGGTGATGGGCCTGCTCGACATGTTGTCCGGCGCAGTGCCCACAGGCGCGCCGGTGATCGCCATGGCCAGCAGCTGGGTGCGCGCGCAGGGCAGCGGGATGTTTCTGCCTGCGGTGCAGGTGGGTGCCGTGGTGGAAAAGGGCGCGCCGCTCGGGGTGATTGCCCACCCGTTCGACGACCTCGAAGTGCAGCTCCAAACGCCCTTCGATGCGGTGGTCATCGGACTTTCACGCATGCCGCTGGTGCACGAGGGCGAGGCGCTCATGCACTTGGCGCGGGTGGAAGCTGCCGCCAGCGCGGCCGCGAGAATGGCGCAGCTTCTGAGCTCGCGATAGGACCAGGATTAAACGCAGAGGCGCAGAGGTGAAAAGAATTTTTTCACCCCCATCGCCTGTCTCTACGTTTTCTCATGAAGCCGTAGGTCACGTTGCGCAGCGACGTGACTCTCCGTATCGAGTCGTCACGTAGGCGCTGCGCGCCAACGTGACCTACGGCTGTGTCCTCTGCGTCTCTGCGCCTCTGCGTTGGTTTTTTCTTCAGCGAAGAGGCCCCTCCGCAGTCTCCCATTCCACCCGTGCGCGCACCGGCACGTGGTCGGAGGCCTGGCGTGTGAGGCGGGTCTTGACCGCTTCGATGGCGCGCAGGGCGCGCAGCGGGTGGATCCACACGCGATCCAGCGACAGCACGGGGAAGATCGCGGGAAAGGTGGCGGGTGCCGGGGGGCGTCCGAAAAATCGGTGCATCCAGCGCAGCGGCCTTCCCCAGGGCAACCACTCGTTGAAATCGCCGAGCAGCGCCGCGGGATGGCGGCCGCCGTGGAACAGGGTGAGCAAACGGCGGATCTGGTTGCGACGTTCGAAGGGCGCGAGGCCGAGGTGGGTGGCCACCACCTGAAAGCACATCCCTTTGCAGACGAGGTCCACGTCCAGCGCACCGCGCGGTTCGCGCCCGGTCTGCACCAGATTGAAGCGCCGCACGGCCAGGATCTCGGCGCGTGTGAGCAAGGCATTGCCGTAGTGACCGGTCTCGGCATAGAGGGTTGGTCCGGCGATGGGCGTGGTGCCGGTCTCGTGGGCGATGAGGTCGAGCAGATCGGCGCCGGGGCCGCCGCGGGGAAAGCCCACTTCCTGCAAGGCGATCACGTCCGCGTCGAGTCCGCGGATGACCTCGATGACGCGCTCGATGTCGTAACGTCCATCCATGCCGATGCAGCGATGGATGTTGTAACTGGCGAGCACGATATTCATTGCGGCGTGTCCGCATCCTGCTCATGGGCGCGCCGACGTAGCAGGCGGCGCAGCGCATAAGCCGCCAGGGCAATGACCAGCGCCACACCCACCAACGCGAACAGGTTCACTGGCGCGGGGTTATCCAGGCTGGCAATGATGCGGTCCACGAACACCGTAATGGCCGCCATGCCGGGCGCCATGCCGATGAGCGTGCCGAGGGCGAAATCGCGGAAGCGAATGTGGGATGCGCCGGCGACCATGTTGACGATAGAAAACGGCGCGATGGGCAGGAAGCGCACCACGGCCACCGCCAGCACACCCCGTTCGGCGAGGCGCTGGCTCAGGCGGTTGATGCGCTGACCGGCAAAGCGGCGCACCAGGTCGCGGCCCAGCCATTCGCCCAACCCATAGGTGGCGAAGGCGCTGAGCATGCTGCCGGTCAGTGCGTACACATAGCCTTCCAGGGGGCCGAAGGCGATGATGGTGATCACCACCAGCACCGTCACCGGCGCGGAGATCAACCCGCCGAGGACGAAGCCGGCGATGGTGAGCAGCGGCGCGGCGGGCAGCTCGCGCAGGGTCTGGATGGAGGCGAGCAGCGTCTGCACGTCCAGATACTCGCGCAGCGGCGTGAAGCGCCAAGCCAGCGCGAGCAGCAGGAGCAAAGTGAGCAGGATGATGTTGCGCGTGAGGTGGCGCCGCGCCGGCGCGCGTTCCTCCTCGGCGATGAAGTGCCGAACCAGCGCCTCAGCCTGCATGGGCTGTTCCGGGTCGACCAGGGGCACGTCGTGGGCCCAGCGCGCATCCGGTGCGAGTGCGTGGTCGAGGGGCATGAGGGTGCGGCCGGGGCGGCGCAGGGCGTCGATGGCACGCAACAGCGAGCCCTCGCGCACCAGTGCATCGGCGATGACCTCGGGCGAGGTTTCCAGGTGTTCCGCCAGCAGGCGGTTGCGGAAATGGGCGATCTGCGCGCTGGCGAGGGGATCGCCACGGGACTCCAAGGCCAGGTCGCACTCCGAGTCGAGGCCCATGGAGCGGTTGCTGAGATTGGCCGAACCGATGCGCAGCAGATCGTCATCGATGACCATGACCTTGTCGTGGACGTTGATGTAGTGCGGGTCCACCTCGGGATGGTCCGGGTAGTACACGGCGAGGCGGTGATGACGATCCGCCCTGCGCAGCTCGTCGAGCACACGCTTGCGCAGCACGTCCATGGTGTGCTGTTCGAGCCAGCCGTCGGAACGCTTGGGCAGCACCAGCACGACCTCGGGGCCGTGGTCGTCCGCCAGGCGTTCCGCCAGGAGGTCGCGGATGTGCGTGGACGTGAAGTATTGGTTCTCCACGTAGATGAAGCGCCGTGCCGCGCGGATGCTGTCCGCGTACAGGCGTTCCACCTCGCGCACCTCGTCCCAGCCGTTGTAGCGGGGCAGGGTGCGCGCGATGCCCAGGTCGACGCCGCTGAGGTCCGCGGCCACGCCCTCGGGCCACACCGCTTCGCTGCGCCGCGGCGTCGCGAGACGTTGCCCCGTGGCGCGCCACCAGCGTTCGCGCGCCAGCTCGCCAAGCGCCGCCGCCGCCGTACCGCTCACCAGCACCTGGACGTCGTGATAGGGCGGGTAGAGATGACCTTCCGGGCCGCGCCGGCGCGGATCGCGCGGGCGGTGTTCCGGCGTATCCCAGCGCCACTTGGACAAGTCCATGCCACCGAGGAATGCCGCACGGTCGTCGATGACCACGATCTTCTGGTGCTGCGACCCGCCCGCCGGATGGCGACCATCCATGTGGAAATGCAGACGTGGATGGCCCTGCCAGGCCAGGCGGTAGACCGGCATCCACTCGCGGTCGAGGGCGTAGATCATGGCGAAGTCCCACACCAGCACGTGGATGTGCAGGTCGTGGTGACGTCGCACCAGCTCCGTGAGGAAATCGCCAAGGCGTTCCGGATAACCGTCCTGCTCACCGAGCGGCGTGAGTCTCAGCCGCGAATCGATGTCCCAGCCGAGGATGTACACGGCGTGGCGGGCCTGCAACAGTGCATTGCGCACGCTGCGGAAGTAGGCATCGCCGTCCACCAGGAACGCCAGCCGATCGGCGCGTTCGACACGCCAACAGTTGCGGCCGGGATCCAGTACGGGGTTTGGGGGCATCGTGCCTGGGTGCACAGTCCGATGGCGTCAGTGGCGGCCTTGGCTACCTTGATAATCTAGAGCCTAATCGCGAGAGCCCCGCCGCGCCCCGGCGCACCACATCAGGGACAGGGATGGAACTGCTCGTCTTTGCCGTGCTGGTCGTGCTGATGCTCGCCGCCATGCTGTGGCTGTCGTGGCTGCTGGGTGAACGTCAGCGCGGTCCACAGACCGACCAGCCGTTCGAGTCGGGCATTGCAGTGGTTTCCGATGCACGCCTGCGCATGTCCGTGCGGTTTTATCTGGTCGCCGTGTTCTTCGTGATCTTCGAACTGGAGACTGCCTTCGTGCTGGCCTGGGCGGTGGCGGCGCGCGAGGTGGGGCTGCTCGGTTTCTATGAGGTGGCGCTGTTCTTGATTCTGCTGCTCGGCGGGCTTGTCTACCTGTGGCGTGTAGGGGCGCTGGATTGGGCGAGCCTGCGCAAGAGGAACCATTGATGCACTGGACGCTTACGCCTGTGACCACTGCCGCCGGACTCGACCAGGGCGTCGGTCGCAGTGTGTTGCTGGCAGGCCTCGCCGACCTGGTGGCCTGGGGCCGCAAGAATTCCATGTGGCCGTTCAACTTCGGCCTGTCCTGCTGCTATGTGGAAATGGCCACCAGCTTCACCAGCCGTTTCGATATCGCGCGCTTCGGTTCAGAAGTATTGCGCGCCAGCCCCCGTGAGGCGGACGTGATGGTCATCGCCGGCACCGTGTTCAACAAGATGGCCCCGGTGATTCGCCGCTTGCACGAGCAGATGCTGGAACCGCGCTGGGTCATTTCCATGGGCTCCTGCGCCAACTCCGGCGGCATGTACGACGTGTACAGCGTGGTGCAGGGTGTCGACACCTTCCTGCCCGTGGACGTGTACGTGGAAGGCTGCCCGCCGCGCCCGGAGGCGCTGCTGGAAGGCCTGCTGCTGTTGCAGGAGGCCGTGGGCAGCGAGCGCCGGCCGTTGTCGTGGCACCTGGGGCCGCGCGGGACCGGGCCCGCGCCACGGCCGAGCAGACGCGACCTGCTCAGCCCGGCGCGCCTGCGCGCCACCGATCTGCCGGGGCCGGATGAAGTCTGAACGCGGGGAGTGAAGGTCGCCGAAAACCCGTGATGAAGCGTTCTTGAACCCAGTAATCAAGCTATTCCTTGGTCACATTTTCGCAAGGAAGATGGTGCGCATGGACGTTGAACTCAATAGCAAGTCCCCTCTCCCTCCGGGAGAGGGCCAGGGAGAGGGGATAAATATTGCCGTGGCGTCCTTCCGCCAGAGTGGATTCACCCCCTGTCCCCCCGCCCTCTCCCGGAGGACTGTCTCGTGGTCACATCATTTTTAGAGAGACAGAAGCTTGCGTCGCTTCTCCCTCCGGGAGAAGGACAGGATGAGGGGATCAATGAACCAGCAGCCGCACCTGAATTGATCCCCTCTCCCCAACCCTCTCCCGGGAGGGAGAGGGGGCAAGAAGGGCCGGCTACAACGGCGAAATGTGACCGGAGACAGCCCTCCGGGAGAGGAGGGCTGTCTCTTAGTCACATCACCGCGGGAGAGACAGAGGCTTGGCAATAACGTACTAACCGGCAGCCGCTAACAGATTCGTCCCTTCTTCCTCCGGGAGAAGGACAGGATGAGGGGGAGCTATAAACCAAGGCTGCATCTTAATTGACCCCCTCTCCCCAACCCTCTCCCGGAGTGAGAGGGGGCAAGAAAAATGGCAGAACGCGACCAAGAGACAGCCTTTGAGAGGCGAGGTCTTCGTCATGGATGTGATGAATATCGAGGCAGCGATGGCCGAGTTCGCCGGTGCCCCGGTTTCGGCACAGGCGACGGCCGATGACATTCCCACCTTCTGGTTGACCCGGGAACAACTGCGCGCGGTGCTCGCCGGCCTCAAGCCGCGCTTCCCCATGCTTTATGACCTCACGGTGATCGATGAACGCCGCCGCGAGCACCGTGCGGATCAACCGGACAGCGATTTCACGCTGGTCTATCACCTGCTGTCGCCAACACATGCGACCGACGTACGCCTGAAGCTGCCGCTGTTCGATACGGCCTTGCGCGCGCCCAGCATCGTCGACCTGTGGCCGGCTGCCGATTGGTACGAGCGCGAGGCCTTCGACATGTTCGGCGTGAGCTTCGACGGTCATCCGAACCTGCGGCGCCTGCTGTTGCCGCCCTGGTGGGAGGGGCATCCGCTGCGCAAGGAATATCCCTGCCGCGCCACGGAGCGCGGCATATTCGCCCTGTCCGATGCGGAGCAGGCGCGCGAGCAGGAGATGTTGCGCTTTCGCCCCGAGGAGTGGGGCATGGCGCGCCACTATGAGGGCGGCGATTTCATGTTCCTCAATCTCGGCCCCAACCATCCGAGCGTGCACGGGGTGTTTCGCGTCGTGCTGCAACTGGACGGCGAGGAGATCGTGGATGCGGTGCCGGACATCGGCTATCACCACCGTGCCGCCGAGAAGATGGGCGAGCGCCAGAGCTGGCACACATTCATCCCTTACACCGATCGCGTCGATTATCTCGGCGGCGTGATGAACAACCTGCCCTACCTGCTCGCGGTGGAGCGGCTGGCGGGCATCCAGGTGCCGCCGCGCGCCCAGGTGATCCGCGTCATGCTGTCGGAGTTGTTCCGTATCGCCAGTCACCTGGTGTTCTACGGCACCTTCGCCCAGGACATCGGCCAGCTCTCGCCGGTGTTCTACATGTTCACCGATCGCGAACGCCTGTTCGGCATCATCGAGGCCGTATGCGGCGGGCGCATGCATCCCAACTGGTTCCGCATCGGCGGCGTGGCCCAGGACCTGCCGCGGGGCTGGGACAGGCTGGTGCGCGAGTTTGTGGACTATTTACCGGCGCGCATGGACGAGTACGACCGCATGGTGCTCGACAACGCCATCGTCAAGGCGCGCTCCGTGGGCGTGGGCGCCTATGACACCGCGGCGGCGGTGGAGTGGGGCGTCACCGGTCCGGGCCTGCGCGCCACCGGGCTCGCCTTCGATCTGCGCAAGCGCCGACCCTACGCGGGCTACGATCAGTTCGATTTCGAGGTGCCGGTGGCCGCCAACGGCGACGCCTACGACCGCTGCGTGGTGCGCGCGCAGGAGATCCGCCAGAGCCTGCGCGTCGTGCGCCAGTGCCTGGAAAACATGCCCGATGGCCCGTACAAGGCCGAGCACCCGCTGACCACGCCACCCATGAAGGAGCACACCATGGTGGACATCGAGACCCTCATCCATCACTTCCTCGGCGTGAGCTGGGGGCCGGTGATCCCGCCGGGCGAGGCGGAGGTCCCGGTGGAGGCGACCAAGGGCATCAACAGCTACTACCTGGTGAGCGACGGCAATACCGGCCCCTACCGCGCGCGCATCCGCACCCCGTCGTTTCCGCACCTGCAGATGATCCCCATGCTGTGTCGCGGGCTCACGGTCGCCGATCTGGTGGCCATACTCGGCAGCATCGACTTCGTCATGGCCGACGTGGACCGCTGACATGCTGAGCGATCGGGAACGGGAGGAGATCAGCGAGGAACTGCAACGCCACGCCACGCCGCGCGGCGCCTGCGTGGACGCGCTGCGCATCGTGCAGAACCACCGCGGCTTCGTGCCCGACGAGGCCCTGCACGCGCTGGCGGAACTGCTCGGCATGAGCGCTGCGGACCTGGACGGCGTGGCGACCTTTTACAACCAGATCTTCCGCCGTCCCGTGGGGCGGCACGTGCTGCACCTGTGCGATAGCGTGATGTGCTGGATGCAAGGTGCGCCGTCACTTTATGCGCACCTGCACGAACATCACGGCATCGCCGCGGGCGAAACCACGCCGGACGGTGCGCTTACGCTGTTGCCGACGCCCTGTCTCGGGCAATGTCATCGCGCGCCCGCCCTGCTGCTGGACGGCGAACCGCACGGCGACATCACGCCGCAGCGTCTCGATAGCTTGCTCGCACATTGCCATGGGCACGAATGACCGCCCGCTGACGGGGCGTTTTCGTGCCGACGGCACACCGCTCACATTGGCCGAATACGAGCGTGCCGGCGGCTACGCCGGGCTGCGCAAGGCGCTCACCACCATGACGGCGGAGGCCGTGGTGGCGGAAGTGGATCGCGCCAACCTGCGTGGGCGTGGCGGTGCGGGTTTTCCCGCCGGTCGCAAGTGGAAATCGGTCCCCGCGAACGCCGGTCCCACGCGCTACGTGATCGCCAACGCGGACGAGATGGAACCGGGCGCCTTCAAGGATCGCGTATTGATGGAAGGCGATCCCCATCAACTCATCGAGGGCATGGCCATTGCGGCCTATGCGGTGCAGGCGCAGACCGGCTACATCTTCCTGCGCTACGAGTACCGCCAGGCCGCGCGCGCCCTGGCCACCGCGCTCACCGAGGCGCACCGGGCGGGCTATCTTGGCGACCACGTGCTCGGTTCGGATTGGTCGTTCGCGCTGCACCTGCACGTGAGCGCGGGCCGGTATATCTGCGGCGAGTCCAGTGCGCTGCTCAACGCCATGGAGGGGCGTCGTCCGGTGCCGCGCGCCACACTGCCGCGTGCCACCACCGCGGGCCTGTGGGGCGCACCCACGGTGGTCAACAACGTGGAGACCTTCTGCAACGTACCGCACATCATTACGCGCGGCGCCGAGTGGTTCCGCGCGCTGGGCATCGGCCCACCGTCGCGACGCGGCGAGGTGGACGGCGGCACCAAGCTGTACACCCTCAGCGGCCGGGTGAAGCGGCCCGGCTGGTGCGAACGGCCCATGGGCACATCGCTGCGCGTGCTCATCGAAGAGGAAGGGGGCGGCATGCGCGACGGCTACGCGCTGCGCGCGGTGCAGCCTGGCGGCGCCTCCACGGGCTTTCTCGGATCGACGGACCTGGACGTACCCATGGACTTCGATTCCCCGGAGCGGCACGGCTCGCGCCTCGGCACCGGCACCGTGATGGTGTACGACGATCGCACCTGTCCCATCGGTGTGCTGCACAACCTGCAGCATTTCTTTGCGCAGGAATCCTGCGGCTGGTGCACGCCCTGTCGCGACGGCCTGCCCTGGGTGGAGCAGTTGCTTTTCGACCTGGAAGCCGGGCGGGGGCGGCCGGAAGACCTGGAAATCCTCGCCCAGCACGTCGACGCCCTTGGCCCCGGCCACACCTTCTGCGCCCTCGCCCCCGGCGCCATGGCGCCCCTGGAAACCGGCCTCACGCTGTTCGGTGACGAATTCGAACGTCATGTGCGGGAGGGGCGGTGTTCCTATCTGCCGGGACAAGCATGAACACGGGGGCGGAGGATTTTTGTAGGAGCGGGCTCAGCCCGCGATTCCCCTGGTGCAGTCGGAAGACCATCGCGGCCTTAGACCGTTCGTACGGAATGACAAGCGTCGTAGGTCACGTTGGCGCGCAGCGCCTACGTGACATCTTCAACGTGGCGCTTCGCGCGAAGATTGATTAGACGGGGGTTTTCGCCCCCCTACGACGAGGTACTTTTCTTTGAGCGGCCAAAGAAAAGTACCCCAAAGAAAGGCCGCCCGGATGCCGCGCCGCCCTTCGGGCGGTGCCCTGCGCTCCGCAGTCCGAATCGGGGGTCTGCACACGGGGCATCCTGCCCCGAGTGCAGACGGCGCGCCATCCCTGGCGCGCCCCCTACGGGCCTCATCCGATTCGGACTGCGGTGCTCGGCGCAGCATACGGGTTTCGAAGAATCCGTCCCATATCATGATGCTCGAAATTTCCTCAGCGAAACGTCAAGCCTTCTGGCGCGAAGCGCTTCTTGAGCGAGCAAAGCGAGCGTTCTTCGAGACCCGTTTGGCTCGCCGAGCAACGGAGGCCAAGGCGGAAATGGCCCCGGAAGGGGGATGCGCCAGGGATGGCGCATCGTCTGCGCTCGGGCCAGGATGGCCCGTGTGCAGACCCCGCCTTGGCTGACCAATCGGCAGGATTGCCGATTGGCACGCCGTAGGCGCCCGAAGGGCAGCGGCACAGGGATGTGCCGCTGTGACGTAGCGCAGGGAACCCCCGAAGGGGGCGGGCCAGTCGGGCGGCCTTTCTTTTGGTTCCTTTTCTTTGGCCGCTCAAAGAAAAGGAACCCGGCGTAGGGGGACGGAATCCCCCGTCTAAATAATCTTCGCGCGCAGCGCTTCCTTCGAATACCGCGGTATCAACACCCCCGGATTCCGCTTCGCTTCACCCGGGCTACGGAAGCGCTCGGGTCCGTCACGTAGGCGCTATGCGCCAACGTGACCTACGAATTTTGAAGAAAAATCTGGGGTGGGGGACGGTCGCCCGTCAAACAATCTTCGCGCGAAGCGCTTCCTCAGATAATCCAAGCCAAATACAAGCCGCCAACACACCCCCGGGTTCCGCTTCGCTTCACCCGGGCTACGAGAAGCGCTGAAACGCTCGCGGTGCTGGGTCCGTCACGTAGGCGCTATGCGCCAACGTGACCTACGAATTTCGGAGAAGGAACCCGGCGTAGGGGGACGGAATCCCCCGTCAAATTAATCTTCGCGCGAAGCGCCACGTTGAAGATGTCACGTAGGCGCTGCACGCCAACGTGACCTACAAGTGGGCGCGCTTCGCTACAGCCGGGCCATGAATGCCTACGCTTACTGCGCATGGCACACATCACCATCGACGGCCGCGAATACGAGGTCGAGGGCGGGGATAACCTGTTGGCGGCTGCGCTCGCGGCGGGTGTCGGCATTCCGTATTTCTGCTGGCATCCGGCGCTCGGCTCGGCGGGCGCATGCCGCCAGTGTGCGGTGAAGCAGTACAAGGACGCCGACGATCACAAGGGGCGGCTGGTGATGGCGTGCATGACGCCGGTTCAGGATGGCGCACGATTCTCTGTAGAGGATGCCGAGGCGCAGGCGTTCCGCCGCAGTGTTATCGAATGGCTCATGACCAATCATCCCCACGACTGCCCGGTGTGCGACGAGGGCGGTGAGTGTCACCTGCAGGACATAACCGTGATGACGGGTCACGTCTATCGCCGTTACCGCTTTCATAAACGCACCCACTGCAATCAGGACCTCGGGCCCTTTGTGGCCCACGAGATGAATCGCTGCATCACCTGTTATCGCTGCGTGCGCTTCTATCGCGATTACGCAGGCGGCACCGATCTGGACGCCTTCGCCACGCGCAACCGGGTGTACTTCGGTCGGGCGCAGGACGGTGTGCTGGAGAGTCCGTTCGCCGGCAACCTGGTGGAGGTGTGTCCCACCGGCGTGTTCACGGACAAGACCCTGGCGCGGCACTACACGCGCAAGTGGGACCTGCAATCGGCACCCTCGCTGTGCGTGCACTGCGGTACCGGTTGCAACACCTTCGTGGGTGAGCGCTACGGGACGGTGCGGCGCATCAGCAATCGCCATCATCCCGAGGTGAACGGATGGTTCCTGTGCGACCGCGGTCGCTTCGGTTACGAACACGCCAACGCCCCGGAACGGCTCACCACTCCACGGCTGGGGCGCGGCGAGGCACAGCGGCCGGTGGCGGCCGAGCAGGCACTGGCTGCTGTGCGCGGTGCGCGGCTGCTTGGCATCGGCTCGCCGCGCGCGAGCCTGGAGGCCAATCACGCCTTGCGCACACTGGTCGGTGCGGAGAACTTCAGCCCCGGTTTTTCTGCGGCGCAGCTGCACCTCGCGCGCCAGGCCGCCGCGCTGCTGCAAGCGCCGCCGGCGCGGCCGTTGAGCCTGGCCGGCCTGGCGCAGGCCGATGCGGTGATTGTGCTCGGCGAGGACGTGATGCAGACGGCGCCGCGGCTGGCGCTGACGCTGTTGCAGGCCCGCCGCAGTGCGGCGTTCGCTGGCGCCGACGGGTTGGACATCCCGCGCTGGCAGGATGTCTCGGTGCGTGATGCGACGCCCGGTGTGCAGAGCCCCCTGGTGGTGATCACGCCGGTGCCAGGGATGCTGGACGCCGTAGCCACGCAGGCCCTGCGCCTCGCGCCCGACGAGATCGCAACGCTGATACGCACGGTTGCGAAACAGTTGGCGAAACCCGCCGCGAAAGGCGACGGGCATGCCAAGGAACTGGCCGCGCTGCTGCGCGCTGCGCGACGGCCGGCCGTGGTCACGGGCATCGCCCAGGGCAGCGTCGAGGTGCTCGCGGCGGCGGCGGAGTTGGCCCGCGCGCTGGCGCGGCGCTGTCCCGAAGCGGGCTTCGTGTGCGCGCTGCCGGAGTGCAATACCCTGGGCGCGGCATTGTTCGAGGGGCCGAGCGTGGAGGCGTTGCTGGCACGGGTGGGCGAGGGCGGGGCGGACACGCTGGTGGTGGTGGAGAACGACCTCAGCCGGCGCGTGAGCGCGGCGCAGCTGGCGGAGGCGCGGTCACGGGCGGAACAAATCATCGCCATCGACGTGCTCGCCCATGACGCCACGCGCCTTGCCGACGTGGTGCTGCCGGCGGCGAGTTTTGCGGAAGACACCGGCACGCTGGTGAATTACGAAGGACGTGCACAGCGGCGCCATGCCGCCATGCCGCCGGCCGGCGAGGCGCGTGCGAGCTGGCGCTGGTTGACCGCACTGGGCGAGGTGCTGGGCCGAAGCACGGCGTTTGAAAACCTTGCGGCGGTGACCGACGACCTCGCGGCATCCGTGCCGGTGTTTGCCGCGCTGCGCACGTCCGCGAAGGTCAGCGCGCGGGCCATTCCCCGCCAGTCGCAGCGCTACAGCGGGCGCACGGCCATGAGTGCCCATCGCAGTGTGTTCGAACCGCCGCCGCCCCGCGACGGCGACTCGCCGCTGGTGTTCTCCATGGAGGGCGATCAGCGTGCCGCGCCCGCCGGGCTGGAGCCGCGCTATTGGCGGCCGGGCTGGAACTCGCCGCAGGCGGGGGTGTTCATGCAGCGCGAGCTGGCGGGACTGAAACCATCGGGCGATACCGGCGTACTGCTGTTCGACGCCGGCATGGCGGTGGATGCGGAGGCGCCTGCGAAGGACATCACTGTCACCGGGACGCTGCTCGCGGTGCCGGTGCATCACGTGTTCGGCAGTGAGGAGCTGTCGGCCCGTGCCCCGGCCGTGGCGTCACTGGCGCCCGCGCCTTACGTGGTCATGAATGCGCGCGTGGCGGCGCAGTACGGTTGTGTCGAAGGCGGCAGCGCCGTGGTCGAGGTGGACGGAGCACGTCATGCGCTGCCGGTGCGCATCGATGCGCTCGCCGACGGCGTGGTGGGGTTGCCCATCGGTGTCGGCGCGCTGCGCGGTCTTTCACTGCCCGCATCGGTGCGCCTGGAGGCGACGTGACCGATCTGATCTTCACGCTCGGGCTGTCGGTGGCCGTGCTCGCGGTGGTGCTTACCCTGGCCGCCATGAGCATCTGGCTGGAGCGCCGCCTGCTCGCGCTGTGGCAGGACCGTTACGGCCCCAATCGCGTCGGCCCGTTCGGGCTGCTCCAGGTGGTGGCCGACGCGGTGAAGATCTTCACCAAGGACGACTGGACGCCGCCCTTCGCCGATCGGGTGTTGTTCGTGGTCGCACCCACCCTGGTGGTGGCCGCCACCTTGATGGCCTTCGCCGTGGTACCGTTCGCGCCGGGCGTGGTGGTGAGCGACATGTCGCTCGGCCTGTTGTTCTTCATTGCCATGTCGGCACTCGGCGTGTACAGCGCCATCTTCGCGGGCTGGGCCTCGAACAACAAATATGCCCTGCTGGGCAGCCTGCGCGCCTCGGCGCAGGTGATCAGCTACGAGGTGTTCCTGGGCCTGTCGGTGCTTGGCGTGGTGGTGCAGGCCGGCTCCTTCAATCTCACGGACATCGTCGAGGCCCAGCGCGGGCTCTGGTTCGTGGTCCCGCAGTTCATCGGCTTCGTGCTGTTCCTCATCGCCGGCACCGTGGAGGCGCACCGGCTGCCGTTCGATCTGCCGCTGGCGGAGACGGAGTTGATCGCCGGTTATCACACCGAGTACTCGGGCCTGAAGTTCGGCCTGTTCTACGTGGGCGAATACCTGGGCATGCTGCTCATCTCCGTCATGACCGTGACCCTGTTCCTGGGTGGCTGGCACGGGCCATGGCTGCCGCCGCTGGCATGGTTCGCCATCAAGGCCTTCGCGGTAATGGTGCTGTTTATCCTCATGCGTGCGGCGTTGCCGCGCCCGCGTTACGACCAGCTCATGGCCTTCGGCTGGAAACTGATGCTGCCCTTGTCCATCGTCAACCTGCTGATCACCGGGGCCGTGGTGGCCTGGAGCTGACATGCGCCCACGCGGCAGTTCCACGCTGGTCGGCGCACTGGGTGCCATGGTCAACGCGGTGGCGACCCTGTGGTATGTCTTCGTCCACGCCGTACGCCGCCGCGAGACCCGGCAGTATCCGGAGGAGAAGCCTTCCATCGCGCCGCGCTGGCGCGGACGCATCATCCTGTCCCGGGACCCGGACGGCGCCGAGCGCTGCGTGGCCTGTTATCTGTGCGCCGTGGCCTGCCCAGTGGACTGCATCGCCCTGCAGGCCACCGAAGACCCGGGTGGGCGGCGCTATCCCGCATTCTTTCGCATCAACTTCTCACGCTGCATCTTCTGCGGTTTTTGCGAGGAGGCCTGTCCTACCTACGCCATCCAGCTCACCACCGATTTCGAGATGTGCGAGTACCGCCGCGAGAACCTGGTCTACGAAAAGGAGCATCTGCTCATCGACGGACAGGGCAAGTATCCCGGCTACAATTTTTTCCGTGTCGCCGGCGTGGCGGTGGACGGAAAGGCGCGGGGCGAGGCCCGTAACGAGGCCCCGCCGGTGGATGTGCGCAGCCTGCTGCCCTGAGCGGGAGGACGCCATGGAAACGGACTTCATGTTTGCGGCGGCCCTCACGCTCATCGCCGCGGTGTTGGCGGTGACGCGTGCCAACGCGGTGCATGCGCTGCTCTATCTCATCGTCGCGCTGTTGGGCGTGGCCGTGGTCTTTGCGTCGCTCGGCGCCCCGTTCGCTGCCCTGTTGCAGGTGATCATCTATGCGGGCGCGATCACCGTGCTGTTCGTGTTCGTGGTGATGATGCTCAACCTGGGGCCCGCCGCCGAGGAATGTGAGCGGCACTGGCAACCCGCGGGGAGTTGGCTCGGCCCGGGCCTCGTCGGTCTGCTGCTGTTCGGTGAGCTGGTGCTGATCATCATGCACGGCGACGCGGCGGGGGCGGATGGCGTGGTCGATGCCAAGCAGGTGGGCATGGCCCTGTTCGGTCCCTACCTGATCGTGGTGGAGCTGGCCTCGCTGCTGTTGCTGGCGGGGCTGGTGGTGGTGTGGCACGTGGGGCAGGGTGGCATCGGAGAGCGCCGGTGACGACCACGCCCGTGGTGCTCACGCTGGCGGCCGCGCTGATGGGCATCGGCATGGCCGGTGTGCTGGCACGGCGCAACCTGATGTTCATGCTCGTGTCGGTGGAACTGGTATTCAACGGTGCCGGCCTCGCCTTCATTGCAGCGGGCGCCCATTGGGCGCAGCCCGACGGCCAGGTGATGTTCCTGCTCATTCTCAGCGTGTCCGGTGCGGAGACCGCCACGGCCCTGGCGCTGATGCTGCGTCTGGAGCGGCACTACGGCACCCTGGATGTGGATGCAATGAGGCAGTTGCGGGACTGAGTAACACGGAGGCGCCGCTTCGGGCGCGCGGAACACAGTCATGGACGAGCCCGCCGTGCTGCTGTGGCTGGTGCCGGCCCTGCCGCTCGCCGGGGCGCTGGTGCTCGCCCTGCGGGGACGACATTGGCCGGAGCGATGGATCGCGCGCCTGGCCTGCGCCACTGTCGCGGCCTCCGCGCTGCTGGTGGTGATCATGGGCGCGGACTACCTCGCTGCACCGGGCGCGCGGGTGCAGGTGCTGTGGTCGTGGTTTGCGGTGGGCGAGTTTTCTCCTGCGGTGGCGCTGCGCCTCGATGGCTTGTCGCTGGTGATGGTCGCGGTGATCACCGGCGTCGGCTTTCTGGTCCACCTCTATTCGAGCGCGTACATGGCCGGTGAAGAGGGCTATGGGCGCTACTTCGCCTGGCTGAACCTGTTCGTCGCCGCCATGCTGGTGCTGGTGCTGGCCGACGACCTGCTGCTGCTGTTCCTCGGTTGGGAACTGGTCGGGCTCTGCTCCTACCTGCTCATCGGCTTTTGGTATCGCGATGCGGACAACGGCGCCGCCGCGCGCAAGGCGCTGATCATGACCATGGCCGGCGACGTGCCCCTGGTGGTCGGCCTGCTGCTGCTTTTTTCCAGCCTCGGCAGCACGGCCATTCCGACGCTGCTCGATCAGGCCGCCGCACGCTGGCCAGTGGGCGCGGCGCTGCCCACCACGGCCGCGCTGCTGCTGGCCTTCGGGGCCATCGGCAAGTCGGCGCAGCTGCCCCTGCACACCTGGCTGCCGAGCGCCATGGCCGGTCCCACACCGGTGAGCGCGCTGCTGCACGCGGCCACCATGGTAACGGCGGGCGTGTATCTCATCGCCCGCCTGCACCCGTTGTTCGCCCTCGCGCCGCCGGTGCTCGATGCGCTCGCCTGGCTCGGCGCGATCACGCTGCTGCTCGCGGGCCTGCACGCGCTGGTGCAGAACGACATCAAGCGCGTGCTGGCGTGGTCCACGGTGAGCCAGCTGGGTTTCATGTTCATGGCCCTGGGCGTGGGCGCGGTCACTGCGGCCATGTTCCATCTGTTCGTGCATGCCTTCTTCAAGGCCCTGCTGTTCCTCGCCGCGGGCATCGCCATTTTGGCCCTCGGCCACGAACAGGACCTGCGGCGCATGGGCGCGTTGCAAAAACGCGCGCCGTGGGCCTTCTGGGGATTCCTGGCGGGCGGCGCGTCCCTGGCGGCGGTGCCGTTTCTCAGCGCGGGATTTTTCAGCAAGGAGCTGATCCTCGCCGCGCTGTGGCAGCGTGGCGGTGGCGCGCTGTGGGCCGTCGCCTGGGTGGGTGCGGTGCTGACCGCTGCCTACATCACGCGCGCCTTCATCATCGGCTTCCTCAGCGCGCCGGTGACACCGGCGACGGGCGCCACCGGTTGGCGCTTGCACCTGCCGGTGGCGTTGCTGGTGCCGCCGAGCCTGGCGGTGGGCTGGCTGGCGCCGCCTTTCGGTGCGCTCCTCGTGCCGGCGAGCGGGGCAACACTGCCAGCAACGGAAACAGCGTTTCTACCGGCGCTGTTGGCTGCCCTGGCGCCGCTGCTCGGCATCGCACTCGCCTGGTACGCGCTGCATCGGCGGCCGGCATCCGCGCCGCGGCACCTCGCGCCCGTGGAAGACACGGGCTTCGATCGGTTTTACTGGGCCTGGGTGCGCACACCGTATCAAGTCCTGGCCCGGCGTCTGGCGGAGGACCCCTTCGATCGCCCCTTCATGGCCATCGTGCAGCTGACGCGGGTCTTGTGGCAGGTGTTGAGCGCCACCCAGGATGGCCGGCTGCGTCGTTATGCGCTCACCCTCGTCGCCGGTACCGTGGTGCTGCTGGCCATGGTGATGACATGACCCTGGTGTTCATCCTCGCTGTGTTGCTGCTGGGGGGCGTGCTGGCCTGGTGGCTGGAGCGCCTCGGCCGGGGCTTGCCGCAGCGGGTGGCGTTGGTCGCGATCGTGATCGCGCTCGGCGCCGCACTCACGTTGCTCGGCGGGACGGGCCCATGGCGTGGGCACTGGCGCGTGCCCTGGATCCCGCGCTTTGGCATCGAGCTGCACGTGGGTGTGGACGGCCTGTCGCTGCCGCTGGTGCTGCTCGCGCTGCTGCTCGGCGCCGTCGCCGTGCTGGTGGCCTGGCGCGTGCGCGAGCGGCCGGGTTTTTTCCAGTTCAACCTGCTGTGGAGCCTGGCCGGCATGGTGGGCGTGTTCGCGGCCCTCGACCTGTTTCTGTTCTTCGTGTGCTGGGAGGTGATGCTGGTGCCCATGTATTTCCTCATCGCCCTGTGGGGTCATGAGCAGCGCCAGCGTGCCGGTTTCAAGTTCTTTCTGTTCACCCAGGCGAGCGGCCTGCTGCTGCTCACCGCGGTGGTGGCGCTGGGGTTTTCGATGCCCGGCGGCACGGGTTTCGATTACCTCGCGCTGCTCGACACCGCACGCGGGCCCGCCGCGCCATGGATCGCGGCGGGCTTTCTCGCGGCCTTTTTGGTGAAACTGCCCGCGGTGCCGTTGCACACCTGGCTGCCCGATGCGCACACCCAGGCGCCCACGGCGGCGAGCGTGCTGCTGGCGGGCGTGCTGCTCAAGACGGGCGCCTACGGCCTGTTGCGCTTCGTCCTGCCGCTGTTTCCGCAGACGGCTCAGGCGGTGGCGCCCGCGTTCATGGCGCTCGGCGCCGCGGGCGTGCTCTACGGCGCGGTACTGGCGTTCGCCCAGGACGACGTGAAACGCCTGGTGGCCTACACCAGTGTGAGCCACATGGGTTTCGTGCTGCTGGCGGTGTTCGCATGGAACCCGTTGGCATGGCAGGGCGCGATGATGCAGATGCTGGCGCACGGGCTCGCCACCGGCGCGCTGTTCGTGATCGCCGGCGCCTTGCAGGAGCGCGTGCACAGCCGCGCCCTGAGCGCCATGGGCGGGCTCACGGCACGGGTGCCGCGCCTCGCGGCCTTCGGCATGTTCTTCGCCATCGCCGCCTTCGGCCTGCCCGGGCTCGGCACCTTCATCGGCGAATTCCTGTCCCTGCTTGGGGCGTTCCGGGCCAACGCGATCATCGCCGCGGTGGCCGCCCTGGGTATGGTGCTGTCGGCGGTCTACGCGCTCAGCCTCATCCAGCGCGCCTTCCACGGCCCGCCGGGCGAACATGCGCTTCGCGATCTGGGGCGGCGTGAAAGCGGCGTGCTCGCGCTCATGGCCCTGGGCCTGCTGTGGCTCGGCCTGGCACCGCAGCCGCTCTTCGACCTGACGGCGCACCCCTTGCAAGCTTTGGCGGGAGGGTGATGTGGTCCTGGAAGAAAAATTCAACGCAGAGGCGCAGAGGGCGCAGAGAACGCAAAGAGAGAAGTTTTTTTGCGGCAGTTTGTGTAACGGCAGGAGGCTGAACGTTTTGGCAAGGATTGAATGCAGTACGTTTTCTTTCCTCTGCATCTCTGCGCCTTTGCGTTGGGCTGTGTAGATGCAGCCCACGGATCTGCTCGCGTTGTTGCCCATCATGCTGCCGGCCGTGGCCGCCATGGCGGTGCTGTTGCTGGGCAGTTTCGTGCCGCGGCACGGGCCCTTGGCGGCCATTGCCGCGGCGGGATTGCTCGGCGGCCTGGTCGCGGGGGTCGTGCTGCGCCCGCGCGTGCCGCTCGTTTCCATGGGCCTCCTGGCGTTCGACGGGCGCGCGGCGTTCTTCTGGCCGTTATTGCTCGGCGCGGCACTGGCGGTGGTCGCGCTCGCCTTCGGTTTCCTGCGTGCGCGTCCGGTGCGCGGGGAGCGCCACCACCGCGAGTTCTACGTGCTGCTCCTGCTGGCCACCACCGGCGCGCTCACCCTGGCGGCGGCTGTGCATGTGGCCGTGATGTTCGTGGGACTGGAGCTGCTGAGCCTGAGCCTGTTCGGCCTGCTGGCCTACGAGGCCGAGCGGGAGCGCGCGCTGGAGGCGGGCGTGAAGTACATGGTGCTGGCCACGCTGTCATCGGGATTCCTGTTGCTGGGTCTGGCGCTCCTCTACACGGTGACCGGTTCCTTGCAGCTGGCGCCGTTGCCTGCGGCGGAGCCCGGGTCGCCTTACCTGCTCGGCGGGGTGGTGATGGTCGTGGTGGGCCTGGGCTTCAAGATGTCCCTGGTGCCGCTGCACATGTGGACACCGGATGTGTACGAGGGGGCGCCCGCGCCGGTGAGCGCCTTCATCGCCTCGGTGTCGAAGATCGCCGCCGCCGCCTGGCTGCTGCGGTTTCTCGAGACCACGGAGGCCTGGTCGCTGGCGCCCGTGGCGCTGGTGCTCGCCGTGCTGGCCGGCGCCTCCATGCTGGTGGGCAATCTGCTCGCCCTGGCCCAGGAAAACCTCAAGCGTCTGCTCGCCTATTCCTCCATTTCCCATCTGGGCTATCTGTGCCTGCCGCTGGTCGCAGGCGGCCCGTTGGCGGGTGAGGCGGTGGCGTTCTATGCGAGTGCGTACGTGCTCATGCTGCTGGCCGCCTTCGGCGTGGTGGCGCTGCTGTCAGAGGCCACGCCGGGCCACGAGGTGGTGCAGGTGCGCGCCTATCGCGGGTTGTTCTGGCGCCGTCCCGTACCCGCGACGGTGCTGGCCGTGGCGCTGGTGTCCTTGGCGGGCATTCCCCTCACCGCGGGCTTCGTGGCCAAGTTCTACGTGTTCGCCGCCGGTGTACAGGCCGCACTGTGGTGGCTGCTCGCGGCGCTGGTGATCGGCAGCAGCGTCGGTCTGTATTTTTATCTGCGCGTGCTGGTCACGCTGTTCGTCACCGGCGCTGCGGGGCGCGACAGGCCCGTCGCGAGCCTGGCGGGCGGCGTGCTGGTGGCGTTGTTCGCGGCCATCGTGTGGTTGGGTGTGTTGCCGGCGTCGCTGGTGCAGCTCGTGGGCGCGGCGCCGTGATGGGCTAGGTTTTACTTATGTTCGGGCGCGGATTCAGGCTGTTCCGGTTGCTCGGGTTCGAGGTGCGCGTCGACCCGAGCTGGATCTTCCTGGCCCTGTTGGTGGCGTGGAGTCTCGCCCAGGGCCTGTTCCCGGTGTATGCGCCGGGCATGCGCGTGGGCAGTTACTGGCTGCTCGGCCTGGCCGGTGTCATCGGGCTGGTGCTGTCCATCGTCATCCACGAGTTTTCCCATTCGCTGGTGGCACGCCGCTTCGGCCTGCCCATCGGCGGTATCAGCCTGTTCCTGTTCGGCGGCGTGGCCGAGATGACGGACGAACCGCCGGCGCCCAAGGCGGAGTTTCTCATGGCCGTGGCCGGTCCGCTCTCCAGCTTCGCGCTGGCCGGGCTATTCGGCGGCCTGGAGTCCACGGGCAGCGCGCAGGGCTGGCCCGCCTGGCTCACCGCGCTGATGTTCTACCTGGCCTGGCTCAACCTGGTACTGGCGATCTTCAATCTGGTGCCCGCCTATCCGCTGGACGGCGGACGCATGTTGCGCGCCGGCCTGTGGGCCTGGCGTCGTGACATCCACAAGGCCACCTACATCGCCGCGCTGATAGGGCGCGGATTCGGTATCGGCCTGATCGTCATCGGCGTGGTCACGGCCCTGGGCGGCTATCCGGTGAGTGGCCTGTGGTGGGTGCTCATCGGCATGTTCCTGCGTTTTGCGGCGGACAACTCCTACAAGCAACTGCTGCTGCGCGAGCGCATGGGCGGTGCGACGGTAAGCCGCTTCATGAGCGAGCGGCCGGTGACCGTGAATCCCGACACCACGCTGCGCGACCTGCTCGAACAATACGTGTACAAGTACCACCACAAGCTCTATCCCGTGGTGGAAGACGGCGAAGACGAACTGCTCGGTTGCGTGAACACCTCGCAGCTCAACGGTTTGTCTACGGATACCTGGGAGCGCGCCCGGGTGCGCGACATCTCACGCAGCTGCGACCCGGACACCACGGTGACGGCGGACTCCGCCGCGTCGCAGGCGTTGTCGCTGATGCTGCGCACCGGCAACAGCCGCCTGGTGGTGACCGACGGCCACCGCCTCGCCGGGGTGGTGACGTTGAAGGACCTGCTGCGGGACTTCGGGACACCGTGAAATCGAACGCGATAGAAAAATCATTCAACACAGAGGGCGCAGAGAACACAGAGAATGCTCTCTCACTAAGTTCTATTGCAGGTCACGTGCGAAGCTATGTGACATCTTCGGTGAGATGTCATGCTGCGCTGTCACGTAGGCGCTGCGCGCCAACGTGACCTGCGTCGTGCGGGGTTCGTGACTTATCCCGATTTATTCGTAGGTCACATTGCGAAGCTACGTGACATCTTCGGTGAGGTGTCATGCCGCGCTGTCACGTAGGCGCTGCGCGCCAACGTGACCTACCGCAGAAGGTGTGTTTGTCGCGTTTCTTCGCGTTTCTTCGTAGGTCACGTTGCGAAGCTGCGTGACATCTTCGGTGAGGTGTCACGCCGCGCTGTCACGTAGGCACTGCGCGCCAACGTGACCTACGTCGTGCGGGGTTCGTGACTTATCCCGATTTATTCGTAGGTCACGTTGCGAAGCTACGTGACATCTTCGGTGAGGTGTCATGCCGCGCTGTCACGTAGGCGCTGCGCGCCAACGTGACCTACCGCAGAAGGGTGTGTTTGTCGCGTTTCTTCTGTTTTTTTCGTAGGTCACGTTGCGAAGCTACGTGACATCTTCGGTGAGGTGTCATGCCGCGCTGTCACGTAGGCGCTGCGCGCCAACGTGACCTACCGCAGAAGGGTGTGTTTCAGAAGGTGTGTTTGTCGCGTTTTTTCGTGTTTCTTCGTAGGTCACGTTGCGAAGCTACGTGACGTCTTTGGTGAGGTGTCATGCTGCGCTGTCACGTAGGCGCTGCGCGCCAACGTGACCTGCGTGCGGGGTTCGTGATTATCCCGATTTTATTCGTGCTACGTGACATGGGCTGGCGAGGTGTCGCCGCCGCACTGTCTCGTAGGCGCTGTGCGCCACGTGACAGGCGGCGGCGGTGCGTTGGGTCGGGGTTCAGCGCGGGTGGAAGGTCAGGCAGTGCACGTTGGTGTTCTGGTAACCCACTTCGATGCCTTTCGCGCTGCACTCGAAGTCGTCGTTGAACGTGCAACTTGTGACTTTGCAGGCACCGACACCGGCCTGCACCTGTGTCTTGCGCGTGTGGCTTGCGGCGCCCATGTAGGTATCGCAATCCGGGGTGCTGCCATCGCCGACCGTTATGGCATTGGCGTGACAGCCCTTGTTGATGTTGTAGACGCAGTCGGACACGGCACACTGGCTCACCAGCGGTATGTCAAAGCAGACCTTGGGCATGGCAACCTCCGTTTCCGTAATTTCCGATTCCCGATTCCGTAGCCTGGATGAAGCATAGCGGAATCCAGGACCTTCAACGGCAACCACTCCCCTGATTCCGCGGCGCTTCATCCGGATTTTCCGCCACAGTCATTCCCCGGATTCCGCTTCGCTTCATCCGGGCTACGAGACCTCCAGCAGGCAGACGGCACCCGGGCGTTCCACGAGTAGCACGAGGCTTTCGGACAAATAGAGCTCGTGATGGATACCGTCCTGGCGGGCGTAACCGGCCATCAGGTCCTGGCCGATGATGATTCGTCCGACGCGCGCGTCCACCAGTACACCGCCCTCGATGGGCGCCTTGTATACACCCAGTTCGCACAGGCTGCGCAAATGTTCCAGTTGCAGCAGCTCGGTGTCCTCGTAGCGCTGGAACAGGCTGTTGTAGAGCACGGGCGCGAGGGCCAGGGCATAGGGTCCGTGGAATCCGTTGCCGTCCAGCTTGTTCACGGCTGCAAGCACGTCGTTAAGCGCCTGTTCCGTGTCGCTCCAGTCGCCGATGCGGTGCTGCGCCTTGCCGTCGACCGTGAGCAGCCCCGGCAGGTGGAAGTCGTCACGACCGTAGTAGATGAATTCCTCTTCGCGGCGCGCGATGGCCTGTGCGGCGTCGAACACCGCGGTGAGGTGTAACGGCTGACCCAGGCTCCGAAAGCCTTCGATGCGCCGGATGCTGAGCTGGAAATTGCGCCGCAGCATGGGCATGGAAATGGCACGGCTGATCACCGCGCCCGCCTCGCCGGGGGCCGGTTCGCGACAATAGCCGTCTTCACCGACTTCGACGGCGGTCAGGCCGAGACCGTAGGGACCTTCCACCGGCAGGAACCGCCTGCCGGTGAGCAGGTCGCGGGCGGCGCTCACGGCGGTTTCGTCGATGCGGCTCCAGATGTCTTCACCCAGACCGGCGGCTGCGCGATTGAGGTAGTCCACGTCAGCCTCCCTTCATGGTCCCGACGGTGAGTGGCGGAACCGGTGTGTTGTGCGCGGTATCGTTGGCGGAGGTGTGTTCCGCTTCCTCCTCGACGGCGGTGACCGGCTTGTCGGTGAATAAGTAGGTGCGGAACATCAGGTCCGCGTTGGGCTCATGGCGTCGCAGCCATTCGAGCAGCATGGTGGCGTGCTCGATCTCCTCACGCATGTTGTGCAGCAGGATTTCTCGCAGTTCCCCGTCACCGGCCGCCTCGGCGCGCTGGCGGTACCAGTCCACCGCTTCCAGTTCCTCCTGGATGGAGACCAGCGCGCGATGGATGTCGCGGGTTTCGGGCGACAGGACGCTTTCGGATTCATGGAGGGTGGTGCTGGCGCCGGCCATGGCTGTCCTCGGTTCGTTCCGGATCCGATGCAGAAAGGCTAGCAGGTGAAAGCATTCGCGCAGGGCTGTGTCAGGTAGCGCTGCGCGCAACCTGACCTACGGAAAGCGCGTCAGTGCTGACAGGCGGGACAATAGTAGGCCGAGCGCCCGCACAGGTTCAGGTGCGCGGTGTTGCCGCCGCAACCGCAGCGCTGGCCGGCGCGGCGGTGGCGCAACAGCCACTCCTGCGGCAGGCGCCCGGGTTCGGCGCCGCGGCTGATGGCCTCCTTGAGCACCTGCTGCATGGATTGATACAGGTGGCGCCATTCGTGCTCGTCCAGCGAGGCGAGGCTGCGGCGTGGATCGAGGCGGGCGTGGAACAGGATTTCGTCGGAATAAATGTTGCCGATGCCGGCGATGAGTGACTGGTTCATGAGCGCGCACTTGAGGGTGCCGCGACCCGTGAGCAGATGGCGGAAGGTGTCGAAGTCCAGGCGTTTGTCCAGGGCGTCCATGCCCAGTCCCTTGGCCGCGATCAGCTCGGCTCGGCTGGATACCAGCCCGATTCGGGCCAGCTTGCGCGGTACCACCCAGGCGAGCGCGCCGTCGTCCAGAACGAACAGCACGCGGGTGTGGCGTGAGGGCGTCTCGCCGGCTGCGAGCTGCTGCAAATGGCCCGACATGCCGAAGTGCAACACCACGTGCAGGTCATCGCCCAGGTCCATGAACAGGTATTTGCCGTGGCGGTGCGTCCCGCTCACCGCGTGGCCGCGCACGCGTTCGCGGAAGTCGCGCGCGTCGACGCCGTCCAGTAGTTCGGGACTGAGCACATGCGCGTCGCGGATACGGCGCCCGCGAACGCGGTGTTCGAGATAGCGCCGGAACACCTCCACGTCCGGGAGCTCGGGCATGGAATCAAATGGACTCGGCGTCGATGTGCAGGGTGATGAGGGGCACCGGGCTGACCAGTTCCACGTGGGCGCCGGTTTCGCGCACCAGGTCTTCCACACTGGCCAGGTCCTCCAGGCCCTTCACCTCCTTGATGCGGTGCATCAGGTCGGCGCCGTCGCTGACCTGCAACAATTCCGCCGCGGCCCTTCCGCTGCTGTGGAAACGTTGATAAAGGGCGTGGTGATAGTCGGGCGGCAACTGGATCTCGGCACGTCGATAACGCATGAGCTTGTCGCGCACCTCCTCACAGGAGGCGCCGCCGGACCAGCGGACACGGTAGAGCGGGCTTTCACGCATGCAGGTTTCCTCTGCGCAAAGCGTAGACCCGTGCCCGTTGCACGGGGAACACGGGGTGCGGAAAGCGCCGGCTAGAAAGGCATTCGCCCACGGGGTGGGCTCCTACGGGTGGTTGGATTCAGGCGCCGAGCCAGGCGGTGCGGCGTGCGTGGGTGACCTCGTCCACGTCGTCATTGAGCGAGAGCCAGCAGGTGTCGGCGGGCGGGGCCTGTAGACACACCTGGGCGTGGATGAGCTCGTCGCGGCGGAAGGCGTGCACTTCGGCGGTGTCGCCGGCGCGGTAGGGCCTCAGCAGTTTTTCCAGGTTGCCGTGGGTCACGCGCAGGCCATCCAGGGCGACCACCACGTCGCCCGGCGACAACCCGGCCTGGTGGGCCGCGCCGCCTTCGTAGACGTTGACCAGCCGTGCACCCAGGCCATCCTCGGCGGTGCGGGCGCCGAGGGTGACGCGGCGGGCGAGGGCGGCCGCGTCCTTGGCGGGCTTGCCGCCCTTGTCGCCCTGGGCCTCGGCGGGGCGCAGGTGAAATTCCACGCCCAGGGGGGCGAGAAGCGTTGCAAGGTCCGGGTCGTCGGTGCCGCGCACGCAGGCGTCGAAGAAGCCGCGCAGATCCTCCTGGGCCACTTCGGCGACGATGTTCTCCAGGTCACTTTCGGTCACGCCCGTGCCGGTGCGGCCGTGGCGTTCCCACAGCAGGCGCATCACGTCGTCCAGGGAACGCGCGCCTGCGCTGCGCTCGCGCAGCATCAGGTCCAGGGCGAGGGCGATGACGGCGCCTTTCACGTAGTAGCTGACGATGGCATTGGGCGCGTTTTCGTCGGCCTTGTAGAACTTGGTCCAGGCGTCGAAGCTGGAGTCGGCCACCGATTGCTTGAAACGGCCGGGCGAGCGCAGCACGCGGGTGATGGTCTGGCCGAGCAGTTCCAGGTAATCCTTGGGCGTGATGAGCCCGCTGCGCACCAGGGCGAGGTCGTCGTAGTACGAGGTGATGCCCTCGAAGGCCCACAGCAGCGGCGTGTGCACCTCGCGGCCGAGGTCGTAGGGCACGAAGGCCGCGGGCTTGATGCGCTTGACGTTCCAGGCGTGGAAATACTCGTGGCTGCACAGGCCGAGGAAGGTGCGGTATTCCTCGGGCATGTCCTCTTGCTCGACGCGCGGCAGGTCGTTGCGGCTGCACAGCAGGCTGGTGGAGCTGCGGTGTTCCAGGCCGCCATAGCCGTCGCCCACGGCCATCACCTGGAACAGGTAGCGCGCCATGGGCGCGGGCCGGCCGAACAGGTCGATGTGCCATGCGCACAGCTTCTGCAGGTCCATGGCGAGGCGCGCGGTGTCGGTGCGGTGGCGGCCGGTGATGGCCACCTCGTGGGTCATGCCGGCGGCGTCGAACACCACCAGGGTGAACTCGCCCATTTCCACCGGGTGGTCGATGAGTTCGTCGTAGTCGGCGGCGCCGTAGCCGCCGAAGCCGTGCTCGGGCGCACCGTCGCGCGGCAGGGTGGTGGCCACATGCCAACGCGCATAGGACGCGCCCGCGGGGGCGACGAGGTCCACGGTGCAGGGCGCCTGATGCTGTCCGTGTACGCGCAGGAACACGCTGGTGCCGTTGAAATAGCCGTGGGTGGTGTCCAGGTGCGCGCCGCGCACGGAGAGGTCCCAGGCGTACACCTCGTAGCGAAGGATGAGCGGCCCGGCGCACGGCGCCGCCTGCCAGGTGTGCTTGTCGCGCTTGTGAAGCGCCACCGGCCCGTCGCACTCGGCCTCGATGCGCACGATGTTCTTGGCGAAGTCGCGGATCATGTAGCTGCCCGGGATCCACGCGGGCAATGACACCACCTGGCCGGCCGGCTCCGGGTCGGTAATGGTAAGGGTGACGTGGAATAGGTGTGCGGTGGGTTCGGGGACCAGGCGGTAATGCACGCTCATGTCAGGGTACGAGTTCGACTTTGATCTGGATGCTGCGCGCGTCCACGGCGCGGGAGCGGGTTGAATACACCGTGCCACCGCCTGATTGCCGGCGTTCACTGTCCTGGGCGCCGAGGGTGATCCACGTGCCCAGCGCACCTTGTACGGTGGTCTCCACCGCCTGGGTGTCTAAGACCCCGCCGCCGTGGCGAGACACGCCGCCCTGATAGGCGCGAATGGCCAGGTGCACCGTATCGCCCACCACCCGTGGGCGCACCTCGAAGCCGCTGTCCACATCCTTGTATTCAGTGTTCTGCTGCACCACGGCGCCGCCCGGCCCGATGGCGATGGACTGGTTCACGTGCGGAATGGCGCGGCCCGTGACGATGCGCGCCCAGCCACCCTCCAGCACCTGCAGGGTTTGTACGCGCTCGGGTGACTGGCGGTCCCGCGTGCCGTACAGGCGCGTGGCGGGCGCGGCCTCGATGCCCTCGGCGAGCCGTGCCGCACGGCCGCCCTGGCGCACCGTCAGGCGCAACGAGCGCGGTGCCACGTCCAGGCGCTTGATGGCGCCCTCCAGCGCGTCCAGCACCGCCGCCTCGCCACGCAGGATGATGGCGTCACCCGCAGGGACCAATGCGGCATCCCCGGCGAGAGGACGCACGATGGTCGCCACGTCCTCGGCCGGGCGGTGGTGCAGTTCCACGGTGCGCGTGACCGGCGCGGCGAAGGCAGCGGTGACGGCCAGGGTGAGGAAAAATGCGAGCAGTGGTTTCATAGGAACAGGCGCCGTACCTCCGGGTCCGGGCCGGCGCGCTCCCAGACCTCGTCAAAGTATTGCAGCAGCTTGCGCGCCGCGAAGGGGGCGTGGAAGTTGGCCTCGCCCGCATACAGTTCGGCCACCGGCCGGCGGATGAAACCGCTGCTGTCGGCGACCACGAAGGCCTGGCCGTCGTCCTGGTGGTCGACGCCGGGCACCCGCACCTGCACCTTGCTGGGGAGCTGTTGCACCAGCCGCAGCAGGGCGTGGCCCTCGCGGACCGCGCGCGCGGTGTCCTGCACCAGGATGCGCACCTGCGCATGGCGACTGCCGCGCACCTGCCGGGAAATGGCCTCGGCCAGCTCGGCGCTGTCGTACACGGCGGGATCCAGAGCGCGGGTGTAGATGCACAGACTGCGCCCCGCCTGCGAGGCCATGGCCAGCACTACCGCATGATGCTCCAACGCGGTGTGCAGGTGCAGAGGCTCATCCGTCTCGCCAAGGATGCAGGTTGTCAGCTCGGGCATGGGGGACCTCCGGGGTCGATTCTAACGGATTCGCCCGCTCGCGGCTGGGCGGGGGTGAAACGCAGAGGACGCGGAGGCGCAGAGGACGCGGAGGACGCGGAGGACGCGGAGGACGCGGAGGACGCGGAGGACGCGGAGGACGCGGAGGACGCGGAGGATTATCGGGTGTGGAAGCGTGGTGGTTTGATGAACCCGTTGTAGGAGCCGACACTGTCGGCGAATACGGTTTCGCTGCGCACCTACGGTTGGAAAAGGCAGTCGCCCACGGTGTGGGCTCCTACATGCGTACTGCTTTACCTCGCATTCCTCCGCGTCCTCTGCGCCTCCGCGTCCTCCGCGTTACCCCGGGGTCACAGGTGACGGTGCATGTGGCGATGGGGGATGCCCGCATCGAGGACTTCCTCGCCTTCGGCGCGAAAGCCGAGGCGTTCATAGAACGGCACCGCCTGGGTCTGGGCGCTCAGGGAAGCCGTGGCATGGCCGTGTTTGCGGGCGAGGGCGATCAACACCTGCATGATCTCCGTGCCCACGCCCTTGCCGCGCCAGTGGCGCAGCACGGCGACGCGGCCGATGTGGCCGTCCGGCAGCAAACGCCCGCAGCCGATGGCGTGGCCGAAGGTGTCGCGGGCCAGCACGTGAACGGCGACCGCGTCCAGGTCATCCCATTCCAGTTCATCGGGTACGCCCTGCTCGCGCTGGAACACCTCGCCGCGCACGGCGCGCAGCGCCGCCTGCTCGGCCGGATCGTTCCAGTTGCACACGCTCACCGTGACCGGATTGCACACGGCTAGTCCTCCGGGAAATAGAGCGCGCCGCGGTTGTGCAGATCGGCGAGCAGTTCCAGGGCGGCGCCGTCGAGCCAGGGAGCGAGGTCATTCGCCGCGAATTCGCGCGTCGAGCACAACTGGCGCACCAGCGGCATGAGTGCCGCGTCGAGATGCAGTTCCTCGCCGTCGACGTACAGCAGCAGCGTGCCGTCCGGGGCGGTGAAGTGGGCCATGCGGCAGTACTCGCTGCGCTGAAGCAGGCCTTCGCGGGCGAGGCGCTGTTTCAGCCCCTCGCCGTCCAGTTCCTGCTCGGGCAGGGGCACGTCGTGACCGGGCTTGGCCTCGGTGATGAAGCGGCCGAACCAGCAATCGATGGTTTCATCCGAGAGGTCGATGGCGCGGATGATGTCGCGGATGCGCGCGCGGGCCGTGGCATTGATCTCGCCTGGGTCGGGTTGCAGGCTCAGGTCGGCATCGGCATAGAAGCGTTCCGGATCCGCGGCCTCGATGAAACGCTCGGCGAAGTCGATGAGCATGCCCTTCACGTTGGGCGCGCGGAAACCCACCGATACGGTGATGCAGTCGTCCAGGGCCACGCCGTAATGGGCCACCCCCGGCGGCAGGTAGAGCAGATCGCCCGGTTCGAGTACCCACTCGTGCTCGGTTTCCCAGTGCTTCATGATGCGCAGGTCGAGGCCGGGGATGAGGTCGTCCGGGCCCGGTGCCTTGCTGTTGATCTGCCAGCGCCGATGACCGAGGCCCTGGATGAGGAACACGTCGTAGTTGTCCGCGTGCGGGCCCACGGTGCCGTGCTCGGGCGCGTAGCTCACCATCACATCGTCCAGCCGCCACCAGGGGATGAAGGCGAAGTGGTCCTGCAACAGGGCGAACTCCGGCACGTGCTTGTTCATCTCCTGCACCAGCACGGTCCAGTGGCTGGCGGGCAGGCGCATGAAGCGTTCCTCGGGAAACGGACCGTGCTCCGCCTGCCAGGGGCGTGTGCCGTCCTTTTCCATGATGATGCGTGACTCCACCCCGTCCTCGCAGGCCAGCCCCGCCAGTTCCTCGGGCGTGACCGGGCATTGGTAACCGGGAAAGGCCTGGCGCACCAGCAGGGGTTTCTTGTGCCAGTAGTCGCGCAGGAATTCCTCGATGGAGAGGCCGCCGAACAGGGTGGGAGGGTTGGGGAGTGTCATACTAGGCGTACCCGCTTGCGGGACGATGCGTCCCGGAAAACAAAAACGTGCTGAGGATATCAGATGGACTCATTGGGTTGGCTGTTTCTCGTTCTCGCCGCCGCACTGCTGCTGGGCGGCATCAGCACCGCCTGGCGCGCCTTCAGCCGCCCGCCACGCATCCGCTCGCCGGAGATGAAGAAACTGGACGTGGCGTATTTCGAGGGGGACATCTCGCGGGAGGAGTATGTGCAGAGGAAGGCCGCGCTGGAGGCGCGGGAGCGGCGGGAAAGAGGTGGGTGAACTTGTGCGCCGGAGGTCACGTTGCGAAGCTACGTGACATCTTTGGGTCGCGCCTGTCACGTAGGCGCCGTGCGCCAACGTGACCTACGGCATTTCCAGCACCCGTAGGTCACGTTGCGAAGCTACGTGACATCTTCGGGCCGCGGCTGTCACGTAGGCGCTGCGCGCCAACGTGACCTACGGCATTTCCAGCACCCGTAGGTCACGTTGCGAAGCTACGTGACATCTTTGGGCCGCGGCTGTCACGTAGGCACCGCGCGCCAACGTGACCTACGGCATTTCTGCCACCCGTAGGTCACGTTGCGAAGCTACGTGACATCTTCGGGCCGCGGCTGTCACGTAGGCGCTGCGCGCCAACGTGACAGCGCGTTCATTCGAAATGCCAATCGTCCACACCTTCTGGCGGGCACGTCGTGCACCAATCCGGCGGATACCAGCCCTTTCCCACGTACACGGGGAGGGAGGACCATCGGTAATCACCGGGCACCGTCACCAGGCCGTGTTTCACCGGGTTGTAATGGATGTAATCGAGATGGTTCCGGAGATCATCCATGGAGCGGATGATGTGGTCCCAATACCGCCGTTGCCACACGGGTGGTTCTCCTGCGAGACGCCGCGCGAACCGCAGCTTGACCATCTGCACCATGCGTGGGAAATCTGCGGCGCGGCCGGGGACGAACAACCAGTGGAAATGGTCGTCCATGACGGCGTAGCCGAGCATGCGAAACGGATGCCGTTCCTTCACCTCGCGCATGGCCGTCAGCAACAGGTCCTTGTGTTCGGGAGCCGCCAAATGGGGGCACCGATCGTGGCATACGGCGGTGATGAACACCGGCGCATTGGGGATGAAATGGCGGCGGATGTTGGTCATTGGGCGTCCTTGTCCAATGGGTTGCGAGGGGATGTCACGTAGGCGCTGCGCGCCAACGTGACCTACGGCATTTCCAGCACCCGTAGGTCACGTTGCGAAGCTACGTGACATCTTCGGGCCGCGCGGCTGTCACGTAGGCGCTGACGCGCCAACGTGACCTACGGCGTTTCTGCCACCGGTAGGTCACGTTGCGAAGCTACGTGACGTCTTCGGCCACGCCTGTCACGTAGGCGCTACGCGCCAACGTGACCTACGGTATTTCTGCCACCGGTAGGTCACGTTGCGAAGCTACGTGACATCTTCGGGCCGAGGCGGTCACGTAGGCGCTGCGCGCCAACGTGACCTACGGCATTTCCGCCACCCGTAGGTCACGTTGCGAAGCTACGTGACGTCTTTGGGCTGCGGCTGTCACGTAGGCGCTGCGCGCCAACGTGACCTACGGCATTTCCGCCACCCGTAGGTCACGTTGCGAAGCTACGTGACATCTTGGGGCCGCGGCTGTCACGTAGGCGCTACGCACCAACGTGACCTACGGCGTTACCGCGTGCGCTTAAATACGCTTGGCCTGCGCCACCGCATTGCCGATGTACGTGGCAGGGGTCATTTCCTTCAGACGCGCCTTTTCGCTTTCGGGAATGGCCAGGGTGTCGATGAACGCGCGCATGGCGGGGCCGTCGACGCGCTTGCCGCGGGTCAGTTCCTTTAACTTTTCGTAAGGCTTCTCGATGCCGTAGCGGCGCATGACGGTCTGGATGGGCTCAGCAAGCACTTCCCAGTTCTGGTCCAGATCGGCGGCGAGGGCGGCCGGGTTCACTTCCAGCTTGCCGATGCCCTTCATGGTGGACTGGTAGGCGATGAGCGAGTAGGCGATGCCCACGCCCATGTTGCGCAGCACGGTGGAGTCGGTG
>JAWLGK010000042.1:0-7674 GCA_041685115.1 Gammaproteobacteria bacterium | reverse complement strand
ACTACCGGCTGATGCTGCGCGGACCACGGGACAGCGACCTGGCCAACAGCACCGTGCGCGAATCCGCGTTCACCGACTGGGCCACCCGCAACCAATTCAAAAGGAATAGATGCGGTCGAGGGCTTGGCTGAGGAACATAAAAAATCCGGTGACCGAAACGATCACCGGATTCTGACCCCATCTCCCTGTCAGTCAAGCAAGTTTTTGCCTAACTGATCGGCATTAGGCGCTTGGCCGGGTGTTCTTTTCCCTGGCGGTATCCCGCGCTTACTCGTCGCCGCTGAATGCGCCGATGAGGTGCAGCAGGCTGGTGAACAGGTTGTAGATGCTCACGTAAAGGCCGACGGTGGCGAGGATGTAGTTGGTCTCACCGCCGTTCACCATGAGGCTGGTCTGGTAGAGGATGAAGCCGGCCATTAATACCGCGAACATGGCGGAGACCGCCAGGGCCAGGCCAGGAAGGGGATAGCCGAACAGGGCGGCGCCCAGGGCCACCAGGCCGGCGATAAAGGCAACCCAGATGCCGGCCACCAGGAACCCGCCCATGAAGCTGAAGTCCTTGCGGGTGGTCAGCGCATAGGCGGACAGGCCCAGGAATACCATACCCGTAAGGCCCAGGGCGGACATGACGATTTCCGCACCGTTGGGCAGGCCCAGGTAGGCGTTGAGCACAGGGCCGAGGCCGAAGCCGAGCAGGCCGGTGATGCCGAACACCACGCCAAGACCGGCGGCCGAGTTGGCGGTGCGCGGCAGCACGAACCAAAGCAGCACGATGGCACCCACGGAGCACAGCAGGCTGGCGCCTACCGGCAACCGGATGGCCATGGAAACGCCGGCCATGAGCGCGCTGAACAACAGCGTCATGGACAGGAGCGTGTAGGTGTTGCGGATGAGCCTGTTGGCGGCGATCGCGGTATCCGTGCGAATGGCCACAGTGTTCGGATTCATGCATTAACCTCCGGTCTTTTTTACGGCGTGCGGTCCAAAAATATAGGCGGAGCCGCGGATATCAAGCAACCAGGCCGTGAAGGTACCATTAACACTGGCGCAAGGCACGCGAGCTTCGGTATTCTTGCGCCCGCCGGGGAGAGGTGGCTGAGCGGTCGAAAGCGGCGGTCTTGAAAACCGTTGATGGGCAACCATCCGGGGGTTCGAATCCCTCCCTCTCCGCCAAATTCCGACATTTCCGCGTGGTTTTCGTGCGCACCGGGCGCGGATGCCCTGTCCGACTCGTTGGAAAAACCTTTGCTTTCCCTGAAAAGGATTACGTGACGTAATCCTTTTCCTTCACCGCACTACATTTTCCTACGAGCCGGTGTTAAGGTACGCGCGGCTTTGTGATCGAATACGACGATTTATCGTGCGCCGCTCAACCCTGACCTGTTCCGGGGCGGGGACGATCCCATCCGCCTGACCAGGCGTGGAAGGACGTCTCCTCGGGAGTGAGGGGGGTAAACATCACCCGTGTGCTTTGTGCACGCCTTGAATACTCACACGTGGTGCGCGCGCAGTTGTCAGGAGTCCGCCTCATGATCACTGTTCTTCTGGTGGATGATCACGCCCTGGTGCGCTCGGGCATTCGAGCCGTCCTCGCCCAAGGCGATGGAATTCGGGTTATTGCGGAGGCCGAGGACGGGGAATCAGCCATCACCCTGGTGCGGCAGAACCCGCCCGATGTGGTGCTGATGGACGTGAACATGCCGGGCATCGGCGGCATGGAGGCGACGCGCCGCATCGTGCGTCTCAATCCCAAGGTGAAGGTGATCATCCTCACCGTGCACAACGAAGAGCCGTATCCCACGCGCCTTTTCAAGGCCGGCGCGGCCGGCTACCTCACCAAGGGCTGCAGCGTCGAGGAGATGGTGGAGGCCATCCGCCAGGTGCACGCGGGCGGGAACTTCGTGAGCAACGCCATTGCCCAGTCGGTGGCCCTGTCCATGCTGCCGGGGCACGAATCGCCTCTCGAACGCCTGTCCCAACGGGAGATGCAGGTGTTCATGATGCTCATGCGCGGCGACCGGCCGCAGCAGATCTCCGACACGCTGCACCTCAGCCCCAAAACCGTCAGTACCTACCGCACCCGCCTGTTCGGCAAGCTGGGCGTCAAGAGCGACGCGGACCTCACGCGGCTCGCCATGCGCTACGGCCTGCTGGAAGACGCCAAATGAGCCGAAAGACCCCTGCGGCGCCCAAGGCGCCGGCGGTGCACTTTGATCCGGAGTGCCGCGCCTGCCCGCGTCTCGCCACCTTTTTGCGTAACGTACGCAAGGAATACCCCGCCTACCACGCCGCCCCGGTGGCCCCCTTCGGGCCCGACGACGCCCGCCTGATCATTGTCGGGCTGGCGCCTGGCATGCACGGGGCCAATGCCACGGGCCGGCCATTCACCGGTGACTACGCAGGTATTCTCCTGTACGAGACCCTGCACCGATTCGGCTTCAGCAACCAGCCCACGGCCACCCACCGCGGCGACGGCCTGGAACTGCGTGACTGTCGCATCACCAACGCCGTGAAATGCCTGCCGCCGGCGAACAAGCCCATCGGCGCGGAGGTCGGCAACTGCAACCGCTTTCTCGCTGTCGAACTGGAACGGATGCCTGCCGACGGCGTGATTCTCGCTCTCGGCAGCGTGGCCCACGGTGCGGTGTTGAAGGCGCTCGGCCTGCGTGCGAGCGCCTGCAAGTTCGCCCACGGCGCCCGCCACGCCTTGCCGGATGGGCGCCGGCTGGTGGATTCCTACCATTGCAGCCGCTACAACACCCAGACGCGCCGGCTCACCGAGGCCATGTTCCACGCCGTTTTTGCCGAACTACGCGCATTGCTCGAAAGCTGAGATGACGGACGTCACCCCTGAACTCGACGTCGAAAACTTCCTCAGGAACCTGACCACCCGCCCCGGTGTGTACCGGATGTTCGATGCGTCGGGCACGGTGATCTACGTCGGTAAGGCGCGTAACCTCAAGAACCGCGTCTCCAGCTATTTCCGCCGCGGCGACGTGACGCCCAAGACCCGCGCGCTGGTGGCGCAGATCCGGCACATCGAGATCACCGTCACCCACACCGAGAACGAGGCGCTGCTGCTGGAGCAGAACCTCATCAAGCAGCTCAAGCCGCGCTACAACGTCCTGCTGCGCGACGACAAGAGTTATCCCTACATCCTGCTCTCCGAAGACGCCTACCCACGGCTGGGCTATCACCGCGGCAAGCGCCGTGAAAAGGCCCGCTACTTCGGGCCCTACCCGAGCGCCGTCTCGGCGCGGGAATCCTTGAACCTGTTGCAGAAGCTGTTCCGGGTGCGCCAGTGCGAGGACACCTATTTCAAGAATCGCACGCGGCCCTGCCTGCAATACCAGATCAAGCGTTGCAGCGGCCCGTGCGTGGGGCTCGTGTCGCCGGAACGCTATGCGGAAGACGTACGCCACAGCGTGATGACCCTGGAGGGCCGCAGCAACCAGGTGGTGGACGAACTCATCCGCGCCATGGACGAGGCGGCAGGGCGGCTCGACTTCGAGCAGGCGGCGCTGTATCGCGACCAGATCGCCGCCCTGCGGCGCGTGCAGGAGCGCCAGTACGTGAGCGGCGAGGGCGGTGACGCGGACGTGATTGCGGCGGTGAGCCGCAACGGCGTGGGCTGTGTGCAGGTGTTCTTCATCCGGGGCGGGCAGAATTTCGGCAACAAGACCTTCTTCCCGAAGAACACCGGCGAGGCGGACGACGCGGAGATCCTCGAGGCCTTCCTCGCCCAGTATTACCTCGCCTCCGAAGAACGCCCGCTGCCGCGGGAACTCATCGTCAACAAGGATCTGGAAGACATCGGCCTCCTTGAGGAAGTGCTGACCGCCCGTGCCGGCCACAAGGTGAGCATCACCGGGCGCGTGCGCGGCGATCGTGCGCGCTGGCAGCGCATGGCCCAGACCAACGCCGAGACCGCGCTGGCGGCGCATCTGGCGAGCAAGGCCAGCATGATGATGCGCTTCGAGGCCTTGCAGGAGGCGCTCGACCTGGACGAACTGCCCAAGCGCCTGGAGTGTTTCGACATCAGTCACACCATGGGCGAGGCGACCGTTGCCTCCTGCGTGGTGTTCGACACCAACGGGCCGCTCAAGTCCGACTACCGCCGCTTCAACATCGAGGGCATCGCCGCGGGCGATGACTACGCGGCCATGCACCAGGCCCTGGAGCGGCGCCACAAGCGCCTGAAGGAGGGCGAGGGCGCCTATCCCGACGTACTGTTCATCGACGGCGGCAAGGGGCAGGTGGCGCAGGCTCGGGACGTATTGAGCGCGCTCGGTGTGGTGGGCGTCACAGTGGTCGGTGTGGCCAAGGGCCCATCGCGCAAACCCGGGCTTGAGCAGCTAATCTTGTCCGACCATAATGCGCCCATCTCGCTGCCGCCGGATTCGTCGGCCTTGCATCTGATCCAGCAGATCCGGGACGAGGCCCATCGCTTCGCCATCGCAGGACATCGGCAGCGGCGTGCCAAGGCGCGTACCACGTCCGTTCTCGAAGACATCCCGGGGCTGGGCACGAAGCGACGCCAATTGCTGCTGCGGCAATTCGGCGGATTGCAGGAGGTGGCGCGCGCCGGCGTGGAGGACTTGGCCAAGGTGCCCGGCATCAGCACGTCCCTTGCGCAGAAGATCTACGACGCCTTCCATTCCGACGGGACCTGATTGATGCCGTTGAACATTCCGAATCTGCTCACGTTGTTGCGCATCGCGCTCATCCCCGTATTCGTGGTGTTGTTCTATACGGATGCACGCTGGGCCCATGCGGCTACGGCGCTGGTGTTTGCGTTGGCCGCGGTCACCGATTGGCTCGACGGCTACCTGGCGCGCCGCCTCGGGCTCACCTCGGCATTCGGCGCCTTCCTCGATCCGGTGGCCGACAAACTGATGGTGTCCACGGCGCTGGTGCTGCTGGTGGACGCAAACCCGGGCAGTTATGCGGGCGTGGTGCTGGCCATTCCCGCGGCGATCATCGTCGGCCGCGAGATCACCATTTCAGCACTGCGCGAGTGGATGGCCGAACTGGGCGCCGGCGCCAAGGTCGCCGTTTCCATGGTCGGAAAGGTGAAGACCACGGCGCAAATGAGCGCGCTCCTGCTGTTGCTCTATCGCGAACCCGTGCTGGGCATGCCCGTGGTGGACATCGGCGTCGCGCTGCTGTATCTGGCGGCAATCTTGACACTCTGGTCCATGGTTCTGTATCTTTCCGCGGCTTGGCCGGTACTGAGCGCCGGCAAGCGGTTGAAGCCTGAAGGTAACTCGACAGAGTATTGACACAAGGCCGAAAATCACTAAAATCTGCGGCTCTCAAGCGGGAATAGCTCAGTTGGTAGAGCACAACCTTGCCAAGGTTGGGGTCGCGAGTTCGAGTCTCGTTTCCCGCTCCAAACAAACAAACCTCGGCATCATCCCGAGGTTTTTTTTTAATGCGGTAGAGTTCGGTTGAGCTCGCCGAGCGCCCCCTGGCTGGGTGGCAGAGTGGTCATGCAGCGGACTGCAAATCCGTGTACGCCGGTTCGATTCCGACCCCAGCCTCCATATTCTCTTCACCGTTCGCCAGCCTTAGACTTCCCGTCACGCCCGGGTGGCGAAATTGGTAGACGCAAGGGACTTAAAATCCCTCGGCCGCAAGGCCATGCCGGTTCGACCCCGGCCCCGGGCACCAATCAACGGCGAATTACGCGATCCGGTGTTTCGCAGCTCGCGGCGAGTGTCCACGAACCGTCCCGTCTTTTCCCGCGCAGCAAAGGCTGGCGTTCTCATCGTTGTCCGTCGTGCCCGGAAGGCAGAAGTGCAGTCCTTCGTTTCCAAGCGTCGCGACCTTGGCAAGCTAAAGGCAGATTGCCCAGTTCTTCGACATCCAACCCGCGAACGTTGGGTGAGTCATCGCACGCGCGATCCTGCGAGGCGAGACTGACCCCGTT
The DNA here is from genome assembly GCA_041685115.1 of Gammaproteobacteria bacterium. Lineage (GTDB taxonomy): Bacteria > Pseudomonadota > Gammaproteobacteria > Thiohalomonadales > Thiohalomonadaceae > JALOAT01. The sequence continues at coordinate 1,742 of JAWLGK010000042.1, read as the reverse complement.
CCCCGCTTTCGAGCGCCCGAGATCAGGTGCGCCAAGAGCGCGCAGCGGTGTTGGTAACCGCAGTTTGGGCGTGGAGGTGCATATGCTCAGGCCCTACCGCGAATCAGATCTCGAGGCGGTGGTTCTTCTATTCACTGATTCAGTCCATCAGCTCGCTGATAAACACTACGATAAGGACCAACTCGCGGCTTGGGCTCCGCAACCGCCGGATTTGAAACGTTGGGCGGCGCGGCTTGCTTCAGCAGACACGTGGGTAGTGGAAACCGACGGAAAGCTGTTGGGCTTTATCGCATACGAACCCAACGGGCACATCGACCTCTTATTCACGTCACCTGCGCATTGCCGTCGTGGGATTGCTTCCACGCTCTTGCGCCACGCCGAAACCGCTCTGGCTGCCCGCGGAATTTTCGCGCTTTTTACGGAAGCCAGTCTCAGTGCACGCCCGTTCTTCGAACGTTTTGGATTCGCAGTGACAGAGGAGCAGGACGTCCAGCGTCGTGGCGTTACCTTTCGGCGGTACGCCATGCGGAAGTCGCTAATTTCGTGAAGCGCTTCCGCAACGGACGGAGCGTCATCCGTCGAGTAATGCTACAAGGCGAGACCTGACCCCGTTTTCCGATACTTCAATCTGTATCCGTTTGGTGTAAGCCCCAATCACCTGCTGGATGATGGCGTCCCCTCCCTCCAACGAAGTCACCAGCACCCAGGGCTCACGCTCGCGCTGCGCGCTCTTGCGACTTTGACTGCTTCGGGCGCGCTGTCCACGCAAGGTCGAGTGGCCCCGACCCTTGGGCGGCTTACGAAGGGTGTAGACCGCGCAGGATAGCGGCGAGGTCTTGGCCAACAGGAACGCCCCCATGCGTAAAAGGGGATGGAGGGATTAAATTTTAATCCCTCCGTCCCCTTTTACGGGCATTAATAGCGGCATTCATACAGACAAGACGGATCGGTTTTTGCGGCGATTGGTTTTACTCTGACAGGTGGGAATTACTCCCTCAAACTCACCGAAAACTCGGGCTGAAAAAGAGTTTTCAGGACCAGACGGAAGTTTCCGCAGAACGACTGGAGAAATCATGGCTTTCAAAAACGAGTACGTCCCTGCCGGTGACGTGAAGAAATTCGGATTAGAAGACATCAACCGAAAACACAGAAAGGTTGATGTTGATGGCCATTACAGCTGGACCGTTGATCGCGAGCGCGACATATATTTGAGATGGATGTCGACCGACAAAGAGACTGCCGCACTGGAGCAAGAGTTTGTCTTCTATTGGAAGGGTACGCTTCTCGTCGTCCGTTTGTCCCATCGCCGCGGTGCTGAGAAGGGCGGCAAGATCACGACGATTTGGACGTTGCACTCTCTGTCCTTGCCAGCGTCGCTACAAGCAGACAAGCAGACAGTTATCGAGGATCTTAAAGCGGCACTTCGTGAGTATAAGACGGGCGGCGTGTACTCAAAGATAGCCTACCACCAAGCCGAGTTCGAATTCTGACAATTGCTGGAGGAAAGTCAAAGCGAAAAAGGGGACGGAGGGATTAAATTTTAATCCCTCCGTCCCCTTTTACGCGATCATCCAGCCAGTTTTCTCCACAAGGCGGGCGCAGCGTCGACGCTAAATCCTCGTTGCGGGCCCCCCGCGTCAAGATAGTTGCGTGTGCCGCAGCAATGCGGTTCGGATGGAAAGGAACTGCCCGGACAGCATGAGAAGCTGCTGAAGTGATGGAGGGACCGATCCTCCGGAGTC
>JAWLGK010000025.1:0-48005 GCA_041685115.1 Gammaproteobacteria bacterium | reverse complement strand
GCCTGGTTGAGGCCGCGGATCTGCGCGGTGAAGCGCTGGGAAATGGCGAGACCCGCCGCGTCGTCCTTCGCGCTGTTGATACGCAGGCCCGACGAGAGACGCTGCAATGACGTTTGCAGGTCGCTCTGGGACGAGTTCAGGTTGCGCTGTGCATTCAGCGACATGATGTTGGTGTTGATGACTTGGGGCATGACCCTTCTCCTTTGCTATGGGGCATCTGATTGCCCCCCTACCGATGAATGGCCTGGCATTCGCGATGAATGACCACCACTCCTGAACCATCGCCCGTCACAGCGGGCGAAACCTCAAGGACTCGCGCTATTTCATGAAATTGAACATCGTGAGTCCGTTGACCTTCATGTACGCCGCCTGTGACGCCTCGAGCCCGGCTGCCTGGAGGTGGAGGCGGCTGATCGCTTCCGCGTAATCGAGATCCTGGATGGACGACAGAATCTGCTCGCTTTGCAGCAGGTATTCGTCGTTGACATATTTCTGGCTGTCGATGGCGTTCAGGCGCGCGCCGATGCTCGATCGCACCACCAAGATGTTGCCCATGGCCTGATCGATGTCGGTGAGCGCCCGGTTGATGTTGTTGCCAAGATGCGCGCGCTGCGTGGGATCGGTCGCCGGCGCGTGCAGCGCGGATATCAGGTTTTCCAGCGTCTGGAAGATGTCCTGATACTCGCTGGACTTGACGGTAAATTCGTCACCCGCCACCGGTTGGCCCGCCACCGATACGCTGGCGCCGGCGAATTCGATGGGTTCACCGGACAAATAGGGTATGGGCCCCAGTACCGGTGTTCCCGTGGGGTCGAGCACCGGCACGGGATTGCTGGCGGAATCGAACACCTCGTAGGACAGCACCGGTGGCACGCCCACGTCGCTGAACTGGATGGAGTAGCCGTTGGGCAGCGAGGGAACAAAGCTGTCGAGCACATGGCCCGGATCGATGATGCCCGTGCCCGTATTGGCCGGGTTGGCAGCCGTCACGAACACACCGTTGCCGTTGCGCACGAGCTGGAAGACTTCCGCGCCTTGATCGCCATCGGGTATTTGTCTACCCGCGCCGATCTGTACCAGGCGTTGGGATTGATCGCCGTCGTAGCGGTATCCGACACTGGTCTTTGCAAAGGGCTGAGTGGCGCCTTTCGTGCCTGAGAACAGATAGTCGCCGGTGCCGTCCTTCGCGTTCGCCAGCCCCACCAACTCACCCAGCCGCTGCTCCACTTCCGCCGCCAGATAGCGGCGGGTTTCGTCCGTCTGCACGGCGTTGTTGGCCTGCACCGCCAGTTCGCGCACGCGCTGCAACAGGGTGGTGACACCGTCGAGCACGCCCTCCTCCGTCACCAGACGATTGGCGGCGGCATCGGCATTGGCCTGGTATTGACTGGTGGTGTCCACGGTCTGGCGCAGGCGCAGCACCTGCGTGGTCGCGACCGGATCGTCCGATGGCAGCAGCACACGCCGGCCGGTTGCCACCTGCAGCTGGGTCTTGCTCAGCTTGGTCTGCTGACCGAGGATGGAATCGATGCCGAACTGCTGGATCTGTCGCGTGGAGATGCGCATGGTTATCTCCTCACCGCATCGAGAAGCGTCTGGAATAGGGTGTCCGCCGCGCCGATCACCTGGGCCGCCGCCTGATAGGACTGCTGGAAGCGGATCAGGTTGGCTGCCTCCTCGTCCATGTTCACGCCGGCGATCTCCTCGCGCGCCTGTATGGCCTGATCGAGGATGGTCTGCTGGGCGCGGCTGTTGATGTCCAGCTGGTGCGTCTTGGCGCCGACCCCGGATACCGTCTGCCCATAGGCGGTCTGCAGGTTCGTGGTGCCGCCCTCGAGCAGTGCGGCGTCCTGAAGGCCTGCAAGCTTCAACATGTTGCGGTTGTCACCACTGGCGTCGGTGTTCTTGCCGATGGTGAATGTGTCGCCGTCCAGTGGCGCTCCGGACACGGTGAAAGTGACGCCGTTGTAGGCCGGGATTCCCAGCGCCGCACCGAGATCGAAGTCCGCGCCATTGCTGTCCGTGGCAGGGTTGTAGGGGATCCAGCCCGCACCCAGCGGATTGCCGGCGCCCGCGGTACCGCCTGTCACCACAAGCCGGTTGGTGGCGGCTTCGAACACCAGCGAGACCGGCGCTGCGCCGATGATGCCCGGCAGATTGGTGGCGCTCGAAACATCCGGGTTGGTGATCTTTCCGTTACCAAGATTGTCCTTGACCTGCTCGCCACGAAGCGGCGCCGCCGCCGCGATTTCCTTCACGTTCGAAATGAGCATCCGAATGTCCGAGGCGGCGGACCGTGTGGGCTCGACGAGGAATGTGTCGCCAGGCGCGGTCGGCCCGTCGATGGTCAACTGCAAGCCGTCGATGGTGGCCGGCGCTGCGGGATAGGTGTAGGGATAGCCGCCCGGCGCAAACGAACCGACGACCTGCCCATCGCTCACCCGTGTGACAGTGAAATTGGTGCCATCCGGCGTGGATACCGTGTAATCGCTGGTGGTCAGCGCCGCCACATCGGCAACGACAAAGCTGATGTTCGCCGAACTGCCATTGGTGGAAGCCGGCAACGCTTGCTTCGGGTCACCCGGCAGGCCGCGCAGGGCGAAAAACTGCTTGCCCAGTGTGTTGTTGAGGTCGATACCTTGGGCGTGCTGTTCGTTCATGGCCTGCGCGAGGCCCATGGCAACACGTCCGATGGAATTCTCGGTGGGCTCCAGGACGTCGCGGCGAAACTCCAGTACGCCGCCCAGTTCGCCGCCGGTGATGAAATCCGAGATGATGGGACCGGATCCCGTCCGGCCCATGGAAATCTCCACCCGGTGCGAGTTGTAGGGATTGCGCATGGTGCTGATGCCACGCGCATCCGCGCCGATCACCAGCGTCTGGCCGTTGCCGATGAAAACGTTGATGGAGCCGTCGTCCTGCTCGAGGGTGGTCACCGGCACGAGTTCGGAGAGCTCACGCAGCAATTCGTCGCGACGATCGAACAGGTCGTTGGGCGGTTGCCCGGTAAGATTGCCGCCGGCCAGGGTGATGTCGCGATTGACCTTGGCCAGGGATTCCGCCAACGAATTGACCTGCATCACCAGGTCTTGCAGGCGCGTGCCGACGGAATCACGCAGACTCGCGAGTCGCTGATCGATGGCACCGAAACGCTCGACCAGCGAATTGGCCTCGCTGATGAACACCTGACGTGCGGGGATGGACGACGGATTGTCGGCGACACCCTGGCTCGCATCGAAGAAATTCTGCAATGCCGGCGCGAGCCCCGCGTCGGGATCTGCGAGCAGATTGTCCACCTGGCTTGCCAAGTCGTAGTACACGGCAAGGCGCGAGTTCAAGGCAGTGTGGCTGCGCACCTGTTCGGTAGTGAACTGGTCATAGACACGCCGCACGTTGACCACGTTGACACCGTTTCCGATGAAGCCCGATCCCGTCGGCTGCGGAAGACGCGTGGCAAGGTCCGCGCGTTGGCGGCTATAACCCGGCGTATTGACGTTGGCGACGTTGTGCGCCGTGGTCGCCAACGCCGTCTGAGAGGCGAGCAACCCCGAAATGCCAATGCTGAGGAAGTTACCCATGACTCACCCCATTGCCCGCTGAGTTGGCCGAATTCCGGCTATGCATGACCTGGTCACTCCTCACGCCGTCGCCACCGCGTCGGTTGCGACACTTGCCAGCAGATCACGGCCCATGATGTCCTCGATCTTTCGCGCATAGGCCGGATCGGTGGCATAACCGGCCCGCTGCAGTTCCCTGACGAAGGCCACCGGATCGGCTGACTGCGCCAGGGCATCGCGATAGCGCGGATTGCCCTGCAGAAAGTTCACGTAATCGTCGAAACTCGCGGCATAGGATTCGTAAGCGCGAAACGGCGCCCGCTCCTTTGCCGCGATTCCGTCGCGGTATTCCAGGGTGTCTTTGAACACCCGCGCCCCATCCCAACGATGGTCGGCCTTGATGTTGAACAGGTTGTGACTGCTGCTACCGTCGGGCCGCTGAATCACCGCCTTGCCCCAACCGGTCTCCAGTGCCGCCTGCGCCATCAGCGCGCGCGGGTCGACACCGAGCTTCGCCGCGGCCTGCTGCGCGTGGGGCCACAGGGCGCGAACGAAGGCGTCCGGGCTCTCGAAACGCGTCGCTGCTGCGGGCGCCGAAGCGCCGGCTTCGGCCGAAGGCGACGCCTCGTTGACGGGCGCTGCGCCAGGCGCGGCAACTTCCCGCCGTTCTGCGGCGGGTTTCTGCCGCATCTCGGTCGCGGCAGGCGCCGCCCGGGCGATGGAGTCTTCCAGTTGACGCACCAGCATGTCGGCGAGTCCGATGCCCCTGCCCTGGGACAGCTCCAGCGAAATCTGTTTGTCGTACATGTCCCGATAGAGCTGTTCCTGATCGCTGCCAAACAGCGCGTCACCGCCGAGCTCATCCCCCGCCTCGCGCATGCTCTTCAGCATCATTTGCACGAACAGGGCCTCGAACTGCTGGGCAGTCGCCTTGAGCGCTTCGGGGGAATTCCTCCGCGCGTCGGCACGCAGGCGCGTCAGACCGGAAAGGTCCGTGTACACGCTGGCATCGTTGACGCTGTAAGCACTCATGGTCTGTCGCTCTGACGATTTGTTGTCGCTTGTCAGTAGTTATCCAAATAGCGTGCCAATCTGCTCCGCACCCGAATTCTTCCGGGTAGGCGCGGCCCTCAGGCCGCGATTTGTCGGTCCCGGCCATGCATCGCGGCCCGAGGCCGCGCCTATGGCAGAATCCGCAGGTTTTCCCCCGGTCAGATCACCATCAGTTCGGCGCGCAACGCGCCGGCGGCCTTGAGGGCCTCCAGGATGGCGACCAGGTCGCCCGGTGCGGCGCCCACCTCGTTCACCGCACGCACGATCTCGCCGAGCGTCACACCGGGCTCGAACAGGAACATGCGATCGCTTTCCTCGGTGATCTCGATGGTGGAGTTGGGCACCACCACGGTGTTGCCGCCGGAGAGCGGCGGCGGCTGACTGACGGTCGGGTCGGAGGTGATGGTCACGGTGAGGCTGCCGTGCGCCACGGCGGCCGGGGTCACGCGCACGTGACTGCCGATCACCACGGTGCCGGTGCGCGAGTTGACGATGATGCGGGCCGGCGCCTCGCCGGGCGTGACGGTGATGTTTTCCAACATGGAGAGATAGGCGACGCGCTGTCCCGGATCGCGCGGCGCGTTCACGCGTACGGTGGAGGCATCCAGGGGCTGTGCCGTGCCCGGCCCAATGGTTTCGTTGACCGCCAGGGCGAGGCGGGTCGCCGTGGTGAAGTCCGCCGTGTGCAGGTTGAAGTGGATGGCGTCGCCCACCTCGAAGCCAGTGGGTACGGCGCGTTCCACCGTGGCGCCGTTGGGAATGCGGCCTACGCTCGGCACGTTCACGGTGATGCGCGAGCCGTCGGCCTCGGCGCCGAAGCCGCCGACCACCACGTTACCCTGTGCAACCGCATACACCTGGCCGTCGCCGCCCTTCAGTTGTGAAAACAGCAGGGTGCCGCCGCGCAGGCTCTTGGCGTTGCCGATGGACGACACGGTCACGTCGATGGTCTGGCCCGGCTTGGAAAAGGCCGGCAGGTCTGCGGTGAGCATCACCGCCGCCACGTTCTTGAGCTGCGGGTTCACGTTGGCCGGCAGGCTGATGCCCAGCTGCGCCATCATGCTTTTCAGGCTCTGCACGGTGAACGGCGTCTGGCTGGTCTGATCGCCGGAACCGTCCAGGCCGACCACCAGGCCGTAACCGACCAGCTGATTGCTGCGCACGCCCGCCACGCCGGCCAGATCCTTGACCCGTTCGGCCTGTGCGGGAAAGGCGGCACCGAGCGCCGCGGCCAGCGCGACAATTGCGATCGCACGCATGTTCATGTCCCCTCTCCTTCTCCACAGCGATGCGCAAAGGCGCAGCCCAACACAGAGGCACAGAGACGCAGAGAACACAGAGCGGACGAGATCACGCCTGTTTCTCTGCGTTCTCTGCGTTCTCTGCGGCTCTGCGTTGAGATTGGTTTCTTCATGGCCTCACACCATCAGAACGGCCACAGCGGGCTGTTGAAGAAGCGCGCCAGCCAGCCCTGACGGTTGGCATCGGCCAGCGCACCGCGGCCGCCGTAGGTGATCTTCGCGTTCGCCACGCGGGTGGAGAGCACGGAGTTGTCGGTGCGGATGTCCACCGGTCGCACGATGCCGCTGATGCGTATGAATTCGTCGCCCTGGTTGAGGGTGAGTACCTTTTCGCCGCGCACCACCAGGTTGCCGTTCGGCAATACCTGGGCGACCGTGACCGTGATGTTGCCGGTCAGGCTGTTTTTCTGGCTGGTCGAGCCGGTGCCGTCGAAGTCGCGCGAGGCACTGATGGAGTTCTCCAGAAGCGGCCGACCGTTGTGGGTGATCGGATTGCCGAGCAAAATGCCTGCATCCATTTCCAGCGACTGGTCCTTGGAAGTGCTGGTGCTCGCCTCCTTGCTCGACTGGGTCTGCTCCACCAGTTCGATGGTGAGGATGTCGCCCACCTGACGCGCCTTCACGTCCTCGTAGAGCGTGATGCCATAGCCGGTGCGATAGATCGTCCCCGACGTACCGGGCATGGCCGCCACCGGCTCGGGATAGCTCGCGGCATAGGCCGGGTCGTGCAGCGGCGGATTGACAGTGCAACCGATCAGTAAAGACGAAGCGGCAAGGATGACGAGGCGTTTCACGATTGATCTCCCCGCATCAGAGTGTCTGGTTCAGGAACTGCAGCATCTGATCGGAGGTTGCCACGGCCTTGGAGTTGATCTCGTAGGCGCGCTGCGTCTCGATCATGTTCACCATCTCCTCCACCACATTGACGTTGGAGCTTTCCAACGCCCCCTGGATGATGGTGCCCAGGCCTTCCAGGCCCGGGTTGCCCAGTGCAGGCGCACCGCTCGATCCGGTTTCCAGGTAGAGGTTTTCACCGATGGGTTGCAGGCCGGCGGGGTTGATGAAATCGGCCAGTTGCAGGGTGCCGATTTCGGTCGGCGCGGCCTGACCAGGCGTAGTGACCGAGACGATGCCGTCCACACCGATGGTGATGCTCTGCGCGTTGTCCGGGACTGTGAGGCCCGGCTGCACCAGATAACCGTTGGAGGTGACCAACTGGCCCTGTGCATCGAGTTTGAAACTGCCGTCACGGGAATAGGCCAGCGTGCCGTCGGGCCGCAGGATCTGGAAAAAACCACGCCCCTGGATCGCCGCGTCCAGCGAATTGTCCGTCTGCACCAGATTGCCCTGGGTGTGCAGTTTTTCCGTGGCTACGGTACGCACACCGGTGCCGCGCATCAGGCCCGAAGGCAAGGTGGTGTCCTGGCTGGTCTGGGCGCCGGGCTGACGCACGGTTTGATACAACAGGTCCTCGAACACCGCGCGATCGCGCTTGAAGCCCGTGGTATTCACGTTGGCCAGGTTGTTGGACACGACGCCGAGGCGGGTCTGCTGGGCCTCAAGGCCGGTCTTGGCGATCCAGAGTGCGGGATTCATGTTCGTTCACCTCGCGGGTGGTTTTCTTGACGCTGTCTTAACCAAAGCAATGGCTATGCCATCCGCAGCAGTTGGTCGGCGGCGGCGTCGTTGTCCTTGGCGGTTTCCATCATCTTGAGCTGGGCTTCGTACTGCCGGGCGAGGGTGATCATGTTGACCATGGACTCCACCGCACTGACGTTGGATCCCTCCAGCGCACCGGACACCAGGTGCACGGCCGCATCGGCGGGTGCCGGCTGACCGTCGCTGCGACGCATCAGGCCGTCCTGCCCCTTGGTGAGTTCGTCCGCCGGCGGATTGACCAGCTTGATGCGTTCGACTTCCGCCAATACGTTCGGCGCCTGCCCGACCGGACGGATGCTGATGGTGCCGTCCACACCGATCTCGATCTTTTCGAACGGCGGCACCGCGATGGGCCCGGCATTACCGAGCACCGGATATCCCGCGCCATTCACCAGCATCCCCATGCTGTCGAGACGCAGATCGCCGGCACGCGTATACGCCTCGCTGCCGTCCGGCGCCTGCACGGCGATCCAGCCTTCCCCACTCACCGCCAGATCCAGTTCACGACCCGTGGTGGCGAGCGGCCCATGAGACATGTCGCTGCCCGGGCGTTCGGCCATGGCATAGACACGCGTCGGCATACCGGCGCCGAACACCGGCATGGCGCGGAACTGCGCGAGGTCTGCCTTGAAGCCCGTGGTCGATACGTTGGCCAAATTGTTTGTGTTGACCGCCTGCGCCAACACCGTCTGCTTGGCGCCGGACATGGCGATGTAGAGCATCTTGTCCATGGTTCGCTCCCACTCACGTCACGTGATGCGTGACAGGTGATGCGTTTGTTCGGCCCCCGTCTTACCCCCTCTCCCTCCGGGAGAGGGTTGGGGTGAGGGGATAACAATTAACCGCAGTCCTTAATTCGGCCCCCGTCTTACCCCCTCTCCCTCCGGGGAGAGGGTTGGGGTGAGGGGATAAACATTAAGCGCAGCGCTTAATTCGATCCCCTCATCCTGTCCTTCTCCCGAAGGGAGAAGGGGCGCTGGGCTTTGGCCGTTGCGCGTTCTGAACCGCTACTTATTTATTTGCAGCGCGCCACGCATCACGTCTAACGCATATTGATGATGGTCTGAGTCACGGTGTCTTCCGTGGTGATCATCTTCGCGTTCGCCTGGAAGTCGCGCTGGGCGATAATCATGTTCACCAGTTGTTTGGAGAGATCCACGTTGGAGGCTTCCAGGGCGCCAGATTGGATCTGCCCGAACGTACCCGTACCGGCCTGACCCAGCTGTGCACTGCCCGACTCGAAGGCCTCGGCCCAGTTGGTGTCGCCGGTCTGCTGCAGACCGTTGGGATTGTTGAAGCGCGCCACGGCCACGGCGCCGATCACTTCCGACTGACCGTTGGTATAGCGCGCGAAGACCACACCACTGGCGTCCACACTCACGCCGCTCAGGCGGCCGGTGGTATATCCGTCCTGAATAAGATTGTTCACCGCCGACTCTGCGCCAAACTGGGTGGTGCCGGTGAAGTTCACACGGATATTCATGATGGCCGCGTTGTTGCCGGGGGCGATTCCGCTCACTGCTCCGGGGACACCGGAATCCGCCGAATCGATGGTTGCGTTGGTGAAAGGCAGCCACGCCGGACTGGTCGCCAACCTTCCGTCACTGCCGAAACGAATGGTCTCCATGTCGTACTCTTGATCGTCAATGGCCATCTTGACGTTCCAAAAACCGGCAGGACCATCGTTGACTTGCTCGTCGACCACCGTGGAAGAGGCCGTGCCCGGGATGATCCCGCTCAGATCGAAAGTCAGATCGCTTGGCAGCGCGCCAACACCGGAAGCATCGAAGTCCACGTTTGGAATCGTGAATGAGCCGCCGGCACTCATGTCCACGCCGCTTTCCGTATGGACGATGTCGCCGGTAATCACCACATCCCAGATGTCACCGCCGGTGTTTTGGAAGGCGACATTGATGGTGTGTGAGTTGCCGTGAGAGTCATAAACCGTCAACGGGTTGCCCGGATGGTTATAGTTCGGACCGCCCGTTTCCAGGGTGCCACTCATGCGGATCTCTGAGGTGGCCGGCGCCTTCTGGAAATACAGCGTTGCGTCGTGTGTCGCGCCGAGTGAGTCGTATACGGTCGTCGTCGTCGAGAAGTTGTAGCTTTCCGGATCGTCGACATCGATGGGCTTGGCCGTAGTCACTACGGCGTCCGCATCGAGGTTTAGGTTGATCTCGATTTCCGAGGTCGCCCTGGCCGGATTGGCGCCAAGGTTGAACTGCATGTCATGGGGCGAGAAATTGGTCACAGCTCCCGTATTCTGATCCACGTCATAGGCCTGAAGGCGGTGTCCGTGCGCATTCACCACATAACCTTCGCGGTCCAGGCTAAAACTACCGGCACGGGAAAATACCTGCGAGCCGTTATCGGTGAGCATGAAAAACCCCTCACCGCTCATGGCCAGGTCCAGGTTGTTGTCCGTGAATTCCACGTTACCCTGTGAAAACTGCTGTGCCACGTTGGCCATGCGTACGCCCGATCCCGTGGCCGTTCTGGCAACACCGCCGAAACTCACCGCGTAGACGTCGGCAAACTCCGCACGGGAGAACTTGAACCCTGTAGTGCTGGCGTTCGCGATGTTGTGGCCCGTGACGTTCAGGTTTCCCGACGCCGCATTCAAGCCGCTCAATGCCGTTTGGAATGACATGTTTCCTCCTTCTCCCGCGCGGGATTACTTAATCTGGATGACGTCGCCGAAATTGGCGGTGCCGAGACCGGCCAGGTTCACGCGAATGCCCTGCCCGTAACCGAGGTCGACGCTCTGAACCTTGTCGTACACGTAGGTCTCGAGTGCCTGCGGCTCGCCGCCGAAGCTGGCCTCTGCCTTGAGTTCGTAGGTGCCGGGAGGTGCAACCGTGCCGTCGTGCAGGGTGCCGTCCCAGCTGAAGGGGACATCGCCGGCAGCCTGTTCGCCCAATTGGATGGTGTGGACCAGCTCACCCCCTTTGTAGACGTTCACCTTCATGTGACTGGCGTTGGCGGGTGTGAACACGGTGCCGCTCACTTCACTGCCGGTGTTGAGCACGGCCTTGTCGGTCGGCAGCAGCACCGTGCGCCCGACCAGGGTCGACGCTTGCAAGGCCTGGTTGGACTGCATGGCCGTGGAAAGACCGGAGAACGCCGTGTTGAGCTCCTTGATGCCGGAAACGGTGCTGAACTGGGCGATCTGCGCCAGGAATTCGCCGTTCTCCATGGGACTCAACGGGTCCTGGTTCTGCATCTGCGTCAGCATGAGCTTCATGAATGCATCCGCACCCAGCTCGTTGCTGTTCTTTTTTTCCGGTTTGCGCGACAGCCCGAGTTGGTCGAGCATCGCCTGGGTTTCATTGACGCCGCTGGTCATGGTTCAGGTCCTTGTCATTGCCCCAGGGTGAGGGTCTTGAGCATCAACTGCTTGGCCGTGTTGATCACCTCGACGTTGCTCTGGTAGGCACGCGAGGCGGAAATCATGTTGGTCATCTCTTCCACTGCGTTCACGTTGGGCAGGAACACGTAGCCGTCTCCGTTCGCCATGGGATGATCGGGCCGGTATTCCTGCCGCAAAGGCGCCTGACTCTCGACGATGCCGCGCACATCCACACCCACGGCCTCCTGCGCGTCATTGAGTGCGGCGGCGAATACGGCGTGGCGGGCGCGGTAGGTCTGTTCGGTGCTCGAACTGACACTGTCAGCGTTGGCCAGGTTGCTCGCGGTGGTATTGAGGCGCAGCGATTGCGCGCTGAGCGCCGAGCCGGCGATGTCGAATACCTTGAACATGGTCAGTCACCTCGAATGGCGGTACGCAGGGTCTTGATCTGCCCGTCCACGAAATGGAGCGTTGCCTGGTACTGCAATGCGTTCTGCATGTACTCGGCCTTCTCCCGCTGGGCATCGACCGTATTGCCGTCCACGGATGGTTGGATGGGAATGCGGTACAGCGCTTCCGGCGCAGCGGCGGTGCCCGCTTCCGTGAGATGGCGCGCATGGGTGGTCTGCATGCCCCGCCCCTGCTGGCTCGCCTGGGCGTCCGCAAGCAGCGCCTTGAAGTCGATGTCACGCGCCTTGTAGTTGGGCGTATCCGCATTGGCGAGATTGCCGGCAAGCAATTCCGCCCGCTGCGCGCGCAGATTCAGCGCGGCGGCATGGATGCCCAGTACGTTGTCCAGATGGTTCGGCATTGGCAGCTCTCCGATTCCTTTGCCGAACCAGAAGCAATGGTTATGCCAGAGATTGCGATCGCTGTAATTTCAATCAGTTAGAAGCTGGCGCGCCGCCAATGCGGCAAATATCGCCGGCAAACTGTTGCCTGGCGGCAGCCTTGCACGGGGAGAAAGGTGATGAGCGTCAAAAGCCTGACTGGGTGAATTTTCGGGCAAAGAAGGCAGCATCCCGCCAGGGAAGCGCCGACCAAAGTCATTCGGGGATGTTCCGCACACCACGAGCAAATAGCGTGTTGTTGCTCGCCTTCATTTTCGACCGCTTACGCCGACAAAAATGGCGGCATATCCATGTGCCGCTAGAAACTGATTGAATCAGCGTTTCTAGCCGAAGCACGGCGCACTGATGGCGCATCGGAATATTTCTCAAACAGGCAAAACCCGCAGAACTTCACCCTGTTCGTGTGCTTTTTTGGTAAGGAATATCAATGAAGCGTGATATCGAAAGGAGGAAGCTGGCCGGGACCATTTTCGCTGAGAGGCGTAGTCGTCAGGCAGGATAGGCAATTACCTTACTTGACCAAAGGTCTTCGTAGAATGATTCTAGCCATGCTATCGAAGCAGTCCAATCAAAGGCACACAACCCTAAACTGACTCTTGGGGGCATTATGAAAGTCAACGTGTTGTTCAGCACTGCGGCCATGGCCCTGGCCATGCTCGCCACGACCCAAGCCAATGCCAAGGAGCCGATCGAGCCGATCCGTCCCGTCCAGGACGTGAATCTGGCCCAGGTGGAACTGGGCAAGAAACTTTACTTCGATCCGCGCCTTTCGAAGTCGGGTTTCATCTCGTGCAACTCCTGCCACAACCTGAGCATGGGTGGCACCGACAACCTGAAAACCTCCATCGGCCATAACTGGCACCAAGGGCCCATCAATGCCCCGACCGTGCTGAATTCCGGCCTGAACTTCGTGCAGTTCTGGGACGGCCGCGCCGCGGACCTCAAGGAGCAGGCCGGCGGCCCCATCGCCAACCCGGGCGAAATGGCCTTCACTCACACCCTTGCGGTGGACGTGCTGCAGTCCATTCCCGGCTATGTGCATGAGTTCAAGCAGGTCTATGGCAAGGACAAGATCGACATCGACATGGTGACCACCGCCATTGCCGAGTTCGAGAAGACCCTGGTAACGCCGAACTCCCGCTTCGACCGCTGGCTGCTGGGCGACAAGAGCGCGCTCAACGCCGACGAACTGGCCGGCTATCAGCTGTTCAAGAACAGCGGTTGCGTCGCTTGCCACAACGGCCCTGCCGTTGGTGGCAATTCCTTCCAGAAGATGGGCGTGGTGCAGCCCTATAAGGCGAAGAGCCCCGCCGAAGGCCGCGTGGCGGTGACGGGCAAGGATGCGGACCGCTTCATGTTCAAGGTACCCACCCTGCGCAACGTGGAAATGACTTATCCGTACTTCCACGACGGCGAGGCGGAGACCCTCACGGAGGCCGTGGACATCATGGGCCGTCTGCAACTGGGCAAACGCTTCTCGGACAAGGAGAACCGGCAGATCGTCGCCTTCCTGAAGACCCTGACCGGCGACCAACCGGCATTCCAGATGCCGATCCTCCCGCCTTCTTCGGAGAAGACCCCGGCACCCAAGCCGTTCGAATGAGTTCCTGACCACAACAATCCGACCCTCGCAAGGGGGTCGGATTTTTTTGTCTGGCCGGCGCGACAACTCTATCAATCCGTCAGGCAGCTTCCCGAAGCTCTCCGAAATGTGCAAAAGGCAGACGCCGTGGCGGCACGCATCCGGTAGCTATCCATCCAAACTGGCGGGCTGTCGCAATAGTGGCACGTATTGTGCGCAGCATCTCGCGGAAACGGTGTGCGCCAAAAAATAGCAACACCGTCAACAGTTCGGGAACTGACAGGAGTGTACGCATGGGGCGGAGTCACAGCCACTCGCGGCGAGGTCCGCGAATGGGGAGGCCGACGAAATGAGTCATGGAACAAGAGCCCGGCAGCAACCGAAGCGTCCACCGCTGCTCGCCGATGCCATGCAGGCACACCAATCCGGTCGACTTGGCGACGCACGGCGACTCTACCAGACATTATTGGAGAAACAGCCGAGGCAGGCCGAAGCCATTCACTTCCTCGGCGTCCTTGAACACGAGGAGAAGAATTACGACCGAGCCATCCACTTGATGGAACGCTCCTTGCGCTTTCCCGATTGCGACCGTATTGCCGCATGGCACAGCAACCTGGGGCTCGCACTCCTCGCACGCGGCCGTAGCGCAAAAGCCATCGCCTGCTATGAACGCGCGCTCCGGTTGAAGGAAGCGTATCCCGAGGCCCACATCAATCTGAAATCGGAGCCGTCAGTCGCTGTGGCGTAGGATTCACGCCGCCGACAGTCGGGCCTGCTCTGGATGGGTGAGGAATTGGCGCCCCGGAGACGATTCGAACGTCCGACCTTCCCCTTAGGAGGGGGATGCTCTATCCAGCTGAGCTACCGGGGCAAAGATGGCCGGGGCGCAAGTATACCCCAGCACCGCAGCGGCTTAGGGAAGCGCTGATTTGATCGGCGTTTCCCGCGGCACATGGATGTGCCGCCATTTTCTTCCACACAAGCGGTTGTTGTGAAGGTGAGCAAAAACCACGTTTATTTGCTCACTTTGCGCTGAGAAAGCCAGGATGGCTTTATTCAGCGCTGCCTTGGGAGGGGCGCCGGTGATTGGCCGGGCCACCTTCCTGAACTTCTGAAGCGAAAAAGGCCGGAATTTCCGGCCTTTTTGGATTGGTGGAGCGGAGGAGGATCGAACTCCCGACCTTCGCATTGCGAACGCGACGCTCTCCCAGCTGAGCTACCGCCCCAATGAGGCCGGAAGTCTATCACTGCTCCGGATGCACTTCCAGACTCTGCACTCGCTACAGCGAAACGGGCCCGTGTCAGGCCTTGATGGAGGTGTGCCGGAAGGAACCGTTGCGCACCGCACCGCGCGCGTCGTAGGTTTCGGCCTCCCGGGTCTGACCAAGCAGGATGCCGAGGGCCTGCTGGGTGGCACGATGGCTGGCGTCCAGCACGAGACCGTTGATGCGATTCTGCTCCTGGCAGGCCCCGAGCAGGTCACGCAGCGTGTCCCACTGGCTCATGAGTGCCGGGGTGTCGTTATCTTCACCGCCGAGCAAGGCCTCGAAGCCGGCACGGTCCGCCGTCAGCCCCGCCTTTTGCAGCATGGCTTGGCGTTCCTTGGCGAAGCCCTCGAGCTCGGCAAGCAGCGATAGCTTATCGGCGGCGAGTTGCCCCAGGGTCGCGGTGTCCCGCGCAGCGATAGCGGCATGCTCCGCCTCCAGAAGCTGACGCAACCGCACCAACCCGTCGTGTTCGCGGGCCATGAGTTCACGTAGCGCCTGGGAGGAATTCATCAGCGCACCAATTCCTGTTCGAAGGACAGCATCTTGCGGGCGATGCGCTCGGCATCCACCTCGAAGGTGCCTTCGGCGAGGGCGCGGCGTACCGCTTCCACGCGTTGACTGTCGACGACCGGCAATTTGGCCAAAGTGTTCCCCATTTCCCGCAGACGCGCGGCAGTATCGGTCAGGCTCACGGTATCCACCGTGGAGGGGCGACCGCTGGCCTGCTGTGCCGCCGAGGGCTCGTTACGCCCCACCTGGACCTGGTTGGACTCGGTCCTGGGTTGGGCCGCATTACCGGGCACGCCGGTGATGTTGTTGACTGGCATGGCAGATCTCCTCTACTCGCGCCTAGTATCGACCAGACGGGAATTAACTTTAGGGAATTTGCTCAAAGTCTGATTTCCACAGTGCCGGGACCGGCCACCCGCGCCTCCACGCCGCGCTTGGACGAGCGGTTGCGCACACGAATGACCTCACCTTTAGCCCCGTCCTCCAGGGCCTCGCCTTCCATCCGCACCTCCATGCCGCCCGTGCGCGCGATGATCTGCACACGTTCGCCACGCTGGATCAGCTTGGGCAGTTCCAGCAGCCCCGGACCAAGCACCGCGCCTATTTGCACGTTGCGCCGCAGCGCCTTGCCGAAGGCCTGCTCCGGTGCACTGAGATAGCCGCCCGCCAAGCTGGTCACTTCCATCTCGGTGAGTTCCACGTCACCGGCCGCCAACACGTTGCCGCGTGACAGGGGGCGGGCAGAAACAACAACGCGATCAAAGACCTGCACCTTGGCCGGCACGTAGATGGACCAGGCCGCACCAACCTTGCAACGCACCCCCACGGTCACATTGCCCTGGGCCCGGGCGCCGGCGGGAAACCAGGCCTCCAGCGGCTCGACACACAGCGGCAGGCGCAGCCGCGGGTCGAGGGCACCCACCTCGATGCGGGTGACGCTGCTCAGGCCGGCCGTCTGCTCCTCGAGAAAGCCTTTCACCGCGGCGTGCACGGAATCCAGGGACTGGATGGCCTCCGCAGCCGACAGCGCGCCGGCGCACGCCAGGGCCGCCGCAAAGGCCGCTGCTCGGTACAGGCGTTTCGTCTCCGTCAACAAAATGGCGTCTCCTCCGACTTGCTTCCGGGCCGTGATCAGTCCTAAATAGCAAGCGTTTGTTTCACAAGCGGTTACGTCCCGGCGACGTGTGTCGGCCCAGCGACGTCCCCTTGGATACAAGCAAACGGCGGGCCATCGCCGCCCAACCACCGCAGCAGCCCGCGCCGTCTAAAGAAAACGTCCTCGAAAGCCGACCAAGCTGGAGGGCCCTACAGGAACATCGCAATGGCAGGTGTACTCGACGAAGTCGACCGGCGCACCCAACTGGCCGGGCAAAACAGGCTTGAATTGCTTCTCTTCCGGCTCGGCGGCAACCAGCGCTTCGGCATCAACGTGTTCAAGGTCCAGGAAGTCATCCCCTGCCCTGCCCTGACCAAAGTGCCGCATGCCCGCTCCGTGGTGCGCGGCATCGCCAACATGCGCGGCCGCGCCATCACGATCATCGACCTGGCCATGGCCATCGGCCGCCCGGCCATCTCCGATCTGAGCACTGCCTACGTGATCGTGACCGAGTACAACCGGACCGTGCAGGGCTTCCTGGTCAGCGGCATGGACCGCATCATCAACATGCGCTGGGAGCAAATCCTTCCCCCCCCCAAGGGCAGTGGCAGCCATTACATGACCGCTGTCACCCACCTCGACAAAGACCTGGTGGAAATCATCGACGTGGAGAAGGTTCTCGCAGAAGTCATGCACGTCAATGAGACCGTGGCTGAAGACGTGCTCCGGGAGCATGCCCCGGTGGCGGATTTCCACGTGCTGGTCGCCGATGACTCCAGCGTTGCCCGCAGGCAGATCCAGCGCACGCTCGACCAACTCGGCATGGCGTGCACCGTGGTGAACGACGGCAAGCAGGCGCTCGACTACCTGAAAAGGCTTGCCAGCGAGGGGGAACCGGTGGCCGACCGCATCCAATTGATCATCTCGGACGTGGAGATGCCCGAAATGGACGGCTATACACTCACCACGGAGATCCGAAGCGACCCCAAGCTGCGCGACCTGTATGTAATCCTCCACACCTCCCTCAGTGGTGTGTTCAACAACGCGCTCATACAAAAGGTAGGGGCCAACCAGTTCATTCCGAAATTCGATCCGAGCGAACTGGCCCGCGCCGTCATGGAACGCGCCAAATCGGTTGCGGAGACTGCCTGAGGATGGGCGCCCGACGGAAAGTCGGGGGAATCCCGAATCTCTCCATCGGGCGCCGCCTGTGACGTGATTCAGGCGCACAGGCCGTGGCCGGATGTCGGCATGCCCCGGCGGCGTGTTATATTTCGCCCATCCCAACGACTGTCCTGACCGTGCAAATCTCCCAGCAAGAGTACGACGCCTTTCGCAAGTTCCTCGAACAGGCCTGCGGCATCGTACTCGGTGAAAACAAACATTACCTGGTCACCAGTCGCCTCAGCCGTTTGATGCGCGACTTCCAGATCGCCACCTTCAGCGAACTCATGCAGCGGTTGCAGGCGCAACCTGGCAGCAAACTGCGCGAGAACATCATCGACGCGATGACCACGAACGAAACACAGTGGTTTCGCGACGTTTATCCGTTCGAGTTGCTGACCCGCACCATCCTCCCCGAACTCGCGCAGCAACGGCCCAAGCAGCTGCGCATCTGGTCCGCAGCCAGCTCCTCCGGCCAGGAGGCCTATTCCATCAGCATGACCATCCAGGAATTCCTGATGACGCGGCCGGGCGCTCTGCCACCCCTCACCCAGATCGTCGGCACGGACATTTCGCCTTCCATGCTGCGCGAAGCCAATGCCGCCAGTTACGACAAGATGTCGCTGGCGCGCGGACTCACGCCCGAGCGCATCCAGCGCTGGTTCATCCCCAAGGGCGAGCGTTGGGAGGTCAAGCCGGAGATCCGCAACCGCGTCAGTTTCCGCGAGCTCAACCTGCTGGAAAGTTACGCGAGCATGGGCAAATTCGAGATCGTCTTCTGCCGCAACGTACTCATCTATTTCTCCAGCGAGCTCAAACGCAACATCCTCGAACGCATCGCCCAGACGCTCAACCCCGGCGGCTACCTGGTTCTTGGCGGATCCGAATCACCGACCAGCTACACCGATGCGTTTGAAATGGTCCGCACGCCCCATGGCGTGGTCTACCGCGTAAAGCCGGCGACAAGATAGTGCCGCCCCGCCACTCGCTCCGCTGCTGATACCGCTAGCGGACCGGCCTCCCGCCCCGGCTTACCACCATTGGCGGTCCGCTCCCACCAGACCGCCGTCTCACGTCCGCCCCGCGCAGCGGCTCCCGCTGCGCAAAGCCGATTCATGGTCTACAACAGATAAACCACACACAGCCTGCTGCCGCCAGGGAGGTTGTGCGTGGCACCCATCTACAGCCAAATGGAGCGTGGCAGGTTCTGCCCCCATTGCGATGAAGAACGACCCTTGTGTGGCCTCCCGCCTGCCGGTACGCCCGCCGTCCGTGAACTCCCTGCTGTCCTGTGCCCAGGTGGTGCCGCTCATCAGCCGTTTTGGTAGGCGCTTTGTCGTGGCGCAACTGCGCGCAGTCCTGAACGACGCCCGAACGCGCCACGCAAAGGGTGACGATGCTGCGGTGTTCGCGGAAGCGAGCCTGTTGTCACACCTTGTCCGACGCCTTGAGCGCAAGGCGCATCCGGCGCTGCGCCCTGTGTTCAATCTCACCGGAACGGTGCTGCATACCAACATGGGCCGCGCTCTGCTGCCCCACTCCGCCATCGCCGCGGTCAGCACGGCCGCCCGTGATGCGAGCAACCTCGAATACGACCTGACAACCGGCGCGCGAGGGGATCGCGACGACCTGATCGTGGAACTCCTGCGTGAACTCACCGGAGCCGAAGCCGCCACGGTAGTGAATAACAATGCCGCCGCCGTATTGCTCATGGCCAACACACTGGCGTTGCGCAAGGAGGTGGTTGTCTCACGCGGCGAGCTGGTGGAAATCGGCGGCGCCTTCCGCGTACCCGACGTGATGCGTCGCGCCGGCGCCAAACTGCGCGAGGTGGGCACCACGAACCGCACCCACTCTACCGATTTCGAGGAGGCCCTCACATCGCATACCGCCCTGGTGCTCAAGGTCCATACCAGCAATTACGCCATCCAGGGCTTCACCAGCACGGTTTCTGCGGCACAACTCGCGACCATCGCCCACGCGGCCGGCCTGCCCCTTGCCGTTGATCTGGGCAGCGGCACGTGTATCGATTTGGCGGATTTCGGCCTGCCTCACGAGCCCACCGTGCAGGAGGCCCTTGCGGCGGGCGCGGACCTGGTCACCTTCAGCGGCGACAAACTGCTCGGCGGACCGCAGGCGGGCATTATGGTGGGACGCCACGAGCTGATCGCACGGATCAAGAGGAATCCGCTGAAGCGCGCGTTGCGCTGCGACAAGATGACCCTTGCGGCGCTGGAAGCCGTGCTGCGCCTTTATCGTTATCCCGAACGTCTGTGTGAGGAGCTGCCTACGCTGCGCCTGCTGAGCCGCAGTGAAGCCGCAATCCTCGCCTGTGCCGAAAGGGTTTTGCCCACAGTGAAGCGCGCCTTGGCCACACGTGCCGATGTGACCCTGGAGCCCTGCCAGAGCCAGATTGGCTCAGGTGCGTTGCCCGTGGAGCGATTACCGAGTATTGCACTCGTGCTGCGCCCGCCGGTGCGCGGCAAGGGTGAAGGCCGCGCCTTGAAATGCCTGGAGCAGGAACTGCGCGAGCTGCCCGTACCCATTATCGGTCGCATCGAAAGGGGGGCCTTGCGCCTCGATCTCCGCTGCCTCGAAGACGAGGGCGGTTTTATCGACCAGCTGATGTTGCTGGTGAGGCAAGCATGATCATTGGCACGGCGGGTCATATCGATCACGGCAAAACTTCACTGGTGAAGGCACTCACCGGAATCGAATGTGACCGCTTGAAAGAGGAAAAGGTGCGGGGAATCACGCTGGACCTGGGCTACGCCTACACACCCGACGGACTGCTCGGCTTTGTCGACGTGCCAGGACACGAACGCCTGGTGCACAACATGCTGGCAGGCGCAACGGGCATCGACTACTTGTTGTTGGTTGTCGCGGCAGACGACGGCCCCATGCCGCAAACCCGTGAACACCTCACCATCGCCACGCTGCTCGGATTGCACCGCGGCGCAGTCGTGCTTACCAAGACCGACACGGCAACGCCGGCACGCGTCAACGAGGCGCGGAAGGAAATCACAGCACTGCTCGCCGGCACTCCGTTAGATAGGGCGCCGCTGTTCCAGGTCTCCGCCGTGCGTGGCGACGGCGTGACCTCCCTCCGGGAGCATCTTTTCAGCACAGCTTTGCGACTCGCTCCGCGCAACTCGAACGGTGGATTTCGACTCGCAATCGATCGCGCCTTCACGCTGCGGGGCGTGGGCCTCGTGGTCACCGGCACGGGGTTTTCTGGGACGGTACGCCAGGCTGACACACTCATGGTCACGCCGCTCGGTCGGCGAGTGCGTGTGCGGGGCCTGCGCGTACATGACCGCCCCGCCGAACGGGGTACCGCAGGCGAGCGCATTGCCATCAATCTCAGCGGCGATGTGGAGAAAACGGAGATCACCCGCGGTGACTGGCTCGTTGCACCGGCCTTGCACCAGCCCTTGCAGCGCTTTCATGCCACGATTCATGCACTGGCTCCGTTGCGTCACTGGCAACCGGTACACCTGCATCTCGGTGCCGGCGACATCACCGGCCGACTGGCCCTGCTTGAGGGCGATACGCTCGCACCGGGCGACACCGCGCTGGCCGAACTTCTGCTCGATCGTCCGCTCGGCGCGATAACGCACGATCGTTTCGTGCTGCGTGACCAGTCGGCCATGCAGACCATCGGCGGCGGCCGAGTACTCGACATCTTTCCTCCTACACGTCATAAGCGCGCACCCGCTCACTTGGCGTTCCTGCGTTTACAGGCGCACGACGATCTGCGGCCGGCTCTACAACTCGCCTTGTCGCATTCCGCCGGAGTGGACTTGGCGCGGGTGGCACAGTGCCGCAATCTGCCCGCTGACGAGGCGGAGGCACTCTGGCGTGAATTGCAGATCGTGGTAGTCGCCGATGGTGCAATCACTCGGGGCTTCTCTGCTGAGAGCTGGCGTCGGTTGGCAGACAAGGCACTTGCCGCCACCGCAGCCGAGCATGAGCGCTCGCCGGACATGATTGGCATCGAGCGCGACAGGCTGCGCCGCCTAACGCTGCCGACACTGTCCCGTGCGGTTTTCGACCAACTTGTCCAGCAGTTGATCGCCGAACAACGACTTAATCAGAGTGGCGGCTGGCTGCATCTGCCCGGTCATCGCGCCCGTTTGGCAGTGGCTGACGCACAGGTCTGGCGCGCACTCAAGCCGCTGCTCGATGAGACCGCGGCCAACCCGCCACGTGTGCGCGACATCGCGCGTGCCACCGGTATCCCCGAACCGACCGTGCGTGGGCTGCTGAAACGGGTCGCGCGCGTGGGACTCGCCTATCCAGTGGCACACGATCATTATTTCAGTGCCGAATCCGTGGCCCAACTCGCCGGCCAGGTAGAGCTGCTGTGCACGCGTGATGGTAATGCACGCGCAGCGACCTTACGCGACGTCATTGGTGGCGGGCGCAAGGTGGCCGTCCACATCCTGGAATTCTTCGATCGCGTCGGCTATACCCGACGGGTACGCGACGAGCACGTGCTGCGCCAACCCGGCGTGCCGCGCCAGTGGGTGCTCACATGATCTGTTCTGGAAGAGATCGTCCCCCGGTGGGGCGGCTGGTCTTCAAAACCGGCAGGGGTCGCCAGGCGCCCCCTGGTGGGTTCGACTCCCACTCTCTTCCGCCAATCTCCTCATACGACACACGCACGGCTCAACGGCTGCGCAGCGCCGTCGTACCCGCATTCGTTGCGCCCTACTGAGACCTTGCCATGATCACTGCCACCGCTGGACTTCCATCCGACGTTCGCCTGACCGAGCTGTCCCACGGGGGCGGTTGTGGCTGCAAGATCGCGCCGGGTGTGCTGCGCAGCGCACTCGAAGGCATGGGCATGGGCTTTCCCCATCCCGCATTACTGGTCGGCACGGAAACCAGCGATGATGCCGCAGTGATGCGTCTCAACGACAATCAGGCGCTGGTTGCCACCACCGATTTTTTCATGCCCATTGTCGATGACCCGTTCGATTTCGGGCGCATTGCCGCCACCAATGCGCTCTCCGACGTTTACGCCATGGGCGGCAAACCGTGCCTCGCCCTGGCCATCGTCGGCATGCCGCTCGGCAAACTGCCCGTACCGATCATCCGCCGGATCCTGGAAGGCGGTGCCACGGTGTGTCAGGCCGCCGGAGTGGCACTGGCCGGCGGCCATTCCATCGATGCCCCCGAGCCCATATACGGGCTCGCCGTGATCGGCACCGTGCATCCGAAGCAATTGAAACGCAACGATACTGCGCAGGCGGATGACCTGTTGGTGCTGGGCAAGCCCCTGGGCGTCGGAATACTCGCCACGGCACTGAAGAAGGGCCGCTTGGACGCAAAGGGCTATGCAGAAATGGTGGCCAGCACCACGCAGCTGAACACCATCGGCGCGGACCTGGCGGAAATACCCGATGTACACGCACTCACCGACATAACCGGGTTCGGATTGCTCGGCCACTTGCTCGAAATGTGTCGCGGCTCGCACGTTGCCGCACAGGTGAACTTCAACCGGGTGCCTGTACTGCCCACGGCGGCGAAACTCGCTCCGCAAGGCGTCGGCCCTGGTGCCATCGAGCGCAACTGGGACAGTTATGGTGCCGAGGTCCGCCTGGAAGCCGGGTTGCCCACCTGGGCGCAACGTCTGCTGTGCGATCCACAAACCAGTGGTGGCCTGCTCGCCGCCTGCGCACCGGCGAGCGTCACGCAGGTGCTCGATACATTCCACAACGCGGGTTTCGCTTCAGCCACGGTCATCGGCCGTCTTGACGAGGGAACCCCCGGCATTTTGGTCTCTGCCTCGAATTAGGCAAGGGCCCCCATTCCGCTTCGGGTCAGCCAGGCTATGCGCGGGATGTGTCACCCGCTCTTTCCCGCGCCGGTGCTTGGCCCATGCGGTTGATGGCGAGGGAAATGAGGATGATGGCGCCACCAGCGAACAATCTCGGCAGGTCGGCATCGCGGTTCCAAATCAGGAGATTGACCACAAGCCCCGCCGGCACGTGCAATTCGTTCATCACCGCCAATGTTCCCGCATTGACCCGCGTACTGCCGAGCACCCACCAATACATGCCGAGTGCCGTTGCAAAAAGGCCCATCCACAGCAGTACACCCCATTGCACACCGTTCTGGGGCAGCTTTCCCAGATCGCCGAACAACAGGAACGACGGCAGTGCCAGTAGCAATGCGCCCAGGAAAAAATGCCCGAAAAAACGATACAGTGGCTGCCCGACGGGATAACGTGCGAGCAGGTGCCGGCATAACACCTGCCCCGCGGCAAAAGTGAAATTGGCAACCTGAAGCAGCAAGAAGCCCAGCAGATAATCGCCTTGCAGAGGTGCGAAGCGGATGATCGTGCCGCCACCCACCGCAACGGCGGCGGCGACCAGCGCCCAACCGTTGAAACGATGCGCCAGGGCATCGTCGATAAGGGTGACGTAGATGGGCGTCAACACCGTGAACAGCAGCACCTCCGGCACACTCAGCACATTGAAACTGCGGTACAGGCATAGATAGGTGACCCCGAACTGCAGCGCACCGGCGATCCAGAAGCCCACCACCAGCGGACGCGGCACGCCGCGCAAACGCATGAACGGCACGAAAACCACAGCGGCGATGGCCACCCGGACCAGCACCGCGAAGTCGCTGTCCACGGCGCCGGCCAGGTAGTGGCCGATGAGGCTGAAGGAGAACGCCCAAAGAAGGGTGACGGCAACGAGATACGGCATGCTTCGGCACGGGTCGGCAGGTGCAGGCGATTGTAGGCCTGTGACCGTGTCAGCGGAAAGCGGCGGTGCCATAGCTGACCGTCGCACAGGCTACGCTGTTCATACGTCTGTGCTGCAAGCCTGGTCATGTCCGCCGAAGACACCCGCTCTTGCCCGTTACCCCCAACACTGGCGGCCGCCCATCTGGCGGACGAGCAGCGCTGTGTGGAGCAATTGCGCGAGGATGCCTCGTTTGCCCCCGAGATCGAGCAGGTTATCAGTGCACGTGCGGGTGCACTGATTCGGGCGGTTCGTGAACGTCGCCACAACGCCTTCCTGGAGGCGTTCCTCAATGAGTACGGGCTCGACAGTGAGGAAGGCATCCGGCTCATGGCACTCGCCGAGGGTCTGCTGCGCGTGCCTTGGCCGGAAACGGCTGCCAAGCTGGTCCGCGACAAACTAGCGGGCGCCCGCTGGGACGCGCATATCGGCCACAGCACTTCGGCGGTAGTCAATGCCGCCACCCACGTGCTGCACATGAGCGGGGGCCTCATGGCGCAGCAATCCGGTAGCCGATCACTGGCACAGCAGGTGGCGCGCGGCAGCGAGCCCGTCATCCGCCGCATCTTGCTCTTGGCGATGCGCCGTTTGGCGGAGCGATTCGTGATCGGGCGCAGCATCGAGGAAGCACTGCACCGCGCCACGCGCGGCGAAGCACGTCAGTATCGCTATTCCTTCGACATGCTGGGCGAAGCGGCGCTCACCCATGCCGACGCCGTTCGGTATCAGGCAGCCTATGCCCATGCCATCATCAAGGCCGGCGCAGCGGGTCGCGGACTGTCGGCGCCGCTCGGGGTGTCCATCAAGCTTTCGGCATTGCACCCGCGCAGTGAATACAGTCAGCACAAGCGTACGCTTCCGCTATTGGCGGGTGCCCTCGCGGATCTGGCGGCACTCGCCCGCGCCCATGAGGTACTGCTGACGGTGGACGCCGAGGAGGCGCATCGACTGGAGCTCACCCTGGCCGTGTTCCAGCGTACCTTGGCCGACCCACGTCTGTCTCACTGGGAAGGTCTGGGCCTCGCAGTGCAGGCCTATCAAAAACGCACTCCTGCGGTACTGGAGTGGCTGACCACGCTCGCTGCGGCACACCGCACCCGGCTTCCGGTACGCCTCGTCAAAGGCGCCTATTGGGATTACGAGATCAAGCGGGCGCAGCAACTTGGCCTCGCCAGTTATCCGGTTTATACGCGCAAGGCCCACACCGATGTGGCCTATCTCGCCTGCGCGCGGCGGTTGCTCGCAGACCATCGATTCCATCCGCAGTTCGCGACCCACAACGCCCACACCGTCGCGGCAATCCTCGAAATGGCTGGCGGCCGAGCAATGGAGTTCCAGCGGCTTTACGGCATGGGCGAGGCACTCTACGACACCGTGCTCAAGGACGGCATGCAGGCCTGCCGCGTGTACGCGCCGGTCGGCGGCCATCATGAGCTGCTGCCCTATCTGGTGCGCCGTCTACTGGAAAACGGCGCCAATTCCTCCTTCGTCCATCGCATCACCGACGTCCGCGTTCCCGTCGAAAGCCTGACGACCTCGCCCGTGCTGCGCCTGCACGCACCTGGCACGCATCGCCCTGCCATTACATTGCCCGAGGCCATCTACGGTCCCGAGCGGCGCAACAGCCGCGGCGTCGCGCTGGACAACTGCCATGACGAGACCGGGTTGTACGGTGCCGTGCGCGCGCAACTGCGGCGCGAATGGCGGGCCGCACCGCTTGTTGACGGCGAAATCTGCGCCGGGCATCTGCGCCCGGTAACCAGTCCCCATGACCGCCGCGTCCACGTGGGCGAGGTACGGGAGACGGACGCTGCCGTGGCGCGCCGCGCGCTCGACAGTGCGGCATTGGCTTTCCACGCATGGGCCGGGACATCCCTCGCCAGGCGCGCCCGCATCCTGCGCCGCGCTGCGGACTTGCTGGAAAGGAATTACCCCATGCTCATTGCCTTGTGTGTGCGCGAAGGCGGGCGCACGGTGCCCGACGCCCTCGCCGATGCACGCGAGGCCGTGGACTTCCTGCGTTACTACGCCGCGCTTGCCGAGCATGATCTGGCACCGAGAACCCTGCAAGGCCCCACCGGCGAAGCCAATCACTTGTCGTACGAAGGCCGCGGCGTGTTCGCCTGCATCAGCCCGTGGAATTTTCCCATCGCCATTTTTACCGGCCAGATAGCCGCCGCCCTCGTGGCGGGCAATGCCGTCGTGGCCAAGCCGGCGCATCGAACACCCCTGGTGGGAATGCAGATCTGCCTTCTGTTGCACCAGGCCGGCGTACCACCGGCGGTGCTTCAATATTTACCCGGGCCGAGCGGCGCGATAGCCACCGAGCTCCTCGCACACCCGCGCCTTGCTGGTGTGCTATTCACCGGCTCCATGGCGAGCGCGCACCGCATTCAGCGGGCGCTGGCCGAGCGCTCGGGAGCATTGTTGCCGCTCATCGCTGAGACCGGCGGAATCAACGCCATGGTGGTGGATGCATCGGCACTGCCCGAGCAGGTGGTGCCCGATGTGCTGCGCTCCGCATTCAACAGCGCAGGGCAACGCTGTTCAGCGTTGCGGCTACTGTGCCTCCAGGAAGAAATCGCCGAGCAGGTGTTGGAGTTGCTCGCCGGGGCCATGGCCGAAATCCACGTCGGGGACCCGCTCGATCCAGACACGGACGTGGGCCCACTCATCGATGAGGATGCACGCGACACATTGAACCGACACGCTCAAGCCATGGAATCACGCCACCGTCTGGTCGCACGGTCGCCGCTTCCAGCTGACATGGAGCACGGCTGCTATTTCGCCCCCTGCCTTTTCGAAATCGATCATCCGGGGGCATTGCGCGAGGAGGTGTTCGGGCCCGTCCTGCATGCGGTGCGCTATCGCGCCGGCGCGCTGGATGCAGTCATCGACGACATCAATGCCGGCGGCTACGGCCTCACCTTCGGCATCCATAGTCGCATCGATGCCACCATCAAACACGTTACCACGCGTGCCAACACGGACAACGTCTACGTCAACCGCGACATCATCGGTGCGACGGTGGGTGTACAGCCTTTTGGTGGGCGTGGTCTGTCCGGCACGGGCCCCAAGGCGGGCGGCCCCGATTACCTGCGCCCTTTGGTGCAGGAAAAATCCGTCACTACCAACACCGCCGCTGTTGGTGGCAATACCCACCTGCTTAGGGAACACGATGACTGAGGCCGCGGCGGAACAGCGCCGCGATATAACTTTGATTCGAGGTCACGCCACGGAAGCGACGCCATGGGCATCCTGATCATTCTCAACGACCCACCATACGGAACGGAGCGCAGCTACAACGGGTTGCGCCTGGCCATGGCGCTGCAACGGCGCGATGTCCCACTGGAGACCACCGTTTTTCTGATGGGCGACGCAGTGGCATGTGCCAAGGCTGGTCATAAGCCCCCGCAGGGCTACTACAACCTGGAGAAGATGGTGCAGTTCATTGTGCGAAAGGGGTCCATCCTGCTTTGCGGCACATGCATGGATGCGCGCGGTCTGGACGAGGCGCAAATCGTGGCTGGCTGCCAGCGCAGTTCCATGGATGAACTTGCGGCCTGCACCGCCGAAGCGGAAAAGGTGCTCGTCTTTTGACGACGGAACCTGTGCCTGCCAGAGGTGAGTTCGGGGAACGCAGCGAGGGGATAAAAAGGCGAGGAGATCGAAACTGCGGCGAGCAACAGCCGCAAAAAATGCCACGAGCCGTTGCCGGCAAGTCACTGCTCCGGGCTGCACTTGCCGCAGAAGCGGATCGCCACGAACAGGACAAAATAAAAGAGCTCCATCGCTGGAGCCCTTTCGGTATGGCGCGCCCGGAGAGATTCGAACTCCCGACCACCTAGTTCGTAGCCAGGTACTCTATCCAGCTGAGCTACGGGCGCTGTAAGGGTGCGAATTATACGGAACACCCAATCTTTGTCAACACTTCGACTATGGCGGAGAGAGAGGGATTCGAACCCTCGATGGAGCTTTTGACCCCATACTCCCTTAGCAGGGGAGCGCCTTCGACCGACTCGGCCATCTCTCCAAAACAACGCTGCGAAGGATACCTTCCCATTTCAGGAACGTAAAGCGCAGACTGCGAATTCCTTTTTAGGAAGACGGCGTCTGGTCCTGCTTCTCGCGCTGAATGCGCTCGTAGATCTCCTCGCGATGCACGGATACGTCCTTCGGCGCGTTCACACCGATGCGCACCTGGTTGCCTTTGATGCCGAGGACCGTCACGGTGACCTCGTCGCCGATCACGAGCGTCTCTCCCACTCGTCGAGTCAGAATCAGCATTTAAATTGTCTCCTCGTAAAACTGCGCAGTCCGGTGTCGCTCATGGAAAGCAAAGACCACTTCGCGACGCGACACAAAGCGCTCACACATAGACATCGCGCCGGCACGGAAATTCGCCGGCGCATTCGGAGTTCAGGCCTCGGTGGGCTCCTGTTCCAGCTTGAAAGCCGAATGCAGGGTGCGCACGGCCAGCTCAAGGTACTTCTCGTCAACCACCACCGAAGTCTTGATCTCCGAGGTGGAGATCATGCGGATGTTGATGCGCTCGTCAGCAAGCGCTTTGAACATGGTGGCGGCGATTCCCGCATGCGAGCGCATGCCTACGCCGACAACCGAGATCTTGGCGATCTTGGTGTCACCGTTCACGTCACGGGCACCGAGTTCTTCTGCGGTGTTCTGCAGAATTTTCAGTGCCTTTTCGTAATCGCAGCGATTGACCGTGAAGGTTAAATCCGTGGTGTCGTCTGCACCCACGTTCTGCACGATCATATCGACTTCGATGTTGGCATTGCCAATCGGTCCGAGGATGCGGTAGGCGATACCCGGCTCGTCCGGCACGCCCAGGATGGTCAGCTTGGCCTCGTCGCGCTGGAAGGCAATGCCGGAGATCAGCGGTTCTTCCATTCCATCTTCCTCGTAGGTGATCAGGGTGCCTTCGCCGTCCTTGAAGGAGGACAGGACACGCAACGGCACGTTGTACTTGCCAGCGAATTCCACCGATCGAATTTGCAGCACCTTGGAGCCGAGGCTCGCCAGTTCGAGCATTTCCTCGAAGGTGATGCGATTGAGGCGGCGCGCCTCGGGCACCACGCGCGGATCGGTCGTGTAGACGCCGTCCACGTCGGTGTAGATCTGACATTCATCGGCCTTGAGTGTGGCGGCGAGCGCCACGGCCGTGGTGTCGGAACCGCCCCGGCCCAGGGTGGTAGTGTTACCGTGTTCGTCGACACCTTGGAAACCGGCGGCCACGACCACGCGCCCTTCATCCAGGTCCTTGCGCATACGCGACTCTTCAATGGACAGAATGCGCGCTTTGTTGAAAGAGCTGTCGGTCAGGATGCGCAGTTGTGATCCGGTATACGAGCGGGCGTCGACACCAATTTGTTTCAGCGCCATGACCAGGAGCGCGATGGTCTGCTGTTCACCGGTGGACAGCAAGACATCCAATTCACGTGCATCGGGCGATGATTGGGCCTGTTTGGCCAGGTCGATGAGGCGGTTGGTCTCTCCGGACATGGCCGAAAGGACCACCACAAGATCATGACCTTGATCGCGAAAGGACTTGACCTTCCGCGCCACGTGCATGATGCGCTCGATCGAACCGACCGAGGTGCCACCGTACTTTTGGACGATCAGGGCCATAGCGGGAGTCGTTGTGCGCCAAAGGGCGCAGATTAAACACCAAATGAGTTATAAAAAAAAGTATGAACCGTAGTACGGATTATCCCAATCGGGAACGCACCCATTCCACCACCGCGGTCAGGGCCTCGGGCAGGGCATCCGGACGGTTGCCGCCGGCCTGGGCCATATCCGCGCGTCCGCCACCCTTGCCGCCCACCCGTTCAGCGACCACGTTGACCAGTTCGCCGGCCTTGATCCGGTCGACCGCATCCTTGGTGACGCCGGCGACCAGGCTGACCTTGTCGTCCTGCACTGTGGCCAATACTACGGCAGCCGTTCCCAGCTTGTTCTTGAGCTGATCGACGGTATCGCGCAATGACTTCGGGTCGGCCCCTTCCAAACGGGCTGCGAGCACACGGATGCCGGCCACCTCCACCGCCTGGGACTCTAAATCGGCACCCTGGCTGGCGGCCATCTTCGCCTTGAGCCGGGCCAGTTCCTTTTCCAGCGCCTTCACGCTGTCCTGCAGCTGCACGAGCTTGCCCGGGAGTTCCTGGGCCGAGGTCTTGAGGACACCCGCGGCCTCCTGCAACAGCTGTTGCTGATCCTGCGCGTACGTCAGGGCGTTTTCGCCTGTAATGGCCTCGATACGGCGCACGCCTGCGGCAACACCACCTTCCATGACAATCTTGAACAGACCGATATCGCCGGTGCGTGTTACATGGGTACCGCCACACAACTCGCGGGAACTGCCGATGTCGACGACACGCACCTCGTCACCGTATTTCTCACCAAACAGCATCATGGCACCAAGCGTGCGTGCTTCTTCCAGCGAAACCACGCGCGCCTCTGCGGACGCGTTGGCAAGGATCTCGGCGTTGACCAGCTCTTCCACACGGCGGATCTGCTCGGCAGTGAGCGGCGCGTTATGGGCGAAGTCGAAACGGGTCTTGTCAGGATCGACCAGCGAGCCCTTCTGCTGCACGTGTTCGCCGAGCACTTCGCGCAGGGCCTTGTGCATCAGGTGCGTGACCGAGTGATTGCGCTGGGTGCGCGCACGCCGCACACAGTTCACGCGCGCGGTGACGCTGTCACCCACCTTGAGCAAACCGTTGGTGAGTTCGCCATGATGACCAAACACGTCGGCCTGGATCTTCTGCGTGTCGGCCACGTTAAAGCGCGCAGCATCCGTCAGCAGTTCGCCGCTGTCACCCACCTGGCCGCCCGATTCGGCATAGAACGGGGTATTGTCCAACACCACCACGCCCTGCTGACCCGCCTGCATGGTCTGCACCGAGGCGCCGTCCACGTACAGGGCGGTGATTTTCGCACCAGGGAGTTCCAGCTTTTCGTAGCCGTGGAACACGGTGGGTGCACCGCTGTAGTCAAGCGCGGCGGCCATCTTGAACTTGCCCGCTGCGCGCGACTGTTCCTGTTGACGAGCCATGGCGGCTTCAAAGCCGGCCGCGTCCACGCTCACGCCGTGCTCCCGGCACACATCGGCGGTGAGGTCGAGAGGAAAACCGTAGGTGTCATGCAGCTTGAAGGCGGTCTCACCATCGAACTGCTGCGCACCCGCCGCCTTCAGGCGTGCCAGCTCGGATTCCACAATCCCCATGCCGTTCTCGAGGGTTTCGAAGAAACGTTCTTCTTCCTGACGCAGCACCTCGGTGACGCGCCCCCGCGATTGGCGCAATTCCGCATAGGCCTCGCCCATTTCCGCATCCAGATCCGCCACCAGCTTGTGGAAAA
Organism: Gammaproteobacteria bacterium; assembly: GCA_041685115.1. Taxonomy (GTDB): domain Bacteria; phylum Pseudomonadota; class Gammaproteobacteria; order Thiohalomonadales; family Thiohalomonadaceae; genus JALOAT01. The sequence continues at coordinate 16,474 of JAWLGK010000025.1, read as the reverse complement.
ACGGTGCACGCACGCCCAGCTTGTAGCCATGGCGGATGGCGCGGCGGATGATGCGGCGCAGCACGTAGCCGCGGCCTTCGTTACCCGGAATGACGCCGTCGGCCACCAGGAAGGCGCAGGCGCGGATGTGATCGGCCAGCACCTTGAGCGATGGATTGTCGAGATCGGTGCAGCCGGTCTCGCGGGCGGCGGCCTTGATGAGGTGCTGGAACAGGTCGATTTCGTAGTTGGAATGCACACCTTGCAACACGGCGGCGATGCGCTCCAGGCCCATGCCCGTGTCCACGCTGGGCTTCGGCAGCGGATGCATGACGCCCTGCTCGTCGCGATTGAACTGCATGAACACGTTGTTCCAGATTTCGATGTAGCGATCGCCGTCCTCGTCAGGCGATCCCGGCGGGCCGCCGGCGATTTCGGGACCGTGGTCGTAGAAGATCTCGGTGCACGGGCCACAGGGGCCGGTTTCACCCATCATCCAGAAGTTGTCGGATGCATAGCGCGCACCCTTGTTGTCGCCGATACGGATGCAACGTTCGGGGTGCACGCCGATCTGCTTGGTCCAGATGTCGTAGGCCTCGTCATCCTCGGCGTACACAGTGACCCACAGGCGCTCCACGGGCAGCTTGAAGACCCCGGTGAGCAGGTCCCAGGCGTAGCGGATGGCGTCCTGCTTGAAGTAGTCACCGAAGCTGAAGTTGCCCAGCATTTCGAAGAAGGTGTGATGACGGGCGGTGTAGCCCACGTTTTCGAGGTCGTTGTGCTTGCCGCCGGCGCGCACGCACTTCTGCGCCGTGGCGGCGCGGGTGTACGGGCGCTTGTCGAAGCCCAGGAATACGTCTTTGAACTGCACCATGCCCGCGTTGGTGAACAACAGGGTCGGGTCGTTACCCGGCACGAGCGGGCTCGAGGGCACGATCTCATGGCCGTGCTTACGGAAAAATTCCAGAAACGCCTGGCGAATTTCGCTGCTTTTCATTGCGTCGATAGTTCCAAGGCCGGCCTGTGCCGGCCTTCAATCAATCCGAATCCTGTTGCCTCAGCGTGCGACGAATCTGCTCGACGCTGAATCCCCGATACTGTAGAAAACGGGCCTGCCGGGCGCGTTCTTTCGGATCGCCGGGCAGCGCTGCACCGAAGCGCTTGCGCCGCACCTGCTCCACCTGCCCGGCCCAGTCGGCATCACAGGCGGCCAGCTGTTCACCAATGAGCGACTCCTCCACACCGCGTTCGCGCAGTGCGGCGCGGATGCGCACCAGCCCGTGCCCCTTGGCGATGGCAGAACGGATAAAGGCCTCGGTGAAACGGCTGTCGCTTTGCAGACCTTCGGCGGCAAGCTCCGCCACGACCGCCGAGACCTGCTCCGCAGGCCAGCCTTTCTGAATCAGCTTGGTGCGCAGCTCACGCGCCGCGTGTTCACGGCGCGCGAGCATGGCTACGGCGGCGTTGCGCACCTCCGCCGGCGTACTCACTCAGACTCAGGCCTCGGATTCCGCCAAGTCTTCGGCCTCGCCGGCGACCACCGTCTTGGGCAGGAAGTTGGCGCGGACCAGCGCCTCGATCTCACTGGCCATTTCGGGATTGTCCTTGAGGAACTGGCGGGCGTTGTCCTTGCCCTGGCCGATGCGGTTGCCCTTGTAGCTGTACCAGGCGCCCGACTTTTCGACGATGCCCGCATTCACGCCCAGGTCGATGACCTCGCCCTGACGGGAAATGCCCTCGCCGTAGATGATCTCGAACTCGGCCTGCTTGAACGGTGGCGCCACCTTGTTCTTGACCACTTTCACGCGGGTTTCGTTGCCGACCACCTCGTCGCCTTTCTTGATGGAGCCGATGCGGCGGATGTCCAGGCGCACCGAGGAATAGAACTTGAGCGCGTTGCCGCCGGTGGTGGTCTCGGGGCTGCCGAACATGACGCCGATCTTCATACGGATCTGGTTGATGAAGATCACCAGGGTGTTGGAACGCTTGATGTTGGCGGTGAGCTTGCGCAGCGCCTGGGACATGAGGCGCGCCTGCAGGCCCACATGGGAATCGCCCATCTCGCCTTCGATTTCGGCCTTGGGGGTGAGCGCGGCCACGGAGTCGACCACCACCACATCCACGGCGCTGGAACGCACCAGCATGTCGGCGATCTCGAGGGCCTGCTCACCGGTGTCGGGCTGTGACACCAGCAGGTCGTCCACGTTCACGCCCAGCTTCTGGGCATACTGCGGGTCGAGGGCGTGCTCGGCGTCCACGAAGGCGCAGGTGCCGCCCAGCTTCTGGGCCTCGGCAATGACCTGCAGGGTCAGCGTGGTCTTACCGGAGGATTCCGGGCCGTAGATCTCGATGATGCGGCCGCGCGGCAGACCACCCACGCCGAGGGCGATGTCGAGCCCCAGGGAGCCGGTGGAAATGACCTGAAGATCGCGCTGGGCGGTGTTGTCGCCCATGCGCATGACCGAGCCCTTGCCGAACTGCTTTTCGATCTGGCTGAGGGCCGCGGAAAGGGCCTTGCGCTTGTTGTCGTCCATTGTTTTCCTCCCATCGAGAGCCGGCGGCTCCCTGCCACCGGGCGAAAAACGGCATTATTCCACAGCGCCCGAAGCCAGCCTAGCCCCGGTTCCCGCAGCGGAATCGGCATGTTGGTAAAAAGTCAGGCCGCGCCGGCAGCCAGCGGCCAACGCCGCAGTACCTGATAACGGGAGCCCACGGAGGACGTCACGGATTCCACCAGGACGAAGTCCTGCACCGGCCAGACGATGGGCTCGAACGGCTCGCCCGCCGGGCCGCGCCGGGCCTTGCGCATGATGGTCAGGTGAGGGCGGTAGGGGCGTTCCTCGGGGTGCAGGCCGCAGCAGGCCACCCCGGTGTGCAGGTGCTGGTAGAGCCGCATCAGCGGCTCCGGGAGGGTGCTCGGGCCGAGCCATACGATGCCTGTGCGGCGAAAGCTGTCCGCCCGGTCGAGGGTCAGTTCGAAGGGCTCGCCCACGAACGTGGCCGCGCAGGCCAGCAGGCAATCGAAGGCACCGGGTGGGACGTCGCCGAGGAATTCAAGGGTGATGTGGTGGTTGGCCGGGGGCACCGGCCGGCCGCGGCAGGGCGAACTCACGGCGCGCGCCACCCGCGCGGTACGAGTGCAGGTCGCCTCGTCCGGCCAGAGGGCGAAGAACAGCCGGCGCGTCGGCGGCCCTCCATTCATGGACTGTCGAGCAGATCGAGCAGGCCCTGCCAGGCGGCGGCCACCGCGCGGCGGCGTACCGCGTCACGGTCGCCGTCGAAACATTGGCTGCGCGCGACCGGTTCGCAGCCCTGCCGCACCCAGGCGAACCACACCAGGCCCACGGGCTTGTCCGGCGTCCCGCCGCCCGGCCCGGCGATGCCGGTGATGGCCAGGGCGACCTGCGCCCCGCTGTTGGCTAGCGCGCCACAGGCCATTTCCCGCGCCGTGGCCTCGCTGACCGCGCCGTGGCGGGCCAGGGTCACGGCGGAAACGCCGAGCAGGTCCTGCTTGGCCTCGTTGCTGTAGGTGACGAAACCGCGTTCGAACCAGCGTGAACTGCCCGGCAGGTCGGTGGCGGTCTTGGCGAGCCAGCCCCCAGTGCAGGACTCGGCGGCGGCCATGGCCAGGCCCCGCACGCACAACCGCTCGGAGGCGCGCTCGGCCAGGGTCCGCAGCTGGGTATCGTCGGGAATCATGGGGAGTCCGCGTTTTCTGAACAGTTTAACCGGTGGGGGGGAGCCGACCGGAAACGCGCTCAAGCCCTGGACTTGATCACCACCGCCGTCCGGTAGCCACACCCATCCAGGGGCTGGGCGCGCACCACCTCGACCACGGCCGTGAACGGCGGCACCAGCGCCTGCTGTGGCGCCAGCTTCACCGCCATGAGCGTGCCGGGCGGCAGTTCCCGCTGCATGGTCAACAACATTCCGCTGCCGCTCAGGTTGGTGACGGTGCCCTGGCCCGTCTCGCCGCCCTCCACCAACCGGAAGCTGAAGGGGCAGTCGTCCAGGTCCATGCGACGGAAGTCGCGCTTTTCATGGAAAGTCCTCGATCCCACGGCAGCTCCTCGCTCCTTCCTTATCAGGTCCGTGCTTCCTCCCCGTAGGAGCCCACACCGTGGGCGAACGGCCTTTGTAACCGGCCTGCGGTATCGCACCGCGTTCGCCGACGGTGTCGGCTCCTACAGAAAGCCACATGGGGTGGTTAGTAACAGAGCGGCGACGGGATGCGCAACCCCCGGGCCCGCCGGTAAACTGCGCCGATGAACGCCCGCCCCGAAGATATCCCCCAGCACACGCCCATGATGCGGCAGTATCTCGGCATCAAGGCGCAACACCCGGACATGCTCGTGTTCTATCGCATGGGCGATTTTTACGAGCTGTTCTACGACGATGCGCGCCGCGCCGCGCGGCTGCTGGACATCACGCTGACCGCACGCGGCCAGTCCGCCGGCGAGCCCATCCCCATGGCGGGCGTGCCCTATCACGCGGTGGAGATCTATCTGGCACGGCTCATCCGCGCCGGCGAATCGGTGGCCATTTGCGAGCAAGTGGGCGACCCGGCCACCAGCAAGGGGCCGGTGGAGCGCAAGGTGGTGCGCATCGTCACCCCGGGCACGGTCACCGACGAGGCCCTGCTGGACGAGCGCCGCGACAACCTGTTGTGCGCCGTGCACCAGCAAGGGGGTCGCTTCGGCCTCGCCGTGCTGGACGTCACCAGCGGGCGCTTCACGGTCTCGGAACTGGACGGCGACGAGGCCCTGCTCGGCGAACTGGAACGCCTGCAACCGGCCGAACTGCTGATGGCGGAGGCCGGCGAGTGCGCGCGCCGATTCGAGCAGCGCCGTGGCGCCCAGCCGCTCGCCCCCTGGCACTTCGACCAGGACACCGCCAGGCGTCAACTGGCCGCCCAGTTCGGCACCCGCGACCTGAGCGGCTTCGGCTGCGAACACCTGGGCCTGGCCGTATCCGCCGCGGGCGCGCTGCTGCATTACCTGAAGGAAACCCAGCGCAGCGCCCTGCCCCACATCCGCGGCCTGGGGGTGGAACAGCGCGAGAGCGCCGTGCTGCTGGACGCGGCCTCGCGCCGCAACCTGGAGATCGACCACGCCCTGTCCGGTGACCACGACCACACGGTGGTTGGCGTGATGGACCGCACGGTGACCGCCATGGGCAGCCGCCTGCTGCGGCGCTGGCTGCATCGCCCCTTGCGCGACCAGGCGGTGCTCGCCGCGCGCCATGACGCCATCGCGGCCCTGCTCGAGGCCGACGCCTGCGACGAACTGCGCGGCCAGTTGCGCGGCATCGGTGACGTGGAGCGCATCCTGGCACGGGTAGCGCTGAAGACCGCGCGCCCGCGCGACCTCACCCAGCTGCGCACCGCCCTCGGCCGGCTGCCCGACTTGCATGGGCAGGTGTGCGCCCTGGACGCGGCGCTGCTCACGGCCCTCGGCGCACGCATCCAGGCATTCCCGGAACTGGAAGACCGGCTCACGCGGGCCATCATCGACAACCCGCCGGTGCTCATCCGCGACGGCGGCGTGATCGCCCCGGGCTATGACGCGGAGCTGGACGAGCTGCGCACCCTCAAGGACAACGCCGACCAGTTCATGGTGGAACTGGAGAGCCGCGAGCGTGAGCGTTCCGGCATCGGCGCGCTGAAGGTCGGTTACAACCGCGTGCACGGCTTCTACATCGAGGTGAGCCGGCGCGACAGCGAGCGCGTGCCCGACGACTTCATCCGCCGCCAGACCCTCAAGGGCGTGGAACGTTACATCACCCCCGAGCTCAAGGGCTTCGAGGACAAGGTGCTGTCCGCCAGCGAGCGCGCCCTGGCGCGCGAGAAGCAGCTCTACGAGGAATTACTGGACATCCTCGGTACGCGTCTGGCCGACCTGCAGGACACCGCCGCCGCGCTCGCCGAGCTGGACGTGCTCGCCAACCTCGCGGAGCGGGCCACCGCGTTGCGCCTGGTGCGGCCCGAGCTGAGTCCCGAGCCGGGCATCGTCATCCGTGCCGGCCGCCACCCGGTGGTGGAACAGGCCAGCGAGGCGCCCTTCGTGCCCAACGATCTCAGCCTCACCGACGACACGCGCATGCTGCTGGTCACCGGCCCCAACATGGGCGGCAAGTCCACCTACATGCGCCAGACCGCGCTCATCGTGCTGCTTGCCTACGCGGGCAGCTACGTGCCGGCCGACGCGGCGCGCCTCGGCCCGGTCGATCGCATCTTCACGCGCATCGGCGCCTCCGACGACCTCGCCAGCGGGCGCTCCACCTTCATGGTGGAAATGACCGAGACCGCCAATATCCTGCACAACGCCACCGCCGAGAGCCTGGTGCTCATGGACGAGATCGGCCGCGGCACCAGCACCTTCGACGGCCTGTCCCTGGCCTGGGCCGCGGCGGTGGAGCTGGCGCGCCGGCGCGCCTTCACCCTGTTCGCCACCCATTACTTCGAACTGACCGCCCTGCCCGAGCAACTGCCGGGCGTGCGCAACGTCCACCTGGACGCGGTGGAGCACGGCCATGACATCGTGTTCCTGCATGCGGTCAAGCCGGGGCCGGCGAGCCAGAGCTACGGACTCGCCGTGGCCGCCCTGGCCGGCGTGCCACGCCACGTCATCGGCGAAGCGCGCGCCAAACTGCGTGAACTGGAAGACGGCAGCGTGGGCAAGGCCGCCCCCGTGGCGGCGCAAATGGACATGTTCGTACGCCCGGACCCGCTGCGCGAAGCGCTGGACCGCGTCGACCCGGACCAGCTCACCCCGCGTGATGCCCTCGCGGCCCTGTACGAACTCAAGCGGCTGGCTTCCGGCTAAGCTCTGTGGGCTGAAAACGAAGAAGAAGAGAACAGCCCAACGCAAAGGCGCGACGGGCGCAAAAACGCTGGTCCGTTGGCTGTGGTGCTTTTGCTTACCCGGGAGAGCGCAATGACGTATGTGGTTACGGAGAACTGCATCCGCTGCAAGTACACGGACTGCGTGGACGTGTGCCCGGTGGACTGCTTCCACGAGGGACCGAATTTCCTCGCCATCGATCCGGAAGAATGCATCGACTGCAGTCTGTGTGAGCCGGAGTGCCCCGTCGGTGCGATTGTCGCGGGTGATGACGTGCCGAATGCCCAACGACATTTCCTGGAACTGAATGCGGAATTGGCGAAGGTCTGGCCGGTGCTGTCGCAGAAAAAGGCGCCACCACCCGACGCACAGGAATGGGATGGCGTGCCGGACAAGCTGGGCTATCTGGAGCGCTGAGCCAAAAACAAGAAAGGGCGACCCATAGGTCGCCCTTCAATCCATCAGGCCTCCTGGCCGCCGTCACATCATGTGACCAATCATCCGTGATGTTCCCTGACTACCCCTCCGTGCGAGCTAAAACTAGGCACTCCGACCGGTGGTGACAAGTCCCTACAGAGCGTGGTTTTGTCGCCGCCCGCCACGCGGGTCTGCCACTATTCATTTGCCATACAGCGACTTACATCTGCAAGGTCAGGTTCACGTCCTGCCCGCCTGACGCAAAAAGCCGATTTTGACCTACCCACTTTTCGGAATATTCCTACAACCCGAACACCGCACCCAGCCGCTTGAATACGCATGATCCGTCCCCACCTCCTGCCGCTAGTGCCGATTCGTCCCCAGGAGTCCTGATGGCAAGCTCGCCCCACATCCAAGACGTAACCATGGACAACTTCACCGCAGTACTGGAAACCTCCCGCCGCGTCCCGGTGTTGGTGGATTTCTGGGCCGCCTGGTGCGGCCCCTGCCGCATGCTGTTGCCCATCGTGAGCCGTTTGGCTGAGGAATATGCCGGCCAGTTCGTGCTGGCCAAGGTCAACATCGATGAGCAACCCGAGCTCGCCACCCGCTTCGGCGTACGCAGCGTGCCCACGGTCAAGCTGGTGAAGAACGGTGAGGTGGTTGACGAGTTCCTTGGCGCCCAGCCCGAATCTGCCGTGCGCGCCTTCCTCGATCGACACATCGAACGGGAATCGGATCGTATCGCCGCGGAAGCCGAGGCCTTGCTCGCGGCCGGGCAGGTGGCGGAGGCCACACAAAGGCTCGAAGCGGCCTTGGCTGCGGAGCCGGGCAGCAGCCGCTTGTTGGTTGCCTTGGCCGATGCCGCACTGCATGCCGGTGACAGCGCCCGAGCCCGCGTGCTGCTCGAACAATTGCCCGTCGCCGCGCGCGACGACACCGTGGCGCGCATCGAGGCGCGGCTGGAATTCGCCGATCGCGCCGCCGACATCCCGCCACTCGACGCATTGCTCGCGCGCGTGCAGGCCAACGCCGACGACAGTGAAGCACGCCATCAGCTCGCGACACACCAGCTCGTTGCAGGCCAAAACGAGGCCGCCCTCGACAATCTGCTCGAACTGCTCAAGCGTGACCGCAACTACCGCGATGCGGCACGTGCGGACATGCTCAAGGTGTTCCAGCTCCTTGGCGATCAAGAGCTGGTAAGCCGTTACCGCGGTCTCATGTTCAACGCCCTGCACTGAATTTTTCCGGCTTGCAACGGCCGGGGCCGCAGCCGTGCGCCCCGCGCTGCGACCCTCGCTCTCAAGGCTTTCCCGAAACCCGCCACAGCCTTGCGTTTTCCGTTTCTGCTTGCGGCGCGCCTGTGCTAAAAGGGGCCATTTCCACACACAGACCAGAGGGTTCAGGGGGAAAAATGGACGTGCGTAAGGTGGTGACGGTGGCGCTGCTCGGCTGCGCCGCAGCGGGCTCGGCGCTGGCAGCAAACGGACCCGACGAACTCTGGGAAGTGACCGTCAAGGTGGAAATGACAGGCATGCCGTTTGCCTTGCCGGCGCAGACAGTGGAGGTGTGCGTGCCCAAGGGCCAGATGGAGGGCACGGCGCAGATGGACGAGAACTGCACGACCTATGACGTGAAGAAGTCGGGCAACAAGACCAGCTATCGCTTCAAGTGCACCGGTGACATGGCCATGAGCGGCCAGGGCGAGTCGACCATGGCCGGCAACAGCTACAAGGGGAGCATGCAGGCCAAGGGCCACGGCGACGGCGTCTCCTTCGAAATGAAGCAGAGCTACTCGGGCAAGCGCATAGGCAACTGCACCTACGAGGATCCAAGCGAGAAGATTGCGGACATGCAGGCCAAACATAAGGCCGACCTGGACAGGATCTGCGATCCACGTGAGGCCAACCTGGAATGGCGCATGTACGAAGCCAACAACGTTTGTGCCGATTACCGCGACGCCTTCTGCAAACACGTCAAGAACCTCGCCAAGGATATGCGCGATCCGGCGCGCTTCGCCGACGCTGCCGGCGGAAACGAGGGCTGGCACGAAGCCCTGAGCCACTGCGGTGTGGATCCCAAGCCGCTACAGGCAGACGCCTGCAAGCGCGCCAACAAGACCAAGAACTGGCAGTTCGTTGCCGATTTCTGCGAAACCGATGCGAAGGCCCTCGCCGCGAAGCATTGTGCGGGCCGCACGTACACCAGTGCCATGGGGTCGGAATATGCCCCCATCTGCGTCACCTACGCGCAAGACAACGTGGCGAAGGGCGAGCGGAAAGCGGCCGCGCCCACGGAAACCGACGCCAGCGATGGCGAGCAGGGCATGCAGTTGCTGAAGGAAGGCGTGAAGGAAGGTCTGAAGGGCCTGTTCGGTTTCTAGAAGCAATGCGACGCCGTCTGCGCGCGCTTTGCCTAACGCTCGCCGCGTTCGGTGGAGCGGTGCTCGCCGCGGAGGATCGCTACCCCGATCTGGCGGCGGCCTACCTGGTGGAAGTAGGCGGGACCACGCTATGGGCGGGCGGCCAGGACCGGCGCCTGCCCCCGGCCAGTCTCACCAAGCTCATGACCGCGCTGCTGGTGGTGGAGGATTACCGCCCGGACGAGTGGGTCACCGTGAGTCCGCGTGCTGCGGCCGCCACGGGGGCACGTGTCGAACTGCGCGCGGGCACAAGCGTCAAGGTGAGCGATCTGTTGGCCGCCACCCTGGTGCGCTCGGCCAACGACGCCTGCCTTGCCCTCGCCGAACACTATGCGGGCAGCGAAACCGCCTTCGTCGCGCGCATGAACCGGCGCGCCGAACGTCTCGGCCTGCGCAACACGCACTTTGCCAACGCCTGCGGCTTCGATGCGCCGGGGCACTACTCCACCGTCGATGACTTAGCCGTCCTCGCGCATCTCGCCATGCAGTCCCCCGTGTTCGCCGGCCTGGTTAAACAGCGGGACATGCAGATCCAGGATGCGCGCGGCAGGCGTTACACGCTTCGCAACACCAACGCCCTCGTAGGCACCTATCCGGGCACCCTCGGCATCAAATCCGGTTTTACCAACGGCGCGGGGCGCTGCATCGCCGCGCTGGTGGAGCGCAAGGGCGTACAGGTGTTGCTCATCATGCTGAACGCACAGGACCGCTGGTGGGATGCGGTCGGCGTGCTGGAAAACGCCTTTGACCACGCGCCCGCTCAGCGTTAGCGCCCAGGTGATCGTGCTGGTCGCGCTGGTCGTCGCGGCCTACCTGAACAGTTTCGATGGGGCGTTCCAGTTCGATGACTACCGCGTCATCGTCGACAACCCGCGGGTGCACAGCTGGAGCGCCTGGCGCGCTTCCATGCCGGGCATCCGGCCGCTGCTCAAAGGGTCTTACACCCTGAGCTGGACGGCCGGCACAGGCAGCGCCGCGTTTCATGCCTTCAACCTGCTCTGTCACCTCGGCAGCACCCTGCTGGTGTTCGTGCTGCTGCGGCGTTGCACCAGGCCCCGGTCCGCGATGCACGGCTTGCCGGTGCTGTTCGCCGCGCTCGTGTTCGCCCTGCACCCTGCGCAGACCGAGGCGGTCACCTACATCTCCGGGCGCTCCGTCTCGTTCATGGCGGTGTGCTATCTCGGCGCGGTGTTCGCCTATGTGGAGGGGCGTGAGCACAATCGCCCGTGGCTCCACGGCGTGATCTCGCCGTTCTTGTTCGTCGCAGCCATGCTGGTGAAGGAGACCGCCTGGACCCTGCCCTTCGCCCTGCTGCTGTGGGAACGCTTGCAGCGGCAGGCCGCCTGGCGCGACGCGGCCGCGCCGCTGGCGCGGCATTTCGCCGTGCTCGCCGGCCTCGCCGCCCTCGTGCTGTCCAGCCCGGACTACCGCTATCTGCTCGGCGTCAGCCTCGCCACGCGTCCGCCGCTCGAAAACCTGGCTGCACAGATCCACGGTGTGTTCTATCTCATCACCCGGCCGCTGCTCGGCCTGCAGGTGAATGCCGATCCGCAGGTCAGCCTGGATGTGCCGCTGATGTTCACGGCCGCAAAGGCGGGTGTACTGGCGTGTCTTCTGTGGCTGGGTTTCCACCAATGGCGACAACGGCCTTGGCTGGCGTTCGGCATCCTCTGGTTCTTTCTCCACCTGTTGCCTACCAATTCCCTGATCGCGCGCCTGGACCTTGCCAACGACCGCCAGCTTTACCTCGCCCTGCTCGGCCCGGCCTGGATCGCAGCGCAACTGCTCGTGCGCACCCCGCGCAAGATTGCGCTGGTCGTGTCAGTAATGAGCGCGGTGCTGTTCCTTGGGGCGACCGTCGCGCGCAATCAGGATTACCACGACGAGATCGCCTTCTGGCAGGCGGCGGTGCAGGCCTCGCCCGCCAAGGCACGCCCCTGGAACAATCTCGGTTATGCGCTGCAAACCGCGGGGAGGACGGACGAGGCACGCGCCGCCTACCAACAGGCACTGGCCCTCGACCCGGCGCAGGTGCAGGCCGGGGTAAATTTGCGCCTGCTCGACGAGGCCCTGAAAAACGGCGATGCGGGCAAGTGACCAATCGGCACCTTCTTGCCCCCTCTCCCTCCGGGAGAGGGCTGGGCGAGAGGGGGGTTATGACGACATCTCAACAAGTACATGCGTGGATACCCTCTCCCTGGCCCTCTCCCGGAGGGAGAGGGGACTTGCTGTCGAGTTCAACTACTCATCATCACGCACCATTTTGCTTTGCGTAGTAAACGAGGGGATCGAACCGGATGCCAGTTCCCTTCTGAGTAGCGGCGTGTGCCCAGGCGCCCGAGTCCCTCTCTTCAGTCGACGAAGCGTAGAGCCGCTCCCATCGCGGAGGGTTTCGACCCAAGAGACAACCAGGAGATGCTTCTGACCACTGCAAGCGGTGCTACCGCACACACCAATACTGCACACCTTCACCGTCGAGGAAACTCTCCGCCTCGGCACCGCGCAGCATGGCGAAGGTGGCGAGCAGGCCGGCCTCGGTGCAGGTCGAGGCCGCCACGGTGACCGAACGCGGGGCGCCCTGCACCGGCCAGCCCGTGGTGGGGTCGAGGATGTGGCTGTAACGCACGCCGTCCTTGATCAGATAGCGTCGGGTATCGCCGCTTGTCGCGACACCGCCATGCTGCAGCTCCAGGCGGCGGCGACTGTTGCCGCTGTCGCCCAACGGCAGCCTCGATGCCGGGTCTTCGACGCCGACAAACCAACCGCAGCCGTTGCGTCGTGGAGCGTTTACGTAGAGATCGCCGCCGAAGTTCACCAATACACTGGCCCCGCTCTCCTCGGCGATCAGGCGCGCGCAGCGGTCCACGGCGTACTCCTTGCCGATGCCGCCAAGGTCGATCTGCATGCCGGGCGGCAAGGTGATCACCGGCCGCGTCCACGTGACCCTGTGCCAACCCACCAGCGGCAGGATGGCGGCCACCGCCTCCGGCGTGGGTACACGATCGCTGCCGTCGAACTGCCACACCCGCCGCAGCCCCCCCGAGGTGACGTCGAACCGGCCGGCGCTCAGGTCATGGCACTGGGCCGCATAATCGAGCAGGGCGGCCGTCTCCTCGTCGACCTCCACGGTCCGGCCCGCCGCGCGGTTGATTCGCTGCACGGCGCTGTCCTCGCGATAGCGGCTGAACTTGCGCTCGATACGCGAGGCCTCCTCCCGTGCGATGTCGAGCAGCCGCCGGGCCAGCCGCCCGTCGTCGACGTCCATGAGGATTTCGCACGGACTCGCCATCGCCTGGAAACGGCCCAGCCAGTAGTCCTGAACGCGTGTGAGGGAAGATTCTTTGGTCATGGAAAAAGGTGGCGCGGCTCAACTGCCGCGCCGTGGCCTAGCAGCCTGTCGGACTTAGGTGCCCGTAGCGAGCAAGGTGGGAGAGCGAGGTCAAATTTTTCCCGGTTTCGAGGCGCATAGTGGTTCTACGCAACGAGAAACCGGGGAAATTTGAACCGCTATCCAACCGGCGCAGTAGGAGCATCCTAGGTCCGACAGGCTGCTAGACCTTACGGGGAATTAGAAGAGGAAGGAATAGCTGGCCTGCACGATGATCGCGTCAACATCCTCGAATCGGCGGTTGTCGTCCGACTGGTTCATGTACTCGATGCGCATGCTGTACTCCTTGTCCTCGCTCACGGCGAAGCCATATTTCAGGCCAAAGGTCGTCGTGGTCATGTCGCCGAGCCGGTAGTCGGCGCTCGCATGCGTCGGCGTGGCCCCTTCCGCCAGGCTGAAGCGATAGAAGTCAGCGGCGCTTTGCTGGTACAGCCGCACATGCGGTTGCAGATAATGCCCGCCGCCCAGTTCGTAGCGGTAACGGGTATCCAGGGTGTGTGAGCTGACGCCCCAATCATCCCAGTAATAGCGATAGGAGACGTCGAGCACGTCCTCCGTGAACTGGTGCAAGGTACGCCAGAAGACCGTCTGCCGGGTTCGCTCCTCGGGGCGCTTTTCAAAGCGATGACCGCTCACGTTCCCCGCGCTGTTCACCACACTGAGCAATTTGTAGGGGTCGGTCAGGTAGCCATCGTCCATGCCATGGGTGTAGTTGAACTGCATGAGCGTGCGCCGGTTCAGGACCTGGGTGATGCCCACCAGGAACTCGGTCACCGTCTTGTCCTCGCTCGCTCCCTGGGTCTGCTTCACCGCAGGGACGGTCGGCATGGAGGCAAGCCCGACAGGCGTCCCGCCCACCGGCTCGATGGTATCGGCGCTGTAGGAAGCGCCCGCTGAAAGGGTGGTGTTGCGATTATTGAAATCGCGCGCCAGCGTGGCGGTCACACCCATGGACTGGTAATCGTATTCAGTGGAGAAGTTGGCCGAGAAGACGCCCTTGAGGCGTTCGCTGAGCGGCTTCTCCCATACGCCATTGAGCGCGATGCGGTGATCTTTGAAGCTCGGATCGAGTGGCGTCTCGCCCGGCTGCACCGTATAGGATGAGTCCCCCGACGGCGTAGTGAAGGTCTGCACCGCGTCTGTGGCGATGGCGCCGTTCGGCGATGCCCCGGTCAACGCATCGATCACAATGCGCATGCCGACGTACTCGTCGTCACCCAGCGCCTTGCGCAAGCCGACCACCGGCTCGACCAGACTGATGCGATCGCTGCCCTCCGAATAGAACAGCACGGCCGAATCGACCTCCCATTCCTTGGCGGCATGCGCCGGGGACGTACCCGCCAGCAACGAGCAGGTCGCAAGGGCCAGCGCCCCGCGGACGGATTTGGGTTCTTTCTTCAGTTGCATCCGCAGCCTCCTCCACCGACGGCCTGTCCTCCGGAAGAGGCCTCCTTGCTGAAATAGATGTGGTCATCCAGGTAGGTGTCCAGCGGATAGCCCTCAAGCTGCATCTTCCTTTGCGCCAACACATCCTTGTCCCATGGCTGGACGGGCTCGAAGGCACATCCGGACTGCACCATGGCAAGGCCGAGTGTGGCGCTCGCAATCAACATACGCATGGATTCTGATTCCCCCTAACGTCTCTTAAACGGACGCTCCGCATTTTTAGGACCGATCACGGCAAGAAAAACGGTGTTCTCGCAGTTATCAAAAGCGAACCCAATCAACGGCCAAGCACCTCCCGGATGCGGGCCTCCAGCAGGTCACGGTCTTTTTCGCGGAAGCCCACGTGCGACACGCGTATCTCGCCATCGCGATCAATCACGTAGCTGCTCGGCATGCCCTTGACCGCAAAACTCGCTGCCGAGTCTCCGCTGGGGTCATAGGCCACCGTGAACTGTGCCGGGTATTTGGCGAGGAACCGCTCGACCAACGCCCTATCCTTGTCCAGGTTGACGCCCACGACCACCAATCCTTGCTCCGCATACCGCGCCTGCAACGCGTTCATCCAGGGGAACGACTGGCGGCACGGCGTGCACCAGGACGCCCAGAAGTCCAGATAGACCACCTTGCCACGCAGCTGCTCCAGGGGGAGCTCGCCTTGGTCCGTAGCCCAGGATATATTCGGCGCCTGCGCCGCAGGAACTGCGGTGCTGAAGGCGAGGAACACGATGGCGAGCGGGAGAAAACGGCGGATCTTGCTCTTCATTATTGGCTCTGCCCTTTGCCAGGTCTTTGACGCGAGCTTAACTCGGGAAACCTTAAAGTTGACTTAACACCGTGCCCCATACCTTCCGTAGGAGCCTGGCCTCCGGGCGATTCTTCGGCCTGGGTCACATGGGCCATGGCTGG
The DNA here is from genome assembly GCA_041685115.1 of Gammaproteobacteria bacterium. Taxonomy (GTDB): domain Bacteria; phylum Pseudomonadota; class Gammaproteobacteria; order Thiohalomonadales; family Thiohalomonadaceae; genus JALOAT01. Next base: position 1,071 of record JAWLGK010000025.1, on the reverse strand, counting down.
AGTTACCGTCATGGGTCGGCCATAAGGACAACCCGTGCGCTCGCGATACGTTGCGCAATCTCACGAACACCTCCATGATGCGCCGTACTTGACCATTTCTGTCACCCACCACCGGTGTTAAGGATGCGTTAAGCAACCCTTTCTACGCTGGACACACCGGCTCGACGGGCGCGACGGCTCAATTCGCAGGAGGTTTTCAGATGTTTTTCCGACTGTTTTCCAACCGATTGATGGTGCTGCTCCTTGCCGTTGGTGTCGCGGGTAATGTCGTTGCCGCGGACGATCACCACGGACACGACGAGCACCATGCCGACGCCGTACAGTTGCGGCTCAACGATGGCGCCAAATGGCAGACCGATGCCGCGCTGCGCCAGGGGATGACCGGAGTTCGCAACAAGATCGCCGCCGCCCTCCCGCAGATCCACGAAAACCGCCTGCCTACCGGTGAATACGAGACACTGGCGACGCAAGTGAACGATCATCTCAACGACATCATTCAGAACTGCAAGCTGCCCCCGGAAGCGGATGCCCAGCTACACATCGTGTTGAGCGACATCTACACGGGCCTGGAGGGTATGCGTGAAGGGGATGACCGGCGTTCGGGGGCTGTGAAAATCATCCAGGCCCTCGACGCCTACGCGGAACATTTCGACCACGCGGGTTGGCAGCCGATAGCCCACTGAAGTCCGTATATGCCGGTGGCGGCTGTCAGCGCAATGAAATTGGACGGCTAGACGCACCACCGCCCAGTCGGGAGAGCAGCGGCTTGCCGCTGCTCCCTCGGCATAACGCTAGCTTTCTGCGTCTTGGGGTTTGGATTCTAGTGAGGCAAAAGGCAAGACCTGACCCCGATACGCATGTGAACAGAACCCGCGCCGATGGTCGCGCCATACCCGCAACTGGAAACCGGTGGAAGCCGTGACACTCAATCCAGAACGAGAATCGGTCGTCAGCACACTCGTCATCAACGATAAAACGAAAGCGGCGGCATGAATCAGGCGGGTGAGTCGGCCGAGGGAACTGCCCCCTCAGCCGCTCGCAGAACCCGGCGTGAACCTCTCGATTCACCGG
>JAWLGK010000024.1:0-48139 GCA_041685115.1 Gammaproteobacteria bacterium | reverse complement strand
TTCCGCCTTCGCTCGCAATCAAGGCCGTAGGTCATGTTGCGAAGCTACGTGACGTCTTCGGACCGCGGTTGTCACGTAGGCGCTGCGCGCCAACGTGACTTACGGAGATTCCGCCTTCGCTCGCAATCAAGGCCGTCGGTCACGTTGCGAAGCTACGTGACGTCTCGGACCACGGTTGTCACGTAGGCGCTGCGCGCCAATGTGACCTACGACCAGTTGGCCGAGCAGACCACCAATAATGCTTTCCTGCTGTTTCGTACGGCCGAGAGGGGTTGAAGGCATCCTTCTCCGTGTCCTCTGCGCCTCTGTGTTATTCCCGTTCCGTCCTCAGGCCGTGTGTTCCTGCTTGAGCGCCATGAGGCCGCCCTTGAGGACGTAGGCATCGAAGCCGCGTTCGGAAAGGAGGTAGGCCGCCGAGGAGCTGCGCCGGCCGGTGTCGCAATAGACGACGTATTTCCTACCCTTGTCCAGGGCCGGCGCCTTGATACGCAGCAGATACAGCGGGACATGCAGGCTGCCCGGGATGGCGTAGTTCTTGTGCTCGTTCTCCAGACGCACGTCCAGCCACACCGCGCCCTGCTTGACCAGGGCCTGTGCCTGCTCGAAGTCGACCGTGGACAGGATCGGCTCCTTCAGCAAGGCCTCGAAGTCCGCCTTGCCGAGCCGCATGAGGGTGCCGTCCGTGAGCATGGTGACATTGGCGTTGCGCCGTGCGCCCGAGATGAGCGCCTCTTCGCCGAAGCTCGCGCCCGCGTCCAGCTCGGCCAGTTTGATTACCTTTTCGCTCTTGCTGGAGTCGCGGGTGACCAGACAACGGCCCTTGCTGATGTAGTAGTAGTAATCCCCTTCGTCACCCTGACGGATGATAACTTCGCCGGCCTTGACCGGCACCGGCTGCATGCGCATGAACATGGCCTGGATGTTGGTCGGCGGGATGCGGTGGAACAGGCTCGAACGCAGGATGTTGGTCATCCAGTCCGTATCGTCCGATTCGTTCTGCTCCTCGATCTCCGTCACCATATAGCCGGCGTTCTGGTCCCAGGTGAGCAGGATATCGAGCAGGTCATTGTCGATACGGACGAATTCGATGCTGGTCTTGGCGGTGGCCGTGGCCTGGCGCGGCCGATGGTGGTCCATGGGAAAACGCGCAGCCTGGGTGCCCCCGGCGACGACCTTCTCACCGGTGCCATCCACCAGCCCGAGTTCACCGGCAATCAGATAAAACGAGTAGTTGTCGTTGTCACCCGCCTGGAACAACTGACGTCCGGCGGGAAGGGTCTCGACGTAGGTCTTGTCAGCGAGGTCGCGCAGGTTGTCCTGGGTGAGCTGGCTCACGGGAACGAACTGACGCAAGACCTGGGGACTGACCCGTTTCTTTTCTTCGGCCATTCTTCGAGACGATTTGGAGGGGGGAGTGTGGAAGCTCGTGAAATGCTATCACCGCAGGCGTATACCACTCAAACCGGGACTCGACATGTCGCAATGGCATCCAACACCTGCGAAACGACATCGAGTTCGGTGTAGAAATGCGGCGACAGCCGCACACCGCCTCCGCGCAGGGCACAGACCACCTGCCGCTCATGCAAGTGCTCGAACAGCGCCTCAGGGAGGCAGTCCGGACGCCGCAGGGTAACGATCCCGGCACGGCGCGCCGGGTCTTCCGGGGTAAGCAGCGTCCAGCGTTCGTGCCGACAGCGCTCCACGATGACGTCGATGCGCTCGGCCACCAAGGCCTCGATGCGGGGGATGCCCACCTCCAACAGCAGCGACAGGCTGGCCTGCAGGGCGTGGACGCCGAGCATATTGGGACTGCCGCATTCGAAGCGCCGCGCGCTCGCGGCCGGGACCCAGTCGCGGCGCTCGTAGTCGCCCGGGTGCTCCACCATATGCCAGCCGTATTCGAACAACCGCAGGCGCTCGCGCAGATCCGGACGGCACCAAAACACCCCGAGGCCTTCCGGTCCGAGCAGCCACTTGTGACCATCGGCGGCCAGGAAATCGATGCCGAACGCCTCCACGTCCATGGGCAGCACGCCCAGGCTCTGGATGGCGTCCACCAGGAACAGCATGCCGCGCCGCCGACAGGCCCGGCCCAGGCGCTCCAGGTCCATGCGCAGGCCCGAGGCATATTGCACCGCACTGACCGCCAGCAGCCGCGTACGGGCGTCGGTGAGGGCGAGCAGGGCGCCTTCCGGGTCCGGCCCGGACAGCTCCGCCACACGCACCTCCACACCGCGCGGTCGCAGGGACTCCCACACGATACGGTTGGAGGGAAACTCCTGGCTGCTGATGACCACGTTGTCGCCCGGTGCCCAATCCAGCCCATGGGCAACGAAGGACAGCCCCTCCGAGGTGTTTTTCACCAGGGCGACGTCGTCCGGGGAGGCGGCACCGATGAGCGCCCGCAACTGCTCACGCAAGCTGTTCTCCACCGTGATCCAGCGCGGATAGTCGCGCGCCCCGACGCGGCAGTTTTCCTCGGCAAAACCCGCGACGGCATCCCGGGTGCGGCGGGGCCACGGCGCCACAGCGGCATGGTTCAGATAGGCGAGCCCGGGTTCGAGGGGAAATTCGCCGGCGAAAAAGCTCGATTCCACTTTTAAAGTACTCTCTCTTACCACTTGAAGAAGCGCGCGCAACCGCATGATTGCAAGACCTATTTCCCGCGCGCTGCGCCATGCATCCGAGCCTGCAATCAGGCGCGCCAGGCGCCTGCCTGCCACTATAGGCAAACCGTGCAGGCCTGCGTAGCGAAATACACATCTGCTTGACCATATATGGCCTCGGGCATATATTTCGCGCCCATGAACGCCTTCACCGACAGTTTCTTTCGCCTGCTGGCCGACCCGACCCGGCTGCGCTGCCTGGTGTTGTTGCAACGGGAGGGCGAACTTTGCGTGTGCGAACTGACCCACGCGCTCGGTGAGATCCAGCCGAAGATATCCCGACACCTGGCCGCGCTGCGCGATGGTCGTCTGGTGCTGGACCGGCGCCAGGGCCAGTGGGTCTTCTATCAGATCAGCCCCGAGCTACCCGCCTGGGCGGCCGAGGTGCTGGCCACCACCGCCCACGGCCTCCGGGACCAGGCCCCGTACAGTACCGATCAGCAGAACCTCATCCAAATGCCCAATCGACCCGAGGCCCGCTGCTGCGCCTGAAAGGACCCCATGGACACGCTGCACCTGTTGTTCCTTTGCACCGGCAATTCCTGCCGCTCCCAGATGGCCGAGGGCTGGGGCCGCCATTTCGCGGCTGGTCCCATCGAGGTGCAGTCCGCGGGTATCGAGGCCCACGGCAAGAACCCGCGCGCCATCGCCGTGATGAGGGAAGCGGGCATCGACATCTCGGGTCAGGCATCCACCCGCCTCACCCCGGCCATGCTGGACTGGGCCGACGTGGTGGTCACTGTGTGCGGCCATGCCGATGAGCACTGCCCGGCGCTGCCCGCCGGCACCCGCAAGATCCACTGGCCCCTCAACGACCCTGCCAAGGCCCAAGGCAGCGAGGAGGAGATCATGGCCGTGTTCCGCGCCAGTCGTGACGACATCCGCGCCCGGGTCGAGGCGCTGATCGCCTTGCTCCAGGCCGAGCGCGAGGGCGAGCGATGACCGCAGAATGCGAAGTGGTGGCCAAGCGCGCCCAGGGGGCGCCGCTGGGCTTTTTTGAGCGGCACCTGACCCTGTGGGTGGCTTTGTGCATCATCGCGGGCATCACCCTCGGGCATTTCCTGCCGGCGCCGTTCCGCTTCATCGGTGGCCTCGAAGTGGCTCAGGTGAATCTGCCCGTGGCGCTGCTCATCTGGCTGATGATCGTGCCCATGCTGCTCAAGGTGGACTTCGGCGCGCTTGCCGACGTGAAGTCCCAGTGGAAGGGCATCGGCGTCACCCTGTTCGTCAACTGGGCGGTGAAACCCTTCTCCATGGCGCTGCTGGCCTGGGTGTTCGTGCGCGGCCTGTTCGCCAACTGGTTGCCTGCGGAACAGCTGGATGCCTATGTGGCCGGTCTGATCCTGCTCGCGGCTGCACCCTGCACCGCCATGGTGTTCGTGTGGAGCCATCTGTCCAGGGGCGAGCCCAACTTCACCCTGACCCAGGTGGCCCTCAACGACACCATCATGGTGTTCGCCTTCGCGCCCATCGTGGGCCTGTTGCTGGGACTGTCCGCGATTACGGTACCGTGGAACACGCTGTTCCTTTCGGTGGTGCTGTACATCCTCATCCCCGTCATCGCCGCCCAGCTCTGGCGGCGCGCCCTGCTGGCGAAAGGCGGGGAGGCGGCGCTGGCGCGGGTGCTGGCGGCACTTCATCCGGTGTCCCTGTCCGCGCTGCTCGCCACCCTGGTGTTGCTGTTCGGTTTCCAGGGTGACCAAATCATCGAGCAGCCGCTGGTCATCCTGCTGCTCGCCGTGCCCATCCTGATTCAGGTCTATTTCAACTCGGGTCTGGCCTATGTGCTGAACCGCCAGTTGAAGGTTCCCCACAACGTGGCGGGGCCGTCGGCGCTCATCGGCGCCAGCAACTTCTTCGAACTGGCCGTGGCCGCCGCCATCAGCCTGTTCGGGTTCCAGTCCGGTGCGGCGCTCGCCACCGTGGTGGGCGTGCTGGTGGAAGTCCCGGTGATGCTGTCGGTGGTGAAAATCGTCAACACCACTCGGCCCTGGTACGAACGCCGGCAGGTTTCGGCGAAGAGAAAAACTTGACCACGGGGGACACGGGGAAATCTCTCCGGGTAGGAGCGGCCTCAGGCCGAGATTGCCTCGGCATACGGTGCCATCGCGCCTGGGGCCGCCCCACAATGGATTTCCCCCCCCGTGTTCCCCGTGGTCAATGCTTTTTGCCTTTATGTACTGGAAAGGTCTTGAACAGTGATTAAAGCGTTTCAGTCTTTGTGGGTGCTGGGTCTGGCTGTTTTTTCCGGTGCCGCTGCAGCCGAGCTCCAAGTCCGGCACGTGGCGGGGCCCGCCTACGCCATCGTGGGCGAGCTGGGCGGCCGGACTTACGAAAACCACGGCCTCAACGCCACCTTCGGCTTCGTGGTCACCGACACAGGTGTGGTGCTCATCGACAGCGGCGCCTCCCGGGCCGGAGCGGCGCTCATCGAGCAGGCCGTGGCGGGCGTGACCGACAAGCCCGTGACCCACGTGATCAACACGGGCAGCCAGGACCATCGCTGGCTGGGCAATGGCCATTTCGCCGACAAGGGGGCACAAATCGTCGCCCTGCATCGCACGGTGGAAACCCAAAGGCGTTTTGCCACCCAGCACCTGGAACAGTTACAGGGCGTGCTGAAGGAGCGGCTCGACGGCACGCACCCGCTCCATGCCCCAACGCCCCTGGATGGCGACCGTGCCGAGCTGAGCGTGGGCGGCGTAGAGCTGCAGATCCTGTGGCTGGGCGATGCCCATTTCCCGGGCGATGCCGTCGTCTGGCTGCCCGCCGAGGGCGTGCTGTACAGCGGCGATCTGGTCTACGTGGAGCGCCTGTTGGGCGTGCTGCCCTGGTCGGACGCCGTGGCGTGGCGCGAGACGTTTCATCGCATGGCAGCCCTGGCCCCGAGGCACATCGTTCCGGGCCACGGCCAGCCCGTCGACCTGGACGTCGCGCGCCGTCACACGGGGGATTACCTGGACTGGCTGGTGGTCGAACTGACCGAGGCTTCCGGCAACTGGGAGCCCATCGATGATGTGATTGCGCGCCTTGCCGATGCGCCTGCCTTTTCATTTCTGTTGAATTTCACCGAACTGCACCGCGGCAATCTGAGTCGGGCTTACGTGCAGATGGAAGCGCAGCGCTGAGGACGCTCCATGTTCGAGACCTTGGGTGATTTCGTCGTTTTCCGCCTGCTGGGCCTGTCTGCCGAGAGCGCGGCGGGGCAGGCAGTGCATTTCTTCGTTGCCGACTCCGCGAAGATTTTCGCGCTGCTGGTGGCCATCATCTACGTAATGGGCCTGTTGCGCGCGCTGCTCTCGCCCGAGCGGGTGCGCGCCTTCGTGCGCGGCCGGCCCACGTGGCTGGCCCGTTCCACCGCCATTACCCTCGGCGCGGTGACGCCGTTCTGTTCCTGTTCCTCGGTGCCGCTGTTCATCGGCTTCGTGGAGGCAGGCATCCCGCTCGGCGTGACGTTTTCCTTCCTCATCGCCAGCCCCATGATCAACGAAGTCGCCGTGGTACTGCTCGTGAGCCTCATTGGCTGGAAGCTGGCATTGGTGTACGTGGCGGCGGGCCTGACGGTCGCCTACGTGGGCGGCATGATCATGGAACGCTTCCGCCCCGAGCGCTGGGTGGAGGAGTACGTGTGGAAGATCCACATGGGCGAGGCGGGTCTTGCCGAGCCGGACAACTCCCTGCGCGGGCGCCATGCGTACGCCCTTGCCGAGGTGCGCGAGATCCTGCGGCGGGTGTGGAAATGGGTGTTCATCGGCGTGGGCGTGGGCGCGCTGTTCCACGGCTTCGTGCCGCTCGACTGGGCGCGGCAGCTCGGCGATGCGTGGTATAGCGTGCCGGCCGCAGTGCTGGTGGGGGCGCCGCTCTATTCCAACGCCATCGGGGTGGTGCCGGTGGCCGAGGCCATGCTCGTCAAGGGTGTCGCGCTCGGCACCACGCTGGCCTTCATGATGAGCATCGCCACACTTTCCATTCCCGAAATGCTGATCCTGCGCAAGGTCATCAAGTGGCCCGCCCTCGCGCTGTTTGCGGGGGTGCTGGTGGTGGCGTTCACGCTGGTGGGCTGGGGCTTCAACCTGATGGCCTGAGTGCGTCCGCACACGGGCGAATCCACACCAACCCGGTCTTCGGACCGAAGGTGATTCCGATGAAAGACGTGAAAGTACTCGGCTCCGGTTGCCGCAACTGCGAGACCACGGGCCAGCTCATCCAGCAGGTCGCCGATGAATGCGGCGTGACCATCGCCCTGGAAAAGGTGCAGGATATCGCCGCCATTATGGCGTACGGGGTCATGTCCACCCCGGGTGTGGTCGTCGACGGCAAGGTGGTGCACGCCGGCGGCGTTCCCGATCGCAAGAAAGTGGAGAGTTGGCTCTCCTGAAGGCCCGACCATGAGCGCCTGTCCTGCCGATGCCCCCTGCGGTCTGGTCGAGCCGTCCACCGAGGCCGGCCCCCTCTGTGCCGCCGCGCGCCTCAACCGCCTGAGTCTCTGGCCGCAAACGCCACTGGCGCTCGGCGCGGCCGACACGGTCCCGCAAGTGGCCGTGGCGCCGGTGTTCGTCTCAGAAGCGGATCGCCGGCGCATGGCGCTTGGCGTGCAAGCCTTGCATCAAGTGCTCACCAGCCGCGCCTGGGCCGATACGGTCTGCCCGCAGGCACCGGCCGTTGCACGGCATGATCCGGGTAATCCGGGCGTGCTCTACGGTTTCGATTTCCACCTCACGCCGCAGGGCCCCAAGCTCATCGAGATCAACACCAATGCGGGCGGTGCCCTCATCAGTGCACAGTTGATGAAACAGCAGCGGCGCTGCTGCAGTGTGGTATCTGACCCGGCCACCGATGCCGCCACCGCGGAACAGCGCATCCTCGAGAGCTTCCTGAGCGAGTGGCAGGGCACGCGCGCAACCGCAACGCCACGCACCATCGCCATCGTGGACCACGAGCCGGACGGACAGTACCTGCGGGAGGAATTTCGCCTGTTTGCTGAACTGTTTCGCGCAGCGGGCATCGAGGCCGTGATCTGCGACCCGCGCGAGCTCGAAGGCGGGGCAGCGGGATTACATCACCGGGGCCGCCCCATCGATCTGGTCTATAACCGGCTCACCGACTTTTACCTGGAGGCGCCGACGCTCACGCCGCTGCGCGAGGCCTGGCTGGACGATGCGGTCGTTCTCACGCCGCACCCGCGCGCCCATGCCCTGTTCGCCGACAAGCGCCACCTGGCGCGCCTTGCCGATCCGCGGCTGCTCTCCGCCCTCGGCCTTGCACCGGCGGTCCAGGCGGCGATCCTCGACGTGGTGCTGCCCACCCACGTGGTGCGCCGCGAGGACGCCGAGGTGCTGTGGCGTGAACGCCGCCAGCTCTACTTCAAACCGGCCGGTGCGTTCGGCGGCCGCGGGGCTTACGAAGGCGGCAAGCTCACCCGCAGCACCTTTGAAAGGCTACTGGAGCAGGACTACGTGGCCCAGGCCTTCGTACCTGCGCCAAAACGCCAGGTGCTGGTGGGAACGGAAGCAGTGGAGCTCAAGTTCGATGTGCGCTGCTTCGTCTATGGCGGCGAGGTGCAATTGCTGGCGGCGCGGCTCTATCGCGGCCAGGCCACCAACTTTCGCACCCCGGGTGGCGGCTTCGCCACGGTTCACGTGGTGCCCGGCTGAGCGGACCGGTGCGCCGTCGGCCACTGCCCACGGTGCGCCCTTCCATCGCCCGCCGCGTATCGCGCCATCCAGTCGGCGTTCAGGATGCTGGCGGCATGTCCAGCCCAAGCAGCGCAAGCACCTGGTCCGGTCTGGACAGGTCACCGAGAATGCGCACCGGCGGGGTGGGGCGGCTGCGCACCAGCATGGGCGTGGCAAACACCTTGTCATCTTCCGCCCGCTCGGGTTCACGCAGCACATCGACGACTTCGAGCCGGTACTGCCCGGGCAGGCAGCGATCCAACGCCGTGGTCCACGCCGAAAGCCACGTGCGCGCCTCCACCTCGCTATCAGCAACAAACATCAGGAAGACATAAGTGGTCTGGTCACTCATGCACGCAGGCCTCCAGACCCTCGAAGGCCTGGCGGGGTGCGACAGGCCCGATAGACATCCCAATTCGTGTCTCGATGGCACGGGTGAGGGCTTCCGCACCAATCAGAATGCGCCTTGCCATGGTCCACCTGCGCGGATGACCCGGAAGCAGGCCGGGCCTTCCCCCCAGTGTGGAACACCCGAACGCACGACACGCGCCGGGTATCGAGCATCCCTTCACGGGCAGGTCACCCGTTGCTTGATTTCCGATGGCACGGCCTCGGCAAGCCTCTCGCAGCACGTATCTTTTCCGTAGCCACGAAACCATGCCCATGGGCAAGCACGGAAAATACCACCCGCCGATGCCCTCGGCCGATGCGGCACTGCGCATGCGACGGGAGCGCTGCGCCCTGCAATGGCAGGCACAGGCCACGGCCGAGCGCCTGCTCGCCTTCGGCACCTGGATGTGGGCGCCCGGGCGCGGATATATGGAATGGTCGGACGGGCTTTACGTGCTGCTCGGTTATCCGCCGGGCACCGTCGAACCCGATTACCAGGCCTTCGTAGCCGCCTTCCACCCGGAGGATCGGCCCGGGCTGCTGGTGCAATTGGAGGCCTGCCTGGACAGCGGCGCCCCGGTATCGTTCGCCGGACGCCTCGGCCACGCAGGGCAGGTTCGGCGCGTACGGGTGGCGGCGGAGGCGTCACGCCCCTCGGGCAAGCAGTTGCGCTGCGTGCAGGGCGCCGTCCAGCGTGCCGGTATTCCGGAGGACATCATCGCAGCCGCCCCAAATGCAGTTTTTGCCTTCGATCGCGACACGCGCCTCACCCTGTGGAATCCCGCCGCCGGGCGCCTCATGCACAGACCGGCACAGCAGGTGATCGGTCGACGCGTAGCCGAGGTGCTTCCTTCGCTCGCCGGGAGCCGGGCGGAACGGTGTTGGCAGCGCGTGCTTGCGGGCCAGGACTGCCGCGCCCGGGGGGTGCGCGCCGTGGATCGTGCAGCCGGGGTGGAGGGATTTTTCGACATCGATTTCACGCCGCTGCACGGCCCCACCGGCGAGGTGACGGGCGGTGTCGGCATGCTGCGTGAGGTCACCGCGCAAAGGCGCGCGCAGGCCCGGCTGCGTGCGCGGCAATCGCGCAGCCTGATGGAACACGGACCGGACATCATCATGCGCTTCGATCGCCGGCTGCGGTGCATCTACGCCAATCGCACCCTGGTCCCACCCGGTCATGCCGCCGGGGAAGACATCCCAACCACCCTACACCCCGACGCAGGGCGCAGTCTGTGGCACCGGATCATGCTGCGCGTCTTGGCCACCGGGGCGCCGGCGTCGGTGGAATTGTTCGTCCCGAGCCCCACGGGGACACGCGTGTTCGACACCCGCATGGTCGCCGAGCCTGGGGAACACGGCCCGGTCCGGTCCGTGCTGGTGGTTGCGCGGGACATCACCGAACAAAAACAGGCGGAGGAGGCGATCAGGCACGCGAACCGGCGCCTGGAAGCGGCCATGGAGCGGTTGCGCGTGCGTCAGCGGCAGGACGTGCAGGAGGAAAAACTGACGGCCCTGGGTACCCTGGCGGCGGGGATAGCCCATGAGTTGAACAACCCGATGATGGGCGTCATGAACTACGTGGATTACGCACGGCGCAACCTGGGTGCCCCGGAAACCGTGCGGGATGTCCTCACGCGCGCCGCACGGGAACTGGAGCGTATACGTGACCTGCTCAAGAACATGCTTGCCTTCGCCCGTCCCATCGACGAGCCATCGGGGGAGCTCAGCCTCCACCGGGTAATCGGCGCCGCGCTCGACCTGATGACGCACGAGTTTCGCTCCCGCGAAATCGAGGTGAAACTCGACCTGCCCTACGGACTTCCGGCGGTGTGGGCCAAGGAAGGGCACTTGCAACAGGTGTTCGTGAACCTGCTGATGAATGCACGGGATGCGCTCGCGAACGCGCTGCGCAAAGAGGTGTCAATCCGGGCCGTACAGGAAGGTACCCGGGTGCGCGTCGATGTCACCGATTCCGGCGCGGGAATCCCCGTGGCGATCCGACACAGGATCTTCGATCCGTTCTTCACCACCAAGCCTCCGGGTAAGGGAACCGGCCTCGGCTTATCGATCTCCCGCGCCATCATGCTGGAACTGGGGGGCGACCTGGTCTATCAGGACCGGCCCGGTCGCGGCACTACACTTTCGGTAAGCATCCCGGCGATCTCGTCAAAAGAAGGGGAGTCCCCGTGAACCGGCGCATTCTCACCATCGATGACGACCCGGCAGTGCGTGATGCCTTCGTGTTCGCGCTGAGTGACGTGGGCTACGAGGTGGAGACCGCCTCCGATGGTGCGGAAGGCGTGGAGCTGGCGCGCCGCAATGCACCGGCACTGATCTTTCTCGACCTGCGTATGCCGGGAATGGATGGCGTCGAGACCCTCCGTCACCTGCATGAGGTCTGCCCCCGAGTACCGGTATACATCGTCACGGCATTCCGTCCCGACTACCTGGATGAACTGGCCCAGGCGGCCCGCGATGGCCTGCGCTTCGGCATCGCCAGCAAGCCGCTCACCAGCGATCAGATCCGCACCATCACACATTCCGTGCTTGAAGGGCCCGAAGTGATGTAGGGCCATGGTCATGGAACTGGAAGACCTGAAGCGGCAGCTCGCCCAGGCCCAGGCAAGGGAAAACCAGCTAGGCGAAACCCGCCGTGCGGTGGTCAATCTGCTCGAAGACCTGGACGACGACCGCCAGCGTCTGGCACGTGCGGAGCACGAATGGCGGGCAGCCTTCGACGGTATCCGCGACGCCATCTTCATGCACGACGAGCAGGGGCGCATCACGCGAGCCAATCGCGCCTATCTGGCGCTGGCCGGACAGGATGTCGAGCAGGTCCTCGGGCGGCCTTACTGGGAGGTATTCCCACCGCTGCCCATGCCCCTGCGAGTTTGCCCCGAACGCACAGTGAGTGAGGAGGAGCTCGAAGTGCAAGGCAGCATTTTCCGCTCACGCGCCTTCGTCCTGCGCGGCGAGCAGGACGAGTACCTGTTCTGCCTGCACATCCTCGAGGACATCACGGAACGCCGCCGTGCCGACTTCGCCCTGCGTCAGCGTAGCGAAGAGCTCGCACAGGCCAACCAGGCGCTCACCCGGGCCATCGAAGACCTCACCAATGCCGAACGGGTGTTGGTGCAGGCCGAGAAGCTCGCCGCCATCGGCACCCTGGCGAGCGGCGTGGCCCACGAGCTCAACAATCCCCTCATGGGGGTGATGAACTACGTAAGTTACGCCCATGAAAAGAGCACCGACGCGAGAACCCGCGAAGCGCTTGCGAAGGCCACGCGCGAGCTGCAGCGCATGGCAGACTTCGTACACAACCTGCTGGTGCTCGGCCGACCCGCCGGTGAGGTGCTGGTGCCGGTGCAGGTGCAGGTGGCTCTGGAACGCGCCATCGATTTGCTGGCGGCGGATGTGCGCAAGCTGAAAGCGGAGATCCGCGTGGCGCTGCCCGATGACCTGCCGCGGGTATGGGGCACCCTGGCGCCGCTGGAGCAGGTGTTCATCAATCTCCTGCTCAACGCCTTCAACGCCCTCGAACACGCGTCGGTGCGGGAGGTGCGCGTCGAGGGGACGGTCGAAGGGGACCGCGTGCAGGTCTCAGTCACGGACACCGGGCGGGGTGTTCCCCCCGAGGTACGGGACCGCCTGTTCGATCCGTTCTTTTCCACCAAGGCCGAAGGCCATGGGACCGGCCTGGGCCTGCCGACCTCACAGCGCGTCATGCAGGGATTCGGCGGCGACCTGGCGTTCGATCCGGACCACGGCCCAGGGGCGCGCTTCGTCCTCACGTTCCGGCCGGCGCGCTTCGGTTCCAACTGCGGCGCGGATGTGCCCGTGCCGTGAACGAGCAGCCCCCCACAGACCTTGCCCGTCAACTCGCCCAATGCGAGTTGTTGCTGACGGCCGCCTTCGACGCGGCCCCGGTGGGCATGGGGCATCTCGATCTTGAGGGACGCTGGCTGCGCGTCAACACACGTCTTGCCGCCTTGACGCAGCGCGCTCCCGTGCAATGGACCGGCCGCTCCTGCGAGGAGATGTGCGCGCCGGAGGATGCCGCTCCTCTGCGCGCCGACCTGGCGCGTCTACTCGATACGCGAACGCCGATGATTGAGCGGGACGTACGCCTGCGCAGGGACGGCGATTACCTCCTGTGCCACTTTCGTGCAAGCCTGTTTCGCGACAGCGGTGGTGCGCCCCGCTTCATCAACTGCAACGTGGAAGACGTCGGCGGACCCCGCCGTGCCGAGGAGGCGCTGCGGCGTTCGACCGAACTGCTGGACAAGGTGTTCTCAGGCGTCAATGTGCTACTGGCCTACATGGACCGGGATTTCAATTTCATCAAGGTGAACCGGGCGTATGCGGCCGCCGACCAACGCGACCCCGATTTTTTCGTCGGCAAGAACCACTTCGCGCTCTATCCCAACCCGGACAACGAAGCCATATTCCGCCTGGTGGTGGAGACCGGCCGGCCGAGCTTCATCGCTGAACGTCCGTTCACCTACCCGGCCCATCCCGAGTGGGGCGTCAAATACTTCGATTGGGTCCTGCAGCCCGTCCTGGGGGCCGAGGATGACGTGGAAGGCCTGGTGCTGAGCATCCAGGACGTGAGCGAAAAGGTGCAGGTCAAACAGAAGCTGCAAGCCACCGCCGCCTACTCCCGCAGCCTCATCGAGGCGAACCTCGACCCCTTGGTCACCATCGGCCGCGACGGGCGCATCACCGACGTGAATGCCGCCACCGAGGCGGTGACCGGCCGTCCACGCGAGGTCCTCATCGGCGCCGATTTTTCCGAGTACTTCACCGACCCCGCCAAGGCCAGGGAGGGCTACCAGCGGGCGTTCGAGCAGGGATTTGTGCGCGACTTCCCCTTGGAGATCTGTCACGCGGATGGCCATCTGACACCCGTGCTCTACAACGCCTCCGTGTACCGTGACCCGGACGGTGAGATCGTTGGCGTGTTCGCCGCGGCCCGTGACATCACCCGCCTGCGCGAGGCGGAAGAGGCCATCCGGCGGAGCGAAACCCGCCTGCGCCAGGCACAACGGCTGACCCACATCGGCAACTGGGAGCTGGACCTGGTCAGCGGAATACTCTACTGGTCTGACGAGATCTATCGCATCTTCGAGATCGACAAGGAGAAGTTCGAGGCCTCGTACCCGGCGTTCCTGGCCCTGATCCACCCCGAAGACCGCGCTGCCGTCGATGCGGCCTACACCCGCTCAGTGGCGACACGCACGCCGTATTCCATCGACCACCGGCTGCTGTTTCCGGACGGCCGTGTCAAATACGTCCATGAACAATCCGAAACGCTTTATGACGATGCCGGGCGCCCCCTGTGTTCCATCGGCACGGTTCAGGACATCACAGAACGCAAGCTGGCCGAGGAGGCGCTCCGCGAGGCGAACGCCTATAACCGCCGGCTCATCGAAGCGAGCCTCGATCCCCTGGTGACCATCGGTCGCGACGGCGCCATCACCGACGTGAACGAGGCCACCGCGAAGGCCACCGGCCGCTCCCGGGAACAACTCATCGGCACTGATTTTTCCGACTACTTCACCGATCCGGAGCACGCCCGTGCGGGCTATCGCCAAGCCTTTGAAAAAGGCGTCGTGCGGGACTACGCACTGGAGATCCGTCATGCCGACGGCCACACCATCCCGGTGCTCTACAACGCCTCCGTGTACCGGGACGAGGCGGGCGAGGTGGTGGGCGTGTTCGCCTCCGCCCGCGACATCACCGAGTTGCGGAGCGCCGCACGGGCCTTGCGCAAGGCCAATGCGTACAACCGCAGCCTCATCGAGGCCAGCCTCGACCCGCTGGTGACCATCGACCGGGACGGGGGCATCACGGACGTGAACAAGGCGACGGAAGAGGTGACCGGATTGCGCAGGGATAGCCTCATCGGCACCGATTTCTCGGCCTATTTCACCCGACCGGAGCAGGCGCGGGAAGGTTACCGCCACGCCTTCGAGCACGGGTATGTACGCGATTATCCCCTCGAATTGCGCCACACCGACGGCCATACCACGCCGGTCCTTTACAACGCTGCGGTGTATCGCGACGAGAGCGGCGAAGTGAGCGGCGTGTTCGCCGCCGCCAGGGACATCACGGCACGCCGCAAGGCCGAAGAGGAGGTGTCGCGTCTCAGCCGCCGCAATGCACTGCTGCTGGAATCCGCCGGCGAGGGCATCTACGGGCTCGATACCGGAGGATGCTGCTCGTTCATCAATCCCGCCGCCGCCAGGATGCTCGGCTACGCGCCCCAGGAACTCATCGGCCGCAGTGTTCACGAGATCTTTCATCATTCCCGCCCGGATGGCAGCCCCTATCCTGTTTCGGCCTGCCCCATGCATCGCACCTATGTGGAGGGGAGGGTGTTCCGTGGTGCCGATGAGTACTACTGGCGGCGCGATGGCAGCCGCTTCCCTGCCGAATACGTGAGCACGCCGATCATCGAGGAGGGCACGGTGGTCGGCGCCGTGGTGGCATTTCTCGACATCACCGAACGCAAACGGGCAGAGCAGGAACTGCGCACCCTCAACCGTGAACTGGATGCCCGCGTGAAGGCGCGCACCGCCGAGCTCGAGGCGGCCAACAAGGAACTCGAAAGTTTCAGTTACTCGGTGTCGCATGATTTGCGTACCCCGCTGCGCGCCATCGACGGCTTCTCCCGTATCCTGCTCACCGATTACGCAGCCCATCTGGACCAGGAAGGGCAGCGCCTGCTGCAAGTGGTGCGCGAGAACACCGACAGGATGGGCAAGCTCATCGGCGACATCCTGAGCTTTTCCCGCACAGGACGTGCCGAAATGCGCAAGGCCGAGGTCGACATGACCGCCCTGGTACAGGAGGTCTGGGAAGAGGTACGCCAGACGGAACCCGGACGCCGCTACGACTTCCGACTCGCTGCCTTGCCCCCCGTATGCGGTGACCGCGCCCTGCTGCGACAGGTATTCATCAACTTGCTCAGTAACGCAGTGAAGTTCAGCCGCCCCCGCGAGATCGCCCACATCGAAGTGGGGTTCGAGGAGCACCCCGACGAAATCATCTATTGCGTACGCGACAACGGTGTGGGTTTCGACATGGCCTACGTCGATCGCCTGTTCGGGGTGTTCCAGCGCCTTCATAGCGCCTCGGAATTCGAGGGCACCGGCATCGGTCTGGCCTTGGTGCAGCGCATCGTGGCCCGCCACGGCGGGCGCATCTGGGCCGACAGCCGGCTAGACGAAGGGTCTTCTTTCCACGTAGCACTGCCACGCGCGGAGCAATGCGATGAATGATGAACGGACCTTTCTGCGTCACAGCGGGATCGAGTGCGTGGGAGACGTCACCTGGGGGACCCATTTCTGCCAATTCTATGAAACCCCGGAGGATCTCACGGATACCCTCGTGCCCTATTTCAAGGCAGGGCTGGAACAAAACGAATTCTGCATGTGGATCACATCCGAACCGCTCGATCACAAGGCCGCTGAGCAGGCGTTACGCAGGGCCATGCCGGACCTCGATGCGTATATCGCCAAAGGCGCGCTGGAGATCATGCCGCACGAAGAGTGGTATCTCATCGATGGCGTATTCGATCAGACGCGGGTCCTCGAAGGCTGGATCCACAAGCTGGAGGCGGCGCTCGCACACGGTTTCGAGGGGCTGCGGTTCACCGGCAACACCTTCTGGCTGGAACCCAGTCTTTGGCGGGATTTCTACGATTACGAGGCGACGGTAAACAGCATCATTGGCCGCTATCGCATGCTGGGTGTGTGCACCTACGCCATTTCCAAGTGCGGCGCGGCCGAGGTCATCGACGTGGTGCAGAACCACCAATTCTCCGTGATAAAACGCCAGGGACAGTGGAGCCTGATTGCCGGTGTCGCGGCCAGTTGCGCCCTCGAGGCCGACCGGGCCCTGGACTTCCAACTACAGAAACGCACCATGGCACTGGAAGCCGCGCTGCAGGAATTACAGAACTTCAGCTACTCGGTTTCCCACGACCTGCGCTCGCCGCTGCGCGCCATAGATGGTTATTCCAAGGTCCTCATGGACACCTACGCCCCGCGACTCGACGCGGAAGGAAAACGCATCCTCGATGTCATTCGTGACAATACCGCACGCATGGGCAAGATCATCGACGACATCCTGGACTTCGCACGGGTCGGGCGCCTGCAACTGCAATACGAGAACATCGACATGGATGCCCTGGTCAGTTCTGTGTGGGAGGACGTCGCACCGGCATCGAGCGCGCGCCAGGTGCGGATGCACATCGCGCCGCTGCCGGCGGTACGCGGCGATCGCCTGCTGGTGCGCCAGGTGTTCTTCAATCTTCTCAGCAATGCGCTGAAGGCCACGCGCACTGCGCCAGCGCCGCAAATCGACGTTGGCAGTGACACCCGCAACAACGAGCTCGTGTACTACGTGCGGGATAACGGTATGGGCTTCGACCCCCGTTTCACCGACCGTCTGTTCGGGCTGTTCCAACGCCTGCACAACATCGAGGCATTCCCGGGCAGCGGCGTGGGGCTCGCCATCGTGAAGCGCATCGTGGAACGGCACGGTGGCCGGGTATGGGCCGAAGGCCATCCCGGGCGAGGTGCGACGTTCTTCTTCAGCCTGCCCGTAGGAGAATGACATGAGTGACCCCGGGGATATAGAAATACTGCTCGTGGAAGACATGCCTACCGACGCGGAACTCACCATGCGTGCGCTGCGCGCCAACAATCTGGCGAACAAGCTCTACTGGGTGAAGGACGGTGCGGAAGCCCTCGATTTCCTGTTTTCTCAGGGCGAATACGCGGATCGCCAGATAGGGAACACGCCCAAGGTGATCCTGCTCGACCTGCGGCTTCCCAAAGTGGACGGCCTCGAGGTGCTCAGGCGCCTCAAGGCCGATGAACGCACGCGCTGCATACCGGTGGTGGTGCTCACCTCGTCAAAAGAGGACCGTGACATCACCGAGAGTTATCGGTTCGGGGTCAACAGCTATATCGCCAAGCCGGTTGAATTCGACGAGTTCGCGCGCACCGTGGCCTCGTTGGGTTTCTATTGGCTGCTGACCAACAAACCACCGGTGCAATGAACGACGCCAACACAGCACTGAGAATACTACTGCTCGAGGATACGCCCACGGATGCGGCGCTCATCGAGCACGAACTGCGCAGTGCGGGCCTCCGCTTCTCCAGCCTGCGGGTGGAGACACGCGGTGATTTCGCCCGTGCCCTGGCGGAATTCATGCCGGATATGATCCTGGCGGATTACAAGCTACCGGCCTTCGACGGCCTCACCGCGCTGCACATGGCGCAGACGCAGCTACCGGACGTACCGTTCATTTTCGTCACCGGCGCCATGGGTGAGGAGGTGGCCATCGAATCCCTGCGGGGCGGCGCCACGGATTACGTGCTGAAAGACCACCTTTCCAAGCTGACACCCGCGGTGGAGCGTGCCCTGGCCGAGGCACAGGCACTCCGGCAACGCCGCCTGGCGGAAGACGCATTGCGCGAACGCGTGGAAGAACTGGAAACCCTCAACCGCCTCATGGTCGGCCGTGAGTTGAAAATGGTCGAGTTGAAAAAAATGAACCAACAATTGCAAGAGACCGTGGACGAATTGCAGCGCCGGCTCGCCGCGTGTGCAGCGGGCGGGCCAGCACGCCGGTAGACGTGCCGGTGGTGGAGCCCGCCTGCGGGCTTGGTGCTCTCGATGTTTTTCCGGGATGTTCCAGCCATGGCAGGTATGATCCACTCCATGCGAAATCCGATTCATCCCATGCACACGGTGATCGCCCGCGAACTCGCCAGACAGGGCAGTGCCGCAGCGACACTGCTGCAGGCGGCCGGTGTCGCGGAACGACAGGTGGTGGCCGTGATCTCGCCATCACCGGCCGTGGTATGTGTGTTGGCACATGCCACGGCGTCGCTGGGGGCGGCGTTGCTGCCACTCGATCCGGCCCTGCCTGAAACCGTGCTCGAACACCTGTTGGTGCAGACGGGTGCCGGCACGGTCGTTGCGCCGCGGCCCTATGCCGCTCGCCGCCACATCGAGCCGGCCGCAGTCCTTGCCTGCGCACGGGGCGCGACGCCGCCGCCGTCGCGGCTCGCCGCGGACGATATCGCGCTGATGGTGGCGACCAGCGGCAGCAGCGCCGAACCGAAGGCCGTCATGCTGACGGCGCACAACCTGCGGGCGGCGGCACTGGCCGCGGCGGCACGTACGCCGCTGCGTCCGGGTGATCGCTGGCTGGCCTGTTTGCCGCTGTTCCACATCGGTGGCTATTCCATCCTGGTGCGCTGTGCCCTGGCCGGTGCCGAGGCGCTGCTGCAGCAGGGGTTCGATGCTGAACGGGTGTGGCATGCCTTGCGCACCCAAGGCGTCACCCATCTCTCCCTCGTCCCGACCATGCTGACGCAACTGCTGGAGCTCACGCCTCAGCCCCCCCCGCCGAGCTTGCGCCACGTGCTGGTCGGCGGTGCGGCGCTGTCCGGTGAACTGGCCGAGCGTGCCGTACGGCACGGCTGGCCGCTGCAGCCGAGCTACGGCATGAGCGAGACCGCCTCGCAGGTGGCGACACTCGCACGCCTGGTGTCGCCATGGCGCCCCGGCCTGGTCGGCCAACCGCTCCCCGGCGTCGAGGTCCGACAGCGTGCGGACGGGCGACTCGAGGTGCGTGGGCCCATGGTCATGGCAGGCTATGCCAATCCCGCGCACCGGCGCGGCGTGGGACTGGTGGATGGCTGGTTCGTGACGAACGACCTGGCACAGATCACCGGCGATGGAGAACTGGTGATCAGTGGCCGCGCCGATGCGGTGATCATCAGCGGGGGCAAGAAGGTGCAGCCGGTCTGGGTGGAGGAGACCTTGGCACACTGCCCGGGGCTCGACGCCGTGTGCGTGGTCGGACGAAGCGATGCCGTATGGGGTGAGCTCGTCACCGCAGTCTACAGCGGGGGGTGGGACGCCGAGGCCCTGCTGTCATGGTGCCGTGACAATGTGCGCAGCGGGTTGCGACCCCGGGCGGCGCTGCGCGTCCCGAGGCTGCCGCTGCTGAGCAACGGCAAACCGGATCGCCAGGCGCTGCGCGCGTTGGCGGCGGGTGACGACGTGGTGCGCATGCAGGCAAAAGACAGCCCGGCACCGCGTTGCGAAGACACGGAGAACGCAAAGGAATGAACCGTCCCCACTGCGATGAGCCGCACTGCTGAAAGCATTAACCACGGGGAACACGGGAAAGAATTCGATGGTTGTGGGAGCAGCCACCGGCCGTGATGCTTCCCCGCGCTCGCGGCGCTCGCGGCGTTCGCGGCCGGTGGCCGCTCCTACGGGGTTCCTGGTAAGAAAAGCATCAACCACGGGGAACACGGGGGGCACGGGGAAGGATTCGATTGGCTGTGGGAGCGGGCTTCTGCTCGCGCCGGAACTCAGAATTCAGGCGTCAGGCCAAGCCCGGGTGCGGCATGGAGTTGCAGCTGCCCCTGGCGCACCACCGGAGCATCGGCGACGTCGTCGGCAAGCCAATCCAGGGTGGCCAGGCCGTGGCTTACATCGGGTGCCAGGGCGGCAGCGAGGTGGGCAGCCGCGGTGACCCCCACAGCCGAATCGACCACCGAGGTAAGCACCACCTCGACCCCCACGCTGTGCGCACGGTTGACCAACGCGCGCGTGGCCAGCATGCCGCCGATGCGTGCGGGTTTCACCACCAAGCGGCGTACCGCTCCGGCGGCGAGCAGTGCATCGGCACCGAACTGCGGAAGCGACTCATCGACCGCGATGGCATAGGGCAGCTCCCGCTGCAATGCACGCAACTGTTGCAGGGTGGGCCGTGCCAGCGGCTCTTCGACCGCATCGATCGGCAGCACCGCTATCCGCTCGAGGAATTCCCGGGCCGTGTCCTCGCTCCATGCGCGATTGGCATCGAGCCGCAGGCGCAGGCGACCTGCGGTGGCGGCATTCACATCCTGTAGCAGCTCGAGTTCGCGGGCGGCAGAGGCGACCCCCACCTTGATTTTGGCGATGTGATATCCCTGGGCAAATGCCGCAGCGGCGCGCTTTGCCGTGTGCTCATCCACCGCGCCGAGCGCCGCGTTGACGCCAACGGCCGGGATGAAGGTCGGTGCGCCAAGCTGCACCATGAGCGGCACCTGGTTGCGGCGCGCTGCCAAGTCGAACAGCGCGGTCTCCAGGGCCCAGCGCACCTCCGGAACGGTGACGGCGGTGCAGCGCAGCTGCCATGCGTCACTGTCACCGGACCACGTCAGTACATCGGTCAGAGCGGCAGCCATGCGTGCGTGGTGCGCCGGGTCTGAACTCGGTAGCGGGGCGCAGTCGCCCCAACCGGTCATTCCGTCATCACTGGTGAGCGACAACAGGGTGCCGCGACGTTCGTGTAAGACGGCGCTGGCCGCGGCCCAGGGCCGCTTGAGCGGCAGGGCATACGGATGCAGGGCGGCGCGGAGGCGCATGGGTCAGGGACGACGGCGGAACTTCCCGAAATCCGGTGGGCGCTTTTCCAGCCAGGCATCACGACCTTCCTGGCCTTCCGTCGTCATGTAGAACAGGCCGGTGGCGTTGCCGGCCAGTTCCTGAATACCGGCGAGGCCGTCGGTATCGGCATTGAAACCCGCCTTGATCATGCGCAGCGCCGTGGGCGAGAGCTTCAGCATCTCGCGGCACCAGGCCACCGTCTCCTCCTCGAGCCTGTGGAGCGGTACCACCGCGTTGACCAGCCCCCAGTCCAGTGCGGTCTGTGCGTCGTACAAGCGGCACATGAGCCAGATCTCCTTCGCCCGTTTCATACCGATGGTGCGCGCCATCAGGCCTGCGCCGAGACCGGCATCGAAGCTGCCGACGCGTGGTCCGGTCTGGCCGAAGCGGGCGTTATCGGCGGCGATGGTCAGGTCACACACCAGATGCAGCACATGGCCGCCGCCGACGGCATAACCGGCCACCATGGCCACCACCGGCTTGGGCAGGCGGCGGATCTGCATCTGCAGGTCGAGCACGTTGAGATGGGGTGTACCGGAAGCGGCATCGTGATAACCACCGTCATCACCGCGGACCTTTTGATCCCCCCCGGCGCAAAAGGCGTCCGCACCGACCCCGGTGAAAATGATCACGCCGACCTGCGGATCGCGATGGGCGCGGGCGAAGGCATCCTGCAGTTCCATCACCGTCTCCGGGCGGAAGGCGTTGCGTACCTGCGGACGGTTGATGGCGATGCGCGCAATGCCGTCGCAGGTGTGGTAGAGGATGTCACTGAAATCGGTGCCGGGCACCGGCTGCCATGCGCATTGCGCGGCCGGGATTGCGCTCATGCCTTCGGACTCCTTGCTTGCGTATGAAAGGCGCGCGTACGCGCGAGACTGTATGTACGCTCGATGGGGACGTGCACGATGCGCAGCCGCGCCGGAGTATGGGCAGCACAGGCCGCGGCGACGGCGGCGGTCACGGTTTCCGCACGCGTGTAGTCGAGGCCAAACGCCCGCGCCACGTGTGCCGGATCGACCGCCTGCGGCGTCAGCCAACCCCGATCAAACTCAGGTAGGCCCGCCTGAGGCAGATGATCGAAGATACCGCCGCCGCCGTTGTCGAGCAGCACGACGGTGAGGGGACAATGCTGCCCCAGCGCAAGGGCGTTGAGGTCGTGCAGGAAGGCGAGGTCACCGACCACTGCCACGGTGGGACCGAGGGCAGTGGCGATACCGCAGGCCGTGGCGATGTTGCCGTCGATGCCGCTGACGCCGCGGTTGCCGAACAGGCGCAGCGGGGCAGGGGTGACGCCGGCGAACCAGTCGGCTGCACGCACCGTGAGTGAATTTCCGAGGAACAGCGGCGCTTGCGCAGGCAGCGCATGCATGAGTGCGCGCAGCATGGCGCCTTCGAAGTTCGTTTCGCCGCGGCAGGCCTCGGCCGCCGCGCTGCGCGCCGCCTGGTCCAGGGCGACGGCCTGTTCCAGCCAGCCGTCAGGCGCTGCGGCACCATCCAGGGCGCGGCACAGGGCCGCCGGGTCGGCGTACAGCAGGTGGCTGGCGTTTCCGGCGGGATCGGCGACCCGCGGATGGTCGCTTACCGCCACCTGGACCCCAGCACAGCGCGCCAGCCAGTCGTTGACGGCGCGCGATACGGGCGTGCCGCCGAAACGCAACACCCAGGCCGCGGCCGGGGCGCTGCGCGCGACGCTGTCGGGGTGGTGCAGGACGTTGCCCGGCGCGTGTGAACCGCAGCGCAGGCCGGACAACACATCGGCGAACAGCGGCACGTTCAGCCGCTGCGCCAGCTCAAGGATGGCCGTGCGCGCAGCGGCCCCCAGGTCCTGCGGTCCGCACACGATAGCGCCCGGGCCGTCGGCGACAAGGCGCTCCAGGATGGCAAGCGCCGCGGCGTCGGGTTGCATGGTCGTGCCGAGGCGTTGCGGGACGCGCGCCGACCGTGTCAGCGCCGGCACCTCTTCCGGCACCAGCGGCTCGCGCAGCGGCACGTTCCAGTGCACCGGACCGGGCAGGGGAGTGAGGGTGAGTGCGACACTGCGTGCGGCGAGGCCGGCCAGCCAGGCCGTGTCGTCCTCGGCCGGTGGCAGCTGATGGAAGGCGCGTACGTGACGGCCGAACAGGCCCAGCTGATCCATGGTCTGGTTGGCGCCGCAGTCCTGCAGTTCGGGTGGGCGATCGGCGGAGAGCAGTATCAGCGGGACGCGCCCCATGTCGGCCTCGACGACCGCCGGCAGCCAGTTGGCAATGGCCGAACCGGAGGTGGCGATGAGCACGGCCGGCAATGCCTCGGCCCGAGCCAGTCCAAGCGCGAAGAAACCGGCGGCACGCTCGTCCACGCTCACGTGTACGGTGAGCAGTGGATGGCGTAAGGCCGCCAGGGCCAATGGTGTGGAGCGTGAGCCGGGAGCCAGCACCACCCGGCGTACGCCTGCCGCGGCAAGGCCGTCGAGCAGGGCCCAGGCCCAGCGATAGTTGCGCGTGGCGATGTCGGTCATGGAGTGGCGTCCAGCACTTCCAGCATGGTCTGCAGCTTCAGTTCCGTTTCCGCCAACTCGGCGGCGGGATCCGAGGCGGCCACGATGCCTGCGCCGGCCCATAACACGGCGCTGTCGCCTTGCAGCCAGGCGGAGCGCAGCACCACCACCGCGGCACCGTCGCCGTTGCGATCGAGCCAGCCTGCGACCCCGGTGTAGAGACCGTCCCGGTGCTCGCCGCAGGCGCGGAGCCAATCCCGCGCTGCCGCATCCGGCGTACCGAGCACCGCCGGTGTCGGATGCAGTGCGCCTGCGGCGTCCAGCAGGCCGACCCCGGCGCGCAGTGTGCCTTGCAGCGGCGTCCAGAGGTGCTGCACGAACCGCAGCGATAACAGGGAAGGTTGTGCGGCGTGTTCCACGGTGGTGCACAAGCGCGCCATGCGTTCCTTGATGGCATCGACCACCAACACATGCTCGTGCCGCTCCTTGGGCGAGACGAGCAACGCGGTGCGCGCCGCCTGCGGCGCATCGGTTTGGTGCCTTGTGGTACCGGCGAGGGCGTGACAGATGAGACTGTCGCCCCGCTTGGCGGCGAGCAGCTCGGGGGTTGCCGCCACTACCCGGCCGCCGTCGTGGGGCAGGGACAACACATGGCAGGCGGGATACATGCTCGCCAGTCGCGCGGTGACGCCTGCCACGTCCACCGGATGCGACAGTTGCGCGCGCAACCGGCGCGCCAGCACCACCTTGGTCAGGCGACCGGCCCGGATCGCTGCGCGCGCGGCTGTCACCCGGGCCAGCCAGGTATCGGCATCGGGTGTGGTGTGCCGGGCCACCACCTGGCCGCGCGCGCCAGGCGACGGTGTGAACAGGTGGCGTACCGCATCCAGCCACTGGGTAACGATCTGCTGCGGCGACTGTGTGCCGCGGCGCGACGTGAGAACAAGACCCCAGCCGTGATGGTCGTAGCGCAACAAGGCCCGCGGCAACCACAGCGCCGGCTGGGACGGTTGCGTGGCCGGCGGCAGTGTGAAGAACGCGAGCGGTATCAGCGCAGGATCGCCCCAGCAGACCCAGTGCCTACAGTCCTGCCTGTAACGCGCCGCCGCGTTCTCGGCGTAATGCACCGCCACACCGCTGCCATACAGCGCCAGTTCACCGCCGGGGCTCTGCCAGCGCGTGTCGCCGCCGGCCGGGTAACCGTTCTCGACGAGGGTGCCGGGTAGCCGTAGAGCAAGGGACACCAGGCAGTCGGGCGCGGTCGCAGTCAGCTGCGGCAGTGCAGCGGCGGCCTCCGCCTGCAACTGGCGACAGATGGCGTCGACATCGGGCGGCCCATACACACACGGCGCCGGGGACGACCCCGGCCTGATGACAGCCGACATCAGTACAGCATCCCCAGCGCCAACATCAGGGCAAAAGCCAGCGCGACCTGTGCCGTTTGCGCCAGGTGCCGGTTGAGTGCGGGCCCGGTCGTGCCACACAGCAGGCGGCGCGCCAGGGCGAGGCTGAACGGCAGGGTCAGCATGGCCAGCCAGACACCGTTGTGTCCCCAATGCGCCAGCAGGGGCAGACCGGCATAGGGCAGCAGCAGCAGAACCGCATAGACCCGCCGTGCCCACTGATCATCCAGCAGGGTGGCCAGGGTGCGCCGGCCGGCGCGCAGGTCCGTTTCGCGGTCGCGTAGGTTGTTTACCAGTAATACCGCGGCGGCTGGCAGGCCCAGCACAGCACCCGTCAGCCAGGCCCCCGGTGAGACGCTGCCGGCCTGCAACCAATAGCTGCCCGCCACCGCCAACAGACCAAAGAACACCCAGACGAACAGCTCGCCCAGAGGGGTATGCGAGATGGGGCGCGGTCCGCCGGAATACGCCTGGGCGGCAAGCAACGAGATGCAGCCGATGGCGAGAATGAATGCACCGCCGACCACGACCAGATAGCACCCCAGCAGCAGGGCCAAAGCAAAGGTGATACGTGCCGCCGTACGCACATGGCGGGCACTGGCCCAGCCGGCCGCGGTGACGCGCAGGGGGCCGACACGATCGACCCCATCCGTACCGCGCTCGAAATCGGCGGCATCGTTGTGCAAGTTGGTTCCGATCTGGATCAGCAAGGCCGCCAGCAAGGCCGCGAGTGCGGGCCCCCACAGCAGGGGCGCCTGTTCGGCCCATGCCAGGGCAGTGCCGGCAAGCACCGGGGCCGCGGCCAGCGGCAGGGTGCGCGGCCGTGCGGCGACGCTCCAGATACGCCAGGCAGAGGGCACGCCGGAGGGGAGGGTGGACAAAGGGGCAGTCATATCTCGACTTGAAAAGCGGCGAACCGGCCGCGCCAGGATTCGTCGATGGCCACAGCCTGGAAATTATCCATCGAAATCAACACGATCGTTAGTTCGGCACGCACGCAGAGGGTCTCGTTGCGCATGGCCTCGATGTGGAGCCGTACCGACGTCTTGCCGACGGCAGCCACGGCAAGACGGAAGGCGAGCGTATCACCGAAACGCGCCGGGGTGCGAAAGTCGGCCTCCAGGCGCACCACGGGAAGGCCAAGACGGTGGTCTTCCATGAGGGTACGGAAATCAATACCGATGCCTTCGGCGAACCAGTCCTCGACCACTTCGTTGAACAGTTCGGCATAGCGTGGATAAAAGACGATACCAGCGGGATCGCAATGGGAGAAGCGGATCCGTTTGGCGCGCTCGAAAACCATCAACAGTGCTCCTTCAGAGTGGGTCAGTCCGGGCCAGGTTACCCGGCGGGCGGCGGCCCATGGCGGCACAATCCTGCGGGGGGCATTGCCGCCGGGAGTGTATACGATGCCCCCGTTCGTCCACTTTGATAAACGTCAGTGGCGAGGAAAAAGGCCGAACGCAACCGCTGCCGTCTTGGCCATGTGGCGCATCTTTTTCCCGGCAAGTCTCAGAGCGTGGCGGAAGTACGGCGGCTCCGCACGTTTAGCCACCGTACGGCCATCTTTTCCAGTTCGGCCAACGAAAATACCAGGGCGCCGGCGAGGATAACTCGTGACCATTCCCACGCGCTCAGCGGCGTCGACTTGAAGATCGCCTGCAAAGCCGGGGTAGCGGTGTAGGCGAACTGCAACAGGGCGCAGCCGGCGATGGCGAGGAGTACATAGGGATTACCCAGCAGCCCATCACGCGAGAGCACCGAACGCAGGATATGGCGGCTATTGATGAGATAGAACATCTCCGCCACCACAATCGTACTCACCGCGATGGTGCGTGCCTTTTCCAAGCTCGCGCCATGGTCGAGTTCCCACAGGAACAGTCCGAGGGCACCGGCGGCCATCAGCAACGAGACCATCACCAGCCGCCAGATGAAGAACCAGGACAACAGCGGCTCACGTGGATCGCGCGGCGGGCGGCCCATCACGTCGTGCTCCGGCGGTTCGAACGCCAGGGCGAGGCCGAGCGTGCTCACGGTGGCCATGTTGATCCACAGCACCTGGGCGGGCGTCAACGGCAGCACCAGCTCAAACAGGATCGCCGCGATGACCACCAGCGCCTCGCCGCCGTTGGTGGGCAGCATGAACAGGATGAACTTGCGGATATTGTCGTAGATGCCGCGGCCCTCGCGCACCGCGTTGCCGAGGGTGGCGAAGTTGTCGTCGGCAAGCACCATGTCCGCGGCCTCCTTGGCCGCCTCATTGCCCTTCAGCCCCATGGCGATGCCCACGTCGGCGCGCTTGAGCGCCGGTGCATCGTTCACACCGTCGCCGGTCATGGCCACCACTTGGCCGGCGGCCTGCAAGGCCTCCACGAGGCGTAGTTTGTGTTCCGGACTGGTACGCGCGAACACGTCCACGTGCGGTGCATAGCGGCGCAGTTCCTGGTCGTCCAGGAGTTCGATCTCGGGCCCGCTCAGCGCCGGCTTGTCCACGCCGATGCCCATGCGCGCGCCGATGGCGCGGGCGGTGTCCACGTGATCGCCGGTGATCATCTTTACGCGGATACCCGCCGCGGCGCACTGGGCCACCGCCTCGATGGCCTCGTCGCGCGGCGGATCGATGATGCCCACCATGCCCATGAGGGTGAAGCCACCGCGCAGGTGCGAGAAGCGCACCTCGCGCTGGGCGGCGTCGGTGTTCTTCACGGCGATGGCCAGGATGCGCAGCCCGCGTGCGGCGGCCTCGGTGGCGCGCAGGTCCCAGTAGTCCCGGTCGATGGCTTGGCCCTCGCCCTGCCAGTCGCACATGTCCATGATGCGCTCGGGCGAACCCTTGACGTAAATGAAACCATGACCTTCATGGTCGTGATGTAACGTGGCCATCAGGCGGTGCTGGGACTCGAAGGGGATCACGTCGGTACGCGGCAGCGCGTACCGCTCGGCTCTTGGATCGAGGCCGGCCTTGTAGGCGAGGGCAAGCAGGGCGCCCTCGGTAGGATCGCCTTCCACGACCCAACCGCCTTCGCGGTGATACAGTTGGGCGTCGTTACACAGCACCAGCGCGCGCACGGCGTGCAGAAGTTCCGGCTCATCCGCCGACACCGGTACATCGTCCAGATGGATCGCACCATCGGGCGCGTAGCCTATGCCACTGACGGTGTACACCCGCTCGCCGGTGACCACCTGCTGCACGGTCATTTCGTTGCGCGTGAGCGTGCCGGTCTTGTCGGAACAGATCACCGTCACCGAGCCCAGCGCCTCCACGGCGGGCAGGTGGCGGATGATGGCGTTACGCTGGGCCATGCGCTGCACACCGAGCGCCAGGGTGATGGTCATGATGGCAGGCAGGCCTTCGGGGATGGCGGAGGCCGCCAGGGCCACGGCCATCATGAACATCTCGCTGGCGGGCTCGCCGCGGACCACCACGCCGATAATGAAGGTGAGCCCCGCCAGCAGGACGATGACCGTGGCGAGCCAGCGACCGAACGTATCGATTTGGCGCAGCAAAGGCGTGGTCGCTTCCTGCACCTGTTTGAGCATGGCGCCGATGCGCCCGAGTTCCGTGCCGGACCCGGTCGCCACCACCACGCCGCTGGCGAGCCCGGAGGAAACCAGCGTGCCCGAATACAGCATGCACCGCCGATCGCCGAGTGCAGCGCCTGCCGTTACCGGCGCGAGGGCCTTTTCCACCACCTCCGATTCGCCGGTCAGGATGGATTCATTGACCCGTAGGGCCTTTTCCGTCACCAGGCGCAGATCGGCCGGGAC
The DNA here is from genome assembly GCA_041685115.1 of Gammaproteobacteria bacterium. Taxonomy (GTDB): domain Bacteria; phylum Pseudomonadota; class Gammaproteobacteria; order Thiohalomonadales; family Thiohalomonadaceae; genus JALOAT01. The sequence continues at coordinate 19,290 of JAWLGK010000024.1, read as the reverse complement.
CTTGTCACCGGAGGCGAGGACCACCAGGTCGCCAACCACCAGGGACTCGGCCGGCAGTTCCATACGTTCGCCGCCACGCACCACCACCGCACGCAGGGACAGCATGCGCCGGATGGCGTCCAGGGCCTGTTCCGCCTTGCCTTCCTGGATGAAACCGATCACGGCATTGATGAACACGGCGGCAAGCAGTACCGCGGTGTCTACCCAGTGACCCAGGCCCGCGGTGATGACCGCGGCGCCGAGCATCACGTAGATGAGGACGTTGTTGAACTGCCGAAGGAAGCGCAACCAGGCCGGGCGCCGGGCCGGGGGGGGAAGACGGTTCGGTCCGAAACGGGCGAGGCGGGAGGCGGCCTCGGGCTGCGACAAGCCGCGGCGGTCATCCGTTTCCAGTCGCGCGACGACCTCATCGGAGGCCAGGCTGTGCCATTCGATGGCGGGTTTCTCTGAAAGCGGGATATCCGCCATGGGGTGCATTGCTCCATCGTGTATGTACGCGGGGGCGCGGCGGGTTACACCACCGGAGAGTGGCCTCCCATGAGGCCGTTCCACTGGACAGTGGTTCCAAACCATGGGTGAGCCGAATGGAACACTCGCCAAGACGTTGCGTGCGAGCAGTCGGGTGTTCACGGTCCGGAACCCGTTTAGATTATCGCCGCCAACCCGGCCTGTCGAACTGCGGCGCCGGACGGGCGATCCTGCGGCAACCGGCGCGCAAAAACGCGAGTAGGCAGAGCAAAGTGCTGGCGGCATGCTCATGGAATGCGCGATGGCCCGAAAAATCCGTGCCGCTGACGTGTCCACGGGCATTCCCAGCGTGAAAATGATCCCTTTGGGAAGGGAACCTTGCGCCCCTGCCATGGTCTTTCATGACCTTGTTAGTGGCTGTGGACCAAACCAAGGATTTGGCCACGCGGTATCAAGTGCCTCGCGACCGCGCGGGCGATGCCAGGGTCTAGTTTCGAGACAGTTCCTCGAAATCCTACGAGGAGGCGCTTATGTTCGAACGAGAAGCCGACGAGTTGGATCAGGCCAGCCTGGCGACCATCGAACAGGTTGAAATGTCGATCTCGGGAATCCGCGAGAAGCTGCATGGCGAAACCGTGGACACCTGCGTGGACTGCGGCCAGCCCATTCCCGAAGAACGCCTGGCCGCGGCCATGCGCAGCGGTATACCGGTGCAACGCTGTATCCACTGTGCCGCGTTGGCCGAGCGCAAGGGGACGCTCTACCGCAGGGACGATGATTGAGAAAGCAGTCATTCTGAAGTGCAGAACCCCGGGGAACCGGGGTTCTTTGTTTTCCCACTACCCACCGCTGCCACCCTGTGCGCCGGGAGGCACTTTTTGGTAAGTTTCCGCTCCAGCCAAGCATAACCACAAAAAAGGGAACCTGGTCATGGCCTTCGGCCTTACGCCCACCCGGCGCCAACAGGCCGCACTGTTCGCTTTGATGCTCGGCACCGCCCTCGGCGTGGGCGCGATTGCCGAAATCAGGCTGTTCGCTGCCGCATACGCGCAGAAAAAACAGGCCTTGCTGGATATCGTACACAGCCAGGCCAACCTGCTGTCCGCCACGGCGCATGACGGCAATCAAATCGACAAGGCCATCACGGCCTTTGCAACGCTGGAAGGCCTTGGGCGTAGCGGCGAGCTCTCCATTGGTCGGCTCGACGGCGCCCTGATCGAGCGCGTTCTTCTGGCCCGCCGCGCGGCGGAGACCGATGCGGACACGGGCGGCGTCACGGTGGACTGGCGCGTCATGAGCGAACCGCAGTTGGGCGAAGCCATGCGCCGTGCACTCCGCGGTGAGTCGGACGTTATCATCGCGGCGGATTTTCGCGGCGTGGAGGTGCTGTCGGCATTCACGTACCTGCCGTCGCTCGGCTATGGCCTGGTGGCAAAAACCAACATCGCAGAAATGCGCGGGCCGCTGTTGACCGCGGTGGCGCAGACGACACTGGCGGCCGTGGTGCTTGCGCTCATCGCGGCCAGCCTGTTCCTTCGCATGAGCGGCGCCCTGATACGGCGCCTGGAAGCCAGTGAGGCGCGTCTGACCGCCATCCTCGGCTCCGCCGCCGAAGGCATCATCACCAGCGATGCCAGCGGCCGCATCACCTCGGCGAATGCGGCAGCGGAATCCCTCTTCGGTTATCGCGGCAGTGACCTGCTGGGCACGCCGCTCGCGCGTCTGCTGCCCGGGCTCACTGCGGGGGATGCACAGGACGTGTGCCGCGGGCTGCCGGTGGGAGAACGCTGCGAGACCTACGGCCGGCACCGTAACGGCAGCGCATTCCCCGTGGAACTGGCCATGAGCCGGGTGGGCACGGGTGGCGGGGCATTTTTCACGGGCATCGTCCACGACATCACGGACCGGCAGCGCGCCGAACAGGCCATGCGTGACGCCAACGAAGCCCTGGAACGGCGCGTGGCGGAGCGCACGGCCGAGCTCGAGCGTAGCAACCGTCTGCTGCGTGCCGTCGGCAACGTGCAACGGAGTTTCATCACCGGGTCCGCCGGGTACGAAACACTGCTTACGGAATTGCTCACGCTCACACAAGGCAGCGCAGGCGCGGTGCTGCTTTCTCCGCCGATGGCCGGTCAGCCAGCGCGGGTAGTGGCCGAGCGCGCCATGACACATGCGGTGGCGTTCGATTGGGAGCGCCTGCGTGCTGGCGACTGCGCTGATACCGGCCTGCACACAGCCCCCTTGGCACTGGGGTACGAGACGGTCGGCGTGGTGGTGTTCCAGACACCGCAGACGCCCCCTGAGGATCTGCTCGGGTACCTGGAACCTTTTCTCTCCGCCTGTGCGCATGCGGTACACGCGGCCGAGCGCGATGCCGAGCGCGAACGAACACGCCAGCAACTGCTCGACTACGAAAGCGAGCTGAACGCACTGCTGCTCAACATCAAGGACGTGATCCTGCGCACCGATTTGGACGGGATCATCACCTGGGTTTCACCTTCGGTAGAGCAACAATGCGGCTTTCCCTGCGACGTACTCATGGGACGCCCGGTGGCTGACCTCCTGGCGGAGCCGGACAGCGACTTGCACCTGCGCGACGCGCTCACCACGGGCGGTGGCCAGGTGCGCGACTTCGAGGCCCGCTTGCGACGGGCCGATGGAGGTGAGTTCTGGGGTTCGGCGAACTGGCACTATCGCTACGACGAGGCGGGCCGGCCGATCGCCATGGAGGGTGTCGTACGCGACATCACCGCAAAGCGTCAGGCAATGCAGCGCGTCGAAGTGCTTAACCAACTCTACAGCGTGTTGAGCGACGTCAACCAGGCCATCGTGCGCTGCCCGGACCAGCGCATGCTATGTGACGAGATCTGCCGAATCGTCGTGGAGAAGGGCCGCTTCCGCATGGCCTGGATCGGCGCGCTGGACGAGAGCGGCAGATATGTGACGCCCATGTCGGCCGCCGGTCACGTGGGGACTTACCTGGACGGGTTCCGGGTCGATCTGGATTGCGAGGTGTCGGCGCGGGGGCCCACGGCGGCGGCGCTTCGCAGCGGGCGCTATGCCGTGGTCGACGACATCGCCGCCGATCCGCGCATGGCGACCTGGCGCGCCGACGCGCTCACCCACGGTTATGCCGCCAGCGCCGCCTTTCCCTTGCGCGCCGGCGGGCAGGTGGTCGGCGCACTGAGCGTCTATGCGCCGGATGCCGGATTCTTCCATCCGGAGAATATCGCACTGCTGAATGGCCTGTGCGATGACGTCTCCTATGCCTTCGACATGTTCCGTGCCGAGCAACAGAAAGGCGCCGCCGTCGCGGAACTGCGCGCGTTGTCCGAGAAACTGACGCACCTGATCCGGCACACGCCACTTGCCGTCATCGAAACCGACGCGCAGCTGGTGGTGCGCCAATGGAACCCAGCCGCTGAGACCATGTTCGCCTATTCGCCCGAATGCATCATCGGCCGTTCCATCACCATGCTGTTTCCGCCCGAAGAGCAGGCGGAAGCCGCGGCCGCGTTGCGCCGGCTCATGACCGGTCCGGGCAGTGACGTGGTCAGCCGGGATGGCTGCACCTGCGACGGGCGGCGCCTGAATTGCGAATGGTACGGCACCGCGCTCGGCGAAGCGGACGGCCGGGTGATCGGATTGATCCTCATGGCCAACGACATCACCGAGCTGGTGTTGTCGCGCAACGAGGCCCTGGCGCTGAACAGCGAGCTGGAACGGCGGGTGCACGAACGCACCTGTGAACTGGAACGGCTGAACAAGGAACTGGAGGCTTTCTCCTATTCGGTGTCTCACGACCTGCGCGCACCGCTGCGTTCCATCGACGGATTCAGCGGGCTGTTGTTGAGACGCTATCAGCACGCCCTGGCGCCCACGGCGGCAGACTATCTGTTCCGGGTGCGCGCCGCGAGTCAGCGCATGGGCGAACTCATCGATGATTTGCTCGAACTCTCACGGGTCACGCGCAGTGAACTGCGGCGCACCAGCATCGATCTGTCTGCCATGGCCGAAGCGGCTCTGACTGAACTCCGGCAACTCGATCCGGAACGTCGCGTGCGGTGCCGAGTGGCGCCCGGCCTCCGCGCCGAGGCGGACCCGCGCCTCATGCGGCTCGTGATCGCCAACCTGCTCGCCAATGCCTGGAAATTCACCAGCCGCCTGGAGAACGCCGAGATCAGCGTCGGATTGATCACCCAGGCGGGGGAATCCGTATTCTTCGTGCGTGACAATGGCGCCGGCTTCGACATGGCCTATGCAGGCAGGCTGTTTGCAGCCTTTCAGCGCCTGCACCCCGCCAGTGACTTCGAGGGCACGGGCATCGGGCTCGCCACGGTGCAGCGCGTCATCCATCGCCACGGCGGCCGGATCTGGCCGGATGCGGCGCCCGGCCGAGGGGCAACGTTTTATTTCACCTTGAGTCCCGCGGCAGAGGTGGAACAGCATGCCTGAGGCCACGATTCCCCTGGAACTCCTGCTCATCGAGGATGACGAGGACGACGCACTGCTCATCGTCGAAGAACTTCGCGACGGCGGCTATGTACCGGTGGTGACGCGTGCGTGGTCGCGGGAAACCATGCACCAAGCCCTCGCGCGCCATGCCTTCGATGTGATCATCTGCGATCACAAACTACCGAGTTTTTCGGCCATCGACGCGCTTTTGCTACTGCTCGAATCGCGTCAGGACATCCCCTTCATCATCGTCTCGGGCACCATTGGGGAAGAACTCGCCGTGGAGGCGATGAAATCCGGGGCACACGATTTCATCATGAAGCACAGCCTGGCGCGCCTGTCACCGGCCGTGGCCAATGGCCTGCAGTCCCGGGACATGCGGCGCAGCGCCGCCGCGGCGCAGGTCGAGGTGCGAGCATCGCGGGAGCGACTCCGCGAATTGAGCTCCCACCTGGAGTCGGTGCGTGAGCAGGAGCGTGCACGACTGGCGCGGGAGATCCACGACGAGCTGGGCGGGTTGCTCACCGGGTTGAAGATGGATATCGCGTGGCTGGGCCGCCACACCGCTACGGTTCCCGACGTGGAGGCCAAACTCCAGGCGATGACCCGCCTGACCGATGATGCGATTCACACCGTCCGGCGCATCATCACCGACCTGCGCCCGAGCCTGCTGGACGACCTGGGCCTCATCGCCGCGGTCGAGTGGCAGTTGTCCGAATTCCGGCAGCGCACGGGGATACGCGGCACCTTGGCCTTGGGGCGGGAGCCGGATGTGACCACGCTCGCCTTCCATGAGCACCTCGCCGTGGCGGCATTCCGTATCCTGCAGGAATCCCTCACGAACATTGCGCGGCATGCTGAAGCGGAACAGGTGGACGTGCGCGTGGCCGTTGAGAGCGGGGCGTTGGTTCTCGAGATTACGGACGACGGCACCGGCATGTCCTCCAGCCAGCGGAATAAAAGCGGCGCCTATGGCATCTTGGGCATGGTGGAACGGGCTCGTCACCTTGGTGGCGAGCTATCGGTGGACAGCAGCCCGGGCCACGGGACCCGCGTGCGGCTGCGGCTCCCGATGGAAACCGGCCAGGAGGAGGCAGGATGAAGGTATTGATCGTCGATGATCATGCGGTGGTCCGGGCCGGGCTCCGCCAGATCATCCTGGAGGCCAACGAACCCTTCGTGGTGGAAGAGGCCGCCGATGCCGCGGGGGCGTTGGACAAGCTCCGCGCAGACACCTGGGATCTGGTGTTGCTGGACGTGGCCATGCCCGGCAGGAACGGTATCGAGTTTATCAAGCAAGTGAAGGCCGAATGGAAGCGGCTTCCGGTGCTGGTGCTGAGCATGTATCCGGAGGACCAGTATGCGCTGCGCGCGCTACGGGCCGGCGCATCGGGCTACATGACCAAGGAGACGGCGCCGGACGAACTGCTGGCTGCCATACGCCGCGTGGGCAGAGGCGGGCGCTACGTCAGTGAGCAGTTGGCGGATTTGCTCATCGCACGCTTCGACGAATCCGATCTGCCGCACCGCGACCTCTCGGATCGCGAGTTCGAGGTGCTGCGCCTCATCGCCTCCGGCCTGACCGCCACCGAGATCGCCGAAACCTTGGCGTTGAGCGTCAAGACCATCTCCACGTACCGCACCCGCATCCTGGAAAAGATGCACATGCACTCCAATGCCGAGCTGACCCACTACGCGGTTAAGAACGGCCTCGTCTGATTCGCATACCTGCGACCCTTCCGCCCCCTTGCGTTCCCGGAAAGACCTGTAGGACAAACACCGACACCGCCAGGTCGCCGGCACCTACGTGGATTTCGGATGCCTCCCGCTGCCACGTCGGGGCACGACACGGAACAATGTCCTGCCCATGCCAAAGCCTGCATGTCCGGCGCGATTCAACAGCTGACGGGAAGGAACGCATGACTGCGGGGAACAACCATCGACGGTCCGCCAAGGCCGTTCCACTCACGCTCGGCGCACTGGGTGCGTCCCTGCTTTTCGCCTGCGATGCATCGGCCGTGTTCAGCGCTGCCATGATCTTTGCCGGCGCTGGCGGCGCCGCATGGCAGTCCCGCCCGAGCCGGGTCCCGACGGAGGACCTGCCGGCCACCGCTCCGCCGCCGTGCAATGACGCCCTGGCCGATCTGAAGGAGGCGTGCACGCGCGTCCTGCCCATCTGGGAACGGAATATCCGTTCGGTACGAGAGCAGACCGAAGACGCCGTCGTCCAACTTTCGGCACGCTTTTCACAATTGGTGCTACGCCTTGAGACCGCGGTCGCGGGCTCGGAGCACGGCGGTGCCACCGACCTGTCACGCCAAACGCTGTTCAAGGAGAGCCAGGAGGAACTCGCCTCCCTGGTGACCGTGCTGCGCGCCGTGCTCGAAGAAAAGCACGGGATGTTCGCCCAGATCGCCGATCTCTCCAGCCATATCGGCGAACTCAAGGGCATGGCCGACGACGTGGCGAAGATCGCCTCGCAGACCAACCTGCTTGCCCTGAATGCCGCCATCGAGGCGGCACGGGCCGGTGAATCGGGGCGCGGCTTCGCGGTGGTGGCGGACGAGGTCCGCCAGCTGTCCATGCTGTCCGGCAATACCGGCCGCGGCATCAGCGAAAAGGTTCAGCGCATTACCAGCGCCATGACCGTGGCCGCTGCCACGGCCCAGGATGCCGAGGCGCGCGACGGACATGCGGTGCAGGATGCCACGGCACGGGTCGGTCGTGTGCTGGGCCGCCTGGAGACACTCGCCACGGAACTCGCGCAATCGAGCGACGAACTGCGCCAGGAGAGCGTGGGAATCCGCGATGAGATCGCAGACATCCTCGTGTCCTTGCAATTCCAGGATCGCACCAGCCAGATCCTCGCAAGCACCTGTACCAACATCGACGCCTTCCAGGTACAGGTACAGCGCGAGCTGCCCGGTCCGGAAGCGATGGCTCCGGCGCACGCCATGGACGTCGAGGCCCTGCTGGCGGACATGAAACGTACTTACACGACGGACGAACAATACCTGCACCATGGCGAGAACCGCCGGGCCGGCGACGCCGTCACGTTTTTTTAAGAGGGTTAATGATGGCAAAAACCATACTGGTCGTTGACGACTCGGCGAGCCTTCGTCAGATCGTCGGCATCGCACTCAAGGGCGGCGGCTATGACGTCGTCGAGGCCTGTGACGGGCAGGATGCACTGACCAAACTCGACGGCCGCAAGATCCATCTCATCATCAGCGACGTGAACATGCCGAATATGGACGGCATCAGCTTCCTGCTGGCGCTCAAGAACACGCAGGCTTATCGCTTCACCCCCGTCATCATGCTGACCACCGAAACGCAGGATGAGATGAAGCAGAAGGGTAAGGCCGCCGGTGCAAAGGCCTGGGTCGTGAAGCCATTCAAGCCGGAGCAGATCCTCGACGCGGTTGCGCGCCTGGTCCTGCCGTGAGGAAAAGGTGATGTCCGTAGACAGCACGCAAGTCCAGGAAGGCTGCCGCGCGGCGCTTGAAGGCGAGCTCAACATCTATCGCGCCGCGGAAATCCATTCCTGGCTCAGCACGTTGCTTCCGCGCTGCCGCCGCCTTGAACTGGAACTGTCGGGTGTCACGGACATCGACATGGCGGGCGTGCAGTTGCTGCTGTTGGTGAAACGCGAATTATCGGTGCGTGGCCATCACCTGCACCTGCTGGATAGCAGCCATGCAGTAACAGATGCCCTCACGCTCTGCGGCTTGAGCACGCACTTCGCAGTCGAAGTCGATGCGAGGACATCGGCATGAACATGCTCGAAGTACAGCGCACCTTCCTGCTGGAGAGCCGTGAACTGCTGGAGGAGATGGAGCGGGCATTGCTGGCCCTCGAACACAGCCCCCATGAACCGGACCTCATCAATGCGGTGTTTCGCGCCGCACACACCATCAAGGGCTCGGGCGGCGTGTTCGGTTTCGAGAAGGTGCAGACCTTCACCCATGTGGTGGAGACCGTGCTGGACCGGCTGCGTACCAACGAGCTCACCCCCGAACCGAATATGGTCGCCTTGCTGCTGGAGTGCCGCGATCACATGGGTGTCCTCGTCGAGCAGGCGGTGGCGGGCGAGCCGGCGGATGCGGCCATGGCAGCGCGCGATGCAGGGCTGCTCGCGAGGCTCGGACCTTACCTGCAAACCGCCCCGGACGAAACCCTACGCGCGCCCGATTCCGATCCGGCGGGACCGGCCAGCGCCTCGGCGCCGGTGACCTATCACATCACGGTCCGTTTTGCCGAGGGCGTGTTGCGCAACGGACTCGATCCCCTCGCGCTGCTGCGCTATCTGCGCCGGCTGGGCGAGTTCGAGAACGTCAACACACTGTACGACGCCATGCCCGGTGCGGAACACATGGATCCGGAGTGCTGCTACATCGCGCTGGAACTCGACCTTTGTACGCACAAGGCACGTGAGGAGATCGACGCGGCGTTCGAGTTTTTCCGAGAAGACGCGGAGATCCGCATCACACCGGTCCCGGTGCCGACGGCGGGTGAGGGGAGGGAGACGGCGCTGAAGGTGAGCGGCATCCTGGCCGACCTGCACCTGCCCGACGCGCCGACCATGGCCGCGATCGCCGACATCGCACCGCCACTGGTGCCGTCCCCACCCGGCGAGCCGACGCAGGAAAAGCACGAGCGTGGACGCAGCCTGTCCGAGCGCAGCATCCGCATCGATGCTGACAAGCTCGACGTGCTCATCAACCTGGTCGGCGAGCTGGTCATCGCCGGCGCCAGCAGCAGCCTGCTCGCGCAACGCCGCGGTGACGCTCAACTGCTGGAATCCATCTCCATGGTGGGGCGCCTGGTGGAAGAGATCCGAGACTCGGCCCTGCGCCTGCGCATGGTGCAGATCGGCGACACCTTCAACCGCTTCCAACGCGTGGTGCGCGATGTCAGCCGTGAACTGGGCAAGGACATCGGCCTTGCGATCAGTGGCGCCGAGACCGAGCTCGACAAGACCGTGGTGGAGAAGATCGGCGATCCCCTCATGCATCTGATCCGCAATGCGATGGATCACGGCATCGAAAACGCAGAGGAACGGCGGATCGCCGGCAAGCCGGCCCGTGGCCACGTGCGCCTCAACGCCTACCACGAATCAGGCAGCATCGTCATCGAGGTGAGCGACGACGGGCGCGGCCTGAACACGGCGAAAATCCTCAACAAAGCCATCGAACGCGGCCTTATCGCCCCCGGCCAGACGCTTACCACCAGTGAGATCCAGCGGCTGGTGTTCGAGCCGGGTTTTTCCACCGCGGCGCAGGTGACCAACCTGTCGGGCCGCGGCGTGGGCATGGACGTGGTGCGGCGGAACATCGAGGCGCTGCGCGGCACCATCGAATTGTCGAGTCAGGAAGGGCTCGGCGCCACGGTCGCCATTCGCCTGCCGCTGACCCTCGCCATCATCGACGGCTTCCTGGTGGAAGTGGGCGGGTCAACCTACGTCATTCCGCTCGATTCGGTCCTCGAATGTATTGAAGTGGGCGAAGGGCAGTGCCTGGGTGAACAAGCCGCGTACATCAATCTGCGCGGCGAGGTACTGCCGTTTCTGCGTCTCCAGCAGCTGTTTGGTGAGCCGCGGACCGGGCGGACGCGCGAGAACATCGTCGTGGTGCAGTACGGCGGCCAGAAGGCCGGGTTGGTGGTGGACACGCTGCTTGGCGAATTCCAGACCGTCATCAAGCCGCTGGGGCGGATCTTCGAGCGCCTCGAAGGGATCAGTGGCGCCACCATACTCGGCAGCGGCGAAGTGGCGGTCATCCTCGATGTCCCGCAACTGGTGCAGTCCGCCGCCGCCAGAACAGAAACCACATACAACAAGAACCTTCACTGAACCACCGGACTTGAGAAGAGGAAGCGCAGCACATGTTCAGGAATATGAAAATTGGAGTGCGGCTTGGACTTGGCTTCGGGCTCATCATCTTGCTTTTGGTGAGCATCGCCGCGCTTGGTCTGACCCAGATGGCTGCGCTGAACAGCAGCGTCAATACCCTGGTCCATGACCGTTATCCGAAGACCGTCGCAGCGAACACGATCCTTGAACACCTCGGCGTCATCGCCCGCGCCGGCCGCAATATGGCGCTGCTGCGCGACCAAAAGGCCGTGGAAACGGAACGCGCCCGCATCGCCGCATCGCTCAAGGCCGTGCAGGAACAGGCAGATGAACTCACCCGCACTATCAGGTCGGATGAGGGCAAACGTCTTGTGCAGGCCATGCTCGGGGCGCGCGAGGCCTTTCTTCCCCGCCAGGAACGTTTCATGGCGCTGCTTGATCAGGGTCTTCGCGACGAGGCCGTGGACTATTTGACGAGCGAGATGCGCAAGTACCAGGCGGCCTACTTCTCCGCGGTCAGCGAGGTGGTGGCCTTCCAGGGCAGACTAATGGATCAAGCCGCCGAGGCGGCCAACGAGGCGTATAGCAGCGGTCGCACCCTCGTGCTGATCATCGTCGGCCTCGCCGTGCTCGCCGCCATCGGCATCGCGTTGTGGATCATGCGCAGCATCACACGCCCGCTTGCCGAAGCCTTGCGCACCGCCAACAGCCTAGCCGAGGGCGATCTATGTGTGAAGGTGGACGTCAACTCGACCGATGAGACGGGCTTGCTGCTTGCCGCCATGAAGAACATGATCCAGCGCCTGTCGCAGGTCATCGGCGAGGTGACCAGTGCCGCGGATGCCTTGTCATCCGCATCGGAAGAGGTCTCGGCAACCGCCCAGTCCCTCAGCCAGGGTGCTACCGAACAGGCCGCCAGCGTGGAAGAAACCAGCGCCACGCTGGAACAATCCGCCGCTTCCATCCAGCAGAACACCGAAAATGCGCGCGTCACCGACGGCATCGCCAACACCGCTGCGCGGCAGGCCACGGAAGGGGGCGAGGCGGTCAAGGAAACGGTCGATGCCATGAAGCAGATCGCCGACAAGATCAGCGTCATCGAGGATATCGCCTACAAGACCAACCTGCTCGCACTCAACGCGGCCATCGAGGCGGCGCGCGCAGGCGATCACGGCAAGGGCTTCGCCGTAGTGGCCGACGAGGTCCGCAAGCTGGCCGAACGCAGCCAGGTGTCGGCTCAGGAAATCTCCGATTTGGCCGCCAACAGCGTCAAGATCGCCGAGCGCGCAGGAGGATTGCTCGAGGAAATGGTACCTTCGATCAAGCGCACGGCGGAGCTGGTGCAGGAGATCGCCGCGGCTTCGGAGGAGCAATCGTCCGGCATCGGTCAGCTGAACACGGCCGTGTCCCAGTTGGATCAGGTCGCCCAGCAAAGTGCCGCTTCTTCCGAAGAGCTGGCCTCCACGGCGGAGGAGATGAGTTCGCAGGCCATGCAACTCATCGACACGGTCGGCTTCTTCAAGGTGGACGGCACCACCCGCAGGTCGCAAGCGCAGGCGTCCGGGGCCGAGAAATCCCGTTCGTCCGCCCCGGAACACAAGCCGAGCGCCATGCGCCCGCATCACCATGACAAGGACTTCGAACGGTTCGAAGAGGTGGCGTGAGTGACTGCCCAGGCGCTGCCGGCCACGCGGAGCCGCGATCTCAACAAGTACCTGTCGATCCGCGTCGCCAGTCAGAACTTCGGCATTGCGGTGCTGACCATCAAGGAGATCATCGAGTATGGCCAGGTTACGGCCATACCGATGATGCCGTCCTTCGTGTGCGGTACCATCAACCTGCGCGGCCGCGGCGTTCCCGTGCTGGATCTCGCTGCACGTTTCGGCGGCAGCGCGTCGCAGGTATCGAACCGGAGTTGCATCGTCATCGTCGAAGCGCCTGCCGATGGCGGCGGTACATGCGACGTGGGGCTGCTGGTCGATGCCGTCGACGAGGTGGTGGACATCGCTCCCGAAGACATCGATAGCGCACCGTCGCTGGGCGGTCGCATCCGCACCGACTTCTTCGCCGGCATGGGAAAGGTCACAGGGCGTTTCGTGCTGCTTCTGGATATCACGAGGCTGCTTGCCATGGATGAGCTGGAGCTACTGTCCACCGCAGCTGTCCATGGGCATGACAAGGGGGAAGTTACATGAACCAGGCAGTGCAGGCCGGCAAACCGGACAGTCCGTTAGGCAGCGATGCGCTCAAGGCGCTGACGTTCACGGTGAGCAGTGAAACCCTTGCGCTGCCCATCAGTCGCGTCAAGGAGATCATCGAATATACCGATGTCACCCGGATCCCCATGGTCCCGAACTATATCCGCGGGGTCATCAACCTGCGCGGCAGCGTGGTGCCAGTGATCGATCTGGCGGCGCGGCTGGAGCGGCCAAGCGGACCGACCGGGCGGCGCACGTGCGTGATCATCGTGGAATTGGCAGAGGCCGACGGACACCTGGACGTGGGCATCATGGTGGATGCCGTAAACGAAGTGCTCGACATCCCGCCAGGCGATGTGGAACCGCCGCCAAGCTTCGGCGCGTCGGTGCGTGCGGATTTCATCGAAGGCATGGCCAAGGGCAAGGGCGGGTTTACCGTTGTGCTCAATGCCGCACGGGTGTTGTCCCTGGAGGAACTCAGTGATTTCGGCCACGCCTGAGCGCGCTGGCGCTCGCCCTGCCGAGGCGCAGGAGAGCGGTGTGCAGACGCGGCCTGTCGCTGCGGCCGCCGCGCGCAGCGCACCGGGCAGGGCAGGGGCCGTGGGCCCGGGCGGCATCACCGACAGGGAATTCACACTGTTTCGCGACCTTATCTTCGAGATTGCCGGCATTCACCTGTCCGATGCCAAGAAGGCCCTGGTCAGCGGCCGCCTCGGACGCCGCCTGCGGCACCACAACCTCGCCACCTTCCGGCAATACTATGAACTCGTCACGCGGGAAGACCAGGCCCTCGAACGTCAGGTGATGGTCGATCACCTGACCACCAACGAGACCTACTTCTTCCGCGAACCCAGGCACTTCGACTTCCTGCAGGAGGTAGTCCTGCCGCGCTTCGCCAATGTCCCCGAATTACGCATCTGGAGCGCCGCCAGTTCGTCTGGCGAAGAACCCTACAGCATCGGCATGGTGCTTGCCGATAGGCGCCCGGGTAACTGGCGCATTCTGGGTACCGATATCAGCGTCCGTGTGCTCGAAGCGGCACGCAAGGGCGTTTATCCGCTCGAAGACGCCGAGCGCATTCCCAAAGATTTCCTGAAGCGTTTTTGCCTGAAAGGCGTTCGCTCCCAGGCGGGCAACTTCATGGTGGACCGCGCCATACGTGAGCGTATCGAATTTCGTCCCTTGAACCTCAACGGTGAGTGGCCGGAACTCGGCCGTTTCCATGCCATTTTCCTGCGCAATGTCATGATCTATTTCAATCCGGCAACCAAGGCGCGTTTGGTTCAGCGCCTAATCACCCATCTCGAACCCGGTGGCTTTCTCATCACCGGCCATTCCGAAAGCCTCAACGGCATTCGTACCTCCCTGCGCATGCTGACGCCGTCGGTCTATCAACTCGGACGATGAACATGCTGCGACACGATATCTATCTGAAGCCCGGGGAAGTCTATTTCGGGCAGGGTATCGGCAATGTCCGCACCTTGCTCGGCTCGTGTGTTTCGATCACCCTCTGGCATCGCAAAAGCCGCCTCGGCGGCATGTGTCATTTCGTCCTGGCCTCACGGGGCGAGGGGCAGGGCGACGGCCGTTACGGTGACGAGGCCATGGAACTGCTCGCAACCGCCATTCGCAAGGCGGGCACCCATTTGCAGGACTACGAGGCCGGCATCTTCGGGGGCGGAAACATGTTTCCCTCCGCAGGCAACGCCGGTTTTCGCGTGGGCGAGCAGAACATCGCCATGGCGCGGGCGCTTGCGCGGCGCTATCGCCTGAACGTCATGCACGAAGACGTCGGCGCGTGCTGCTACCGCCACATCACACTCCAGCTCACCAGCGGTTCCATGCAGGTCAGAAGCACCGACGTGCGCAACACATGAAGGACGGCGCAGCGAAAATCAAGGTCCTGCTGGTCGACGACTCGGCGGTGATACGCCAGGTGCTGGCGGACGTACTGACCCGCGACCCCGGCATCGAGGTGATGGCCGCGGTTGCCGACCCGATCTTTGCCATGCGCCGCATGGAGGCGGCCTGGCCCGACGTCATCGTGCTCGACGTGGAAATGCCGCGCATGGACGGCATCAGTTTCCTGCGCAAGCTCATGGCGGAACGGCCCACGCCGGTGGTGATGTGTTCGACGCTGACGGAGAAGGGCGCCGAGACCACCCTGCAGGCCCTGGCGGCCGGCGCCATCGAGGTGGTCACCAAGCCGCGCGTCGGCTTGAAGGAATTCCTGCACGAGGAGGCCGCGCATCTCATCGAGGTGGTGAAGTCGGCGGCCAGGGCGCGCCCCGATCGTCTGGGCGCGAGCCGTGGCCGCCGCCCCGCAAAGCAGGCACCCGCGCCTGCTCCTGCGCCCGCATCTACGGCCATGAGCCAGACCACCGATCGCGTGGTCGCCATCGGCACCTCCACGGGCGGCACCCAGGCCCTCGAAGTGGTGCTGTCCGGCCTCACGCGGGTGGTGCCGGGCATCGTCATCGTCCAGCACATGCCGGAGAAATTCACCCAGGCCTTCGCGAACCGCCTCGACAGCCTGTGCGACATCGAGGTCCGCGAGGCACAAAACGGCGACCGTGTCATTCCGGGCCGCGCACTGATCGCACCCGGCGGGCGCCACATGCTGCTGAGCCGCAGCGGCGCGCACTACCATGTGGAAGTGAAGGACGGCCCACTGATCAATCGCCACCGCCCCTCGGTGGACGTGCTGTTCCGCTCGGTGGCCAAGCACGCCGGCGCGAACGCGCTCGGCATCATCATGACCGGTATGGGTGACGACGGCGCGGAGGGCTTGCTGGAGATGCACCAGGCGGGCGCGCGCACCGTCGCGCAGGACGAACAGACCTGCATCGTGTACGGCATGCCCAAGGAGGCGGTACGCCGCGGGGGCGTGGACCTGCAATTGCCCCTCGATGCCATCTCCCAAGCGATCATTCAATACGCCACCCACTGACATGGAAGAACAGCGCCTACGACCGGGACGTGACGCCAGACCCTTGCGGCTTCTGATCATCGACGATTCCGCCGACGACGCGGAACTCATGCGCGAGGCCCTGCAGGACGACGGCTGGGCGCCGCTCATGCATCGTGTGGACGCCCCGGGCGCACTGGCACAAGCACTGGAGCGGGAATGGGACATCATGCTGTGCGACTACAGCCTCCCGCAGCTGGCGCCCGACGATGTGGTACAGCGTCTGCGCGCCCATGTTCGGCCACCGCCGCTGGTGATCGTCTCGGGCGAGGAAACGGCGGCGGTGCTGTCCGAATTCTCGGACACACCCGCGCAGGGATTCGTCAGCAAGCAGGAACTCGGACGTCTGCCCCAACTCGTGCGCGACGTACTGGAACGCCCCGCTGCGGACGCAACGACCGGCGCGACGGGTGTCTATTCCTGGCGCGAACTGCGCCACAGGCTCGACGAGCGCCTTGCGAGGGCAGAGGGCCGTAAGATGGCCTGCCTGATCGTCGACGTGGACGCCATGCGCCAAATCAACCACGGCTTTGGCTTCGAGCGAGGCGAGCTGTTGCTCGAAGCCGTGGAACGGCGCGTGGTCGACATCGCCGGGCCGGGTTATATCGGCCGCTCGCGCGGCGATGAATTCGTGCTGCTGGTAGGGCTCAACACCGACGCCGACGCGACGGCCCTGGTCAACTGCGTCATGGCGCAACTGCGCGAACCCTACGCCCTGTTTGCTACCCAGGTATTCGCGCCGGTCAGCGCCGGTCTGGCCCTGTTTCCGGAGCATGCCACCGACGCCGCCGGTCTGGTGCGGGAGGCGGAGAACGCCTTGTACGATGCCAAGCGCCTGGGTGGCAATCGCCCCGGCATTGCCATGCCGGCAACGTCCGCGCAACGTGCTTTGCGGCTGGAAGACGAACTGCCGCTGGCCCTGGAACGGGGCCAGTTTCATCTGGAATACCAGCCCCAGGTGGAGCTGCGCACCGGCGAGCTCATGGGCGTCGAGGCCCTGTTACGCTGGGACCACCCCGTCCTCGGCCGTATTTCCCCGGCACGTTTCATTCCCGTGGCCGAG
Source organism: Gammaproteobacteria bacterium (assembly GCA_041685115.1). Classification (GTDB taxonomy): domain Bacteria; phylum Pseudomonadota; class Gammaproteobacteria; order Thiohalomonadales; family Thiohalomonadaceae; genus JALOAT01. The sequence continues at coordinate 2,287 of JAWLGK010000024.1, read as the reverse complement.
GAAACGGGCGCCATCGTGGATATCGGCGCCTGGGTGATCCACACCGCCTGCGTCCAGGCCGGCCAATGGCACACGCTTCCGCACGGCCATCGGCTGCGCGTGGCCGTCAATCTGTCCATGTTGCAGTTCCTGCACGGTGACCTGACCGGCACCGTCGAAGGCGCCTTGTGCGCAGCACACCTGCCGGCCAGCGCACTCGACCTGGAGTTGACCGAAAGCGTGTTGATCCGTGAACACGACAAGGTGCTTGGTCAGCTGGAGACCCTGCGTGACGCCGGCATACGCGTCGCGGTGGACGATTTCGGCACCGGCTATTCCTCACTCAGTTACATCCGGCGCCTGCCGCTCGACGTCCTGAAGATCGACCGGTCCTTCGTCACCGACATGGTCGGCGACCCGCGGGCGCGGGCCGTGGTGGCGACCCTGGTGCAACTGGGCGTGAGCCTGAACATGGAAGTGATTGCCGAAGGCGTCGAACGCGCCAGCCAGCTTTGGTTGCTGCGCGACCTGGGCTGTCAAAGCGCGCAGGGCTTCCTGCTGGGCCCACCGTGCGACAGCGGGCGCATCGGCGAACTCCTGGGCCAAAACCTGTTCGACGGGCTCTGAACGGACCCATCCGAACTGCGCATAATGCCTATTATGTTAAATACACACTGGACACGCAGCGGGCTCCGCTAAGGGCCCAGTGCAAGCCTGCGTCCACGACCGGCCTGACCCTCACCCGCGCACGCACTGACGTTCCGCCCCGCCCTTGAACTCGGGCACCGCCCGTGAGTTGGCTTCATCTGCGTCTTGCACGGGGCCATTCTGCGCGATGTCTTCGATCAACCACGCCATTTCCATGATCTCGCGCCGCTGGGCCTCGCTGATCCGGGCCGCCAGCTCGCAGACCCGCTGATCGGCCAGTTGCGCCCGTTCGGCGCGCAGGATGGCCATGGAATGATGCGGGATCATGGCGCGCATGAATGCGCTGTCCTGGACCGTCACTTGGCTGCGGTCCAGCACGATGGCGCCCGTGAGCAATAGCAGGCTTATCACAACGATCAGCAGGTTGAGCTTGGTGTTGTGATACATGTCGAGCATCCAGCCCAGCATGACCAGTCCCATAGTCCCGCCCATGGCCAGCGCCATGAACAGCCGACTTTCGCTCCATCGGGCATGACCCCACTCCCAGACGCTCATGTACATCACGGCGTACATGACCACCATGGCCGACAGGATCATCGCCGCGAAGTGCACATACATCGCATACATGTGCGACCGGGACTGGGACATCGATTCGCTCCGCTGTTCCGTGCGCATACCCACCGTCCCCATCACTCCAGGTCTGTTCCCATGCGACCTGCCCGGCGCGAGCGCGCTCTACCCGTTACTGGCGGGCCAGTGCTTCACGGGAGGCCGCCGCGCGATCGCCGAAGGCGCGCCCCTTCACTTCCACCTCGACCCGGTCCAAGCGCCCACTGAAGGGAAACGGGGGCGCGTAATCGACGGTCACGGGCGGGCCGGAGTCGCGGCCGCAACTGAGGCCTTCGCTGAGACTGTAGGAGAGCGGCACGGTGATGGGGATCTCCCCCTCCGCCATTCGCTCGCCGTTGACATAGAGCCTGGCCCTGCCGGATACCCCTTTGCCCTGGCCGATATCGGGCTTGCCGGTCGGCTCGAAATCGAAGCCCAGTTCCAACTCGCCCTCCGGGATCTCCTGCGCCGATTCGATATGGAATTCCTCGGCGCCCACGTAGTTGTGGACGTAATGGAGCTTGTGATTCTTGACGTAGAGGGCATAGCCGCCGGTGTTGCCGCCCTGCGCCAGCAACACACCCTCGGCGCCGCCGGGCGGGATGGCCACCTTGGCGGTGATGCTGTGCGGGCGGTTGATCACACGCGCCGCGGTCTCGGGCGGCACCTGCGAGGTGCCGGGGTAATACACGTGGTGTTCGCGCGTGGGTGCATGGCGCGGGCGCTCGGCGGTCATGCGCTCCACCACCCGGTTGTCCAGGGGCAGCACCTGGTACCTGCCGGCCTCCACGTACCACAGCGCGATCATCTCGATGAGTTTGTCCCGGCGCGTCCCGGCCAGATCCTTCGTTTCGGTCGGGTCCTCGGCTACGTGGTAGAGCTCCCAGCCGTCCACGTCCAGTTCGCGCAGCCGCTCCTCGGTGAGCGTCGTGTGCGGCGGATCAGAGGGCTGCGGGAACGGACACACCGCGCGCCAGCCATCGTGATAGATGGCGCGGTGGCCGAGCATTTCGAAGTACTGGGTGCGGTGACGTGATGCCGCGTCGGCGCT